>NZ_FNRR01000001.1:0-1630248 GCF_900107875.1 Paenibacillus sp. 276b | reverse complement strand
ACCGGTGTGACTGGTGCCACAGGAACAGGAACGACTGGTGCAACAGGATCTACAGGATCTACAGGTGTAACTGGTGCGACAGGCGCAACGGGAATCGGAGCCACCGGAGCGACGGGTTCTACTGGAGTAACCGGTGTCTCAGGTGCAACGGGAACAGGCGCTACTGGCGCCACTGGTGCGACAGGATCTACTGGGGTAACAGGCGCAACAGGCGCAACTCCTACGTTTGTAGACTCATACTTTAATGGTAATATTCAACCTCAGACAATTGCTTCTGGATCAAATATTTTAAATATTACTCCAAACCAATTTACTGCACTTACTTATAATGCAGCAACTAGTGTTTTCACAATACAAAATGCAGGTTTGTACAACATAAGTGTTGTACTAAATCTTGCAGCTGCTACATTACCAGGAGCAACAATTGGGCTATCGCTAAATAATTCTACAGCATATCTGGCTGCTGCTGTAACCACGGCAACAAGTGGTCAATTGGTTTTAGTTCAAGTTGAGTCCTTTGCTGTTGGAGATACAATTCAATTTAGGAATATATCTGGGTTTCCTATTACCATTGCTAATTCATCAGTAATAGCTAACAGCGCAGGTCATGTAACTATTTCAAGGTTCTCGGCCTTCTTTTGATCATTTATACAATTATATGATGGCGACAAGGCGTGCATTAGGCTGACTAAACCAGACTCTTGCACGTTAGCTATCCAACATCAGTTGATGATAAAAAACGAAAAAAAGAAAAGAAATAATTGCGCAATATATATCATTGAATGGTAAGTGTTTTGTTATTTTTTACTCACTGAACGAGGACATTTCCAATTAGGGATAAAATAAATGACTTATAATCGAGCTCTGGTCAACATACAGATGAAATTTCGAGAAGGTGAGGTTGTACAGCGTTTCATCCGTGAGGGGGATAAATAATTTGTTAAGTCCATCAAACGGTTGAGGGGATCGGGCAGCTTATTATGGATCTTGTGAGATACTTAGCTGGCTTGCCAAAGAGGAACGTAGTGGTATTAAGCAAGCACAGGCTGAAGGTATTGCTGAAGCCACGAAATAAAGGGATCACATGGGGCCGCCACAAATGAATTTGAATACACTTACAGTAGGTCAGCGGGGCATCCTGAATGCCGAGTATCTCAACTGGAAGAATAATGAGCTGTCAGCTGTAGAATTTATGTTCAGCAGTGCTTGTACTATAAAAAGGGGATTGCATCATCCTCGTAGGTAAATCTTGCATATCAGTTGCATTCACATAATCGCTTAACGCAGACAATCCTGATACTTTATGGTAGTTATAGATGTTCGTGGTTGACGCAAAATGCGCAGCGCTAGAAAGTCCAATAATAACAGCAAAACGCGTTATAGTGTAATTTGAGTTTTCCAATAATTGTTTCGTCTTCTCAAAATGTTTTTTCATGACATATTCCAATTAAATTATCGTTATGCTTGAGACGCGTTTAAATGTGTGATGAAGGTAATACATATTGATGTGCAAATTTTCTGCTATTAAGCTGAGTGTTAAGTGTTCTTATAGTTTTTATCGCATAAAAAAACTTCCCATGGAGAGGAGAATTATATCGATCCAGATAAGTGGAATCTGCTAATAATGAAATTTTGTGAGTTTTATAGTATCGGGGAAAAGGTACATCCGTCTAGATTGGCTCCAGTCTTTGCACCACCTGTCCGTTAGTGACAATGTTCCTGCCAATGACCCTCATTTAACAAGAACAGGCGCTCAACAGCACGTTTAGCTATATAGAAGTGCTGTTGAGGAGCATAGTGTCTGATACACAGTACGAAGAAGGGATGATGAAGGGAAAGGAAGCAAGAAGCATTACGAGGTTAAAAGTTGATCTTCCACAGCACTTACACAAAACAAGCCGGAATTCCTTAGCATACAGAATTTCCAGCTTGTTTGATTTATCGTACGTTTTTCGCGTTTTGTTGGTGGTACCCCCAATGGGACATGCAGACTGCGTTTCTCAAGGACGGATGACTAAAAATTATTTTCTAAAAGGGAGCTGCAAAAACGAATCATACTGTCCGCCGCAGTGAATAATATGCTTACCATGATTTACCGGTGGTGCGGCAGGTGTACCCGGCATTATGCCACCGACTTCATCCTTGGCGCTTACAATAAAGCGAAGTTGCTCTCCCGGATAAAGGAGCATTCCAATTGGGAACATCTCAATTTCAATCTCTACAATCTCACCCTTGTGGAGTTTTTCTTCACGATCAAAAGTATATGCAGGTACTTCATTTGTACTCTTTTCTTCATCAAGGTGTCTCATTGATACACGAAGACGACCATTGCTTCCTTTATATCTTAAAACACTTCCGCCGCGGTCTGTTAGATCATGCATCCTTGCAGTCATATTTGGAATTACAAACTGCTGAAGGTGATTTCCGAATTTATCAAGCTTATAGAGATATACAAGTATATCCATATCATCGCTTCCATCAACTTCAACATAAAGTTTTGCTTTAGGATAACCGACAAGTTCTGTCTTTTCCTCTGCTTTATAAAGGAATGATGCCTGTGCAAGAGATGCCTCACTATCATAAATTGCAGGTATATCTATTTGGGCAAGTGTTTCTGAAAGAGTACGAGTAACTCCGTTAAGATACATCTTCTTGTATACCGTTCCTTCTGGTGGAAACGTTTCAGCTTCTATACCTTCGTAATGACCGCCTTCAAAATCATGAAGCGCATACCGCACCACAGGTGTTTTCTCCCAGCCATTATCTATTCCCTTAAGGAAATGGTCGAAGAATTTAAGGCGATCTTCCTGCTGTTCTTCCTTGTAGAAATCCGGCCATTCCTGATTGTCATGGATACGGAGCCATTTGTTTTCCTTTGGCATATTTCTCCAAGCACGAAATGTGCCTGGTGTGTGCAATGTATTGCTGTAACTTGCTACAACATAAGCAGGGCAAGTTATATTCTCGAATCTAGCAATTTTATCCTCCCATAAGTCACAGTTGGCAAATGGATATTTAAGTCCTTCATCATGTACATCTTCTCTCCTAACAGCTTCACCGGCATGTACATGGTTAACCTGCAGACGAGATGCAAAGTTTACATCAAGTATACCACCGCGACGAATGAGGTCACGATAAGCATCTCCCAAGCCTTCCTCCGGATTTATTGCTGCAAGGTGGGGCGGCTGCTCAGCAGCAATAAACCACTGTGAAAATGCAAGATACGAAGTACCGCTTGTAGCGACCTTTCCGTTACACCATTCCTGTTCTGCAAGCCATTCAATAAGATCATAGCAGTCACGAGCCTCTTGTGTACCAATCATAAATATATCGCCTTCAGAATGAGCAACTCCTCTCGGATCAGGATTGCAAACTGCATAACCATGATTGCACCAGTAAGCGGGGTCACTGCCTTCGAACTTATGAAGACCCGAAAGTTCTGAATCAGGTATACCAATCATACCAAAAAGATTTGTGTATCTTGGGGCTGTGCCGGCTGCCTTTCCATAAGGACTCCAAGAAATAATAACAGGAACCTTTTCTGCTCCAGAGGGGCGGAAAACATCAGTGTAGATGGTAACACCATCTCTAAGTTTTACCGGTACATCTTTTTCAAAAATCACATCACACGGCAGTGGCATAAAACGTTGATCTACTTGATAGCCTTTCTTTAGCACCGTTGTACCCGGGTTAAATTGGCTCAGTATACCGTGCTCTACTCCATCATCGATATATTCGAATGATGGGTTGAATAACATCATTTCTTTTACTTTATCCATAGTTGCTTCCTCCTTAAAATTGAATTGCATTCTTTGATTTAAAAATCTTCTCTCGTTAGTTGATATCGTCTCCGTGCATCAAAACGTTATTCGCATTTTAGAAAACCTCGTTTGGGGTACGGAAGAAATTTACCAGGCTTGTCCGGATGTAACAAATTTACATATAATATAATCCTTCATTTTGAGGGGAACATCCTTTTCGATGATTATCTCTTGATTTTCATAAGTGAAGTAGTCACGACTATTTTGCTCAAACCTTATACAGTGTCATGGGGATGTGTTGGTTTCAACTTTGCATGAAAACTCCGATTATTTATATCGAATTTTGCTTAGCTTTTATATTCGTTTTAATTTTGCCTGTATCCCCTCCCAGATGATAAGTTATAATAAACGAACAACCTGTTGTTTATTACACTTCGAATTATAAAATTGGAGAAGTCTATGTTCAATAATTAAAAATGCCAAATGTGTTGGTTACGGAACACCTTTAATGATTGTGTTGGATAAAATTAAGGAGGAATTTACTTGCGCAATATTAACCCTGATTTACGTGTCATTCGGACAAAAGAATCCATTCGACAAGCACTAGTTGAACTAATAAATGAAAAAGGTTTTAAAGCAATTACGGTTAAAGACATAACAACGAAGGCGAACATTAATAGAGGTACGTTTTATGCTCACTATCAAGACAAATTTGATTTAATGACTAAATGTGAGGAAGAAATTATGCTTGATATGTCCAGAATTACAAAACAAAACTATCCAAGTGTTATTGCCGCACTTGAAAGTGACTCTGAAAAATTAATTCCATTTTCCTTAACCGTTTCAATATTTGAGTATTTAAATTTGAATGGTGGATTTATGAAAGCTGTGTTAGGTCCAAACGGGGATTTAACATTTCAAACCAGATTGAAACAATTTATGTGGGAAACACTCTATGGAAATAATCCAAACTCATTTGTAAAAGAAGAAAATCTTCTTGTTCCAGGACAATATTTAGCTGCTTATATGGGGACTGCAATAATAGGGGTAATTCAGCAATGGTTGGAAAGTGGTACGAAAGAAACTCCTCAAGAAATGGCTTGTATCTTAACGACCATATCAGTTAATGGTCCATTCTATGCAGCTGGTTTAAAAAAATAATTCATTACAAAATCATTCATTGTAGAGAACGCCGAAAACAGCCTGTGTTTATTAAATGACCCCTAAATTTCATTTCAAACCGTTGGCAAAAGCACGTCTACGATGATGGAGGAACGATCAACCGGCATTATTACGAAATGGCCGTTCTGACAGAGCTGCGCAATTACGTTCGTTCCCATTGTCGGGAGCCGTCAGTATAAAGATTTCGAGAAATAACTTGTGCCGAAAGAGGATTGGAAAGGTTATAGAAACTCTGATGGAACTTTTCTTGAGTTTGTAAGATAAGAAGATGTAATTGAGGGAAAATCTTGATAATTATTATTCACATCTTATTTTTATTAGCATATCTTAAAGTAACACCTTTTTTTCTTCATTGGTATTCCAAAACCACGCTTTGGCGGGGGTTTTGTTTGTCGAATTGAAAAAGGGTGATACTCTTGTTCTAACATAACTCGTGAATACGATAACAAGACGAGATTGAACTAAACTCTCTTGTAGAAACCTTTCATTTTAGCCGTGTCAAATTAAACATTTCTGAATAGCTTAATATATATCGAAAATGAGGGGGAAGAAATATGAGTGAAGTTGGATATGAGTATGGCAATGGAAGTATCGGAGGGTTTGGTGGAGGTTATAGTAGCACAGGTGCAATATTGGTACTCTTCATCCTGTTAGTCATCATTTCTAAAGCATTCTTAGTTTAATATAGTAAACTTTAAAAAATTTCCGCTACATTTCCTTGGCGGAATTTTACATAGAACCAAGTAAAGGCTAAAAACTAACCCGGATAATTGGAGAAATGAATTATAACGATTGCCGGAATGGGTAAGAACATGTTCCCATTACCGATTAGATATCTATCTAATCTTTTTTTCCTCAGCGGAGGTGCTTATAAAACCTGCTTTTTATACCTTTAGTTAGGAAGCATGAACACTTTTACAATTTCACAAAAGGACTCACCAAAAAACGAGCGCATCCTGAACATGGATTCGCTCATTTTTCTACTATCCGTAATCCTATTCGTCTGTATCGGTCGAAGTATCCTCATTGAGCTTTTTATAATCCATTCCCCATGTTTCCATCACACTAATGATGGGTCTCAGCGTATTACCTAAATCGCTCAAGCTGTATTCGACTCTGGGCGGTACCTCCGCATAGACGGTACGAATGACGATACCGTCTCCTTCCATGGAACGCAAATTTTCGGTCAATACCTTTTGGCTAATTTCCGGAATACTTTTGCGAAGCTCACCGAACCGTTGGGTTCCTTTCAGAAGATCTCTCATGATAAGTAATTTCCATTTGTTACCTATCAAACCGACAGTTGTTGCTACAGGGCATTCAGGCAACTCTTTTTTGGTAAACATTTAAGCTAATCCTCCAATAGTTACTTTTTGGTTCCTATCTAATAAAAAGGTGCCTACTTTCAAAACGATTATAATGCTTATATTATAAAGCTGTCGAGGGAAAAGCAACTTGAATGAAAGGAGGGAACATGTTGCAAGAAAGCTTGGGAATGCAATTGGCAACCTATTTCTCAGACAATTGGAGTGCTTTCTTCGCTCTGGGGCGAGAGCATATAGAGGTCAGTTTACTGGCATTGCTTTGTTCTGCATGGATCGGAATTACACTGGGATATCTGACCATCACATACAAACGCTCGGAAAAGTGGATTGTATCGCTGATTCAGATTCTGCGGATTGTGCCTAGCCTGGCTGTTTTACTCCTATTAATTCCGTTGATGGGCACTGGCATGAAGCCAGCATTGGTTGCTTTAATCTTATTGGGGGTACCTCCCATATTGATGAATACCATTTCCGGTTTGAATCATATTCCTCAATCTGTTCTTGAATCTGCTATAGGGGCGGGGATGTCTGATCGTCAAATGATGTGGAAGATCAAGTTCCCTCTTGCTGCACCACTCATTCTGACAGGAATCAAAACAGCTGCCATTGAAATTATCGCCAGTGCCACCTTGGCAGCCAAGATCGGAGCTGGTGGATTCGGTGAGATCATTTTCACCGGTCTAGGACTCAATCGAATCGATTTGCTTCTAATTGGCGGGGGATCTGTGGCGATATTGGCCATCTTAATCGGAGTCTTGCTTGATATATCCGAACGAATGTTATTTCGATATCAATTTTTGCAAAGGTAGGAAAACGACATGAAAAACAAAAAGAAAAAAATCTATATCATAACTTCACTTATCATCGTATTATCGCTCCTGTTGAGCGCCTGTGGTGAGCAAAAAAATCAGCCTTCGGAAAATAAAGAGACATCAATTCGAATCGGCACCAAAGATTTCACTGAAAATCTGATTGTGGGAGAACTTTACGCCTTGGCCTTGGAGGATGCCGGCTACCAAGTAGAGCGTGTACCTAACATTGCGGGATCTGTGATCCATTCTTCCATTGTGAATCAAGATATTGATATGTATCCGGAATACACAGGCACCGGTTTGTTAGCCATCCTGAAGCTGGAGTTGTTGACTGATCCGGATGAAGTATATGCCAAAGTGAAGGAAGAATACAAAAAGCAGTTCAACTTAACCTGGCTCGACTATTCCAAAGCCAATGATGGAGCAGGGCTCGTCATACGTGCAGAAGCCTCGGAACAATGGGGAATTAAGACGATTTCTGATTTGCAAAAGCATGCAACCGAGCTTCGATTTGCCTCTCAAGGAGAAGTGGATCAGCGTGCCGACGGTATTCCAGCATTGGAAAAAGTATATGGCAAGCTAAACTGGAAGTCCTCCAAAGTCTACGATAATAGTCTGAAATATGAAGTGCTTAAAAATAATGAGGCAGATGTTGCACCTGCATATACGACGGAAGGAGAACTCGTAAATAAAGATCAGTACATCCTATTGGAAGATGACAAACAAGTATGGCCCCCTTATAACTTGGCTCCTGTCATCCGTGATGAAGTACTGTCTGCACATCCAGATATTGCTGAAGTCATCAATAAGATCAGTTCGGCACTGGACACAGACACGATCACGGCACTTAATGCCAAAGTTGATGTCGATCAAGAAGAATATGAAGACGTCGCAAAAGCCTTCTATGAATCCATCCAATAAACGTAGTGGTAACATGGGGCCACCAGCCATCAAATTTCATAATGTGTGCAAAACATATTCAAAATCCAATGAATACGCAGTGAATCATGTCAATTTGTCTATTGAAGAAGGGGAGTTTATTACCATACTGGGCTCCTCTGGATCTGGAAAAACGACGCTTTTGAAAATGGTAAACCGTTTGTACGAACCTTCTCAGGGGAACATTAAGCTGTTTGGAGAAGACATTGTATCCATAGATCCCGTGATGCTAAGAAGAAGAATCGGTTACGTCATTCAGCAGGTTGGGTTGTTCCCACATATGACCATCGCGAAAAATATCGCTACCGTACCTCGTCTGTTGAAATGGGATAAAGAGAAAATCGAGGAGAGGGTCTCCGAACTACTGCATCTGGTGGGACTGGACCCTCGGACGTATGAACATCGCTATCCTTCACAATTATCGGGAGGGCAACAACAGCGAATTGGACTCGCCCGAGCTTTAGCGACCAATCCTGCGATCATGCTTCTGGACGAGCCTTTTGGTGCTTTGGACGCGATTACCCGTCTACATTTACAGGATGAATTATTGAAAATTCATGGAGGGTCGAATAAAACCTTCCTGTTCGTCACACATGACATTAATGAAGCGTTCAAGTTGGGCACCCGGGTCATAATTATGAATCAAGGGAAAGTGTGCCAGTTTGACACGCCTAAAGAAATCGTTAATCATCCTGCAGATGAATTCGTAGCGTCGCTTATTCAATCTTCAAGGGAGCAAGAACGTTTCTGGGAGGCCTTAGAATGATCGATTATGCCATCAAACATCCAGATAAGTGGGGAAGCGCACTGTTCGAGCATGTGGAGATACTTGTCATAACCATGGTGATCTCAATTATTGTCGCCGTGCTTCTAACCATCGTAATCCTGACTTCCGACTGGGTGTCACGCATTTTCATTTATGTTTTTTCCATTTTGTATTCCATCCCCAGCCTGGCTTTGTTCACCATCATGATTCCTGTGACGGGACTGGGTACAACGACGGCAATCATCGTGCTGATTCTATATAATCAATACATTCTTCTGCGCCACTTTATCGCAGGTTTGAATCATGTGGAACAACCTATTATTGAGGCAGCTACCGGGCTGGGCATGAGTCGTATGCATATATTGATTCAGATTCGGGTACCCTTGGCGATTCAAACCCTTTTTACAGGACTGCGACTTGCCTCCGTATCTACGATTGGCATGGCGACCATTGCTGCATTCATCAATGCTGGCGGGTTAGGAACGATCTTATATGATGGTTTACGCACCATGAATATCGATAAAATTCTGTGGGGAAGCATCCTGTCCGCAGGACTTGCCTTGGCGACAAATACATTATTCATTCAGTTGGAAAAACGAATCTACATCGGAGCGGGGAGATGAATTTTGATGAAAGCAGTTGTACTGGAAGGTGCCTGTGCACCTGAAGAACTAAAAGTACGGGAGGTTCCCATTCCCGAAGTTAAACCAGGCTGGGTATTAATCAAGATCAGAGCATTTGGCATTAACCGCTCGGAAATGTATACAAGGCAGGGGCATTCACCATCCGTTCAATTTCCACGGATCATTGGTATTGAGTGTGTGGGGGAGATCGAGGACGCATCGGACAGCACTTTCCAAAAAGGACAGCATGTCGCTTCTCTGATGGGAGGGTTGGGGCGAGAATTTGATGGAAGCTATGCCGAGTATGTTTTGATTCCTTCAGAGCAGGTGTATCTCATTCCTGGTGGAATGGAGTGGACTACGCTCGCTGCCATTCCAGAAATGTATTACACGGCATATGCATCTTTATTTGAAAGTCTTCAATTAACTAAAGGAGAAGTGCTTCTCATTCGAGGCGGGACCAGTTCCGTTGGTCTGGCTGCCCTCCAGCTTGCCAAAAGTGTAGGAGCCACCGTTATATCGACCACTCGTGACAGCGGAAAGCTGACATATCTTCAGCAGGCGGGTGCGGACCTCGCATTACTTGATGATGAACATTTTACGAATAAAGTAGTTGAAATTGCTCCAAATGGAGTGAACAAAGTGTTGGAATTGATCGGGACGGTGACCTTGAAGGAATCTTTGAAATTGGTCTCAGAACGAGGAATCTTATGTATGTCAGGCATATTAGGCAATGAATGGACCCTCGATTCCTTCGAACCATTGATTGATATACCAACAGGTGTTTTCTTTACGGCTTTTACAAGTGAAGTTATTAAAGAAACGGTGCTGGTCGATCTATTTAATCATATAAAGGACCATGCACTTATTCCGCCCATTGCTAAAGTGTTCAAACTAGAAGCAATAGCAGAGGCTCATCTGTTAATGGAGAGTAACTCAGCAAATGGCAAAATTGTAATCACGAATGAATAGGATGTGCCTAAAAGAAAGGAAGAATAAAAATGAATTTCAATCCTAAAAAAACAGCATTATTAATTATTGATTTGAACCCAGAGCTGGTGCGGATTATGGATATCAAGTGGTTATTGCAACGGATGGAACCTCAACTATTAGGGAGGAATGGCAATACTATGCAATGAACAACGTGGCCACTAAAATGACAACTGAAGAAAAAATTGTCCGAGGACAAAAGCTTGTTCCTATTCATAGGAAGGTTAATTGAATTTTGTCACATACTTCAAGTATGCGAACGATAAAAAAAGTAAGGTTGACTTACAAGATTCAAGACATGTTACAGTCTCTTTGTTTACAAAACCTAACATCATTCAATGTGGATAAAAACTAGAACTTCAGACTTCATTTAATTCGTTAAAGCTAGTAAAAACACAGAAAAAAAAGAAGAGGTCGAACCAGTAGGATCTGGTGACCTCAAATACGTTAGATTAGGTTGTTAATTCATGAGAGAAATATACCGGCTAAAAATAGGGATCTTGTTATGCCTGACAGACATCCAATACAGATAACGATCTATTCTTTTGCGCTATGTGACAACAATTGCTTCAGATTGTCATCAATAAATTGATTATCGGTACTGTTGATTCCACGACCGGCAAAATGGCCCCATTTCGATTGTATTGGGTTAAAGGTAGCGTTGGGTATGCGCTCAGCTTCGTATTCATTGTCGTCCGCTGTGCAGAAGAGATCCGTGCTCCCCGGCATGATACAGGCAAGAGCTTTTATGCTCTGAAGTGCTTTATCAAAGTCTCCCTTATAGGAAGGGTTGGCACTAATATCTGCATGTTGGCCTGTCCATAACATGGACAGAACATTGTGCGGATCCATATTCATAAAGCTCTCTTCCCAGACACCAGCTACAAAATCCTCCAATGTGTCAAATCCCATCTCACGATAAAGCTCTTCTCTATAAAACGCATGCGATAGTCCCCATCCTGCATAGACCCGGCCAACGGCGCGCATGTCAGTAGAAGTCAATTGGTTTAGTTTACTTGAGTCGAAGCGGACTGCAGATAGCAGGGAAGCTTTTACACCTTCCAGAACTACATATGTGTGAGGCCAAGGTTTGGCGATTCCCCCGAAAGGTGCAATTCGTTCGACCATCTCTGGATAACTTGCACCCCATTGAAATGCCTGAATGCCGCCCATGGACCACCCTACGACGAGAGCAATCTTTTGAATGCCGAATTTCTCGGTCAGCAGTTGCTGCTGAAATCTAACGTTGTCATAAATGGTTACCTGTGGAAAATTAGCCCCATCGAATGGATGAGGTGTGTTACTGGGAGATGAAGATAGTCCATTGCCCAGCAAATTTGGAACGATAATAAAATATTTCTCTGGATCCAATGCCATCCCGCTGCCAATTAGCCATTCATTTTGAATATGCTGATCCCCAAAAGCAGTTGGATAGACGATAACATTATCTTTCTGTCCATTTAATTTTCCGTAAGTTTTATAAGCAAGAAAAGCGTTAGGTAACGTCACTGCTGATTGTAAGAGTACATCACCCAAATTAAAAATTTCATAGTCCATCGTATGGTCGCTCCCTTCAAAATGAAAAACCACATGTCACTGTGATCTCTTGTGCTCAGTATAGAGCCATGATACCATCAATAAAAGTGAATAGAATTCAAGATAGTATTCAATATAATTGAAAGATGAAGGGGGAGCATCGGATGGAATTGCGTCAACTGAATACGTTTTGTACGGTTGCAACAACATTAAATTTCACGCGGGCAGCAGAAGTGCTGAGCTACGTTCCTTCCAACGTCACGATGCAAATTAAAGCATTGGAAGATGAGCTAGGTGTTCGCCTCTTTGATCGGTTGGGCAAGCAACTCGCGCTCACAACTGCGGGTAAACGCTTTTTAACACACGCCCAAGGCGTTCTTGAAAAAATGGAGGAAGCTCGTAGTGCTGTTCATGACAATGAAAATCTAAGTGGCACCCTAACGATAAGTGCCAATGAGGTTATTTGCTCCTATCGGCTTCCGCCTGTCTTTCAACGGTTTCGTTCGCAACATCCGGGAGTTCGTCTGATCTTTCGCTCAGTTCCAAATCAAGAGCTCAAGCAAACGCTTTTTGAGGGAACCACGGATATTGTTTATATGTTGGATGAACCCATTCGCTCGAGTGGACTTTCCGTGGAACCGCTGCTGGAAGAACATTTCAGATTGTTAGCTGCTCCAGATCACCCGCTCGCCAAACGAACTGTGCTGCAATTGGAAGATTTTCATGAAGAAGTGTTCCTGACCAATGAGAAGGGTTGTCCATATCGAACTATGTTTGACCGGTCATTCGAGAAAGAAGGCGTTGATAGCATTACGTATTTAGAGTTTCAAAGTGCTGAAGCCATTAAAAAATGTGCGATTTCTGGAATCGGTATTGCCTTTCTTCCTGAAATCGTCGTGGAAGCTGAAATTGAACGCGGAGAACTTGTTGTCCTTCCATGGGAAATTCCGGATTTGCACGTGTATACACAGATGTTGTGGCATAAAGACAAGTGGCTTTCACCAATCATGTTATCTTTCATTGAAGCAGCAAGGGATGTTTTTCGTTTACAGAATGAGAATAAAACCATATAGCCTATGTATAAAAGAGGCATCAAGAAGTATTCTGATGAATTCTTTAATGTAAACAAATCCAAATTCCACTTCAGTTAATCCATTTTCTCTACATATTTTTAATAGTATATTGAGGTAAATAAAGTGATCATTCACTTTGATAAATCCTAAACTGCTTTGTCGGTAATATTTTATGGCTTCGTACGGGTTGTAAAACCATCGAAATATGGGAGTTTAAAACAGATGTTGTGCCGTAGTTAGTTTTATGAAAGGAAGTTATAGGTGTGAGTATTTATTACGATTCAAGCAAAGAGGATATCACTAAGGATGCACTCCAGGAGTTATTTCTTTCGGTAGGATGGGAGTCTGGCAAGTATCCAAACGAGCTTTTACAAGCAATCGGAGGGGTCTCATTCAATTGTTACCGCTTGGGAGGGAGGAAAGCTTGTTGGTTTAATAAATGCTTTGTCAGATGGTGTTTTAACGGTATATTTTCATTATATGCTTATTAATCCGAGTTATCAGAGTATAGGTATAGGTAAGGAAATGATGAATATAATGCTTGATAGATATAAAGGGTGTAAAACAAAAGTATTAATTTCTTATCCTTATGCAGTGGATTTCTATAATAAATTGGGTTTTAATACAGAGGATGGAGCTACACCAATGTTTATCTCAGAGTTGATATGAGTGAACTAACGGGGAACGTTAGCTCAATAAAACTAAGAAGAAGGCATCAAAATGATCAGAAAACGGGAATATTATATTAGCGTGATGATGTCTCATTAAGCTATCGGGCAGGTTAACGTGGAAGCATATTTCTCATACTTAAATTCCATGTTATGGTAGTATAGAGTTGGATTTAGGAAAAGTGTACAAGGGTGTGTAAACGAAATGGCTGAAAAACCGTTTGTCTTTCTAGCGTGTATAATATGTTTTATCGTTAAGATGGAAGAATGTAAATAGTACATATGGAGGTAATTAAGTTTGAAATCTCACTACTATCTCAGTTGGTTTAATGATTTCTTTCCAGAGAAGCTGGTCAAATTGTTGCATGAGGATATAACAGACAGAAAATCGCTTGTTATGATTAGCGCTGATCCGTCTGGTTATACAGGTGAGCAAATTAACTTTGATGATGTTTCTGAGTGGACATGGTTGAAGCAGGCTAATATTATTTTTGGTTGAAACAAGTACTATTTATGATGGTATTGGCTTTGATCATTTTGCCTATGAATCTCATTCTCAACGCGACTACGCCACGTTTGTTCAAGGCTACCTGTTCCCCTTGTCTGAAGAGATTGATGTTTACGCGGCAGAGCAGGAGAGCGCTATACGTGTAAAGGACGGCAAAAAAGACATAATGGGTCCTGTATATTTAATTTCCCACTCAAAGATTCAGAAATTAGTTGAGACGCTCTAATTAGGGTGAGTGGCCGTGAACTAACAGAATTAATTCCTTTTATGTATAAAATCAAGGCTTACAGTGAATCATCTCAGGTCTCCCCTCTATGCTCGGCGGATGCTATCTGCTCATTTTATTGAACTAGCGGGAAACTCTAGTTGAATAGCCCGAGTCTAATACTTTATTTTATTTGAACACAAGGAAAAAATCCTTTTACAATCATTGTCAGTACGTTATAATACAATCACCAGGTGGATTACCCAACATAAAAAGTTAAATATTGTAATTATTTAGTGGAGTACTTATTACATAATAGATATCGGAGGAGGTGTAGTTATGGTCAAGAAAAAAATTTCCAAAGCCCTCAGCGCAGCTTTAATCGTTTCTATGCTGGCTACTGGCGTAATAGTCGCTATCCAAGGTCAAACAACGTTTGATGTAGCGAAGTCAGCTGGGGATAAAAAGGTTGAAGTTATTAAATAGTTAATTCATTTACCTCAGCTTGGTTAACTCAGCTGAGGTTTTTTCATTCCCATTATGCATTGAAAAAAATGAAGATCTAGATGGAGTAAGAATAGAAAAATAAATTGTAGGGTGACAAAAACATTACATAAAATGCTCCAAAAAACTGTCGATAATCTAAAAATGAGATCGACGGTTTTTTTGTATGACCGATTTTTAAATGGAATAAAAATAAAGGAAGCATAAAATACGAAGCAAAAGTAGTAAAAACCAACCAGGCTGAGAAGCCCTCGATTGGGAGAAAGTGAATGCTATGAGACTATGGAAAAAAGGCAATTCAATGAGTATACATCAACAAGAACTCCATGGGGAAAATAGAGGGAGATGAGCGTATTGTATCTAAAAGCATTTGATCTAGATTTACCTTATATAATAGATGATGAAAATGTTGAATCAATAATGAAAGAAGAAAATTGTGAATATGACGATGCGACAAAAAAGGATTACGAGTTAAATTGGAAATGGAAACGGCGTTCATTTAGTTTGGAGACGCGTTGTATAACTGCTA
The DNA here is from genome assembly GCF_900107875.1 of Paenibacillus sp. 276b. NCBI lineage: Bacteria > Bacillati > Bacillota > Bacilli > Caryophanales > Paenibacillaceae > Paenibacillus > Paenibacillus sp. 276b. The sequence goes on along the minus strand of NZ_FNRR01000001.1, from coordinate 1,614,827 downwards.
TGTTTGAACGTTTATTCGGAAAACAAAAAACGAAAGATTGTTGGAAAATTCTTGTGGATTGCGTTGAAAATATTTCGGATGAGAGGATTATTAATGATTCAGGAGTCTGTGTAGTACAAATCAAATTTAATTTGGATGACTTCAGCGTAAGAAATGAGACGGAGAAAAAAAGAACAACGCTCCAACTGCTTATGAATGGAATAGAAAAACTGGTTTTGGATAAAAATTGGGATATTACACCATTTAAAGAGACTGCTCTGAAAATTGAAGAGTTAGGGTATGTAAATGAGTGGGTCTGGAAGAAAGTGTTCAAGAGTCCTAAAAAGAACTACAGTGCTAAGGTTATTTGTCAACACAATGTAGAAAGCATGGATATATATCTTTCTATTATGCACCGAGACGGGACACAAATACTGTTAGAAAAAGTAATTTCAGAATTTCCAGATGAATTTGCATATGCTAGACATCTAGGTGAGCTTAAATGGATATCTGATTCTGAAGTTGCTTTAATTGATGAAGAAAATGATGGGATGGTTTCAATAAACCTAGAGAAAGCAAAATAAATTATTAAGGAATCTGCAACGCGATGGGGGGCAGGGAGACGGCACTGCTGTCGGGGGACAAGAACATAGTCCCATTGAAGTCGCTATTTTAGCGGCTTTTTTTATGTTATCGGTGCAAGTTCGTGTCCCAAGCCAAGGAGCTAATCCCTTTAACGAATGGTTGTTCATATTCTCGCTTCCTTCCTAATCCTGTTTTCAAAAGTTTTAAGCAACGGGATAACACGTGAGTCAGTGGACTTAAATGAGCAACTCCAAAATACATCCCTTTAATGAAATTTGTTCATATATGAGAAACTGGAGTATGATGGGGGAAGGCAATGCTGATAATCACCATATAAATAATTTTATATTTATTGTTAACCATACAGGTAAAGAGTTAGCAAAAACCCAATGTTTTTCTTTTTAGCTATGGTTCAAAAGGGTCGTCCTTTGAAATTTCCTGTAAAATTAATGCCACATAACTTCCTTGAAGGGGGACATCTGTTTTGGATGAGCAGTTTCTAGATTTATTGGCCCAGAAATATGATACGGAAGAAAAAATTATAACAGAGATCATCAATCTTGAAGCGATCTCCAATCTCCCGAAGGGAACCGAGCATTTTGTCAGTGATTTGCATGGGGAGTTCCAGGCTTTTCAGCATGTACTAAGAAACGGTTCGGGTACCGTCAAAGAGAAAATCAAAGAAATATTCCGGGAGGTTTGGACGGATCAGGAAATCAATGATTTTGCGGCGTTGGTTTATTATCCGGAAGAAAAAATACAGCTGGTTATAGGGGAACTGTGCAATAAACAGGCTTTGAACCAGTGGTATAGACAAACGATTGAACAAATGCTTAAGCTTATTTCTTATGCCTCTTCCAAGTATACGCGCTCGAAATTGCGTAAAGCGCTGCCGGAGCAGTATGTATATATTGTAGAAGAGCTTCTATACAAGACGGATTCGACCAACAATAAGGATCCTTATTATGAGGAAATATATCGGCAAATTATATCCTTGGGCCAGGCGGACAAGCTCATTATCGGCCTTGCTTATACAACCCAGCACCTGGTGGTTGACCATCTTCATGTGGTTGGAGATATCTATGACCGGGGGCCGGATCCCGATAAAATTATGGATACGCTAATCAACTACCATTCTGTAGACATTCAGTGGGGGAACCATGATGTCCTCTGGATCGGTGCCTACGCGGGTTCTCTGGTCTGCCTTGCGAATATTATCCGGATCTGCGCCAGATACGACAATCTGGACATTATTGAAGATGTATACGGAATCAATCTACGCCCACTGCTAAACTTGGCGGAGAAATACTATGAAGACAATTCGCCCTTCAGACCGAAGCTACAGGCTGGCCATACCGTATCGGAGCAGGAAATTCTGCAGATCACCAAAATTCACCAAGCCATTGCCATGATCCAGTTTAAACTTGAAATCCCGATTATCAAAAGACGTCCATACTTTAATATGTCTGAAAGACTTTTGCTGGAGCAGATTGATTACGAGAAAAATGAAATTAATATCTGCGGAAAAACGTACCTGCTGGAAAACACCTGTTTCGCAACAGTAAATCCGCAGAATCCTGAACAATTGCTGGAGGAAGAACGCCAGGTGATGGAAAAGCTTCTGTTCTCCGTTCAGCATTCCGAAAAGCTGGCCAGACATATGAATTTTCTCATGAAAAAGGGAAGCCTTTATTTAAAATACAACGGGAATTTGTTAATCCACGGCTGTATTCCTTTGGATGAAGAAGGAAATATGGAAGAAATGCAGATTGAAGACAAGACATATGCAGGCCGTCAATTGCTTGATGTTTTTGAAGATTATTTGCGTTACGCCTATGCGCACCCGGAAGAGACAGAAGATCTGGCGACGGATATGGTATGGTACATCTGGACAGGGGAATGTTCCTCGCTCTTTGGAAAGAGAGAAATGACCACTTTTGAACGGTATTTTATCCAAGATAAAGAAGCACATAAGGAGAGAAAGAATCCTTACTACCATTTACGTGAAAATGAAGAGACCTGTCGAAAAATCTTGCTGGAGTTTGATTTGAATCCGGACCATGGACATGTCATTAACGGCCACACGCCAGTCAAAGAAATTCGTGGAGAGAACCCTGTTAAAGCAAACGGAAAAATGATCGTGATTGACGGCGGTTTTTCCAAAGCCTATCAATCCACAACGGGCATTGCCGGATACACCTTGTTGTACAATTCCTTTGGCATGCAGCTCGTCGCCCATAAGAAATTTAATTCAAAAGAAGATGTGTTATGTAACGGAATAGACGTGTTATCTGTAAAAAGATTAGTGGACAAAGAACTGGAGCGGAAGCTGGTGAGGGAAACCAATGTCGGGGAGAAGCTTCTGCAGAAAATCTCAAATTTGAAGGATCTACTAGAGTATCGCTACATGAAATGAAACGATTGCTAAAAGTACACACCCGGATCAACCGTTTGAGTGCAATTTGACGTAGACGCTCGTATTGGGAAGGGAAGTAATAATACCCTGCCTGTGCGAGCCTTTCTTTTTTTACAGAGCGATTTAACACGAGGCAGGGGATATTGAAAGGCGTAATAAAGGTGCCGATGGAAGAAATCGATGCGTTTTTTTAAGTGGAATAGATTTTGTGAATACCCTCAATTCGTTTGGTTAACTCGCTTCTTACATGTTCAGGCTCGATACATTCGCATTTGTCCCCAAAGCTAAGTAAATGAGTATATCCATGGTCATTTGGAATGAAGGGGAACTTTGCTATCCACTTAGCACCTTCATATAAGCGAATGTTGTTCTCTCCACAGTACTCGCTCATATAAGGAATAAGTGATTGGTCAAAAAGCAGAGTTAAATGAATGATTTCTTTCTCCGTAATATCTAAAACCTCGTCTTCGATTTGTCTTTTCCTAAATGTATCATGGTGAGTAACAAGAGAAGAAATACGGGAAACCTTAAACATTCGGAATCCCCCTTTATCTGTACAAAATCCTTGCATATACCACACTGAATTCTTCAATACTAATCGGCAAGGCTCAATGGTGAGTTCCAAAGGAGTCATACCTTCAAAAGGATCTAGATATTCAAATGTAATTAAGCGGTCCTCTTCAATTGCGGTTCGAATTTGCCCCAATTCAGGTGGTTTGACATGAGTACTTCCGAACCAAGGTGAAGGATCTATTGCTATTAGTTTATCTACCAGTCGATTTTCATCTTCCGAGATCAAAGATTTCACTTTAGCAATGGCATTCAATACTTCGTTGCTAGAAACAGTCGAATGGATACTGTTTAATCCAAGTATTAAAACTAGTATCTCCGCTTGAGTAAAGATCTTCTTCTCAAATTTGTAACGTTCCATAATACTGAAGCCCCCATTCACACCAGGGGAAGAGGTGATTGGAATTCCGGCTTTGGTAATAGTTTCGATATCTCGAAAGATAGTACGAGGAGTGACCTCAAACATTTTCGCGAATTCAGAGGAACTCACTTTTTTACGTTCTAACAAAAGTAACACTATCGATAGAATCCTTTCAATTTTCATGGAGATCCCCCAAAATTTTTAATCTAATTATGACATAAAGATGTCATAGTTTCACCTGTAATATATAGAAAGTATAAAGCAGTTAACAAAAGAAATGGAGAAAATGTATCTATGAAATCAATCGCTGTATTCTGTGGTTCCAAAGAAGGAAAGTCTGCAATATACAAAGAGGCTGCAATAGAACTGGGTCATGAACTAGCCAGACGAGAAATCATTCTGATTTACGGAGGAGCTATTACTGGGCTCATGGGAGAAGTTGCTGATGCAGTGTTGGAAAAAGGGGGCCGTGTAATTGGAGTGCTTCCTCATTTTTTACAAACTCGTGAGATTGCGCATAAAGGTTTGACTGAACTTATTATGGTCGATTCTATGCATGAACGTAAAGCCAAAATGGCTGAATTAGCAGATGGATTTATTTCACTCCCGGGGGGGCCAGGGACGTTGGAAGAATATTTTGAGATATTTACTTGGGGCCAGCTTGGCCTGCATCAAAAGCCTTGTGGTTTATTGAATGTTAATCAGTACTTCGATCCCATTGTATCCATGTTTAATGTTATGGACCGAGAACGTTTCATGCAACCGAACGTTCGGGATATGGTCTTAATAGATCAAACTCCGGAAGGGATACTTAATCAATTTTCAATGTATACTGCTCCTGCTGTCAGAACGTATCTCACGGAAAAACGTACTTGATTAAATGACGCTATGTGTGTGAGGGATCGAGGGTTTCAACTGGTGAGAAAATCCACAATCTGCTCCATGCAAAGTCTTTTCTATAAACAATGGCGGTTGTTTGTATGGTATGTCCCGACCCCTGAAAAATTGCACAAAAATCGGTCTTTCCTACGAAAGCATCAAGAAAATCATTTACTCTAAAAAATAGATTCACTTGTAAGTCACATCGAGCTTTCCGATGTGGCTTTTTGTGTAGAGTTTGATTCTGAATCAAATTCAGTATATTTTTTATCAGCACCTTTTGTTACCATAAAAGTAAAGGGGTGAGGTTAAATATGGATAAAAAGATTAAACGACTATACACACAAGATATATTGAGACAGTCCGCGCAATGTTTTGGAATACGTGAAGACTCCATTTTCGAATTAAATGGGTTTCAAAATTTCGTTTATTCCGGGGTTATTGGAGATCGAGAAGTTATTTTAAGAATTGCCCATGTCACACATCGAAATGAATTATTAACAAGAGCGGAACTAGATTATATCATGTTCCTGGCTGATCGAGGAATGAAAGTAGCGAGGCCCATTCAGTCTTTATCCGGGGATTTTATTCATATCATTGACGAGTCCTTTGTTGTGACAGCTTTTGAGAAAGCACCCGGCAGAAATGCAGTAATAGCCGAGGAGAGCAATACGTTTTATGAGAATATCGGTCAAATGGTCGGGAAAATACATAAGTTTTCACTTCATTATTCGTCCCAACATTCACGCTTTGAATGGAATGATAATGCCCTATTAGCCTCATTCAAGAAGTACTGTCCGTTAGAATTACACGATAACTTTGATCGTTTAATTACTGAAGTTAGCGCTCTACCCAAGGAAAAAGATACGTACGGTCTTATTCATGGGGATATCAGCCCTGGAAATTATCTTAATGATGGGGACAAAGCTATTATTATTGACTATGACGATGCGGAATATAGCTGGTTTGTTTCTGATATTGCTACACCATTACTTTATGAAATTCCTATTCCGTGGGTTGTGTCTGGAGATGTAAGGAGGGAGATTGCAAAGCGTTACTATTGCAACTTTTTAAACGGCTATTGTAAGGAAAATACTGTGAGTCAAAGTTGGTTAAACAAAATCCCATTATTTATTAATTTAAGGCAAGCTAGAGTATTAGCCGCGTTCTATAGAAGCAGAGATTTTAACGCTCCTGATTGGAGCGAATGGGATGAGCAAGCCCGACGCTTCTACTATGAAAATTTGTTAAATAACACTCCCTATATTGATATGGACTTTTTGTGTTAACGTGTACGATACTTTAAAAAAGCTAGAAAAGGAAGGGCCATCCCACAAAGGATGGCCTTTAAACTTGCCGTTACAGACAGCGCGGAGAACCGTAATAAGTGTGATCTAATTAACAGCATAGAACCTAAGAGTTATAGATTCTCAGCAAGAAGAATGTCTCTTATTAACTTTGAATAAACTGGCATGCAGATTTTTTTGATTAAGCAGGCTAGATTTAATTTTTTGATGTTATCTAACCCGATCTGACCTAGCATTTCCATATTACCGTGACTAAGTAACTGGTTCGCTATTCATCTTTTCGTCCTTAGCCATTGTACCTGTTCGCCTGAATTGGACATAATATAATGCAGCTACGGCAACGATAAGAATGGGAAGTGTCAGGAAAATATTGCTATATACGAAAGTTGCACTGTTTTGTGGTATCGGATTTAAGTTAATGGTCGATGTGCCCAAATCTAGTATCTTGCCGATAACAGCTGTTGATGTGGCCGTAGCAATAAAAGTGACCATCGAGAATAATCCCATCCCTACGCCGATATTCTCTTGTGAGAGTGTACGTGAAACCGTGTTTGACATTGCAATTTGCATGAACGATTGACCAAGAACACCAAAAATAAGAAAGATCGCTATAAATACTGGCGACATACCAACGACTGAAGACAAAGAGAGAAAACCGATAATAAGAAGTGCAGCTGCAGTAAACACAAGGAAACGATTTCCCTTATCATCTGCTAATTTACCGCCTTGTCGACCCAAAAGCGCGGCCATTAAAGACGACGGCAACATCACTATTCCGATGAAAACCGGTGACAAGTGGTGTACAGAAGAAAGTAGCTGAGGTGTAATGAATGGAAAGGCAAAGCCAATCCCGATCATGACGAAAGTAATAATTAGACCGAATGAAAACGGTTTGTTTCGAAATATGGCCGGGTTTATGAATGGGTTTGGAGTATAGCGTATACGTAGTACGAAAAAAATGAAAATAAGAATCCCGCCTAAGGCAAGCCAAACACTTCCGTTTGTTAAAGCCAGTAACAAAATGGCTATGGTACCGGCCAGAAGTATTCCGCCAATATAATCCATTTTTCTGGAAACTCCCTTTTCATCATCTAAATACTTCCGATACATCGGCAAAGTTAGTAATGATAAAAGCGAGATTACAAATAGTACCCGCCAGTTCCATGTACTGCTTACCACGCCGGCAATGATCGGACCAATGGCCAAACCCAATGAAAATCCGATTGCAACGGTACCTAATGCACGACCGCGCCTTTCAGATGTAAAGTAACGAACGGGTACAATCATAGAAATCGCCGGAATGACTGATGCACCAGCTGCCTGTACAATTCGCCCCACAATGACCATCCAATATTCACTAGCCACTAAGCCGATGACAGACCCACTTGCAAAAAGCAGTAGGCCAAACGTCAATAAATTCTTCAAGCTGTATCTGTCTGTCAATTTACCGTAAGTTACCGAGCCAATTGCGTACACAATCATATAGCCTGTGATGATCCAACTCGCTTGTGAGGAAGAAATTTGAAATTGTTTACTGATATTAGGGAGTACAATATTAAACATGGTTGCATTCATGACGGATATGATGAGTGTAAAGACAAGTAAACCAAGTAATAATTCTCCTTTATTTTTTTGAACGCTATGATTGGTTTGCATTGGAATGCCTCATTTCTATAGGATAAAACTGTATTGATGAAATAACGAACCTGTATTCCTTTGATGATAAAAGTTTCATCTGATTAAGCCGACAATGTAATATTTTAAATACTTCGCTGGTAGAGATGGTCAACGCTAATTTACTGAAAAGTCCTCAATGATGAGGACTTTTCAGTTTTTCTGGATATATTCTAAATTTCACTTTGTTTTTAATCTTGCTCCCACAGCCGCAAATGACGGTATGCTTCAAAATTATAATTGGCTGCTGGCAATTGGGGCATACATGATGATGTGGGTGATCGTTCAGCTTCACCACTTCCTCCGTACTTGACTCCGCATTGCATGGAGTACTTATTTTTCAAACCCTGTTGTGTGCAAAAAAAATCGTAAACACGCATAAGATACTCGGAATTTTTCATATCATTCTTTCCTATGCTTCAACATCTTGGTTTACTTGATTTCCCCTGTTGCCATGAGAACTGCTCTCCCCAGCGTATGACTCAGCATGGTGAATCCAAGGAGAGCTGGCGTGGAATTAGGGGCGACACTAATATTTTCGACGTCCAGCGCATGAACGACAAAATAATATCGATGCGGACCGTGTCCCGCTGGAGGCGCTGCACCGATAAAGCGTTCAAGTCTCAAATCATTCGGTAGTTGCAAGGAGCCTTGCGGCAAACCGCTGGAATACTCGTCACCTGCGCCTGTAGGTAGCTCGGTTACGCTGGCAGGGATGTTGATAACGGCCCAGTGCCACAACCCCGATCCAGTTGGGGCGTCCGGATCATATGCAGTTACGACAAAACTCTTTGTCCCGTCGGGTGCACCCGACCACTTCAAATGGGGCGAGAGATCTTTACTTCCCTCAAGTGTTGACATCTCCGAATAATGCTGGGTCGGTAGAGGATGTCCCTCCATAATGTCATTACTCTCCAATTGAAAGATTGCTACTTCTGGCAATTTGGAAAATGGATTGTTGTTCATTGTAAATTACCTCCTTTTATTTTCATTTTCGATAATACATTAAATAATCGATTCTGTAAATAATAATCGTTTTTATAATTCACTATCGAATTTAATGTTTGTTTTTTATTGATAACGGTGTAAACTATCTACATACAATTACGTAGAATTATAATGTGTATGAAGGAAGGTGCTGCTTCATGGCCAAAAGGAATGGTTCGTCCACCTTAAGCGAGAATGTCAGGAAGAAACTACAATCCGATATTTTGACTGGACAATATGAACCGGGTTCTCCATTAAAAGTTGCGGAATTAGCTAAAGGTTTCGAAGTCTCAGTTGCTGTTGTTCGCGAAGCGTTGACGCGATTGGCGACTCAGGGTCTGGTACAGCAAAATCCTAACCACGGATTTTCAGTAAAGACGGCGTCGGAAGAAGAACTGAACAACATCATACAAGCGAGGTTAATCAATGAATCCGAAGCTTTACGCCTATCCATCGCCCATGGTGATCTCACATGGGAATCCAATGTAATTGCCGTGCATCACAAGCTATCGCAAACGGCTGAGTACAAGGAAGGGAATGAAAAGCTTGTTGTCCGCGAAGAATGGTCTGAGATTCATCGTCAATTTCATTACGAGCTTATTGCGGCATGTCCGAATCCAGTTCTCTTGGATATCTGCAGCAACCTTTGGGATTTGAGCGAATTTTATCGACATTGTTCCCCCCCGCAACAGCAAGTCCGCGATGGACTCGCTGAACATAAGGCATTAGCAGATGCTGTTCTTAGCCGCGATGGTGAACGTGCTACACAGATCTTTAGAGCACACATTCAACTAACCGCAGAGGTCTTATTCGACAACCAATAAGTTGTTTATAAGATTCAAAAGTTTAAATCAAAACTTATCGGTACCTGGGGAATTGGATAGAGACGGAGATACTTAATATTCGCATTAGCGATTTCTTGGTTAATCTAACTATTTTCTATGGAGGTGAGGCTATTGAAAACAATCGGGGTAGGGTTCTTATATGCATGGCTCTATGCAAAGCCAGTAAAGGATATGGCAATGCTTTGCATAGAGCTTAGGGACAATCACATTGCCAACGACAAATCGTAATATTCTACTAACTGGCTTTGCACCTTATTGATTTATTAAATAAGGAGTGAGGCTCATGAAATATTCAAATGCCGAGTTTGTTTTTCCCGAAGAACTGCTACGTATCATTCAAGAATACGTTCAAGGCGAATTGATTTATATCCCCAAACCCAAAGAGGCACACCTAAAATGGGGCGAGAAAACACAAAGCAAAAGTAGGGTCTCTGCTCGAAACGCTGAGATCAAATCCTTGTTTCGCAATGGAGTCAGTATAGAGGATTTGGCGGCTCAGTATTTCTTGTCCTACGAAAGCATAAAGAAAATTGTTTATAGTAAGAACTAATGAAACCCGCTAAATGGTCGTATCGACGGTTTAGCGGGTTTTGTGCAAAGTTGGATTAAATCAACTTATACATAGAAACCGCACCTCTACATCGATAGACTCAAGTTAAGGTTGTTGGGATGAAGAACGGCCTGCTTATACGAAGGGGTGTAACGAATGAACGAAATCGTGAAGAAGAAGCTGCTGGACAAAAATGAACTGCTAATTAACATGGTTATCGAACGCGCAAAAAAAGATTTTCTAGACGATATCGCCATTATTGGGCTTACGGGTTCATTTAGCACCGGGGACTTTCACGAGAAGAGCGATCTTGATTTGATTATTATCAACAATACAGAAAGGGGATGGGAAATATCCGATTGCTTCATCTTGGATGACGTTGGATATGACATCTATTGCACGCCATGGGATTCAAGAATACAAGAGCAATCCACACTAGAGAGTCCCAACGTATCAAGCCTAACCGAGCTCAAAATACTCTACTATGCAAAGCCTGAGGATTTGGAGAAATTGAATGACTTCAGGCAAAAAGCTCTTGATGCACTTGCAAGCCCGATAGGAGAAGCGTGTCTTAATCGAGCAAAAAAATGGATTGATCTGGCTAAGCAAGCATACAGCGATACGATGCTGAGTGAAGATATCGGTTCAGTGCGACATGCATCTGCCGACGTTCTTTACAATCTAGTCAATGCCTTGGTCAGTATGAATAACACGTGTATCAAACGAGGAATCAAGCGATATTTGGAAGAGATATGCTCATTTCGCTATGTTCCTGATGATCTCGAATCCTTATACATGTCAGTCATCGAAGCTCATACCATTGAAGATATCCGAATAGCATCATTTCATATGTTGAATAGCGTTACAAGGTTACATAGTACGATGTGCGATAACTTTATTGTTAAACCTGCTCCTAACTTTGATAATCTGAGGGGAACATACGAAGAATTGTGGTGCAACTACTACAATAAAATCTTGAACAGTGTTACAACGAATGATGCTTCCTACGTCTTTCTTTCGGCCTTTGGAGCACAAGGGTATCTTGATGAAATGGCTGTGGAGAAGGGGATCAAGAAATTTGATCTTATGCAGTACTTTGATGCAAGTGATTTACCAGTAATGAAAGAGAAGTTCCTTGAAGTGATGGATGAATATCTAGACGAGTATGATAAGGTGGGCAGAGAAGTCAAACGCTTTACAACCTTCGAGCAACTATATGACTATTATATGAATCATTGACCTACCTTATAAAGGGCCGTGAAGAATTAGTTTCTTTACGGTCTTTTTCATTTTGAGTTTATCTAGATGGATAACGAATCTGATGTTGAAGGTTTGTAATAAAATTCATAAAAAGTATAATAAGAGTATTACATATAAGGAGCGTGAATAGTATGCGAAAAAATACTATGACTATACAAAAGGAGAATAATATGAAAATAAAAAGGATGATAACGTTTGAAAAATATAAATATAGGGATTCTTGCGCATGTAGACGCAGGAAAGACGAGTTTAACTGAAAGATTACTTTTTGAAACGGGTATCATATCTGAAATCGGCAGTGTTGATAAAGGAAATACGCAAACAGATTCTATGGAAATGGAACGACAACGAGGAATTACCATTCAATCTGCTGTCGTTTCTTTTACGGTTAATAATGTGAAAGTGAATTTGATTGATACACCAGGTCACCCCGAGTTCATCTCTGAAGTTGAGAGGGCTTTACGAGTATTAGATGGAGTCATCCTTGTCATTTCATCTGTCGAAGGTATTCAAACTCAGACACGAGTTTTGATGAAGACACTTGCTAAATTGAAAATCCCTACAATCTTTTTTATCAATAAAATAGATCGTATGGGTGCAAGGTACGAATCGTTACTAACTGAGATCCATGATAAATTGACACCCCATGCTTTAGCAATGGGCTTTGTTAATAATATCGGTACATCAGCCGCGCATATGGAATTGTTCACGGAAAACAATCAGAAATTTATGGAGGGCCTAACAAATCGTTTAGCTGATAATAATGAACGCTTTCTCGAACGATATCTTTACAGCGCTAAAGACTTAGCCCCCGTTGACTTTGAATTGGAGTTTCTAGAACAGTTCAAACAAGCACAGCTTTATCCGGTGCTATTTGGTTCGGCAATTACTGGTGAGGGCATTCCCCATTTGATTACAGCCATACAGAATTGCAATTCTTCCGTTCATTATGAAAATACTCCTTTTACAAGAGGGAGAATTTTTAAAATTGAACGTGGAAAAAACGACGAAAAGATCGCTTACGTACGAGTTTTCTCTGGTGAAATCAAGATACGTGAGAGTCTTTCCTATTATCGGATGAATCAAACAGGAGAAATTATCAAATTTACCAACAAGGTCACGGGGTTGAAACACTTCTTTTCTGGAAAAACAACAGATGGAACAATTGCTGCATGTGGAGATATCGTGAAAATTATGGGGTTAACAGACTGCCAGGTTGGCGATGATATCGGTGTTCCTTCCAATGCAACGACTGAAACTCTGTTCTCGCCGCCTAGTTTAGTAACAACGATCAAAGCCTCTGACGAAAACGAGACCATTCATTTATTCAGAGCATTGAAAAAATTAGCCGAACAGGATCCATTTATTCATATCAAGCAGAATTCTCTTCAAAGGGAGCTATCTATTCATCTTTATGGTGAAATTCAAAAAGAAGTGATTCGGGATCAACTGAAAAAAGACGCTCAAATCGATATCGAATTTCTTGTGACACAGCCTATTTATATTGAAAAGCCTATCTTTACAGGGGAGGCAGTTGAGAGAATGGGAGACAAGGGAAACCCATTTTATAGTACTATAGGCTTTCGTATTGATCCGAATCCTCGTTCAACCGGTATTGAATATCATCTAGAAGTAGAGCTTGGCTCCCTACCTTTATCGTTTCATAAGGCAATTGAAGAAACCGTCTATGAGACGCTTAAGCAAGGACTATATGGTTGGGAAGTTCGCGATCTAATCGTGACACTTACGGATACCGCCTATGCAAGTGCAGTTAGTACAGCTAGTGATTTTCGAAAATTAACGCCTCTTGTGCTAATGAGAGCACTAGCTGAAGCAACTACTCAAATTTATGAACCCATTCATCGGTTCGAATTAGAGGTTCCTGCTAATTATCTAAGTAGGATTTTATTTAAACTAACTCAAGCCTCTTCAACCTATCAGGATCCGATTCAGAATGACCAGGTATTTATGATATATGGCATGATCCCGATTAAGAATATTCAGTCATTCAAGAACCAACTTCCGGGTTGGACCCAAGGTGAAGGTGTATTGCTATCCGAATTTTATGGCTATCAGTCCTTCGATGGTGAAGTGCCATCATGTACAAGATACGATCATAATCCATTAAATCGGAAGGAGTATCTCTTACATGTCTTGAATTCGGTGTAAGCTGAAAAAGCGAGTAAAAAGCAGCGTACAAGTGGTGTACTCTGCTTTTTCTTTGATTCATTTATAAAAGTACTAGACAGTAGAGTACCTTCTACAAACGTTTAACAGTGTTATTAGCAGAGGCGGAAATTGTTATGATAGAAATCTGGAGGCGAATGAGATGCTGGAATTAGAGTTTACTACTATAGAGGAGTGGGATGAAGCATTGTGGGCGCGGATGGAGCGAATCTATCACGAGGCTTTTCAAAGCGGTGCTAAGACAAAAGCGATTCTGCGCAGTATGCTTGACCGGGGGATTGGCTATTTACACACGGGCGTGCATCATGGAGAAGTGGTTGCGATGGCTGTTACTGGACTGGAGGGGCAGGCTGCGGACCGCATCCTGATCATCGATTACCTCGCGGTTGATCAGAAGCTGCGCGGGTTGGGCATAGGGACCTGGATGCTAGAGCAGCTCAGAGCCTGGGCGTTAAGGGAACACGAGATCAAAGGTATGATTATCGAGGCGGAGTCCGGGACAACGGAGGCTCATCAGGAACGCATTCAGTTCTGGCAACGCAACGGGTTCATCCTGACCTCCTATGTCCATCAATATAGAATGGTGCCAGAGCCGTATCAGGCAATGATGTTTCCGCTGGATAAAAGCACGCATGTGCCTGATGATGGTGAAGCACTATTCCGTTATATCAATGCTTTTCACAAGGTTGCTTACCGGAAGAGTTAGACTGCATTCAAGGGACCAGTAGGAAATTTCCGTAGAGATTAGGATGGAAGATGATCAGTTATTGACTGCATGGTCAATAACTGATATATTAATCCCATGAGCAGACCAAGAGAATTTGATGTCGATCGTGTATTACACCAGTCTATGGAAGTGTTCTGGAATCAAGGCTTCAAAGCAACTTCTTATGAGGACCTTACGCGTACCACAGGAGTCAAAAAGCAAAGTTTGTACTGTGTTTTTAAAGACAAGCGATCGTTGTTCCTGAAGGCACTGGCACTTTACCGTGAACAGGTTATAGCGAAACTGAAGGAGATTGAAGCCCTGGATTCGTCTCCCGGTGATAAACTGGATGCCTTACGATATTCCCTTTTAGACGATAAAGCTAACTGCCAAGGGTGTCTAATTGTGAATGCATCACTCGAATTCGGAACAGATGACGAGCAGGTCACACGCGAAGCTGAACTCATGGTAGAAGAGATTCAACTGGTATTAGAGAAGATCATAAGTAGTGGCCAGGAACAACAGTTAATTTCCAACCGGTATACGAGTATAGAGCTTGCATCTTATCTAAATAACACCATCCTGGGTGTGAGAGTTATGGAGAAATCAGGTTCATCCCGTGAACAGATCGAGATGGTTCTGCGTACTTCATTTGGCATGATCATGTCTTGATCTTTTTTTTGTGAAATTCTTGACTGCGAAGTCAAAAATAATTAAGGCGGATTAATACACCACGAAACCTTGAAGGAGGTGGGGCTTTTCGATAAAAATCGTGTATTGATTCATTTGGAAGTAACGTCTAGCTGTTAACCAGGCTGGTTGCTGTTTAACATCTCCTAGGTCAACTATATAAACTAAATATGTGGAGGTTATTATGAATTTTTCTCAATCCGTAGAAGCATTGTTCCAACCTATAGAGTTAGGTCACTTGAAGTTATCCAATCGGATCGTGATGGCGCCGATGACGCGTCAGTTTTCTCCGGACGGTATCCCGGGTTCGAATGTTGCGGGCTATTACCGCCGCAGAGCAGAGAACGCAGTGGGGCTTATTGTGACGGAAGGGACGATAATTAATCACCCGGATGCATCCAATCAAGCCAATGTGCCGCATTTTTATGGGGAAGCTGCAATGAATGGGTGGGCACATGTTGTATCTGAAGTACATGAAGCTGGCGGTCGAATTATTCCACAGATCTGGCATATGGGAGCCAAGGGTCATGTTAATGATTATTCGGAAGCTGAGATTGCTACAATCGTTCAGGAATTCGCAAAAGCAGCCTCAGAAGCGAAACGCGTTGGGTTCGATGGTGTTGAAATCCATGGAGCACACGGCTACCTGATCGACCAATTCCTGTATGAGAAAACCAACTCTCGTACGGATCGTTACGGTGGAGATATGATGGCTCGCACACGTTTTGCAGTTGAAGTGATTGAGGCTTGCCGTGAAGTAGTTGGACCGGACTTCCCGATTGTACTGCGTTTATCTCAGTGGAAGACAGATGATTATCAGGCTAAATTGGCTGAAACACCGGCATTACTGGAGCAGCTTCTCGCACCTTTGGTTCAAGCTGGAGTCGATATCTTCCACTGTTCCACACGACGTTTCTGGGAGCCGGAATTCGAAGGTTCTGATCTGAATTTTGCTGGATGGACCAAAAAACTGACTGGAAAACCGACAATCACCGTTGGTTCGATTGGTCTTGATGGTGACTTTACAAGTCTGTTCACAGAAGGTAAAGGTGCAAGTAACGTCGGTATCGATGGATTGGTACAACGACTTCAGAATAATGAGTTTGATTTGGTTGCTGTAGGGCGTGCTCTTCTAGTCGACCCTGAATGGGCTAAGAAAATTCAAGAAGGACGTACCGATGATCTGCTTCCATTTACAAGAGAGGCGATGACCGTACTTACTTAATTGCAATTATATTCATTAGGAATATGTATGTTATATAGAAAAGCAGTGACAGACCAACGAAGCGGATGGACTGATCACATAACGTGAGACAAATAAAACACCTTCAAGAGAATGAAACCTTGTCGTAAGATAGGGAGATCATCTTGGAGGTGTTTTTTAATGAAAACCTCAGAGTGAGTTATCCGGCGGAATTAAAGATGAAAGCCATAGAAATGAAATGGCAAACAGAGATGTTGCGGGACAAAAACATTGTTCCATACAAAGTCGCTATTATAGCGGCTTGTTTGTTTTAAGAAATCAAGTTCTTGTCCCAAGCTGAGGACAAGAACAATGTGTCATTTCGGATTAGGTTATTATCTAAATAGAACTCGATGGAGATCATGTGACTAGATAAAAGCATACGATTATCAGACTTCGCTTGAATAACGATTTTTTCATTTCAGGAACTAGGTTTTTTCGACCAAAGCCAAAGAACTAGTTCATTGTTGAAAAGGTTAAGAACATGGTATTAATGTTAATAAGATTCTTCATCTGTTTCATTAAGCTAACGGGTAGGTTAGTTGAATAAAAGGAAGTTTCTAGGGTGTTCTTGATCTTGCTTAAATTTTTTGTGATATTTTAGTTTATTAGAAAATTTACTTTGCGATAGAAAATCAATTGCTTAAGTCTTTCATCATTAAATCAGATGATAACTCGAAGGTTGTTGATATGCTTGTCCGTATAGAAAGGGGACTGTGTTTGATATTTGATATAAAGTCACCATTTTATTTATCTGAATAAGTTCCTGTCTCGAAACGAGGATGGGAACTTATTCAGATTAACGATTGAAGGTACCTAAATCAAAACCTCCCAAGTTTACTACTCCTGGATATGGAAAAATCATTAGTGCTTGGACGGTCGTAACGCAAGTCTATAAAAATCTGCCCAACCATAAGCGTTTGTTTGCATTCCTATTAAACGATTGTCATAGTAAGTAAACTGATCTAGATGGTACAAAAAGGATATAGCCAATTTATCTTTAAGCCATTGTTCTGTTTCCTGAGTCATTCGGATCCGTTTGTTTGCTTCAAGCTCATTTTCGATCTTGCGTAATCTTATGATTAGATGTTCATAAATCTCAGGGGATAGATGCCTACGTATGACGTGACGATCGTCAAACATAAGACGTAAGAAAGAAATTACCGAATTATCATTAACAACAGCGTTAGCTAATACAAGATCCGCGGCATCGATAATCTCCGGACGAATAAAATCTTCATAATCTCGAACCTCCACGTTAATCTTTATTCCATATTCAGCGCATTGTTCGCTAAACCAGCGAGCATTTCGCTCCAAGGAATCACCCAGTATATGATAAGTCAGAATTGATAGTGGTTGCTCTGGATGAAAGGGAGGTGCATTAAGAGGATCTGGTTCAGTATTAAAATAGCTGGGGCCATCATTCATATATTCACGCTTTAACATTTGTTCGGTTATTATGCTCCAATTGGAAAAAAAACTGTACGCAGGGGAATAGGTATGATTATTGAGACCAACATTCATGCGGTGTGGGTTGGCCGCACGACAAAGCCAATGTCGAAAATCGTTAGATTCCAAAGGTCCCGGCTTGTTCAGTTGAAATGTCATATATGTGCATCCCGTTTCTACTTGTTTAATATCAGGCGGATGATTGTTCCGTGTGTGAAGTTGAAAAGGGTGAATATAAGGGAGGGCTTCTCCTGCTATTTCCTTTAGCGGCAATGGACGATAACGTGTCTCTGCTATGATCCACAGTTCAATCCGGTCGAGTTGAGCTCGTCCCGAGAAATAAGAAGGAAATGCCTCGAGAACAATTTGGGAGTTATCATTCTCAATCACTCGGAACGGTCCACTTCCAATAGGTAGACGTGCAAAATCCCTAGGCAAACGTTCTGCGGAAGAAAGGGGGAGGATCGAAGCCCGCGGAGAAGCGAGCAGTTGTAATAAAAGATGATAAGGTCGTTTAAGACTAATCTCAACACAGTAAGGGCCCTGTGCCCGGATTTTATCCAATGGAAGCTCAGTCCATTCCGTTCGTCCAAAATCTGTAGACGTTAAACGTTTAATTGTATAGACAATATCCTTCGCATGCAGTTCAGTATTATCGTGAAAAAGTACCCCTTTACGTATGTAAAAAGTCCATATACATCCAGTTTCGTCAGTCTCCCAGTAATAAGCCAAATGAGGGAGGACTCCGCTGTTGTCATCCTCGGTAAGAAGCGTATCAAAGAGTTGGCGAGCCATATGCCACTCCGTGCGCCGAAGTGTGAAAATCGGATCTAAATTAGGCATACTACGGTAAAAGGGTAGATGCAGCGTATCAAGTTGATAATTCTCATTCTTATCTACTCGGTAACCATACTGTCCTTCCAGCCATTGTACAAAACGACCACGTATTGCATCGTCTACGTCATGCTCTTCAAGAAATCTTATTCCATCATGAAATCTTCCTTTATTCGTTGCTTCCTGGGCAAGTGCAAGTGCTACCTCGGCTTCCGAAGTTAATATAGTCAACGTTGAGCGATTACCTCGTCCGCGACCTGGGGACCATGCGATCCACCCAGCCGCACACAAACGACGGATGATCCACTTTACATTTCGTGGTGTACAGTTCCACAATGTGCCGAGCTCCTCTAATGTAGTCTTCTGTGAAATTTGAGCTTCGAGCTTGCCAAATAAGTTCTTGAGATTGAAGAAATGTTCCGATAACTGCAAAAGATTCACCTCCACAATAAAAAGGGGAAGTTTTCAATTGAAAATTATACTCTTTTTATTTCCCTTTTTTTAACTACAATCATATCATACGAACCATAAGTGTAGCTAAATAGGAGGAGAAAGTTATGGAAATTGTCTTAGCCACGTGGAACCCGAGGAAAATAAAAATGCTTATGGAAGGACTAATGGAATTACCGATACAAACTAGGGCGTTATTTTCAGGTGAAGTGAACGAAGTTGACGAGACCGGAGTAACTTTTGAAGAAAACGCGCTTTTGAAGGCCAGTGCAGTACAGCTAACATCGAATAGAATAGTAGTTGCGGAAGACTCAGGGTTATGTGTAAGTGTTTTGGATGGAGAGCCTGGTGTTCGTACTGCCCGGTGGGCTCCAGGTACAGATGATGATCGAAGTTTAAAATTGCTTGAAAAATTAAAACATGTACATAACCCTCCACTTCGTGACGCACGATTTATGAGTGTAATCGTAATCCGTTTCCCGGATGGTAGTAGTTCAGTTACATATGGAAAGTTAGAAGGAAGAATTGCGTTCAGTCCACGTGGTGAGCTAGCGAGTGGTTATTCTCGCATTTTTGAGTTGCCTAGCGGTTTAACCATTGCTGAAAAAGGATCACCCACTATTGAAATTAATGATCATCATCGGCAGGCTTTAGCAAAGGCAACGGAGTGTATCAAAGAATGGCTCATTTCTCACGAAGCAAGAGGTGTCTCTATTGACTAAGGAAGACTCAAGTCGTGTAGGTACAGTCAAAGATCGTTATTTTCTCGCCATTGGTGCAGCCGTATTGGTCACTTTGCTCTGGTCGACTTCTTATATCTTGAATAAGTTTGCGTTTCAGCATAATATTGGACCTTTTACATTAGCTGGATTACGATACACTGTTTCTGCAATTACATTGCTGCTAATTCGGTTGATTCTGGTGAATCGAACTATGATCATGCCAAAACCGGATACTCAAAAGGGAAATGCACGTATCAAATTACGACCCTATTATTTGGTTATTCTTGGAGTAACCGGATATCTAATGGCACAGGGACTACAGTACGCTGGCCAAATGTTTATAACACCAACACAAACGAGTATGATACTCTCCGTTGGTAATACTGCAGCTTTACTTATACTCGACGTTTTTTGGCTTAGAGAGTTACGTGGTCGCTCATCATTTATAGGTATAATGGCTGCACTTGCTGGAATTGTTGTTTTCTATTTCCCTTGGGATTTTGGGAAAAGCGATTTTAGCGGAATTGTATTAATACTTGCTTCTTGTGCTGGATATGCTGTCCATTTGGCCTTTACGAGGCACTTACTAAAAAACGGCAGAGCAAAGCCGGGAGATCTTGTTCTCATTCCTATGTCGATTGGTGCCTTTGGTATGTTAATAATAGGACTATTATTTGAAGGGTTACCGAGCTTCTCTTGGCCACTTATCGGTATTCTACTTTGGCTGGGGATCATAAATGGTTCATTTGCATTCTCCTTATGGACTTGGAGTCAAAAGCACTTAAGAGCCTATGAAAATAGTCTGATCAACAATTTGATGCTATTGGAGGTCACTGTGTTAGATGTTCTCTTCTTACATCGTAATTTATCATTTGTTGAGGTGCTGGGATTACTGATGGCAGGGTTGGCTATAGTATTTGTGCAAATATACTCGCATTTAAAACGGCTTACTCAGTAACTGATAGTACTAACTCAACTATTAAAAGTGTTTCAATTAATAAGACATAACACAACCTAAGATCAACACCGTTCAATAAACTAGGTTTGTTAGCACCTGAAACAACGGGAAAACGTTAGCTTAATAAAACCAAGAAAGCAGCTGACCAACGTGATCGGCTGCTTTTATTTAAACTAACGGGCAGAATAATTGAATTGTGGTGGCTCCACATCGGCACGCAAAAATCTAGGCTGCCCGCAGCGAGGTGTTCGTGGGGTTGCCTAGTTTTGTTGTGGTTATAAGCTGTAATCGATGTCTTCGTAAGCGCCTGTGAGGGCGTTTATGTATACGTGAGAAACGCCTTCGATTCCAGTGACAGAAAATGCGTATACAAGCTTGCTGTTGTGGATCTCCAGCTTTGGCTTACCCGAGACGTTTACTTTTGGTCCGAGCTTCTCAAAGGCTTGCTTCGCTGTCAGTTTCGGGTGAAGTGGAAAGGTTTTATTGTAATTGTAAAAATAATTATACGCATCAAAGCTCTTTAACGCACCAGTACGGCGATCAAACTCCCATAAAACTTGCATCTGCGGAATGGAAACTTGCTCCCGAACCGGAATATAAGTGATATGAATTGAGGTGTTTTTTATTTCTTTTGCTACTATTGTCAGACGTTCGTCAGACCAACGCGCCATCCAGGTGTCTGCTACCGAGATAGCCTGCTTTAAGTCCATCGATTGCTCCACAGCTTCTTCTTCGGAGGTCGAGCCGTCGCGTGTCACTTGGAGCACGTGTCCGCTTTT
The DNA here is from genome assembly GCF_900107875.1 of Paenibacillus sp. 276b. Classification (NCBI taxonomy): domain Bacteria; kingdom Bacillati; phylum Bacillota; class Bacilli; order Caryophanales; family Paenibacillaceae; genus Paenibacillus; species Paenibacillus sp. 276b. The sequence goes on along the minus strand of NZ_FNRR01000001.1, from coordinate 1,593,396 downwards.
ACTCAGTGTTGCAATATAGGTGCTGGTTGGTTTTCCAGCGGTGTCTGATAACTTGAAATCCATGACTTCTCCTAATTGGGGGCTGCTCCCGCCTGAGACCATGTTGACGATTTGCTTACCTGCTCCTGTATTCCAAGCTTCGCCCATGAAGATTTTCGCTTTGGCCGCAAGCTCCGTAGCCTTATAAGTGGTTTCACCGGCGAAAACGGTTCCTGGCTTCGGAGGTGCGTAAGGATTCTGATTGTACAGGAACTCGTTAAAGGCTTTATTGCCGTACGTGGACACCGAGTCGAGTTGAGACAAGGCCTCTTCCATTTCGGTCGAGATCCGTTCTATATCCGATAAAGAGGTGCCGTCACCTTTCTCTCTCATCAGATCAAGATACGGTAGGGCGCTCCTCGCGAACTTTCTCAGACGATGAATTTGTTCTAATTGATTCTGGTTGAGCGAAATTTTCTTCTCGCTGGCGGGATAGGCCAAGTAGCGACTGCCGTTCGTGATAAACGATTCATACGCTGGCCAAGATTGAATGTTCGTTGTAGCGGATGCACTCCTTATTAATTGCAATATAAGATTGGCATTTTCAATCGCAGATTGAAGTGCTGCTTGCCGATCTGCAAACGTAGGTGCCGCAAGGGACTCCGCAAGCGCATAGTCGAAATTGCCCAAGTAGATCGATTGCATATGCGACCAGTATTGCGTATTGCGCTGTTGTTGCTGCTCCCATTGTCGATTATCCTGATGCTCCGTATAACTGAAATACGTGCCCGCTAGTGTCGTCGCGCAAAGCAGACCAATGATGGATTTAGTGAGAACGTTCATGTCTATTAAAACTCCCATCTTTGTCTTGATAATGCTTATCCACTTTAACAAAGAAAAGAACACAGTTTAATAAGTAAATATTACCAATGAAAATCGCTAGCCAGTTCTCTGATCAAGTTGTCAGTTACCAAATGAAAATCAATTGAGCAGATGAAGGATCAGTCTTCTTCCGATGTTGCATTCAAATACAACTTTGATGAGCGCAGTTCATCCAGCAGCATTGAGTATTAACTTTTAAATAAAAAGAACCGTTCTTTAATAAATGCAAATGTCCTTATCAACATGAAAATGCTAAATAAGAAATTCAATCGATGATCCTTAAACCGAGAAGTGGGGATTTACACGGCAATCAGTACAAGAAGTAAAATAAAAAGACCGCTCATCCGATACTCGGGTGAGCGGTCTTTAAGGGTTATTGTCGCGGCGCACAAACATTATTCCTTTCAAAGTCGCTATTATAGCAGTTTTTTTGTTTTAAGGAATCAAGTTCTTGTCCCAAGGTGAGGACAAGAACATTGTGTCATTTCGGTTTAGTTAATTATATAAATAGTATCATGATGTAGATCATCTGGCGAGATAAAAGCACAGGAGTGCGGTTTCGATCTCTTGAATGGATGCTTTATAGTCCATTAAATTCCCCTGCCTGTCTGAATCATTGTCTCTATTACTTCGACAAGTAGCCACGAAATCCTTCCCTAAAGAAACAACGTTAGATCATCTATATTGAATGCGAATTACATAATGATTTTAGAATAAAAAATTTCAAGTTTTAAAGTTGATGTATCATATAATTGTTGTATCTATGATTATAATATTAACAATGCTACACATAGTATTAATGCAGGGAATTGAAGCAAGAGAGTGTTCTGGATAATTCGTTTCCGTTACTTGAGAACGGCTCAAACGCGAACCAGAAGTGCTTGCTTCCAATTGAACGGTTTTACTATGTAGGAATCTGAATTCCGGATGGGAGAAGGGAAGGATGTTTGCATGAACAGCAAGGAAACCAACGGTGCTTCGTACGAAAGTGTGACAGATCAGCAGCTTCAAGATCAGTTGAAATATTATAAAGAACGAGCTCCAGAGTATGATGACTGGTGGTACCGTCGAGGCACATTTAATCAAGGAGACGAAGCTAACCAAATCTGGTTCGATGAGATCAGTACGATTAAGAATGCTTTTAAAGCTGAACATTTTCATGGTGACTTTCTTGAACTTGCGGCGGGGACTGGCACTTGGAGTAGTTTGTTCTTAAAAGAAGCCCTTATATTGACCCTTGTAGACGGTTCCGAAGAAATGCTTTCGCATAATCCGGTAGTATCTGAACCCAATGTAAGAACGATCATTGCAGATCTTTTCAGTTGGTCTCCGGATCAGTTATACGATTCAGTTGCTTTTACTTTTTGGATATCTCATTTACCCAGAGAGAGACTGGCGAGCTTCTTCACCATGGTATCACGCTGTTTGAAGCCCGGAGGGAAAATGTTCTTTATCGATGATCGAGAAGTAGCAGGAACCCGTGAGTCTCATGTAGTGGGGACATCTGGGCAAACGATGGTTCGGAAGCTTAATAATGGTGATCATGCTACTATAGTGAAGAATTTCTTTGGCGATAAAGAGATTGAGCAAATTGCTGCTAGTGCGGGAATTGAATTGCATGTCCATTGCACCCCTAAGTACTTTCAGTATGGGATAGGGTCCAAAACTGTCTAGAGCAGTACAATATAGATAACACTAAATGTTCGGTTGAAATAAAGAATTGGACTGATCAATTAAAAGAAGCAGCGGCGGACCAAGACTTGATAAATAAAGTCTTAGACTGCCGCTGTTGTCGTTTTGACTAACGTTCTCCGTTAGCGCGGAATGAGGAATAGTCTGGCAACTTTCCACGTAATTGGAGCTGTATACATAAAGGGTAAGTGTCGAAGGACAAGAATATATTCCCATTAAAGTCGCTATTATAGCGGATTTTTTGTTTTATCGGTACAAGTTATTGTCCTTTACTTGGGACAAGAACTTGGTCCTATTGCTGATTAGGGTTATATCTAATCATTATTTTGCCTGTCAATTCATTAAACTAACGGGCAGGATTGTTCAATAACTTCGCGAATACTTTAAAATGGATAATTCATGAAGTTCAGTATTAGCTGAAAGATACGCAAAAATAAAATGATGAAAGGCGGATTCTATTGAAGCCAGGGATTATAGTTCTTCTTAATGGTACTTCAAGTTCTGGAAAGACAAGCATATCTAATGAATTATTAACTCAAAGTGATATCCCATTTCAACATTTATCATTTGATAATTTTATTAATGGGCTATTTCATAGTTATAAAGATTTCATTAATAGCACATTTCCGAGTATGGAAGCAAATGGTGCAGAGGATGGACAAGTAGTAAATCAAATTCTTGCAGATCCGTTGATTTCATTATACTACTCGACAATAAAACTATTTTCTGCGATGGGAAATAACGTAGTTGTAGATTCTGTTATAGGTAATGACAAATGGTTCAATACTTGTATTGAATTATTATCAGATCACTCAGTCATATTCGTAGAAGTTAAATGTTCAAAGGAAGAACTTGCTAGAAGAGAACAACTTAGAGGAGACAGGGAGATTGGTTTAGCAAATTCACAATATGATAACGTGTATTGCTTTAATGAATATGATCTTGAATTTAATACTGAAATAATGAGATCGAGTGAGTGTGCCAATGAGATATTAAATTTTATAAGATCTAATAAAGAATACACTGCTTTTAAGAAGTTGATTAAGGGGGAAAGTGTAAGTAAGTAGTTCAAAGAAGGTGTATCCATCAGCTAACATCATATTCACGCTTCGGGTCATTCGGCTCTCGTTCCTGTTAATAGGTATAAAGAAAAATGTCGAATAAAGTGATTGCTAACTAAATTGTTGTGTGATATTATGATCCAGTAAACGTTTACATCAATAATGAATTGAATATTAGCAGTGTTTGGCTGTTACTGGTAAAGCAGGCATGACCAAAATGATTTTGCATTTTCCTTATGTGAGAAGGGGGAGGCATATCGTTTTGGTCTTTTTTATATCCAATTTCAGAAATGAGGCAAAGGTATGGATTATCGCAAGTTGGGACAAGAGATTACGGAATTGGTTGGAAAGAAGGATAATATCGCTCGGCTTACGCACTGCGCAACCCGACTTCGATTCGAACTGCACGATATCTCCAAAGCGGAGACAGAAAAACTCAAAGCTCTTCCAGGTGTCATTACCGTTGTGAACAATGGTGGACAATACCAGGTTGTCGTGGGCAATGAGGTGCAGCAGGTCTACCGAGTTATCACTCAGCAGATGGGTTCAGCAACCCAAAGTGCGGAGTCCAAATCAGATTCCGGCAAAAATAACGGACCAAAGCAGAAACAGAGCTGGATTTCCAGATTCATAAGCGTAATCTCGACGACATTTACTCCGGTAATACCGGCAATTATTGGCGCGGGTATGATCAAAGCGATATTAGCCGTACTTGTGCTGACAGGCCTCGTAACTACAGAAAGCCAAAACTATTACATCCTTAACACCATTGCGGATGCGGCGTTTTATTTCATGCCTATTCTGCTGGCTTATGGAGCTTCCATTAAGTTCGAAACAAGTCCAATTCTGGCGATGACCGTTGCCGGTGTTTTGTTACACCCGGGATGGAGCGCCCTGATGGCGGAAGGAAAAGATGTGTTTTTCATCGGTGTTCCAGTTCGACTAACCGATTACGCAGGTTCCGTGCTGCCAATTATTATTGTCGTTTGGCTCATGTCTTATATTGAACGTTTCGCGGATCGAGTATCGCCCTCAATGATCAAATTTTTCACGAAACCGATGATTGTGCTATTGATTACAGCACCTCTTGCATTGGTGGCGATCGGGCCTTTCGGAACGTACCTGAATGATCTAGTTGCGCTGGGTGCAGAAGCGATTAATGCCAGAGCCAGTTGGCTGATTCCTTTGTTAATGGGAACTTTGCAACCGTTCCTGATCGTGACAGGCACTGCATGGGCGATGACGCCGATTGCAACTAGCCAACTGACCAAAAATGGATATGAAATGATCAACGGTCCGGGAATGCTAGCGTCCAATATTGCTCAAGGTGGGGCTACGCTTGCTGTAGCATTAAAAACCAAAAACAAAAAACTGAAACAGCTCGCTGCTTCATCCGGTTTCACCGCTGTGCTTGGCATCACGGAACCCTCCTTGTACGGTGTAACACTGAAACTGAAGAAACCCTTGATTGCCGCAATGATTGGTGGTGGCGTAGCAGGGATATACGCTGGTCTGACTGGATTAGTGCGTTATGCCTTCGTTTCTCCTGGGCTTGCCGCGTTGCCTGCCTTCATTGGAAGCAATCCGATGAACATCGTTCATGCCATTGTGACTTGTCTGATTGCTTTTATCGTTACCTTTGCCCTGACATGGATCATTGGTTTTGAAGATCCAGTAGACGATGAAGAAGAAGGCAATTCCAATGTTAACGATGACAAGATGCTTTCCGGGCAGCCTGTTAAAGACAACACGGCCGGCACGCAGTCTGTTGCAACAACAAATGCAAATGTACCGAGCCAAAATGAATTACGCCCACTTACGATCGCCAGCCCGATGCAAGGGGAATTAGTCTTTCTGGACCGTGTACCAGACGATGTTTTCTCTTTGGGATTGCTGGGTAAAGGCGCTGCAATTATCCCTGCAAAAGGAGAACTGTATGCACCAATCACAGGTGAAGTTACGGCTTTCATGGACTCCAAACATGCGGTCAAATTAAATGGTTATGATGGAGAAGAGGTACTCATTCATATTGGAGTGGATACCGTCAACCTGAAGGGGAGACATTTCAACTCTTCCATTAAAGTGGGGGACCGGGTACAACGGGGTGACTTGTTGATCAGCTTCGATATCGATGCCATCAAGGCGGAAGGGTATGAAGTCATAACCCCGATCATTATCGCCAATTCGAATCGTTTCCCGGATATTAAGCTGGAGAAGCAGAGTCCTGTGGAGGTTGGAGCGACTATTATCCACCTTTCATAACAAGCTTAATACGGTCCGTCATATATCTTGATCAATATTAAAATGAAGGAGTGCTTGAGATGTTATATCAACACATCAAACCATTCCCCAATGAATTTCTGTGGGGAGGCTCTACCTCTGCTTATCAAGTGGAGGGAGCCTGGAACGAAGATGGCAAAGGTCTGTCCGTCATCGATATGTGTGATCATCCGGCCGGAACCGCCGATTTCACAGTAGCGAGCGACCACTATCACCGATTCAGAGAAGACGTGAAGCTTTTTGCAGAGCTGGGCCTCAAAGCATATCGTTTTTCGATTGCATGGACTCGAATCTTGCCTTCAGGCACAGGAGCTGTTAATGAGAAGGGACTCGATTTTTACCACCAACTGATTGACGAATTGCTGCTCCATGGTATCGAACCCATTGTGACCATGTACCATTTCGACTTACCTTATGAGCTTGAGAAAACGGGAGGATGGAACAACCGGGAAACGATCGATGCTTTTGTCGAGTACGGGCGTATCTTGTTTGAGCATTACGGGCATAAAGTGAAATATTGGTTGACCATTAATGAGCAAAATACGATGATTCTTCATCCGGGTGCCATTGGCACACCGAAGGGCGGACGTTTGCTTTCCAGTAAGGAACTGTATCAGCAAAATCATCACATGTTTGTGGCTCAAGGCAGAACGATGCTACTATTTCATGACATGCTCCCGCAAGGCAAGATCGGTCCTGCATTGAACATGACTTCCATGTACCAGGCAACCTCCAGACCAGCAGATGCAATCGCTGCACATAACTGGGAGACGATTCGCGGATGGGGTTTTCTCGACTTATCAGTATGGGGACGGTATAACCCATTATTCTGGAGTTATTTACATGAACGTGGCATTGAGCCGGTTATTGAGCAGGGTGACATGGATGATATCCGGTCTGGCCGTCCCGATCTGGTAGCAATCAATTATTATTCGACGGCAACCATTGCCGCCAGTACGGGCAATGCGTCGGATGTTACAGCTCGTGCGGGTGATCAGCAAATCATGCTTGGCGAGCAGGGAGTATACCGGGCCGCGGAGAATCCTTATACCGAAAAAACAAAATATGGCTGGGTCATTGACCCGGTTGGCCTGAGGCTAACATTGCGTAAGGTATGTGAACGATATGGTCTCCCGATTCTAATTACGGAAAATGGTATAGGTGCTCCGGATGTACTGGAGGCAGATCACACCATTAACGATACGTACCGGATTGATTTTATTGAGAAACACCTGGAACAGATCAGACTGGCTCTAACGGATGGGGTAGATGTGATTGGTTATTGCCCTTGGTCCGTGATTGACGTGGTAAGCACTCATCAAGGTTATGGGAAACGTTACGGCATGATCTATGTAAACCGCGGTGAACAGGATCTGAAAGACTTGAAGCGCTTGAAGAAGAAAAGCTTCTCGTGGTATCAGGAGGTCATTAAACAGAATGGCAGATGTATCGGAAACTTGGATCAGGCGATCACGAAAGAATAAAGGATCGTGATGAATGCATGAGAGTAATCAAAATATTGAATAACAGCTTGCTTCTGACCAAAGATGAACAGGGACAAGAAATGATTGTCATGGGAAAAGGCTTGGCATTCAAAGGCAAAGTCGGCGAGCGACTCGATGAGGAGCACATCCAGAAACGATTCATTCTTCAAAATAATCCGTCTGCCCAGGCTTACGTACGAACCATCGAAAACATGCCAGAAAAACATGTGAATGTCATAAACAAACTGATTTCCAATGCCAAAGAAAAGCTGTCTCTTGATGATCAAATCTTCTTTACGCTTATGGATCACTTGTCGTTTGCTATTGAACGATGGAAAAAAGGTGTAGCATTACAGAATCGCATGTTATGGGAGATCCAGAGGTTTCATCCTGTCGAATTCGAACTGGGGGTTGAATCCGTTCAGATGCTGAATCTAGAATTGGGTATTGAACTGCCGGAAGAAGAAGCAGGGAATATCGCTTTTCATTTTGTGAATGCCCAAACACATGAGCAGAATATGGAGCGCACGATGCAATCCGTTAAGATGTTAAAAGATATTTTTAACCTGATTCAATACACCTTTGATATACAATTGAACAAAAATTCCATCCATTATGTGAGACTCGTCACACATTTGCAATTCTTCATCCAGCGTTTACAAGAAGGGCGTCTGGGCAATTCGGCGAAAGATTTTATATTTCAACACATGGCGAAGGAGCATCCGCTTGAATACAAATGCGCGGAGATGATCAAAACCTACGTGCAAAACATGCTGGATATCTCCATATCGAACGAGGAATTATTATATTTGATGATTCACATTGCTCGAATTGTGCAGGAGGAGCAATGTGACGAGGGAGGATTATAAAACAAAGCTAAAGTTATATTCCCTTACTTAGGAGGAGCGATTCTCTGAACATCTGATGCCCTTGATTTCTGGCATGTTCATATGCCTGTTAATAGACAGGGAAAAAGATACTTTTTAACTATGACCGTTTTCCCGTATTCTTTCGGGAAACGGTCTTTTATATTTGCAAAAATCTATTCGTATGGTGCCTGTCGATGATTTATTTATGAAAAAAGTAGTTTTCACCTACTTTTTTCATTGAAATTTGGGTTCACTTCAGACCGGATTTTATTTACGATTCATGAAGAAAAATATCCCAAAGGAAAGGAGAAGACAGCAGAAAATCGAGAGGCAATAATGATGAATTCGACATTTAAGCGAATCAGGAGGCAATAAAAATGAAGCAGTGCTATAACCTTGTTAAATGGATGGTTATTCGTGTGTTTGTCGTAAGCATCTGTGCGGTTATAAGTTACGTTCCCGGTAGGGTGGCCGCCGATGATTCGGTTATCCATACTCAGCCAGCAATCTTGGGGACGGTAAGCCCGTCAAGATTCGTACATCCTTCCGTGGGTTTCACTGGCGATGCGCTGAAGCTAATGCAGGAGAAGGTTGCCATTGGTGCAGAGCCATGGGCGAGCGCGTTCGAGGACTTCAGGAACCGTCTCAGTGGATCGCTGGATTATGATATTCGAAATCAGAGCAAGCTGGATAAAACGAAACCGGCATATGATCGCTTGCAGGTGTTTCCATTCAATATCATGAAGGAGTATTCAGAGTATATGTGAATTGTTATAAAGGGGAAGGCATACACCAAATGGACAATGGTATTTTATGGGCGGATTACTGGTCTCTCGCTGAACAGCCGGGACATTTGCGACTGAAGGGATTCAGACCTATCAAGGAAGGTGGCTTTTTCCGGGCTGGCAATACGCTAATCTCAACGTTACCTCATGACGACAGGGCTACAGGTGGATACCAAGCTTGATCTGGCGGGAATGTCGGATGGACTTCGAGCGGACCTGGTTCATTTTAATGGGGGCGTGGATTATGCCATGGGTTCTGCGCAAGGGTATAGAGTCTGGTGTCCGTTGGGATATTTGTTGTGAATACGACTAGTTCCAAATTGACTTTGCTTGCCATGATGAACGAATTACGATTTCGAGGAATATAATCATATTGAATAGACACGGATAAAACCTCTCTGCTAAACAGGGCTCAAGCTGCCGAGAATGTCTCGATAGCCTGGAGCTGCTGAATTAGCAGCTTTTTTGTTTCGTTCGTTTGATATCCCTCTTATACAACCCTCTCAAGCAAGACCCCAACCTGGTTTGCCATGACATGAGGTGGATAAGGCATCCCGTTCGTGATCCACCATTCCACTATTCCTACAAAAGCTGTTCCCATAAAGGAGCCCACAATCAATTCATCCAATCCCTGGTTTCTTTCTTCGTTCATATTTACTTCACCTTTATATTCTTCAATAAGAAACTCAAGGAACCGGGCACGAAAAGAAGGAGCTCCTTTACTCGCCAACATCGTTGAAAAGAATAAATAATTGCGCTCAAAGTATTCGAAATAGACCAGATTCGCTTCACTCCACTCCATTTCACATGCATATTGGTTAATGTCCTTCATGTTGTTAATATGCTCTTCAATCAGTTTATCCAGCAGATCAAATTTATCTGTGTAATGCAGGTAGATGGTTGCCCTGTGAACATTTGCCCTGTTGGAAATCTCCTGGATCGTAATGGAATCGAAATTCTTTTCTGACATCAATTCAATGACGGCCTTTTTTATTGCTTCCTGTGATTTGAGTATTCTTCGATCTATTTTAGGCACGTATTTCCACCAAGCTCTCTTAGTTAATAGTCAATTCAGGGGATTTTGTAGAATAATCGACAAACACAGATCATTTAACGATTGTAAGTGCCTAGATTCAATATAATATTATACACATGTCGTGTAAACGATCAAAATCGCGTTTGACTAAACGACTACATTGCGGCAGAGACAACCCTGAACCGGTTCGAATGGAGAGGATTCGTAAAATCTGGAGGTAACGGCTGAAACAGTAGATCATCAGACGGAGGAAAACAGCGTGATTCCCATCCATATTATTGTTGGCGGCAGCACGTTTACAGCAACTTTAAATAACAATGAAACGACACAAGCCCTGATAGCGCAATTTCCGATGACCATCCAAATGAAAGAACTGAATGGGCTAGAAAAGTATAATGATCTGCCCGAGGAGCTTCCTGCTGCATCTACCGAACGCCCTGAAACCATTCATGCCGGTGAAATTATGTCCTGGTCCGGAAACACTTTGGTGCTTTTTTATCAGACTTTCTCCAATTCTTATGGCGGTTATGTACTACTCGGAAGTGTTGACGATCCGTCTAATTTGGCAGCTACGCTTGGTTCAGGGCATGTACAAGTCACCTGGTCGCTTGCAGAATAAACCGCAGGAATGTTTCCAGAGGTGAAGTTATCTAGAGAAGTAAGACTACTGATTAGTTTATCTATATGGAAAAGGAGTAATGTGAAATGAAACCCAAAGACATTCTTGAACGAGATAAAAATGGCGAGTTAATTTCTTTAAATGACCCGGAGTATTATAAAATTCATGATCTTATTGTTGAAGCACAGAAAATTACAATGCAATTAAACAACTCATATCATGAAGCGAAAGAAGTCAGAGGATTGTTTTCGAAATTAACGGGAGTAGAGGTGGATGAATCGTTTGGACTTCTTCCTCCTTTTTACACGGATTTTGGCAAGAATATCAGAGTGGGAAGAAATGTGTTTATCAATCATGCTTGTACTTTTATGGACAGAGGTGGGATAACCCTCGAAGATAACGTATTGATAGGTCCAAAAGTTAACCTGATTACCATTAACCACCCGCTGGAACCAGCTGAAAGACGCTCCACGATATCTACTCCAATAGTCATCAAGAAAAACGCTTGGCTTGGTGCAGGCACGATGATCATGCCTGGGGTTACGATCGGAGAAAATTCTATCGTTGCTGCAGGTGCAGTGGTCACCAAGGACGTTCCACCCAATACGATTGCTGCAGGTGTTCCTGGGAAAATTATAAAGAATTTGGAATAGAAACGCTCATGTAATCGGGAATATATAGAAAAATAAAAATGTAGAAAGACATAAAGTTCCCAACCTGACTGAGGAGTGACATCAAGTAATGATGGTGTTCTGAACAGGGAAGCGTGGAAAAAAGCCAAAACCAATCTTCCGAAAAACACGACATTCGTGAGTATAAAGGGTGGCAACCATGGTCAACTTGGCTCCTACCGGATGCAAAAGGGAGACAGCGCGCCTAAGGTTACAGGTCAGGAACAGCTTCAGCAGGTTGTTCAGGCACTGAAAGAATGGATGAAATCAGCAAAAATAAAAAAAAGGACCCGTAAGTGTCATCTTCCATCGATGAATGCTTTCGGTCCTTTTATGTTTAACCTGTACCTTAATGCCTGGCAGCATCTTTATAAAAATATCTAATGAACGACGGTATCGGTTTACGCCTCTCTTTGTTAACGTCTTCGGAAGGCTCCGCCGCGTGCCAGAGCGAAGAAGATGAGCAGGGCAATAATTGAGCCAACGATGGCGGGAATAATATGAAATCCGCCAATCACCGGCCCCCTTGGTCCCAGCAATTCCGTACCTAACCAGGAACCGATAAAACCCGCAATAATGTTCCCAAGTACACCACCTGGTACGTCCCGCCCAATCAAGTTGCCGCTTAACCAGCCAATAAGTCCACCAACAATGAGTACCCAGAGCAGATCCATGGATTGTTCTCCTTTCTTCGGGTTTATTACAAGTTATGTTGGGCTCAATGGAATATACCTCAACTTCCAGTTGGTGAAGGAATCTAAAGTGTCTGTGCTAAGATGAAGGTAAATTATGATTCAAGCTGGGGAGCAAGGCTAGAAGGGGTGCACTTGAAGAAGATACTTGTCATTGACGATGAAGTCGCAATCAGAGATTTAATTGAGCTCGTACCGAGAAGAGAAAACGACGTCGTTCAAACGGCTGAAAACGGTAAAATAGCATTGCAGCTGCTGGATGCGGTACTCTATCATATAATGGTAACATCTTTAAAAACTGCTTTAAATTATGGATAGATCTTTGTGTTATTAGATTATCGGATAAAGAAGAGAAATATACTTAACATCAAATTTTGGTTATATCGTTTTAAAAGAGTTCTACTAGTAAGTCATAAGTCCAACTCCATTTTTCTTCATTATCGGTTTTTAAGCACCCATTTTAATTCCGTGGAACAATTCAAAAAAACGGCCGCTGTTCGCATCGTTTGCGACAGGGCCGTTTTTTGTTTTTCGTAGGCTAGCATCAATTGCTATTCATTCTTGCCAAACACTCATAGGGTCCCATGGCTTGATTTGATTACCATATTTTCCGGCCAAAAAAACTTTCATGTCTTCCAGCTTAGCAGGCACCTCGTTCCAAATTGGAAGGGGTGGTAACCCTCGTTTGCTTTTCAATAGGATGTCCACTGTAACATACAAGCGTTCTGGCTGAATCCAATGAAGGAAGCGGGAAATATCAATTTGCTTGGTCAGGGACAAGGCATCAATTTCGTCATTGTAATGCTTGTTGAACTCGCTGATCAGGTTCAGGAGGTAGTCTCTCTGCTCCTTCACGAAGTCCAGGCCGCAGATGGCGCCATGTCCTGGAATAACGATTTCGGGTTTAATTTCATCAATAATGCGGTCAAGCACTTTAACCCAATTGAGGGTTCCCTCTTCGCTGTATGCCGTACACCCGTTAAACACCACATCGCCGGCGAACAGCACTTTTTCTTTTGGCATCCACATCAGCAAGTCACTGTCAGAGTGGGCCGGAGCAACATTGTAAATCATTACTTCCGTATCGCCAAGACGGATGTTTATATCGTCCTTTATCTCAATATTCGGGAGCAACCATTCTACGCCTTCCAGGTCGAATCCTTCAAATTCCGCTGCAAAAAACCGCTCGCCCGGAGTAGATTCCGTAGAATCCTTTCCTCTTCTAATGACGCTGTCCATCCAGGCGATATTTTCGGTGAGGCGCTCTCTGGAGGCTTCCTTGTGCATAATAATGCAAGCATCTTCAAACACTTTGTTTCCCCAGGCATGGTCGCTGTTATAGTGCGAGTTCACCACATATGCGGGAGAGCCGCCGTTGCTTACTTCCATAAAAGCCTCTCTCATTTCCCGCGCATGGAACAAATCGAAGAACGTGTCATACACCAGCCCTTCACCCTTGTTGATAAACCCGGCATTGGCCCAACTGATCCCGCGATACGGCGAAATACCGGCAAAAACGCCATCTGCGACTTCAATAAATTTAACACGAGGTTTTTGAATAATACGTCCATACTTCATGAAAATTCTCCTTTGCGTATATGTTTTTGGGGTAAGGCATACTGACTATGGCTTTATTATAGAGAACAGAAAACATAAATGCAAGCATGTACTTGCTCGCATTTATGCTATACGATATGATAGTAACAGAACAACATCACACTACATGTATGGAGGCGCTGCAACATGAAACTAGTAACCTTTCAAACCAATACATCCCAGGAACCGTTGTTTGGGCTTGTAATAAACGAGAAATTTGTCGTGTCTTTTGCCGCAATCATGAAAAAGCAGGGAACATTCGTTGACAGTCTTGAAAGTATGGACAGCTATCTTCATTATTTGCCGGCAAGTTATGATGCCGCTAAGGAAATGATGCAATATGCTGTCGAACAGTTGCATCAATTCAATGAAAATGAAATCAGCCCGATTGCAGCGGTAAACCTGCAACCGCCGGTTCCGAATCCGGCTGCGCTTATCGATTTCGGGCTGACGCCAAGACATCTGAGAAATGCTGGCGTAAATCTGCTGCAAAGAGAATATACAGGGCCGGAAAGAGAAGAGCTTACACGTAAAATTTCTGAAAAATTCCAGCAAGATCTGAATAAAGTAACTTTCAGTTATTATAAGTGTAACCATAATGCATTAATTGGCGATGGGGATACGATTCATTGGCCTTCGTACTCTTCCTACCTGGATATCGAGCCGGAGCTGGCCTTTGTTACAGGGAAGGGGAACTGCATTGCAGGTTATGTTATTTTTAACGACAGTACTGTCCGCGATGTGCAGTGGCCGGATTTCCAGGCGATGACCGGACCGACGCGCTGCAAAGATTTCGATCGCAGCAAAGGAATAGGACCATTTCTGGTAACGCCGGATGAAATCGACAACCCGCTGGCACTGGATGTGGATGTACGCATCGGGGAGAGACTGCACTGGAAGGGAAGCACATCCGAGTATTCTGCACACCCTGCAAAAGTGATGGAGGAGGTTCTCAAAGTTTTCACGCCACTCCCGGGCACAATTATAGGAATGGGGACGATACCGGATTGCTGCGCAATCGAGACCGAAGAATGGCTGTTGCCCTCTGACCGAATCCAGATTACATTTGATAAATTAGGCACGCTCACGCAATTGGTGCCTGATCATGTCAAGATTACGGAACCAAGCCGCTGGGAAAAGAGATGCGATTTACCTTAAATAAACGTTATGAAAATAATGAACCCCTACCCTGCTGCATATACAAAACTTGTAGTAGAATAGGTTTAACATATGCAAAAGGAGAAATACAATGCAAACTTCAGACAGAATCATTGAAGCCGCGACAAGGCTCATCAAAAAGAATGGCTATCGTGGAGTAAGCACCAAAGCCATTGCTACGGAAGCTAAAGTCAATGAATCTACGATTTTCCGGCAATTTGGAAGCAAGCAAGGCATATTGGAAGCCATCATTGAAAGACATTCGGATATTCCGCAATTTGAGAAGCTGTTAAAAGAGGACGCGACCGATAATCCGGAAGTCGATTTGCTGAATGTAAGTCAGCAGTACCGATTGTTTTTCCATAAAAATGCGGACATCATTTTGATTGGCATCCGCGACAAAGGAATGTTTCCCGAATTGGACAGAGTGCTGGCCGATCCACCGGTGAAGCTGCACTCCTTGCTGGTTGAATATTTTGAACGCCTGCAGAAGAAAAAAGTTATAGCCAGACAGGATGAGCCCCTTGCCGCCATGTCTTTTCTCTCGATGTGCTACGGATTTCAGATGAGCGAGCTGATTCACGGGCAATATCAGTCCCAACTCGTCACCGAGGAAGATTTCTACAAGCACAGTGTCTCATTGTTTGTAAAAGGAATTTTGTCTCAGTCATAAGCTTTGTTGATTTATTCAAATATGCCAAAGACTGCTTTTGCTCGACTAGCTTTACCATTCGTTTCACATTCACAACAAATGCTGTGAGGTATGTCTGTATTCGCATACGAAATAGACCTCGGTACTTGGCTGTTGCCATACCGTGGAACCTCTTCATCTCAGCATTTTTAAACTCAATATCCAGTCTGCATTTATCAGTAGTTACTCAAAAAAGAATCACTTCCCAAAAGTTATACGGGAAATAGGAGTAAGAGTCCACCTAATTATTAGGCGGACTCTTTTAGTTATTCTTATTTGATGATGGATTTTTCTAAAGAGCAACATAAATGAGGTTGTTTATTTATAATTTCGGAGATGAATTTCGATCGGTACTCCCATGGAGGAGATCACCTTGGGATAAGCACTTATGTTCAGTATTATTTTGATGAAGATACATGTATCTTCATTCTTTCAAATAATGAGTCTATTAATCAGTACAGATTAGGCAATGCTCTGTCAGACATTTTGCATCATATTAATATAGAATTTCCAACAAAACAGGAGGAGAGTAGGGAACTTGGACAAGTTCTTGTCCCGATTACCGTAATGGACAAGAACATGATCCGATTGCCGATTAGAAGTATATCTATTCTATCTCTGCCTGCTAATTCATTAAGCTAACGGGCAGGTTAGCGTGGTATATTTAATTTAAAGTTCTAACAAGGAGGTCGCAAATGAATTCGATAACCTCGAAAGAGTTTGAAGCTGTTATTAAACTCCCTGCGAATATTCGATATGAATATTTTATAAAGAAGGTTACTGATTCAGAAGAAATTTGGGGGTTGTATGATGACGGTTGGGCAATGTCTTCAGATGATAAAGAGAGATTGCTTATTTCATTCTGGCCTAGGAAAGAGTTTGCAGAGTACTGTGCTTATGAAGAATGGTCAAATTATAAAGCACATTGTATCTCATTAGACGAGTTTATTAGTGACTGGTTACCCAATATGGTGGAGGATCAGCATAAGCTGTCGATTTTTTGGAATAGAGATGATTCTGCAGTTCTTGAGATTCAAGTGCTACTAAATGATTTAGAGAAGGAACTCGAAAAGTATTGATCCATCGTTACGCTAACGGGAAACGTTCCAGAGAGCTTGAAGAAAATGAACCGGAGAATGTTAGGCGAATCGATCAGATTGATGAGATGATGAAGGACATTAGTAAGATATTTGAGATTAGAGCCGGACACAGCTCAATAGAAACAAACTCTATATATCTTAAAACAGAAGATTCTATTTTCTGGCATGGGTGCTTGTAGGGGAGAATGCATGTTGGAGGAAATATATTTCATTATTTTCTTGAGTAGAAACATTGTTAGGATTGCTACTGGGTATCATTCGTCCTAAATCGAGGAAGTATAAATATATTACTCTCTTTTTTCATTATCTAATCGCCGACGAAATACCAAAGCCGAAACAGCAAATATAATAAAAGATAATATTGAAGCAGCAGTAACCATCTTCAACACATTTCCTATTGGAGGGTTAAACAACAGAGCAATTGAGATGATTAAAACAGCACCTGTTAAACCCATTCCCAAAATCGAGATCGCTAAAATCTTGTTCATCAAATCACCTCACAAGGGATATTATACCATTTAAAGAGACTGCCCAGAAAATTAAAGAGTTAGGGTATGTAAATGAGTGGGGCTGGAAGAAAGTTGTCAAGAGTCCTAAAAGAACTACAGTGCTAAGGTTATTTGTCTTTCCGATTTAATGAAAATCTAAGTGAGAGTGGTGATCTCTTTTGAGTGATTAAAGATAATGAGTGATATGGAAAGATCCTTTGGTAAAATGAAGTTGTGGGGGCCTCACAGTAGGAGTATTAGCTGTTATTAAAATCAAATCCACATGAAATTTTTACATAGTGAAAACTTTCTTGTTGAGCAAAAAATCCATATTTTGAGATATTCCAATTGAAATTATGGATGTCATTGAGATTAAATACATTACGTAGCCCATATATAAATTTTTATTCAAAATTATTTAAGCTGCGACCGTTTCTCAGATTCTACCTGGGAACGGTCGTTTTATTTATTACTAAAGTCGCAAACAAGGATCATCATGCTACGTTTGGAAAGCCACTTAAGACTCCCCTCCCTATAACTCCTGCCTGAAGGGCCGGTACGATATGACTGCGGTCGGAAAAACTGGTCAAAATGATGATTCGTGTATCCGGATACGCTTCCGATATGAGGCGACTGGCTTCAATGCCGTCAATTATTGGCATGTACAGGTCCATCAGGATAACATCAGGTCGGAGTTTGCCATTCCATACTTAGAATGAGAAATTAAAGTAGATGCGCAAATCGAGGGCGAAGTTAAACTAACGGGCAGGATAGTTTAACATGAAAGCTGGCTAGTGTATAAATAGTATAAAATCATTTCGGCCTAATAATTACGATGAAAGAAGATAATCAAAAAGTTTATTGCGTGTCGAGGGACAAGAACTTAAACCGATTACCGTAATGGACAAGAACATGATCCGATTTCTGATTAGATGAATGTCTAAGTAGAAGTGGAGGATCCTTTTAGAACGCGCTATGTTTTTGTGCGGATATTTTTATTTTTTTGTCCGCCACATGTGTACAATAAATAAAAAAGATGATACATTGAAATTAGTTTAATCCCTTTTAAAACAGGTTTTTTTGGAGGATTCTTATGTCTCCTGTACGAGGACATACGTATATCGAGGAGGGAATGGGATGTCAAGTCAAGCCTTGGACCAATTTTTAAGTTCGAACATCGAAGATCTAAAGACTAAAGGTCTATATAACGTCATCGATACGCTGCAGGGTGCAAATGGTCCTGTTATTCGTATCGACGGAAAGTCCCTAATCAATTTGTCTTCCAATAACTATTTGGGACTGGCAACAGATTACCGCCTGATTGATGCTTCAGTTAAGGCGTCGCAGACATACGGGGCAGGCGCAGGGGCTGTGAGAACAATTAATGGTACGATGGATCTTCATATTGAGCTTGAAGAAAAACTGGCCCGTTTCAAAAAAACGGAAGCTGTTATCGTGTATCAATCGGGATTTAACTGCAATATGGCTGCTATATCCGCGGTAATGGACCAGCATGATGCGATTTTATCAGATGAGCTGAACCACGCTTCGATTATTGATGGCTGCCGCTTGTCGAGAGCCAAGGTGATTCGCTTTAAGCATTCGGATATGAATGATTTAAGACAGCAGGCGAAAGATGCCAAGGAATCCGGTCAGTACCGTAAAATTATGGTTATCACTGACGGGGTTTTCTCCATGGATGGTGATATAGCAAAGCTGCCCGAAATCGTGAAAATAGCAGAAGAATTCGATCTGATTACTTATGTGGATGATGCCCACGGTTCGGGCGTTCTCGGAGCAGGTGCGGGAACCGTGAAGCATTTTGGATTGTCCGACCGCATTGACTTTCAAATTGGTACTCTTTCCAAGGCGATCGGCGTTGTCGGCGGTTATGTGGCGGGTAAAAAACAACTGATTGAATGGTTGAAGCTGAGAAGCCGTCCGTTTCTGTTCTCGACATCGCTACCTCCGGCTGCAATCGCTTCTTGCAGCGCTTCTGTCGACATCTTGATGAATGACAAAGAGCTGATCGAGAAGCTGTGGGAGAACAGCAATGATTTGAAAAACGGCTTGAGCCGGCTTGGGTATAATGTGGGCCAAAGCGAAACGCCGATCACACCTTGTATCATTGGCGATGAAGTAACCACCCAACAGTTCAGCAAACGGCTCTATGAAGAAGGCGTTTACGCCAAGGCAATCGTGTTTCCGACGGTTCCCAAAGGAACCGGAAGAATACGCAACATGCCGACAGCTGCCCATACCAAGGAGATGCTCGACCAGGTGATCTCCGTTTATGAGAAAGTTGGCAAGGAAATGAAGCTGATTTAGCTGCATTCGCGGGAGTATATTTCGGGAGGAATGTCTTATGAACAAGATTTTGGTGACCGGAGCACTGGGCCAAATTGGTTCTGAGTTAGTTGTTAAATTACGTGAAATCTATGGTGCGGATCACGTCGTTGCTACGGATCTCAGGTCATCAGCCCACGAAATTACCCGATCCGGGCCATTCGAGCTGCTGGACGTGACGAATGATAAGGCGATGTTCGAAATCGCCAAGCGGTACGAAGTTGATACCGTCATCCATTTGGCTGCTCTGCTGTCGGCTACCGCAGAGGAGAAACCGCTGCTTGCCTGGAATTTGAATATGGGCGGATTGATGAATGCACTTGAAATATCCAGGGAGCTCGGCTGCCAATTTTTCACTCCAAGCTCCATTGGATCTTTTGGTCCTTCGACTCCGAAAGACAATACCCCGCAGGATACGATCCAGAGGCCCAATACGATGTACGGCGTGAACAAAGTGTCCGGCGAACTGCTTTGTGATTATTATTTTCACAAATACGGCCTGGATACTAGGGGGCTGCGATTCCCGGGTTTAATATCTTATATGACGCCTCCCGGCGGAGGAACGACGGATTACGCCGTGGAAATTTATTACGCAGCCGTGACGGCTGGACGGTATACATCTTATATCGCCAAGGACTCAAACATGGACATGATGTATATGCCGGATGCCCTGAACGCTATCATCGAATTGATGGAAGCGGATTCTTCCCGGTTGATTCACCGAAATTCATTTAATGTCACCGCAATGAGCGTGGATCCGGAGGCGATCGCTGCAGCGATTCGGGATGAGTTTCCCGGCTTTATCCTCGATTATGACATTGATCCGAAGAGACAGGCGATTGCCGATAGCTGGCCACATTCCATTGATGCGACGGCAGCGAAAACAGAATGGGGATTTCATGCCCGCTACGACCTGAAGGCCATGACGAAGGATATGCTTTCACAGCTAAGCGAGAGACAAATGCTTCGCAAGGCTTAAAGTTATTATGAATTCGCTGTGCAAAGCGAGTAGAAATACAAAAGAAGCTGCATCAAGAGGTTTGGCGTTACCCGGACCTTTTGTTGCAGCTTCTTTTTTCATCCTCCAGCCCAGACATTTCCGTGGTCTGTGGCTTATCAGATAAAGAACACGGCATAAAGCTGCTTGCAACAGGACGGACCGAGGTATGCAAAATAAAACACAGAAGTGAAAGAAAGGGAGCTGTTTATTTCGCGGGACAAGAACATGTTCTCATTGCGATAGGCGTTTATCTAATCGTTATTTTGCCTGTTAATTCATTTATAGATGTAATGCAGATGTACAATGACACAAAGTTACTAAACAATAAACAAGAGAACCCTTTGAGCCACATTAATAAAAGAATAAAATGATAGTTTCATTAATCAAACAAGGAGTGTGCATATAATGGATTCGTTTTCGAAAGAAACAAAAGATAATTCTTACGTAGTAATTCCGTCAGAAAATGTAACTAAGATACAACTTGGAGATCCATGTTATATTGGTTATCAACTAGATGGGCAAGAATTCTGGGAATTAACGGGTGTCTCTTATACGACTGAAGTATCTTCGTTTAGAAGTTCGTAAATACCAATACCATATGGCAGGACATATGAATCATGCCTTATTACCGCTTAGCAAGCTGCTATAAGTTAATTTTCTATTTTGAAGAAGGAAGGGGATAACCTTGCAGGAGTACTAACTGACGCCTATAGAAATAGTAGCGATCCGTTGGGTTGTAGCACATTTTTCAAGGTAGTTCCTTTGTTTCGTGACAGTCTAATTGAAATCGGTATTAAAGAAGGTGTGACTCATATTACTGATGGTATAGTTTCAGATGATACGATTTCACACGTTGATCTAATAGCCTTTTACAAAAAAATAGGCTTTACGTTGATAATAGAAAGTTACATATGGTCTATATAGAAGCAATGATAAGATTAATTTCATTGAAGGAGGTTCGAGATGAGAAACGAAGAATGTTGTCCTGAATGTGGAGGAACAAAATTAGGGGAGGGCAAGTCGCACGGCGAAGCTAGGGTATATCCTATGAAAAAGATGCTAACATTAGGATCAGATGTTACTCATGTAATTTGTATAACGTGTGGATTTATTTTAAAAAGTTTTGTTAAAGAGCCACATAAATTTGAGGATAATAAATAAAATTGTACTGCAAGAAAGGGGACCAACAGATCAAGTTCTAACTCTGCTCAGTTAAATAAAGACTAAAGGGCATAATTGCATGAAAGTAGGGAACTTTAAAAAAATTCAGTCTTTGTTGTCGAGGGACAAAAACATGGTCCCATTGAAGTCGCTATTTTAGCGGCTTTTTTATGTTATCGGTACAAGTTCGTGTCCCGAGCCGAGGACATGAACTTGTACCGATTGCCGAAATGGACAAGAACATATTCCGATTACCTATTAGATGATTATCTTGATTTTGTAAGTCTTGTAGGACGCAATATAACGATTATGGCGGCCAACACCAACTCGATCATATATGGAGCAAATTTTGCTGCACATATGGGATTCAGAAAGAAATGATTTCATACCTCCCTCACTGTAAATTGTCCTTTGAGTATAGACGTAAAAGCTCCTTTACCAGTGAGAGGTGGGTAAAGGAGCAAAGCGCATGACAAAGATAAGCCCATGAGAACAGCTGAATTAAGGCGACATGTTCTGGATTTTCATCTGTTGTTTCCGTAACTTCATAACCCGGGATTCCGCCAAGTGAGTGTTCTGCACCGAATAGGGTGAGCAGGCTCTCGGCCCCTGGGCTTAAGAAGTAGGGGGCGGACATCCATTCCGGGCCGCGGACGGTCAACTGATACTTTTGCGGGGTGTAGTCCTGATCCCCGACGATCACAAGTGTGGGTGTGGTCATGTGCGTGAAGCTCACGTTCAAGTGCGGCATATTCTCGGCCGCGAACGTCGTCAGGCTGTCGCCACCTTGTCCAGCGGTGGCAAACAGCACGCCCGCTTTGATGCGCGAGTCAAACAGGTCCACGTCCTTCTTAGTTTCTGGGTCGAGGACTCGCAATCCCAAGAGATTGCCCGCCGTATGGCCACCGAAGGAATGTCCAGCTGCTGCTATTCGGCTTCGATCAGTGCGTCCACTTTGTTTTGTAGAGGAATTAAGTCCAGCTCTGAAGACTTTGATTGAAACAGCAACAGCTGCAGATGAAGTACGTGCCAATATTACACCAGATGAATTGTTGTGGGCGGTAGCAAGTCTCTGTACGGGAGTAGACAACGGTGATATAGCGCATGCGAAAAATATTGTTTCTCTTCTTGTAGATGGATTGCGTTACCGTGCAAAACGTTAACACTTCGACAGAATCCTTCTTTTTTACTGCGATGGTTTGATCAGAGACGCACTAGTAAAACTATGCTAAATATAACTTTGGTTGAAAAGTTTACTAGTGGGCTCTGTGATGGGGATCTTGAAAGCTTCGGTATGTAGTAAAATGTCGCAGGACAAGAACATTGTGTCATTTCGGATTAGATGACTATTTAAACAGTTAGATGATGGAAATCAACGCGCGTGATAAAAGCAGATTACCAAAGATAATAGCTAAATTAGATGAGTGTTATTGGCTAGTTTCGGCACAGTCATTTTTAAGATCCTAATTCACCTTTAACAAGAGCAGAGGCCGTTGTTATTCTAAATAAGCATCTAGGTCACGAGCCAATTGAGGGAAGTACCATTATGTGGAACGACGTTGCCGAATGGTTCCGGACGTATGGCGATATTCAAGCCGCTTCCAACGTCAATGTAGAGGAGTTACTTGCAACGCAATAGTGGTTACTAGAGAGCACCTAATCAGGTGCTCTTTATTTTTTCATTCTGTACAAGATGATTTAATTTATAGAGACAGCTATTCTTAAGCCGCAGTTCATCTCTATTTCTGCATATATGCGTAGAGGAAAAAAAACGACTTATATTTGCGGTTATTTATTCCACCATTTGCCATTCGCAAATATATAGCATCTATATCGGTGGCTAGACTCTAAATGCATCATGGATTAAGATTATTTTAGGTTTATAAATCGATCTCATCCAGCCGAAATTATTATTAAATTCAAAAATATCCTTTTCACGAAACGCAAATATAACTCAGATAGGTGTGCATCATTATTAAGATTTTAAGAGAGTACATAACGCAGTCCCCTTTAGAGTTGGCGGTGTTCATTGAACTGTCTATTATACTTGCAGAAATGGTGCATCGTGAACACGAGCGGAATAGGATAATTGGATACCTTAGCCCTGACCATATCAGCGTACAGTGGGAGGGGAAAACAGCTCAAGTATCCTGGCATACGGAAAGTCATGCAGCTTATCGTTCTCCCGAGCAATTTGCACGATTCAATCTGGTGCCGAATGAACGCAGTGATCTTTACGCATTAGGGGTTATTCTCTATGAGTTGTTAACCGGACATTTGCCTTTTCATGCTGACAATGATGAAGACTGGGGTACCGTACATACCCGCAAGGTACCTCAATCTTTATCCGATATTCGACCGAGTTTAGACGAAACACTGCAAGCTATACTGATGAAATTACTTGCCAAATCACAGGTGGAGCGTTATCAGAGTATATATGGGGTGCTTGAAGATCTGAAATTGTATCAGAATATGATGATGGATAACGATGGAGCGTTTAAGCCATTGGAAGTGGGACGTTTAGATAAAATCCGTACGCTTTCCCTATCCGAATCGTGGTATGGACGTAGTGCCGAAGTGGTGCAAATGGAGGCTGGGCTGGAGCAGGCTTTTCAAGGAATGAATGCCTTTCGTTGGGTGATAGGCAAAGAAGGAACGGGTAAAACGGCGCTTGTCCATAGAATCGAACAAAACGTCGTTCGACATGGTGGCCGGATGATCACTATGAAAGTGGAACTTTCCCAAAAAAATATTCGATGTGGGCCGATCCTTCAGGGAATGCGGGAATGGGTCTATCAACTGTGGAGTGAGCCGATTGAAATCATTACACGTCTGAAAGCCAAACTACAAGCCGGTTTCGGTCCAGAAATGCAGGTAATCGTATCCTGCTGGCCTGAGGCCAAGCTGTTGTTCGACAACGATGCGAAGGTAGCACATATCTCGGACGATGCGAAGGTCTGGGAACGGTTTGAAGAACTTCTGCCCGACTTGATCTGTTGTATGGCTGAATGCAAGCCACCGTTTGTTTTATTTATGGACAATCTGCAGTGGGTCGACAATGGTACACAAGAGGTAATTCGTGAACTTGCATTATCACAAAAAGCGCATGGGTTATTCCTAATAGGGGCTTATCGTACGGAGGAGTTGATCACTTCCACGGGGGATGTAGCGAATTTTGATCAAGAGGATTTGCTGGCATGGTTAACCTATAGATGCCGTGCCAATCCAGAGGAACAAGTGACTCTGCCACCGCTGGCTTATGAGGATGTGAGGCAGCTGATCTCTGATGCTCTATATGAGAAATCCGGTCGCATTCAACTTCTGGCGCGGTCTGTCCACGATCAGACAGGTGGTAATCCTGGCTCGGTTCGTCTCTTGCTGGAGGGATGGATAAAGGAGAACAGACTACGTTTTGACGAAAGACGACGTCAGTGGGTATGGGACTCTGAAATAACCCGGCAACTAAGCAGATCGAAAGAACATCTGCGTTTGCTGGAGGTAGGCTTCTCCAAGCTCAAGGAAGATCGTAAGGAGTTCTTGGCTATGGCTGCCGCAATTGGTCCGGTATTTCAGTTAACACTCTTGGCCGAAGTGTGCGGCATATCAGTGGATATGGTATTCCTTAATCTTCAAGAGGCGGAAGCTGAAGGGTTTATTTATCGGGAAGACGAAGCAGAGCAAGAAGATGAACAGGATTTGATCTATGTGTTTGCCCATGAATTCATTCACCGAATGGTATATGCTTTCGATTCAGGACGCAATATCCACCGACACCGGGTAATTGGACGGTTCCTACTGGATCGCACTCAGGAGTCACACGATGACCTGTCAAGAACAGCGATTGATCATCTGAACTTGGCAGCTTCGTCATTATCAGACCAAGAAACGAAGCAATTGATTGAGTACAATCTTCAAGCGGGACAAGAGGCGTTGGCAGCGGCGCGCTATGCAAAAGGGAAGTATTATGCAGAAAATGGGCTTCATCTGCTGGCAATATGCAAGGCGGAAGTACCAGGTACACTCGATGTCGAGTTGCAGTTGGTATTAGCTTGGACGGAGTATATGGGTGGCAATAGCGCACGGGCGAAAGAACTGTTGGTGGACTTGAACCAAAGCAGCGATCGACTGAGCCGATCGGAGCGACTCAAAATCTGGGCACCTTTAATACAATTTCATGCATTCGTGGACAATGAGACTGCGGTTCAATTTGGAATGGAGGCGCTAGGCTCGTACGGCTGGAAGCTTGGGAAGAAGAGTTCCCTGTTGTCTATCGCCAAGGAAATGGCCTCGACCGCGGTCCTCTTACATCGAAAACGGGAGAAGCACCTTCTGCTGTCCAACCCACTTGACGAGGATTATGAGGAATTATGCCATTTAATGGAGCTGTTGTTTCTTCCATTACTTACACACGATGCACGATCGCTACTGGAATTGTATGCCCCATTTATTCGTTATGGGTTGCATAAAGGGGTAAATGAGTCGTTAGCATCAATGATCGGAGGATATGAGCTGATTGTGCAAAGGACATTTCCGAGCTTTACTCGAGCGAGTCCGATTGCTGAGGGGGTGTTTCTGCAAATTGCGAACACCTCTACATTGAGGAAAAAGCATGTTTTTACTTTTCTGAGCGGAATGATCAAGCAAATGGACAGTCCTTTGGAATCTTCTGTTGTCTTGTTCAATGCGATGCGTCAAGGGATGGAAGCAGGCGATCATGACTTTGCTAATTCTGCCTTAATTTTTTGTGTTATGGGTAATCATGGGAATGCATATGTCATAAATGAATTGCTCCGATACTTTGAGGAGAACATGCGACAGATTGCCGACGACAAGATACTGGAAATGATGCTGCTGACGAGTAGTTACACAGCAGTGCTGCAAGACGATTCTTTGATCGACAGTTTTGTTTCTATTCCACTGGTGTCGACTGACAGTGAGTTGGATCACCGGGGCGAAGACAACTATAGTTGCGGTTGTCGGCTTGAGGTGGCGTTGCTGTCGGGCAGGTACAGGGAAGCGCTGTATTGGTCGCAACGAGGAAGGGTAAACGAATTTCATTTGGATTGGATGCGAGTTCGTAAACAACGTGTTTACGAGAGTTTGGCATTAGCTGGATTTTATTTTGAGACGAATAGGGAGGATCGTAAGCGGATTCGGAAGACCATACGCGCGCAATTGCGATTGATGAAGAGTTGGCGAGGATTTCTAGACAGAAAGTCCTCCGCATATTTGCTAATCAAAGCAGAAAGTGAACGAATTGCAGGGAATTCGTTTGTCGCCATGAATCAATATACGGCTGCAATTAAGCGAGCGAGAACAGAAAAATACGTATTGCTCGAAGCCATTGCTTGCGAACGGCTTGCTGTATGTTATCAAGATGATCTGCTTAGCCGATCCGGAGCGGCAATTACGATGATGGATGCTTGTGCGGCATACGCCGAATGGGGAATCACCTCCAAAGTAACTCAAATTAGAAGCAGACACGCTGAATTGCTGGACCCGGTTTACAAACGTTATGAGGGTCCAGTATTACAGGAGCGAGCACATATGACTCAAACCATCACAGAGGTAGCTTGGCAGAACGGCCCTAAGATAGGTGAAGGCTCGAAGAGCGAAGAGCAATTCGAGCTTTTACAACGAATCATCAATGGGTTAGCACAGACGAGTAAGGCAGACTGGAGGTTAAATCTCTTAAAAACGGCTCTAAGACAAACCGGAGCAGAGCGTGGTCTGTTGTTGAAGCGTCAAAATAATGAGTTCATTATTGAAGCTAACTCTTCTTACTGGACTGATAAGGAAAAAGAAGCCGACCTGTATGCGGAGAGCGTCTTACGTCATACAGCGATGACGGCGCAACCGCTAATTCTGCATGACGCGCTTCAGAGTTTTTGGGTGAGGGATGCTTATATTGCAGCAAAAAAACAGAGGTCGATTCTGTGCATGTCAATCGATGTTCCGGGAAAACAAGCTTCCTATCTACTATACTTGGAAAATCGACAGATGTCGGGTGTGTTTACAAAGAGGGATGTTCAGATGATGGAGCTTATTGCGACACGGATCATTTATCTCAAGATGCTGGAAGACGAAACTGCGGATACAACATTCCCGAAGGCTTTTGACAGTAACGCTTTGTCCGTGGTGCCTTGTCTCATACAACCGGGGCTGACTGAACCGCTGACTGAACGTGAAACGGAAATTATTAAAGCGATTGCAAAAGGCTTGTCGAACAGGGAGATTGCTAATCTCTTTGGTATAGCGGAGACGACGGTCAAGACACATAGTTCTAGAATATACGGCAAGTTGGGTGTAAAACGGCGGGGACAAGCTGTCGTACGTGCTAGAGAGTTGAAATTAATAGAGTGACAAACAAGGAAGCGAGCCTGAAAGGGCCGCTTCTTTGTTTGTTTTCAAACAGACGACAACTCGAGTTCTTTGGTCATTCCATATTGTAGAAAGGAAGAAGTCTTAGAAATGCACAAAAATGGGTCCGATTAATTTATGTATCAAACTTTTATGGTGTACTACTTTAGTAGGACTTAAATATCCTGTGATGAGACTATAATGTCTAGATGGAGTCAAGTGATAGGAGGTCATCTTAAGCCACAATCTGAACTACCCGTTGTAACTTTTGACGATATTTCAGGACATTGGGCAAAAGAAATGTTTGAGGAATTAGCAAGTCAAGGGATGATTACAGGATATCCAGACGGTTCTTTTCATCCCAATGAAAGCATCAAGCGCCAGCACATGGCTCTACTATTGATGCGTGCTTTTGAGATTGAACCAGTACGTGAGGCAGTGTCGCGGGACAAGAACATTGTTCCATTCAAAGTCGCTATCATAGCGGCTTCTTTGTTTTATGGAACCAAGATCTTGTCCAAAGTTGAGGACAAGATCTTGGTTCCTTTGCCGAAAAGGACAAGAACATTGTGTCATTTCGGATTAGGTAGTTATCTAAACAGCATTATGATGG
This sequence comes from Paenibacillus sp. 276b, assembly GCF_900107875.1. Taxonomy (NCBI): domain Bacteria; kingdom Bacillati; phylum Bacillota; class Bacilli; order Caryophanales; family Paenibacillaceae; genus Paenibacillus; species Paenibacillus sp. 276b. Next base: position 1,564,833 of record NZ_FNRR01000001.1, on the reverse strand, counting down.
AAGTTAGGTGGCGATATAAAAGCCACATTTCAATCATCCTCATAGAAATTCCATAGGCCTTCAACAATCTCTAAAAACTCTTTTTTCATAGGATACAAATCTGCTTTTGAAAGATGGATGCGGCTATAATTTGCTAATCCTCCCGGATTCGAAGTGATGGCATTCCATCATGCACGTCCTTTACTAATTTTATCTAGAGAAGCCATCTGTCGGGCAACGGTAAATGGATCTGCATAGGAAGTAGCAGTAAGCCCGATTGAATGAGTCACTTGTTTTATCCGATTGCCTATTAGTTGTATATCTAAGTCTGAGTAGTGAGTCTCATAATTTTGAATTTATTCAAACCCTATATACGGCGTATACCCGAACGATCGTTTTTTCAGGGCAGCGTACTACTTTCGTATGACTACAACTTCTATAATTTTGTCTACAATGTCTACGTGGGGAATGATAGGATTCTTTTGTTGCTCGAAGATAATGAGGAACGTTCTATCCGTTGTTTGGAGCTTTAGTTGAAATCGCAGGGCTCGAATTCTGCAGATGATCGCAACCGGGATTAAGGGATAAAAATTCATTAATATGGGGGAAAGTTAAGTGATAAGAAGATTGAAATTATCTATTGTATTTGTGCTTGTAATGACGTTGTTTGTGGTTTCTGCTGCTCAGGCGGCTCCAGTTGGCCAAATAGATGAGATCTCTATTATTGTTAATGATAGTGTAGTCCAGAGTGACGTTAAACCCGTTGTCCATAAAGGAACCACACTTATTCCTTTAAGGGTCCTTGAAGAATCGCTCGGTGTGTCTCTTAACTGGAATAGTTCTACACAAACCATAACGGTTTTTAAAGGAGATGCATTGGGTGTTCTAATTATTAGAAACCCGACTGCCAGCGTTAAAATCGGTGATGTAGAGGAGAAGGTGGTGCTCGATCAACCTGCTAAGATCATTCAGAACCGGGTTATGGTACCAGTACGTTTTATTGCGGAATTATTCGGAGCAAAAGTAGTATGGAATCCCACCATTAAAACCATAATCATTAGTACTTTGCAATCGGTTGTCGAAGAATCGCAGAATTCTACAGGCGATGTAGCCAAGGGAGATAAAGGCGATACCGGAGCGACTGGACCAGTTGGAGCACAAGGAGCTTCGGGGCCAGCAGGACCACAAGGCCACGTGGGACCGCAAGGAAATCCAGGGCCAGCAGGAGCACAAGGTCCGGTAGGGCCGCAAGGAGATCCAGGGCCAGTAGGAGCACAAGGTCCGGTAGGGCCGCAAGGAGATCCAGGGCCAGCAGGAGCACAAGGTCCAGCAGGCCTGGCGGGACCGCAGGGAGATCCAGGCCCAGCGGGGACTTCTTTTACCTCGGAAGGATTTTCTGTTACCGGTACGACATACTCAATCAATAGTAGCACGCTATTTTCGAATTGGAACGAGGCGTCTCCATATTATGGAAGCCCTACATTTAATCCTGCTACAGGGATATTTACGGCACCGGACACTGGTAGATATTCCATACATGCAACTGTTAATTATAAGATTGACGCGCCAATCAGTGTAAGCATAGGAAGAGGCATTGATCCGGTTTTTACTGTAAAGAAGAATGGCAATATTGATTTAATAAAAGGTTATATGCCTTTCCTTGACGTTAATATAGCGTTAATTTTAACAATGAGAACTGTACTAGGTAGTGCGACGGTGACGTTAACCGGTGATGTAGAGCTGCAGGCAGGTGATCAAGTCGAGTTATATTACGAAGCTGATGGTCTACCCATTGGATTCAGTACGGATATAGTATGGTCGATTCATCGGCTATCCTAATACAAGGTTACATGAGGTGCAGTTGAACCTTTGGTAATAGGAATACCTCTAACAGGTATAGAGAGATCAATAAACTTATAAGGTGTTACAATGGCCATTTGCTAGTTGGATGGGATGCGCCAAATGTTAATAAATTGAGAAAGAGCAACTGACCTTATCGATTTGTGAAAAAATTGAATTTTTGAAAGCCGTTAATCTGAAAAGATGTCGCGGGACAAGAACATTGTTCCATTCAAAGTCGCTTATTTAGCGGCTTTTTTGTTTTAAGGAACTAAGTTCTTGTCCCTTACTGAGGACAAGAACTTGTACCGATTGCCGGAATGGACAAGAACATGTTCCTATTGCCGATTAGGCGTGTATCTAATCGGCATCTTGCCCTTCAATTCATTAAACTAACGGGCAGGTTAGTACAATACCCATCAATCAAATAAAAAAAATTGACTTCGTGTGCACACGAAGCCTTAGACTCACATTTAAGGTCAAACATGAACTTTTGATGCTGATTTGATATGTTCTGGAATATCATATTTTTCTCCGCATTCTGGGTTACTGTTAACAGGATTCCAGGTATCGTTCAATTGACCAGATAAGACACTGTTGTAGTAAGCCTTCTTCTCTTTGATGTGTTTTAATTGAAGGTTGTACTCATAGATCTTCGATTCTAGTTGTTTTTCTTGTTTTGCAACAAGCTCAGCCCTTTCAGGAATCGTCTTATCACCTTGCAAACACATAGCAATGTAATGTTTGACTTCTGAAATTGGCAATCCTGAAATACGAAAGGAGTGCACCATTCGTAACCAATCCAGATCATGGTCAGAAAATAAACGATTATTTCTGCCGTCTCTTGAAACGAAAGGTATCAATTGTTGGTCATCATAATAACGGATCGTATGTTTTGTAAGTCCAGTTATTTCAGATACATCTTTTACCGTATATTTTGGTTCATGTAATGTCTGACTCAAATTTCGCACCTCCATGCTATTGACTTCGAGTTACTCGAATACTTTATGATTTTATTCTACCAATGTTGTGAACGCCCATCAACTGGAAATTACCTTCTTCGTTTCGCAGTTATCAAACAAGAAACATAGATGTTTTTTTGGTGATAAATTTGGAATAAGAATAAACGCTTTAAGTTCAGACAACTATTAATAAAGCTTATAAAAAATTAGAAAGAGGTTTGAAAATGAATACAAATTATAAAAATTTGTTTGCATCCTTCACATTCAAAAATGGAATTACCCTTAGAAATCGAGTTGTAATGGCGCCTATGACTACTTGGGCAAGTAATGATGATTACACCATCTCAGATGATGAAGTGAAATATTACAAAAGAAGAGTAAAAGGCGTGGGTCTAGTCATAACAGGATGTACGCATGTCCAACCTAATGGAATAGGTTTTACAAATGAATTTGCAGCATATGACGATAGATTCATCCCAAGTTTACGTAAATTGGCGGATGCAGCGAAAAGCGGTGGAGCCCCTGTGGTACTTCAAATTTTCCACGCAGGCAACAAAGCACTGCCGGATCTTACACCAAATGGGGATGTGGTTAGTTCCAGCGCAGTAGAGACGGAAGCAACTGGATTTGCTCCTTCCGTTATGCCAAGAGAACTTTCGCACGATGAAATATTGGAAGTGATTCATGGGTTTGGAGAAACAACAAGAAGAGCCATTGAAGCAGGGTTTGATGGCGTTGAAATCCATGGTGCGCACGGATTTTTGCTTCAAAACTTTTTCTCTCCTTTCTTCAACAGACGTGAGGATCAATGGGGAGGATCACTTGAAAACCGCCTACGTTTCCCACTAGCCGTGATTAAGGAAATGAAAAACGTCATCGAAAACCATGCTACAGAACCATTTATTTTGGGCTACCGAATCTCTCCTGACGAACATCAAGAAGGCGGTTTAAGAATGAAGGACTCTTATGTATTGATTGACCGACTGATTGAAGCGGGTGTTGATTATGTACATGCTTCACTAGCTGATGCTCTTTCTTCAAAGCCAGTCGATAGCCAAGATAAAAAAACGTATCTAGAGTTGATCGTTGAACATGTAAATAGCCGGGTTCCCGTACTGGCTGCGGGTTCTATGGTAACGCCGGATGATGTTGCAAAAGGATTAGATAAAGGGCTTAAACTAGCAGTGATCGGACACGCGTTAATTACAGAACCAGACTGGGTTGAAAAAGTTCAAAGTGGACAAGAGTCCGAAATTCAAACTACTATAAAGGCTTCCAAGGTTAGTGAGCTTGAGCTTCCGGAAAAACTTTGGGGTGTCATCCAAGCTTCTGGACCATGGTTTATAATCGAAGAATAAAATTAGCTAAAGTTTATTTTTAAAGCAAGATGTTTTTGAGTCAATGACTCAATTGAAGTGATTCATTAAGTCTGTAACTAATAATGTGGCTGTAGAATTACTACCTTATTTATAATTTTTATAAAAGATATGAAATGAAGTTTTGAATTTGAGTAATGTATTGATTTTAGGAGCAAGCGGTCAAATTGCACGTTATGCAATTGAATTATTTCTAAACGAAACTGATGTCCAACTTTCACTTTATTTGCGTAACTCTAGCAGATTAAACCACCTTGATTCCGATCGTGTACGAGTAATTGAAGGTGATGTTCTAGATTTTGAGGCATTAAAAAAAGCAATGGTTGGACAGGATGTCGTGTATGCTAATCTAAATGGAGACTTAGAAGAACAAGCCAAAAATATTGTTGAAGCAATGGGTGCGACAGGAGTGAAACGCTTAATTTTTATCACTTCGCTTGGAATTTATGAGGAAATCCCAGGGGAGTTTGGTGAATGGAATAAGCGGACAATCGGTCAATATTTAGGCCCATACCGAAAGTCAGTTGATATTATTGAGGCTTCAGACCTTGACTATACAGTGTTAAGGGCTGCCTGGCTCACGGATTATGATGAAATTGACTATGAGATTACTCAAAAGAATGAGCCATTTAAAGGGACAGAAGTTTCACGTAAGAGTGTTGCGGCGTTAGTTGTTAAGTTAGCGGAATCACCTGAATTGGAAGTTCGTCGCAATTTGGGGGTGAACAAACCAAATACGGAGGGCGATAGACTGGCCTTTGAACCAGAAATTTAAATGGTGACTCCAGAACAAACTTTTTAATAAAAACAATTTTTAAAAAACAAAAGAAACCCATCGTTTTGAACAATTTTATTCAAAACGATGGGTTTCTATATGCAGAACGGATTGTAATATGAAGTGCGACACCTACTGGAAATAAATAAAAAAGGGCCCATGGCCGGATTCGTGTAGAATGAAGGTTCCTACACCACATTCACACAAGGAGAATCCACCAGAATGCTTATCAGGAACGTCGTAAGGCTTCGGTATCTCCCGGTAAATGTTCAGACGCCTTGGCTGCTCTACTAGAGGAAAAACTGGCAGCAACGTGGTCTCCAGAACAAATCACAGAACGTTTCCTCGCCGATCGCCTACCTGCGGTCTCCTTTAAAACCATCTATCGCTGGATCTACGCAGGACGCCTGGTTCAAGGCACATTACAGGTTCTCCGTCACAAAGGGAAGCGTCAGAAACCCGCAGAAACTCGCGGTAAATTCGCCATTGGCAGAACCATTTCAGATCGTCCGAAAGAAGTCCGTTCCCGTGAAACGTTTGGGCACTGGGAACTGGATACCGTCGTATTATCGGGTCGTGGGAAAAGTAAGGGCTGCGTAGCGACGTTGATTGAACGCAAAACGCGTCTATATACCGCTGTTCTTAATCAGTTATAATGAAGATGGATGGTATTGCGTTAAACAAAATGAAGAAGTTCAACTTAGATATGACTCTGTAGAACAGTTAATATCAAAATCCAAAATTGAGGGCAAAACAATAAAGGAGTTATGGAACCATATTATCGTGACTAGTGTATTTTGATAATTCTCTAGGGGAAATAACATATTCCGTTGAAAGTCGCTATTTTTTTAGCGGCTTTTTTTGTTTTATCGGACTATCATTCATATTAGAGCTGCCTAAGTATGATTTAAGTGCCTTAATTGAATATTTGAATGATAAAAACATAACGTGACGTAATGAATTCGTTCAAGTGAGAGGCTATTTTTTCATTAAAATAACGGGAAACGATAGCTCAATAAAACCAACAAAGCAGATGATCAACGTGATCGGCTGCCTTTGTTCAACTAACGGGCAGGGTAGCATTATAAATTCACTTTATTTAGTGAAGACTACCCTTAAAAATGCTGAAGATGAGGGTTTTAGAAATGAAAAGTTTTATCGGATCATTGCTAACAGTCATCATTTTCTTGATGGCAATCCAGCCCGTTTGTGCAAAGCCAAACGATGAACAATTGAAACGGCTTGTACTTACTTTGTTAGCTCCAAAAATACAGGAACAGATTAACCACTATTACAAAAATAAATTAACTGTATCACCTTCGTTTACGCCTTTTTTGGATGGAACTGATGTAGACGTTAAATATCAACCTTCACATATTGAAGTTCAGGTTAAAACAATCCCGTACGTTGGACCTCATTTGGATGTTGGACTCGACTCGATGAGGTTTAGTATGGATAACTCCGGATTAATAGTGGTTCTTGAGTATAAGCACATTAGGGATTATGACTTGCCTCCTAACTGGCAAGAAATTATTAAAACTCGTTAAACCAACGGGAAACGATAACTCAATGATACAAAGAAAACAGTTGATAAAAGTATCAGCAGCTTTTTTAGCTAACAGGCAGGATATTCAAATATCCAGAAAACAGAAGTCTTTCTACCGACCATCACAGTTTCCGGCAATTTTTGGCGGGAAGCCATATTCCTTTTCTACAGCGTCTACAAAGTCAAAAACCGATAAAAGATATAAGAGAAAACGAATGCCAATACAAACGATACAAGAGATAATTTCCGATCACTATTCCACGCCCGAAATCCGTTAGCCACATATAAAACAATCACTGAAAGGAGAATTATTAAACCGTTTTTCCAAAACAGCAAAGTTAAAAATACAGTTAAGGCAGTCAAACACCATATAACTGTAAACCATAGTGGATACTTTGATAAATATTTTTTAAGCATGTAACGTTAGCTTAATGAAACTTAAGAAGGCATCAAAATTGATCAGCTGCTGATTTCAACTAGCGGGCTGACATTAGGGATCGTTGCAGAAATGCTGACGATCCTTTTTTGTATTACCTTTACAAACAAATAGATGCCGGTTGGACAAGTGGCTGGGGGCAGTCGGAAGATACATGAATGCTGGACATGAAATCGGTCATATACTCGGCTTAAATCATTTTGAGAATGCACCGGCACACTCTGGCGACCATTGGATGAAATCAGGTAAATATAAACTGACTTCACCTACTGCTACTGATTTGGCTCATGAAAGAAAAAATGGGGGTGGTAAGCATGAAGAAAATTATAGTATTGACAACCGTTGCTTCTTTAGCAATTGGGCTAGGGGTATTATCATATTCAAATAGCTCTACTGTAGAGAGCAAAAACGATAGTGCTGCAATAAGTAAAAATATTGATTTAATTGCTAAGAAATTTGCTCCATCTGTAGTGCGTACAGATAAAATCGAAGCCAACCATGCAATTTTCACAAACGCAGATGATGCAGAATCTCAATCAGACGCTGTAGTTAGAGTTATTGCAACTGGTGAAAGCAAAAATGTCATTGAAAATTTCGAGTGGGGGCCTTCAGGCAGAACAGAAACTAAGGTGAAAGTAACCCAAGTATATAAGGATTCTACAAAACAGGAGATCGATTCAGAGCTTGTAACATTTGAACCTTCCTATGTGATCGAAGATAAAGAGGGTAGCATTAGAATAAATTATGAAGATTACACACCAATGCAAGAAGGTAATGAAATATTTATTTTCTAGTGTGGAATCCAAAAATTGGCGGATATTGGGTTAATTCTCTGGAACAAGGTAAGTTTGAGGTATCTGGAACTGATATAGAGGGAAAAACAATGCAAGCTACCCTGTCTAAGCACTACATGCTACACGCGTAGGTTCTTTATTAGGTGATTGGAAATGAAATATAAAAAGGAGGACGTAACCCGCGAAGGGGCGGAGGGCAGTGCTTAGTCTTTCATGAACAAAATAGGTTTTTGTGGTATTATATGTAATTATGGGTTGTGAAATAAATGGATTATTTGAAAAGAAAATGGGGGAATCAAAATATGGAACGTAAAATTCAACTAATGGAAACCTACGTAAATATCGACTTTGGAAACTCACCCTTTTTAAAATTAGATAAAGGGTTGCAAATTCCATACTCTTCAATCAAAGGAATAACAACTGGTAGACCGATACCAAATGCTTTTAAACTATATGGTGCTTTATTAGGAGAAATGAGAAATGGGTTATTTAGATCAAATGGTGGTTATCAACTACACTTTTTTGAAAACGAGCTTAAAACTCTTCATTTAGATTTGAATAACTTTAAAGTTGGGAAGTTCGAAATATCAAAGTTGATCATTGGTGTTGATAATCCTGAAGAAATAAGTGAAAATATTTCCGAAAGAGTGAAGTGATAATTTGTTGACGCTGGTCATACCCAGCGTTTTTTCACTAAAAAAGATGGAACAATTCAAATGCAAATTTGTCGAAGGACAAGAACTTGTACCGATTACCGGAATGGACAAGAACATATTCCGATAACCGATTAGATGCATATCTAACTATTAAACAAATGTAGATTAGACTTTCTTAGTATCAAAATACATAATAAAAATGTCACGCTAGAGATAAAGTACTTAAATTCAAGAATTGCGATTGGAATAAACAGAAACCTAGAATTTATTGGATATTATGGAAGGGGAGACAGTGAATGTACAGTTATGAAGAAGAGTTAACATGTGTTGTCGAGGGATAAGAACATAGTCCCATTAAAGTCGCTATTTTAGCGGCTTTTTTATTTTATCGGTACAAGTTCGTGTCCCGAGCCAAGGACAAGAACTTGTACCGATTTCCGATTATAAAAGCATTTAGCTAAATTCTTTTGTTCTCTAAGTCATTTAGCTAACGGGTAGGTCAGGTTAATAAATTCCATTTTATCTAGGTCAGTGAATAGATCTATAATATTATAATTAAAAATGATGAGGAGTAATTTTAATGAAAATTATTGCTGCAACTAATTCGCACACTATGAATATATTAAGAAACATGACCATCATATCATAGAAAACTTAATATTACCGAAGATTAGGGGGAATGAGATCTATATTAAATCTATATTCTACAGGATGAAGAGCATAGTATCATTGGCTGGATTCGGCACAGCTTTTTTGGGACAACACACCTTTTATGAATATGATTTGGATTGATGATACATATCGAAATAAAGGATTAGGTAAGAAAGCAGTTCTTTTCTGGGAAGATGAAATGAAGAAGCCTTACCAAGGGGATAATATAACGAATAGAAACACAATGGGAGATAAAAGGGCTTTATAAGAAGTTTGAGTTATTTGCTTACTCTTTACATGTTAAAGGTGAAGAAAGACTGATGAAACATCGCTTAAACACTCTATATTTGGTAAAGGGAATGAAGACAGAACTGAAATGAGTCGATGAGATATTTATAAGTAAACTTAAGTGTATATTTTTGAAGGAGAACTACAGATGGATTTATTGATGTCGCTATTTAAAATAGCGGCTTTTTTTATTAAGGAGACTAAGCGTGTATGCAATCAGAGTTGGAAGTTCGGTTCAACGATATCGTTACTCGGGCGAAGCCCGTGGTGATTTTGCAGCAAGGATGATCGCCGTATTTCGCCCAGACGGAACACTGTTGGTAGAAGGACAATTCGCGGATCAGGCGAACAAGCAGTTGGAGATTTGTCGAGGAAAAGGAACTTGTAATGATTACCGGAATGGACAAGAACATAGTAGCCAATTTTCTACTAGATACATATCTAATTAATTCATATAAAAAGTTAGGTTTTATTATACCAATGGGATAAAATACCTATTTATAAACTATTGTACATGGTAAAATATTCTTACTACTGCCAGTTTTTTTGATATTTAGGATTTGTTAGACCTATGTAAAAAAAAGATCCCGGGAAGTGAAAGTGAGAAGAAGTACATATGGAAAGCAGAAGGAGTTACATCATGAAGAAACTGTTATTAACAGTAATAGCAAGTATGTTGACTGTAAGCTTAATAGGTTCGGGAAACGAAGCAGTTGCAGCCGCAAGCACTCCGAAGCAAGTAGAGGTATTGCTGAATACCGTTAAAATGAAGTTTCCAGATGCGAAGCCATTCCAGGATGGCCAAGGTAGTGTTATGGTTCCGATCCGCTTTGTATCTGAAGCGCTGGGTGCAAAGGTGATGTACTCCAAAGAAGGCAAAGTTTCCAAGGTTGGGATGGTCAGCACAGATCATAAAGTGGACATGACAATCGGGCAGACTTCAGCCCTCTTTGATGGGCAGAAGAAGGACTATGGCACGCAAATCATTCTGAAGCAAAATCGGACTTTCGTTCCCTTACGTCTAGTGAGTGAAGGGCTTGGCCAGAAGGTAGAGTGGGATAAGATCGGTCGTTGGGTATGGATCGGTAACAAAGAGTTCCGTAGTACAGATGATAAGGCATTTAAGTTAACCCAATTAAGTGATTTTAAAGCATTACACAAAGCATTGAATATTATAAAAACCTGAAGAATGAAACTTACCCTGGCGTGAAGATTATCAAAGAGAGTGATTTACCCATCCAACTAGCGAATAGTCAAGTGGTATACAGCATCGATTTGGTAAAAGATCCTGTACGCAGCGGGAATGTGGTACAGATCAGAAGTAGTGTCAGAGGAAATTCTATCTCGTTCTTAGTAAAGAATAGTTTTGCAAAGGGGCGCCATGTGCTAGATGCTGCTTTTATAAATAATGGTGATAAAACAGGAATGAATAACTATCAAGTAGTGAGTAGCTTGGATCTCTTCCAATATGGAAAGTTCGTAGAGAATTATGATTACACGAAGTTCAAGCTTTCTTCGGCAGATTATATTCTTTTGAGGGATGGCGATTTGGACAATTACGCTGTGGCCATCATCAATCCATTCAAGTAAGTGAAATGATTGGATGAAAAAGACTATCAGTTTGAAACTGACAAGTCGTTAGCAAGTTTCGTAAAAATGGGAAGACGAGGGGAGAAACACCATGAACGCAAGCAAACGCAGCAAAAACAACAGGCCGAATCGGGGGATCGGCCGGAGATCGGGGCGCAGGTGGGCAACCTGTCTGCTCGCCGCGGTCCTGGCCATTACGGTCGTCGTACCGGCTTATCCGGCAGAACGCGCATCCGCGGCATCGGCTACGACGGCGTCGCAGGGAGGGTTCACGCAGGATCAACTCGACGGATTGGCTTATCTGAACGAGATTCGGGCGAAGGTAGGCGTAGGCCCGTTGGAGCTGGATGCGAGATTGACGCAGGCGTCGCAGGCGCACGCGGCTTATTACAATACCACCCGCTTCGAAGGATTGTCAGCGCATCGGGAGGAGCCCGGTACGGCAGGCTTTACAGGAGCGACGGCCGGAGACCGGGGCAAAGCAGCCGGATGGCCAAACATTTCGGTCGCTGAAGTCATGTCTTTTGAAAAAGAAACGACAAGGGAAGCGATTGATTCCTGGCTAAGCACCGCTTATCATCGCAAGATTATATTGGACGGCCAGTATACATCGGTCGGCATTGGGGTGCAAGGTGGTACCGCGGTCATGAACCCGGCTTACGTGAAAATCCAGAAGAAAGGCCCGGAAGCCAAAGTGTATCCGTATGACGGCATGAAAGGAGCCGACATTGGATTCTATGGATTGGAAATTCCAAATCCGCTTGACCGCTTCGGTGTTGAACACTCAGGTGGCATCATCTCGGCTACGGCTGGTCTCGCCATCGATTCGTTTGAAGCGAGCATCGTGGACTCGCAAAGGCAAGAAGTTCCGTACTACAGCGAACTGCAAGGCGATACGGTGTTTTTGTTTCCGAAGGAAGTGCTAGACGGGTACAGTGTCTATACGGTGAAGCTCGATTATACGCTGTATAAAGAGTCGCAGCTTCGCACCAAGACCTGGTCGTTCACGACTGGCAAAGGGCGCGCGATACAGGGCTTATCCACACAGTACGACGAATTCATGCTGAATCCGGGAAGCAAGCTGCCGATCGAGATCGTGGCCTCTTACGGCGACGGCACATATGGAACCCCGAAAACGCCGATTGCCTACTCCAGCAGTTCCCCTGCGGGTCTGAAAGTTTCGGCAGACGGCATGCTCGAAGGGGTTAAGCCCGGCAGTTACAAGGTGACGTTCAGCTCCGGGGCAGTGCGTGGCACGGTGCCGGTACGAGTATTCGAGCGTCTCAAGAGTAAGAGCTATCCAGCAACGGATCCGGCCAAGGTCAAAGATATCGCTGGACGCTCCGATCAAGTAGCGATCGAGTGGGCGCTTCGTTCGGGCGTCGCCGGAGCGGATACAAACGGCAAATTCCACCCGGAAGATTCCGTGAGCGAAGCACAGTTCCTTATCATGCTGCTGCGCACCTATAAAGTAGATGACGAATCATATGCTTCCAAAAAGAAGAAGCACTGGGCGGAAGGCGCCTACAACGTGGCGACGGTCCGCAACCTGTTGTTGTTTAGTTCTAGTCCTGGCAAAGGCGACTTTAAGGACAAGCCAATTAACCGCTATCGCGCGGCTGGCCTGATCGCGTCGGCGGACGGCGTGAATTTTGATTTTTCGAATGCGGTGAACTACGTGCTGGCTCATGATTATATGCGCGGAACCAAAGGCAACCAGAGCTGGATGTTCGGTTCCAACGATATCGTTACTCGGGCACAGGCAGCGGTGATCTTGATGCAATTGCAGTCCCGTATGAAGTATTTGGTCGGCGCACCTAAAGCGATTACATCCGAGAAGAAGCTACCTGAACGGCTGTTTCCGGAAGTGTATAACAAACCAGTGCTTGGCAACAAGATGTTGATTGCCGAATTCCGCGCGGACGGTACGCTGCAGGTGGAGGGACGATTCACGGAGCAGGCGAACAAGAAGCTGGAGATCCATATTAATCAACACCAGAATAATGGGCGAAGCGGGAAGATACTAGATAAAATTCCAGTGCAGACCGATTCCTCGGGGCGATTCTCTATTTCGTCCACAGGTACGTATGGAGATGCTATCCTGGATGTGAACCTAAGAACGGAAGAAGTCATCTATTACATCGGGGTCAAAAGAGGCACAATGAACGCGTCCGAGTATTCAAGCTAAGAAAAAAAAGTCCCCACGAACGCGTTCGCAAACTCAACATCAAAACACGAAGAAGCCTCCGACCTGGTTCGGAGGCTTCTTCGTGTCGAGAAAGCTTTCAGCGAAGTTGAACCGCAGGACAAGAACTTGTACCGATTACCGGAATGGACAAGAACATCGTCCGATTTCCGATTAGATGAATACCTAAACAAAAGACGATGTAGTTAAAACCCCAAGTACAGAAGGTGCTCGGTGCTTTTCGTACGCTGGAGGCGGAAGAGCCGTCTCTGAACGTCGTTTGGGATGAGAAATTGCAGGAGATTTCTATCCGCGTTATGGGATTGATTCAACTGGAAGTGCTGGAGCAGCTTGTTAGAGAGCGGTTTGGCTTTGCTATCCTCTTTTGGACAACCGCAAATTTTGTATAAGGAAACGATTAAATCGGCTGTGAAAGGGTACGGCCACTTCGAGAAATTAAGTGCATCTGTTGATTGAATCGAGAGAGAGGGGGAGCGGCATCACGTTCGATAGCAGATGTCATGCCGATGATCTGAATGTGTCGAGAGACAAGAACATTGTACCATTGCCGAAAAGGACAAGAACTTTGTGCCATTTCGGACTAGGTAGTCATCTAAATAGTATCATGATGGAGATCATGTGGCGAGTAAAAAGCACATGAATTTAAGTATTCGCGTGAATATCGATTTTTTTGTATCAGGAAATAGTTTTTTTCGGTAAAAGTTGAGGACTAGTTCATCATTGAAACGGTTAAGAACTTGGCACCAATGTTGATAAGAATCTTTATCTGTTTCATTGAGCAGCAAACGGGCAGATAAACATGATAGCAACATCGATATTATGATCGTAAAATAAATGTGATTTCAAATAACAGATATAAGGAAAGACTTCGTGCTGAAGCTATAAAAGAATATTACGAGCTAAGCGTCTTACCGCAACAGTTTCTAGATATGGATATCGCGCAAGTGAATTTGGTTCCGGCGATACAGCGGGAATATGGATCTTAAAGAGATCTCGCGGTAACTTATTGAAGATACTCACGAGAGGATCGTTGAGTTAGGAATGCACCAGATTTTAAACTTTCCAAAGAAACGTTTATACATTTGACATACGGGAAAAATCGAACTAAGCAACGGAAATAACTGAGCGATTAAACACTTCTCAGCCTTATGTTAGCATCACCCGAACAGGGCGAAGAAGAACGGTGAAAGACATCACCGTACTTAAATTTGGCGATGTCTTTCATCCGATTCAGCTACACAAACTTCAAAATCTACTGTTTGAATTTTTTCGTTTTTCTGCCGGCAGTATGGCCTCGATTACGTCCCAATGCTCAGCGATCTTTCCATCCTCTACACGGAACAAATCGTAGAAAGCAGTATGTTGACCATCAAATAGACCTTCACTTACTGTAAGAACTAAATTACCTTGTCCGATTACTTGATGGACATGAGTATATTCAAACTCAATATTCTTCTCCTTCAGAGCTTGCAAAGCAGCGTGAAGACCGGAAAGACCGTCTGCAATATGCGGACTATGCTGAATGTAGTTATCTCCATCAAAGTAAGAAGCAAGCAGGTCAGGGTTCTTCCCGAGCAAGATGTTCTCAACATAGCTTTTGACAAATGCTTTGTTGGCATCCGTCTTGTCGATATCCTTAATCGTAATCGGTCCGTCAATCATCGTATGTTTGCTTGGTGTCTTCTCCACCATCTCTTGCAAATTGTCCCAATGTTCAACGATTAGTCCATTCTCAAAACGGAAGATATCATATACGATTTTAGGGCCGTGAAAATCATATACAGAATGAAGAGCAACATAATTTCCGTCGACTAAAATTCGCTTTATGCTTACCTTAGTACCAATCTCCTTTAAATGATCAAGTGCGCCAAGCATGGCTTCACGACCATCGAGTAAGGCCTGATTGTGCTGAATATATTGATCTGGATGAACGTAAGCCGTAATCGCTTCGGGGTTGCCGCTCTCAAAGCTTTCCAGTACGGCGACTGCCTTACGAACAAGCTCATTTTGATGGTTGGATGTCATTGAAATATCCTCCTTGGATTTTTTTAGTCATTAGATAAATAATGAACAATATGTTGTTTATCTATCTGATGCTCATTATAATAGAGGTTAATATAAGGCTCAATATTCAATATTTTTAGTTTTGAAGTATAACAGACAACTCATAAAACTTTGTCGCTTAACGACCTAAAAATAAATTTAGGAGGAACGAAAACAATGAACAAGAAAACCGACCTAAGAATACTGCGCACGAAACAATCGATTCGAAAAGCGTTTTATGAGCTTATTCGGGAAAAGGGATATGAAGCGATAACGATCCAGGATATTGCCGACCGGGCTATGATCAATCGAAACACTTTTTATCTCCACTACCAAAATAAACCTAATTTATTAGATACATGTATGAATGAATTGTTGAGCGAATTAAAGGATGCGGTCGTTCTTTGTCCCATCAGCATGAATCCTTTCAGTATTTCTCTACTCGAAACCGTCATGCAAACTGTACTAAAACATATTTCCGTAAATATGACCTTTTATCATTCCATGTTAATTGAAGAGAATAGAATCTATCAGTTTCAAGCAAAAATGGAGAATATCATTAAAGATAAATTAATGGAGGGGAGGAAACCTGCTCAGGGAAACTCCCCATTAGCAATATCCAAGGAATTGCTGCTCGAATACCTCGGATCGTCTTTCATGGGGATTGTAATTTGGTGGATTAAAAACGATAAGCCCCTTCCTGCAGATGAAGTTTCATCTCAGTTTAGTAGAATCGTTGCATACGGGCATTTAAGAGCTGCCGGCATCGCCGGCGAGGAATAAAATTAGCTAGGATAGAAAGAGCATGGTTCAGCGCTGGGGCGTCTTTTTTAGAACCATGGTAACTTTCTAAGTTAGGAGGTTTTTGATCCTGACGGTAAGGCCATTGCATTCAAGTGAATGAAACCTTTTCGTAAGATAAGGAGATCATCTTGGTATCGAAAAGGAGAAGTTCATCGCCTGGAGCAACCCGTAGGCAAGCAATATAGCTATGGAAAAGGCCCAGGACACTCCACAGAGCTCGAAAAAGTTAAAGCAGAAAACCGTTTCCTGAAGCAATAATTTGGAACGGAGGTGGAAGCTGAGGTCGTCATCGCCTGGATTGAATCCAGGTACTGTCGCGGGACAAGAACATTGTTCCATTCAAAGTCGCTATCATAGCGGCTTCTTTGTTTTATGGAACCAGGTTCTTGTCCAAAGTTGAGGACAAGAACTTGGTTCCATTGCCGAAAAGGACAAGAACATTGTGTCATTTCGGATTAGATTGTTATCTAAATATTATCATGACAGAATTTATGTGGCGAGATAAAAGCACAATTCGCTTTCTAAAGGTAAGAACTCAGTTCCATTGCTGAAAAGATTATTGTTCATTGAGTGTCGGATAATCAGTGTATCCTTTGCTGGCTGTCCTTACCAAAGAATGTTGTACGATCCGGTTCATTGAGTCGAACACCGGTTTTAAGTCTTTCAACGAAATCTACCATGCCGGTTTATCAATAAAGTGTTGGACCGAAGTTCGCGAAGTTCCTTCCGTAGTTCGTGCCATATAGATCGAAGGACAATTTTCCCATGATTGGATTACTTCTTGAAGTGTATCGCCGCAAAGACACCAAATGAGGTGCAGTTTTTTCTCCTAAATTCGGTTTGTATACGAAATTGAATACCAAATTGGATCGTCGATTTTGTTTAATTAACGATTAAATTACCGTAACTCTCCATGGATTGGTAACGTTTAGAATGTAAAGAGCATGGAAGTGTGGCTAAGAATAAAGAGCTAATAAAGAATGAGGAGTGAACAGTTATGAAAATGTACTCTAAGGGCGCCCTAATATCGGGTTTTGTGGTTTTTATCATTAGTGTTTCAGGCGGTCTGATGGTATCCCAGAATACAAGTGCTAAAAATACGGTTAATCCAAGTCACATAACGCCTATCGACTATTCTGAAAATGAACTTGGACTGACATTCGGAACAATTGAAGAGTCCAACTCCTTTGAGATACTACCTGACTTAATCTATGCAGGAAGTGTAAATGGCATTAAAGGGTACTTACTGAAAAAAGATTATCTCGGTGAACCTGGTGATGTCCCACTGTATGATGTTTATGGGAAAACCATAATTGGTTCTTTTCATATTAGCCCTAAGAATATGAACTATCCTAAAAATAAAAAAGGACAGACATACGGTTCAAGCGCAGATGCTAGTTCTCCAGAAACGGAACCTGAATTAATCAGTGCTATAGGTGAGGATGGCACTTCAGGATATGTGCTAAAAAAAGACTTAGATGGTGAGTTACCAAAATCACCCGAGGAAGCCATTGCAATACAGAACAGTAGATCACCAGAAGGTCTTGATATTCCGCTGTTTGATATTGATGGTGAAACTGTAATTGGTGTGTTTCATGTTGGAGCCTAAAGAACATCCGAAAGTCCCTCATACCCATGATTGGGATTGGAATAAACAGAAACCTAGAAGTCCTTGGAGATAATGAAAGGAGAGACAGTGAATGTACAGTTATGAAGAGTTTATTGAGGATTTAAATCTTGGACATGAAGTCGAGTTTGACTTAAACGATTTCCACTTTTTAATCAGTTATAATGAAGATGGATGGTATTGCGTTAAACAAAATGAAGAAGTTCAACTTAGATATAACTCTGTAGAACAGTTAATATCAAAATCCAAAATTGAGGGCAAAACAATAAAGGAGTTATGGAACCATATTATCGTGACTAGTATATTTTGATAATTCTCTAGAGAAATAACATATTCCGTTGAGAATCGCTATTTTTTCAGCGCCTTTTTTTGTTTTATCGGTACAAGTTTTTGTCCCGAAGCAAGGACAAGAACTTGTACCGATTGCCGAAATGGACAAGAACATGTTCCCATACCGATTAGGTATGTAAAATATCGTTATTTTGCCCGTCAATCCATTAAACTAACGGGCAGGTTAGTTTAGTTACTTATGTGAAAGGATCGTGCAATTTTTTCGTAGAAATAAGCAAGTCCTTATTTGTATTATTTGCGATACTGTAACAGACCGTTGCAGTATTACAGACAATTAAGGAGGAACATAGATGAACACAATGAAAGCCTTACAGGTATTTGCAAAAGGGGAACCTATGCAATTGGTGGTAATTCCTATTCCAGTACCACAGGAAGGACAAGTCCTATTGCGGGTTGAAGCATCGTTCTGATGGTTCTGCTGGCGCTTGTCTGTGTTGTGCCTTTGCTTAATGTTATTGCGCTATCATTAAGCTCAACCGAAGCAGGGATGTTTAGCCCAATGGGGAATAATGAAACCTTATTAGCCATGAAGCTGTTGTTTAGCAAAGACCGGAAAAGCTTATCGAAAGGAGATTGTTCGCATGATCGAAATTCCCTTGTTCAGGCGAGAAATTTCATGAGATCGTTATGGATTAACAAGGAATTCATGGAGAGTAATAAACAAAAGGGGCATTCATCCATTTGTCGTTCTGAGGCCGGCCTTATGGCTGGCCTTTCAGGTATTTAGGGTAGCGTTATACTGATTTGTATTCTGTCATTACGTTTATCTGGTGCGGAATTCCTGTGGAGTACAACCATAGTGCTTTTTAAAGATTTTAATGAAATGCGGAGGAGCCAAAAATCCGAGCTCCTTGCTGACATCTGCAATTTTCAAGTCGGTGTTTAACAGGAAATATGAAGCGCGCTTCATACGTAAATGATACAAATAATCTCCTATGGTTTCTCCGGTAACTGTTTTATATACCTTGGAAAGATACACTGGATGAAGGCCAACATGTTCTGCGATCATCTGCAGTGAGATGCCCTCAGCAAGGTGCTCCTGAATATACGTCCTGACATTTGAAGTAATTTGCTCATGGGCATTCTTCAATTGATGAGAGGTCTTTTTCCGACGCAGATCAATCATTTTCTCTGCCCATATATATATTCGTTGGCTGGATAATTGGCTTTTCTTTCTGATTAGAACATCAAACTCTTCGCCAAGAAGCTCCTCAACCGTTGCTTCCTGTGACTTAAAGGATATGGAAAACGTAGAAGACAGATAGAGCAGAACCATAAATAATTGATCATGCGAAAGCTCTCTTCTGGCATCATTCAAAAATAATATTCTGGCAATTTTGCTGACCGCCTCGTCCCAGTTCCCCGATTCCAGCAGATTGGGCAACAAAGGGGGCTCGTGCAGATTAATCAAATTTTGTTGTTCATGAGATTCGGTGTCTTTTTTGTCTAAAGTAATGAAATAACTTTTGTTTTCGCCAACATTGCGGTTGATGGCAGACACGGAAGCCATGTACAGCTCTGATACAGATTCAGGAAAGGCATGCTCTTTACTCAAACATATCGATACTGCACCCTTCAGGAACTTTTGTACATTATTTTGCAGTCTGATCGCATAGGAATCTACCGAGTCGAGTACGTTACGGTCATTATTTTTTATTAGGAACACAAGGTAACCCTGATCCGTAATGCAGTGCCATAATTTAAAAGGATTCTGAAATACCTCTTCCGTTATATTGGAGACGGCGTACTCTAACAGCGATAAAGATCGGAGATCATAGCCGGAGAATTCTTCCTCCATTCGAATGACCATCATCTTGAATGGATCGGCCGATCTAAACGGGAGATTCAGCATACCCAGCCGCTCTGCAAGAATGTGATCGCTCATGGCTTTGTTCTGAAGAAGATCATTGAGAAGCTGGTTCCGAAGCAATGGCGAATTGGCGTGAAGGGCATGCTGTATTTGTTGAAAAGAGCTGATTTCTTCCCATTCGTGCTCGATATCTTGTATCGCAGCCGTTACGGAATGAATCAATTCATCGGTATCAATCGGCTTGAGAAGATAGTTCGTTGCCTGATACTGGACTGCTTTTTGGGCATATTCAAATTCATCGTGACCCGATAAAATAATACAACGTATTTTATGAGAAAACTTTCTAATCTCCAAAATCAGTTCAAGACCATCCATCTCAGGCATACGAATATCCGTAATCATAATATCAATCGCGTGTTTGGACGCAATGTCCAAAGCTTCAGCGGCAGAATATGCTCTGTGTACTTCCTGGATGCTGTGTTCTTCCCAGGGGATGGTCAATGCCAGGCTATCAACTACTGATTTCTCGTCATCCACAATTAATAAATCGTACATAGTTTTTCCCCCTCTCACAACAAAGTTGACTGTACCACTTATTGTAGAGTGGAGGTGGACTCATTTCAATGGATGAGCACTCCAATCACCTCCGATCTTAAGATAACGATACTCATCTTTAGATATCCTTATCATTCAGATTGCGTTATGCAACATTAAGAAAGAGATATTTCAATCATTTTTTCTTTCCCGTAGTATAGACATGAAAGCTTAAACGCGCGGTGGGACATACAAGGATCTGCTGTTCATGAGGAGACCTGCCGGGAGATGAAGGAGTGTATAGAAGATGAATCGTGACATCAAACAACTGGTAAAGCAATTAACCTTGACTGAAAAAGCCGAGCTATGCTCAGGAAGTACGTTCTGGACTACACAAGCTGTAGAAAGGTTAGGAATTCCTTCGATCATGATGACAGATGGTCCTCATGGATTGCGTAAGCAAGCAGGCGAGTCAGATCATCTGGGTTTGAACGAGAGTGTTCCTTCAACCTGTTTTCCTTCAGCCGTTGGCCTGGCCAGTTCATGGAATCGTGACCTTGTTCAACTTGTAGGAGCGACGATCGGAAAAGAAGCGCAGGCAGAAAATGTAGCCATTCTGCTCGGCCCAGGGGCAAATATCAAGCGTTCCCCACTTTGCGGACGCAACTTCGAATATTTCTCCGAAGACCCCTATCTGACTGGAGAACTGGCCGCTGCACATATCACAGGTGTTCAGAGTCAGGGAGTCGGAACGTCTCTGAAGCACTTTGCGGTAAACAACCAGGAGCATCGCCGCATGACGACAGATGCCACTTTGGATGAACGGACATTAAGAGAAATCTATTTGACCGGATTCGAGAAAGCAGTCAAACAATCACAGCCATGGACGGTTATGTCTTCATATAATAAGGTCAATGGAACGTATGCTTCCCAGCATGAGTACTTACTCACTACTATCCTGAAGGAAGAATGGGGTCATGAAGGTTTTGTTGTCACGGATTGGTCTGCGGTGAGTGAAATTGCACCAAGTATTGCAGCAGGTCTGGGGCTTGAGATGCCATCATCCAACGGAGAAGGACCAAAACAGATTGTAGAAGCGGTAAACCGCGGGGAGCTGACTGAAGAGCAATTGGACCGTGCCGTGGAGAGACTTTTAGGTGTCATTTTCAAAACGGTTGATAACAGCCGTCCCGATACCACTTACGACCAGGAACAACATCATCAGATTGCCAGAAAAGCAGCAAGTGAAACGATGGTTCTATTAAAAAATGAACATCAAATTCTCCCGCTAAAAAAACAAGGCAACATTGCTGTCATCGGAGAGTTGGCGGACAAAGTTAGATATCAAGGCGGGGGCAGTTCCCATATCAAACCAACCAAGCTGGATAGTGCCTTTGAACAGATGGTCCAGCTAGCTGGATCTGACGCAACGATCACATACAAGTCAGGTTACAACCTCGACTCCGATGAGAGTGCTCCGACTTTGGTAGCCGAAGCAGTTGAATCCGCAAGAGCAGCTGATGTCGCCGTGTTGTTCATTGGTCTGCCAGACCGCTATGAGTCCGAGGGATATGATCGAGAACATCTGGATATTCCGGTGAACCAGCAGGAACTTATAACAGCCGTTGCTGCTGTCCAGCCTAACGTGGTGGTTGTGCTCAGCAATGGCTCACCTATTGTTATGCCTTGGCTTAACAATGCAAAAGCTGTACTTGAAGCGTACCTGGGTGGACAGGCTGTAGGAGGAGCAATCGCTGATCTGTTATTCGGAGAAGTTAATCCCAGTGGGAAGCTCGCAGAGACTTTCCCGCAATCCTTAAAGCATAATCCATCTTCGCTGTTCTTCCCTGGTGATGGGGATCGGGTCGAATATAGAGAAGGCATTTATGTGGGTTATCGCTATTATGACGGCAAAGATATTGAACCTTTATTCCCCTTCGGTTATGGTTTGAGCTATACTCAATTTGAGTATTCACAGCTGAACGCAAGCCAATCGGAATTCAAGGATACAGATATAATCACTGTTACGGTTAACGTGAAAAACATAGGGCAACGGTATGGTCAAGAAGTGGTACAACTATATGTTCATGATCGGCAGACAACCGTTAGCCGTCCTGAAAAAGAACTGAAAGGTTTCGCCAAGGTTTCTCTTGAGCCGGATGAAGAGAAGACTGTTACTTTTACTTTAGATAAACGAAGCTTTGCGTATTACAATATTGACTTGAAGGATTGGCATGTTGAGAGTGGTGAGTATGATCTCCTGATCGGTTCTTCATCTCGTCAAATCATCCTGCAAAAGACCGTTCATGTAGAATCGACTTCACCTGAAATCATTCCAGTCTATGACCGCAATACAGCCCTCGGAGAATTGCTCTCTAATCCGAAAACAATGGCCATACTGAGTCAATTACAGGGATTTGTTCCTCAAGGAGCTGAAAATGCGCATTCGGATGCTGTTTCTGCGGAAATGCTTCAGGCATCCATGCGTTATATGCCACTACGCGCATTGATCCCTTTTACCGGGGGAGCACTTACAGAAGAGCTGCTCTCACAGCTTCTTGTAGGCTTGAATGCGGCCGTGCGGCAGTAAAAAGTAGAGGGACTAAAGAAAATAAAACAAGGGGGAATCGTCCATAAGAATGACTTATGGGCGATTTTCTTATACTATATTACAAAGTTAGCTCTAAATGTACGAAAGGGCATGCACTAAAGTACATATAACCCATAGACAAACCGTATTATAATGATTGGAAGAGAGGTGATTACGTGAAAAATACATCCAATCAGTCCCGTTTCCTCCAATCAAATATGGATGAAGATTATGATAAGATCACTTCATCACGTCTTCCCATTATCATCTGGATCGTTCTGGTGTCTATAGTCACTGTCGCGTTACAAACCATGTCTGTTCCCCTAGTAGTGCCCAGCTTATTTTTTGTAATTATTATGGTTCTTCATATGTATCTGTACTGGCGTGTGAGCGATATTATCAACCGTTCCAAAGCACTATATCTGTTTATCCAGGGTGGCCTTATATTTGGGAGCTCATTCATAATGCCCGATGGGCTTCCCGTCATACTTATTGGCTTGATTCCAGTATTAATAGGACAAAGCGTGGCCATTTTTTTTGAAACCAAAAAGGTGGTTTTTGTAGCTTTTGTGCTGTATCTTTTCTTTTGCCTGATTACCTTGTGGGTCAAGGAGGTACAGGATCTTGCATTGTTTATTCCATTACTTATGCTTATGATTGTCGTTGTTATGGCTTATGCGCTCCTCTACTATCGGCAGGTTAATGCAAGGGTTCGTACGCAGACATTTCTGCGTGATCTGGAACTGACCCACCAGAAGGTGGAAGAGCTGACGCTGGCCAACGAGCGTCAACGAATGGCAAGGGATCTGCATGATACGTTGGCTCAGGGGCAAGCCGGACTGATTATGCAACTGGAAGCGATAGACGCATATCTTAGCCGAGGGAACATCGACCGAGCTCATGAGATTGTTTTGTCATCCATGGGACAGGCTAGACAGACACTGGGCGATGCGAGAAAAGCGATTGACGATCTAAGAACTAGAGCTACACCTGCTGTTAACTTTAACGAGGCGATTCATGATCAACTGCAACGCTTCAGACTAGCGACAGGAGTTAATGTCAAGTTGGAAGCTACAATAAAATCTGTTCTATCCGGCGCCAAAATGGAGCATGTATTGCATATGTTGAGTGAAACACTGACCAACGTGGCACGTCATGCGCAGGCGAGCGATGTATCCATAAATATTGGGGACAATCAGCAACAATTTCACATGGTTATTAAGGATAATGGAAGAGGTTTTAACATTGGCAAAATCGGTAAAGAGACAGGACATTACGGTCTGATCGGCATACATGAACGAGCTAGGCTTATAGGCGGGCAAATTCATATTGAGAGCAACAATGAAGGTACTACAATA
The DNA here is from genome assembly GCF_900107875.1 of Paenibacillus sp. 276b. Taxonomy (NCBI): domain Bacteria; kingdom Bacillati; phylum Bacillota; class Bacilli; order Caryophanales; family Paenibacillaceae; genus Paenibacillus; species Paenibacillus sp. 276b. Next base: position 1,540,618 of record NZ_FNRR01000001.1, on the reverse strand, counting down.
GAGCTATCTGTACCTGTATTGTATGGGAGGAAAAATAATGAAGCATAAAGTTCTGATTGTAGATGATCATTGGGTGGTACGTGAAGGGATGAAATTGATTCTGGGAACCGATGACAACTACGATGTTGTCGGAGAAGCCGAGGAAGGAAACGCAGCCTTAGAACAGATGGAGGCACTGAAGCCAGACGTCATTCTGATGGATCTGAATATGCCCGGGGGGCTGAGTGGACTGGATACATTGAAAATCATGAACGAAAAACAGATTCAGATTCCTGTTATTATTTTGACCACATACAATGAAGACGAGCTTATGATTAATGGGCTGGGACTGGGAGCGAAAGGTTACTTACTTAAGGATACAAGCAGAGAGAATTTGTTCCGCACACTCGAGTCTGCTCTACGTGGGGAGACACTGCTGCAGCCTGAAATAACTGCCAGAGTATTTGCATATCGGGACAAGTCCGCGGTAGAAGAGAAACCGAAAAACGCACTATCGTTGACTGAGAAGGAATTAATCATTCTTCAGGCAGTGGCCCGGGGCCTTCGCAGCAAAGACATTGCTTTTGATATGGGTATGGCGGAACGAACCGTTAAGGCACAGTTGACCAATATCTATAACAAACTGGGCGTAGATTCACGTTCGGAAGCTGTCGCTGTATCCGTGGAAAAGGGCATCTTACATTTGTAAATACATTTTAAATTGATATATTATTTTCCATATCAATGGTCAGCGAGTACTAAAAGCGCCCTTTGGTGCTTCCCAAACGTACATCAAGGGCATGCCCTTATGTACGTTTTTTCTTGTTCAGTTTTAGATATGATGAATTCACGAGGTTGTCCAACATCAAGATAGCCCAGATTTGTAGCAAAGAAGGGAGACGTCAAAAGAATATGGCAAAATTATTATTTCGACTCGGTGAGTGGTCGGTAAGAAAAAGGAAAATGGTAATCGCAGGAGGTTTGATGCTTTTACTGCTTGTGGCCGCCTTGGGTCTTGGCTTGGGAACGTCCTTTACAGGAGAGATGACCATTCCGGGAACCAAATCGGAACAGGCTGGAATAATATTGAATGAAGAATTTCCATCCTCCGGTGATGGTGGACAGATCAGGTTAGTGTTCAAGTCTGAAAAGGCAACACTGGAATCGGAATCGAACAAAAAATGGATTACAGAAGCATTAAAAGTGGTTCAATCGGATTCATCGGTAACATCTATCGTCAGTCCGTATGACGCCGGTACGTTAAGTGCAGACAAGAAGATTGGTTATGCTGATGTTACATACAGTCAGCCAGCCAATGAAGTAACAGAGAATTCCAAAGAACATGTTCTTGGTGTTGTAGAGAGACTGCAGGATCGTGGAATTCAAACGGAACTTGCAGGGAGTGTAGCTTTTTCTGAGCTTGAGATAGGAGGTACTTCTGAAGTCATCGGGGTTCTGATTGCGTTCATGATCCTTGCTTTCACATTCACATCGTTTCTCGCAGCAGGATTACCGATCCTAACCGCAGTTGTAGGGCTCGGTATAGGAATGATGATTATCGTCATTGGCTCAAATGTAGTTTCTATGGCTTCATTCTCCATTACACTGGCTGTTATGCTGGCCTTGGCTGTAGGGATCGACTATGCTCTGTTCATCATGTCCAGGTATCGTCAACAACTGGCAGCAGGATTTGAGCGAAATACAGCCATTGCTCAAGCCAATGCAACAGCAGGTAGCTCCGTTGTCTTTGCAGGAATAACCGTTATTATCGCCCTGGTTGGTCTGTCGGTCGTACAGATTCCATTCATAACCATGATGGGATTGGCGGCAGCTGTAAGTGTATTCGTAGCAGTATTAATTGCTGTCATTTTTGTTCCTGCCGTATTGGCAGTTGCAGGAGATCGAATTAGTCCGGCACGGGAGAACAAATGGCTGCGGAAATGGTCTGGTCCCAAAAAAGCAGAGGGAACAGAGAATCGTTGGGGCAAGATTGTAACACGCAAACCTTGGCTCACTGCCATCCTGTGTATCGTTTTATTGACGGTTTGTACTATCCCGTTCTTGCATATGCAACTCGGCCTACCAGATAGCGGTTTAAAATCCACGGATACAACAGAACGTCGAGGGTATGACCTGCTTGCGGAAGGCTTTGGAGAAGGATTTAATGGTCAACTGGTTGTAGTTGCTAGAACAGCAAAAACGGAAGATCCACAAGCGGATATTGCCAAAGCAACTTCATATATCAAAAATCTGCCTGATGTGGCAAGTGTCAATCCTTTAATTCCGAGTCCTTCCGGGAAGGCCGCAATCATTACGGTGTTACCGAAGACAGGCCCTCATGATATCAAAACGACCGAATTGGTCCAAACTATTCGTGCGGAAGCGGAACAGGTGATGAAAGATAATAATGTCGAAATTATGGTTACCGGGGGAACGGCAGTCAATATTGATATCTCCGAGAAACTTGACGAAGCATTGCCGAAATTTGCAATATTGATTGTAGGTCTCGCTTTCGTGTTGCTCATGCTGGTTTTTCGATCCATTCTGGTTCCAATCAAAGCCGTACTTGGATTCCTGTTCACCCTTGGATCAACCCTAGGCGTCATCGTTTTGGTCATTCAAGATGGCTATCTGGCAAATTTCTTTGGCATTCCCGAACCAGGGCCGGTACTGAGCTTCCTGCCAATTCTGGTTACAGGTATTCTCTTCGGACTTGCTATGGACTACGAAGTATTTTTGGTAAGCCGCATGAGAGAGGATTATAACCATACGGGAGATGCAGTGAAATCAATACGAAGTGGTATTACTCACAGTGGTCCTGTTGTAAGTGCCGCAGGTTTGATTATGATCGCCGTCTTTGCGAGCTTTATCTTTGCCGGAGATGCCATGATCAAATCCATGGGACTCGCACTTGCCTTTGGTATTTTGGTGGATGCATTCATCGTTCGGATGACGCTTGTCCCGGCGGTGATGACCCTGTTAGGGCGAAGCGCCTGGTATTTGCCGAAGTGGCTGGATCGAATTCTTCCTAATATTGATGTGGAGGGAGAATCCGTGATGAAGGATACTCATTCTATCGATACCTCCATTTCATCGAAAAAAGATGAAGAATCGGAAAGTTCAACTTTGATGAGTAAAGAGAAATCAGGTTAGGGGGAGGCGTAGCATGTCGAAAGTACGCATTTTTGCAGATAGTATCTCGGATGTCCCACAGGATTGGATGGACCAATATAATATCGGAATTGTACCTTTATATATTGTTTTTCAGGACACGTCCTATGTTGATCGAAAAGAAATCAATGCAAAAGACATGTACAATTTGGTTGAGATATACGACCAATTGCCGAAGACAGCTGCACCTCCGCCTGCAGATTTCATTCAAGTGTTCCGTCCGGTCATCGAGAACGGAGAGGATATACTGTTTATCAGTATGTCCTCTCATCTATCATCGACGTATCAGAACGCCATGGTGGCGGCAAGAGAGTTCCCCGCAGGACGGGTAACGGTTGTAGATTCACTGAATGTATCCGCCGGGACAGCCATGAATGTACTTTTAGCAGCGGAAATGGCTTCAGAAGGAAAAAGTGCCCTTGCGATCGCCGAATGGCTTGAGACAGCGCGGCATGAAATCCAGTTAAATGTGCTCGTTGATAATCTCGATTATCTTCACAAGGGAGGCAGGGTTAGCAGCATTCAACATATGCTAGGAAGTATGCTTCGAATTCGTCCCATTTTATATGTTAGACATGGAAAGGTGCTTTCCGGAGTGAAATACAGGGGAAGCAAGGAGAGAATTGTTAAGAAACTTTTACAGGATATTTTGAGCCATATCCATCGCATTGATCACGACCAGATTATTATTGCCCAGACACTGGAAGAGGAAACTGCGGAGTGGATACGCAACATGATTCTAGAAGAGACCTCTGTTCGCAATGTACACATCATCGAAGGCGGCTGCTCCATATGCTCTCACAGTGGTCCTCATAGTCTGGCAATCAGTTTTATCCTGAAGTCGGAGCCTCTTGTTCAGGCTCTCAAATGATCAAGGAACAGTTTTTTTAGGATATTGAACTGCTGCACTTCATTTACTTGGGTCTGGAATGCATCAATACCGTTCAACATCGCCATCTTTTTGGAAAAGTTTCCAAACACATTAATCATGGTATTAATGGTTTCACGAGTATTGCCATCCGTCCGCAAGGACCCGTCCTGTTCACCAAGTTCCGCAAGCTCGGTAAACAGGGTAATCAGTTTATTATAATTGGCCTGATAGATTTCCATATCGTCCAGAGGAAGCTTCGACATGGAGACGTAACATTCGAATGCCTCAATTAATTTCGAGTTCCGTTGATGTTCCGCCTGTTGGAAGAAAATAAGTGTATCAAAGATTCTTTCCAGCTTGTCATAACAGGTTCCTTGATCGTGTAGAATGCCCTCGAACACTTCGATCTCGGATTGAACAATTTCGGAAGCGACCGCAACAATTAACTGTTCTTTTTTGGGGAAATAACGGAATATGGTAGCGACGCCCAAGCTCGCCTCAGCGGCGATCTCCTGCATCGTTGCTTGTTCGAAACCTTTATTGAAAAAAACGATTTGAGCTGCTTCAATAATACTTGTGCGCCGCTTCAATTTTAGATCGCTGCGCTCGTTTTCAAGCCTTTGCCGGGGTTCTATTGGAAAAACCTCCTTGTTCGATTTAACTCAGACTATGCTAACAAACATGACACTTTTCTGTCAATTAAAAATCAATAATGCCTCATACATCAAAATTCAAGTGATGTATGAGGCATTTTGTATAGACTTTATTATTCAAGTTCTCGATCATTTGTGGGAAGGGACCAGTGAATTCTCACCCGCATTCCGCCGAGTGGACTTTGATCCAGTTGGATACCTGAATGAACAGGATCATGAATACGCAGACGTTCAGTGATGTTCCACAGGGCACAACCTATGGTATCTACAGGAGGTTCGGCGAGTCTAACCATAAGGGAGTTGATCTCGTCAAGTGTCATCCCTGTTCCATCATCTTCAACAATAAGAAGGATACCTCGTTCGGTCCGTTCTACCTTAACCTGTATATAACCTGAATCACGCTTCATTTCAATTCCGTGGATAATACTGTTTTCCACCAGAGGCTGGACAAGCAGCTTTGGAATTGGAATAGAACTGAGATCATCGGGCAGTTCGATATGATAGGAGAGTCGTTCCATACGCAGACATTGAATTTCAAGATAATTCCGGACGATACCCAGTTCTTTTTCCAAACGGGTCATTGGTTCATTCAGGCGGGTCGTATATCTGAAATACTCCGCAAGATTCTGGGTCATGGCCGTAACGGCTTCCTCGTTGCCAAGTCGCGTCATGTTATTGATGAAAAACAGGCAATTATAAAGGAAATGCGGATTGATTTGAGCCTGCAACTGCTTGAGCACAGCTTCTCGTGCTATGATTTTTTCTTTATATACTTTCTCGATCAAGTCTTCGATCTGTTCGGCCATGTCATTGAACTGTCCATACAAATAATCAAATTCATTGCCGCTCTGCCTCTTAATCCGATAAGAGAATTCAGCATGCTTCAGCAGTCGAACTCCCTTCAGAAGAACCAGTATAGGAATCTGAACTTTCCGAAAGAGAACAATGATAATTGTCAACCCTGCCATAAATAGCATTACACAGGCGGAGTAGAACCAGATTTGGCTGGTTTTAATGGGTTGCAACACCTTATCCAGAGGCATAAAGTCAATAAGATACCATTCAAGTTGTTGCGAATAAACATAGTTGACGATATAGTCAGAACCGTTAACGGAGACTGTCTCGGTACCGGAAGCAGGCTTAAGATTAGTGACGACTTGGTCTAAAATAAGGGAGGTCAAGGGATTTGCGTTTTTGCGAGTAATGGATCCCTGATTCGGATGATAGAATACGGCCTCATTCTCTCCCTGATGTGAGTTTTCTACAAGTTCCTCCAGATTGCCCCGAGGGAACTCCATTCGCATAATTAGCTCGGAATTCGTCTTGTATTTATAAAATGCCCCTGAAACAGGATCGATTTTCCACCCTGACTGTGGTGAATCATTCTCAGGAGACTGCATCTGATTTTCCGAAGATACAATCCATTGATTGAGGAGGATGGAGTAGATGGATATTTTGTTACTCCATCCTTCCGAAAGACTTTGAAGTTTCACTCTGGCCTCAACATTCTGAATGAGCTGAACTTGCTCAAATGCACTCATGACGTCGATCGATTGAAGGAGAGCAATTGTATTATCCGTTTCCAGTGTAATGGCAAGCATATTTAACCGATCTATGTTCTGGTCGAGTGTATTTACTACAAATTGAACCCGATTAAGGTTGTTGGCCTCAATATCTTTTTTGACTGTATCCAAGCTGGACTGGACAGAGAAGGTGTACATGATTAATACTGCTGCAAGCATAATCAAAGTAATTGCCACCATGTTCAGGAATGTTCTGTACTTCTGCTTCACACCGCTATTCCCCCTGCCAATGATGTAAATATATCTCATTGTAGGGCGACCAAAGGAGAAACACAAGTGAAACAAAGAGTAATAGAAGCGTAAGTTAAGATTGAATTATGGAATGTTGAAATAGCGTTATTTCGATCCCATAGTTGTCACGATATGATTAAGATGAAATAGATGAAGGAGAATTTTGAATATGAGCTGGAGGAAAAAATCCCTGCTTCTGTCCGTCCTTTGTTTGGCTCTATTGACGGGATGTGATGAAACAACTCCTCAACAGGAATCTGTTAAACATGAAGTCGTCCTAACCACCGTTAAGATGGATGAACCAACCACCGTATACAAAAACAGCGAAACGGCGTCCGATAACGTACATATACGTTGGGCCAAGAAGACATTGGGGGTGGATATTCGCACACAATGGAGTGCTCCAGTGGAGGATTACGATATGAAGCTTAGATTAATGTTGTCTTCCGATGACCCACTTCCTGATGTATTTTCATCTAAAGTCATGGATACGACGAATCAGTTCCTGACTTCAGGAAAGGTATTGGATGCGGGAGAAGCCTTTGATCAATACGCCTCTCCCACCTGGAAAGCGGCTATGGCTGAAGTTCCTGAAGCCTGGCAACCGTTCACTGAAAATGGAAAAAGAATGGCAATCCCCATTATTACTGAACAAGCTTCACAAGCTGTACTATGGATCCGTAAAGATTGGCTGGATAAACTGGGACTTAAAGCCCCTCGTAATCTGGATGAACTCGAACAAATCATGAATGCCTTTACTTATGATGATCCGGATGGGAATGGGATAAAAGATACCTACGGCATTGATTTTGCCATCAAGGATCAGTATCTGGCTTCCCCAACAGGAGATATCTCATGGGTATTCGGGGCTTATGGAGCCCTTCCTGAAATATGGGGTAAAGATGGAAAGGGACAGTTGATGTACGGCAGCATTCAACCGGAGATCAAAAAAGCACTGTTGAGACTGAAAACATGGCAAAGCAAAGGATATATGGGAAACAACGTTGCATTACAAGATTTCAGTCAAGTTAACGAAAACGTAATTGCCGGCAAGGTCGGAATTGTTGCAGGACCACGATGGTTTGCTGACTATCCGGTGAAGCAGCTCAAAGCCAGAGATTCTCAGGCAGAATTTATTCCTTATCCGATTCCGATGGGCCCGGATGGTACAGCTGGAAGACTGGCGGGCAATTCTTACAGTGCTGCTCTTCTCATTAGCAAAGACATTTCTGAAGAAGCGTTACAGGCTTTTTTTAAATACCAGAACTATTTATATGAAGCAACTGTAACCGATATTCCGTTCTTTCTTAGTGCCTATCAAAACGGGTATGACTATGTTCTGAAGCAGGATGGATCTGTTAACAGTGAGAGCAGTACAATTCCGGGGGGGAAAGTAAATACCTCCAAATATACATTGTTTAGCCAATACGCAAGCTACCCCTCACGATTTAAAGACGCCATTTTAAAACTAGGCAAGGGTGAACAACTGAATGCTTATGATCGAGCCGTCTTTTTCAGCATGGGGGTAGACCCGAACAACCCGGATGAGTTGCCGGTTACACAGGCAGACGTTGTTGAGGCAACTCAGGAAAAAATAGACCAACGAAACCTGTTTCAAGGACCGGCGACGAAAATAATGCGATCAAGGAACACCTATCTGCAAAAGATGGAGTTGGATACCTTTAATTCTATTATTTATGGCGAGCAGCCTATAGAGGCTTTTGATGATTTTGTTAAGAAGTGGCTCAAATCCGGCGGGAAACAAATGACGGACGAAGTGAACGAGTGGTACAGGTCAATCCAATCTCAATAATGCAGAACAAAGTTGTGAGAACGTATTCAACGATAATGGAGGGTAAAATCATGAAAATCACAAATTTAAAAACAAATCATGTATCCAATCCGTTAGGATTCGCAATAGAATATCCAAGCTTGTCTTATGTTGTTACGGAGACTACGGCAACTAAACAGATTGCTGCACAAATAGAAATAGCGCTGGATGAAGCCTTCATTAACATCGTTTTTGATAGTGATATAAAAGAGGACATTGATCCGCTTGCATATATACCCTCTCTGACGTTAGCTCCAAGGACCCGATATTACTGGAGAGTTCGGGTATGGAACGAACGTGGTGAAGATGCCATCAGTGAGACAGCCTGGTTTGAAACCGCAAAGCAGGAAGAGGCGTGGACAGCTCAGTGGATTACCCCTGAACTGGACAGTTCAGTCCATCCTGTCTTGAAAAGAAGCTTCGAAATTGCGGGTTCAGTGGTACAAGCCCGTGCCTACGTATGTGGTCTGGGTGTTTACGAGATGACGCTTAATGGCGCCAAGGTTGGAGATGAATATTTGGCTCCCCATTATAATGCCTATCACAAATGGTTGCAGTATCAGACCTACGATATTACAGATATGCTACAGCTTGGTACAAACACGGTTGATGTAGGCCTCGGGAACGGTTGGTACAAAGGTCGCTTTGGTTTTGAAGGCGATACAACAGGGGAGCTGTATGGAGACCATTTTGCACTGATTTCCGAAATCATTATTACCTATACAGATGGTACCGAAGTCGTATTTAAAACAGATACGTCCTGGCGAGCTACCCGCTCCCCGGTGTTGGATAGTAACATCTATGATGGAGAAATTTATGATGCTACTCTGGATGTTTCTGAGGAATATCCAGTCAAAGAAACGAATCTAGGCTACGAGCGTCTGATGGCTAGAAAGAGTCTCCCCGTTGTGATCAAGGAAACATTAAAACCGATCGAGGTCCTCACCACCCCAGCTGGGGAGACCGTCATTGATATGGGACAAAACATGGTCGGCTGGCTACAATTTCGCACTCAGGCACCGCGTGGATCAGTCATTCATTTACAATATGGCGAAGTACTTCAGGATGGTAATTTCTATCGGGAGAATCTTAGATCGGCCAAGGCGGAATATACGTATACATCAGATGGCAATGAAGCCATCATTCGACCCTACTTTACCTTCTACGGCTTCAGATATATCAAAGTAGAGGGTTGGATTGGTAAGTTGGACTTGGACGATTTTACAGGATGTGTTGTTTACTCGGATATGGACCGCATCGGATATTTGGAGACAAGCCATTCAGGAATCAACCGTCTATATGAGAATGCACTATGGGGTCAAAAAGGAAATTTCCTGGATACACCTACAGATTGTCCGCAACGGGATGAACGAATGGGCTGGACAGGTGATGCACAGGTCTTCTCTGGTACTGCTAATTTCAACATGGATACCTATGCTTTCTTCAGTAAGTATGGTTATGATCTATGGATGGAACAGGAAGATCGGGAAGGTATGGTACCCATGGTGATCCCCGTTGGCCGAGTGCAAGGCGGTGGGTCTAGTGCTTGGGGCGATGCAGCCACCATTATTCCATGGAACAGTTACGTTCACTCTGGAGATAAGGGTATTCTTGAGCAACAATTTGACAGCATGAAGGCATGGGTGGACTTCATCAAACGTACCGATGATGAATTAGGCGGCAAACGGTTATGGACAGTAGGTTTCCATTTTGGTGACTGGCTTGCACTGGATGGGGGTAATCCCGATTCTCCAATGGGGGGAACGGATAATCATTTTGTGGCTTCAGCGTATTACGCTTATTCAGCAGATATTGTAGCGAAGGCAGCCAAAGTTCTGGGACATGGAGACCTCGTGGAGACCTATGCGCAACTGGCACTAGAGGTTAGAGCAGCGATAAAGGATGAATTCTTTACCAGCAATGGACGTCTCGCTGTAGATACGCAGACGGCATATGCGGTTGCCTTGTTTATGAATCTGGTGCCAGAACAACACACTCCGCGGATTGAGGAAGACATCCGCATGCGTCTGCGCAAAGACCAGAACCATTTGCGAACAGGCTTTGTCGGAACACCCTATCTGAACCGGGTTCTGTCAGAGCATGGAAGCAACGACATTGCATACACACTGCTGCTGAATGATGATTATCCAAGCTGGCTGTATGCGGTCAATATGGGGGCGACAACGATCTGGGAACGCTGGAACTCTATTCTTCCGGATGGGAAAATCAGCGGAGATGGCATGAACTCGCTCAATCATTATGCTTATGGAGCGGTTGCAGAATGGATGTATCGGAATATGGCAGGAATCAATCCCGTCGAGGATAATCCAGGATTCCGTCATGCTTTACTGGCACCTCTACCTGATTTCAGAATCCAATGGGTTAAAGCTCATGTAGATACGGCAGCAGGACGGTATAAGAGCGAATGGAAATTCAACGAGCAAGGGAATCTGTTCTTCAGCTTCTCCATACCGTTCAATGCAACAGCTACGATAAAACTACCACATGCTCAAATGGAGAATGTGACCCTGAACGGTGTTATCCTTACCGATTCCGGATTACCTGTCACACAGGAAGAAGAGAATACCATAATTGAAGTGAGTAGTGGTACGTATGAAGTAAGCTATGCTCCATCCAAAGTATACAAGAAAATTCTTAGCACACACACTCCACTCAATGACTTGCTTCGTAATGAGGGAGGCCGCGAAGCTTTAAGCGGATTTTCACCAGTTTTTGCTACGTTGAATCCAGAAACCATTGGACCAATGGGAGAAGCGAGTATACGTGAATTGGCCAGTTATCCATCCTTCAGCGCACCTGAAGAACAGTTGGATGAACTTGATCGCAAGTTGGCGATGGTTCAGCTTGACCAGTGAGTGTAGCAGGGTACGTAAGATTACAAAATTTGAAAGTCGTATTCGGTAATGATAGAATTGATATTGTATTGATATACAAACTATCATATATTCGGGAGGCGTTGTAATGTTTACCAATGGCAACAAGGGACATTCGAAGTCGGGAGTTGATTTTCTTGATCAATCGTTTATAAATAATCCCTTTCCGGTCTACAAGGAGCTGCGAAACGAAGATCCAGTGCATCGGTTTCCTTTGCCCAGTGGTCACTTTGCATGGATGATTACTCGCTACGAAGACGCCGTTGAGATTTTTCAGGATAAACGCTTTGTGACGAATCCTCCGTTCATGGGAAATGTTGAGGGGGCAGCTCCGCCACATCAAGAGATCATTTCTCGTAATTTGCTTAGTGTGAATCCGGAGGATCACCGCCGTCTACGGAGATTGATACAGAAAGCTTTTACACCCCGTATGATTGAGCGCCTGCGCGGTAGAATTGTAGAAATAAGCGATGAATTGCTTGACAAGGTACTGGCGAGTGGAAAAAGGGAACTGGATCTGATCGCAGATTATGCTTTTCCCCTTCCGATCATGGTTATATGTGAAATGTTGGGGGTTCCTCTAGAGGATCAGGACAAATTCCAGGAGTGGTCCAATACCATCATGGAGGGATTCAACAATCCACATATGAACGAGAAGAGCGATGAGGTCATGAAGGCATTCGTAGACTATCTGCATGTGTTGATCACAGAAAGACGCCAACATCTTCAGGAAGACCTGATTAGCGACCTCATCAGCGTGGAGGAGGAGGGAGATGTTCTTTCGGAGCAGGAACTATATGCCCTTGTCTTCGTTCTAATCATTGCAGGCCATGAAACAACCGTGAATCTGATCGGGAACGGTATGCTGGCGTTGCTTGATAACCCGGAGCAGAAGCAATTGCTCTTGAATGATCCTGAATTGATTCATCCAGCCCTGGAGGAGATCCTTCGGTATAACGGACCGGCAGAAGTGAGCAACATACGCTGGGCTACTGAAGATGTAGAGTATGGCGGAAAACATATTCGACAAGGGGATATGCTCTTTGTTTCGTTTTCGTCTGCAAATCGTGATCCACAGCAGTTCCCCGAGCCGGATACGTTTGATATTACACGTAAGGTGAATAATCATATTGCCTTTGGAAAGGGCATACATTTCTGTCTTGGAGCACCCTTAGCGAGACTAGAAGGGGAGATTGCTATTCATGCGTTACTGCGTAAAATGCCTGATATTCGTCTGAACACAACAGAGGAATCATTGGAATGGCGCCAAGGCATGATTATTCGCGGATTAAAAGACTTCCCGGTTTCGTTCTGATTTACATTAAATGATAAACGTACTTATTCATATTGAATGAAGAGAAGCCACAATTATCGTGGCTTCTTTTTTTATAAGGTACTCACCTCCGATATTGTATTTGGATTACGTTATTTCATCTTAACAACGCGTTATATCCGTATTCCTGTATGGATCTTACAATATAAGTATGAAAGCGAATTCATTGCGTATCCATCAAGAGTATATCGGAGGGGAAAAGCTATGGGAGTTGCAGTAAATGACCAACACGTCACATCTCACACAGACACACCTCATCAACCTGAACGTGAAATTCCGACTAAAAGACTGATCGGAGATTCCATGGGAATGTTTGGGCTGAACATTTCAAGCGGATTGCTGGGACTAATTACGTATTATTACACGGATGTTGTAGGTGTATCGGCAGCAATTGTAGGAACTGTTCTATTGGTTACCAAACTACTTGATGCAGTTGCAGATGTGGGCATGGGCGTGCTCGTAGACCGGACTAAATCCAAGTATGGGCAAGCACGTCCGTGGCTACTCTGGATGAGCATTCCGATGTTTGTATCGTTGTTACTGTTATTTTCAGTTCCGGATATCAGCGTCACTGGTAAAATTGTATATGCCATTATAACAAATCTGGTATTTTACATTATGGTGTATACACCTACATTCATACCCTACTCAAGTTTGATGGCCCTGACTACACGCAACACCTATGAAAGATCTTTAATGGGTATTATCAGATCAAGTAGCGGTTATTTAGCAGGAATGGTTGTGGCGATTGCTTTTCTTCCTATTGTCAACGCTATGGGTGGTGGCAGAAGGGAATGGACTATATTAGCCGGGATTTTCGCATTCATGGCCGCGGCAGGAATACTCATCGCCTTTTTCTCCAACAGAGAGAAATATAACAATGTACAATTGGACGAGCTTGGCGTTTTTCAGGAGAAAATTTCACTAGTCCAAGGTTTGAAAATGTTGATCTCCAATAAATACTGGCTTTTGATGTTCACTGTTGGTACCTTTTCTCATATTTTGTTCGCATTAGGTGTCGCTGCAGGAACCTATTACGCCAAGTACATCTGGGGAGATGTGAATCTGGTTGCCATTATGGGAGGGATAGGTCTTATTCCGGTCGTGATCGGTTTTAGCTTGTCGGGACCCTTTATCAAAAAGTTTGGCAAACGTAACACAGCTCTTGGTGGTGTTATCATTGGTTTGATTGGAGCAACGGCTAGATTGATTGCACCCGAGAGTATTATGCTAGGACTTGTGTGTTCGGTATTCCAAACCCTGGGTACGATTCCTCTCATGGCAGTTGGAGGAGCACTCACCACGGATACGATTGAATATGGAGAATGGAAGTTCCGTAAAAGAATGGTTGGGTTAACGAATAGTGTTAATGCCTTTGGCAACAAGGTGGGTACTGCTTTGGGAGCAGCCATGATTGGATGGTTTCTAGCCTTAGGTGGTTACGTGGAGCAGGCGAGCGAGCAAGGTGATGCAGCTAAACAAGCTATTATTGCTTTAAACATATATGTACCTATTGTTGTAATGGTCGTGATTGCAATCTGTCTGTTCTTCTACAAACTGGATAAAGAATTCCCTAAAGTCCTTAAAGATCTCGAAGAAAGAAGAACCGCTAAAATTTAAATTGAGAACGCTTCAATATACTATAAATGAAAATATAGGAGGATATATGAAGTTAACAACGGTTGAACTCACCAATACGAACGTTAGTCTAACGGCTTATGTATTGGATTCTTCACAAGGAATGTCTAACATGGGCAATCGACCTGCTGTTCTCATTTTACCTGGTGGGGCATACAGAGCATGTTCAGAGCGGGAGGCAGAACCGATAGCGATGGCTTTTCTAGCGGAGGGGTACCAGGCTTTTACGTTACAATATTCGATTAATCAGAACGCTGTATTTCCGAAACCTTTGAATGATGCAGAAGAAGCACTGGAATTGATTCAGGAGAATAGTTCGAAGTGGGGGATTGATCCAGACAAAATAGCTGTATGTGGCTTCTCGGCTGGTGGACACTTAGCGGCAGCGTTAGGAACTATGGGAAAGATTAGGCCCAATGCCATGATTCTTGGTTATCCATGCATTGTGGAATCGATGAGCCGTATTTTCCCTGTACTGGTACCAGGCGTCGATAAGTCTGTAGATGCGTTAACACCGCCAACGTTCATATTTCACACGTACGAGGATCGATTGGTTCCAGTTAGTAACGCTTTGACTTTTGCAGAAGCTCTTAACCATGCAAATGTCCCGTTTGAGATGCATATCTTTACCAAAGGCGTACATGGCTTATCGCTCGCAAGACCTCATACTTCAGGAGGGTTACGCAGCATGGTCGAACCGGCTGTTGCGCAGTGGTTTCGTCTTTGTATAAGCTGGCTCCGAGGCATATTTGGTGAGTTCGCCTCGGAGCGAGAGAGCGTTCAGGTTGATTCTGTTGATCAATACAGTTTGGATGTACAACTGGGTGTTTTGTGGAAAAATGAAGTCTGTAAACAGGTCATTTTAGCCGCAATACCTGTTCTTGGGGAATCGTTGAATCAAGAAGCAATGGAAGTTCCTCTCCGAGCTATTCTTGACTTTGGGGGTGATCTCTTATCAGAAGCAGCAGCAATCCAGTTGGATCATCAATTGCGGCTTGTTCCCGTTCCACCTCGATAATTTACCAAGTATTCAAATGATAATTGCAAATGTAGACAATAAATGATATCTTAACAATCAAAATGATAGTCATACTATCATTTAATATTTTACACACATCATGTATCGGAGGATGAAGAATAATGGCCTACAATGAAAATATTGAAATCGGGGATTTACTGAATAATGAAGAGGCGTTAGCAATTCTAACTAAACATCTACCCGAGTTTATTAACGCTCCTACATTTAAGATGGCTTCCAATTTCACACTAAATCAGTTGGTAGCGGTTCCTCAAGTGGATATTCCTGAAGTTACATTGCTAGCTTTAAAGAATGATTTGGCTGGTATTTCAATTGTGTCAGGAGAAACTCCGAAAACCAAACCTGCGGTTGCTGCAAACAAACAATCTGATTCCCTGGCAGGTAAAGTCATTACAATCACAGGAGCAGGCAGTGGAATAGGAAGAGCAAGCGCCATTCTGATGGCAGCCAGAGGAGCCAAGCTGGTTCTGGTCGATTATAATACTGCAACAGGACAAGAGACACTGGAGCTGGTAAAGGAGCAAGATGGCGAAGCCATTTTTGTACAAGCCGATGTTTCCAAAGAAGATGATGTTCAAAATTATATCCAGCAAGCTGTTAATACGTACGGAAAAATTGATGTAGCTTTTAATAACGCCGGAATCATCCAACAGTTCCAAAGTTTCCATAGCATGAGCCTGGAAGACTTCAATCGAATCATCGATGTCAATCTGAAGGGCATATTCCTCGGAATGAAACATGCACTTCGAGTGATGGACGAACAAGGATACGGTCATGTCATTAATACTGCATCTACAACAGCCATTCGCGCTGAACACAGCTTGGCCGCTTATACAGCCAGCAAACACGGCGTTGCCGGTTTAACCAAGGCAGCTGCGCTTGAATACGTCAGAAAAGGTATCCGTGTTAACGCGATCTGTCCTGGTGGTGTAGCTACACCATTGACAGCGGCTGTTCCACAAATGCTGCAAGACAATGAATATATGCCAGAAGAATTCCCTAATATGAGAATTGGACGGTTTGCTGAACCAGAGGAACTCGCTCAAGTCGTTGCATTCCTGGCTTCGGATGGATCAAGTTATATGACAGGTTCCATTATCGTAGCCGATGGTGGTCTTACCCTTTAAGAATTTCTACATGGACACTAAATTAGAAATGATGAGGGGGATATACAATGAACGAATGAATCCTATCTCATTAACAAACAATAACTTTCAAAGAAAAGGGCAGATTAACTAATTTCTGCCCTTTTAAGAATTTAACATAAATGTTAATTGACGGAGCAAGTTGAGTGTTGATAGCATAGGTTTAATTTAAAACGAAAAGGCTATGATAGGTAAGGTATTAGGGATCTCACAGAGAGATGTCACGGGACAAGAACATTGTTCCATTCAAAGTCGCTATTTTAGCGGCTTTTTTATTTTATCGGTACAGGTTCTTGTCCCGAGCCAAGGACAAGAACCTGTACCGATTGCCGAAATGGACAAGAACATAGTCCGATTACCGATTAGATGATTATCTAAAATTAAGCATATGTAGTTAAAACCTCTGATCTGTATGACATCGGACCGTAGGAATTGATTAAAATGAAATTCTCCACAGTAAAAAAATGAGATAAGTGGCCTTGGTCCTGAGTTTCTTCGGACTAAGGCCCTTATTATATCTGTAAACGTCCGTTGATATAGAACTTGATTATGATTTTGGAAGTTCAGCTTGGAATTAGTCCGCTCTATTGGCTTCTTCGAGAGAACGAATGAGAAGACTATGATCGATCGGTGAAGACATGACAATCAAGATGGTGTAGGTTCCATATTTATCGCACTGATTGCTGAACTCCTCGAGCGTGCGTGTGGATTCTGTTACAACTTTTAATAAATAACTATGTTCTCCGCTTATGCGGTGGCACTCAGCAACATGGGGAGATGCATGGACATAATCAAGAAATGCCAAGCAGTCTCTAGTTTGAAAAAGCATATAGGCAGTCGCATGCTTCCCAATTTTTTCAGGAGAAATAACGGTGTGATATTCTTCGATGATTCCCTTCTCTTCCATTCTCTTAACTCGTTCCGTTACGGCAGGTTGGGATAACCCAACGCTTTTGCCTAGCTCAGTCATTGAAATCCTCGCCTGTTTTTGAAGATAGAAGAGTATTTGTTTATCTACATGATCCATTTGAATAAGCTCCTTTAAATTTAAGGTGTTTTGAAGAAAATAGCTTTTATTACTTAGCATAATTATCATATTTGATTTTATATGATATGTAAAATGGAAGATATAAATTATATAATAAGACACACGTAAATTATACATGAGAAGTCAGAGAGGATGGCAAGCAATGAGTAGATATGAAATAAATAAAGTAATTACAGAAGAGTTATATGTACGTGTTTATATTGGAGGGTACTTTCAATGACTATTTCCCATTCTAGCAAAAATATAATCGCATTGGCTGCGATATGTTTGTCCGCACTAATGTTTGGCCTCGAAATTTCCAGTGTGCCAGTAATTCTGCCTACCTTGGAAAAGGTGCTGCATGGAAACCTCAAGGATATGCAATGGATTATGAACGCCTACACCATTGCCTGTGCGACGGTTCTGATGGCAGTGGGAACGCTGGCTGACCGTTATGGAAGGAGACGTATTTTTATTATTAGCCTCGTCTTGTTTGGTATTACATCTTTGATTTGTGGCTTGGCACAAAACACATCGGTTCTAATCATCAGTCGATTTCTTCAAGGTGTGGGTGCGGGTGCAATGCAGATTTGCCAGATTGCAATTCTTTCGCATCGGTTTCAGGAGGAGCGGGAGCGTAGCAAAGCCTTTGCAGTATGGGGGATCGTATTTGGTATCGGCCTTGGTTTTGGACCCATTATTGGGGGGATGATTGTGGCCGTATTAAACTGGCATTGGGTTTTCCTGATCCACGTCCCACTGACTATCCTCACATTGATCCTTGTTTTTGGCGGTGTGGATGAATCAAGCGATCCTCATGCGGAAAAACTAGATATTATTGGCATCGTCACGCTTTCGTTGACGGTTTTTGGTCTGGCATACTTTATCACTCAAGGAACCGAACATGGCTTTACTAGCGTAGTATCCATAGGCGTTCTTGTTGCAGCATCAACAAGCTTCATTATTTTTCTTTTTGCGGAAACGCTTAGCGCCCATCCGATGTTCGACTTTTCCGTATTCAAGATACGTAATTTTTCCGGTGCTCTTCTTGGCTCTATCGGCATGAATTTCAGTTTCTGGCCGTTCATGATCTATCTGCCGATTTATTTTCAGAGCGGTCTTGGTTATGGCATTGTAGCTGCTGGGCTGTCTCTCTTGGCTTATGCTCTGCCAACCTTGGTGATCCCTCCCTTGGCAGAGCGCCTTTCGCTCCGTTATCAGCCGCGTATAGTTATTCCATTGGGCTTGTTCATCATCGGTACGGGCTTCATTTTAATGAAATATGGTAGTGGAGGAGATAACGCCAACTGGCTAACCATGCTTCCAGGTTCTCTGCTTGCTGGTATCGGGCTGGGATTGACGAACACGCCTGTAACCAACACGACGACTGGCTCGGTTTCGATTACACGTGCAGGCATGGCTTCGGGTATAGACATGAGTGCCAGATTGATCAGTCTAGCTATTAACATCGCTGTTATGGGATTCATTTTGCAGAATGGTATTTTGTCTTATTTGAAGGGAGCACTTCATGGGATTTTCGATACAACGAAATTGCGGACTTTAGCTGAGAAAATAGCGGCCGGAAATTTTACATCTCTCAAGCAGAGTTTTCCAGAACTGTCCTCTCTAGATACGTCAGGAGCCTTGGTCCATAAAGCTCTTGTGCACGGCTTTGGCTTGGTAATGCTATATGGTGGCATTGGTGTGTGGGTTTTGGCTGCGATTAGTTTCATGATTTTCAGATCCAAGAAAACAGGTAAAGTGTGAAGGGCATCGCTCCCACAAGTGGTTACCTCTCGTATGTACAAATAGGGAATTACCAAGATAGAATTTGCCTTTTTGCGGTCAAAGGGCCTCCTATGTGCCTTTTAAAAAGGAGGCAGATGTTATTCCAGCAGTTTTAGGCAATCGAATCTTTTTTAATTATGATGAATGTGATATTTGTAATGAACTTCATTTTAGCCTTCATGAAAACGAGTTAGCTAATTACCTAATGATGGACAGAATACTTATTAGAGCTCGAAAAAGGAGTTACAGGGTCTAACAAGGAGGGTAATCGTACGTAGAAGGTAGACGTCAGCAGTGGGCAAGAGCAAATAACAACATATACGCATAATAACGCCAATCAGTTGACATCTGTCAATGGAAAAGGACGATGGCAAACAAACGTATATTTATGATGCACTGAATCAATTAGTTGAAGTGAAAGACCAATCTGGTCAGAGAATACAGCAATACAGTTATGATGAACAGGGGGAGACGTACTCAGTCGGTCAGCCCATAAAGTCGCTATTATAGCGGCTTTTTTTGTTTTAAGTGTCGAGGGACAAGAACATATTCCCATTAAAGTCGCTATTTTAGCGGCTTTTTTATTTTATCGGTAGAAGTTCTTGTCCCAACCCAAGTACAAGAACTTCTACCGATTGCCGAAATGGACAAGAACATGTTCCCATTTCCGATTAGATGTATATCTACGTTTGAGAAGTAAGTCTCTTTTGAGTTGTTAACACAATAAAGGATGGATTATGATCAAGAGACCAGCTTCAACACTAGGGGGATACGGTGAATGCTGAATGTGACTCTGGGTCAAGGGAGGAGAAACATATGAACTATCTTACTTTGTGCTGATATCTGGGACAAAAGCCTGTACCTATTACCAGATTTGACAGGAACATGTTCCTATTCACAAATAGGTGTATATTTAATCGTTTTCCCCGTTAATTCATTAAGCTAACGGGCAGGATAGTGATATAGAAGTGCAGAAATTGCAACCTTCGAGAAATCGCAGTAAAAACACAAGCGGATGATTGTCGAGGGACAAGAACATTGTTCCATTCAGAGTCGCTATTTTAGCGGCTTTTTTGATTTAAGGAACCAAGTTCTTTTCCCAAGCCGAGGACAAGAACTTGGTTCCTTTGCCGAAAAGGACAAAAACATAGTCCGATTACCGATTAGACATTTATCAATCAATATAGAGTGGAGTACAGCCCAAAATGCAATAAGTATTTGGGGAACGGACAACATTTAGCAAATTTTTCATTTAGTAAATATTCCAACATAGATAAGTCTTCAAGTAACAAAAATGCAATACGTGGACGAGAACAGCAAATGATCATAAAAAATGGCCGAGCCAAATCTGAAAAGGGCACTTCTGGTAATGCGTATAATGGAATTTCTCCAAAAAATAAGAAGTACAGTAAGTATATTAAAGCCGCAACGAAGGAGTTTGGAAAACCGTGAAAAATACGAGACGTAAACGAATAAAATTGGGTGATATCTACGCTATACCTCTGCCTAACGGTAAGTTTGCCTTTGGGAGAAGGCTTAAAGATGCCAGCATTGCAATCTATAATGTGATAAGTGACACGATAGAAGAGATACCTCAAGAAGAGGAATACCAATTTATCGTGGGTGTGTATGATGATGTACTGAAATCAGGCGATTGGCCGGTCGTTGAGAATCGTCCGTTCCCGTATGAAGAAGAGGCGTGGCCCCCACCTGCCTGTATCATTGATAGGATATCAGGAGGGTATGAAATATATCATTTGGGAGAGATTAGACCTTCTACTCGCGAAGAATGTGAAGGGTTAGAGATGGCGGCTGCTTGGGAAGCTCATCATATTGTTGATAGAATAATGGGAGATGATAAGTGGCACCGAGACCCGACTAGATAGTGTAGAGTTTATCACCTATAGTTCCAGAGATCACTCTGATGAAAATAAAGCTAATGATCGTTTCCCGACAAGGGCGATCCTTAGCTTTATTTATTTATTTAGTATATGGATGAAGCATTAGTGTCGAGGGACAAGAACATGGTCCCATTGAAGTCGCTATTTTAGCGGCTTTTTTAATTTATCGGTACAAGTTCTTGTCCCGAGCCAAGGACAAGAACTTGTACCGATTGCCGGAATGGACAAGAACATAGGCCGATTACCGATTAGATGAACATCTAATCGGTATTTTGCCCGTCAATTCATTAAATTAACGGGCAGTTTAGTTTTAATGAACGATGCTAAAGTAAAGAAAATATAAGAATAAATTGAGGTAAGAAATTGAAAACAAAGAAAAGTATGAGACAGATATGCCCAAAATGTGGGTACGAGAAATGTGTTCCCAAACTGTATATCGATAATCCAAAATATCCTTCTGGTTCGATTCTGAGATGCAAGCAGTGTAAATCACTTTTTTCGCTTAAAAATGGAGGATGGGTCTTTTGGAAGGAATGGGAATAAGCTAACGGGAAACGTTAGCTCAATCAAACATAAAAAGCAGCCCGTTCATATGTGATTGGCTTCTAAATATACTACAAATACCGATGATCACAAAATGATGTATGGGCAAAGTGTCAAGGGACAAGAACATAGTCCGATTGCCGATTAGGTGTATCTCTAAACATTAAGCACACGCATTTACAAATTCATTAAATACCATAATACATAACAATGTTCATATTGATAAAGGAAAACCGACACGATGAGAGGTAAAAACACTGTCGGCTAGGCATTAAAAAGCGAAATATCAGACTGAAACTGGCAGTTGAGGACAAGAACTTGTACCGATTACCGATTAGATCAATATCTAAACAACGAACACATACATTCTTTAACACCATAATACACAAAAATATTTAAATTGTTATGGAACAACTGGCATGCTAAGAGGTACACATAGGCAGATAGGTATCAAAACAGTGAAATATTGATACAGAAAGTAGCTATTAAGGACAAGAACTTCTACCGATTGCCGAAATGGACAAGAATATGGTCCTATTTCTGATTAGGCATACATCTAATTAATTTAATAATTCATTAAGCTTACGGGCAGAGTAACGTGTGACAGTAGTCGTTTTATCACTTGGATATCTTGTTCGTAAAGTTCCAACTCCCACTCGTCGAATAGTTGGGAGTTAGGCTTGAAAACGAAGTTATTTACCCCAAAAAAAAAGAAGGGTACCACTCTTTTTTTGCTTACAGTCTGGCATTACTCGCTTGGATATATAATCAGGTGCATAAAGGTAATTAGGAGCCAGTAAACCAAGAAGTCCTAAGTTATGGTCATAGAGTTTTTTGCAGGAGTTTCATCGCTCAGTTCGGGCGGGGGACATTCCCAAGTAGGATATTCGATATTGGTTTCGCGAATCGGTGCAACAACGATCATGTGATATCTCCGTGATAGCCCGCGCATCCTGTAGTAGAAACGTGGCCAAATCCGACTCAGCATGGAAGTGGGGGAATGAACGAAATACAAAATCAGCCGTATTGTTTCCGAGTCGGAAGCAATACGGCTGATTTTCTTCTTATGGATTTTCTGCCTTGTATGCGTCAAGCTGTGCCTGCAGATCTTTTAAGGTTGTGTCCAGACCTGCTTTCTTGGCAGCCGACTCAAATCTCGCATAAGCGGTTTCATAATCGATCAGGCCAACGCTAGCCGGATTCATGTATTGTTCGGCGAGATTTTGAATGGCTGCATTTTCGTTCTTCACATTAGCGTCACTGTAGATAAAGTTAGACCCATATGGATATTTGTGTTCAATTTTCCGATAATCTCTTAGTTCTTTGACGATTTCATCAGGTGATTCAACGCTCCATCTTTCATTAGGGCCGCGCCATCCCCATGGGTCATTTGCTCCAGGAGGATAATTTGAAGAATCTGCAAGTTCTTTGAATCGGTCGTCCCCGACAGGCTCCCAATGCTTACCTTTAATTCCATACCAGGTTAGATCTGAGTATTCTTTGTTCCACTTTAGTAGGTCCAGGAATTGAAGCGAAAGTTCAGGATTTTTGGAACGAGCGTTTATTGCTACTCCATTTTGCATGTAACCAGAAGGAACAACGTTCATTTCAGGCATGAATATCTCAGCCTTCCAGTCTGGATGTTTCTTTTCAATGGTTACAGCTGTGTTTGAAATTTGATCAAGTGACGAAACCTGAACTGCCGATTTTCCTGCTTCAAACAACTCAGGCGATTTTTCTTTTTGTGACAATGCATTCTTCGAGAGGATACCTTCTTTTTGCCAGCGGAACATTGTATTCGCAAAATTTTTGTACCCTTCATTTTCGAAAGTAACCTTAGCTTGCATTCCTTCTTTACTGTGAACATTCCAGGAAAGGGCTTGGTTTGATGGCACACCTATGTTGTCAGGCGCTTCTAAATTCGGATCAAATAAGGTTCGGATGAAATTTTCCGTTGAATGATGATAAGCAAACGGAGTAATTCCTTGGTCGTTCTTTGCAATTGCCGTTAAATAGGTATCCAAACCAGCCATATCTTTAACCGGCGGCACATTATTTTTCTCTCTTAGGTCTCCGCGCAGTAAGAATCCAATTGCTCCATTCTCCTGAACTGCCTGAGGTACAGCGTATACCTTTCCATTTACTTTTGCCTGCTCCCAAGCATCCTTAGGTGTTTTCTCCCAAGTGATTGGCGCGTTCTTGGATAAAAGATCCTCGGTCAATTCCAAGAACCCATTTTTACTGGCAAAACCTTGATAGTCGGTCCAGTTCGAAGCATAAATCAGGTCGAAATCTTCTCCTGCTGAGAAAAGAAGGGAGTATTTCTGTGCCCATTCACCCCAGGTAAAGTTAGTCACTTCAATTTTTGCATTGATATCTTTCTGTGCCATTTTGCTTAATTCCTGATAAACAAGATCCGCATCAGCCGGCTTATCACCGAGAAGTATCATCTTAAGAGTGACCTTACCGACTTCATTGTTCTCTGACTCAGATGAACTATTTTGCTCTGAATTACTACAAGCTGACAAGACCAATGCAAAGACCATAACAATTGCCAGCGTGCTAGACCACTTGCTTCGTTTGTTTTTCATGTTGACCCTCCTATAAGTAGTATATGTTAAATCGACAGTTTGCCGAAACTAACCTTTCACAGCACCTAAAGTCAGCCCTTGCACAAAGAATCGTTGTATAAAGGGATATAGAAAAAGAATAGGACCTATTGAGATCATGGTAACAGCCATCTTAAGAGAGTTTTGCGGCATACTACTCATATCAACAGAAGCTCCTCCATTGGATAACGCTGAGATTCTTCGCAACTCGTCGGAATTCGTGACAAGATTGTAAAGAAGCAGTTGCAACGGTCGCAAGTTCTCGTCTGATATAAATAGCATCGATAAATACCAATCATTCCAATATTGCAAGGCAACGAAGAGCGTGACTGTTGCAAGTACCGGTTTGCATACGGGAAGAATGATGGAAGTGAATATACGAAATTCGTTTGCTCCATCTATGAAGGCGGATTCACTAAGTGCTTCAGGTACTCCTCGCATGAATGCTTTCATCACAATGATGTAAAAAACATTAAAGAGTGCTGGAATGATTAAAACAAGCAAATTATCTTTCAAATTCAAGTATTTCATAATTAGGATGTACCAAGGCACCAGACCTGCATTAAACAGCGTAGTGAAGAAGAAATAGAAAGCCAAGCCGTTAGCTATGCGAAACGTACGTTTATGAATAACGTAAGCCGTCATAGCCATCAGGTACACGCTGGCTATGGTACCAACCACCGTGACCAGTACCGTTACGCCATAGGCTCTCAGTATCACCATTGGATTTTCAAGCGCGACTTCGTAAGCCTTTAAAGAAAAAGCAGTCGGGAAAAGGGTATAACCGTTACGGATAATTTCCTGTTCATCAGTTAATGAGGAAGATAGGACCATTAGAAATGGCACGAAGCACAGGATTGCAAAGACACCCAGCAATAGATAAGAGAGAACATTAAAAAGTACGATATCTCCAGATGGTTTTCTCAAGTTGGCAGCCCCTTTCTAAAACAGAGAATAATCTTTGTTATATTTTTTGACCGCATAATTCGCAATCATGATGGTGACAAAGCACAAAATGGATTGGTAGAAGCCCGCGGCAGCTGCCATACCTTCCTCCCTTGTTGAGAGCAAAGAACGGAAAACGAAAGTATCGATGACATCCGTCTTATCATATAGAACACCGTTATTCTGTACCAACTGATAGAACAAACCAAAATCACCTCTGAAGATATTCCCAATTGCAAGAAGCACCAGGATAACAATGGTTGGAGTAAGGAAGGGTAAGGTCAAATGCCATATCCGGCGGAATATATTCGCACCATCAATCTGAGCAGCTTCGTAAATTTCCTTATCCACGCCCATAATGGCAGCCAGGTAATAAATCATTCCATACCCTACAGACTTCCATGCACTGACAAGGATAATCAATAACGGCCAGTAATCGGGGGTATTGTAGATATCGATGGGCTCGGATCCATAGGATCGCATGAAACCATTAATGATACCTGAATCAAAATCAGCAAAACCGAAGACCAGTAACCCCACGGTTACCCAAGAAACGAAATAAGGAAGAAATAGCATCGATTGCGTAATCTTACGGAACCACTTCCCTGATAATTCTACAAGCGCGATTGCAAGTACAATCTCCAAAATGTTGTTGACGATAATAAACGCAATGTTGTACAAGAACGTATTAGTCGTCACAAGTAGAGCCTTACCTGAAATGAAGAAGAATCGAAAATTGTCTAATCCTACCCACGGGCTACCAAAGATACCATCTTGGTAGTTGTATTGTTTGAATGCGATCACCAACCCTGCAATGGGTAAATAGTTGAAAATGAAAAAGAAGACCACAGCAGGTAAGGCCATAAATACCAATAGTCGATTCTTAATCAGATGCTTTAGCAACGATTCACGTTTCACTGTTGAAACCTCCTATTCTTTTTGTAATAATCATGAAAGCGTTATCGTTAGTTTGACAGCTATCCAACACCAATAAAACCCGACAAAATTGTAATCTAGCCAAATATATTGTAGGATCGGAAATAAAAATAAGTCCATGACAGGAGAGCATTTCGAAATGAAGATTCTAATTGCAGATGATGATCCATTTACGCTTCAGGGGATAATTGGGGCGATTAACTGGGACCAGTTCGGCATCGATCTAGTGTTGCAAGCGAGCAATGGAAGTAAAGCGTTAGATATCGCACGCCAAGAGCATCCCGAGCTTCTGTTAACCGATGTACGTATGCCCAAAATGGACGGGGTTGAGCTTGCAACCGCTTATCGGGAAATCAATCCGAACTGTCAGATTATTTTCATGAGTGGATTCTCTGACAAACAATATCTGAAATCCGCAATAAAATTGAGAGCAGTCTCATACGTTGAGAAACCCATAGAAATAAACGAACTACAAGATGCTCTCCAGTTGGGAGTTTCTCAGACTCGGTCGACAGGGCAGAATGCCAAAGTGGAAACGAACATGATGTTGGCAGCTATACCACTCATCTCCAGCGAACTCGCGATAGCAATTACGAAACCCAAATGTAGCAAAGAACGGATTGATGAGTTGGTTAAATTAGCAGGATATACTTTTCCATCCAGAATGCGTTTGCAATCTTTATTGGTGAAGGTTCGTAAGAAAAACATGCTGAATCCACAACGATTGGAATTGACTGTAGAAAACATTTATGGTTTAGTCTCTGGTTTGCTGACAGAATCCAGCACCACGGGGATCGCGGCTGTGAAGGACGAATCTCATATCGTCATACACCTGTACGTCGTCTCAGGCAATCTGGATGAACTCCAGAATGCTGCTGACCGATTTGCCTCGAACTTATTGGATATCCTGCCAGACAAAGAAATGGTATTCATTGCTTCAGGCAAAACCGTCATTGGGCTGTCGGCTACTGAAAAGTCCTATAGTACAGCGGTAATAGCCTTGCAGCATATGTTCTATAACGGATATTCCGTTTACGGGTATCACGAGAATCAGACACCTGCGTATTCCATTGATCCTAACTTAGTGACAGTTTTTGGGGAACATCTCTCCAAACAGGAAATTGAGCAAGCGATTCGGCTTATTTCCAGTCTCACCTTTGATATCAAGCAGCATAAAAACACCATGGTCAATTATGTAAAAGAAATGTATTTCCAGCTTTTGATGACATTGATTCGTGCTTCAGGAGAACGAAATATCCACCTCTTCGATAATACGGAGAGCTCGAGATCGATATGGAACATGATGCACGAATTAGAAACCTTGAGCGAGTTGAAAGATTTGATCGTCATGAAGGTGGAGCACTATTCGTCATCTATTATGGAGCAATCTCCGTATAGTGGTATTGTTAACGGAATTCTTCAATATGTTCATGACCATTACTCCGACATTCATCTATCCATCAGTAAAATCAGTACCCATACGATGCTTACGACCTCCTATCTTTGTAACCGCTTTAAACAGGAGACTGGCCAAACGATTAATCAGTATGTTACGAATTATCGGATTAATAAAGCGAAGGAGCTATTGCGTGATCCCTCGCGCAAGGTGGCTGATGTATCGTTGAGCGTGGGATATAACAATGGAGACTATTTTGCTAAATGTTTTCGTAAATTGACAGGGTACAATCCATCAGAATATAGGGAGGGGCTTGGAGGATGAAAATGAAGGAGAAAGCACGGTTTTTCCAATTTTTTTCTGATCTCAAGCTTAGAAATAAACTGATCCTTTCCTTCTTCACACTGATCATACTTCCGCTCGGCGGGTATTTCTATCTGTCTTCTGAGCAACAGTACAAACAGTTTTTAAATAGGACTTCATTTTCTGTGGAAAGAAACTTTGACCAGTCATTCTCTTTTCTTTCCTTCAAATTTCAACAAATTCGTACAGCGAGTGATATTCTTATATCAGAGAAAATGCTTACCGATGTGATGACATCCGAAGGAAGCACTGATGATTTCTTCATACAGTACAGAGATTTTCTCGATTTGAAGCCATTCTTATCTTCCTTGGAAGACCACAGTAATATTCAAAACGTCAAATTATTCGTTAATGAGGAATTGTTCTATTCAAATGAGAACATTAACCTCTTTAGTCTGGAGAAAGCACGTCAGACCTATTGGTTCAAGCGAATGATGGAGAGTAGTAAAGGGATTTTGTGGGCACCGAACTCTTACTTTACAGATTCCGAGGCAAATAAAAATGATTTTTTGGCGGTTCTCCGGCCATTTCGTAATCCCAATGATTATTCGGAATTTCTTGGCGTTATCCGATTGGATATTCCGCTCAGCATGGTCACTGATATTCTAAACAATGCCGCACCCATTCAGAATAGCTTGACATATATTCAAAATTCCAATGGGGAACTTGTTGCAAGTTCTAATCTCTCGCTTCAACAGGAATATAATATTGATCAGGATCAGGTAATTCATTCCTCTAAGAGGGACCCTCATTTTGTTAAATTGGAGAACTCTGAAGTTTATCTACAGAGCAAAATGATTCCCGGAACCGATTGGTATATGGTTACAGTAATTCCGTTAGAGGAAATTGCTGCTGAAAGCAAAGCCATGCTAAAAAACTCAGTTCTTTTGCTCATCGTTATTGGCTTAATCGCTTTGCTCCTATCCGTTTTGATTTCAAATTATATGACATCACGCTTAACTCGGATCATGCGTAAAATGCGAAATGTACAAGAGGGCAACGTCGTAGCACTCTCACTACCCTCGTCCAGGGATGAGTTCGGGGAGTTAATCGAGAATTATAATTATATGGTTCATAAAATCGGGGGATTGTTAGAAGAACAGTTCCGCTCTGGTCAAGAAATCAAGAGTGCAGAGTTGAAAGCGCTTCAAGCACAGATCAATCCTCATTTTTTATACAATACACTTGATTTGATGAAATGGATGGCACGTAGCGGAATGACCGACGAGATAGGACAGGTTGTGACCTCGCTCTCGAAGTTCTACAAACTTAGCTTAAGCGGGGGGAATACGATCATTTCCATCCGTGATGAACTTCTCCATGTCAGCAGTTATATGCAAATACAGAGCGCCCGATACGCCAGTAAAATCCAACTGGATATTCAGGTGGATGAAGCAATTATAGAGTGTGGCATTTTAAAAATCACACTACAGCCTATTGTAGAGAACGCCATCATCCATGGAATATTATGCACAGATGAAGAAGCCGGTACGATTCGAATAAGGGGCGGTCTCATCAAAGGCAATATTGAGATAATTGTATCGGATGATGGTGAAGGCATGTCCCCGGATACCGTATCCAGATTACTCACTAGCGAGCTCCACAATCAAACGAAAGGTAGTGGATACGGCCTACGAAACATTAATGAGCGAATTCATCTTTTTTATGGTACAAGTTACGGACTTACGTTCCATAGTAAGCCCGGATTAGGTACTGACGTTATCATCCGTATACCTATGCAGAAACTGCAACATCAATCAAATGAGAATGGAAACCAATCCTAAGAATTAGTATTCGACGGGCATGTAACTTGAAATTCATGCTTATTTAAGATTCAGTAAAGGATAAATCATCAAACTTTTCTTGTTTCCGTATTTTTTCGGTGTCAGAACGGTATAGCACTTAATAATTTTTATTAAATGGTTCTGATCATAGAATTTGCCTGATGACCGTGTTCTTGCTCAGATTCCGGAGAGATTCATTTTGATACAATAGCGGAGACTTTCCGCATCCAGACCGAAGTCTATACTTATTTTAGCGGTAATCCAGCCGACGGTATTTCATTAAAGAAGCATATGACCCTTTCTGTTAACCATTATCTCCTCTCCGTGGCTTCGTTACCTAAGGATACCGAAACCGTTGATTGTGCAGGCACTTATCTTTTAATATTGCTCGGAGAAAGCGGTATTAACGAGATAAAGATCTCCTAACATAAAATGTACCTAACCATAAGCACGACCTATGAAAGGTCGTGCTTTTGCGTATGATTTATTCTATCTAGCCCACTTTAATTACCCTAATGATTAGACTGGGCAATGCGTTATATCACTAGGACATACACTTTGACTGGTACAACATATTTGGCTTAATTACAATTCTGTCGGGTTATATTTGTGTGCTGCAGCTGTCAAACTGATGATACTGCTCTAGCGATAGTGAGAAGAATAGTAGAGATTTTCACGCTTACAGCATGCGTCGTTGCGGTTTGTTTTACAATCAACAACGAAATGTCTTTGGAAGAGCAGAGAAGAGGAACCGTGTAGATATATCATAGAAAGAATCGAGGTGCTCCTAAATCTATCATTGCGCAGAGAGTTTTTCATTTTTACCATCCTACTCGACGCTTTTTCTTTCCAATCAACTTCCACATATTCCATTGGTCGAAGTTCACACATCGAAAGGAGACTAGACATTGATTGAACAATGGAGTACGACCATTCAGACACCATTATTACAATATAATACGGTATACGATTACCAAAGTTACACCTCATCTTGTGAGACAAGTCAGGTAACGAATTGGAATCGCCTCACTAAAAGGCATTCCTAATATAGAAGAATAATCATTACCCGGTTTGTCAGAGCGCAGTAGACATGCTGTGCTCTTTATAATATTTCCGTTCGGAGATCGTTTCAAATTATTCCTTGAAAGTGAGTTGAATCGTATGATCGGCACCTGGCATTTTCTGCATCAAACACCAGATACGACGATTAAGATGCAGTTCATCATCGAAAATAAAGAAGATATTGCATTATCTGTTATCCTTGAACCCTTTCCATTTCCAGTTGAAATCCACACCGTGACGGTTGAAGGGAATATGTTACAAGCCAGAGGCATGTCACAGTTTGTCCCTGGTGAATCTTTCGAATTTGATTTGACCTTTGAAGATCAGGGATTCCAAGGCAGGATCAAACTTCCCCACCAGGAAGACTTCTTCGTGAGTGGTTCGAAAGGAACAGGTCCCTCCCTCGAAGATTTACTGATCTCAACGCTCGCTCCTTACCGGAAGAAAGATGTACGGCAACGCGATGATCATGAGATCCGTCAAGCAGTTGAAGCCCTGCTGAAAAAAATGTCCATCACTGATAAAATCGGTCAGATGAGCCAGTGTATGTCGACCAACCTCTCCCTCGGATCTGATGTCGAGTCTGACACGCCAGAGAAACTGATTAGGGAAGGCCGCGTGGGTTCGGTACTTTCTGCTGTAAACAGTAATCGCGTGTTTGAATTGCAGAAAATTGCGGTAGAACAGTCTCCCCATGGTATTCCTTTGTTATTTAACTTCGATGTGATCCACGGCTTTCAGACGGTTTTCCCCGTACCACTTGCCTGGTCCTGTAGCTGGGACATGGAAGCAATCCAAGAAGCTAACGCGATTGCAGCAAAAGAAGCCAGTGCTACCGGTATAAACTACAATCATGGGCCGATGGTGGATATTACACGAGACCCGCGTTGGGGACGTGTCGTTGAAGGCGCAGGCGAGGATCCTTACTTGGGCAGCCTAATCGCCAAAGCGCAAGTCGAAGGTTTTCAAGGGGACAGCCTATTCGATCCAGAAACAATTATTGCTTGTTTGAAACATTTTATCGCATACGGGGCAGCGGAAGCAGGGCGGGATTATAATACAGTGGATATTTCTGAAGGCACACTTCGCAATATGTATTTGCCGCCTTTTCAAGCAGGGGTTGAAGCTGGAGCAGGTTCAGTTATGAATTCCTTTAATACGTATCAAGGCGTGCCTGTGGCAGCAAGCCGCTACATCCTTAACGATTTGCTTCGAAGAGAGTTAGGCTTTGACGGAATATTGATTTCCGACTATGGCTCCATCGATGAAATTGTCGCTCATGGAAATGCGAAAGACAGTAAGGAAGCAGCACAAAAAGCACTTGACGCAACCATGGATATCGAAATGGTAACCCGTTCGTATGATCATCTGCATGAATTAATTGAACAAGGTCTCGTTGCCGTAGATCAATTAAATGAAGCCGTGCGGCGAATCCTGACCTATAAGTATAAGATCGGGATTATGGATGATCCGTTTCGCTATGTTCGTCCGGAGAAAGAAAAGGAATATCACTTTCATCCGAATCATTTGGAGGCAAGTCTAACGTTGGCGAAGAAGTCCATAGTTCTGTTGAAAAATAACAACGTTCTCCCGCTTGCCAACAAGGAACAGAAGCTTGCGTTGATCGGTCCATTCGGCGATAGCAAGGATATGCTGGGTCCTTGGCAGTGGTCCCGCTATTCGAAAGAGACTATAACGCTGAGAGAAGGTCTGGAAAAGAACGGGATTTTGAAGACACATCTGATGGTGGAAGCCGGCTGTAAGGTTGAAGAAGCATTGGAAGAGGGAATTGAGCAGGCTGTCAGAGCGGCGGAACAAGCCGATATCGTCATTCTTGCGCTCGGAGAGAGCAGTGAACTATCTGGTGAGGCTGCGTCCCGCATGGATATTACACTACCGAAGGTGCAACAGGAACTTGCGGAGGCCGTTGTTCGCGTGGGCAAGCCAACTATATTGGTTCTGACTAATGGACGGCCTCTGGTACTGGATTGGTTTGAGCGCCACGTGGATGCCATTGTAGAGACTTGGTTTCTAGGATCTCAAGCGGGGCATGCCATAGCCGATGTGCTCCTGGGGAAATATAATCCTTCCGGCAAACTTACGATGAGTTTCCCCGTACATATCGGACAAGTACCGGTATACTATAACCACTTTAAAACTGGGAGACCCGTAACGGAAAGCAATAAGGGGGAAAAGTTCTTTTCTAGATATATCGATGGCTCCAATGACCCGCTATACCCGTTCGGTTACGGTTTAAGTTATACAACTTTTGAGATTTCGGACATTCGATTATCGAAAACACAGATGACAGATTCGGAAACAATATTTGCCAGCGTAACAGTTACGAATACAGGAGCGGTCTCGGGAGAAGAAACCGTTCAGATGTACATCCAGGATCTGTATGGCAGCGTGGTTCGTCCTGTGAAGGAGCTGAAAGGATTTAAAAAAGTGAAATTGGCAACAGGTGAAGCAAGAGAAATCTGCTTCAGTATCTCTAAAGCGGAATTAGTATACTGGAATCCGAATCAGACGTATGGCACTGAACCGGGGGATTTCAAGGTATATATCGGCACAAGTTCCATTGATGTGAAAGAGGCTTCGTTCGAACTTGTACAGCAGGCACAGACGAAGACAGATCAAATGGTCAGATGATAATAAAAGTCGTTTTAAGAGAAGAGCTAGCTCGTGCCGTTTATCTAAACGCAGACATTATGACTAGGAGGTAAGAGATGATTTACAAAGATGCAAGTAAGTCTATTCATGAGCGAGTCGAGGATTTAATTGGAAGAATGACATTGAGGGAGAAAGTAGCCCAATTATATTGTGCAAATTCATATGGTGGAGAATCCATTTATGACACTAGAACTGAAAAGTTAAAGGACGGCATTGGGACTATAAGTTACTTAAATGATTCCTTTACAGGTGACCTTAAAAAAGATAGGGAGACTATAGAAGACATACAAAAATTTCTTGTCGAGGAAACGAGATTGGGCATTCCGGGGCTGATTCACAGTGAAGGAATAGCTGGGGCGCAGATCCCCAGTGCAACAACATTTCCTCAGTCTCTTAATCTTGCTTCAACTTGGGAGCCGGAATTGGCACAAAAAATGGGTACGGTAGTCAAAAAGCAATTACTGGCCTTTGGATTCAAGGCCGTACATTCTCCTCTGTTCGATTTGTCGAGAGATCCACGATTCGGAAGAGTTGGTGAAACTTACGGGGAAGATCCTTATTTAGTTGCGCAGATGGGCGTGTCTTTTGTCAAAGGAATACAAGGGGATCATGAGATAATGGCTACCGCCAAGCATTTTGTCGGCTACGGAAATGCCGAAGGGGGACGAGGCGGTGGAGAACAGCAAATATCCGAGAGAAGTTTATTGGATAGTTATTGCTTTCCTTTTGAAGCAGCCATTCATGAGGCAAACATAAAAGCTGTAATGAATAGTTATGGGATGTTAAATGAGCAGGCAGTTTCTACGTCAAAATGGCTTCTTACGGACATATTGAGAAACAAGCTGGGCTTTCAGGGGCTGGTTGTAGCGGATTATGGTAGTATCACACATGCATTTTTAAGATATAGAGTGGCAGAGGATGCTAAAGAGGCAGGAATTTTGGCATTAAAATCTGGAATGGATGTAGAACAGCCCGGCAACCAATGTTACCAGCATTTGGTAGAGGCAGTTGAGTCAGGTGAACTTGAAGAGGCACATATTGACCTTTCGCTAAGACGGATTCTAGAGACCAAGTTCACATTAGGACTATTCGAGAATCCCTATGGGGAAGGAGATTTCTTCAATGAAATAAAAAAAGTGGAGAATGCGGAATTATCACTAGAGATTGCGGAGAAATCAATGGTCTTGGTGAAAAATGAGGACAACATTCTACCACTCAAAAAGAAGCTAAAAATAGCGCTAATTGGCCCGAACACAGATACTAAAACCAATTTCTTTGGGGGATATTCATCAGTAGGATCGGCTAACACAAAAAGCAGTGACTTCGATAAATCCGAAGAAGACACTTTCCTGAGAATGATTTATACAGGAACCATTACCGACAATAAAGAGTCATTAAAATTGATGGGAATTGAATTTGATGAACAACCAACTCCTGAACAAAAAGAAATTATTATGAATATGCTCAGAGAAAATTTAAATTCTGATGATTCCTCAAAAAGAGTCTATAAAACGAACGAAGAATTTGTTCAATTATTCTATCCAGATTGTAAATCTGTAAAAGAAGTTATGGAAGCAGAGTTTGGGAAAGATGATGTGCTTCATGCTAAAGGCTGCAATATGTTCAAGGCCATAGATGGAGGGATTGAAGCAGTAAAAGATGCGGTAGAGCAAGCGGATGTTGTGATTGCAGTTTTAGGCGGCAAAGAAAGCATGATCGATCCGGAAGCTACTTGCGGTGAAAACAAAGATAACATCAACATTGGTCTCGAAAAACCTCAAATGGAAATGATGGAAGAAGTATTTAAGCTGAATAAACCTGTTATTTCAATTATTATTGATGGCCGACCATTAGCTACACCTTTTATTAGTGAACACAGTAAAGCAGTATTGTATTCCTGGCTTCCGGCACAGTCTGGAGCTGAAGCCATTTTGAACATACTTACGGGAAAGACTAACCCGAGCGGAAAGCTGCCGGTGACCATTGTGAAAGAAGCAGGACAGATTCCAATGTATAATAGCAGATTGCCACTCTATATTGATATTAATGAATGGGCTTCTTACATTAAAACGGACCATAATGCACCGCTATATCCGTTTGGACATGGATTAAGCTATACACAATTTGAATACAGCGATTTGGTACATGACAGAACGGTTTATGCAAACGGTGAACTAAACATCGAATTTAAGCTGAGAAATGTAGGACAGATTACCGGAGATGAAGTAATTCAGGTTTATATCCGGGATCGAGTAAGCAGTGTTGCAAGACCTGTTAAGCAGCTGGTCGGATTTGCACGGGTTACACTAGATGGGAATAAAACAAAGACATTTACTTTCAAAGTGAACATGAGACAACTGGCATTTCATGACTTGAACATGGATCAAGTGGTGGAACCCGGAACTATGGAATTATTTATAGGTGCTTCATCCCAAGATATTCGATTAAAAGGTTCCTTTGAGATTACAGGAGAAAAAGTTAACGTTGAACGAAAGGTATTTTCATCACAGGTAACGATTACAGAACTATAAAACTAAAAAACTAAACTAAATATATAGTTTACTTTTCGATCAATTTAAATATATATATTTCCTCAGAGCGGCAGCCATGGAAGATAAAATATACTCCTAGCTGTCGCTAATTTAATTCAACTTTCGTTAACCTATTAATTAGTTTACAGCCAAGTGGCCGTGAGTAAGCGTATTCCGCCTAAACGCCTAAAAGATCCTTGATTTAGAGTGAATGAAACCGCTCCAGAG
Organism: Paenibacillus sp. 276b; assembly: GCF_900107875.1. NCBI lineage: Bacteria > Bacillati > Bacillota > Bacilli > Caryophanales > Paenibacillaceae > Paenibacillus > Paenibacillus sp. 276b. The sequence continues at coordinate 1,504,464 of NZ_FNRR01000001.1, read as the reverse complement.
CTATCATGTCTAAATTACCAGGCAAGATTGTAGTAATTATTTGATGCGAAAAATGTCGTCAAATGCACATCATAAAGTCGTTATTGTGGTAGTTTTGATCCGTTTATTCATGTTGGAATAGTAGATGTAGTGACTATAATGCTGAATTATACGTGGAAGGGGATATCATGTAATGAAATATTACAAGTAAACTTGGCTCTTTATAAGATGGTGTCAAATTAATTTACTAGTTAGGGGACTACAACAAAATGAGCATTCGTACTCGAACCTTCCTATCCTTTGGAATAATTCTGTTACTATTGTTAAGTACTACCCTCTACCAACTCCAACAATCCAACATACAAGTGGATGAAATAAAGAAAGCTAATGAAAGGACTTTAAAAGCTGCCTTAATTGCTCAAGATCTTGAACAACTTTTAAATGGGTTCCAGATACAAATGCTACTTCCATCTACTGAATCTACTATACCAACATCAAAGCAACCAATAATTCAAGGATACATAAAGGATTTTAGAGAGAAAGCAACACTGTATGCTAGGCTGATTCCTGAGGAGAACGAAAGTATCCAAGAGATCATGCTAATTTTTTCTGATTATATTAGAGGTGACATTAAAAATGCGGTTCGATTGAATGAATTAGTCATCGATATGAGAAATCAAAACACAAAAAAACTCAGTGAATCGCTCAATCATGTTGTGAAAACAAGCGAGGAAACACGCGGCAACGTCTTGATTTTTCAAATTTTTATATTGACGTCTTCATTCTTACTATCTTATTATTTCGGACTATCCCTAACCCGACCAATCCATAAACTCATTAACATTTCGTCACGGATCTCTGTCAGGGATTTAAGTAACACGCTCGACTATAAACGTAAAGACGAGATCGGTCAATTAGCACTTATTATGGAACAAATGCGCGCAAGTCTGTCCAATTTTATCAAGACCTCAAAGCAAACAGCCAGTCAAGTAGTTGTTTCTAGTATGAAGGTATCAGAGCACGCTCGTGATTCATCGCAAACATTGGTCAGAATTACAGATTCATTAAATAATATTGCTCTTGGAGCTCTGGAACAAATGAAAACGACGAGTGAAACAGCTTTAGCGATGGATGAACTGTTTCAAGGAACGCTACATATAGCTGAGTCTACAACGAAGGTGGCGACTCTAACTACTTCCATGAAAAAACAGGCCCTTCAAGGTAATGAATTATTGGATCAAACAGAGGAGCGAATGAGCACTCTGAAACATACCATTTTCCTTTTTGCTGAAATATCAAACAAATTGACGCAACAGTCCCAAGATATCAATCAAATCATGGATGTTATTAAAGCGGTTTCGTCACAAACTAATCTTCTCTCACTTAATGCTGGAATTGAAGCTGCTAGAGCAGGGGAACGAGGGAAGGGGTTTGCCGTTGTTGCGAGCGAAATTCGTAAGCTTGCAGAGCAAACGAGTAGTTCCTCTGAGCATATTTACCGGATTGTTGAAAACATTCAGAATGATACTCGTTTAACTGTATCGACAGTTCAAGCTGGGAAGGCAGAAGTGGAACTTACAACAGAAACTCTACAAGTAGCCAAGAAAGCATTTGGAATAATATTGCGAGATACTATCGCTATCTCTAAACAATCTCAGGAAGTTACTTCGGCTATTGAACAGATGACCATAGGTACAAAAGAGATCAACACATCTGTAATAGAGCTTGCGGATATAGCTGAAATGTCATACAACCGCATAGAAAAAGTCGTGAAAGAAGCAGAAGTACAGAAGCAAACGACACTTGAAATCACTGAATCCGTTTCTGAAATGAACGGTGAGGCTTCACGTCTTCAAGAACAAATTTCAGTATATAAAACGTAAAAATAGTAGCTGCGTACTCCTCTAAATGGAGACACGGCTTTTATATTTATCGGGAATAAGGAATTGACTGATAGACGAAGCTAGAGGGAAGCATAATACAACCCTCAACATTAGAGAGGTGATTCAGTTCCAGAGGCGAATGTTGGATAAGTACTATCTATTTGCAAATAAGATCAACAAAGATAAAATAGGATCGACTGCCAATAAGTTGAAGACATTATTCGTAAAATAAACAGGAGGACTTCACATGGGTATTCGATTTCCGCATGTTTCTTGGAACTCCATTCGTTTAAAGTTGATTATCGCATTATTCATCGTTACTGTCCCGCTTATCTCACTGCTCTTATACAACAATTATTACAGTATAGATGTTGTCCGTAACCAGGTGGCCATATCCAACAAAAATCTCATTTCTTTGTACATGGGTCAGATTGATACTCAGTTACAAGTTGCTGAAAATAATATACTGGGATTGTCTACAGCCAATTATGATGTTCAATCCATGGATATGCCTAATTCAGAAGATGAGTATCAGCTCGCAAAACACAATGTATCTATGAATTTATCTAACAATATTCTTTTGTATAATTCAATCGATGCTTTTTTTATATTTAATCATGAACGCCAAGATTTGCTGGATGTTTTTCAGTCTTCCATTTCCTATTCTGAACGGATAGAAGTTGAAAGTTTTCTTGTTCAACATTTAAATCAACTTGCGAATACGAACGCACAGGTAGCTCATGACTGGTATGTTAGAGAAATCGAAAAAAACAGTTATATTCTTCGTACGATAAAATCAGGGAACCTTTATATAGGTGCTTGGGTAAATGTCAATACTCTATTAGGTCCAATGAATCTGATTGATTTAGGAACGAAAGGTAATGCGCTACTGGTTAATTCTGCTGGTAAATCTATGGTCAGCACCCATTTGTTTTACGATGAAGATATTGATCTTTCGAAAGGATTCCAACAGGATTATTTAACCGTTAGCAACAATAATTTGCTTGTAGTTGGGGAAACGTCTAAAGAAGGTCAATTCAGTTTGGCTGCCATTATTCCCAATGATCAAATTTTGCAAAAGCTCCCCATGATAACATGGGTAATCAAATGGATATCATTTTCTGCCATAGCATTATTACCTTTAAGCCTATTGTTCCTGCATCGATCGTTGCTAGTCCCATTGAATCGTCTAATCACTGTAATGAATAAGATCAACAAAGGTCTTGTTAATGTACGAGTAGAGGATCACAAAACCTCAGATGAGTTTCAGATGGTGAATCAGACTTTTAATAAAATGATTACGCAGATTGAAGAATTAAAAATTAATGTCTATGAAGAACAATTGAATAAACAGAAGGCGGAACTCCAACATCTCCAACTTCAAATTAATCCTCATTTTTTTATGAACACTTTAAATATTCTGTATAATCTGGCACAAGTGAAGAATTTTGAGCTCATTCAAGAGATGACGCTGTGCTTGGTTCGGTATTTTCGTTATATGTTTCGAAGCAATCTATCCTTTGTATCCTTGCAGGAGGAAATCCAACATGTACGTAACTATATTCAAATCCAAGAATTACGTTTCCCTGATCAATTAAAGTGCGAGATCACTTATCCTGTTTTTCTGAATAATTTACATATTCCTCCATTGACGATTCAAACGTTTTTAGAAAATTCTATTAAACATGGTGTTACATTGGAAGAGGCAATGCATTTAAGTGTGACTCTTGATTTAAAGGAAACAGGATTTATTCCTTATGTTGAAATCATTATTCGGGATACTGGAAAGGGTTTTTCAGAAGAGATTCTAGAAGAGATTCGCGCGGGAAATCGAATCACAGATGAAAAAGGAGAACATATTGGTATCTGGAATGTTAAGAAGAGATTACAACTTTTATATGGTGATGATGCCTCAATATCTTGTTATAATGGTTACCCTAATGGAGCTGTAATTGAAATAAATCTTCCCTATAAGGACGATTTTTAGAAAGGTGGACCCACTATGTATCGAATGTTAATCGTTGATGATGAAATCCATGCAGTCGAAGGAATTCTGTCAGGTGTCAATTGGGAAAAACTTAGTATCAAAACTGTATTTACGGCTTATACTGCAAAACAAGCGAAAGAACTGTTCAAGAGAGAGCATATAGACATTATGATCTGTGATATTGAGATGCCGCAGACGTCAGGATTAGAGTTAACAGAATGGGTAGGAGAACGATATCCCAAGACTGAAACGATTATTTTGACTTGCCATGCAGATTTCGGATATGCCAAACAGGCTATTCAGTTAGGAAGTCTGGATTATATTTTAAAGCCAGTGCCATTTGCTGAATTAGAATTAGTGATTGAAAAAGCAAAAGAGAAGATTGATAAAGAATCAGAAATGGACCAATATAGTCGTTTCGGGCATTATTGGTTCAAAAATCAACCTATGTTAATTGAACGTTTCTGGCAGGATATACTGAATCAAACAGTCCCCTCAATCTCCAATGCCGTAAGGCTTGCTGCGGCTGAACGAAATATTCCCTACTTGGAAGAGATGGTCTTTATACCTATTCTCATAAGCATTCAGAGGTGGCATAAACCTTTGAGTCTGAGAGAAGAAAAAATCCTGGAATATGGTCTCAAAAATTCGGCCGAAGAGATCTTCCTTGAACTTAGCCAAGATGGATTAATCATTGCATTAAACAACAGAAGGATGCTTGCTGTATTATCTGTCGAAGCTAGCCAAATTCTTTCTTTAGATCTAGAAACTATTAGTAAAAAGTACATCGATGATTGTAGTCGTTATTTTTACTGTGATATCTCCTGTTATATTGGGCAGAACGTCCAGGCTCATGAAATGTTAGGAATGGTTAATAAACTCAATGAAATGGATAGAAATAACGTTGCTTACAGTAATAAAGTATTCATGCTATCGAAATCTCCTACCCACTCATCTAAATATGCGCCCGCCAATATTACCTTATGGTCCGTTATGTTAAAAGAGGGGGCTTTTGACGAAGTATGTGCTGAAGCTTCTAAGTATCTAAACAATTTGGAGAAGGAGTTTTTAAATGCGGATTTGTTGAATAGATTATATCAAGATTTTCAACAAATGATGTTTTATGTCCTTCAGTCTAAGGGGATTCAGGCGAACCATCTATATAGTGATGCCTACTCTCAGGAGTTAGGTTTAAACGCTCCGTGTTCTGTGAGCGATTTGCTCGAATGGGTTATACACATGATAAGTAAAGCCAAGGAATATGTAATGTCACTTGAAAAGTCACAAAGCGTGGTAGAAAAAGTGATACAGTATATACAGATTCATATCTCTGAAGATTTACCTCGAGAAGAGATTGCTAATCAAGTATTCCTTAATCCTGACTATCTGACTCGAATTTTTAAAAAGCAAACTGGAATGTCTATTTCGGAATATATGTTTAAAGAACGACTAAGGCTTGCCCAAGAACTACTTGCAAAGACTGAGCTACCAATCAGTGCAGTAGCTACCCAAATTGGATATGCTAATTTTTCTCATTTTTCGCGAATGTTTAAAAAACATACCAGTATGAATCCAAATGAATTTCGTCAATTGCATATAAAACAGAACTGATCAAGTTTAACTTGATCAGTTTTTTTACATAGAAATACATTAGGGGGGGTCGGTAAAGTGCAACTCCAAAGTCGGCGAAACGGTAGAGACAACTTTTTATTGTTATTAAAATAAGAATATAGCGATTGTATAATCGCATGTGCTCTTACTCTATATTTTATCTAGGGTAGACCAACAGGCTTGATATAAAGCCAATTCTATAAAGAAGGTAGATGATAGATATGATCGGTACTTGGCATTTCTTGCTCCAGACACCAGAAATCAATATGAAAATGCAGTTTATTATTGAGAAAAAACAAGATTATACATTGTCTGTAGTTCTCGAACCCACTCCACTTCCAATAGAAATTTCCACAATAGAGGTGGTAGGGAACACTCTAATAGCCAAAGGCTATTCTCCACTTGTGCCAAATGAACCCATTGAATTCGATTTAACTTTTGAAGACCAAACATTTCACGGAAAAATCAAGCTGCCCTATCAGGAACCTTTCACTATGAAAGGAGCTAAAGGTTCCGGTCCCTCTCTGGTAGATCAACTGATTGCTGAACTGCTTCCATATCGAAAGAACGATGTGAAACAGCGGGATGATGATGAAATTCTTCAAGCCGTGGAAGCATTACTTCAAAAAATGACGATAACTGAAAAAATTGGTCAGATGAGTCAATGTATGGCTTCAACTATATCTTTAGGATCTGAGATTGACTCCGAGCCAGCAGAAAAATTAATCGCTGATGGTCGAGTCGGTTCAATACTGGGAGCCTTAGGAAGCAGTCGAGTGTTCGAATTGCAGAAAATCGCAGTTGAACAATCTCCACACGGGATTCCACTCTTCTTTAACTTTGACGTCATACATGGGTTTCAAACCATTTTCCCGGTACCCCTTGCTTGGTCTTGTAGCTGGAATATGGATGCCATTAAAGAAGCATGCTCAATTTCCGCGAAAGAAGCTAGTGCTGGTGGAATTAACTATAATCACGGTCCTATGGTGGATATTACGAGAGATCCGAGGTGGGGTCGAGTTGTTGAAGGGGCCGGTGAGGACCCTTACCTCGGTCAACTTATTGCAAAAGCTCAAGTCGAAGGATACCAGGGATACAGCTTATTCGACCCAGAGACGATCATCGCTTGTTTAAAACATTTCATCGCTTATGGTGCTGCTGAAGCAGGACGAGATTACAACACTGTAGATATATCGGAGGGCACCTTGCGGAATATATACTTACCACCTTTCCAGGCAGGGGTAGAAGCCGGAGCCGGATCTGTAATGAATTCATTCAATATTTATCAAGGTGTTCCCGTCGCAGGGAACCGATATCTACTTAATGATCTGCTTCGTAAGGAACTTGGCTTCGAGGGTGTTTTGCTATCTGATTACGGTGCAATTGATGAAATTGTCGCACACGGTAATGCAAAAGATAGTAAAGAAGCTGCAAAAAAAGCACTTGATGCCACGTTGGACATTGAAATGGTAACTCGTTCCTATGACCAATTGGTAGAGTTAATCGAACAGGGTACCGTTCCAGAAGATCAAGTCAATGATGCAGTACGTCGTATTCTGATTTTAAAATACAAAATCGGGATTATGGATGACCCTTTCCGATACGTCCGTCCAGAGAAGGAACAGGAGTATTATTTCCATCCGACACATTTGGAAGCTAGCAGGCATTTAGCTCAGCAATCTATCGTATTGTTAAAAAATAACGACGTGCTTCCATTCCACAGCACAGATCGGAAGCTTGCTATAATTGGACCTTTTGGCGACAGTAAAGACCTTTTGGGACCATGGCAGTATTCACGCCATGTGGATGAAACCATTACTCTGCGCCAAGGAATTGAAGCGCAGGGAATCTCTGGTCTAAACCTGCTTGTTGAAGCGGGATGTGGAGTCGAGGAAGCGATTGTTGGAGGACTCGAACGTGCTATTAAAGCTGGAGAACAAGCAGACGTTATTCTCCTCGCGCTGGGTGAAAGTAGTGAGTTGTCGGGTGAAGCTGCATCTCGTATGGATATCATGTTACCGAAGGTGCAACAGGAACTCGCAGAGGCCATCGTAAAGATCGGAAAACCAATAGTACTTGTATTAACAAATGGACGGCCACTGGTGCTCGATTGGTTCGAGCATCATGTAGATGCAATTCTAGAGACATGGTTCCTCGGATCTCAGGCCGGACATGCTATTGCGGATGTTCTCTTCGGAAAATATAATCCATCTGGCAAATTAACAATGAGCTTTCCTGCTCATTTAGGGCAAGTACCCGTTTATTACAACCACTTTAGTACAGGAAGACCCGTTAATGAAGCGAATAAGCTAGATAAATTCTTTTCAAGATATATCGACGGTTCGAATGAACCCACTTACCCATTCGGTTACGGTCTGAGCTTTACGACATTCGAATATTCTGAGATTCATCTATCCCAAACGAAAATGAATAGTTCACAAACTATTGTCGCGAGTCTAACAGTTACAAATAGCGGAACGGTAATGGGAGAAGAGACGGTTCAGTTGTATATTCAGGACGTATATGGAAATGTGGTTCGTCCAGTTAAAGAACTTAAAGGGTTTAAGAAAGTTTTATTAAATGCAGGTGAAGCACAAGAAATCCACTTCAATATAAGGGAAGCAGACTTAGCATATTGGAATGCGGAAAAAAAATATGCAGCTGAACCAGGTGAATTCAAGGTTTATATCGGATCGAATTCTCGTGATGTGAAACAAGCAGGTTTTGAGCTTCTTCCTTAAGAAGGATCATTATAATTTCAACAAAAAAGTCATCAGATCATTTACTTCAAGATGGGTTGTTTATCTTATTTTAGCATGAAATGGCTTATCTCTAATAATTTGTTGTGGAACAGTTGCGAAATTTCATTACATCTTAAAGATCTTAGACCACAATACGGTATCTAATAGAAAGGCTGAATGAGCATGGAACGGGAGCTAACGACCAGACAGTTGATTGGAGACGCGGCAGGACAATTCTCATTGAATATTGTCACTAGCATGATGTCATTGCTGTTGTTCTTCTATACAGAAATTATTGGTGTTTCAGCAGGCATTGTAGGAACAGTGCTGTTATTAACGAAGATCGTCGATTCCGGAGCTGATATCGGAATGGGTTACATCGTTGACAGAACAAAATCAAAGCATGGTCAAGCACGTCCTTGGCTATTATGGATGATCATTCCCATGTTTGTATTGACTGTGCTAGTATTCACTGTACCTGATCTAAGCACTGGAGGAAAAATAACATATATCGTTATCACTAATCTATTATTTTACGTTTTTATGCTTACACCTACTTCAATTCCTTATGCAAGTTTAATGGCATTAACAACCAGAAATACTCAAGATCGATCAATCATGGGTTTACTTCGTTCCTCATTTGGATTTTTTGCAGGAGGTCTTGTCACAGTAGACTTCATTCCTTTAGTCAACTTGTTGGGGGGCGGACAGCAAGAATGGATATCATTAGCTGCCGGACTAGCCTTTATTGCTGCTCTCGGAATCTTTATTGTCTATAGGTCTACGGTGGAAAAATATAATACGGAACAATTAAAAAAAGAAGGAGAAATCAAAAAGACTCTTTCTCTAAAAATAGGCATAAAGTTACTTTTCACAAATCGATATTGGTTGGTGACATTCTTTGTAGGTTTTTTCACTAATATTTCTTTTGCTTTAGCGAGTTCATCGGGGATGTACTATGCCAAATATATCTGGGGGAATGTGAATTTAGTAGGTCTCATAGGCGGAATAACCCTTCTTTTAACATTGCTAGTTTTTGCTGTGTCTGTCCCTCTAATCAAACGATTTGGTCAGAGGAATACTGCAATCCTTGGTTTATGTGTTGGTATTATAGGTAGCTTAGTTCGATCCTATGATCCATACAGTATCCAAATTGGGATCGTCGGATCTGCATTTCAAGCTTTTGCCACGATCCCGCTGTTAGTAGTCATGATGCCACTTATAACTAGTACCATCGAATATGGAGAATGGAAGCATGGACAGCGGATTGTAGGTTTAACGAATAGTATAAATTCATTAGGTAATAAGCTCGGTATGGCCTTTGGTACTGCGCTTATCGGATGGCTTTTAGCGTTTGGACATTTTCAAGAAGGTGCCTCAGAACAAGTTGAGACTGCAAATTCGATGATTGTATTTATTGGTATCTATCTACCACTTGTAATGTATGTGATCATGGCCATTTTGTTATGCTTTTACTCTTTAGAAAAGCAGTATACTCGTATACTGGATGATTTGTCCAAACGACGGGATTCAATATAGTAATAACTTTTGCTTATAAAAATCTGGCATTAAGAAAGAGGTATACACATATGGGAACTATGGAAAATGTGAAAATCGGTGAATTACTTCGTAATGAAGAAGCAACTGCGTTATTAGCCAAACATTTACCCGAATTTGTAAATGAACCTACTTTTAACATGGCTAGTGCCTTTACACTGGATCAACTTGCCGCATTACCACAGGTAAATATTCGGGCAGAAGTTTTGAAAGCGCTACAAAGTGATCTTTCTAAGATAACATTTAACCAACCTGAGTTAGGAACTCCACAGAATAAGAAGATGAATTCTCCCCAAACTGCCCATGATTTAGAAGGAAAAATTATCATAGTAACTGGGGGAGGAAGTGGCATTGGCAGAGCAAGCAGCCTGAAGATGGCAGCCAGTGGCTCCAAAATTGTGGTCGTTGATTACAAGGAAAGCATGGGTCTGGAAACTGTTGAGCTGATTAAGAGAGCCGGTGGTGAGGGGATTTTTGTACAAGCGAACGTCTCTAACAGTAAAGAAGTTCAACATTATGTCCAAACTACGATCGATACATTCGGGAAGATCGATGTATTATTTAACAATGCTGGTATACTGCAAGACTTTAAGAAATTCCAGGATATCTCGGAAGAAGAGTTCACTCGAGTAATTGATGTTAATTTAAAAGGGATTTTTCTTGGTATGAAGTACGTCCTTCAAGTGATGGATCAACAGGGCTATGGCAATATTATCAATACAGCTTCTACAACGGCCGTCCGTGCGGAGCACAGCCTTGCTGCCTACACTGCTAGTAAACATGGTGTTGCTGGATTGACGAAAGCAGCAGCACTCGAGTATGTAAGAAAAGGAATTCGTGTGAACGCAATCTGTCCTGGGGGCGTAGCTACTCCTCTTACTGATTCCGTACCAAGCCAGCTCCAAGCGAGCGGTTATGTACCAGAGGAGTTCCCAAATATGAGAATTGGACGTTACGCACAACCAGAGGAATTGGCTGATATTGTTACTTTCCTCGCTTCCGATAAATCCAGTTATATGACAGGTTCAATCCTTGTGGTTGATGGGGGTATGACTCTCTAATCGGAATTCAAAATTTGATAGGGGTTCTTTCATGAGTACATCATTCATTCCATGCATAAGTTGGATTTTTGATTAAATTTAGTAGGGGGATTCCAAATGATATACAAAGATGCAAATAAGTCTATACAAGAAAGAGTAATCGACTTACTTCAAAGAATGACATTAGAAGAAAAGGTTGCTCAGTTGTTCTGTGCAACGGTATCCGATAGAGAAGACAGTTTGGTCACTTTAAAGGAAAGTATGAAGGATGGAATAGGTACCCTGAGTTGTCTAAATGTTTCACTAACAGGTGATAACAAAAAGGATATCATCAGATTAAAAAGCATTCAGAAATATCTTATTGAGGATACGAGATTAGGAATTCCAGTTCTTATTCATAATGAGGGTATAGCAGGGGCTCAGATACCCGGTGCAACGGCTTTTCCACAATCGCTTAATCTTGCTTCAACATGGGAGCCTGAATTGGCTCAAAAAATGGGGGAAGTTGTAAAAAAACAATTGTTAGCCTATGGTTTTAGAGCAGTACATTCACCTCTTTTTGACTTGGGCAGAGATCCACGATGGGGAAGAATCGGGGAAACTTATGGAGAAGATCCTTATCTTGTTGCCCAGATGGGAATGGCTTTCGTTAGTGGGATACAAGGTGATAACGAAGTGATGGCTGCAGCCAAGCATTTTATTGGTTATGGTAATGCTGAAGGTGGAAGGAATGGGGGAGAACAACAAATAGCGGAAAGAAAACTGCTGGATACGTATAGCTTCCCATTTGAGGCTGCAATCCATGAATCCAATTTGAAGGGTGTCATGAATAGTTATGGCATATTAAACGATCAAGCTGTTTCTACATCAAAATGGTTGCTGACAGATCTCCTTAGGGAGAAATTAGGTTTTAAAGGATTGGTTGTTGCGGACTATGGAAGTATTAGTCATGCTAACGCACGATATCGGGTGGCACATGATCCAAAAGAAACAGCTATACTTGCACTTAAGGCAGGAATGGATGTAGAGCAACCTAACAATTATTGCTATAAACACTTAGTTGAAGCTGTTGAATTCGGAGAAATTGAAGAATCTTATATTGACCGTTCCGTAGAACGTGTTCTTGAAATGAAATTTATTCTAGGACTGTTCGAAAACCCATATGGAGTTGGTAATTTTCAAGAAGAAATTAATAAGTTAGAGAATGTAGAATTATCTCAAGAGATAGCTGAAAAATCCATTGTGATGGTGAAAAACGAAGCCCGTATTTTACCTTTAAAAAAGGATTTAAAAATCGCTGTAATTGGGCCATCTTCAGACAATAAAACAAACTTTTTTGGAGGATATTCATCGGTTGGTTCTGCAAGTACAAAAAGTAGTGATTTCGATAAATCTGAAGAAGATAACTTCCTAAAAATGGCTTATGCGGGTGCTATCACAGAACATAAGGAGTCATTTAAAGCATTTGGAATTGAATTTGAGGATCAGCCAACACCGCAACAAAAAGAAATAATTATGAATTTAATTAAACAAAATATAAGTGCACATACATCTTCTAATAAAGTGTATGAAACAACAGAAGAATTTACTCAAACATATTATCCGAATTGCAAATCTATAAAGGAGATTTTGGAAGAAGAGTTTGGAAAAGATAATGTGCTTCATGCTAAAGGATGTAATATCTTCAGAGCTATTGAAGGAGGAATAGATGCCGTAAAAGAGATCGTAAATCAAGCGGATATTGTAATTGCTGTTCTTGGTGGAAAGGAAAGTATGATTGATCCAGAAGCCACTTGTGGTGAAAATAAAGATAATAGTAACATTCATCTTGAAAAGGTACAGATGGAAATGATGGAAGAAGTGTTCAAACTTAATAAACCTGTTGTGTCGATTATTGTTGACGGCAGACCCTTAGCTACACCTTCTATAAGTGAACAAAGTAAATCTGTCTTGTATTCTTGGCTTCCTGGACAGTCTGGAGCACAAGCGATCGTGAACATGTTGACAGGCAAAAGCAACCCAAGCGGAAAGTTGCCGGTGACTATCGTAAAAGAGTCAAGTCAGATTCCGATGTATAACAGCAGATTACCATTCTTCGTTGAAATTGATGATTGGGCGGAATATATTGATAACAGCAAAAATGCACCGCTATACTCATTTGGTCACGGATTAAGCTATACAACGTTTGAATATAGCGAATTGAATTTGGATAGCACCGTACAACCAGATGGGGATCTAAAATTGAAATTTAACATTGAAAATACCGGTTCGTTTGACGGAGATGAAATTGTACAAGTGTATATAAGGGATACCGTAAGTAGTGTTGTAAGACCCGTTAAGCAACTTGTTGGATTTACCCGAGTTCACTTGGAAGCTCAAGAGAAGAAAGAAGTTACATTCACGGTAAACATGAAACAAATGGCGTTTCATGATTTAAATATGGATCAGGTCGTGGAACCAGGGAAGATGGAATTGTTTATTGGTGCTTCGTCTCAAGATATTCGTCTAAAAGGTGGATTTGTTATAGTTGGTGATACATTAATTGTAGAACGGAAGTCATTCTCGTCCAAGGCTAATGTAAGTGATGCAGTGAAGAGATAAACTGGGTACTAATTAATTTTCAATACCAGATAATATATTTCATCGTCTAAGATCCTCAAGTATGTAGTGGTTATTTAACTACGATTTGGGGATTTTATTCAATAACCGACATCAGTTTTTCGGAAAGTATTAGATAATTTTTTCACTCATTCTACAATCATTGTATACTCATAAAAACAAATTGTCTTTTGGAGTTTTGCAAACAGACGGCAACTGGTCGTCAAATGGATACCAAAAAGTCGTTCGAAGAGCAGAGTAGAAATTCAATTCGACGTACACTGTTAATACCCACTATGCACAAACTTTATTTAGATAACGCTTACATGTTCATTTGGGGATACTTATTATGGGGGGATAACAATGAAGAAAGGACTCAGTTTGGTGAGTACCCTAATCGTCTTAATGCTACTATTGTCAGCTTGTAGCAGCAATGATGAAGAGACGCGCTCACCCGGTACAAAGACCGAAGGGACGATTGAGTTAACTGTCGCTTTTCCGCTTTTCGGTGCAGTACCCAAGGATTTAACATTGGTACAAGATCAGATTAACAAAATCGCTCAAGAAAAAATTAATGTTAATGTGAAATTATTACCGATTGGTTTTGGGGATTGGCAACAGCAAACAAACTTGATGTTTTCCAGTAATGAAAAGCTCGATTTAATTCCTACAGTCTATAATTACAGCTCATTAGTATCAAAGGGACAACTTGTCGCTCTAGATGATCTTCTGGAAAAACAAGGACAGGGGATTACTCAGGCATTGGATCAAACATACCTTGATGCGGCAAAAGTGAAGGGCTCCATTTATGGCGTTCCTACATTACGGGATATGGCCACAACATATGGTATTGCGATGAGAAAAGATCTAGTGGACAAATACAAGATAGACGTCGACAAAATCCAAACTCTACAAGATGTAGAGCAAGTCTTAAAAACGGTTAAAGCTGGTGAACCGGATATTTCTCCGTTGGTTCCTGGAGCAATAGGTGCTTCTATACTCGGGACTTATCAAACATATGACACACTCGGTGACCAAATCGGTGTTCTGCCTGGCTATGATAATCATATGAAAGTGGCTAACCTTTATGAAACAGAAGAATATATGAATCAGCTTCAAATGGTTAGAAAGTGGTATGAAGAAGGTTTGATTCTGAAAGATGCCGCCACCAATAAAACCTCTCAATATGATTTGATCAGATCCAAGCGAGCTTTTGCATATTTACTCCGTGTTCAACCTCAAACCTATGATGGTGAAACACAAACTAGTGGAGTTCCTATGAAAGTAGCAACATTTTCAAAACCTGTATCCACGACATCTACAATAACCAATGTTATGTGGGGGATTCCAGTTAACTCGAAAACCCCTGATAAAGCTATGGAATTTCTTAATTTGATGTACACGAATAAGGATATTGCAAACCTTTTAATTTGGGGTATTGAAGGGAAGCATTATGTAGTTAAATCGGGAAATGTTATTGATTTCCCCCAAGGTGTGGATAGTCAAAATTCGGGTTACTATCTGAATATGGGCTGGTTATTCGGGAACCAATTCCTATCCTACGTTTTCAACGGCCAAGATCCTGACATATGGGATAAAATCAAAGAATTTAATAAGTCAGCAGTGAACTCCAAAGCACTGGGTTTCTCGTTTGATTCATCACCAGTAAAAGTCGAATTTGCTTCTGTTGGTAATGTTATCTCTCAGTACGCCGTACCTCTGGAAACGGGGAGCGTAAATCCCGATGAAATTCTACCAGATTTTATTGCAAAGTTAAAATCGGCGGGGATCGACAAGATCCTTATGGAGAAACAAAAACAATTAGACGAATGGGTAAAGTCAAATAAATAACGATTTAATTATTTTGGTCATGCAACAGCATGGGCTATTTAAGAAGATCAGCTTTCAATTAATGATCGAAAAAGTGTAAATGGAAAGTCGTTGAACAGTAGAGGCTTAAGAGTCTGTTCAATAAAATGAAAGAATGCCTCCTTTATGGAAGGGGAGAATGGTTGGAATGATGAATATTAAAGGAAACATGGCGAGTGGTCGACTACGGAAATACATTCCTCTCTATATCATGATGTTACCCGGGCTTGTTTATTTAATCATCAATAACTATTTACCCTTATTCGGCCTTTCCTTTGCCTTTAAAGATATCAATTATGCTAAAGGTTTATGGGGGAGCGATTGGGTAGGTTTTCAAAATTTTAAGTTTCTATTCCAATCATCAGATGCCTATATCATTACGCGCAATACACTTCTGTATAACGGAGCTTTCATAGTGATCAGTCTCATTGTAGGCATAGGATTAGCCATTCTCTTGAATGAAATCAAAAATAAGATAGCGGTTAAATTCTATCAAAGCATTGTTTTGCTTCCTTATATGATTTCCATGGTACTAGTCAGTTATCTAGTGTATTCGTTGTTAAGCATTGAAGGCGGATTTATGAATAACACCGTTTTGCCCGCACTAGGGATTGACCCAATTGCTTGGTACAACGAGCCGAAATACTGGCCATATATTTTGGTCATTGTGAATGTATGGAAAGGCGCCGGATACTCATGCATTATTTATTTGGCTTCCATTATTAGCATTGATCCGGAGTATTATGAGGCAGCCAGATTGGATGGGGCGAGCAAGTGGCAACAGATACGAATGATTACGATCCCTTTGATCACACCTGTAATCATTATGCTGACTTTGCTACAGATCGGACGAATATTCTACTCAGACTTTGGGTTGTTTTATCAAGTACCCATGAACTCTGGAGCTTTATATGATACGACGAATGTTATCGATACGTACGTGTTTCGAGGACTCATGCAACTCGGAGATATCGGAATGTCATCCGCAGCAGGATTATATCAATCTCTGGTTGGTTTTGTTCTCGTTATCCTATCGAATGTTGTGGTTCGAAAAATAAACAAGGATAGCGCCTTATTGTAGGAGGGATTCCATGAAAAATGAAAATCGTGTTTGGCAATGGATGTCTCATGCGCTTCTGCTACTCTTCTCAGTAGCCTGCTTGTTTCCTTTCGTTCTTCTCATCATTTCATCCTTGACGGATGAGCAGTACATTGTTCGTAACGGATACTCCTTTTTCCCAAAAGAACTGAGTTTTGCAGCTTATGAATATATATGGCAACAGTCATCTTTAATTTTCAATGCATATGCAATCACTATATTTATTACCGTGTTCGGGACCATTACTAGCTTACTAATCACATCGTTACTGGCTTATCCATTGTCACGTCGTGACCTACCTGGGGGCAAGATTTTTGCTTTTATGCTGTTCTTTACCTTGTTGTTTAACGGTGGCATGGTTCCGACGTATTTAATCTATACTCAAGTTTTTGACTTGAAGAATACATTGGCAGCTTTAATTATCCCTGGCTTACTTATGAACGGCTTTATGGTACTGCTAATGAGAACCTTCTTCATGACAACCATACCTGTTCCGGTCTTGGAATCGGCCAGCATAGATGGAGCCAGTGAATTTACAACATACCGAAAAATCGTGATGCCGCTTTCGTTGCCTATTCTAGCAACGGTTGGTCTGATGCAGGGGTTGATGTATTGGAACGACTGGTATAACGGACTGATGTTTATAACAGAACCTAAGCTATTCAGTTTGCAGAACGTGTTGAATCGACTAATGAGCGACCTCCAGTTTTTGGCCAGCAATAGTGCTCTTGGAGCCAGAGCAAGTGGTGCAGTAGCTCAGATTCCTAGCGAAACATTTCGTATGGCTATTGCAGTAATCAGTATCATCCCGATCTTAGTTGCTTACCCTTTCTTCCAAAAGTACTTCATAAAGGGAATGACCATTGGATCAGTGAAGGGATAATCAAAAAAAAGATCAGACCAATGACTAAAAAATTCTAGAGTAAAGATGGTGAATTTCTAATGATAAAAAAATCTTTTAATACGGACTGGACGGTTGGACCAAGAACAACCTACTTTGCGGAACTTGCCTTTGATCAGTCACCTCCCAAATTGGTAACGTTACCGCACGATGCCATGTGGGAAAATAAGAGATTAAAAGATGGTAATAGCAATATTGCCTGTTACCCCGATGGAGAGTACGAGTACAAAAAGAAATTTTTCGTTCCATTCGAATACAGTGACCAACGGGTTACGATAGAATTTGAAGGTGTGTACAACCAAGCAATGGTATACATTAACGGGGATTTTGCTAGTCAACATCCTTTTGGTTACAGTCGTTTCTATGTGAAGGCTGACCAATTCCTCAAATACAACATGGAGAATGAAATTAAAGTTGTCGCCAGGACACATAAAGATTCCCGTTGGTATTCTGGTGCTGGCATTTATCGAAATACAAATATAATTGTAGGAAATCCCGTTCACATCGCACTGAATGGCGTGAAGATCGTTACACCAGACATTTATGATGATCGCGCTGTAATAAACGTGACTACCGTCATTGAGAATGAAGGTGTGCACGCCGTGGATGCTTCAGTATTAACAGAGATTGTGGATGCTAAAGGTAGTGTGATTGCGTCTGATCAGTCACCTTTTACGACATTTGGGGGAGAATCGGCCACTCTTCGTCAGCGTATTCTAATGAGAGCTCCGAGGCTCTGGAGTGTAGACGAGCCTAATTTGTATGCCTGCAGAACAACAGTTTTTAATGGTAATGAAATGTTGGATGAAGAATCAACGAATTTTGGGGTTCGTTCACTTTCACTGGATTCAGAGCGCGGATTATGTATCAACGGAGAAAACGTCAAGCTGCGAGGTGCTTGTATTCATCATGATAATGGCGTGATTGGTGCAGCAACGATAGATAGAGCAGATGAGAGACGAGTCGAAATTCTGAAGGAAGCAGGCTTTAACGCACTACGTAGTTCACATCATCCAATAAGTAAAGCCCTTCTTGATGCATGTGACCGTCTTGGCATGTTGGTCATGGACGAGAGCTTTGATATGTGGACGAATTCCAAATCGGAGTATGATTACGCTCTGCATTTCCCGGTCTGGTGGGAAAAGGATATCGAAGCAATGATTGATATGGACTATAATCATCCCTGCGTAATCATGTATTCAATAGGTAACGAAATACCGGAAATCGGTAGTCCGGCTGGTGCAAAGTGGAGTCGCAAGTTGAGTGGGAAAATTAGATCATTGGATTCCACACGATTTGTGACAAATTCGGTGAATTTTATGCTTGCGGTAATGAGTGATTTGGCTCAGCAGATGAAGCTTCATCAATCCGAAGGCAATGAAGCCGGCGGGATTAACACGATGATGAACGATTTAGGAGATCTCATGGCGAATATTGTATCGAGTGAACTGTGCACAACAAAAACAGCGGAAGCTTTCGCGAGTGTGGACATTGCGGGCTACAATTACGGAGAAGCAAGGTACTTGATGGATAAGGATTTATTCCCCAACCGGATAATTGTAGGGAGCGAAACTTTTTCAAATAAGATTGATAAGAACTGGAAACTCATAAAGGAGAACAATCATCTCATTGGAGACTTCACATGGACAGGTTGGGATTACTTGGGTGAAGCAGGTGTTGGAAGAGTTCAGTATGATGTTGAGGAACCAACACATTATATCCAAAGTGGTTATCCGTGGATTACAGCTTGGGTCGGAGACATTGATATTATCGGTAATCGGCGACCGATATCATATTATCGCGAAATCGTGTTTGGTCTACGTCAGGCCCCATACATCTCAGTACAGAGACCTCAACATTATTTTAAGAAGACTGTTCTATCTAGTTGGGGCTGGAGTGATTCGATCTCCAGTTGGTCGTGGGACGGCTACGAGGGGCAACCGATTAAAGTAGAAGTTTATGCAGATGCGGAAGAAGTCGAGCTAACTGTGAACGGTAAAACGATAGGAGAAGCCATTGCAGATGAAGCGAACCGTTTCAAAGCAGAATTTGATACAGTCTTTGAAACGGGAGATATCACAGCTATTGCCTATACTGACGGAAAGGAGATCGGTCGGATGACGCTTCATTCAGCAAGAGGTCCTATTGTATTGCAAGCAGAAGTTGACCGGACGGAAATTCAAGGGTCTGACACTGATCTTGCATTTGTAATGATCAGTCTCCTTGACAAATATGGAAATCTGTACAACATGGCTGATCGAAAAGTCAAAGTGAAGATTGACGGGCCAGGTCTCCTTCAGGGATTTGGCAGTGCCAATCCAGCTTCAGAAGAAGATTTTTTTGATGATCATCATACAACCTTTGACGGCAAAGTATTAGCAGTTGTGCGTCCGACTGGTGCAGGTACAATTACTGTAACAATCGAAGCAGAAGGTTGTACTCCACGTACTGTTAACATTACGGCGCGCTGACAGACATCTCAAAGTTGTTTACTTTATTTTAAAGAGTTATTTGACAATGCATAGCATGATTTATTTGAGGAGGCTTTATGATCTTGGAGAAGATAAAAATAAAGGAAATTGTATTTAACATGACTCTTGAGGAAAAAGCTGCACTTACCTCCGGCTTGGACAATTGGTTCACAAAAGGGGTTGGCCGTCTAGGGGTGCCGAAACTACAATTAGCCGACGGTCCCCATGGATTAAGGATCGAACCTATATTAAGTGAGGATTCAAACGTATTTAATTCCAAACCTGCGGTATGCTTTCCAACAGGTAGCCTTCTTGCTTCAAGTTTTGATACTCAATTAGTTGAGGAGGTAGGGGAAGCCCTTGCAGTTGAGTGTTTGGCAGAAGGTGTGGACGTTATCCTCGGTCCTTCCATTAACACTAAACGATCCCCGCTTTGCGGCAGAAATTTCGAATATATGTCTGAAGATCCGCTACTAGCTGGAGAGCTGGGCGCGGCTTATATTAACGGCGTACAAAGTAAGGGAGTAGGCACTAGTGTAAAACATTTTTTTGCCAATTCGCAGGAACACAGACGTGTAACCTCTTCCTCAAACGCAGATGAACGGACTCTAAGAGAATTATATCTAACTAACTTTGAAATAGTCATTAAGAAGTCCCAGCCTTGGACGGTTATGACATCGTTTAATAAAATCAACGGTACTTTTGCATCAGAGCATACCAAATATATCGAGGATATGTTATATACAGAATGGGGATTTAACGGTTTTGTCGTTTCCGATTGGGGGGCTGTTCACAACCGAGTTGAAGCAGCCAAGGGTGGAACTGCGCTTACGATGCCTGCTGACACCAAAAATGATTATAAGTTAGTTGAAGCGGTTAGATGCGGTGAACTCGACGAAAAACAACTGGATACACTCTGTGAGCGCATCATCGAAGTCACATACCGTGCGAAAGACGGGAAAGTTAAACAAGAACGAGACTTTGAAAAAAGTCTCGACCGAGCTCAAAAAGCAGCTGAGCAATCTATTGTACTTTTGAAAAATGATGCATTACTACCTATTTCCTCAGAGAAAAAAGTTGCATTTATCGGAAAATATGCTGAGGCGCCTCGTTATCAAGGGGGAGGCTCCTCTCATATCAAATCCTACAAAATTATTTCAGCACTAGATGCAGTTAAAAAAATAACAGAGGTCACCTACGTCCAAGGCTATGTGGACAATCAGGAACAAACAGACGAGGTCCTTCTGGCAGAAGCAATAGAAGTAGCTAAAGCCGTTGATGTAGTGGTCGTATTTGCAGGCCTGCCAGAATCTTTTGAATCAGAAGGCTACGATCGGAATCATATGAGGATGCCAACTTGTCAAAATATACTCATTGAGGCGGTTGCTGCGGTAAACCCCAATACTATTGTTGTTCTTCAGAACGGATCACCAGTAGAAATGCCATGGGCGGAACAAGTGAAGGGGATCATAGAGACTTATCTTGGCGGCGATGCTGCTGGTGCTGCTACAGTTAATATTTTATATGGTAAAGTCAATCCTTCGGGACGATTGGCTGAAACAGTCCCTAATAAATTGGAAGATAATCCTTCCCATCTATTCTATTTTGGTGAAAATGATAATGTAGAATACCGCGAAGGGGTGTTTGTGGGATATCGCTATTATGAGACTAAAAAGTGCGATGTGCTTTTCCCGTTTGGTTACGGTTTGTCCTATACAACCTTTGAGTATTCCAATCTTAAGTTGAGTCATGCTACGTTGGATTCGGAGACTGAGACGCTTACAGTTAGTGTCGATGTGACCAACAATGGTAAAGTTGAGGGTAAAGAAGTTGTCCAATTATACGTTGCCCCCCACAAAGGCGTCATCATCCGACCGGTGAAAGAGCTGAAGGGATTTTCAAAGGTAAGCTTAAAACCCGGTGAAACTGAAACGGTAATCTTTGTTCTTGATAAACGATCTTTTGCCTATTGGAACATTGAATTAAACGGATGGCATGTTGAAAGTGGGAAGTACGATATCGTGATTGGAAAAAATGCGCGTGATGAAGTACTCAAACATGAAACGATTGTGAATGGAGTGAAATTATTTACGGGAAAACTAACCGAACTTTCCACAATCGGAGACTTAATTGCGCTTCCAAAGGGTGCTGCCTATTGGGAAGAGATCCAGCCACGGTTTATTGAGGGTGCGATAAAGTCTGGTTTTGCGAAAGAATCTGATATTGAACAAGCCCAATCCAATCAATTAGGAGAGGCAACGGATAGTAATACTCAAGTCTTGTTTTCATTGACCCTAAACATGCTATGTTTCGTTATTCCTGACTACACCGATGAAGATCTTCTTACTGTATTAGAAGAACTAAACAAGAAGGACTGGAGAACTTATTGAGATATATTTACATTTCAACTGTATTTGACTGAACTTAAATGGATTTATGGACAGGAGAATTTCATCCTGTCCTTTTCTATTATCTTTTGGAATCGAAGTTATGACACGATTTAACTACTGCAGATTGCTAAGGTAGCGGAGAAGATAAGGAATACAACGTACAGCCAATTATAGAGGTGGATCAAATGATCTCTCAAACAAAAGAGTGGAGACTATCAGGATTTACTTGGTAACATATCTAGGCCTTCAATGGCTCAAGGAACAACCTTTTCAATATCTGAAATTGTTCAGTCTGATCAACTTGTAATTGAAAAGCTTCAATTCCATGAAGCATAGCCATTTTTTTCGAGAAATTCCCAAATACATGGATCATAGTTAACAAAGTATTAACCGTGTTGATATCCGTCCGCACAGAACCGTCCAGTTTCCCAAGTTCAGCTAGCTCGGTAAAAAGAGCAATAAGGCTGTCATATTGCGCTCGATATAGGTCTATGTCCTCTAGAGGTTCTTTGGATAAAGCGACATAACACTCAAATGCTTCAATTAGCTTAGAACTGCTTCGATCCTCAGTACGCTGAAAGAAGATGAATGCGTCAAAAATGTGATTTAGTTTCTCATAACAGGTGCCACTTCCATGGACAATATTCGAAAAAACCTCAATTTCAGTCTGAACAATATCCGACGCAACAGCCACTATTAACTGTTCCTTTTTGGGGAAATAACGAAATATAGTAGCGATGCCCAGATTTGCTTCCTTGGCAATATCCTGCATCGTTGCCTGTTCGAAACTGTTGCTTGCAAAAATGTTTTTGGCGGCATCAATAATACTTAAGCGCCGTTTTATTCGTGAGCTACTGCGCTCTTGTTCTAAACGCTGACGCGGTTGAATGGGGAAAACCTCCTTATCTAACTAGCTCAAATTATGCTAACAATTGCATACTTCTTTGTCAACGAAGTACTCTTTCTTTTGATCTATAAATCGCATATGTATAGCGGATCCAAGAAATTTGATTAGATAGTTCGATAGTGATAGTATCAATATTGTAATGGTATCAACAATATCATATTTTATGGAGGTACATCGATGTTTAAAAGCGAGAATCAGAGCAATCCCAATTCAAAGATTGACTTTATGGATCATTCTTTTATTCAAACACCTTTTCCGGTATACGAGAAGCTCCGTACGGAAGAGCCTGTTCACCGTTTTTTGCTTCCAGGTGGTCATTGTGCGTGGATGGTATCGCGTTATGAGGATGCAGTGAAAATTTTGATGGATGGGCGATTCGTCACAGGTCACCCACAACAGGGCCAGACCGGGGAACAAGGCCCACCTCATATGGAGATTATTTCTCATAACTTGATCAGCGTGGGTCCTGAAGATCACCGCCGATTGCGTCGACTAATCCAAAAAGCATTCACCCCTCGTATGATAGAACGGTTGCGTAGTAGAATTGAGGAAATCAGTAATGAATTGTTGGACAAGGTTCTTACTTCTGGCCAACGTGAAATTGATTTAATCGAAGAGTATGCTTTCCCGCTCCCCATTATCGTTATCTGCGAAATGCTGGGTGTACCATTGAAAGATCAGGATAAATTTCAATTGTGGTCGAACACAATCATGGAGAGCGTTAGCAATCCGCAGATGAACCAAGCAAGCGATCAGGTCATGAAAGCATTTGTAGATTACTTGCATGAAATGATTACTGAACGTCGCAAGCACCTGAAGGAAGATTTGATTAGTGATCTCATCAGAGTTGAAGAGGAAGGAGATAAGCTCACAGAGCAAGAATTATATGCACTTGTATTTGTCCTTATAATCGCAGGACATGAAACTACGGTGAACCTGATTGGTAACGGTGTACTCGCTCTTTTGGAAAATCCAGATCAGAAGAGATTGTTAATCGAAAACCCTGATTTGATTCAATCCGCTATTGAAGAAGTATTACGATTCAACGGACCTGCTGAAGTAAGTAATATCCGTTGGGCAACGGAAGACGTTGAGTTTGACGGAAATCTGATTCGCCAAGGGGACATGATGCTTGTTGCTTTATCTTCTGCGAATCGGGATGCTAATCAATTTGAGGAACCGGATAGATTTAATATTACTCGTCAAGTCAATGACCATATTGCTTTTGGCAAAGGGGTACATTACTGTCTTGGTGCACCGCTTGCCAGACTTGAAGGAGAGATTGGAATTAACGCGCTGCTTCGCAGACTGCCAGAGATTCAACTGAATATAGATTCACAGTTACTGGAGTGGAGACCAGGCATGATTATTCGTGGTTTGAAGTCATTTCCTGTAACGTTCTGACGCGGAGTGTAAACAGTTGAATAAGCACACTAACTAGACATAAGCCATCTCGAATATTCTGATATAAAATACTACTTCCGAGATTCAATTAAAATTGAATAATATAGGTACGGCCTGAAATAGGGATAAGTTTAATACCTTCTCAGGCCGCTTCACAGCTTTTCGAAATGTACGAAAGGGCATGCACCAAAGTACATATATCTTATATAATCCGTATTATAATGTGAAGGAGAGGTGATTTTATGAATAATATGTCCAGCCAACCCCGTTTCCTTCACTCCAATATTGGAGAAGATTATGATAAAATTACTGCTTCACGCCTTCCCATTATCATATGGATTTTACTTGTAGCAATAGTAACTGTAGTTATGCAAACCATGTCTGTCCCACTATTCGTATCTACCTTCTTTTTTATAGCTATCATGATTCTTCACATGTATGTTTACTGGCGTGTAAGTGATGTTATCGAACGCTCCAGAGTTTTATATCTGCTTATCCAAGCGAGCTTCATATTTAGCAGTGCCACATTGATGCCCGACGGGCTTCCCGTCATACTTATTGGCTTAATCCCCGTTTTAATAGGACAAACCGTAGCAATTTTTTTTGAAACCAAAAAAATAGTCTTCGTATCTTTTGTACTGTATCTCTTTTTTTGCCTGGTTACCTTATGGATCAAGGATGTAAAAGATTTAATTTTGTTTATTCCTTTACTTTTGCTAATGATTGTAGTCGTTATGGCTTACGCACTACTCTACTATAGGCAAGTTAATGCACGAGTACGTACACAGACATTTCTACGTGATCTGGAACTGACCCACCAGAAGGTAGAAGAACTGACACTTGCCAACGAGCGTCAACGAATGGCGAGGGATCTACATGATACATTAGCTCAGGGGCAGGCCGGACTAATCATGCAACTGGAAGCGGTAAACGCATACTTAAACCGAGGGAGTATCGAAAAAGCTCATGAGATTGTTCTGTCATCCATGGCTCAGGCGAGACAGACATTGGGCGATGCGAGAAAAGCAATTGACGATCTAAGAACGAGAGCTACACCTGCCGTAAACTTTAACGAAGCGATTCAGGATCAGTTACAGCGCTTCAGGCTGGCGACAGGAGTTAATATAAAGTTAGAGTTGAATATAAAATCGGCTCTGTCAGGAGCCAGAATGGAGCATGTATTGCATATTTTGAGTGAAACACTGACCAACGTGGCACGTCATGCCCAAGCCAATCAGATTTCTATAAACGTTTGGGATAATCAACAAGAATTCCATATGGTCATTAAGGATAATGGGAGAGGCTTTAACATTGGGAAAATCGGTATGGAGACAGGACACTACGGTCTGATCGGCATTTATGAACGGGCTCGGCTGATAGGTGGGCATATTCATATCGAGAGTAACAGTGAAGGGACCACCATAGATCTATCTATACCTGTATAGTATGGGAGGGTAAATAATGAAGCACAAAGTTCTAATTGTAGATGATCACTGGGTTGTTCGTGAGGGGATGAAATTAATTCTGGGAACCGATGACAATTATGATGTCGTCGGAGAAGCTGAAGAAGGTAAGGCAGCCTTGAAACAGATGGATGAGCTGAAGCCAGACGTCATTCTGATGGATCTGAATATGCCCGGGGGATTGAGTGGACTAGATACTTTGAAGATTATGAACGAAAAACAGATTGAGATTCCCGTTATTATTCTGACCACTTACAATGAGGACGAGCTTATGATCAATGGGCTGGGGCTTGGAGCCAAAGGATATCTGCTTAAGGATACAAGCAGAGAAAATCTATTTCGTACACTGGAGTCCGCTCTGCGCGGAGAGACACTATTGCAGCCGGAAATAACGGCCAGAGTATTTGCGTATCGGCACAAACCTCTGGTTGAAGTAAAACCGAAAAACGCACTATCGTTGACTGAGAAGGAATTAATCATTCTTCAGGCAGTGGCTCGGGGGCTTCGTACCAAAGAGATTGCTTTTGATATGGGAATGGCAGAAAGAACCGTTAAAGCTCAGTTGACCAATATATATAACAAACTGGGCGTAGATTCCCGCTTGGAAGCCGTTGCCGTATCCGTCGAAAGAGGCATATTACATTTATAAATACACTGCTTGTTAACATATCAATTTCATATTTTCCAAATCAATGGTCAGCGAATACTAAAACTGCCCATTGGTGCTTCCCAAACGTACATCTAGGGCATGCCCTTATGTACGTTTTTTCTTGATCACTTTTAGATAAGATGAAATCACGAGGTTGTCCTACATCAAGATGGCCCAGATCTGTAGCAACGAAGGGAGACGTCTAAAGAATATGGCAAAATTATTATTTCGACTCGGTGAGTGGTCGGTAAGAAAAAGGAAAATGGTGATCGCAGGAGGTTTGATGATTTTACTGCTTGTGGCAGCTTTGGGTCTTGGATTGGGAACGTCCTTTACAGGAGAAATGACCATTCCGGGAACCAAATCGGACCAAGCCGGCCAAATATTAAAAGCAGAATTCCCACCTTCAGGTGATGGTGGACAAATCAGGTTGGTGTTTAAGTCCGAAAAGGGAACTCTAGAATCGGACTCGAATAAAAAATGGATAACAGATGCATTAAAAAAAGTTCAATTGGATTCATCTGTGAAAGCCTTCGTCAGTCCTTATGAGGCCGGTACGCTAAGCGCAGACAAGAAGATCGGATATGCCGATGTCACATACAGTCAACCAGCCAGTAAAGTAACCGTGGCTTCTAAGGAACATGTTCTGGATGTTGTTGAATCTCTGAATGAAATTGGAATCCAAACAGAACTTGCTGGGAGTGTTGCTTTTTCAGAACTTAAAGTTGGTGGGATCTCTGAAGTCATCGGGGTTCTAATTGCATTCATGATTCTTGCTTTCACATTTACATCTTTTCTCGCGGCAGGATTGCCGATCTTGACCGCAGGTGTTGGGCTCGGAATAGGATTAATGATCATCGTAATCGGTTCAAATGTAGTTTCCATGTCTTCGTTCTCGATTACCTTGGCTGTTATGTTGGCTTTGGCTGTAGGCATTGACTACGCTCTGTTCATTATGTCCAGGTACCGTCAACAATTAGCAGCAGGATTTGAACGTAATACAGCCATTGCCCAAGCCAATGCGACAGCAGGAAGTTCAGTTGTTTTTGCAGGTATAACTGTCATTATTGCTTTAGTAGGGCTTTCAATAGTAAAGATTCCCTTTATAACCATGATGGGATTGGCAGCAGCTATAAGTGTGTTCGTGGCAGTATTAATCGCAGTCATTTTTGTTCCTGCCGTACTCGCAGTTGCAGGAGAACGGATTACTCCAGCACGTGAAAGCAAATGGCTTCGGAAATGGTCTGGCCCTAAAAAAACAGTGCAAACTGAAAATCGGTGGGGCAAGCTTGTAACTCGGAAACCTTGGATCACTTCAATTCTATGTATCGTTTTATTAACGGTCTGTACACTCCCATTTCTGCACATGCAGTTGGGCTTGCCGGACAATGGACTGAAATCAACCGAGTCTACAGAGCGCAGAGGGTATGACTTGCTAGCAGAAGGTTTCGGAGAAGGGTTCAATGGTCCGCTGATTATTGTGGCAAGAACAGCGAATGGTGATGATCCACAAGCGGATATTGCCAAAGCAACTGCATATATCAAAGATCTACCGGATGTGGCTAGTGTATCTCCGCTGATTCCTAGCCCTTCTGGTAAGGCGGCAATTATTACAATGTTACCCAAAACAGGTCCTCATAATATTAAAACGACCGAACTGGTTCAATCCATCCGTAGTGAGGCCGATCAGGTTATGAAAGATAACAATGTCGAGATTATGGTTACCGGGGGAACAGCAGTTAACATTGATATTTCCGAGAAACTCGATGAAGCATTACCCAAATTCGCAGTACTAATTGTGGGTCTGGCTTTCATATTGCTTATGTTAGTTTTCCGTTCGATTTTAGTTCCAATAAAAGCTGTCTTAGGATTCCTGTTCACCCTGGGATCAACTTTAGGATTCATCGTTCTGGTTATTCAAGATGGCTATCTTGCAGGCCTGTTTGGAATACCCGAACCGGGTCCAGTACTAAGCTTCCTTCCGATTTTAGTTACAGGTATTTTATTCGGACTTGCTATGGACTATGAGGTGTTCTTGGTAAGTCGGATGAGAGAGGACTATAACCTTACTAGAGATGCACGAAAATCGGTACGAAGTGGTATTTCGCATAGTGGTCCTGTCGTAACTGCTGCGGGTTTAATTATGATTGCCGTATTTGCTAGCTTTATCTTTGCCGAAGATGCCATTATCAAATCGATGGGACTTGCGCTAGCCTTTGGTATTCTGGTCGATGCATTCGTTGTTCGGATGACGCTTGTTCCGGCGGTGATGACACTATTAGGGCGAAGTGCCTGGTATTTGCCGAAGTGGCTAGACCAAATTCTTCCTAATATCGATGTTGAGGGAGAATCTGTAATGAAAGATACTCATTCTGTCAATACCTCAATTACAAATAAAGAAGAACAGAAAGTTCATCTTAATGAGTAAAGAGAGCTCAGGATAGGGGGAGGACTAGTATGTCGAAAGTACGCATTTTTGCAGATAGTATCTCAGATGTTCCACAAGATTGGATTGACAAATATAATATCGGAATTGTACCTTTATATATTGTGTTTCAGGAAAAATCCTATGTTGATCGAAAAGAAATCAATGCAAAAGAGATGTATAACTTGGTTGAGATATACGGCCATTTGCCAAAGACGTCTGCACCTTCTCCTGCAGATTTCATTCAAGCGTTCCGTCCAGCCATTGAGGACGGAGAGGATATACTGTATATCAGTATGTCCTCTCATCTATCATCAACATATCAAAATTCCCTGACGGCAGCAAGAGAGTTCCCAACGGGGCGGATAACGGTCTTAGATTCGTTGAATGTATCAGCCGGGGCAGCTATGAATGTACTCCTGGCAGCAAAAATGGCTTCTGAAGGAAAAAGTGCTATGTTTATCTCTGAATGGCTTGAAACAGCTCGGCATGAAATTCAATTAAATATACTCGTCGATAATCTCGACTATCTTCATAAAGGAGGGAGGGTTGGCAGCATTCAACATATGCTTGGAAGCATACTCCGGATCAGTCCCATTCTTTATGTTAAACATGGAAGGGTGCTCTCCGGAGTGAAATACAGAGGAAGTAAGGAGAGAATTGTAAAGAAACTTTTGCAGGACATCTTAAGCCATATTCATCGCATTGATCATGACCAGATTATTATTGCGCAGACACTGGAGGAGGAAACAGCAGAATGGATGCGTCACTTCATCTTAGAAGAGACCTCTATTCGCGATGTACACATCATCGAAGGAGGCTGCTCCATATGCTCTCACAGTGGTCCTCATAGTCTGGCCATCAGTTTTATTCTAAAATCGAAACCTATTGTGGAGCTTCTCTAGTGATCAATTTCATTTAAGTTAGTGATACTTTGCTTATGTTGTAGAGGCAACAGCACCTACATTCAAACTAGGGATTTGGTAGAGAAACAAGACCATGGTCTCATTAAAGGTCGCTAGATTTAGCGACTTTTTTTGTTATGGCTTTAGCCAGTTGAGTGCGTGAAATGCTTTAACAACTATAAAAAGACCGAATTACATTGGTATATTAAAATTCGTTATTTTATTCTATTTAAATATTTCTAGAGACTATAGCAATGATTTTCAAATATTTGACTGGGCCCTAAAAATAATCTATTATTTTATCAATTGATATATTTTTGTATCATTTTTTTGAGGAAAGAACCATTCATACCGAGGAGGAACAAACGATGTTAATTCAAACGATCTTGGGCAATGTTACCTTTTCTAAAGAAGTTATCTCCAAAATTATTGGCAGAACAACTATAGCCACAAAAGGAATTACCGGGATGTCTACGGGGATTGTGGAAGGGATAGCCCAGCGATTGACTGGGAACAGCTTACTCGGCGGGATTGAATTAAAAAATGCAGAGAACGGTTTGGATATCCACTTAAATATTGTTGTTGATTACGGAATCCAGATACATGAGGTTTGCAGGGAATTTCAACGGAGCTTAAAAGAATCGGTTGAGCAATTCACTGGCCTGTCAATCGGTGCAATACATATCCAAGTAGATGCTGTTTCCCTTACTGCAAAATAATTTCAAAGGAGTGTTGAAATTTGAAACCAATATCAATTGTGAACGCGAATAGAAACTCGTTAACAGGGCCTGGATTAAATCAGATGGTAAAAAGATATTCAAAACGTATTCATTATTGAGGGCGGCTGTGCAATTTGTTCCCACGGTGGTCCACACAGTCTAGCCATAAGTTACATGTTGAAGCAAGAGTCATCCCCCGAACTCACCGACAGACCATAATTTATATCATAATTAATAAATGCATATTTTAGGAGGTAAATATATTGAATCCCTATTTAATTCTAGCTTTATCTATTATAGCTGAAGTTTTTGGTAGTTCGATGTTGAAATTATCAGATGGTTTTAAAAAGTTATATCCAACGATCGGAGTGATTGTTGGGTTTGGATTAGCTTTCACAGGTCTTGCTCTTTCACTGGAACAAATCCCCTTAGGTACGGCATATGCCATGTGGGCAGGAGCGGGTACTGCGCTTACTTCAATGATTGGTATATTAGTTTATAAAGAGTCAGTTAACATACAAAAATTGGCTGGTTTAACGGGTATCATTCTTGGTGTTGTTTTAATGAAGCTTGCAGTTTGATTCGACAAATGGAGGTAACAACATGAATAAAGGATATATCTATTTATGCATTGCAATAATTGGTGAAGTTTTTGGCGCTTCCATGCTTAAAGCTTCAGAGGGTTTTACTATTTTAATGCCTGTAATTGGTTTGATTGTTGGCATGGGATCAGCCTTCGTTTTTCTATCCCTTTGTTTGAAAAAATTGCCATTAAGTTTAGTTTATGCCATTTGGTCTGGTGTTGGAACAGCTGCCACAGCACTACTGGGTGTCTTCATATGGAATGAGCCATTTGGAATACTTACTGGCGTAGGAATCCTATTCATCATCGGTGGAGTTGTTCTCCTAAACACCTCAAAAGTAGCCAATACAACTGCTACTGTTTCAAATACATGATTCTTTTGATGAAAGGGGACTATCCTGATGAAAAAAAAGATGTCAGCAATCAAGCAAGAAAGACTTAACTCCATTTTGGATATGGCTACTTCATTGCTGGTTGAGAAACCCAATGCATCGATGGTTGAGATCTCAGAAGGAATTGGAATTGGGATTGCGACCTTGAATCGTTACGTTGAGAGCAGAGAGCAATTGATGGTCTATCTGGGGATGCGAGCTATTGATGTTGTTACTGAAACGATGAACGCGATTCCTATGAATGAAGAAAACTGTGCGGACTACATCCCCCAACTTATCGAAGCTTTGATTCCTTTAGGGGACAAAATCTATTTTCTCGACCATGATGTATCGGTAGGTTACAACCAGGAAATAGAAGAGGCTGACCAGAAGCTGAGAGAACCAATATTGCATGTAATCGGTCTGCTACAGGAGAAGGGCTTCTTCCGTCCGGGGATCAGCAGAGACTGGATACTAAATGTACTTTACTCATTGCTCTTCCTAACATGGCAGCAGGTTCACGAAGGAGATATTGCTAAAAATTCAGCTGCAGCACTTGTTGTGGATACTTTTTTTAATGGGTTTAAAGCATGAGGTGAAGCATTACATATCTATTAGTTTGAGGAGAGGGGTTAAGGTCGGCGCTCATTAAGAAAAACAGAAAACTACATCCTTTGCACTCACGAGTAAATAGACATAGAACGATGTCTTCCATATGGGAGACATCGTTCTATTGTCTAACAAATCTATTTTCAGATATGCATATTACAGTTCACCAAGCATTTCATCCAGGATTTCCAGTTCGCATTCCATTTGTCTGATTGTATAACGGGAGAGCAAGGGAGAATAGGGCATATGTATTGAACTGCCTATCGTCTGAACAATTTGATTCAAGCGATGGATCTGATCAAGAATATAGGTTTTGCGATATTCAAGTACTTTCTGTTGCTGCTCAGGTCTCAGAAGATCAAAAAAAGTAAGCCTGATATAAAACTCATCGTCAGATGTCACCAGCTCAGGTGACAGATCAGCAAGAATCTTATAAAACTCCGTTTTTCCCAGTTCAGTTATGGAGTAAACGAACCGATCTGGCTTCCCCGTCTGTGCTGTTACTGTTTTTGTTACAATCTCACTTGCCTCAAATTGCTTCAGCATCGGATAGAGACTGTTGTTGTTAACAGGTTTACTCCGATTCATGAGAAGATTAATATTTTTTTTGATCTCATAGCCATGCTTATTTCCTTGAATCAGTTGAGATAAGATCAGAATGCTAATATCCATGATGAAACCTCCAGTTGAGTAAACTTAACGCATATTATTGTACCCGATATGTAAAGGGAAGGAGAAGACATTTGAATGATTTAGTGAAAAATTTCACATCAATAGGTTATTTTAACCTATATAATGAATTTGTAATCATCAAAGCATAAGATCAGGAGAGTGACATCATGAAAAAAGTATTTATATTAGGTGGAACCGGATTTCTTGGCTACTATACAACGAAGGAGTTGTTGAACAAAGGATATTCAGTTTCTACTGTTTCTTTACCACCCATGCCTGCAGAAGATTTACTTCCGAAGGAAGTAGAATGCCAGTTGGGTGATATAACGGCAATGAGTGATGAACAGATTCTAGCCTTACTGGACGGCTGTTATGCCTTTGTATATGCTGCAGGAGCAGACGAACGCACAGTTCCGGATGCGCCCGCTTCGAAATTTTTCTATCAAGCCAATGTACTTCCTACTCAGCGACTTGCTCGTTTGGCAAGACAGGCTGGTATCCAAAAATTTGTATTGTTTGGTTCCTACTTTGCCCATTTCACAGAAGCTTGGCAGGACTTGAATCTGAAGAAAGACAACGCTTATCCAAGAACAAGACTTCTTCAGGAAGAGATCGCCTTTATGGAGGGTGAAGGAGAAATGGATGTCATGTCTCTTCGCTTGCCTTACATTTTTGGCCAAATGCCGGGCAGAACACCCCTTTGGACGATGTTTGTAGATCAGGTAAGAGACCAAAGCTTTGTTCCGGTGCTTGGTGGAGGTACCGCTATGGTTACGGTTCAGCAAGTAGCCGAAGCAGCAGTTGGGGCTATCGAGTACGGAACTCATCGGAGTAGCTATGCCATATCGGGAATGAATATGAAATTTAAGGATTTTTATCAGATCATTGCAGATGTTCTGGGTCAAACAGAAACTCAGATTACTGTCTTACCTTTGGAACAAATGAAACCAGGCTTTGATGAAGCCGACGCTCACGCCACAGCAGCTGGCAAAGAACATGGAATACATTTGGGCTATACAGCAATGATTCAGGATCGGGATGCTTATCTGAATCCTGAAGATACCATGTCCATTTTGAAATTTAAAGAAGCAGACATTCCTGCTGCCATTAGAGAAACCATCGCTGCATGTTTGTAAGATAACAAAACGACCAAGCTATCTTCCTTATAGAGCTTGGTCGTTTTGTTGTTTTTAAAATGATTGCACATTAGTTACAAAAGTTAACCCGCTTTTTCGATCTCAATAATTTCCGCAGCAATAGCCTCAGATAGCTCGAAAGCTGTTTTTGGAACAAAGTTTTTTAAGATCGAGTTAATCATAGGTCCCATTGCACCTTTGGCAGTGATATCGAGGTATCCTGTCATCATCGTTAAATGTTTGTTAATCGCATCCGCCTCGAAGTATCCGTTACCTGAAAAATTGTCAGATAAACCGGTTAGGTCAAAACTGACTCTCGTAGGCTCTTGCCATTGAGTAATGTCAATTTGGAGCTTTACCGTCTTTTTTACAAACCCTAAATCACCTTTGAATGACCAGGTCGATTGATGTTGGTTTAAAATTTCGTGTTCAATATAACCCGGCACAAGAGGAGCCCATTTGTTCATGTCTCTTACAAAATCCCATATTGTATGAATAGATATTTCCAATTGAATTTGATGAGAACCATTTGGCATTAGACTTGTCCTCCTTAGTTATATCGTTTTACTCTGCCGACTGCTGACAGAGATTCCTGCTAAATACCCAAATGTGAGTGCAGGTCCAAGAGTTCCACCTGCACTTGCGTAGGTTTGCCCCATAATTCCCATAGCAGCATTGCCAGCGGCGTAAAGTCCTTCTATAGGTTTACCCTTATGATCAATCACCTGAGCATTAGCGTCTATTCTTGGACCGCCACTTGTCCCCAACGTACCGTAGTAAATAGGTAGTGCATAATAAGGTGGTTGGTCGATTGGCCCAAGATTAGCCTGGGGATTTCCGCCCCCCCCTTTTAAATCTTCAAAGAAAAAAGTGCCTCGGTGGAAATCGGGATCTTCACCTTGTGTTGCATATTGATTAAAGCGTGTAACGGTCGCTTCAAGCCCATCCGCATCTATCCCGATTTGTTGTGCCAAATCTCGCAGGTTATCCGCTTGATTAACCCACTCAGGCGCTTTTTCTCCAGGCATCATGGTTATAATCATGGTGTGATCCTTCATTTTCTGATCGAAAATAAGCCAGACCGGTGGTTCATTGGGCCAATCCAGAGTGACTGGATCATACGTATAAAATGTTTTCGGGAGATCGTTGTACGTGCTGCCTTCATTTACAAAACGCTTGCCATGTTTATTGACAATTATGCTGTAGGGACCTGTCCGTCCACCACCACCGAGCTGATTCAAAATATGGTCCTCATATTCAAAGGTAGGATCTTGCATTGCGGGATACCACCATGCTTCACTCATATTTCCAAGAGCTGCCCCAGCTTTCATAGCCATAATCAGTGCGTCTCCCTCATTGCCTGGAGGAGATAGGGGATGTGTAACTTGTCCCTTAAGAAATGTCTTGACCAATTCTTTATTCCATTCAAAGCCACCCGAAGCCAATATGACGCCTTTATGCGCTCCGACATAACAGGGTTCACCTTCGCGTACCATCTCTAATCCAATGATAGCTCCATCATCATCCACAATTAATTCTTTACCCGCTGCTTCAGTCCAGATCTCTACTTCTCGATCCACGAGAGCCTGAAGGAGGGAAGCGATCAGGGAACGTCCCATCGTCACTGTATTATTCTCCATACGCTCTACAATTTTCTCAAAATCGATTCCGTTAATTGCGCCCCCCTCTTCCAATGTAAGTGGAGGGAAGGTTGGATTATTTCGGATTTTGAATGCCAGATCGCCGAGTTTATCCATATTAAAGGGGAGAGGGTCTAAAGAACGCCCCCCGTGCTTTCCACCCGGGAGATTGGCATAATATTCTGGATAACCGTTAGGTACAGAAAAGCGAAGAGGGGTGTAATCATGTAAATAATCAATCATTTTGAAACCGTTATCAATAAAGGTTTCAATTAATTCAGGAGCAGGTTCTTTTCCTCCTGTTAAACGTCTTACATAAGTCAAAGCTTCTTCACGAGAATCGGAAATCCCCGCTTCACGCATATATCGATTGAGAGGTACCCAAGGCACACCGCCAGAGAAGGCAGTCGTGCCTCCCAGCTGGGCAGTTTTTTCGATAATGAGCACCTTGGCTCCATGATCATGCGCCAGGATAGCGGACACAAGTGCCGCTCCCCCGGTACCCATGACAATGACATCATATTTATAATCCCATTGCTTCAATTTATTCATTGCCATATCGTCAACTCCATTTCGCAAAATAGGGTGTAGATTCAACAATTTTATTTAGCAGTAACCCCGCCATCAACAGGCAGATCCACTCCGGTAATATAGGAAGAATCGTCTGAAGCCAGGAATAGTACAGCCTGTGCGACTTCAGGTGCCTCCCCTACCCTTGGCAAAGCAGTCTTGGACAAAAACCATTGCAACATCTGATCGTCTTGAAACAAGTGTTCGCTCATTGGCGTAGTAATGTAGCCCGGATAGATTGAGTTAACCCGGATATTTTGTGGTCCAAAATCGACAGCTGCAGCTTTCGATAACATCCGCACTCCACCTTTGGAAGCTGTATACGCACCTGCGCCACTACTACCTGTCAAGCCGGCAATAGAGGAGATATTAATAATGGAGCCCGATCCATTATTTTGCATCTGAGGGATGGTGTGTTTCATACCCAGAAAGGTCCCGGTCAGATTGATATCAATGGTTCTTTGCCATTGCTCAACGGTCGTTTCAAGCATGGCAACCGGAAGTGAGATACCGGCGTTATTCACGAGCACATCAATTTTACCAAAACGTGAGATCGTTTCCGAAACAACATGTATCCAATCTTCCTCAGAAGCAACATTGTGCTTCATGGCAAGGGCGATTCCACCTTCCTTTTGGATGCTTTCAGCAGCTGTCAAAACCGCTTGTTCATTAATATCTGTAAGAACTACTTTTGCACCTTCTTTGGCTAGAAGCAATGCTTCCTCCAGACCCATACCACTTCCTGCACCTGTCACAATGGCTACCTTATCATTTACGCGTGTCACAATAATACCTCCTATAGTATCTTCAATTAATATGGTGAGATTATGTAATATCATGATGATAGTTAATTATATCACCATACCTTTTAAGAGACAAATTTGTGTTACTGAATACTCGAACAGTCACTATCCGTCAACGTTGGAGCTCTTGCAGGTGACGGGAAGCAGGGGTATACTTTTCACAGTATTAAGCTGGAAAGGAAATATGCCAATGAATCCAAAAGATAGATACCAAAAAGAAAGAGCAGAAGCGAAAGAGCAGAGACAAATTCATATTATTCAATCTGCCAAAGCTGTCTTTTTGAGAAAAGGAATTGAGCGGTCTACAATGAATGACATTGCTGAAGAAGCGAATATTGGCATTGCCACGTTGTTTCGATACTTCCCTAAGAAAGAACAGCTTGCCAGACTAATCGTTATTCAGGTTTTGAATGAAACGAGGGACGTGTTTAATCAAATATCGGACATGCAAGGAACCTGCCTTGATAAAATGGATCAATTACTAGATTACTTTATATCATTCATGAATAAGGACAGCAATTTGGGAGTAATCATTTTTGAAGATCTTTTGAATGGTGCTATGCACTCATCATTGGATGTGGCTCAAATAGAGGAGATCAATGTTGTTCAACGTAGTATTTCTGCTGAATTCAACAAGATTATTATGCAGGGAGAACGCGATGGGACCGTTAGACACGATATTCAACCGAGCGAGCTTCTGACAACAGTGATTAACGCATTTGGGTTATTCTCCAGTAAATTGTCCCTCCATCAGAATATACCTATGCTCGAAGCAGATGTGGAACCTCGTCAACAATTAATGCTGATGAAACAGATGATCCTACATTACATCCAGCCCCCGTTGTGCCATGAGGGTGAAATCTGAACAAAAATTCTGAATAGCGAGTACCCTATTAGAAAATAACTATCGATTAAACTTTGTTACGTAATCGACAGTATAATGGAGGAGAATTGAAGAAAGCCAGAAAGAAAGTACCTAATGGTTGGCTGATCAGCAGTAATTCTATGACGAATCTGATATAAATAAAACCGTATACTTTACGAGGAATAGCTGGTATTATCCCCTTTAAGTAGACACTTGAAAAAACCTTCATGTTATCATGAAGGTTTGGTTTTACCCCCTCATGGAAACCAGAGGGGATTTTTTATTCATGCATATGGGCACACGGGCAGGAACTACAAGTATTTTTTCATTATATGCTAGACAGTGAAAGACACGTATTGTCTGAATCTAGAAAGCTCGAAAAGATAAATGATTCCTTTTTTATTTACTACCCTAAAGAGGATGTTCTTTTAAAATACTATTACTAAAATTAATTATTCTTCTTCTTTATAATAAAAGAGGGCGTAGCCCTCTCATTACTATTGTTTTTTGTATGTTTGGTTTTTCTTTGGAGTTGGTGGAAGCGTATCACCTTGCTTTACAGTAACACCGGTTTTAATCGTACCACCTCTCGGACCAAGAACTTTATAATCTCCTGTTTTTGGGGCTGAATTACCTGACTTTAATGGCTTTGACATGTTATCACCTCCTTGTACTTTCTTTTACGAAACACTTAAGTACAAGTTTCTAATTACTATGTTAGAAGAATTAAATAGGGAAGATGGATTATGTGTCAAAAGGCGATAAGTAGCCTCAGGACAGGTTGTAATCAACCAAGTTTCTAATTATAATGCATATATAGGTGTAAGTGCTTCCAGGATTACAGGAGTCGTTTGATGATGAAACGTAGTACGGAGAAGCTGATAAAATGGTGTTGGATTTTTTGGGTAACGTTTCTGCTGTATAAATTAATTAGTCATTAATTAAAGAACAAAGTACGTACACCTATTAATTAAATCTAAATTCCTGGAACCTCCTCTTATTTTAAGGGGAGGTTCTTTAAACATAAAAATAATACTCTCATTGTTTTTTCAAAATATCCGTTGTATAAAACAAATAACAATGGTCAATACCACTCACTAATCTGATCACAAAGGAGAATAGATTAGTGAGTATAGAGAAAATCATTCAATTTGTTCAATCATCACAATATGAGCAGATGAACTCCACAGGTGCAAAAATACACTTGCTGAGACAAGTCATTGGTGAATATCAATCATCCCTGGGACTTCAACGACTTGAATGGACTGAGCATGGCGTTGTTGGAAAATTCCTTGCAAATAAACACTATGATATGAAAAATCCACAATTATTCGACTTATTAGAGAATCATGGAGTTCTGTCGAAAGTGGTCCGGATTAAATTAAAACAATTAAATGAGACAGAGAAATTATTGCTTCAAGAATTCAGTACGGCTGGCAACGCATATTTAAGATTTACTCCAATTAGAGGAATTGGTGGTCACAGTGAAGAGGAACTCAGTGTATACAGAAAGAATTTAACCAACAAAAACATATATGACCTCTTAGGCCAATGGAAGCATTATAAAAGGATATACTCTAGCTTTGTTGAACAGTGGGAATCTATACGTAATCTGGCATGTAAGGAGATGTTGCGTACGAATCAGCACAAAGTAACCTTATCTGTAGGAAAGCTAAGTGTAGTAATTCCAGATCCAAATATTGATACCGATGCTGCATATAAAATGGGAGGGGGTAAGCTACTACAACGAAGTGGAAAGATTAATATGGAACAAGTAAGATTATATGCAGCTAGAGGATACTTTTCTTTGTCACAAGTGTATGAGC
This sequence comes from Paenibacillus sp. 276b, assembly GCF_900107875.1. Taxonomy (NCBI): domain Bacteria; kingdom Bacillati; phylum Bacillota; class Bacilli; order Caryophanales; family Paenibacillaceae; genus Paenibacillus; species Paenibacillus sp. 276b. The sequence continues at coordinate 1,464,791 of NZ_FNRR01000001.1, read as the reverse complement.
ATCTATATGTGAAGAACATCCAAACGAAATATTTGCTTTTAACATTAATAAGTGAGCGTAATATGATGGAGGGATTAGTACAGCAGAATAATAAATACTCTTGGATTAACATACAAAGTGAAGCAACCTGGAAGGAATAGATGAAACACAAAAAAGCCGATGTCAGATACAACGGCTTTTTTGTGTTAACTATCGAAAAATTCAGATAAGAGCAGGTTAACCTTTTTTAAATCGGAAGATTTCATAGGCCAAAGATTCTCATTGATTTCGTTTAGCAATTTCTCTTTATCACTTTTTCCAGTCTTAACATACTTGCTGTAATAAAAAAGTTCATGGACATTGACTTGAAGAGCATCCGCAATTTTCTGGAGATTTAACAAGGTAATATTTTTCTCGGCACGTTCAACACCCCCGATGTAGGAGAAGTGAAAACCAGCCATTTCGCCTAATTCTTCCTGCGAATATCCTTGTTTTTTCCGTAATTCGCGAACACGCTGTCCTACTAATCTTAAAACAGGTTCGTTCATTGCCACACCTCTAATTCAGTCTAAACAATGGGAAACCTTCGATACATTATAAAGGAGGTGGAGGGGATGACAAATCACCTAAAAGCAGATGTTGGAATTGCTACCATAACAGCTCAAGGGATTTTGTTTAATGGTCGATTTTACACAAACCGAGCAGTGATTAAAAAGAAATGGTTTGTACTAGCGAGAGAGGAAGGACAGTGGAGGATACCCGTTGTGTACCTACACAACTATTATGAAGCCATAATTATTGATCAACTAGGAGCTATTTTCTTGTCGAGAGGCAAGAACATGTTCCCATTGAAGTCGCTATGTTAGCGGCTTTTTTATATTATCGGTACAAATTCGTGTCCCGAGCCAAGGACAAGAACTTGTACCGATTGCCGGAATGGACAAGAACATAGTCCGATTACCGATTAGATGGATGTATAAATGAAAAGCCATGTAATTAAAACCTCAATAAGTAGCATTATGCAGGACAGATTTCGCATTTCAATTAAATGAAGATCTGAGTAGAAGTGTTGTGTCCTTTTGGGTGACTGAAACACTGAATGCTGTTTTTAGTCAAAGAAACCAGCTTTAATGCTCGGAAGTACTTCAATTAAAACTGTGATCTCATTTGAATTAGATAAAACAAACTTGTAAAAGCACTTTAGCAAAGAAAAGGGGGAGGAAACTGGATGTGATTTTGGATCAAAGGAGGGGAAACATATGCAGATATCGTACTTAGTGCTGATTTTGTAATTGTTAGGGACAAGAACTTGTACCGATTACCGTAATGGATAAGAGCAAGTTAGCGTTCCTCTTCCGCAATGGCTCGAAAGCATCGCTTGTTGAAGAGGAAAGGGAACTCAAGTTTGTAAAGCAAGATATAAGTTGCTGAATATATTGAAATGCTCGGGACTAAAATGGATTATATTCAAATTTTGATGTATGAAGCATCCTCCTTAATGACTTAAAATAGTTATCCACCTTGTAACCACCGCCCTATATGGGTGGAGTTTTGCTTCATGGATATACGTAGCTTAATGGTGACCGGACCACTGAAGAAGAGCATCACATAGGCTCAGTGTGAAGTCATGAACAGGGCTACCCTCTTCCATTAGTATCAGGTCAGATTCTGTTAAAAGCGTCTCTGGAGATGCGACTGCTATCATAAAGGTATAGGTTATGTGAGTTCTAATGAAATTATTCTGACTTTTGGACGACCCCGGTCAATTGTTGAACGATATCACTCACGGATCTGGAGCGGGCCATTCACACAAGAAGAAATTTTGATGAATATGACCTCGAAATAAATACAAAAGAGATGAATCCAACAGTATTTGCCGAAAAGATATTAAGTTTTATTAAGTCCAATAAGGAGTACTCGTATTTAAGAAATTACGCAAAAGAAATGTTAGTGTTTTCTAGATGGCGTATCCATCAGACAACGTCGCAATTCTTCACAAAATATCAACTTGAAATATCTAAGTCACAATAAAGGAGCCAACTAGATCCTTTTTTTGTGTTATTAGTTTACTCCCCTAAATCCCCCTTGTTGCTTTACTCTTGAGGATCATTTTTTTTGATAAGTCCATCTCTATTGAATTTTTAGTCCTCGATTCTTATTCATAGTGCTCAATTTTTCTTCTAATTGATCCCTCATATTACTGGGAACCCAGTAATAATTTACAACTAGTTTTTTACGTAAATTAGTATATATTTATTTAGCTGTGTATTTTTGTGTTAAGGAGGAAAAATTAGAGAATAAATTTAGTCATGCATCTTAGAAAAAACGCGAGGGGAATATCACATGAGTTTATTTGAAGGAAAGAAAAAAAAGTATTACCGAGGATTATCGCTTTTTCTGGCAATCACAATTGCCGTTCAAACAATTCCAACGGAAGCGCTAAAGGCAAATGCAGCAAGTTCTGTTCCAGCTACTCTATCAAAAAAAATCACCACATCTAGAGTTGAACTGGAGGATCGTCGGACCCAGGATTCGGAGACATTTCTGAATTCAAACGGAACATTGACAACACAAATATATCAAGAGCCCATTCATTATAAAAGTAACAACAATAAATGGAGTAGATTTGATAATAATTTGATTGTGGATACTAACAATAACGTCATAAAAAATAAATCAAACGATTTTGAAGTAAAGTTTCAAAAGCGCAATTTAGACAAAAATCTAGTTACCATTGGTATGGATGGTTTATCCATTGTGATGGACCCCGCATCACAATCTGACAATCTAGACTCTGGATTTGTTAAAAATTCCCATGAAGGTGCTGCTTCTTACAAGAATAATAAGTTAAGTTTCAATAACTTGTATGACAACACCAATATAAATTACACAGTTGAGGACCGCAAATTAAAGGAAGATATTGTTCTGGATAAGGCACCTTCCGCTTCCTCGCCAGTAAAGTTCACATATAAATTCAAAATAAAAGGTTTGGGTATGGAACAAGATAGTACTGGGAAAATCTATTTTGTTGATAAGAAAAGCCACTTAAAAGTCTTTTATATTGAACAACCGTTTATGTATGATTCCTATATTCCAGAAGGGTACAAGAAGATAGAACAATCTGATGATATTCCTGAGGAAGCACGTTCCTATGACGTGAATATGAAATTGGTTAAACGAGGCTCTACATATTTTGTTGACATCATTCCTGACCGAGCCTGGCTTGAAAATCCTAAGAGGGTCTATCCCGTAACGATTGATCCTACAATTATCCGGTTTCAGCCAAATGCAGCCGACGGGAATGACACCAACATCCGCAGTTATTTCCCAACACAAACCGGTGGAACCGAAACCTCATTAGGCGTTGGATTATACAAAGACTCCACGCAAAACAATGTCATTCGATCTTTATTAAAGTTTAATGTTTCATCGATTCCAGTGGGTGCAAATATCTTAAGCGCCGATGTGAATTTATGGCTTTCCAGCGTGGCTAATGACACTAATGTTGAAATTGGTGCATACGAACTAAGCAAGTCCTGGTTAGAGGAAAGCACAAATTGGAACACCACAAATGGAACAACAGCTTGGACTAATAAGGGGGGCGACTACAAAAGCACTTTATTAGATTCAAATCAAGTTAGTTATCTAACTGATCTTGGGGTTAATTATAAATGGGATGTCACAAATCAAATTGATAAATGGAGAAGTGCAAACTACGGAATTTTGTTGAAAAGTTTATCTGAATCTACAAACTCGTATAAAAAGTTTATTTCGAGCGATTCTACATTGAATGCAACAAATCGCCCAATGCTGTCTGTTACGTATTTTAACGGGAGTCGTCTTGGGCTTGAAAAGTATTGGACATACGATAGCCATGACTTGGTCGGTGGTCGAAGCTATACGAATATGACTACAGGTAACAATGTTATCCAATATAATGACCTAAGCCTAAAAGGCCGTGGTGGTATGGGAGTTGACTTTACAAGAACCTATAATTCGAAAGCATTAGAAGATTCCCCACTCGGATATGGTTGGTCTTATTCGGGCAGCGAAGCTATTATGGAGCGTTATGACCGGAGTAAATTGGTCTATAAAGATTCTGACGGTACCTATCATGAATTCACCTATAATTCAACTTCCGATAGTTACCAATCTCCGCCGGGAACTTATTTAAAAATCACACGAACCACCGAATCATACGGAGCCGTTAATGGTTATGACTTAACTTATAAAGATGGTACAAAATTGCATTTTGATGCAAATGGTGATAGTTATACAGAAGTGTATACCGGAAAGTTGTTGTATGAACAAGATCTCCATGGAAATAAAATATCATATGGATATAACAGCTCAAACCAACTTACTTCTATAACAGATCCTAGCAATCGGGTCACTACGATGAATTACAATGTATCAGGGAAAATTTCTAATATCACAGATTTCGTTGGTCGTAAAATTAACTACGGGTATGATACCGCTGGCAATCTGGCAAATGTTGATGCTTATTTAGATGCAACCAATTATCGAATAACCAAGTTTTCCTACGATTCGAGCCATCACTTAACGACAGTCACAGATCCAAGTGGACGGAAAACGTCATTTACGTACAATAATGAATTATTGCAGAAGGTACAAGAACCTTTTGGTGAGGGAGCAAATGCTGATTTAGCAAGTCGACCTGGAACCACATATTCATATGATTTACCGAATTTTGTGTCAACAGCTACGGATCGGAATGGAAATACAACGACATATAATTCGAATTCGAATTATGTGGTAACCCAAATAACCGACTCGTTATCAAGGGTCACCCGCTTTGCTTTGGATGATAATTATAACAAGCTGGTAATTACTGATCCGAAAGGTAATGATACCATTAACACGTATGACCTCAATGGTAACATTACAAGTACAATGGATCCAGAACAACATAAGGAAATCTCGACATATGATAGTTATAGTAACCGCACGAGTTATACGGATGCCATAAATCAAAAGACGACCTATGAATTCAATATATTTGGTGATTTTCTTAAAGTTACAAATCCATTATTGCAAAGCACGAGTTATACCTATGACTCGTATGGAAATAGAACGTCTTCAACGGATGCTGATGATAATAAAACAGTCTACAAATATGATTCACAAGGGATCAATCAAGTTATTAGTGAAGATGCAGCGAATCAATTCACCACGATGGAATATAACGGTGCAGACCAATTGGTAAAAGTAACGGAGCCAAATGGACATGTCTCAAATTATCAGTATAATTGGCTTGATGAACTCGAGAATCTAGATGAAAGAATTTCAGCCAGTGCTTCCACGCCCGAAATGGTTTATGATCCTACGTATGATTCGAATGGAAATATTATATCGATAAAAGACACTGTACTAGGTGCTAGCCAAACAACCAACTACGATCATACAGCGACAAATGATGTTAAAAGTCAGGTAGTACAAAGTTCACCTCAAGTTGCTTATCAATATGACAACAATCAAAATTTGATTGCCTGGAACCCACAGAATGGATGGGGGCAAGGAATGTCTTTCTCTTATGATAAAGCAAATCAACTTAAACAAGTCAAGGATTCTAACCAAAAAACTATAGAAGATCTTAGTTATGATCCGAATGGCAATGTCACTTCAGTCCAACGGACAGATGCCGATGGTGTAGTCCAATCTCTAACGTATGATAATACGAATAGACTCAAGAATGTTGATTACAAAAAAGGGACAACATTATTATGGGGATACTCTTATGATCTTGATTCGAATGGACGAATCAAAACCGTAACAAATAACCTATCATCCTCATCTAGTTACGAATTTGATGAGACTGGTCGTTTGAAAAATTATACGGATAATACAGGGACAACGAGTTATTCTTATGACAACACCAGTAATCGTTTAACGATGACAAATGCTACTGGAGTTACCAAATACACGTATAATAATTTGAACCAATTAACGAATGTAAATGGACCCAATGGTACTCTGAACTACTCGTATAACGAAAAAGGCCAACTCACTGAACAAGGTAGTATTCATATTGAATGGAATACGGATGACAAGCTGTCCAAAGAAACACAACCAGACGGTAGCTCCGTTGAGTTCCGCTATAATGCTAAGGGGCAACGGACTGAGAAAATAGTAAAAAGCAGTACTGGTTCTATCCTTAATGACTACAAATACCAGTATGAAGATAGTACAGGAAATCTTATTGTAGAAAACAATATTACAACAGGATTAAATGTATCATATTCGTATGATGTTTTGGGTAAGCGGGTAAGTCAAACACAGAATGGAAAAACGTATTATTATAATTATGATGGACACGGAAATGTAGTAGGATTAACCGATATTAATGGTAATATCGTTTCCAGCTATTCATATGACCCTTGGGGTAATTTAACTAGTAAGACAGGAACTTTATATAATCCATTCACTTATAGTGGTTATTACTTCGATGAAGAAACGGATATGTTTTACCTATTCAACCGATATTACGACCCACAAGATGGTCGTTTTATTAGCCAAGATAATGTTGAGCCAATCGATTCAAATTTGTACATTTATGCTGCCAATGATCCAATTAACAGTGTTGATCCTAATGGAGATTTTGCATGGGCACTTGGTGTGTATGCGATACCAGGTGTGGGTGAAGTCGCTTTGGGCGTAACTGCAGCAGTAGGACTTGGTATAGCGGCAGGATATGGAATTAAAAAAGGATATCAGTATTTCGCAAATAGAGACAAAATGGCTAAGAACGATAGAATGAGAGGGAGCGAGGCGAAAAAAAGAGAAAAGAAACAAATAAATGATAAATTTGGTTCAAGGTCTCAAAGGGAAAAAAGTACAAAAGAATTACACCGAGATAAAAGAGATCAAAGAAATGATAACAATAGAAGTTGGAATGATTTGGACATGTATAGATAATTAATTATCAATTGATCTTAGTATTTTTGACCTCAACAACTTATTTGTTGGGGTCAATACTATAAAAAGGAGATGCAAAAAAATGACTTTTTTTGAACAAGGGGAAGAGTACTATGCAGAAGGTAATTATGATGCAGCATTAGTTTACTTTAAAAAAGCTCTCAATGATAATATAGATACCCAAGATACACTGAATTACATGGGAAGATGTCTTACAGAGTTAAAAGAATATAATGCCGCAATTGAAGTTTACGACAGGGCAATTAGACTATTCCCTACATGGGAAAGATTATACTTTAATAAAGGTTATGTCTATTTACAATTAGGCAATATTGAAGATGCATTAATTTTTTGTAAACGTGCAGTAATGATAAACTCAAATTCTGAAGATGCTCTGTATTATCTTGCCCTTTGTTATCAAAAAAAGGAGGAATTTAAGAAAGCAATAGAATACTATCAAAAATCATTAGCACTTAATACTAATCAAGAAGAGGCCCATATTAACCTAGGATTAATTTTTCATGAATTGGGCAATAATCAAGAAGCGCTCGAAGAATTTCATTGGGCTTTACAGATAGATCCATCATCAACTAATGCAATGTATAACAAAGCATTAGTGTTAAAGCATATGGGAAAAAAAGAGGAAGCTATTATCTATTTTAAAAAGATCCTAATATCAGAACCTGAAGATTACGATGTAAGGTTACAAATCGCAAAAATTTATCTTGAAGAAAATCAATTTGAATTAACAGCATATTATTTAGATTCAATATTAAGTTTTGATCCAAATAATACTGTTGCGCTTTATTTCAAAGGTAAGTTGCTTGAGAGGCAAGGCAATTATGAGACCTCAATTAAACTATTAGAACATGCCTCATCATTAGACCCGATTGATATAGATATTTTGTTACTATTAGCTCAAATTTATAGTTTGATCCATTTAATAGAAAAAGAAAGAGCTTGTTACATCCGCATCTTAAAAATTGACCCTGAAAATATAATTGCAAAAAATAAATTGGCATAAAGTATTGAAACAATGAAAGAAACTGAATGAGTACGAATGACATCATAAAGTTACCTACCAATATCCAAATTTGCTCCGTTAATTAAAGACAAAGGGCAATGCGTATTCTGTGAATCGACGTCAAAAACCGCAAAATTTAAAGGTCACGAAGTATGCAAGGTATTGAAACAACTTTGTTTCAATGCCGATTAGGTATGTAACTTCAACACATTCTATGATTGAGATCGGGGCTGCTAGGCTAAAAGCAGCTCAATTCTTGTTCAACATCTTTCTCTTCAATTAAGTATGGGATAACGGTATACTGACACCAAAACACAACACAACTGTCGAAGGACAACATTAAACTACTACGGATAGGATTGATCGCAACGAACTGACGTCTATACATATGTACAAAATACGAGTTTTGTGAAACAGTTGTTATTGCGGCGGAAAGAATTGATCATCATTGCATTGCATCCCATAATCAAACTCTCGCTACATCCCATGGATAAATGTGGATTTTTCTTTTTATAACCCTTATCCTACGTCATTTTTAATTCTCGTGTACCCAAAGTTCAATTATGCTGTTCCAGGTATTAGATTCATTTCCTTGCCCGACAAATCGAATGAATTTGGCCTGAACCGGTTCAAATTCAAATGTTTCATAAGCCGCCTGTTTTTGACTGGCCACATTACTCAATACTTTTTGGTAATTAATACCATCAGTTGATATCTCCAAATCGAAATAATTGGATCGCGTATGTCCATTATAGAATTGAATGCTTACCTGCCCTACTTGAGTCTGTTGCTCAAGCTCCAACTGCAGGTAGTGTCCCTTTCCATCTGCAGACCATCTGGAGTCTGGATCACGATCGATCGTATGAATCGGCAGATTTCCATCATCTGCACTTGCCGTCACCTTGGTTACGACAGCGAACGGCCCTTCCGGTTCGGCCATAGGCTCTTTGACTTCAAATTTCTCCCGTGCCTCGACCGTTACGCCATTAAAGACGCAGCTCACGACGATGTCGACCTTTCCCGCTTTTAACGCATGGAATGTAGTTCCTTCCGTATATCCAATCGTATCATCACTTGATGTGTACGTTACAGGAACATCCAATTCTGCAATGTTTACGATCTCACCATTATCTAATGTTAGAAACGAGGATAATTCTCCGCTTCCGCCTGCGCTGATCGCATTCCCTGCGACTCTCCAGCCGGGTACTGTTTTATTAGGACTTATGGAGATATTCTCTGGAAGTACAGGTGTATCAGCTACCTTAAACTTCACTCGCACGTTCTGGATGTGACCCCGATAGGATACAGTGATCTCTCCAGTTCCATTAGTCCCTTGCGGTTGCTTAATTTTAACCTTTGCCTCCTTCGCAAAAGCTTTTGCCGAAATAATCGGCGTTTCGGTTGTGCCATAAGGCAAAGTATGAACGTAATCCGTTCTTAAGAACTGCATACCCCCTATAGCTTCGCCATTCACCAACAGGGATTGAAGCCCCAGATGAATATCTTTGATTCGTTTCTTGCTCTGATCCTGATATAAACTTTGCGGGGATAAACGATCGCCCTCCCCAATGCCTTCCGCCATATCAAATGGCTGCGTATTCGCATCCGGAATGGAACCGTCAATGTTGACGTTCACGCCGGTGTCCTTTCCTTTGGTTCCAATGACATATCCATTCCCGAATTGTTCTGATTCTACAATAACGCCGGATTTACTAGGGTGTGCCGCCTGACCGGTCGTATTCCAGAACACACTTTCCGTAGTTACCACTCCATGACGATTCGTTTCGGATGATCCATAATCCCGTGTAATGGCAGAGATCCCGTCCCCGTTAACTACCAGGTTGTCGATCAGGTTTGCCATGCTTAAATACATATGAAAATCAGTTAATAATGAAGGTTTCTCAGAATACGAACCTTGCAGCACATTCCCGTTCGCAGAGAAGTTGGCATATGTGAAGCTATGCCTAGCTCCTATCGCTTTGCTGTTCTTGATAAGGTTATCATTGCCAATAAATTGATATAAATAACCATTCCCATTCGCTCCACGATACTGCGGGTACTGCATGGTTACATGATCCACAGTGACGTTCTTCGTACGATCCAGAATAATACCCTTGGATAACAGGTGGTAATCTGTATTGCCAGCTGGTTTATAGGTGTTAATATTTCGAATCCTCTGTTGGCCACTGCAATCACATTGACAGCTTTAGCATTATCGGCCTCATAACCAGCAGTCCCAACGACTTTGAAGTCATCTTCACCAAGCCCCGACTTCGCATTTTGAATGTTTGCAATTGAGAAATCCTCCAAACCTACTTCGACAATCGGATCTGCGGTCTGACTAATTGTGATATCATCGCGCAGCTTCATAGGATAACGTGTCGGAATGTCTAACGTGATCGTTTTATTCTCCGGATCTACGCCCACGATTTGGCGATAGAATAACGGTTCTACTTTACCAAGACGTGACGACCACTTGTTTTGCATGCCAAGTTCCCGTAAGAAACCCGGCGTCGTTTCGAATGAAATGACCACGTAATCATTCACCGCAAACCCGCTTGTGTCCTCAACGGGTAGCAGGACGGTTGGATCAGTAACCGACTTGCGAAGTTTCGCAGAAATTCCGGTTTTCTTCCAATCTCCGTTACCGATCCGGATAATGTCCTTGTTTTTCATATTTTGCTGTGCATTATAGATATGAGTCTTGTTCATCCCGTCACCTTTCAGGACCACACGACTTGCAGGAATGTTTAGTGAATAATCCTTGCCGTCCTGAGGGTTAACCTGATATGTACCCTTGGGAAGATACACGACACCCCCACCTAACGCAACAGCAGCATCAATTGCCTTTTGAATAGCCTGTGTTGCATCTCGATTCCCTGAAGGATCGGCAAAATAAGGTGATTTGGTAACGTCGATACGTTTGTTTTTAGCCGTTTTAGGTAGTTCTGTTTCCCCACGCCGATAACCGGCATACGAAAAGTCATGCAGAAACCTTCCCTGTTCATCTTTAAATCCAGGATACCAATCGTTTGGATAGAGTCTGCTTCTGCCATCCGTACCCAGAGACAGATTCTCACCGACACGATCAATAGATGGCTGTGAGTCACCCTCTGACGCTCGAACCTCCTGGGTTCCAGGTACAGACAATCCAACGGTCAACGTAAATGCCAACAATAAAAAAGGCCACTTTCTACGCATGCTTTCGTTCTCCTCCTTTTGGATTTCAGAGTATGTGAGCGGTTTCAAGAAACCCTATAGTCACCTCCGATCCTGCTCAAGCAAGAGTCATGTGCATGCCAACTCAGCATGTCATAACCGATTGTAGAGCACGAGTGAACGAAATTACATCAACAAAAACGACACTTCAATGCCCATTTTATACAATATAAGGGTTTATTTAGAGGATACAGCGCGATTATATCGCTCTAATGCCTGTTGTTGAATCTCAATCGCACGATCAATCTGTAATGACTTGATTTGCTCGACATACGTATCGAATGCATCCAACGGCTCAATGCCAAAAATGATTTTAAGCGACATCTCGTCCACCACTTTGTTCACTTCCTGCATGATGACTGACATCTCCGTGCTTTCTTTCTCGGTTTTGGGCAGAGTTGGTACCTGATGGAGAACAGCATCCGTACTGGACCATAACTGCACCGCCTCTTTCTGTTCCGGCAAAATATAATATTGCTCCATATATCGCGTATCCTGCACAAATGGACCGAAATAACTCGCTCTGGTGTACATCGCAAGCGCTTGCGCCGGCGACCACTTATCAGGGTTTTTCAAAATAGTTTCCGTATACGTCGGGTACCCGTCTTTCATCTTAAAACTAACACCTTCAATACCAAAGTTGAACAGTAAATGTCCCTCAGGCCCATACCCGTAATCGAGCATCCGTGCTGCTTCTTCTACATGATGACTGTTGCTGGATATGGCGACCCCACTGGAACCGATAGCGGGAGCAAGTTGACCAAATTTCGGGCGATCTCCTTTGTTCATGACAGGATATGGCGCTGGCACAAGCTTTGCATGGGGATCCGTCTCCTGCAAGATGGGTAGCCATGTACCAATCCCCGCCCCTGCATTCCAGATACTCGCGCCGCTGCGTCCTGTGGTCATGTTTGTATCCTGAGTCTCCGAATCGACGGCAGCTAGATTCTTGTCAATGAGTCCCTCCGCATACCATTCACGAAATAAGGATAGAAACGCCTTATATTCAGGTTCTTGTGCCCCAAACTTAATTTGGCCATCTTCCACGTAGAACCCCTTTTTAATGCCAAAAGCGCCAATAAAACCTCCACCTTCGATACCAAACAACGGATTCGGAACACCTAGAAAAGTAAGCGGGGCGTCAGCTCCCTTTTTGTCCTTAAATGCCTGAAGCATCGTATGCCATTCGTCAATCGTTGTTGGCACATCAAGTCCAAGTTCATCCAGCCAGTCCTTCCGGATAATCGGCCCTTGGTAGGTTCGCAGCTTATCATCTCCCTGAATAAAAGGAAACGCGTAATAACTTCCGTTCGCTGTGCGAATCTGCATATCAATGTCTGGATGCTCCGTCAGGTACTGCTTCAGATGAGGTGCGTATTGATCAATAACATCGTTTAATCGCAGAATATATCCATCTTTGATCGCTTTCTCCGGCCCACCGGGATAATTGCTCCACTCGTATTCAATCATATCCGGCAGCTCTCCGGACGTAAGCAGCACATTAATCGCTTCTTTGGCCTGATTGGCGGGAGGCCGGATGAATTGAAGGTTGACTCCGGTTCTCCGCTGCCACTCCTGAAAAAAAGGAACTTCATTGAAGCTGGATTTTATGCTCGCTGCATTGCCATTCAATTCTGCCCAGTAGGTTAATTTTCCAGCGTCATTGGGTGAAGCAATTGAGACGGTCTGGTACTCTGATGAGCCGGAACGTTCATCCAGCTTGGCATCCGAATCTGTCCCGTTCTGATCGCAAGCAGTCAGCATGCCAAGCAGTAGGATGAATCCTGTCAACTTTGTTATGAATGCCAACGTTCTCTTTACGTTCATGTTCCGGTCTCCTTTCAAATCAATCAACTGATTTCTTTATATTTACCGGGCGTAATACCCTCGTATTTCTTGAACACTCGGATGAAAGTTGCTGCATCGTTATACCCGACCATTCGGGATATTTCTGTAATGGATTCCTGTTTATGCTCAATCATTTCTTTAGCCTGTCGGATACGGCACTTATGAATGCAGTCCAGCAGACCCTCACCTGTCTGATTCTTGAAGAGTTTGGACAAGTAACTGCCCTTCAGCTCAAAATGCTCACCAATGGCGTTGACGTTCAAATTCGCGTCTGTATAGTTACTCTCAATATACTGTGTGACTTGGGTACTGAGATGACGCAGGGAATCCTCACGTTCTTGTGATACATTCGTTGCGCGTTTGTCAGCGGCATATGAACATACCTCCTCAAGCAAGTTCTGCAATGCCTCCTGCATCTCCTGAATGGTATCCCCGGCAATAATGTCCTCAATCCGATGCGGGTATTGGGTTAGCGTATGGTTATCCCTGTCCCCTAGATCATTGATAGCCTTGATCATTGTACCTACCAGGTTAAAAATCAGGCAACGTGCAAGGGTGAGCGACATAATCGGTTTATCAAAATTTCGCTCTGTAATCTCGTTCATATAAGCGCTGGCTTGGTCGGTATCTCCCGCTTTGATGAAATTAAGAAGCTGCTGTTCCACCTGAAGCGGATAGTAGTAGCCAAACGGGTCATCCGCCATCGCATCGCTGCGGACATCGCCATAGGTAATGATACCTTTTTTGCCAAGCACCATTTTGTATTCCATCGCGTCTACTGCTTCCTGGTATGCTTCGGCGATACCAATCCACGACGTATGGCGTCCACTGATGGAGATCGTCAATTCCATATCATAGCGTTCCAGGAATCGCTGCGCTTCTGCCGCAATGTGATGAAGATCCTGGTTCCAATCTGAAGAATCCGCTTTCATATTTACAAGGCAGACCATCATATCATCCACTTCAGCCACATATCCGACGTGCTGACACTCTGAAGCCAGTTCTTCAACCACATTGGAAATAATGAGATGGATTAACTTGTTTCGTTCGTTGATATCAATACCCGGCAGCTTTCCATAGAGATTTTCTTCATTTTCGATTACAAATAGGATAACAGCAAATTCACTTGAATAAAGCGGCATATGAAAGGAACGGAATGCATCTTCATAAGGTACGAGCGAATCCTGTTTGCCTTTGAGAAGCCGATTAATCATATTGGAGCGCAGCACCTGCTGATGTTTCTGCAACTGCTGGGCAATCTCGTTCTTTTCTGAACGTGTGTTCATGATGACCTTCTGAATAAACCGAAGTTCGTTCCGATCAGCAGGTTCGTTCTGACTATTTTTGTCTTTTAGTGATTCCACGAGCTGTTGGATTGGGGAGTAATTCCGGCGCATGAAGAACCAGGTCAGTACACCCGCACTAATGAGACTCACCACAATACTGATATACGTAAAATTGCGGACGTATACGGCCTTCTCCCAATACAGGCTACTGGGAATAATCAATGCGTACTTCAGATCGGATACCGCAGAGTCCATGTAGAACATCTCCGACTTGCCTACCTTGGCGTTATCCAATTGAACCTGATTGCCATTCATGAATGGCTTCAATTCCTCTGACCCGGGATGATTGCTCATCAGAATCTCGTTATTCTGGTTCAGAATCAGCAGCGTGGCATCACTAAAACCCGAAATGCTCTCAATTGCTTCCAGGAATCTTCGCGTATCCGCCATGACAACAACCGTACCGGTCTCCTGACCATTCAAATCATCAGGCAGACGTGTAATGTACGCAATGGAAGACTCCGCCGGAGCGGCATTCTGATGTGGCAGTATGACGAACTGATTCGTCTCTGTACCCAGAATCTGATCCCGCCACGCTTCGAAAGACATTGCACCTGTGTTATGTATGGTATGAAATGCCGTTCGCATATCCCGAATATTACCTGAACGGAGAATGGATTGGTCTTTTTTCCACACGACGTAGAATTCATCGATGGATGCGTAGGATGTTTTATAGAGACGGAGTTCCTTTACCAGTTGGTAAGCCGTGTACGGCGCCTCTTTGGCAGGCTGATTGGAATACATCAGCGTTTGCAGATTCGGGCTCCACGTCATCTCCATGTTTAACCGCTTCATCAGATCAACTTGTGTATCGATCGTATATCGCATCTGCTTCAATAAAGAATCGTTGGCCCGATGTATTTCACTCTTCAATGTCTCATTTGCTTGCATGTAAATAACCAAACTGATCAGAATCGGCACAATCAAAACAGCACTGTAAGAGACAAGCCAGGTCACAATTATGCTTTCTCGTTTTTGCCACAAATATCGAATGTTTAGCAACAACTCATCACCCAACTCTTCGTAGATTATCTATGTTTGGATCAGGAATTTATTATAACGGTAAGAGCGCAATTGGGATATAGATAAAAAGTTCAATTCGATTGACAAAAAGGGTAGCCACCACTGATTTTCCCCGTCAAATCAAGCACAAATAGCCCGAATAGACTAATTTCGTCTATCGGGCATTCGATATCAATTCGGTATCAAATTGAGAATTTTTTTAAATATTCTTTATAAATTTTTTAGAAAATGCGGTGCTTCCAACCGTTTAATTTGGCACTCGCCTCGACGTAGAAATAGTCACCGTAAATGAGCGAGACGTTTACGTTCTGACCTGCCGGTTTATGACCGGTTCCCTCGAGAAGCATACCTTCGTGCTCAGGAAGATCCCAGGTTCCATAATGATCCCGCAGGGAACTCAGGATACGTTTGGCAACGGTGGCATAGAGTCTGCCTTCTGGATCAGGAAGAACATCTGCAAGCTCAAGCAATCCGGAAGCAGCAATGGCACCAGCGGAGCTGTCTCGTGGGATCTCCTCCACTTCTTCGGGCTCAGCACGGAAATCCCAATGCGGAACGCTATCCTCGGGCAGGCTGGAAATGAAGAAGTTCGCCACACGCTGTGCAGCATCCAGATATGACGGGTCCTCTGTATAACGATACGTATTCGTTAATCCATATAAAGCCCACGCCGCTCCCCGACTCCATGCCGAATCCGGCGCCGCTCCCTGTCCACCTATCGCTTCTGCCCGTTCACCTGTCTCGGGATCAAATCGAATGATGTGATGCACAGAACCATCATCCCGCACAAATTGCTTCATGACCATATCCGCATGAGCTTTGGCGATATGGCTGAAACGAGGATCTCCACTTTCCTCAGACGCCCAGAAGAGCAACGACAGGTTCATCATGGTGTCGATGATCGACCAGCCCAGCATGTCTCCATTCCAAGCCCGGATGAAGCTGCCTTTGGTATTGAAGCGGCCAGCCAGGAAATTGGCGGCAAATAAGGCACGCCTTGCGGCATCGGCATCTCCAGTGAGCTTGTATTTGATGACCGCCGTAGGCAGGAAATGAAAGCCCACGTCGTGATCAAAGTAGTTATTTTCGAGAAACTGTTCCGATAGCCGTTCATCCCAATTCCATGCAGCCTCTTTATATTTCTCATCACCCGTCATATCGTACACAATCCATAACATGCCCGGCCAGAATCCCGAGGTCCACCAATCGATTCTCATGTCGTCATAGATGCCATTTGCTCCTGCGACATGCGGAGACTTTTCACCTATGGCTGCAAGCATCTGATCGGCTTTACTTTTAATCTGATCCCACACGTCTTTGTTCACTTCATTTAATACGCTCATGTACCCTCATACCTCCTTACCGTTCTTTAATTCTCTAATCTAACCTTTCAATGAACCAACCATGACACCTTTCACGAAAAAGCGCTGCAAAAACGGATAGATGCACAGGATGGGTATCGTCGCTACCATAATCGTCGCATACTTGATGGTTTCCCCGATCTGGAAGCGATCCCCAGCCGAAGCACCGGCCGACATACTCTCCGTGGAATTGGCGATCAGAATCTCACGCAGCACCAATTGCAATGGGAACAGTTCTCGACTTTTGATAAATACAGACGCATAGAACCATCCGTTCCACTTATCGACTGCGTAATACAGAATCATCACGGCAATGACTGGCATGGACAACGGAATAATGATACGGAACAAAATGGTGAAGTGATTCGCTCCATCAATCTTGGCCGATTCTTCCAGGCTGTCCGGTATGCCCATAAATGACGTTCGCATGATGATCAGGTTAAATGTGCTGATGGCAAAAGGCAGAATGGTTGACCACAATGTATCTAACAGGCCAACACCTTTTACGACCAGGTACAGTGGAATCAACCCGCCGCCAAAGAACATCGTGAACACGATAAAGAACATGAACACCTTGTTCCACATTACGTTTTTACGGGATAGCACATATGCACCAAGCGCAGTCATGAACAGGTTGACGATGACGCCGAATACAAGAATAAACAATGTATTACGGAAACCTGTGGCTATACCTGGATTGGCAAGTACACTCTTGTAAGCTTCCAGACTAAAGCCGACCGGCTTCCACAAGAGACCTTTGTTTGCTAACAGCTGCGCCGAATCACTTAAGGACGCAAATAACACGTAGAGCAGCGGATACAATGTGACGATGACGAGCAGGATTAGAAACGTATAATTGAAGATCGTAAAGATTCGGTCAAACCAACCGCTTTCCTTAATCAAAGTTACCACCTCACCATAAGCTGTTTTGACTCACTCTGCGGCTGATATAGTTCGCCGAAATCAGAAGAACGAGATTGATCACCGAGTTAAATAGACCGACTGCCGAGCTGTAACTCCATCCGAACTCCAACAATCCCTTTCGATATACGAAGGAGGAGATTACGTCTGCTGTTTCATAGGTCACCGGATTATAAAGGAGAATGATTTTCTCGAACCCGACATTCAGCATATTACCCATCCGGAGAATGAACATGATCGTAATAATAGGCAGCAATCCGGGTAGCGTAATGTGAAACATTTGCTTGAGACGGCTCGCTCCGTCTATCTTAGCCGCTTCATACTGCTCCAGGTCGATGCTCATCAACGCAGCGATATAGATAATGGATTCCCAACCGATCCGCTGCCATATTTCAGACAGAACATAGATCGGACGGAACAGCTCCGGCTTTTGCAGCATCGCCTGACCGTCATATCCAAGCATCATGATAAGGCGGTTGATTAAACCATCCGCGTTCGTGAAGTCCGTAATAATACCGCATATGACGACGAGAGAGATGAAATAAGGCATATACGTTATCGTCTGAACGACCCGCTTGAACGCGCGCTTGCGTACTTCGTTAATTAGCAGCGCCAGAATAATCGGTGCGGGGAATTCAAAGACCAGCGTGTACAAACTGATAAGAAGGGTGTTCTTCAGAACACGCAAGAAATAATAACTGTTGAAAAACTCTTCAAAGTGCTTCAGCCCAACCCAATCACTCCCCAAAATGCCCTTCATCGGAGAATAATCTTTAAAGGCAATAATTGCACCGTACATCGGACCGTAATGAAATATTAAATAATATCCAATAACGGGAATCATCATGATATATAAATACTTGTTCATCATGAAGTCCCGCACGAACCGGCTTCTAAAGGATTGACGATTGCTCATGATGTACCTTTTCACCTCTTTTCAATCGGGAGGGCTAGTGCCCTCCCCTTTTACAATTACCGGTTGTTGTAGCGTTCGAGTGCTGCTGTTTGGATTTCAATAGCTCGATCCAGATGTAACGATTTCATTTTTGCGACATAGCTCTCGAATTGATCCACTGGTTCGTTACCCAGAATGATCTTGATGGTCATCTCATCGACGAGCGTGTTGATATCATTCATGATGGTCGCGTATTCGGAGCTTTCTTCAGGTGTAGGTGTGATTGAAGGCAGATTATATTTGGCGGCCTGTGTATTCTTCCATACATCAATGGCATCGCGCTGAGTCTGTAATGCAAAGAACTGCTCGGCATAACGTTTGTCTTGAACGAACGGACCGTTATAGCTGCTGCGGGCATATAGTGAAATCGCTTGTGCAGGAGCGAGTTTATCCGGATTCTTCAGCAGCAAATCCGTGAATTTCGGATAATCGCCTTCCATGTTATAGCTGACACCCTCCTCACCAAAGTTGAAGAACATGTGCCCTTCCTCACTGTAACCGTAATCCAACATGCGAACAGCAAGTTCCGGGTCCTTGGCTGCCGTCGTGATGGCAACTGTACCTTCCGAGGCATAACCTTGATTAAGCTGGCCGAATTTAGGAATATCACCTTTGTTAAGTACCGGATATGGTGCAGCGACCAGAACGGCATCCGGATCATTTGCTTCTACGAGCGGCTGCCATTTGCCGATACCTCCACCTGCGTTACCGACACTAGCGCCAGTAGCACCCGAAGCGAGGTTACCGTCAACGGATTTGGTATCTGCTGTCGAGATGTTTTTATCAATCAAACCTTCTTTGTACCATTCCTGGAATAACGTCAAGTATTCTTTGAAACCTTCTTCCGCAGGACCAAATTTGACCTGTCCGTCTTCCTGATAGAATCCGCGGTTTACACCGAAGGCGCCAAGGAAAGCACCATTACCGGAATCGTTAAAGAATCGTGGCTTACTTACTACAGCGAACGGAGCGGCTGCGCCTTTTTTCTCTTTGAAAGCCCTTAGGGTTGTTGTCCACTCATCAATCGTTTCCGGAACTGGCAGTCCCAGCTCATCCAGCCAATCCTGACGAATGATGGGTCCCTGGAAGACACGAAGATACTCATCTCCCCGAACGAAAGGGAATACATAGTAGCTGCCACTGTCCGTTTTGACCATCTTGTCGATGTCCGGATTGTCCTGCAGGTATTTCTTCAGATTCGGAGCATACTGGTCAATCAGATCGTTCAACTTGAGGATGTAACCATCATTGATGGCTTTCTCCGGTCCACCGGGGAAATCTCCGATGAAATTGTACTCCAGCATGTCTGGCAAATCCCCGGATGCCAGCATCACGTTAAAGGATTCTCTGACCTGACCTGTCGGTGGTGCCGTGAATTTGAGTGGCACACCGGTTTTTTCCTGCCATTTTTGAAAGAATGGAATTTCGCTGTGCGAATTTTTGACCCCGATCAAGTTTCCGTTAATTTCACCCCAGTACGTAAGCGTCTTATCCGTTTGAATCGGATAGGTTGTTGCTTCCGTTGATCCGCTTGGTGTCCCTTTTTCAGCTTCGCCCGTTTTACTGTCTCCGGACGAACACCCCAGGATCGTTGTACCTAATAACAGGATCATCAAACTCGTAGATAACACTTTTCTTCTCATGGACCTTATCCTCCACCTTTTGGGAATGTCTGTGCTCTACCTCAGAGTAAGGGAGAGCGCACTGTAGCGATATTCGCAAAAGATGAAATGACATGTTGATTTCGTCAGAATCAAATGATCATTTAGCCAAAACGATAGACGAATTCTCTATATAATCTTCTGCAATGCCTTGAATTTGCAGTGTTGGCGCAGGTTTGTGACTGTACTTCTGACATCACAAAAAAACAGACCATGAACACAGTTCATCGTCTGTAACGTGGGTGAATATGAGTGGATTTGAATATAACGAATATATTATGCCAGGGCTCGCTTTCTCATTTTTAGTCCCAGACAACTTCGGTACCTGCGATAAAATCATGTATTGCACGTTTGTCTTCTCGTACAGCAACCATGATGACACTCGCAATGAAACCAATGCCAAATGTGATTCCATATACCAGTCCTGCAACAACAACTCGCATGAGCATGGTTCCAATTCCAGGGGGCTCATGTGTATCGTATTTTCGAATTCGAATTCCGCAAATACGTTTTCCTATCGTTCGGCCACTCCATAATACAGGTAATAAAATGGAATATAATCCACTCAGTAGTTTAGCTAAAGGCTCGTCATTATCAAAATTTCCTGTCAGTACACCTACAACAATGGCTAAAGGTATTGAAACGATAATTCCATCTAACAAGTTTGCTCCTAATCTAACCCAAAAACCTGCTTCTCTCAAATGAATGCCTCCTTTCATATGGATTTAGTTGAATGTATGTAGACACATATCCATGTAGTATAACAGAAAAATATTCCATTAAGTTCTTAATCATCCTTTTCAAGGAATGAAGATAGGCCCCTCAACTTTTGTTGAGAAGCCTATCCATGGCGAACCGTTTAACTTTTTAATCTTTCGTTATATTTCTATTCAGCGTTACTTCTGTCCTTCCAAAATCAGGTTACCCAAACGATCCATAAGCTCCATCCGTCCCATAGCCGTATAAGAATAATTGTAGTTATCTACACTGGAGATTTTATAAATCTTCCCATCCTTGACGGCATTCATGTTATTCCACACCTTGCTGTCTTCCATTTTGTTCTCGCTATTCTCCATCAGCACCAGCTGGTCCGGATTGACGGAGATTAGCGCCTCTATACTAATCTGTTTTCCTCCCCAGCCTTCGGGCTCAGGAATACCTTCTGTACGTTTTAGGCCCCACTCGCCGTACAACATCTCTGCCGCACCTTTATTCGAATAGATCACCAGATTGTTAGGATAGGTTTCGATGACCGCAAAAGATTCACCGTTCACAGCCGATTCGAGTTTTTGCTTCCACTCAGCCGACTTTGCATCATATTTAGCCAGGAACTCATCCTTTTTGGTTTCTTCTCCGAACGTATCTGCTAGGAACGTCAGACGTTCTCTCCAATCATAATACGAGTATGGCAAAACAATTGTCGGTGCAATCAAGGATAAGGTTTCATACTGATCTGTATTAAAATCCTTTCCCAGAATGATCAGATCCGGGTTAGATGCAGTCACCGCTTCTATACTGAATTTGCTGCCCAACCACCCCAGAACCAAGGTACTTGCATCCAACTTGTCTTTAAGGGGTGGAGTGATCTGATCTTGCTGCCCATAATCGGCGCTGGTTGTTGCGACAGGCGTTTTGCCAACGATCAGTAATTCCTCTGTTGAGCCGGACAGATCCACAATCCGCTCCGGATTAAGGGGGATTGTGACTTCTTCTCCATTTGGATTGGTGATGACTTTCGTTGTCGCTTGCGTCGTTCCCTCTGACGAACTAACCTCCTGACTGCTTGTCTGTTCAGTTCCGCAAGCCGCAAGCATCAGCATGGAGCATAATGCAATCCATATATGAATTCGTTTTAACATTTGAACTATTCTCCTCTCCAATTCTACACATTTACTTTTACTTGCCATCCCTCGGCATCATGCTGTAATTGCCACAGACGCGAATAGATACCTGATGTTAGCAATAATTGCTCATGCGTTCCTTGTTCCACAAGCTGGCCCTGATCCAGGACAAGGATCTGATCCGCATTTTGGATCGTTTTCAAACGATGAGCGATTAGAATTACCGTTTTGTTCGCGACCAGCTCGTTAATCGCTTGCTGAACTGCGGCTTCATTTTCTGGATCAAGTGATGCCGTAGCTTCGTCCAGCAATACGATGGATGCATTTTTCAACAACGCACGTGCAATCGATATACGCTGTTTTTCCCCACCAGATAACGTCGAGCCTCCTTCTCCCACTAACGTGTCATATCCTTGAGGCAGACTTGCGATAAACTCATGACAGCAAGCCCGTCGTGCTGCTTCTTCAATCTCTGCTTGGGTAGCCTCTTTCTTCCCTACACGTATGTTGTTTCCGATCGTATCCTGGAACAGATAGACGTCCTGGAAGACAACAGAGATATCCTCCAACAGTTTCTCCGGGTCCATACGGTTAATCGACTGCCCGCCAATCGTAATGGAACCTGACTGCACATCCCAGAAACGCGCAATGAGACGGGTAACCGTACTTTTACCACTGCCGGAAGGCCCTACAAGTGCAGTAATGGTGTGCGGAGGGATGGTAAACGACAAATTCTTCAGCACAGGCAGCTCATCATCATAACCAAAGGTTACGCGGTCAAACGAAATGGCCTGATTAGGTTGTACGCTTCCTGTTCCTGTCATCGGCGCCTCCTGCTGCACTTCCATAATGCGCCGTGCACTATATGCGGAGTACCGCATCTCGCCATAACTCATCAGTGCAACGGTCAGAGGTTCAAACACTTTGGTACCGACTAGCAAAAACAGCAGAAATATCGGCAATGTCAATTCCCCGCCAGCAAGCAAATAACTCCCCGCCAAAATCATCCACGTCATGCCGGAACGCGCAAGCAACATCGCGCCCATAATCATCGGACCCATAATGCCTTCCAACCGAATGGATGCCGACTTCAACTCGTCAAAAGAACGACGCAGTCGTTCAAATCGTTCTCCGCCCATATTGTGGGCTTTGATCTCACGAATCCCCGTTAAATACTCTTGCAGCCGACTGGCCGCTTCGTTCTTGGCTCTCACATGATTCTCGCTTAAGCGAGCCTGAATGGAGTCTGTCATCCATAACAAGGCCACCCCCAGTGGAACAGCGATGAACATCGCCACTGCCATTCGCCAATCTACAAACAGCAGTCCAGCAAAAGCCAACACCGGCAGCACAATTGCGCTGATGAGCTGTGACAGATTGTGAGAGATCGTATGCTCTACCTGTCCATAATCACTCAGAATCAGATTGGTCAGATCTCCCGGGTCCCTTTTGCCGAAGAAACCCAATGACAGATGACGAATATGTTCAGCCAGCTTCAAACGTCCCGTTGCGGCGAGGCTGTATGCTGCCCGATAAGTTTTATCATAGAGAGAAGAGTAAGCCCTATACTCCACCAACAGCCATGCAAACAGAATGCAGCACACCATCCACATTCGCTGGATGTCCAGTCCCTTATCCGGTTCAGCGAAGGATTTGTATATCGTATTGAAAATATCAACGAGCAGCGCAGCCGGAATGATCTTCGCAATCCCGTCCAGAATGGCGGCTATGATGGATGGAAGCAGACTGCGGGGGTTACCACCCGATATGTTGTATAAATAGTTCCTCATTGCTTCGCACCTCCAAGCTTCCAGGAAGCAGCATGAATATGGGCCTGCCACATCTTCTCATACAAACCGTCTGCCTCACGTAATTGATCATGTGTACCTCGCTCAACAATGGTACCCTGACGAATGACCAGGATCTGTTCAGCTGCCCGAATCGTTGTTAGACGATGAGCAATAATCAGTACCGTTTTACCTTGAACGAGTTGGGCCAGTCCTTGCTGGATCTTATGTTCATTCTCTGCATCCGCATATGCTGTCGCTTCATCCAAAACGAGAATGGGAGCATCCTTGAGTAAAGCTCTCGCAATGGCAATCCGTTGAGCTTCACCACCAGACAGGTACGTACCACCTTCTCCAATTTTGGTGTCATATCCCTCATCCAGCTTTTCAATAAACTCATGACAACAAGCTGTTCGAGCCGCAGCAATGACATCATCCCGCGATGCAGCTGTATTGCCCATGCGGATATTTTCCTCAATCGTATCGTAGAACAGATGTACGTCCTGGAATACAAACGATACCGTCTCCATTAACTTCTCTGTCCCCATTTCCTGAATAGGAACCCCGCCAATTGTAATTTCGCCTTGCTGCACGTCCCAGAAACGCAGAAGCAGATTGGCAATGGTAGATTTTCCGCCACCCGAAGGTCCAACCAATGCGGTCATTTCTCCTGCTTTAGCTACAAAATCAACTTCTTGAAGTACAGGTTTGAACGCTTCGCTATCCTTTTGTTCATAAGCAAAGGAGACCTGCCGAAAAGCCACCTCATATGTATCGGGCACTTGCGGAGAGAGAGGTTCCTGTACAACCGACTCGGTCAATACAGCCTTGATTCGATTCTGACCTTCCACGATCTCACGCATGCCACTGCCCAGATACATCAGCTTCAAGAGTGGCGCGGACAAACTTGGTGTAATGATCAGAAATAGAATAAAGGTGATCGCGAATGACTGATTGCCTGCGTTTCCGCTGGAAAGTAAAATGCCGATCGGAACAATAAAGGTAACCAGCGAAATTATGATGATGAAAAACATGCCATACGACGTTTTACATAAATCGGTTATTCTCAACGAGATATCGCGATATCTCGTTACTGCCTGTTTAAAGGTGAGAAACGAGTCCGCTGTAATACCGAATACTTTTACCGCCGGCATTCCTCTTACGTATTCAACCCCTGTTGAGTTCATCTCTTCAATCGCATGCTGAAAATCACGATATGCCTGACGCCCCCGCTCATTTCGGAAGATGCTGCTTTGCAGCCAGAACCCGATAATCATGGGAACTAGCAAGACCAGTGCCATACGGTAATCTAGCCAGAACAAATAGCATAGCAGCACCAGTGGAATGACGATCGCACTTACGAGATCGGGAAGCTGATGCGCGATAAACTTCTCTATTTTCTCAACGCTAACTTCAATGATTTTTTTCAGCTCACCTGTCGCAGTTCGGGTGTGATACCCCATCGGCACTTTTGCCACATGGTCGGCAAGCTTTACCCTGAGCTGGTACAGGATGTTGAACGCAGCAATATGTGAGCACATGCCTCCGATATAAAGTGCAATAAGTCCGGCGATCAGCGCTCCAAAAGAGACGAATCCCCAATACATCAGCAAATCCCTGTCCAGGCCAGATGGCTCCTTAGCATGGATTAACAGTTCTTCGACGATTTTATACACTCCGATAAATGGAACTATTTGCAGCAGACTCGATAAAATCGAGAAGATACTTGCTGTAATCAGCAAACCTTTCCGCTCCTTGGTTACTTCCATTAAACCGGATACTTCAGATGTGGTGTTCATTCCGCTCCTCCTGACATTAATAATCATTCTCAATATCGCGCGGTGTTATATACGCCCAATTAATATCTCACAGCCCATTGATTAGCTACTACCTCAATACGGAGCAAAAATACCTCTATACGGATAATAAATGGATCATTCTTATTTATTTCAAATGAAAATTCAGGCAAACATAAAAAGACCATATGGAACATATGGCCTCTTACCGATGAAGAATGGCTAACTTCGTGAGGAATAATCCGGGGCAGAAAATTGATCTCTTTGAAAGATCCTAACCACCCTTATAGTTCTCATACTTTATTCGAAATTTCAATGTTCTCTGCTCGCACCTTATTCCTTTGCAAAACCCTATTTTCTACTATTGCGTAAATCACCCCCGCAAGAGCAAATAGCCAGATGGAAGTCGCTCGGTTCAGATAATACGACTCTATCATGTAGTCACTGAACATCTGCTCAAATACCCATGAACCTAATAACCCGCAACCAGCACTATATACAAACACCCTGGCAATAACAAAAGAAACATATTTACGCAGAAGCCATGAAATTGGACTTACAACTACAGTATAAAATGCGAATACATATGGACTAAAGGTGATAAAAATCAGTAGAAAAAATATGTGACCCGCATTCCGCAAACCATAATACTCGCTCGTTCCAATTTTGAACCCTTCCAGAAATTCAAGTGCGACCACAGCACTCAGCATCACGATAACAAACTCAATCCCTAAAACCAGAAAACGTTGAACCGCATTCAGCAACAATCCAAATTCCCTCCCCTATCTAAACACCATTCGTAGGCATTAGGTTACGGGGTGACATGGATTGGTTACGGCTGCTCGTGAAAAGCTTTCCAGAATGAACCCTCTGTATTAATGATATCCTTGATCTGCGTAAAAGGAATTGTAAATGTCGGAAATCCCGCGACATAAGGAGCGATTTCATAAGGGATAAAATATAGATGCAGTGCATCCGCTGTGACAAAAAAAGGCTGATCCGGGCTGATTCCCTCATACGTGTCCGGAAAAACATAAGAGTACTGCGGATCATTCTTGATCTGATCTCCTACGATTTTGCTAAGTACCTTCACATAATCACTGTTCGGTTTAAACAAATCCTTGAGTTCATACATCTGACCACTGCTCAGATTAATGATCGCATAGATCATCGTTGGCATGCCGTGTGCTGCACCAGCCGGGTAGTTATAACCCGTAAGTTTGAGTTGAAGCAATTGCTGTTGGTAGAACGTAATATCAAAATCCCCTGTATACGTGTAATCCAGCTTCTGATCCGCGGGGATTGGCTTCACTTGGGAAAGTGCCTTTAACTTGGCGTTTACTGCAAGCTGAACGGCTTGATCGGTTAACCCTTCCACCTGCGGATAATACACGAGGTAATCGGGGTTTGGCTTATATTTCTCTTCCCGTACACGATATGGCGGGTGAAGCGGAACGATTGTATTTTGCCGCCAAATGATCTGCCCGTTTCGGTTTACATAGGATACGCGCTGGTCCACATACGCCTTGATCAGATCGGGAGCTACCAATTCGAGTGTGCCCGAGCCTTCAACACGGGGGTATCCTGATGCGGGTTGCCCATTTAGATCCAGAAAGAACGTTAGTGTTCCATTTGTGGCTGAAGCCAGCCCTCCCTTGTAATTCGATACATCCGTATATACAAAATCCGAAAGTTTCCTACCATTGACATCTGCAATTGCATAGACCGATCCGATAAAAGACTGTTTCGGATCAATCGCTTGCCCCAGGGCCAGCCGATGTTCACCCAGGTCTCGAATGTCATTGTAAGCGGGTTGGATGGTAAATATGCCCTGTGTATTAATAACGCCATAGATGGAGTTGTAATCCTTCGCTGTATTCACAATAGCGTATCCACCACTGAACGGAAATGCCGAGGTGAAGCTCGGCTGAATTCGGACATGACCACTTTCGTCGATATAACCGTATTTACCCGATGCTTCTTTCTGAAAAGGAAGTAATCCGTCACCCAGAGTTCCTACATAGGCATATGGATACATCGCCAGCCGCTGACCATTTCGATTAATTAACGCATATTCATTTTCTTTGATCTGCACAACGGCCTTGCCATCATGAAAATCGTTCGCTGAAGCGAACTGCGCCCGAATGACCTCATTTCCAGAGGTGTCCAAATAACCGTAACGACTGACTTCCCCTCCTGCCTGACTGCTGTCTGAAAGGTAAAATAGCGCTCGGCCGTCCTTCACATCGGCAATAAACGGATATGCCCGTTTGGTCAATACTGCGCCTTGTTCATCAATCATCTTGAACCCTTGGGAATCAATGACAATGGCCCGACCTTCTGTAAAAGAATTAATGGAATCGTATACAGGTTGAACGACAAATTGACCGTTAAGATTGATGATGCCAGTCTTCCCGTCTTTTACGACGACAGCCAGGCCATTTCGTTGAAAGTCTTGGGCATCGTCAAGTATCGGTTCAAGACGAATACGACCTTGGGCGTCCATATAACCCCACCGGGTTCCAGTTGTTGTTCTAACCGATATCGGAAATAACCACGTCGTTTCACGCGGTCCCTCTGTGCCCATGGCTTGCCTAATCTTCTTTTCCAGATCAAGCAGAACTTCCCGTGAAGGGTAGGGGTCACTGAAACTTAGCGCTTTTTGGACCGAAACGAGTGCAGCAGGAAATAATCCGGCTTTATACTGAGCGTCCGCAAGATAATACCAATAGAAAATATAATCTGGATGTTGTTCGGCCAATTGTTCGTAATACTGTACGACCTTAGGGAAGTAATACGGATATACATCTGTTGCGGGAACCCATTTACCATTCTGCCAGCGGATGATCTCGACCCGATAAGCTTCACCTGTATCATGAATCCAGAGTGCAATTTCTACTTTGCCATCTCTGCCGTGGTGACCCGGCATATCAATGATTTCCGCATGGCTGTAATACAAATCTTCTGGCGCCTGATCTGTCAGTCCTGATTCCGTCCAATCGTATACAGCGAGCTTCGACCAGATCGCACCGATCTGCCATCCGACAATGAGATTGTTCCGCGCCGTGGATGTCACCGATGCCGCTGTCAGCAAGGTAACACCATAACCCAAGCCTTTCGTCAAAGACATCTTGATCCAGTGACCCTGGTAAAATTTTAGAACTAGCAGCATCAATTCTCCGCCCTGCTCATATACAGCAGCAATTTCCGGCATTCCGTCTCCGGTTAAATCTGAAGCATAAATGGCCGGATGTTTGACCGGTTTATCAATGGTGACGACAGTCGCGTCAGCCGGGATATGTTGATTGACAATTTGCGTTAACAGAGGTTCGCTCATGGACATGCCTGTTTCCTCCTTAAGACAGCATTCGCCTAATGGTATGGGTATGCATCATAAGCGGGGATATGACATCTCAGCGAATATAACCGTTAACTTTGGAGGTTCAAAAACCTAATTTACTCAAATGAAATAAAAAGAATTGCAGAGGCTCATGCTTCTGCAATTCTTTATGTGTAAATCCGTTCAGGATGATTCCTGAGTGCTGAGCTGTACATACTGTGTGAGGCGGCAATAATGAAGCAACATAAGCTCCTCATCGCCGCTCCCCAAAGCGGTTTTTCGTCCCTCTTCGATCATGTGTTCCAATATTTCACGAAGGAAAGTCATTTGGAACCTCGAGGTCTTCACGATTAGCTGTTCCAATACTTCAATATCTTTCAGTGTGAATTGGGATAACCCGCGAAGCAACAGCTCTTCTGACCAGCTGCTGATCTTCTGCATCAACTGACTATAGTCTTCCAATTCTCCCCGTCCTTCCATAACCCGTATCCAGTTTCAGACTGATCACTGTTGGACCCTTCAGGAAGCTGATCGGGTATATCCGTTGTTGCTCTATACGCACGAAAGCATAAAAGTTTTCGAGTGTTCCTGTTCCATAACCCGACTCCAACCTTTTGATCATGGTCTCCCATTCCGTTGAATAAGGAAGAGTCAGATCCAACGTCTCCCCATGGTCACTCTCCATCGTTAGAATAAAGTCCTGTGATTGCTTATTGAAGCGATGCTCTACAACCCGGGCAACCTTGATCATCGCCAGTCGTTCTTTCGGAACGGAAAACAACTCAAATGAGCGTGCATCCCCAGCGAGTACGGAGGGTATATCTTGCATATACTTGCCCAGATTCACCTCTTCCACTGATGTTCGTGGCAACAGTGTAAGCTTTGCGCCTTCCCCGGAGGAGAGTCTATACTCTTCATTTACTTTCACCGAGCGAAACTGCACCTCTTCCCCGGAAAATTGACGAAAAGTCAGATTGGGCAGCCATGGAGTGAAGGAACCATAATGCTCTGTATATGAGAACTGATTATCTTCATAGTATACCGCCCGCACATCGCTGTACGTATAGATCTCCGCATCATCAAAGCAATAGAAATAATAAGTGATTCCACGGTAACCGGAGCGTGTCTCCCATGCATCAGCACCCAATCCATACAGATGCAGCTCTGGAACCGTATAGTATTTACTTCGGAAACTGCCAATGAGCTGACTTTGTTTGAATGCAGATACCTTCTCTTGTTCAAGCACCTGTAATGCAAGATACAACTTGCTTACCCGATCAAGCATCGATTGCATGGAAAACCGTACGTGTCGGTTAAAAAACAATTGCAGTTCCCCCTGAATCCCGCGTAAACTCCGCTCAACGTCAGGAAGATGACCACTATGGGCCGCAATCGCCAGTGTCTCCAATTGAGCCATATACGATTGTGGTAGACGAGCAAGTCCCGTCTTTAGCAGACCTGTCAGCATGGAACGACATTCCCGCACCGTTTGAAGTGAAAACGTGGCATCATGGACTCTTCCACTTATGGCTTCCGTATCATTCAAACCTTGTTGCATCCGATACCGTAATAATGCTTCAAGCTTGGCCATATTGCCGGCAGTTTGTTTTACTTTGCACAGGGCCTTAGCCAGACTAGCTTCTTCTGTAAACGAAACCTCTATTTCTTGTTTCACTAGACGCACCGTTAGAAGAGTATCTTCCAATACTTCAATCTGCTCCGGATATCTTAATCGGAACAGAACCTCCTCAATTAAGGAAGAGCTATACGACTTAATCAAAGGAGCAAGATCCGATTCCACCATCCAGCGGAAGCGGGACTCCGTTACCAGACCAGACTCAGGTTCCAACTCTGCTGATGACGCTGCTTCACCCTGATTGAATGTATCTTCTGTCTGATGTTCCCGTTGATAATACAAAATCGAAATCAGTATATGTTTGCAAATGTTGTCTGCCGGACAGGAGCACTCCCAATGATCCAGCGTATTTTCAAGTGTACAATGTGTACCATCACTCAACTGACAACCCACAGAGGCTTCGTTCCAAGTGTATTGCACAGTCACGCCAATATCCAACTCTTTCAGAGACCGTTTGTACAACCCTTTGTTGGCATGTCGAATCAAATAATCCTCTGTACACAGCTTCGAAAATATCCGGAATTTCTGTTCAAATCCACTCACGTGATCAACGTCCTGACGCTCTTAAAATATCATAGATCGTCTCACTGAACACACGACCTGCAATTTCACCCAAAGCAATGGACTTGTGATCGCTATAATAATAGTGTTTCTGACTGCCAGGTTTAAAGAAGTGCAGAGATTCCAGCGTGATATCTTCCAATCCTTCATAATATGAAATGCTGGTACCACTGAAGCGCAGTTCTGCGACAAGATCTCCATACTCTTTGTAAAATTCATGATACCAGCCGCCATCCTGTGCTGGACCTTTGATCCATCCGTATTTCTCCAGTGCTTTGGGGAATGCGGTGGGAGAGAAATCAGACTCCGGCAAGCGGTCATATTCAACCTTGTTTTTGTCTTCATCCTCAGGCACATGAATTTGACGATTCAGCTGTTCAAACGGCTGCTTGATCTCATAATCTTCCAGCTGCGTTTTCCATCCTTCGAGTGTAGATTGGTCCAGTTCGAGTGGATGAATCAATCCCACTAGAGATCCCGAAGGCAGCTCGTATTCATCCTCATCGACGGTATTAAACGTGCCATCCTCCATATAACGGAACGTTGTGACCAACATACCATCTTCATATGTGCCCCATATCAGACCTACAGCAAATTTCTGCATAATTACATTCTGTACAAACAATGTTTCCCACTCCTCAGCAGACCACAGACGTTGTTTAGACAAAGATTCTTCCAGACGTTGCGCCTGGATGTTAACCATTGTTTTGAGATCCTTCTTCAATTGTGTGAAACGCGCCTTAGATTGTGCTGCAAGTTCAGCATCGTCTTTCTGTGCAGGAGCAGGTAGACTCTTCACAGATTTACCCGTTTCTTCATTTACAACAACGACTTGCAGATCTCCATTCACTTTAATCAGGAATGAACGCTCCCCGTAGCTCAGCTGCATCGTTCCATTCTTATCAAAACCAAGTGTGGTGACGAGTCGATCTTCCAATTGTTCCGAGGAGAGTCCCAAATTTTCCGCTGCCAGCTGCAACGCTTCTTCAGCCGCACCCTTAACCTGGCGGTTTTTCACACTGCGTTTAATCTTGTCAATCGCCATAAGAGCAGAAGGTTCCTTAAGATAGGCCAGTACTTTTACAGCATCAGCTGCAATGGCGCCTCGGCTGTTTTCTGTCCATTCCTTAATTTGGGGAGCCAATATATTCACAATTTGAGTATCGCCAAAGAGTGCCGAGAGGTACATTACCCACTTCTCCTTCGCAGAGGCACTCTCCTGAATCCATAACTGTAGCAGCTCGCTCGCAAACCTTGCGAGCGATTCCTGGCTTACATACTCACGTAGTTCATTCAGTCTTTCGTTCGGCGCAGATGTATGATCTATTGATTGCACCAAGATATATTGCTTGATTCGATCATCTAATGGTTGATTGTCCTCTGAACGTATCAGAGAAGGAAGATCGTTCAAGGACAACCAGCTTAGTCTGGTCAGCTTTTTGGCATCTGCCTGATCTGCAAGCGCCGCATGAGCATACTCTGGGCTTTGATCCGCGGTATCCAGCAGAATTTGAATCAGGTTCTTCCATTCGGCAGACTTCTCACCCTTCAGAAGCTCAAGGTATATATCCTTGCTATGATCCAAACTGCGGATGGCGCTCAGAGCCATTTCTTTCACACCCGTTTTTTTCTCCGAACGGTATATTGCCGTATATAACTCCTGGTCAGGAATCCGATTGAATTCAGATAACGCCACGCCATTTGCCTTTTTGGATGAATCCTGCAATCCAGCACGAATCGCTTCAGCTACCTGTTTAGTCGATAGCTCGTGACGTTGTTCAAAGGTGATTTCCAAAATTAAGATACGCGTGTCCGTGGGCAGTTTCTTGTACTGTCCCAGAGCAAAGTCCAGATTTTGCTGAATGATCCGTCGATATTCATCCTGAGGCATCGATTTGTACTTATAATCGGTCATACCGTTGAGAGAAATCAGACTGGACAGCAATTTCTCTTGTTTTACCTCTGGATCTTGGCCGTAAAGTTCCAACAGCTTCTCACCGCTAAACGCGTAAGATTGATACATATCAGAAACGATATCCAGTGTCCACTCGGGATACGTGGTTAGAATCACGAACCGACGCATCGCCTCCGAATTCAAAGGCAGGAAACTAATACTGATCAAGTTATGAACACGCCTTTTGTCACGATTCAGGTTATTAAACAGTCCTCGACTATTCGGATCTTCCCAGTATTCTTCAAAGGAGCTTTCACCGTTCAAATATCGTGCAATCGCAAGTCCCTGTCTGCCTCCATCTAATGGATGTCGTAGAGCGCTGAATACGGCTTGTTCAACCGTTTCATCCACATCTGGCACTGTGATTCCATGATCCTCCAGCACTTTTTGAATACACAATTTGAGGAATGGGGGTTTTAATATGTGGTATGCACGAATTGCTTGTTCCGGATCATTCACAATCGTTGATTGCAGAAATTGCCATGGTATGGTGTACGATTCGAGTTCATTACGCAACATTTCGATGAGCTGATATGGCTCGTCCAGGGGCACCAGCCCTGACAGCAATTCGTTGGCATTTTTCGTTCTTGTATCCATACTTAACAAATAGCGCCGAACTTCAAGTGGATAGATCTCATGTAATTGGTTTATGGCTTCGAGCAAAATAAGACCGGTCTCACTATTGTTTTCAAGGAAACGTTGTTTGCCGCCACTGATGTTAACCAAATATAACAAAGCATTACTCAAAAGGATCATCGTCTTGTCGAACTCACTGTAAGACAGTTGCTCCTTTTTGGAAAGAGAAGTGTTCGAATAGTTCTCAGCTATAACCTGATTATGCTTCTCCCGGAGAAATTCATCATTTAATTCATATGCAGATTTGTTATGTTTTGTTTGAAAATTGCAAACCACCAGTGGCTCAATCAATGTACGCAATTCGTTCCGCAGCTTACTTGTATCATGGGTCATCACGTGTTGAAATAATGCAGGCAGAGATTGAGTGAACTGTTGTACCTGGGCAAGATGAGAAGGGCTATCATTGAGATCTGAATAGAGTCGAAGGAGTATCATTCCATTGATTACATCATGGAAATTCCCCTTCAGTCTGCTCTTTAATTCATCCAAAATTTCCTTCTCTCCAGCATAGCGATTGATTTTCTCCAAACGGGACAGCAAACCGCCCATCCGATCATTGGTTTTGCTCTTTCCACTCAGTCCATAAGCTTCCGAGTCGTTTCCAAGGCAGAGCGTAAAACCATCGGTTCTCCACGAATTTCTTCTGGAATAATTGGATTCCATATGAATTACAATGGCTCCCGCTCGAAAAAAGATGTCTCCGTCATCTTTTTTGGCAATTTTCATGAGTACTTCTATCGTCTGGTACGCATAATGGCTGGAACCTCCCATCATATCAGGAAACTTATCCGTCGTTCCCATCACATAATCAATGATTTCCGAACTCCGGTCCGTTTTCAACGAATATTCATTGGAACACACCTCTGCAAACTTCTCCACCAAAGCTTCTACTGCACGGTCTGCGGTTAACATTACACATTCCTCCTTGAATAAGTTTATAAATGATCTTGTATATAACCATTAAGTAATAATTTCGCCAATCCAGTCTGCCAATTCATTGGGCGTAATCGCAGCTACATGTGCACCCATATTGGATAACGTCTGCGCAGCATGTTTGTTGTACACGGTATCTCCGTTAAAATCGAGTGCGGTCAGCACAAGCAATTTGCAGCCCGTATCCAGAATATCCTTACATGCTTTATACATGTGCTGGATCGGGTAACCTTCCTCTAAATCACTAACAAGAATGTATATCGTTTTCCCAGGATTTTCGATTAACGTTTCACCATAACGGAGTGCCTTGGTAATATGCGTTCCCCCGCCAAGTTGCACATTCATAAGCACATCTACCGGATCTTCCAGCCTGTCACTCAAATCGACAACCTGTGTGTCAAAAATGAACAATTTCGTTCGCAGTGCATTCAGGCGATAGAAAATGCTGGCCATCACCGAACTGTATATCACTGAATCCAACATGCTTCCGCTCTCATCCACACCAATGATGATGTCCCACTTGTTGTGAGACTGGATATTCCCGTCAAAATATAGACGATCAATTACAAATCTTCGATTGTTTTTATCATAGTTCTTCAAGTTCTTGGTAATCGTCTGCTTGAAATTCAAATTGCGCAAGGAACGCACCGAACTGGATGCATAACGGCTGCGTTTCCCCATAATGCTTGCTCTGGTCTGAGATTCCAGTTTGCGTCGCAGATCTTCAACCACGACTCGTACGATTTCCTTGGCGCTCTTTAATACGTCGCCTTTCATTCGTCCTTTAAATTGCATAATGTTCTTGAGTAGGTTCATATTGGGTTCGAGGGATTCCAGCAGCTTTTTGTCCGTTAACAATTCCGTTAGGCCATAACGGTCAAGCGCCTGTTTCTCCAGAATTTCTACCGTTGATTTCGGGAACAGTTCCCTGACCTTATGCAACCATTTGGGAACGGTTAGATCCGAGGGGCCCCTTCCTCCTCCTTTTCTGTAACCCTGCTCTTCACCGTATTCGCGATTATACAGATATCCGAGAATCTCATCGACTTCGGTATATTTAAAATCATCAGGGGAGTAGTCATCTGCATTGGACAGTCCTTCTTCGGAGGATTCACCTAGAATAAGGCGCCAACGGTTTAAGGTTTCTGCCCGGTTCAGCTCTGCATTGTCTTTCACCATTTCCTTGGTTGTATTGAGCTCATTCAGATCAGCTTCCATGCGTCAAACTCCTTCCGAAGGGCTTCATCCCATGTTTTCGTCTGGATCAGCAATCGCTCGTCAACGGAAGGCCATGACATCTCTTCGTTCTCTACCTGATGCAAGCTCGCAACCCGATCCGCAATCAGGCCTGTCTCCATTGGTGTGAAGTAAGTAAACGCCAAACGAAGTTCAGGGATCATACGAATAAACTCTTCATAATCAAGCTGCTCGATCATATAGTTCAATTCTGATAAAAGCTGATCTTCATATAAAAATGCGTCCCGTGCTACAGAGAACACGCCCTGTAGATAAAGTGCAGTCTGTCGGGTCTGTTCCTGCGATCCCCGGATGTATGCACGTGCTCGACCCACGATCTCTTCTCTATACCTGTCGCCAAGTCCTGAAGATATGGCAATACATACCCCCTCCAGCTGTGCCGGAAGCTGGCTGTCTGACAGAAGTTCATCCAGGTGTGCCCGGAATGGTTCATCCTGGAAATGCTCTTCGGACGATTCAGCCAGCATGGCAAGCAGCTTCAGTCCCTGGACAATCGCTTCATGTTCATCCGGATTCGTTCTTGAGAGCTGCATCAGTTTGTCCACGGCATTGTTATAGGCTTCGGACACGAGATTAAGGAGCTGCTGTTCCTTAGTCAACCCAAGAAGTCTGCGATGCTGCTGAATTCGATTCAAAATATGCAGACTTCCGCACAACGACAAGAAATTCCCATCCTTTCGGAGCGCTGACTTCACTTGTTCATACAGCTTCATTGCGGTATCCTGCAGGCCCATGAGCAGAGCCTGAAGCATGGATTTGGCGAGGTCACCGCTGTGATGATCCGGTATTCCCTGCATTTCCTCTTCCATCTTGCGCGTAGCGGCTTCCCGAATTGTGCCTCCATAGAGCGAGTTTTCGATTAATCGAGCCTCAATTCTGGATGAATAGGTATATACCCACGTCTCCCGAACAAGGTTCATGTCGCGCTGTGCAATCCAATCCGGGCCCGATTGTCGCTTCGCGAAATCCGGAACGAGATAGATCATACATTGAAACAATTGACTTTGCCGACGATGATCTGGTTTGGCATATAAATCAAGTATTTTCTTATGTTGGCCTGTAGTACGAATTTGAAGTTTTGATTCTGTACAACGTTCTTTGAAATCCTCAACGATCGGAATACTGAATGGGTTGGGAGCCACTTTTCCGATGACATCTCCGGTTAGCAATCTGTGCAGTTCTTGTATTGGTTTGTCTGAAGCTAACGTAAGTTCACCCTTAACAAAGGAAGAAAGTGTTGCATCCATCAGCTCATAGACTCCGCCTTCCCTTTTTCCTCTCAGTCCTGCGAGGCCCTGAACCATACTGTACGCCTCAATAGCATCGCTGGTTGATACATGTTCATGTCCTTCCCTCAGCTTGCGGGTTAGTCGTGATAACAAGTCCAAAGCGGTCAAATTATACACGGAGCTCTTTTGCCGGAGCAGCTGGATCCAGATCTGTTCGTAATAATTCACGTAAGGCATGCCGCTTGCATACCCATTCAGCCGATCCGCTTCGGCAAACGTGTAGACCATGGGATACATCTGCTGATGCACCGAATTCTGAGCCTTCGTATGCTTTTGCAACGTCATCTCTTCTGAGTCCGTCCCATGATTCTCGGGTATCAGCAGTCCATACGTATGAAATCCGCCAGTGATAACAAGCACACGTTCATGCTCTTGCCCAGCCTGTTTAATACGACTTCTCATATGAGCTTCTCTTGCCAAATCACCTGTACTGTGCAAGCGCTCCGCTGAATAACACATCCGGGATAAGGTACAGTACGTGAATACATCCTGTACAAATGCCTGTGTTGACTTCTCCAGACCACCAATCTCAAATACGTTCTCCCACAATTCATCGAAACTTCGGCAGTTTGTTTTCTGACATAAACGGTGGATAAACTCAGACCCTGCGAGCAAAGTCTCGTCTTGAATGGACCTCTCCCGCTGTTCTGCCTTGTTGGGCTTAGAGAAATGATGATAATCCAGGTCAATAAAAGTTGCAGGGATGCTCAGCCGAGCTGCTTCTTTCAGCGCTACATATTCAGGAGAGTAACGAAGCATCGGATAATAACAGGCCGCTCTCTCCTCTTCACTCTCATAGGTGTAGTAAAGACTAACAGGAGGTATGGTCGCCTCATCAGCCAGAACTTGAAGTAATGGATTGCCGCTCTCAGGTCCTTCGATAAGAATGATGCCCGGCTTGTATTCTTCAATCAATCGCAGCAAATGATAGGAACAGGCTGGACTATGATGGCGTATGGGAAAATAAAGCGTTCCGTTGTTCAGGTTATACACCTGGGACTCAAATAGCGTCTTTAACTGGGCAACATCCAGATCCGCTTTTCCTCTTAACCGATCCATTTCTTTTCCTCGTAGTAATCCTTCCAAATTCCCTCTTCTCTGGACCGCTCCTTCACGACCTTGGAGAAGTAGGTTTTGAGGATGGACAGATCCTTGTCACTTTCTTTCGCTATCGTCCCCAACATGTTTTGCACCAGCCGATCCAATGCGATTCCCTTGTTTTCGTAATAATAGGAAGTCATTGCACTCTGTACATAAACAGATACGGCTTCAGCCGTACTCATGGACGCTTGGGGCGTATCCAACTTGTAACCTTCCCGCGTCATTCCTGTGCGAAGCTCCATAAATGTCGTGGCCAGCAATTCAACCACATCCGAATTAATCTCGGTGTCTATTTTGCTATGTAGTAATAGGTTTCGCGCCTGGGATTCAATAATTTTGGCTTCCATTTTCACACTGCTAATCGGTTTGATCGTCTCAAAATTGAAACGGCGCTTCAGCGCACCACTCATTTCATTGACGCCCTTATCACGAATGTTCGCCGTAGCGATCACGTTAAACCCCGGTTTGGCAAACAGCACACCACCATCCAGCTCAGGTATACTCATCACCTTGTCACTAAGAATACTGATCAGGCTGTCCTGTGCTTCAGCGGGGCAACGTGTAATCTCCTCAAAACGAGTAAGAATTCCTTTCTTCATTCCGTTATACAAAGGTGAGGGCACAAGTGCGGCTTCGGACGGGCCCTTATCCAGCAGCATGGCATAATTCCAGGAATATTTAATCATGTCTTCGGTTGTACCTGCCGTACCCTGAATTGTGTTTAGGCTGGTACCTGAAATGGCTGCGGTTAGCAATTCACTGAGCATGGTCTTGGCTGTCCCAGGCTCCCCTACCAGCATCAAGCCACGATTGCCTGCCAGTGTCACTACTGCACGTTCAATGAGCACATCGTTGCCATAAAATTTTCTCGTAATCGTAATCTCTTCTCCATCCAATATGGCTGGCTTATCCCTGCCAATAATAAAATCACGCACATATGTAGGGGACAGCAGCCAGTTTGGAGGGCGTTTTCCCGTATCTTCTTCTCGCAGTGCCCTTAATTCTGTCTCATATAGTGTCTCGGCGGGCGGCTTAAGCATCTCCATCGTCAAGGTTTCTCCTCTCGCATAAACAGATCGTATGTTCTTATTAAGCTTTATCTTATCACAGCAGCCTTTGAACGAACGTAGAAAACGCCAAAAATGGTTGAAACGTCCTTCTTATCGGCATTCTTCCTGAGCCAATGGACATAGTTCGTAGCATAATTGTGAATTACTTATATCGCTGCATTATGGCGACTGCATTCAAAACTAAGTTGAATCCACGTTGTTGTAGTAGAAAACTTCATATTATAGGCCATACGACCCTAAAGTTCATTAAACACCTCGTAATATGGTTCAAGCAGCTTAAGTCCAATCGCACAAAAAAAAACACAGCCAAGTAATCTGTGTCTTTACTTCATTTCTTTTTGATTTTATTCCTTATTCCATGTGATATTCTATCTAAAATAAGTAGGCCTTCCATACCACAATTGTTAGTCAAAAACAAGGTTTCAATCGCTCCAATATTGAATATATAGATGGTGCAGGCTTTTCGTATGAAGCCACCGAAATTAACATATGATCCCTTAGATAAGATGCGTAACATTACGAGCTTTTGATGAGAGGAGATTAACCATTTGAGTACTAATGAAACTTCACAGCCTGAGTTCTTCACCCGAGAATTTACACAGAACCCTTACCCCGTATATGAAAAGTTGAGACAGAATGATCCCATTTACAGAATCCTGTTCCCTCATGGTGATTTCGGTTGGATTATTAGCCGATATGAGGATGCAGTCGAAGTATTAAAAGACAACCGTTTCAGTAAGGATGTAGTCAAACGTTATGGACCCGATCAACAAAATATATTCGTGCATAACATGCTTTTTTCCGATCCACCTGATCATCGCCGGTTACGTGGACTCGTACAGAAGGCTTTTACTCCCAGATTGATTGAGGGCATGAGAAGCCATATTCAAGATATTGCTGACGATCTTCTGGATAATCTCAATTCTCAGGATAAGATGAATCTGATTGATGAGTTTGCTTTTCCATTACCGATCATTGTGATCAGCGAGATCCTGGGCGTACCTCTTGAAGATCAGGACAAATTCCGTCTATGGTCCAATTCCATTATCGATGCGACAAGTGCGGAGCATTCCGAAGTGTTTGAGAAGCATGCCCAGGAGTTCATTGATTACCTGAATAATTGGTTTGCCAAAGTACGTGAGCAGCCGGGTGACGATCTGATCAGTCAGCTCGTTGTAGCAGAAGAATCAGGAGAACAACTCACTGAAAAGGAACTGCTTGGTGTTGTCGCTCTGCTGATCATCGCCGGGCACGAAACAACTGTCAATCTGATCGGTAATGGTGTACTTGCCCTTTTGGAGCATCCGGAACAACGCGACCTGCTGATCAAGCAGCCTGAGTTAATCCATAATGCTGTAGAAGAAATGCTGCGTTATAACGGACCGGTTGAGTTCAGCACATCCCGCTGGGCATCCGAGGACATTGAATTTCATGGACATCACATCGCTGAAGGCGAAATTGTTATTGTAGCGCTGGATTCAGCCAATCGGGATGAAGCGAAATTTAAGGATGCCGATGTTTTTGATATCACTCGCGAGAAGAGCGCACATTTGGCCTTTGGCAAAGGCATTCACCTCTGTCTGGGAGCCCCTCTCGCGCGACTGGAAGGCGAGATTGCCATTAATACGCTGCTTCGCCGCTTTCCTGATATGCAGCTGCAGACGGATGTTAATGAACTTGAATGGAGACCCGGCATGATTGTTCGAGGTGTTAAGGAGATCCCGGTACAGCTTAAATAGTTATGTATTTGAAGCAAGGAAAGCGAGGCACCTGACTGCATGGAAATAAACACCATTGTTTTAGTCGTTTTTTTATTTCTTATTCTTATCTTATTAGTTCGCGTCATCAGCTTGCAGACCCAGTTGAATGAATTGAAAAGGGATGTTGAACGTCTGGAAAATGGTTCAGGCAGTACCGCACACTCCCCTCTCAGTTATAACGATTCTGCAATGAACGTATCTCCACTTCCACCGGCACAGGCTGACCTGACTGAACTTGATAAAGAATTGCAGGCACTTGCACAACAGGGCAAGAAAATAATTGCAATCAAAAAGGCTCGTGAGGCGAGAAACCTGTCATTGAAAGATGCCAAAGATTATGTTGAGTCTCTTGAACGCCTGTAATAAGTGAGTTTAGATGGGCTTCCCAACTCCCCGCAAAGGTTTTTGCTTTCAGTTGATTCATGTTCAACTGGAAACAACGATCTTTGCGGGGAGTTTACTTTTTTCAAAAGACATGATAAAGTTATTTCAATATTTATAGAAATAAGAAATAAAGACGAAAGGACCGATTTTGATGCAATCCAATCCGATTGATACTGAACAGGCTGTGAAAATTCACAAAGCTCTTGGAGAACAAACGCGATATAAAATCATTCAGATCCTTTCGGGTGAAAGCAATCTCTGCCCAGCTGATTTAGAGAATCGGCTTGTAACCGTGGCGCTCTCCACTTTATCTCATCACCTGAAACAACTTTCCGATTGTGGTTTGTTGACCTCACAAAAGAAAGGTACGTATATTTACTACAGTCTGAATACGGACACTGTACAGAGATTCGTTCCATATCTGTTGGAGAAGTAAAACTTTTGTTTTATATTTCCATAATACTAGTAATATAAAATCATTATATTGGTAATGCTACCTTGTCCGCTGAGCCTCATCGTAGTCGTATAAATACCCTTTTGCCTTAACATCCGGTACATTTGATAGATTAAGTACTCGCTTTGCCTCATTGGTAGATTAGTTATTTCTTAATCCTGTTCTCTCGTCTTTATTTCTATATTTCTAAAAATATAATAATTATAATCAGAAAGAGGTTATATACTCATGTCTAACACATGGAAAATCTATGTCCTAGCCTTGGTCAGCTTTCTTGTAGGGACCTCCGAATATGTCATTGCGGGCATTCTGGATCGGATCTCGGACACCATGAATATATCGTTGATTGCTGCGGGACAGCTGATCACAATCTTTTCACTCATTTATGCACTCGGTACGCCCATCATTATCGCTTTAACATCCCGCATGGATCGACGAAAGCTGCTGCTCTACTTTCTGGGACTTTTTGTCGTTGGTAATGTCTTGGCCTACCTGTTACCTGGATATGGACTCTTTATCGCTGCACGTGTCCTCATGGCGCTGGGAGCCGGAGTCGTCGTTGTAACAGCCTTGACAGTCGCTGCCAAAATAGCGCCCTCAGGCAAACAGGCCAGCTCTATCGCAACGGTCATTACGGGGTTTACCGCATCCCTGATCGTGGGAGTTCCATTGGGAAGAATGGTTGCTGCAGCTTGGGATTGGAAACTTATTTTTGCAGGTATCGCGATTTTGGGTGTGATTGCCATGATTGTTATTGCATCTACGATCCCGCCATCTGAAGGCGAAGCACCCGTTCCTTTGAAAAAACAATTAGCGCTCCTCAAACAACCTCGTATTGGATTTGCGCTACTTGTCAGCTTTTTCTGGTTAGGAGGCTATTCTATTGCGTATACCTACATTTCACCCTACTTGGTATCTGTTGCAGGCATGAGCGAAACGTTGTTAAGTTCCGCTTTGCTGGCTTTTGGAATCGCAAGTCTGATTGGTTCCAAATCTGGAGGATACAGCGCCGATCGTATGGGAGTAAAGCGAACACTTATCCTGG
This sequence comes from Paenibacillus sp. 276b, assembly GCF_900107875.1. Classification (NCBI taxonomy): domain Bacteria; kingdom Bacillati; phylum Bacillota; class Bacilli; order Caryophanales; family Paenibacillaceae; genus Paenibacillus; species Paenibacillus sp. 276b. The sequence goes on along the minus strand of NZ_FNRR01000001.1, from coordinate 1,421,674 downwards.
GAATGGCCTTGCATGTCGTAAGTATGCTGATGCTGAACATCACGGCTCATTCAGGTGTGGCCATCTTCATTGTGTTGATTCTATGGTCCTTCTCCGCCTGGTCTTCCGGCCCAACACAGCAATATAATCTGGTTACAATGGCTCCAGAATCGTCCGGGATTATGTTAAGTCTGAACAGTTCAGTTATGCAACTAGCCATGGCTGCTGGTGCAGGTATTGGGGGAATCGCCGTCAGCTCAGTATCATTGTCATCCATCACCTGGATTGGAGCTGCAGGAGTGCTAATTGCAATGATCATCATCATTCTTGCCTATCGTCCGGCAATGGCCACAACAGCACAGAGCGAATCTTCCAATGTGGCATGATGGAGCTTAAGCTTAAGCTCAAGAATAAAAATGATAACACGCAAAAAGAGAGGCGCTGTAACATTACAGTTGCCTCTCTTTCTTATTCAGTCTAATTGAAGACTTATTGTGCAGTTACAGCACCATCAATCGGATAAACAGCGCCATTAATATACGGAGCTTCGTCTCCTAGCAGGAAGGATACCAGATTGGCAATCTCTTCAGGCTTACCGAGACGACCGGACGGAATGCTGTCAAGGGTCGCTTTGAATACTTCAGGATTATCCTTCCCGAACTGAACCACCATTGGAGTTTCAATCGTACCTGGGGCAATGGCATTCACGCGAATGTTTTCTTTACCATACTCAATGGCCGCTGTACGTGTTAGTCCAACTACGCCATGCTTCGTCGCTGCATATGGTGCAACTGCTTGAACACCCACAATACCTGCTGTAGATGCCGTATTGACGATGGAACCACCACCAGTTTTGAGCATTTCGGTAATCACATACTTCAATCCGTAAAATACACTTCTCAGGTTAATATCAATGATTTGGTCAAACTGCTCGATAGTATGCTCAATTAGTTTGATACCAGGACCAGCGATCCCGGCATTATTGAAGAACATGTCGATTCGGCCGAATTCCTCGATCGTTTTGTTAACATAATTCTCTACCTCGTTCGCCTTGCTTACATCCGTTTGTACAAAAATGGCTTTACCGCCCAGCTTCTCAATCTGTTTTACAGTTTCCTGACCCGTCTCTGCCACGAGATCAACGACCACAATAGATGCGCCCTTCTCTGCCAGTTTTAGTGCAGTCGCTTGGCCCAATCCACTTCCTGCTCCAGTGATAATTGCTACTTTTCCTTTGTGACTCATTTGGATCTCCTCCATGTGTGTTCGTCATCTGTCATCGGATCTATTAATTCGATATGAAGCGTTCTTGCATCGGAATGCAACATATGTAGGGTGAAAAGCCTTGAATCCTGCCTGACTTTACCTATTTTAAAGGAGTTTCAATTTAAAAACAAACCATATAATATGAATACATACTATAATATTCATCACATTCCACACATCTCAAGAAGGAGAACTCCTTAATAAAAGCGTGTAACATTCCCCTTCTTTTTGGTGAGATGTACAGTTTAATTTCATGTATTTATCTTGTCAGATCGACACTTGAACACAGTGCGATAATGCTAAGGAAAACCTAATACTTATCTTAGCAAATTGGTTTTGGCCAGCTCGATCAGCTCATCGCCACGCCCATTCAGCACCGCCTTCATCATCCATAAGGTGAAGCCTTCGGCCTGTTTTATATTAATCTTCGGAGGCAGGGATAGCTCCTGACGGTTCACCACAACATCAATCAGAACAGGGCCATCATGCTGCAATGCACGCTCTACAGCCTCTTCCAGATCAGCCGGATCTTCAACCCGTATCCCCTCGAGACCCATCGCTTGAGCTACCATGGCAAAGTTGGGATTTACGAGCTCGGTACCGGATTCAAGCAATCCGGCAGCTTTCATCTCCAGTTCAACAAAACTGAGTGCACCGTTGTTAAACACGACAACTTTAATCGGGAGATTATGCTGTTTAAGCGTCAGAAGGTCACCCATCAGCATGGCAATGCCGCCATCACCGGACAAAGAAATCACTTGTCTTCCCGGATCAGACACCTGTGCTCCAATTGCCTGTGGAAGAGCATTCGCCATAGTGCCATGACTGAATGAACCTAACAATCGACGATTACGGCTCATTTCAATATAGCGAGCCGCCCATACCGTAGGTGTACCTACATCGCAGGTGAAGATCGCATTTTCCGCTGCAGCATCGCTGATAACCTTGGTTAGATACTGTGGATGAATTGGCGTTTTTCCAGGTTTACCTACGGCAAGCTCATCCAATTCTTTACGCACTTTCTCGTAACGTTCCACACTTTTATGCAAATGTTTGTCGCTATGCTCTTCCGTCAGATAAGGTAATAATGTTTCAATGGTGGCCTTTATGTCTCCGCACACTCCATAATCGAGCTTTGTACGGCGACCAAGGTGTGAAGACTGAATATCCACTTGGAGTACAACCGCATCTTCCGGGAAGAATTGACGGTACGGAAAATCGGTTCCCAGCATCAGTAGCACATCACAGTCCATCATGGCATGATAACCAGACGAATATCCGATTAATCCTGTGAGGCCCACCGAATACGGGTTATCGTATTCCAGGTATTCCTTGCCTCGCAAAGCAATAACCATAGGGGATTTCAAGCGATCACAGAGCTGCATCAGAGGTTCACGTGCACCGGCGCAGCCTGCACCACACAGCAACGTAATTTTTTTGCCTTGATTCAGGAATTCCGCCAGTTTCCGCAGTTCAGGTTCGGAAGGGTGTACAACAGGCTGTGTCGCATGATATACATGCTCCGGCACAGGCAGGTCAGCCGCTTCTAAAGCTGCTACATCCCCCGGCAGTATAATGACGGAAACGCCTGAACGCGCTACTGCGGTCTGCATTGCCATCGTAAAGGAACGTGGCATCTGCTTGGCTGTTGTGATGACTTCGCAATAATGACTGCATTCCTGAAACAAATACTCTGGATGAGTCGCCTGAAAATACTCACTCCCAATCTCATCACTCGGAATATGAGCAGCGATGGCAAGTACCGGTACACGGTTCCGATGACAGTCGTACAGACCGTTAATCAAGTGCATGTTTCCCGGTCCGCTACTGCCTGCACATACGGCGATACTTCCGCTCACTTGGGCATCTGCCCCTGCCGCAAAAGCAGCAACTTCCTCATGGCGGACATGAATCCATTCAATTTTACCCGAACGACGGATGGAATCGAGTACCGCATTCAAGGAGTCTCCAACGATACCATAGATGCGTTTGACGCCTGCGTTCAATAGTGCTTCGACCAGAACGTCTGCAATTGTTTTTTTCATGACAAGTCGGTCTCCTTTATTCGCTTATTTTGAGTTATGTTTCCACCGCGTTAAACTACCTATTCTTTTACCCCAATCTTTTGAAATTAGAAACAAAATCATATGTATTTATGGATATATACAAAAATCCGCTTGTCATGGACTGACAAACGGATCATGGGTTGTTATGGTTCAAAAAGCGGTTCATTGCATGTTTAGTAATTCATTCACATCCATAAATCAATATTAAATGGCAGGCATCACGTTGCCTCCACTGACTGGGATATAAGCTCCTGTAATAAAAGAGGACAGGTCGGATGCCAGAAATGCTACGGCATTGGCAATTTCCTGATCTTCTCCCCTACGTTTCAACGGAACAGTTTGAATATAACCCTCATCATGCCCCGACTCGTTGTTGCGATCGCGCTCACTGATCGTCCATCCAGGTGCAACCTGGTTGACCGTAATCTGATATTCGCCTACCTCTTTCGCCAACACACGGTACAAACCGTCCATGCCGCGTTTTCCTGCTGTATATGCAGATTGAGTAGCAAAATTTTGCATCGCACATTCCGTATTGATACCAATGAATCGACCAGCTCTGGCTTCTTTCATATATGGGATGAATGCTTTGGCAAGATACACACTCTGCATCACACATGATTCGAACTGGCTTATATAATCATCCGGTGATTGTTCCAGCACCGTTGTCCAGGCATATTGGATGACTGCATTGGCAACAACGATATCGACATCGCCGAGGCTGGACTGAATTTCATCCCGCAACCGAAATGCCGTATCCTGCTTCGTGATATCGCCCTGAACAATGACCGTTTTCCGACCGATGGCTTCAATCTCAACCTGAAGTTCTCTAGCCTTCGTATCATTATTTATGTAATGCAGCGCGAGATCAGCACCACAGTCTGCCAACGTACGAGCGATGACCCTTCCCAATTGACCGGTTGCGCCTGTCACCAGTGCCGTTTTACCTGTAAGATCCAATTTCATAAGGACAGTCCCCTCCTTTGAGCCACATGTGTAATCACGAAATTTAGTGATGAAAAAAGAAGGATTTAATAATGATTTAACCCTCATTAATTTTCATTAATCAAACTGGAAAACGCTTTCGAAATTCATGCTATTTTCGGTTTGGTTCAATGAGACTCATCATTTTATTAATTTCCGTGCTGAATGAGATCGATTTCCTGGAAGCGGCTAACTTCTTTTTCCCACCGTTCTTCCACATATTTGCGGTGAACCGGGTGATCATTATATGCATCATATGCAGCCTGATTGGCGAATACCATCGAAAAACTGTAATCAAACTCGTTCTTTTCGCTCACCTGACGCAGGACCTGGAATTGCTCTACACCGGGAATATTCGCCAGTGCATCCGCACTTTCTTTCAAAAATGCCTCTGCTTCTGGTGTATCTTTACCTGCGTAAAGTGTAAACGTTACCATATGATTGATGTTGCTCATCTCTATTTCCTCCTCCAATATGTCTGACTCTGTTTCCTAGTGTACATCCGAAACTATTGTAAGCGCAATAATTGGTTGAATTAATTTTAGAGGAATTGAATATATATGGGTATTAAAATTACTTTACTCTAAATTACATGAGTTTACCTATCGGCATGTATACAAAAAAACCTCAGGACTAATCCTGAGGTTTTTTTGTAATGGTTGGACAACCTATTTGATGTTGTATTTACGGTTAAATTTATCAACACGACCACCGATGTCCACGTTTCTTTGTTTACCAGTGAAGAATGGGTGGGATGCGGAGCTAGTGTCCACACGGATTACTGGGTAAGAGTTACCATCTTCCCATTCCATTGTTTCGTTCGAGAATTTAGTCGAAGAACTCAGGAATTTGTAATCAGCACTTGCATCGAAGAAAATTACTGTTTGTGTCTTTGGATGGATATCAGCTTTTGGCATAATCTATTTACACTCCTTTAATATGGGTACTTCTTAGAATAGAACTAAATTTTATTATACTCTTTTTTTGGACGAAGTACCAGTCGGAATTGAAGAAACGATAAATATTTTACAATTCACTGTGATTTGCACAGGTTTGAGAGTTCAAGTTAAGCCCTTCTCCAGCACATTTAGCATATATTCCAAAGCTTCAAGTTCATCTCTTCCCCGTGTCTGCAATCTCACCACACTGCCATGTCGAATGGGGAGAAGCGCCATTCCGAGCAGGCTTTTGACATCTACACGATGCTCATGATTCGCATCCATAAATGACAATGAAATATCCGAGGCAAAACGCGACGCTTGCGAAGATACAGACATCAGATCATCTCGGTGGAAATCAGAGTGAATCATAAATTCATGTGTTCTCACAACCTTCAGTTCCTTTCGCTAGATGCTGATTAACCCATTTGGTGTGTATCATTTTATATATTAAAATCTTCAAGCATTATACCACGTTATGGAAGCTTGTTTAATCCTTTTATGGCGAAAAATACAAAAAAAGAAGCCCTAAATATCAGGGCTCCTTTGAACTAGATTCATTTGCCGTTCGGATACACCATTACTTTCAGACTGCCACTTTTGTTGTGCAATGCCCGTTCCATGGCCTGCTGCGTCTCCTCAAGCGAATAACGGTCAGTAATCAGGGACATTACATCATGCTGGCCTGAACTCAGAAATTCAATTCCCGCCGGATACGTATTGGCGTAACGGAAGATTCCGTATATATCCACCTCGTTGTCCGCGATAAAAGGAACATTCAAGGCAATTTCGTCCTGTGCAGGCAGTCCTACAATAGCAAGCTTGCCTCCTCGCCGGAGCGAATATAATGCCGACTGAAGCGCCTTCGGATTCCCCGCAGTTTCCCAAGCCGTATCTACTCCGACGCCGTTCGTTAAATCACGGATCACCGCCTGTGCATCCTCGTTTCGTACATTAATGGTATGGGTTGCGCCCATACGACGAGCAGCCTCTAACCGCACTTCCTCCAGATCGGTGACGATGATGCGTTCTACGCCAAACGATTTGGCAGCTGCAACGGCCATCAATCCAACAGGCCCCATGCCCATAATGGCAAGTGTAGTGCCCGGAGCCAGTTTACTGCGTCTTGCAGCATGAATGCCAACCGAGAAAGGTTCATTCATGGCTGCTTCTTCAAAAGACAGATGATCCGGGATCGGGAAAACCATATCCTCCCGAATGGTCATGTACTGTACAAATGCCCCATCCACCGGAGGCGTCGCCAGAAATTGCACATCGGGACACAGATTATAACGACCTTCTTTGCATGCCGTGCATCGTCCGCAGGTTACCCCAGGCTCAATAGCTACCCGATCTCCTTCTTTCAGCCGTGATACTTTTGAGCCTACAGCCGCTACGATACCTGCACATTCATGTCCAAGTATAATCGGTTTCTCAACTACAAATCGGCCAATTCTACCATGTTCAAAATAATGCACATCCGATCCGCAGACGCCAACGGCCATCACCTGAATGAGCACTTCGTCTTCAGCCGGCTGTGGTACAGCCTGTTCTTCAATGATGATGTGCCCCGGCTCTGTCATGACAGCAGCCTTCATAGTTTCGGGTAATTGATGATATCCCATATGTTCCCTCCTTCTCGTGTATGCCAACGTTGTTCTTTCCTCTGAAGAAGATTCGACTGTTCTAGTTTTCGTATCCAGATTAATATATCGTTCTTCCTTGTTCATCGGCAATACCACTTTTGCGATAGAAGTACGTATTGATCATGTCTCGCCATTCCTTGGCGTGCTCCGCCTGCCCTGCCTGTAACGCAGACACCTTATCAAATACAGTCGAATCAATCTTGCCTTCCAACTGTCTCCAGGTCTGTGCTAAGGCTTCCGCCTGCTCTGCTCCTTCAAAATGTGTATCATAAATGTGCTGAATGACCGTTTTGCCAGAATGCAGAACATGCGTATACGGGACATGGTGGAAAAATAATAACAGCTCGTCCGGACAGGAGTCTACGGATTCATATCTTTCGGCATTTTCGCGGTGGTATTGCGATGTATATCCGGTTCCACTTCTCACAGTCCGGTCCACACCAATGCCATCACAATCGGCAAAATGATACGTACCCCACTTGGAATATTCATAGCCATCCACATTAGGCCCGTAATGGTGCTCCGGATTAACCATCCAGCCTACACCGAGTGGTGCTGTATAACTTTCATAGATATGGAGTGAATTCAAAAGCATGCCAGAGATTAGACGAACGACCTCTTCGTCATGTCCGAATGTAAGTCTGACCCACTCCTCCGCGATCTCTTTCGATGACAGTTCCGGATTCCAGGCAAGTCTTCCATATCCATATAGATTCGCCTGAGCGAGCGGATGTCCTGTCCAGCAAGCATCTGCACCGATATTGGATACTGCAGCAAAGCCGCTGTAGGGTCTATTGTACAGAGAACCGTCAGCAATGCGTTTGATTTCAGAACCCGGTCCCTTGGCAAACGTATCAAAATCCAATACTTCTTTCCACTGTGGAATCAGATAACAGAGATGCCTCTGCTGGCCCGTATACTCCTGCGTAATCTGGAATTCCAATACCTGATTTGTGTTCTCCATTGCACCGAACAGCGGAGATACGGCCTCGCGAACTTGAAAGTCCATCGGCCCATTCTTGATCTGCAAAATGACGTTATCCGCAAATCGGCCATCCAGTGGTTTGAAGTGGTCATATGCTGCCCGTGCGCGATCCGTTGAGCGGTCACGCCAGTCTTGTTTGCAGTTATAGACGAAGCAGCGCCATATTACTAGTCCACCAAACGGGCGCAGTGCCTCGGCCAGCATGTTCGCTCCATCAGCATGATCACGGTTATATGTGAAGGGTCCAGGCCGATTTTCCGAATCCGCTTTGATCAGATAGCCGCCAAAATCCGGGATTGCCGCATACACCTTGGCTGTCTGAATGTTCCACCATTCACGGACCTGTTCATCCAGCGGATCTGCCGTAAGCAATCCACCAATCTCTATTGGACTAGCATAGTTGGCGCTAAGGAACAATCGGATGCCGTACGCTCTGAATTGGGCAGCAACCTTCGCAACATCACCCAGGAAACGTTCCGTCAGGAACAGGCTCTCACGCTGATGCACGTTTACGTTGTTGATTGAAATAGCGTTAATGCCTGTAGAAGCAAGCAATCTGGCATAATCTCGAATACGTGCAAGATCACGAGTGAATTCTCCATTGTCATAGAAAATGGATTTTCCAGCATAACCACGCTCGATGCTGCCGTCTACATTATCCCACTGATTAATCATGCGTAATGCATTAACGGGCTGCTCAGAGATATAGCTTAATCTTCCCATAGCAGGATGCACATCGTTTGAATTTTCTTGCTCCAGAACAAGCTCCTTTAACAGATGAAAAGTACCGTATAGAACACCTTGAGGGGTTTCAGAACCAATAAACAGCCTACCCTGCTCTTTATCTTCGCGGATAATATAACCTTCTCCCTGCACAGTAGAGCGTTCCGTGTCGCTGAAGGCCTGAGCCACGGCTTCTGAACCTGTCCATGTGCCAAGCCAGATCCCTTGTGCCTCCTGGTGGGCTGAATCCGACTTGCTCACTTGACTGACAGTTTCCTGATTAACTTTCGGTTTGATGCCAAACAGCTTATCCAGTCCCTGAGTCAGCTCGGCTGATGCTGTTGATATGATTTCCTGATCTTCCGCCACAGTCACGGTATGGCTCCAGACGGGGGCTGTCTTTTTGGCGGCCCCTTTCACTGCGGATTGACTTTGAAGATATCCAAGCCACGCATCATATTGCGGGCCGGAGATAATGGATTGAACGGTTGTATTACTCATTGTACAGCCTCCTTGCTGGCATAGATCTGTTCCAGACGATTACCTTTGCCTTCGAGCAGCCATAGAATCGATGTTACACCGCGCGGGTAATACTTGCTTCCGACCGCCACACCGGCCAGGATCTGGTCACTCCAACACCAGTAGGATTCCTCTGGATGCAACAGCCAGTTTACATGAGCAGCGTCAGAAGCCTTCCCTATTTCATCCCATTCCACGCCCAGCAGTTCTCGTGCGATGAACTGGGACAGATATATTTTGCTGAGCCATGAGTTATTGCTCGTAGAGGACAGCTTCCAGCCTCCATCTTCAAACAGGCATGTACCAGGGACAAGAACCGTTTTAAAGTGGGTTCGAAGCGCTTGAAGGTAAGGGCCGAAACGGCCATTTACATCCAGCGCGCCTTCACAGCCGGTGAAGTATGGGAACACTAAGCCTTCAATGGCCGGAATGATACGGGAATCATTATTTTCGGCGATAACTGCCGGAATGTAGCCACCATCGGTTAACTGGGCTTCGATACTGGCTGCACAGCGATCCGCCTGACGTCCTGCGTGATGAGACAGTTCAGCCAGCTTCTCTGCAGCGAACAGCTTCTCCAGTGCAACATAGACGGCCCAGCATTTGCCTGCCAGATAGATGTTGTTGCGGGATTGTCCAAGTGACACATCCAGGCTGTCGTATGTGGTAATCTCAGCTCCACCTTTGGTACGACTGCTATCCAGTCCCATTAGGCCATTGCGTTGTTGTTCATCTGGATGATCCCGGTTTAACATGCTTTCGAAGCAATCCCGAATGACGGGCAGCATCTCCTTAACAAATTCCCGATCCTGCGTCTGTTCAATATATACAGTTGCACAGCAGAGCCAGTTGACCAGTTCCTCGTGACTCATTTGCGAGAAGCAGTCATCAATGCCCACGAGCTCATACGCCGAGTGCCCTGGACGTGAGAATACATTGGCTACGCCGATATCATGCGTGAAAGTAATGCCGCCCGGATATTCTTTCTCTTCGCCCGGGAACCGCACTTGATCTGTATAACTGTAGCGTTTCACAAACCACTCTAACTCGTTACGTACAGTCCAAGGATTCAAGGCAAGTTCAAAATACAACTGGTCTGCGGTCAGATCGAGTGTATTCATCATCCGGTATTCACCTTCATTTACGATCCAGAACGGCTCTCCATCCGCATCCAGCAGTTGTGTACTTGCATAATAGCTGTGAATGGAATGGGCAAGCATAAATGACTGATCTTCACTCAAAGCAGCTACTCCGAGACGTTGCTCAATTTCCTTACAGGAAGCAGTCAGCTCGTTGAAACGGTTAAGCGCATATTTCCCGGCTTCCTGGATATCTGCAAAATAACGTGTATACCAATAGGTCGTGTCCATACCCGAAGTAACGATCCCGCCGCGATAAAAACAGACGGCAAATTGGTACGTACGCTTCTCTCCGGCGGGAACGTCCATCAACAACGCAGCTGTTTCACCTAGACCGAAGGCCAGATTCTCACGATGTTTCTCCTGCAATATCTTCTCCAATGTAAATCCTCGAGCAGGCCATAGACCCTCATCCGCAGATAAAATGGCAGTTAGGCGACCTTGTCCAACCCCGGTTAATGCCCCACCCTCAGGTCCTCCGATGATACGCATGGCTGAGTAAGGATCATTTCCCTGGTAGCCAAAATATGCTTTACGCGACTGGCGTCCTTGCGTGTTATCAATTGTTATCTCCACCAGCACCGCAGGCACAAGCGCATCCATTATTGCTTCATGATCGCCACTCAGCGGTTCGGGTACAGGACGCACAGGTGAGTAAATACGGAAAGTCAGATCACCCGCCGTCCACGTATCTATTCCCGAAGTAAACTCGCGCGTAATCTCTTCATCGCGGAACGCTGAAATTAGCGGGCGTGTTCCCTGTGCAGCCGCTGGTGTGCTCAATCCATTTTCTGTCGAGGCCGAAGACACCTGATCTGAATCCGAATTGTCCACTTTCTCTACATCATATCGAACGCTTGCATCTTCAACGGCTTCGAAAAATGGTAAAGCTTCGTAGTTCTCACTGTCGCGAGATTGTAAACCGATATATATATTCTGATCTGCTGGCTTGCCAAGCTCCAGGCCTAGTCCGCCTTTGGCTCCTTTGTATCCAAGCGTAAAGCTGGCAAAAGCCCCGATCGGTGAGTGATGGGCATTATAAAAGATGGACTTGGATGTGCTCATGAACGATGACCCCTCTCAAAATGGTTTGCATACGTTTTCATTAGCCCCATCCTACCATGGGCATTCCACCGTAGACCATGGTCAAATCAATCGGATATTTACCCAAATCAAGCTAATAGACTATAATATAAATAAAGCGGTTACATCTGTTTCTATTTTTATTAAGGGGGTCTTCCATGTCTTCCACCTATTTGCCTCCCGCTCTGGGAGAGAGTATGCATGAGGTGTTTTACCCAGATGTACAAACAACGGTGAATTTGTTCGCTATACATTTGCGAAGTGTCGGCGCGGATTGGGATTATCCAGCTCACGAACATCCACAATATGAGCTGAATTATGTAACAGAAGGCGAACAATATATGACCGTGAACGGCAAACTGTATATTCAAAAGGCTGGCGAATTGCTCCTGATTCCTCCAGGAAGCACTCATTCCAGCCTGAGCCATAACGGCAAGGGGTTTACGTATTTTTGCATGCATTTTGATATTGATGATCAGTTATTTCTCTCTTTGCTTGCACGAATCAAGCAGGTTTTGTTCGATGCAGACAGTCCGGTTACCCACCAGATCGAGCCTGTACTTCGCAAATTAATGTCTTCTGCGGATAACCGGGCGGCGAGTACGATGGTGCAGCGCATGCAGCTGCAATCGGCGGTATTTGAGTTGTTCGGCCATTTATGGGAGGCTGTCTCTCAGGAAGCAGCTCAAATGTTTACGGACGGATATGAACAGATCGAACTTGCCCATCAAATTCGTAATAGGCTGCAAGGACTGGTAAGTCAGCAGTTCAAGCAGGGACGTGAGTCCGACAGCCATTATGGCATTGATGATATTGCAGCAGAGCTGGGCATCAGTTCCTCACATTGTAACCGTGTATTTCGGCAGGTATATGGTCAGTCTCCGCGTGTATATTTATCTGAAATGGTTCTGCATGAAGCCAAAGTTCTGCTGGGCAACCCTAAGTTGTCGGTTCAGAACATCGCTGCCATGCTAGGTTACAAGGATATTGCCCATTTCAGTCGTCAATTCAAGCGCTGGTCAGGGATTTCACCCACACGCTACAGACAGGAACAGCCTGTTCCGGAATGAGCTTCATCCATTGAAGATCATTCCAGTATGGCCTCTACGTTGTATATGATTAAACGCCGGTTCTTTTATTTCAAAAGACGTTTAATCGTCTTCAGCTTGTTATCGTATGGCGGATATAAAATCGACAAGTTCAATCTGGTGCTCTTTTTGAGCACACTTTTCATATGAGAGAAGGTCTCCAGGCTATAACGCCCGTGATATGAACCAAGACCGGAATGTCCTACCCCTCCAAAAGGCAGACGTGGGTTGGCTACATGGGTAATCGTATCGTTAATGCATCCTCCCCCAAAAGAAACCTCGCGCATCACTTTATCTTGTAGTTGTGTATCTGATGTAAAGAGATATAGCGCCAGCGGTTTCGGCCGCTTCTCAATTCCTGCAATCGCCTCATCAATATGGGAATAACTGATAATCGGCAGAATCGGACCAAAAATTTCGTCTTCCATCGTTGCCGCTTCCCACGATTCAGCATCAATAAATGTCGGTTCAATAAAGCGGTCTTCCTCATCGGATTGACCACCATAGATGACGAGGGCTTGATCGCGTTCAATAAGGGTAGTGAGACGTTTGAAATGCGCCTTGTTGACGATTCGCCCATAATCTCGATTATGCTGAATATCTGTGCCAAAGAACATTTCCACTGCTGCTTTCATTTCGGAGATCAACGAATCTTTCACCTGTTCATGCACAAGCAGATAATCCGGAGCGATGCAGGTCTGACCCGTATTGAGCAGCTTTCCCCATATAATACGCTGTGCAGCCACTTTGATATCTGCATGCTTATCCACGATGACTGGACTTTTACCGCCAAGCTCCAGCGTCACTGGAACGAGATTTTTGGCAGCGGCCTCCATGACAATTTTGCCAACGGGTACACTTCCTGTAAAAAAGATATAGTCAAAAGGCGAATTAATAAGCGCCGTGGTGGTGTCTTTGGCTCCTTCGACCACGTGAACGTATGCTGGTTCGAATACCGAGCTAATCATCTCGCGAATAACAGCTGAGACGGCTGGTGTGTTCTCTGATGCTTTGAGGACTGCCGTATTGCCTGCTGCCAACGCACCAACCAGGGGTTCAATTAACAGCTGGAATGGATAGTTAAAAGGTCCAATAATCAATACCGCACCATAAGGCTCAGGAATGATATAACTTTTCGACCCGATCAGCGTGAATTGGGTTTTGACTTTGACCGGCTTGACCCATTTCTTCACTTGCCGAATGGTGTGCGTGATACTATCCAGCATGAATCCAATCTCTGTAGTATACGATTCGAACTCACTCTTGCCCAAATCCTGATAGAGCGCCTCAGTAAGACGGGACTCATACTTCTGAATCGCCTGTTTCAACCGGGTTAAATGTGTAATGCGAGACTCGGCCGAACGAGTAGCCCCTGAGCGAAAAAAATGCCGTTGCTGCAGTAAAATTTCTTCGACTTCATGTGCGCTTAATTCCTGCATGACACTCATATAATACAACTCCTCTTCGAGTTAATGATGATTCGTTTAAACATACGAACATTTAGCCCACATGCCTAGGCATGTTAACAACTCTTGCTTATAAGCACTCTTCTTCCAACGCGCCAACCAGTTCCTTCAACAGCTCTACCGAGGACCTTAATGAAGCGGAATAATATCGTTGTGTGCCCTTCTGTTCTACGGAGATGAGCCCTTTTTCAAGCAATAACTTGAGATGATGAGATATAGCAGGCCGGGATAGGCTGAACTGCTCTGTAATTTCATTCACTGTCATGCTGCCCTTCTCACTAAGAGCAAGTAATATCGCCTGACGATGATTGTCGCTAAGTACCTGGAATAAGGGGATGCAGGTTTGAAAAATAGATATCGCTTTTTGTCCCATGGTTTCACCTCTATTATATGTCTACAGATATCACAATTGTCATGTCTGTTGGTTTAAACATTTGAACCTAATGACTATAGTTTACTCCAGCATCCCGCTAACAGCAAGCCTTGTGCGATAAATTTTAGACTAACTTATATAAAGCGCTTCCATACTACCATACAAGTATGGTAGTATGTTCTTGAAGGAGTTGAGATTATGGAATATCCCCCTAGGTCTTCATCCAAAGCCGAATTATTATCATCCTTAATTAACCCGTCTTCTCTGAACAAACAGGCATTCTCTTCTCGTGAGGCGGTCTATACGACGTTGAAGCAGTTGATTCTGAGTTTGAAGCTGCCTCCCGGTACCGCCATCTCGGAGAAAGAGATCTCGCTTGAGTTCAATGTAAGTCGGACCCCTGTTCGAGAAAGCTTTGTCCGATTAGCGCAGGAAGGTCTGCTGGAAGTCTATCCGCAGCGAGGTACCTATGTTTCTCTGATTCAGGTTGATCTCGTGGAGGAAGCACGTTTCATGCGTGAGCAGCTTGAGCGTGCCGTCATACGGCTCGCGTGTGTCCAATTTCCAGATGAACACATGAAAATATTGGAGCAGAACCTTGCGCAGCAGCAGGAATGCATACTTGAACCGGATGATGAACGAATGTTCGGATTGGATGAGGAATTCCATAGTACTCTCTTTGCAGGCTGTAACAAAAAAAACACCTGGTCCGTGATCCAGCATATGAACGTGCATCTGAACCGGAGCCGAATGCTCCGTCTGTCTTCGGATCATCATTGGGATCATTTGCTCGAACAGCATCGATCCATGGTTCAGGCGATACAACAGCACGATGCCCAAACGGCAGAGCACATGATGCAGGAACATCTGCATTTGACCGTTACGGATCTGGCTGTCCTGCGGGATACATACCCTTCCTATTTTCAATGATGATGGATCTACCTGTTCTTTAAACTAATCTTGATGAGGTGAATGTGATGAGAATGGTTTTTCGCTGGTTTGGAGAAGGCAATGATACCGTGACACTTAACCACATCCGGCAGATTCCCGGAGTCGAAGGCATTGTATGGGCGCTGCATGATGTTCCGGCAGGTGAGGAATGGCCCATGGACAAAATTCTGGCAGTCAAAGCTGCTGCAGATCAGGCCGGGTTACATCTGGATGTCGTTGAGAGTGTTAACATTCATGAAGACATCAAGCTCGGTCTGCCTACACGTGATCAATATATTGAGAATTACAAAAAAACGATGGAAAAACTCGCCCAGGTAGGCGTTAAAGTGATCTGTTACAACTTCATGCCGATCTTTGATTGGCTGCGTACCGATTTGCATAAGGAGATGGAAGATGGCTCTACCGCCCTCTTCTACGAGAATAGCAAAATTGCCGATATTGAACCGCTGGAATTGGTTCGACGCATTACCGAAAATTCCGCATTGACGATGCCCGGCTGGGAACCGGAACGATTGCAGTATTTAACAGGTCTGTTCGAAGCCTATAAGGATGTAACAGAGGAAGATATGTGGGAACACGCTCTTTATTTCCTGCAGGAGATCATTCCTACTGCTGAACGGTTAGGTATTCGAATGGCCATTCATCCGGATGATCCGCCTTGGCCGATCTTTGGTCTGCCGAAAATTATTACGAGTCAAGACAATGTTCGCAAATATCTGAACTTGTATGATAGCCCTTACAATAGTGTAACGTTGTGCAGTGGCTCTCTTGGAGCTAATCCAAACAATGATATTATCGGTATGATCCACGAGTTCAAGGACCGTATTCCTTTTGCTCATATCCGTAATGTAAAAATCTATGATAATGGAGACTTTATCGAGACATCCCACCGCAGTCAGGATGGAAATGTCGATATTGCCGGTGTTGTGGAAGCCTACCACGATATTGGATTTGAAGGTTATGCACGACCGGACCATGGACGTCATCTCTGGGGAGAACAATGCAGACCGGGATATGGACTCTATGATCGGGCTCTGGGAATTATGTATCTGTGGGGCGTCTGGGACTCTCTGCAAAGGAGGTCAAAAGCATGAGTGAATTTACCAAAGAAAGATCAACTCGTCTGGAAGGCAGAACAGCTGTAATTACTGGCGGGGCAGGTGTTCTATGTCGTTCTATGGCTGAAGAGCTCGCGCGACATGGCGCAAGTGTAGCCATTCTGAACCGTACCGTATCCAAAGGGAAAGAAGTTGTTGCGGCAATCGAGTCTGCGGGTGGAAAAGCGATCGCTGTAGCTTGTGATGTGACCCAGGCCGATAGTGTAATAGCGGTAGCAGCTGTTGTTCAGGAGAAGCTAGGACCTTGCGATATCCTTATTAACGGAGCGGGTGGCAACCATGCCAGTGCCAATACCACGAATGAAATTTTCAGACAGGAAGATTTGGAGAAGGCGGATATCACTACTTTTTTTGATGTAAGTGTCGAGGGATTCCGTCAGGTGATGGATCTGAACTTTGTTGGGTCCCTCATCCCTACCCAAATCTTCGCAAGACAAATGATAGAACGTGATGTTCCAGCTACCGTCATTAATATTTCGTCCATGAGTGCCCCTTCGCCCATGACCAAAGTTCCTGCGTACAGTGCAGCCAAAGCGGCGATTAACAATTTCACGCAATGGCTTGCGGTACATCTGGCCGAATCGGGAATCCGAGTAAACGCCATTGCACCAGGATTCTTCCTGACTGAACAAAACCGTAATCTGCTGCTTAAGCCGGATGGCTCGCCGACCGAACGTTCAAGTAAAATCATTGCGCACACGCCAATGCGCCGCTTCGGCAAACCGGAAGATCTTCTAGGCACGCTGATGTGGCTGGCAGATGAACGTCAGTCCGGTTTTGTTACAGGTACGGTTATTCCTGTAGATGGAGGGTTTATGGCTTACTCGGGTGTATGACCTCTATTCTATTTACTATTCCATGGATTTACCGAATTAAAGATATGTAACGAATGATTAACCGAAGCCTGGAGCACTTAGCCGGGTTTCGGTTTTTTGCGTTCAAGAATAAGATTATCCAGCCTAGGAAAAGCTTGTTATAGCCCACAAATATGCTGGGTGGAATTAAAGAATGGCTTCAAGCATTCCCATTTTCAATCTGTAAGATGAAGCGAAGGAAGGTGATACATACATGATGGAAGAAACATGGGTTGTTGCTGTGCGATCGATTATCGCCTTTCTGACCCTGATCATCTATACCCGGGTGCTGGGCAAACAACAAATGGGCAACTTGACGTATTTTGATTACATTAACGGTATTACGATCGGTTCCATCGCAGGTACATTTGCGACCGATCTATCTTCCAAGGCGTGGATTCATTTTGTGGCCTTGACCATTTTCACCATTATCACGATTATTTTTCAGTATATTACGCTGAAAAATCGTACCATCTCCAAACTGATGGACTCTGACCCCACACTGATCATCCAGAATGGTAAAATTCTCGAACAAAACCTGAGTAAAATGCGTGTGAAATTTGACGAATTGACCATGATGCTGCGGCAAAAGGATGTATTTGACATCACTACGCTGGATTATGCCATTCTTGAACCGGACGGCAGTCTCTCTGTTGTGTTGAAACCAGAGAATCAACCGGTAACCGCGAAGGACATGCATATGCATCCTGCCAAGAGCAAGCTGATGACCGAGATTATCATTGATGGCGTGCTGATTAAGCAAAATCTGGAGGAACGAAACAAAGATACGAACTGGCTCAGCGAGCAGCTTAAAAAGCAAAAAGTGACGATACAGGATATTGCTTTTGCCGCCATATTGCCTAACGATAAATTGTATATTGATCTATTCAAAGATAAGATCACCGAAAAAATCGATATGGGCGATTATGAGGGGCCTTTCTAAATTTACATGAAGGAGGCGATTGAATGAAATCGCGTTTCTGGTTGCTGTATGTGCTTCCGATCTGCCTCATTCTTGTGTTCGTTGCGATAATGGCAAGCGGAGCCCTTCTCAAAAAGCCCTTTGGTGCTGATGATCGCTTGCTTGAATCTGTACAAACATTGCAGAAACAGGTTGAGGGCAAAAAATGGACTGAAGCCAAGTCCCAAATCGATTACGCGATGAAAGCCTGGGACAAGATCGTCAATCGCATACAGTTCAGTGTGGAGCGTGAGACGATTTACGATATTCTGGGTACCCTTGCAAGGATGAAGGGCGGTATTGCCGCTGAGGATGATAAGGCGATCATGGAAGAAATTTATTACTTTTATGTGTTATGGGACAATCTTGGAGATTGACACGAAGACACGCAAAAAGGCACTCTCCTTTAATAAAAAAGGAAGTGCCTTCTCTGTTTTTTAAACATTACGCCCGCGTAATCCACGGGATTTTGACGTGCGGACCGTGCTTTCTTTTCGGAAAAAGAGCGTCAGTGCTCCCTTCGCACACCACAGTGCAAACAGTGCAAATAACGTTCCCCAGAACAGTGCCGGGAGAAATGTCTGCTGAGCCAGATTGGCTGCATCCCCTGCCCGGGACGGCTGTGTCCAGGACATTAGCCCAACATACATGGCACTAACTACGGACTCTTCCAGTGTGAGGAAAGCCAGCAACAAATAATAGAATTTCGCGATTTTGGCACCAAAGATCATAATCACAACATTCAGCGCACTAAAGCCTGTAAGCCAGAGCATGCCGAATTCTCCCCTTACATAGAAGAGAAGCGACACAAGAGCTACACCCGTCATAATGCCGAGCCCCCACATGTGCCGTCCTTTCCGGTAAAGATAGAATAACAGCCAGGCAAAGAGAGACGCCGTGACATACCCCGCTAAGGAAACCAATATAGATCTGCCTGGTGTCAGCATGGATGAATATGTAACGCCACTGTGATCAGCGTATAACTCAATGCGCAATACTTTGCCGGATAACAACAGTGTTACCAGTGCATGGCCAAATTCGTGTATCATCGTATCCAGGTTACGGAACAATGAAGAAAATGGTATAAAGCGGGTCAGTAGCGCTGAACCCACCAGAAACAGTATGGTTTTGAGCCATTTATTCAATCCGGTCCTACCTCCCTTGCCTCCGAGTAAAAATACCTATCACTATACTACGTGGCTACACTTAAATCGTTTCGATCCATGAAATGCGCGGCGCAATATTGCATCCACCAGCAGAAACTCCGGTTATGACCTATGAAAAAAGACGACAGATCATATCGACCCGTTCCTGTCTCCAGTGTGGCAAGCAATCTATTGCGCATCTGCGACAGCGCATAAGTCACAAATCGATCGGCTGCCTCATTTTGTATAAGTGTAACATAGGCATAAAGGGAATGATCTATCGGCTCATCGAGCGGGCTCACACCAGCACAAGAAAACTCGGTACGTACGCCCGCTCTGTGAAGCAAAGTCAAGGCATCAACTAACTCAGCATCCACTTCGACATCGTTCCAAATCTCCGTTCTCTTTGCAGCCATGGTCTGCTTCTCGCGTTCCGTCCACTGCATTAACTCCAGCTTGCGTCTTCTCCATAGATGGGCAGGCTGCTGGCTTAACAGCATTTCCTGTTCTTCATGTAAATCCATAAGGCGTTTCCTCCCGTTCCCCGCATGATCTCCGTCACCTTGAACAACGAAAAGAGCACATCCCTGTGCTCTCTGCGTGGCCAAAGGCAAAGGAATGGCTGTGCCATTCCTCAGCATGTTGTATTATTGTACCTTTTTCGATGACGGGCATCAAATGGGCTCTCTTTTTTCGTAAATTCAACTTGTTAAAGTAGCAAAACCGCTATTCATTCAGTGCCAGTTTCAGGGCCTCCAAATTCTGCCGCATTACGCCGATGTAATCCATTCCTGTAGCGATCTCCTCTTCCGTCAACCCTTCAATCGGGTTCAATACAGCTGTTTTGGCTCCTACTTCGTTGGCGATAGTCTCTGATACTTTGGATGAAACCAACGTTTCGAAGAAAATCGTCTTCACCTGATGCTCCTTGGCAAAATCAATAACGGATGCCATTTGAGCTGCGGAAGGCTCTTGTTCAGGAGACAGACCGGCAATCGGTACTTGCTGCAGACCGTATTCCTTTGCAAGATAACCGAACGCAGCATGCTGTGTGATGAAATCTTTACGTTTGCTGTCTGCTACAGCTGCCTTGAAATCCTGATCCAGTGCCTCCAGTTTGGCAACATAGGCGTCGGCATTTTGCTTGAATTGCTCCGCATGTTCAGGCGCAGCCTGTGCGAGTCCAGCCTCGATATTCCGTACTTCCTTCACGGCAAGTGCAGGTGACAGCCAAACGTGGGGATCAAGTCCACCGTGATCATGATCATGTGTATGTGTATGTCCTTCTTCTGCTTCGGCGTCATGATCGTGATTATGCTCCTCTGTTGTCGCTTCATCCGCATGGTCATGCGTGTCGGTTGTATCGGCATGTTCGTGATCATGCTCCTCTTCTTCCGATCCTTCCAGCAGATCGATCCCATGACTCGCTTCCACTTGAATGAGTTTGGCATTGCTCAGACTATCCGTAACTTGATCGATCCAGGATTCCATTCCCGCCCCATTATAAACAAGCACATCCGCTTTTTCGATGCTCGCAATATCCTGTGGTGTCGGCTCCCAATCATGTGGCTCCATACCCGCAGGAACGAGTGTATGAACATTAGCCAGATCGCCCGCTACATTTTTCGTGAATTCGTACATCGGATAAAAGCTGACTTCAACGTTCAGTTTGGCTTCCTCGGTCTCTGATGGTACCGGCGTGCTGGCCGAGCTGGTACTGGAATCGGAAGCGGATTGATTTTGTCCACAACCGGCTACGATAAGTGTAAGACTGAATAATAGTGCAAGAGCTGATTTTTTATTGAATTTCATGTGGCGTATTCTCCCTTGAATGTATGAATAGAGTTGCACGTTGTTGTTTTCTCTCTTTACGATGACGTTTACGGTTATATCGTCCAATCAGCTTTTGTGCTGATATGCCAATCAATAGAAAGACCAACAGGATGAGAGCAATCGTTCCTCCCGGTGGTGTTTTTAGATGGTAAGAGGTTGTCAGTCCGCTAAAAATACCAATTAATCCAGTGACGACAGCAATAAGGATCGCGGCCGCAAAGCTGCGTGACAATCTCATTGCCAGGGCAGCGGGTAGTACAATTAAAGCAGACACAAGCAATACGCCGACAATCGGCATGGCTGAAGCAACGGTCATTCCTGTCAGAACGGCAAATGCAAAGGATAAACCTTTAACCTGAATGCCTCCAATGGAAGCTGTCTCTTCATCAAACGTCAAATTGTACAGTGGCCTTCTGAGCACGATGAAAAAAATCAGTCCGATGACGCACACAGCCGCCATAATCCATAACTGCATATCACTAACGGCAACGATGGAACCGAACAGGTAAGAGCTGAATGTCTTGGACAGATTGGTTTTCAGACTCATGAGCACCACAGCAAGGGCCAGACCCGACGTCATAATGATCGCTACAGGCACCTCGCTATATGTCAGGTAATTTCGCCGGAGTTGTTCCACCAGCAATGCGCCGATAATCGCAATCGCAAATCCACAGATCACCGGATCTAGGTTCATCACAGAACCCAGGGCAACCCCTGCCAATGAAACATGGGACAACGTATCCGCCATTAGCACCTGCCGTCGCAGCATCAGATAGACTCCTAAAATTGGAGCAATGACTCCGATCAGTCCGCCTGCCCAGAAAGCACGCTGCATGAATTCGTATTCAAACACTGCCATTCCTCACTTTCTTGCCGCTCCAGGGTAATCGTCCGGTCCAACCGGTTGCCCATCTCTTCTAATCCGTGGGTGACCATAATAATGGTCAGTGCATGAACGTCTGCATAATGGCGCATCAGATCATAGAATCCTTCACGGCTGCGCCGGTCCATGCCTGTAGTCGGCTCATCCAGCACGAGTACCTGCGGCTGGCCTGCCAAGGCTCTGGCAATGCAGATTCGCTGCTTTTGTCCACCAGATAGTTCTCCAACCCGGGCGTTGCGATATTCCCACATGCCGACTTCCCGCAAGCTGCGTTCCACAATGGCTTCCTGCTCGGATGTGAATCTGCGGAACAAGCCGAGTTTGCGGTAACATCCGGATCGCACCAGTTCGATCACCGTACTGGGAAATCCACTGTTGAATGATGCTACCTGTTGAGGTACATATCCGATGTTCAGCTTACTGCCACGTACGGACTGCACATTCATATGTACCGTGCCGCTCCAGGGCTGTAACAGCCCCAGCAGCAATTTCAGCATGGTTGTCTTCGCAGAACCATTCGGTCCTGTAATGCCGACAAACTCCCCCACATGGATATCCAGCGACAGTTGGTCAATGACTGGCTCTTTGCCGTATCCGAATACCACATCACGCATGGAAGATAGAATCATGGCTTTTCCTCTTTTCGTAAATATTACGATTTAAAAATGACAAAAAAAATTATCTTGTTTCCCGGTGAATGGTCATTCTCTTTAATCGTGGTGAATACTTCTTCAATTCGATCCGTTCCGGATGGTTACGCTTGTTCTTGGTTGTTGTATAGTTGCGATCTCCGCACTCGGTGCAGGCTAAGGTTACAATGACTCTCATGGATATGGCCTCCTTTGATCTATTTAATCGTAATAATTACTATTTAATGAGTTTAGCCCATGCTTTTATGTTTGTCAACTCCACGCTGGAAATGGATCTTTCAGTTCTCGCCAGTTCATTTGCATCTCTTCTTCTGTAAGGAGCGTCTCATCTAACGTCCGTTCGATCTCCGCTCGGTCCATGTCTATCCCGATAAACACCAGTTTCGTAACCCGATCGCCCCACTGCTCATCCCAATCCGGAATAGGCGGAAGAGTATCACCAAAATGCATTTGTCGCTCTTCGTCACTCATCGCGCCTACCCACAACCCGGCTGGTCCCAACTGCTTGGATGTTCCCGCATGACTGAACGACACCGCCATATGGTTACGTGTAGCCAGCCACATTAAGCCTTTGGAACGCACAATACTATCAGGCCATTTCGCAATCCAACGCAGCAAACGCTCCGGATGAAACGGACGTTTCCGGTGGTACACAAATGAGTGAATGCCATACTCCTCTGTCTCAGGTGTGTGCTCTTCCTTCATTAATTCGCGGATCCAGCCCGCAGACTGGCTTGCTTTTTCAAAATCAAACCGTCCGGTATTCAATATCTCCCTTGGGTCAATCTGTCCATGTGTGGTGCGAATAAGTCGGGCTTCCGGCTGCATCGCGTGTAGTGCTTTCTCAAGTTTGAGTAATTCATCTTCCGATACCAGATCACACTTGTTCAAAATCAGCACATCACAGAATTCAACCTGATCCGTCAGCAGATGAACGATCCCCCGTACATCATCATCCCCGGCTTCCTGCCCCCGATCCTTCAACGTTTCTTTGGAATTGAAGTCACGCCAGAACTGGGCAGCATCCACTACCGTCACCATCGTATCGAGCCGCGTAAATTTCGTTAAATCGATCCCCAGCTCTTCATCGATATACGTAAATGTCTGGGCAACGGGGACTGGCTCTCCAATACCTGTCGATTCAATCAATATATAGTCAAAAGAACCGTCCAGCGCAAGCCGTTCCACCTCTTTCAGCAAATCCTCACGCAGCGTGCAGCAGATGCAGCCATTGGACATCTCTACCAGCTTCTCATCAATACATGACAATCCACCACCATCCCGGATTAAACCAGCGTCAATATTAACTTCACTCAGGTCATTCACAATGACAGCGACTCGCATACCCTCTCGATTATGAAGCACATGGTTAAGCAATGTCGTTTTGCCTGCGCCCAGATATCCACTTAAAACCGTAACCGGAACTCGGGGTAGTACTTGTTGTTGTTCTGTCATTTTAATTACTCCCTTCCATTTATCCTCTTAAAACTAAAAAAATCGGAATGCTATGTAGCTTACACTCGACCGATGGGCTGAAAAATAACCATTACTTAATTGTAATTATTACGATTAACAAAATAAACTATAACTGAACATCGTTTCTTTTGTCAACATTAGAAGTTTTCAAGGTCCAGATATGTAAATCGTAAAAATGTTGATTAATTACTGCGAACGAGTATGATGGGGACGGTACAAGCATATATTTTACCAAAGTCCCGGTTCTGGAGGTTTATCCCATGAAAATGGCAGCCAATCTTAAGCTCCTGTCATTCCTGATTCCCTGTGCATTTCTTGTTCCCGTGTTGATCACGATGGCTCCCAATCTGAAAGGAGCATGGAACAGTGAAGCCTTACAAAATATGAAAACAGTATTCATCAGCATTTTCCTCGAAGCCGCTCCATTTCTGCTCATAGGGGTGCTGTTATCTTCGCTAATGCAATGGTTTGTATCTGAGGAAATGATTCGCAAACTAACGCCTAAGAACCCCGTCGGAGGCGTGCTGGTAGCGGGTCTGCTGGGAATCGTTTTCCCCATCTGCGAATGTGGCATGATTCCGGTCGTTCGACGGTTGATGCATAAAGGCATGCCCCCCTATATCGCGGTGACCTTTATTCTTAGCGGCCCTGTAGTAAATCCAATTGTCTTTACCGCGACCCTGCTCGCTTTTCCTTCCCATCCCGAAATTACGATCGCCCGTATGGGACTGGCCTTTGCTGTAGCAGCTGCGATCGGTGGTCTGGTGTATATGTTCGTCCGCCAGAATCCATTGCGTAAACCGAAGGCTACAGTGACGGAGGTCAAGACACATCCCGGATTTAAAATGGCACAGCCTCATTCCCATTCTACCGATCATGATCACGTGCACGATAAAAACTGGCGCAGCTTTTTCATCCATGCGGGTGACGAATTTGTTGATATGAGCAAATATTTGGTGATTGGTGCTCTAATAACAGCCTGCATTCAAACCTTTATCAGCCGCAGTGATCTCATTTCTCTGGGTAACGGGCCTGTTGCCTCCTATGCTTTCATGATGGGTTTTGCGTATGTATTGTCTCTCTGTTCGACATCCGATGCGTTCGTAGCCTCAGCCTTCTCTCACACGTTTGCGTTAGGGCCGCTATTATCCTTTCTCGTTCTCGGTCCAATGCTTGATTTCAAAAGCACATTGATGCTGCTCTCCACCTTCCGCACCCGGTTTGTTATTGGCTTGAGCCTGGTGATTATTGCGTTGGTTTTCGCGGGATCGTGGTTGATTAACCTTTTGGCATGAGCATGTATGAATGTATTATCTGATCTGATCAAAAGAGGTGATTACATGAACCATCCTGGTTATACAGTGACCAAAGCTCCGGTTACCAAATCTCACCCTATCCAGTGGCATAACCTGATTCGTGCGCTGTGGATCGGCGGGCTCGCCGTATACATCATTCATTTGAATACAACGGATTCTCTTCATTATTACTTGGCGCCGACGATGCAGCGATTGCTACTCTGCTGCCCTGTTCCCTTTTTGTTTATTGCCGCCATCATGGCCTGGCACGGACTATTCGGTAATAGCCAGCTCCATTGCGACTGTGAGCATCCGCCTCCTTCAGGATGGGGACGCAGCTCGCTGATGTATGGATTGATTGCCATTCCATTAGTACTTGGTTTTCTTTTGCCGGATCAGGCACTAGGCAGTTCTATGGCCAGTCAAAAAGGCATGTCCCGAACCTATGGACCTCCGGAAATTCGTCGAAAAGAACCCTTATCTGATACAGTAGAACTGGACATTAAAGATCTATCCAAAAAAACTGCAAATGTTGAATCATCTGTGCCTGCCACGAAAGTACAATTCGTTCCCCCGGATGAGTACAGTCGTGAATTTGCCAAACTGGCAGAGAAGTTATATGCGGAATCAGTCATAAAGGTATATCCTGAAATCTTCTCCGAGACATTAGGTTCGATCGATATGTTCCAACGACAATTTGCAGGCAAGGCTATCAGCCTTACCGGGTTTGTATATCGAGACAAAAGTATGGAGCATGAATCTCATTTTGCATTAGGGCGATTTCTCGTGATGTGCTGCCCAGCAGACGCGGCACCCTTTGGCGTGATGATTCATGTCCCGAATGCAGACAGCTATCCTACAGACAGCTGGGTACAAATCGATGGCACCATTGGTTCTGCTCAAGTGAATGGTGAGGACACCATTGAGATTCGGGCGACGAAGGTAACTCCGGTCGATCAGCCATCTACCCCATACATTTATACCAGTGCAAATTCAGTTGTGACGTATGATGAATTGCAAAATAAATAAGAAAAGCCCCGAAGCTATGGAATGCATAACTTCGGGGCTTTAAATTTTATTCCGGCATCAGGTTAACCTTGTTTACCTGATATATTATTCAGTTACGATATCATGAACCAATACAGGAGCATCTGCATGATCTGCAATAGTAATGTTCTCTTTGATCTTCGCGATTACGTCTGCTACGTCTTCACGATTCGCATGGATGGTTACGAGTGATTCACCAGCTTTAACCTGGTCACCCACTTTTTTGTTGAGCATCAAGCCCACAGCAAGATCGATCTCGGACTCTTTTGTTGCACGGCCTGCGCCGAGCAGCATTGCTGCAGTACCGATTTCGTCAGCGACGATACCAGCTACATATCCGTCTTTATCCGCTGGTACTTCAACCAGATATTTCGCTTGTGGCAAGCGATCCGGGTGATCTACAACTGAAGCGTCTCCGCCTTGATTTGCCAGGAAGTCCTTGAATTTCTCCAGCGCTTTACCGTTCTGGATCACTTCTTTCAATTTCTCCTCAGCATGCTCCAGGGAGTCTGCTTTACCAGCAAGGAATACCATTTGACGTCCAAGCGCCAGACAGAGTTCTTCCAGATCTTTCGGTCCTTTACCTTGCAGCGTAAGAATGGCTTCTTTCACTTCAAGCGCGTTACCGATAGCGAGGCCCAGTGGTTGAGACATATCGGAAATGACAGCCATTGTTTTACGTCCTACATTGTTACCGATGCTTACCATGGCATGTGCCAGTTCTTTTGCATCTTCTGTTGTCTTCATGAATGCACCAGCACCCGTTTTGACATCCAATACGATCGCATCGGCACCTGCTGCAATTTTCTTACTCATGATAGAGCTTGCGATCAGTGGGATGGAGTTAACGGTAGCTGTAACGTCACGCAATGCATAGAGCTTTTTGTCTGCCGGCGTGAGGTTGCCACTTTGACCGATAACGGCAACTTTATGTTCGTTAACGAGGCGGATGAACTCTTCTTTCTCCAACTCGACGTGGAAACCTGCAACAGATTCCAGTTTGTCTGTTGTACCACCAGTGTGACCCAATCCACGTCCGGACATTTTGGCAACTGGAACATCCAGAGCAGCAACAAGCGGTGCCAGTACCAGCGTTGTAGTATCGCCAACGCCTCCTGTGGAGTGCTTGTCTACCTTGATACCTTCGATTGCGGATAGATCAATGGTCTCGCCCGAGTTCACCATGGACATGGTCAAATCTGCGCGTTCCTTATCAGTCATATCCTTGAAGAATACAGCCATCGCCCAAGCGCTGACTTGATAATCAGGGATTTCGCCTTGTGTGTATCCTTGAACAACAAAATCAATCTCAGCTGTTGTCAGTTCTTTTCCGTCGCGTTTCTTAGCAATAATGTCTACCATTCTCATGATGATCTCTCCTTCGTTGTGGGTGATTTGTATAGAACACTTTGTTGTTAGACCGTTACGGCTCCGGATCGTTCCTTCGATCGCTGTTGTCTCCAAGTTTTTTTGATCCATTTACAAATGGAGAAAACTCGGAGACAAAGGCGAACGCTTCGCTTCTACAGAATCGATTCCGGTTCCTCCACTACGTGCTTAAAACAAAAGTTTCAATTAAAATCAATTGATATTGATAAATTAAGTGATTTTTACAGCGTAATTGCTGTATCCAGTGCTACTACCATCATGTCGTTGAACGTTTTTTGGCGCTCTTCGGCGGAAGTCTCTTCACCTGTCAGCAAGTGGTCACTTACAGTCAGGATCGTGAGTGCATTTACGCCAAATTTGGCTGCGAGTGTGTACAGTGCAGTTGTTTCCATCTCAACGCCCAGTACGCCGTGCTGCATCAATTTCTCAGTCACGGAACGATCGTCACGATAGAAGGAATCCGAGCTGAATACGTTACCGACGTGAATTTTCATGCCTTTGGCAGTTGCGCGGTCATAGGCTTCTTTCAGCAGTGAGAACGACGCGATCGGGGAGAAGTCATATCCACCAAATACGAGTTTGTTCATGCTGGAATCGGTACATGAAGCTTGAGCAAGGATAACATCACGAACACGTACATGTTCTTGCATACCTCCGCAAGTTCCAACACGAATCAGGTTTTTTACACCGTATTCGCTGATCAGTTCGTTGGCATAGATGCTGAACGATGGAATCCCCATGCCCGAGCCTTGCACCGAGATACGGTGTCCTTGATATGTACCCGTGAATCCGAGCATTCCTCGAACTTCGTTGTAACAAACGACATCTTCAAGGTACGTATCTGCAATAAATTTTGCACGCAATGGATCTCCTGGCAAAAGGATTGTTTCTGCGATATCTCCGGGTTTAGCTCCAATATGTGTACTCATGATTAAATCTCCTCCAGTTATCCATATGATTGAATGAAGGCCAGGAACCGGAACAGCCGAAGCTGTCCCCGTGGTTATCCTGTCCAACTTTATGCTTCAAGAAAATAACAGCTTTCCCCAAGTTCAGTTAAAGATAAAAATGTTGACTATTTCAAATCCTTCAGGAAGCTTGTGCCATATTCAGGCAGTTTCACTCCGAAGTTCTCAGCTACTGTTGCTCCAACATCCGCAAACGTACTGCGCAGTTCAAGCTTTTTGCCCCCACTGAAGCGTGGAGAATACACAAGCAGTGGCACATACTCACGTGTATGGTCCGTTCCGCGGTAAGTTGGGTCATTACCATGGTCAGCTGTAATGAGCAGCAGATCATCGTCTGTCATTTTGCTGAAGATCTCTGGCAGACGAGCATCATACTCTTCAAGTGCTTGAGCATAACCTTGTGGATCACGACGGTGACCGAACAGGGCATCGAAGTCAACCAGGTTCAGGAAGCTGAGTCCAGTGAACGCCTCATCCATCGTTTCGGACAGTTTGTCCATGCCATCCATGTTGGAGACGGTACGTACAGACTTGGTTACACCTTCGCCATCGTAGATATCTGCGATTTTACCCAAAGCAATCACGTCAAATCCACCATCTTTAAGTTCATTCATCACGGTACGGCCAAAAGGTTTGAGCGCGTAATCATGACGGTTAGCTGTACGCTTCCAGTCACCCGCTTCACCTACAAATGGACGAGCAATAATGCGGCCCAGCATATACGGATCTTCAAGTGTAATTTCACGGCAGAACTCACAGATCTCATACAGTTCCTTCAATGGTACAACGTCCTCATGTGCCGCAATTTGCAAAACCGAATCCGCGGATGTGTATACGATGAGCGCGCCAGTTTCAACATGCTCTGCACCCAGCTCATCCAGAATTTCCGTGCCGCTGGCCGGTTTGTTACCGATCACTTTACGGCCTGTTTTTTCCTCAATGCGTTGAATCAACTCATCCGGGAATCCGTCTGCGAACACGCGGAATGGCGTATCAATGTACAGGCCCATCAGTTCCCAGTGACCCGTCATGGTGTCTTTTCCTCTGGATGCTTCCTGCATCTTGGTGTAAAAGGCTTTTGGTGCATCCGCTACAGGCACACCTTCAATTTCCTTAATATTGGACAGTCCAAGACTGGCCATATGCGGCATCTTCAATCCTCCGCGTTCACGTGCAATGTGACCAAAGGTATCGACATCGAAATCATCGAATTCCGCTGCATCCGGCGCTTCACCAATTCCCACTGAATCCATAACGATCAGATGTACTCTTTTGAATGTTGACATAACTTAAGCACTCCTTCCAATAATCCGGCTTTTACAAGAACAGTCCGGCGATGATCGCAGACAGCACGCTGACAAGCGATGCACCGTAAAGCAGTTTCAGACCGAAGCGGGCCACCACATTACCTTGTTTCTCATGAAGTCCCTTCACCGCACCGGCAATAATACCGATCGAGGAGAAGTTGGCGAACGATACGAGGAAGACGGATACGATACCTGTTGTTCTGGCAGACAATGTAGTCTGTTTGGTCAGATCAAGCATGGCAACGAATTCGTTGGATACCATTTTGGTAGCCATAATACTTCCCGCTTGAATCGCTTCTTTCCACGGAACACCCATAATGAAGGCAAATGGTGCAAACACATAACCAAGCAGTTCCTGGAACGAAATGCCGAGCACTGCACTGAAGATCCCGTTAACCAGTGCGATCAAAGCAACAAAACCGATTAACATTGCTGCTACGACGATGGCAACTTTGAAACCATCCAAAATGTACTCGCCCAACATTTCGAAGAAGGATTGTTTTTCCTCTTCCTGTACTTCCAATATATCTTCTTCCTCGGAAACCTCATAAGGATTCACGATGGAAGCAATGATAAAACCGCCAAACAGATTCAGCACAAGTGCCGTAACCACATATTTCGGATCAATCATGGACATATAGGCACCGACAATCGACATCGATACCGTGGACATCGCCGAGGCACACAAGGTGTACAGCCGATGTTTTGGCAGCAACCCAATTTGTTTTTTCACAGAAATGAACACTTCAGATTGCCCCAATACAGCCGAAGCAACCGCGTTATATGATTCCAGTTTGCCCATTCCGTTGACTTTGCTTAATACCAGACCAATATATTTTATAACAAAAGGTAAGATTCGGATATACTGCAATATCCCAATGAGCGCTGAGATGACGACGATCGGCATCAATACACTGAGGAAGAACGGCGCGCCCCCACTATCTGCACCAACGGTAGTCAAGCCACCAAATACAAATGAGATACCGTCATTTGCATAGCCAAGCAAACTTTCAAATACAGTCGCGAAACCGCCAATCAAAAACGTACCGATTTCTGTGTTCAACAATGCGTATCCCAATATAACTTGCAAAACAATCATGATAATTAGTGGACGATATCGGATCTTCTTCTTACCGTTGCTGACCAGATAAGCTAGTCCAAAGACAACAAGTATACCAAGAAGGGCAATTAGGAATTTCATTCTATCTCTCCTTTGAAGGTAGTTAAGCCGGATGATCATTCAGCTCAAAGGTTTCCCATATATGTGATGAATTAACCTTTCAGAAAACGGTTGAAGCGCTTACAATAAATTCGGTTTTTTATGATTCTGTTTTAATTAAAAATATAGAAAATTTGGATCAGCTTTAAACTTGTTCTCCACATCCATTTATAGATATGAAGAACAAGTTAAACCCTTTTAAAGCATCCAAGCATTCCATCTAGTGGAATTTATCGAGCTAAGTTACTCACGATTTAATAATTAGATGTAGATTGTTCGCCTTGCATGATTTTCACACCGGAACTTGCGCCAATCCGAGTTGCTCCTGCATCGATCATTTTTTGCATGTCTTCCAGACTACGCACGCCGCCGGAAGCTTTAACGCCTACATCTGGACCTACGGTACGACGCATCAAAGCGATGTCTTCTGGTGTTGCTCCACCCGTAGAGAAACCTGTGGACGTTTTGACAAAATCAGCTCCAGCTTTTACTGCTGCCTGACATGCACGTACTTTCTCTTCATCCGTCAACAGACAAGTTTCGATAATGACTTTCACCAAAGCTTTACCCGCTGCTGCTTCAACAACTGCACGAATATCCTGTTCCACAAACTCATCTTTGCCGTCTTTCAAAGCACTAATGTTGATGACCATGTCCACCTCAGTAGCACCTTTAGCAATCGCGTCTTTAGTTTCAAATGCTTTGGTCTCGGAAGTGGAAGCTCCCAGAGGGAAACCAATAACGGTACAAATATCTACGCCAGTACCTTGAAGCTGTTCAGCAGCATAAGCAACCCAGCCTGGGTTAACACATACAGAAGCAAATTGATATTGTTTCGCTTCTTCGGTCAATTTGGCCATTTCACTTTGTGTTGCATCTGCACGAAGCAAGGTATGATCTATCATTTTGGCTAATTGTGGTGTAGTCA
Source organism: Paenibacillus sp. 276b (assembly GCF_900107875.1). Classification (NCBI taxonomy): domain Bacteria; kingdom Bacillati; phylum Bacillota; class Bacilli; order Caryophanales; family Paenibacillaceae; genus Paenibacillus; species Paenibacillus sp. 276b. The sequence goes on along the minus strand of NZ_FNRR01000001.1, from coordinate 1,389,395 downwards.
ATTAAATCTCCCCTTATCTGAACTAGTTATTTTCTATATCCCTACCCTAACATGAACATATGTAAAAATCAATATGAACTTTTGTTCATCATTGAAATCTTAACACATTCCATGGCAACTTCATTAAACAAAAGGATTCCCTCACCAAGATGAAATCGTACAGTATAGCTTCTGTCTAAGAAAGCAAAACATCCGCCCATGTCGCGTGGCAGATGTTGTCATCCATTGAATTATAATCGGAGCAAAGCCTGAGCTGTGTATTGATCTGTTACCAAAATGTTGGCGTAATGACCTTTGAGCGCAGCATGAATGGCTTCTATTTTACGTTTTCCCCCGGCCACGAGAATCGATTTTTCCTTATTTCGCAGCTCGGCCAGGTCAATTCCGACGGTTCTGTTGTTAATCTCATCACTGATCAAGCGGCCCTCGGCGTCAAAAAAACGTGAACAAATGTCACCTGCACCTGAATGCATCAGCAATTGCTGTTCTTCATCATTAAAGTACCCCAGTCTGAACAAAAGTGCATCTTCCTTCACTGTACCTACGGTAAACATGGCAATATTCGCCTGTCGGCCAAGTTCCACGATCCTGCCAATATGTCGGTCTGCTTCTACCATTTTTTTGACTTCAATGTTATCGAAGATCACGGGCAAAGGCAAATATCGGGGAACCGTATGGAAAGCTTCCGCAAATAAATGAACAATTTCTGCCGCATACGTATTCACGTGGGAATGACTTACGCCTCCCTTAAGTTGAACCACTTCCACGCCTTTGACTTGCTTGGGACGAAGCTGACGGGCTACGGCGTTCATGGTTGTCCCCCAGGTTACCCCAATAATGTCCGCATCTTGCACCGTATCTTGTAAGTAATCTGCTGCTCTTTTGCTAATATGTTTCAAAATTTCTTCATCACTCTTCAACGGGGCAAAACATACAAGCGCAGTATCCAGATTATACTTGGCCTTGAGTTCCCCGGCGATAATGTCGATATCCTCCAGTGGGTCCATAATTTCAATGCGAACGTAACCGCGATCTTTCGCATACTGAAGTAACCGAGATACCGTTGGACGTGACACGCCCAGCCTGACCGCAATATCCTGCTGGCTGTAATCCGACTGATAATACAATTTCGCTGCTTCAATGCTTAATCGTTGCTTCTCCAGATCCATTCCCATATGCGCTCATCTCACTCATTCCTATTATCGTTCGATTCACCTTACACCATTGTATTATACATGATTGAGTACCAGGTCACTATCCAGGTATAAAACGTTATAAACGATGCATACTACATCGGTCGCTTATTAATGTGGGCCCTTTTTGGAAAAAAACATCATAGAGAGGAAGAACCGTATGTCTACATTATTGTATATTACTGCCCATCCTCATGATCATGAAACTTCCTTCAGCATGGCTGCAGGTAAAGCGTTTGTGGATGCATATCGTGAAAGCCATTCCTCGGATGAGGTTATTCATCTGGATTTGTATCGCTCGGATATTCCTCATATTGATGCAGATGTATTCAGTGGTTGGGGGAAACTTCAATCCGGCAGCGAATTGACTTCTGAAGAAAAGGCTAAGGTTCAACGTTTGAATGAATTATCGGATCAATTCGCCTCTGCTGACAAATATGTTTTTGTGACACCGATGTGGAACTTCTCTTTTCCTCCAATTATGAAGGCTTATATCGACTCCATCTGCGTGGCTGGTAAAACGTTCCGTTATACGGAACAAGGCCCGGTTGGATTGCTTTCCAACAAAAAGGCACTGCATATTCAGGCTCGTGGCGGCATTTATTCCGAAGGGCCTGCGGCTCAGATGGAATCTGGTCATCGTTACCTGAGCATTATCATGTCTTTCCTGGGTGTTCCGAAGCTTGAAGGCATTTTTGTGGAAGGACATAACCAATATAAGGAACGGGCAGATGAGATCAAACAGCAAGCCATTGAAGAGGCACGTACACTCGCTAAACAGTTTTAACCCTTACTAAACAAATACAGCAACAAACACAAAACCCGCATGCCAACCCATGAATTATTAATTCCATAGGGCGGCATGCGGGTTTTTATTATTTTATAATAAACGTTAGAGCTTTATTGATGTCCAGCGCTGGCACGGCTCATGGTTTCAAGTTTGCGAGTAATGGCATGGCGGTCCACTTTCAGTCCCCAAATGGCTTCAATAATCTGTTCTTTCTCTTCGGGACCCTCGGCATTTTTTAGTTGCATTAACAGATCATGCATCTGTTCGTTAATACCTTCAAATTGACTCCAAAGATCCTGTCTAACCTCGGTTGAATCCAGATGATGATTAGCATCCACTTCTTCTTTCAATGCTTGCAGAATGGCCTCTTTCCACTCCTCATCACCTAGCTGTTTCGCTATGTTCAGGAGATCCAGATAATCGTCAACAAGAAGTGAGTTCAGTTCAGCATGTGTTTTCATCGTTTATTGCATCCCCTTTGCATCTATTTACCCAGTATTATACTCGGTATTTCGGGATATGCAATACTTGTCGAAAAAAGTTAGTTATTGTATTAGGGACTATTGGGTGATTATGGGTCAAAATGAGTGCTTCTTATTACCGAACTTTCGATCTATGTTTAGCTAAAAAGTAAGCTTATGTTCTTGTACCCTTTCTATAAGCAACCGACACAATATAAAGCCGATTACCACATACAGACCAATCATGCCCACAATGCCAATCCAACCCAGATGGCTGTAAAGTAGTCCCCCTCCAGTTCCGCTGACACTTGATCCCACGTAGTAGAAAAACAAATACAAGGCATTGGCCTGGGATTTATGCTGATCCGCCACGAGTCCAACCCAGCTGCTGGCGATGGAATGTCCGCCAAAGAAACCAAAGGCAAACAGGGCAAGTCCAATTATTTTGACCCAAAGTTCGGGGTGAATGGTACAGACTGCACCGGCCAGTATAATACCTAGCGCGATTCCAAGGACATTCGATCTTCCATACCGATCTGCAAGCCTGCCCATCCAGGTACTGCTCAACGTACCCATAAGGTACACGACAAAAAGGCTACCGACGATGGACTGGCTAAGATGATAAGGTTCTCCTGTCAATTCAAATCCAATGTAGTTGAATAACGTCACGAAGCCCCCCATCAGAAGAAATCCCAATCCATATAGGCAAAGTAGACGTGGATTCCGACACTGTGACCACAAAAGCGGAATGATCTTTTTGAATCCAGGAGTCGCTTTGACAAAATGGCGGGATGGCGGGATGACAAGCCAGAAAATAACAGCCGCACATAGGCCAAGAATACCGATAAAACCAATTGCAGCACGCCAACTGAACCAGTCTGTGATCACGCCGCTGATAAAACGACCAGCCATACCCCCGATCGAATTTCCGCTGATATAGAGGCCCATGGCATACCCTAGACTGGCAGGCTCAATCTCTTCAGACAGATATGTCATGGCTGTCGCGGGCAGCCCGGCAAGTGCAACTCCCTGGAGAATTCGAAGTAGAAGCAACTCGGTAAATCCAGGGCTAAACGCGCTAATCATAGCAATAATAGATGAAACAACTAAAGCTGCTGTCATAATAAATCGTCTTCCCAATGAATCAGATAAGGAACCGATAAACAACATGGTCAGTGCCATGGCAATCGTCGTAACTGAGAGGGTAAGACTGGAATGTGCAGGCGAGATCGCAAATGCCTCGCTAATCTCGGGCATCAGGGGCTGGAGGCTGTAAAGTAACGCAAAAGTTACAAAACCTCCGGCAAACAGCGCAAGGCTAATGTTACGAAACGTCTTAGTTCCCTGCTGAATCATGATATTCCAACTTTCTCGGTAGGAAAGCTCCATGATCGGCTGCTGACTGATCGCTTGGCTGAAGCCTTCCATTAATCGTTATTTGATGAACAGTTTACGCTCCATATGAGTCAAAAACTCATATCCATCTGGAGTTACAACAACCGTGTCCTCGATTTGGAAGCCACCAGCGCCGAGCTCATAATAAGGTACCTCTACACACAGCACCATGCCGGGCTCCAGTATGCGCTGGTCGCCGGAAGAGAGGGTCATGTCGTCATACAGTTCCAAGCCAATGGCATGACCAACATGCTGACGTCGGTAATGCGGAATTCCCTCACGTTGCACGCGAGACACAGCCGCATGAAAGACGTCGGAAGCCTTGACGCCAGGGCGTACGGTTTCAAGTGCCGTCTCCCATCCACTTTTTACTGCATTAAAATGTTTTTTCATCCAGGGAGTTGGCTCTCCTGCCACAACGGTACGCCCTGTATCTCCCCAGTATCCTTCCAGTTGCAAGCACAGATCAAAGCGGATCTGATCGCCTGACTCGATGGTATGAAAATAATTTTCGATGAGCGGCAGCGCACTGCGCGGACCCGCTCCTACCGCAGTCATTGCAGGAGTCCCACCTGCTTTCATCACAGATAGCCGATAATGGTCGGCAAGCTGCTTCTCATGAACACCGGCTGCGATCAGATCAATCAGCTCTTGCTCAATCCGTTCATTGACTTGGGCAGCCTGTCGGAGCTGCTCGATTTCGAAAGGCGTCTTAACCAAGCGGATTTGGCGAAATAGCTTGTACGCGTGAACAACTGCTCCTTGAGGCGCATCCTCCGTGATCCGTGCCAAAAGTTCAGGAGCGATTCGCATCTCATCGATTCCAATCGGTTGATTCTCGATGTCGAGTTGTTTCAGTGCAGCTTTAAGCGCTTCTATCGGCCCTGGATGAATGACTGTCGTTTGTAGCAGAGAGTAGAACAGATCAATGTCATCCGTAGAAGGTTTGCCTTCGATCGAACCTTCCACGAAGAAGTCACTGTAGGCAAATATATCTACTCCAGTGATACCGAATTGGGCCACAACGCCCAAACGATTCGTCGGAATGACGATACATGGTCGAGCGGATCGGTCGGCAGGTAGAATGGCGTAGATCTGCATGGTCCAGTTGCTTGCGCGTAGCTGGGAGCCGATGACATAGTGAATATTTTCCGGAGTTGTTGCGATCAGGGCACGAAGTCCCTGAGTTTTCATTACGTCTTCCGCCCGGTCCCGGTTGAGACCCGAGCTGTGGGATATATGATTTGAATTGTTCATGATTCAGACCTCCTTTTGTTTTTCCTGCCCCCAAACAAACTCTCAAGTCCAGGTACGGAGCGCAATACCAGCTTGATGATCATGAACAAGGCCAGTGCAAAAGCGATAAGTACGACAGATACAACAGCGATCGTCGGGTCCTGCCACTTTTCCATATAAAGAAACAGTTGTATCGGCAGAGTGTAGCTGTCCTGACGAAGCAGCAGTAGTGCAGCCTCTACCTGGTCAAAAGTGAAGACAAATGCGATTGACCCTGAAAGGAGCAGAGATAGTCTAAGTTGTGGCAATGTGATTGTAAAAAAGATACGCAGTGGCCCTGCTCCAAGGTCTGCTGCCGCCTCTCGGTGTGCGGGCTGCAGGTTGGCCAATGCACTGCCTACAAGCGTTAGCACGAAGGGAAGCACGATGACCGCTTCACCCAAAATAAGAGCGAACAATCCGCCTGCAATATGCATTTTGGAGAACAAAATTAGATACGCAATACCAAGCGTAATTTTCGGCATAACCATTGGGGATACAAAAAAGGCTCTTAAGATGCCAGCACCCGGGAAAGGGTAATGTACGATAGCCAGCGCCGCAAGTGTTCCGGTAATCAGCGCCAGCAATACCGCTCCAGTGGAGGCAATCAGACTGTTCTTGAATGCAACGAGAAATTGAGTCTGCTCTCCCAGATTCGCATACCACTTCAGGGTAAGACCTTCCGGCGGGAATTTACTGGCCGATCCGGAACCTACTGATGTCAATAGGATCATGAGCAGTGGCAACAGCAAATAAACTGCTACAGCCCCTGCAAATATATAGAGCAGCAATTTAGTGAACCTTTTCGACTTAACCATAAGCCTGCTCTCCCTTCCGGGAACGACGGAACATCAGCATTTCGGCTCCTTTATTGACCAAAAGTGAAACGATGATGGAAGAAACGAGCAAGAATATACTTGCTACCGCAGCCATCGGCCAGTTGGTATCCAGTGTTCGCTGGTAAATAAATACCGGCAGTGTCATGACTCTGCCTCCGCCAATCAGTTGGGGCGTTGTAAAGGCCGTGAGGCATAGCGTGAATACAATCTGTACCCCGCTAGCAATACCTCTCGCTGATAAAGGCAGGGTAATCGTGAGGAATGTCCGCCAGCTTCCTGCTCCCAGATCCTGTGCAGCCGCTTTTAGCGAAGCGTCACTTTGCGACAATACATTCAGGATCGGAAAGACCATGAACGGCAGAAAAATATGAACAAGAGCGACAACCACACCAGTCTCGTTATATATCATACTGAAGCCTTCATCCGTGATTCCCAGCCGTATGAACAGCCAGTTCATGAACCCCTGTTTGGATAGCAGCAGCTGCCAGCCATAGGATCGAACAACCGCGCTGACCAGCAGCGGAAGAAACGTAAGCAGCAGCAACAATTGCTTCATGCCCGGTTTCTTCAGGCCGGCAATACAATAAGCTAGCGGGTATGCAAGCAGCAGGCTCCATAGCGTGACCTTGAAGGCAACGCGAAATGTGGTGCCTATCAGCTTCCAATAGTACGGATCGGACAGAAAAGCATGATAGGCATCCCACTCCCAGCCCCGGATGAGCTTGCCATTTTCATAGATATCAAAGCTGTACCTGCCAAAGATGAGCAGACCACCCAGATACACGATGCCCATCAGGGTCAGAGCGGGTAGCAGAAGAAGCAACTGGGTAATCCACCGGCGGTTTTTGGATGAATACAGATTCACGATCCGATCCGTAACCCGATTCATATCCCTTCCTCCTGTACCGGATTAAGCAGCAAAGGTTCGGATAACAAGAGCGCGTCCTCCGGATCAAAGCCAATCTGGATTGGCTCCCCCGGGCTAAAACGTGAGGCTCCTCGCTGATGCAGTACACTGGCCTGAACCAGAAACCCCTCAGCAATCTGGATCGTGTAACGAATATTTGCCCCGCCATACACTGCTTCTATGACACGTCCATCCAGCTTGTTCAGGCAAGGGTTCGCATCCTCTCCAAGTCGAATATATTCGTTGCGAATGGACAACGAGTGCCGGTCACCTATTAGGGCAACCGGGGTGTTCTCATTTGTCTTCACCAGCAGCGAATACCCGAAGCATTCAACCCGGATTCCATTCGTATCCTGTCCAAGCACCGTTGTTGCCAGAAGATTGGTATCGCCGATGAACTTGGCCACGAAGCTGTCTGCCGGTCTTTCATAGATTTCATCAGGCGTAGCATATTGCAGCAGCTTGCCAGCGCGCATGACGCCGATCCGATCTGACATGTTCATGGCTTCATTCTGATCATGCGTTACAAAGATGAACGTACCGCCGAACTCTCGTTGTATGCGTTTCAGTTCGCGCTGCATATCCAGACGCAGCTGCATATCCAGTGCGGAAAGTGGCTCATCGAGCAGCAAAACTTCGGGTCTGTTGATTAACGCGCGAGCAATGGCTACGCGTTGAGCCTGCCCCCCGGATAACTGGGAAACAGCTCGTCTGCCATAATCTCCGAGCTGTACCAGCTCAAGCATTTCGTGTACCTGCTTCCTGATATCGGCTTTCGGTAACTTCTTCACCTTTAGCCCATAGGCGATGTTGTTGAATACGTCCATATGTGGGAATAGCGCAAGCTGCTGAAAAATCATGTTGCTGTTGCGTCCGTAGGCCGGGATGCCGGTTACATCCCGACCTCCCAGCATAATGCACCCCTGATCCGGCTGCTCAAGTCCGCCAAGCATCCGCAGCAGTGTTGTTTTGCCACAGCCACTCGGACCTAACAGGGAAACGAATTCTCCCTTCTTCACCTGTAGTGACACATGGTTAACCGCTGCTCGCTCTCCGTAGGTCTTTGTGACTTCTCTTGTTTCAATGGAAATGAGTTCTTGTTCACTGCTCATCTCTGTTTCCCTCCCGTCCATAACGGGTTCGAAATAGAACCCGTTATCGTGGTTTGTCTGAAAACCATCATTTATTGAAGTTTGGTTTTGACGAGTCGGTCCCATAGATCCTTCCAGGAAGAGCTGTTTTGAGCAAGAACATCCCAGTCAGGACTAATCCCGTTGCTCTGTGTTTCCACGGAGAAGGAAGGATCGTCCTTGTATTTGTCCGGAACGGCAGCAGTCGTGCTGGTTACCGGTGTACCTGTTGCTTCTGCATATTGTGACAGCGCCTCTGCGCTCAGCAGCTCGTTGATAATTTCGTTGGCTACACGTGTCTGCTCAGGTGTTGACCCCTTCACAACCTGAAGTGTGTACGGGAAGGAAATGGCTCCTTCGCTCGGATACGCTACAGCGAGTGGAGAACCGCCGTCAATCCATGTCTGTGCAACCTGTGCACTGAAAGGAGCAATCAGAGCATCTCCCGACTCCAGAAGAGCCTTCAACTGGTCATTGGATGTAACCAATGTGCCGATCTGGTCACTGTGATCTGCCCAGAACTGGAATGCTGGCTCCGGATTCTCATACGATGCGCCAAGCTCCTGTCCTTTGACTGCAAGAAGTGGAGAGATATAGGAATAGAACATGTAGTCCCAAAGTGCCGTTTTCCCTTTGAATTCCTCGTTATCCCACAGATCATTCCAGCTTGTTGGCGGTGTTTTTACAAGGTCTTTGTTATAGACAAGCGCGAAGCTCGAAACTCCCCACACGACACCCTTGTTGTCAGGATTGTGGAATTGCTCCGGGATATCCTTGATATTGGTCACGATGCTTGTATCCAGTGGCTCCCACATATCATCGTTCAAGCCTTTTGCCGTCGCATCTGCGTTGAAGTAACCAAAGTTGACAACTGGATTGTTGGGATCAGCCTGCTTGCCAGCGACCATTTTCGGATACATGACTGCATTGGATGATTCTTCAAAAGTAACTTCAACATTTGGATGCTCTTTGACGTAATTTGCAACCACTTCTTTTGGAACGACATCCTGATTGGAGCCAGCCCAGATAAACATGGTCAGTTTAACCTTGTCTCCGCTTCCTCCAGAAGAATCGGATCCTCCTGCTGTATTGCTGGAGCTACTTGCTCCACCGCATGCAGAGAGAACCAGTGTACCGGCCAGTGTCAGTGAGGCGAGACTGAGAAAGCGTTTCTTGTTTGATTTAAACATGAGATTTTCCCCCATCGATTTAGTTGGTTTTATGAATTTGACAAAAATTAATTCGTTTTTCCTTCATGTACCTTATCAATGCAATCCTATTTTCTGACGCAATCCTTCCATAATGCCTGATATCTCATGTGGAGATACGGATACGGTCGCAGTTTGCTTCTCCTCCACGGCTCCCATGGTCTGACGCTTCAGGTAGTCTCTGAGTGCCAGCGGAACATTCAGCAGCGCCTGATTCAGCGATACTTGCATCTCGTCAGTCCATATGGCCTCGAACTGTTTCCTTGTCCAGCCATAATCGAATTCTTCCTGCTGCCGTTCCCGCTTGGCCCGCAACTGTCTGGTCTCACTCACGTTCAGGTTCCGGCCTTCTATGACGACACCATACAGTTCAAGAGCTTTTTCCGTCGATACCAGTCCTCTTCTAACATCCTCCAGAACCAGCATTGGATCCCGATCAAATGGATCGCCATATCCACCTCCGCCCTGTGACAGGAACGTCACCGTCTCTCCGGGTTGGAGCAGCAACTCATCAATTCTTCCCAGATGGTGTTCACTTGCACGTCCAGCATTGAGAATCGCTTCCCCATGGGTACCAACACCTCCGCCAAGCCTGCCCCACGGATGAAACTCCATACGCTCCATATTTCTGGCGGTCATTACGGTATCTGGTGTAAGAATTTTGACACACAGGTCGATTCCGCTTCCACCACGGAAGGTTCCAGCACCAGCAGAATCAGCACGAAGGCCATAATGCTCTATGAGCACAGGCATTTCGGATTCTACTGTTTCCGCAGGAATGTTTCGAAGATGACCCACGGCAAAATCCATGCCATCAATTCCGTCCTTCATCGGTCTTGCTCCTGAACCGCCACATATCGGCTGGATCACGCCAACCTTTTTTTTGCCATCTGACGCATCTGTCATCGCCATCATAACGATGCATGCCTGTCCGGCTCCTGCGGCGGGAACCTTACTTGCCTGAGCTTTTCCAAGAGCACCTGTGATGACATCCATTAGCCGAATAAAGGTAGCTGCTCGTGCGCCAACCGCTGCCATCGGCTCCGGGTTGAGAACTGAAGCCGGTGGTGCATAATTTCGAACCATGCGAATCATGCCCGAATTCCATGGAATTGTTGGATCGAGCGTACGGAAATAACGAATGAGTGCGGGAACCAACATGTAATGCCCCTGTTGATTGTGGGTAGGAATATTGAACGAAGCTCTGACCTGAGGGTCGGTTCCGCTAAAGTCCAGATGAATATCACTGCCCGCGATTGTCATTTTGCAGCGCAATCGGATGGGATAACCGCCAGGACCTTTCTCCAGATAGTCCCAGAACTCATACGAACCATCCGGGATCTCCTGTACGATGGCGCGGGCCTTCAACTCAGCGTATTCCAGCAATTGCTTAATACCCTGTTGAATCCTCTCTACACCGTAGCGGCCGATAAGCTCCTCTAGTCGCTGCTCCCCCCGATTCAAGGCTGCCATCAGTGCCTTGAGATCACCGAGGTTTTGCTCCGGAATGCGGCTATTGTCCAGAAACATGCGCAGTATCTGCTCATTAAGAACGCCTGCTTCATACAGCTTGACTGGCGCAATTCGAATGCCTTCCATATGAATATCGTAGGCGCTTGGAGATACGCTCCCCGGTACCTTACCACCTACATCGGAAGAATGAACGAAGCACATGCCGTATGCGATGATTTCCCCTTTGTGAAAATAGGGCTTGATCAGATGAACATCCGGTAGATGTGTCACCATGCCTTTGGTGGAATAAGGATCATTGCAGATGACCAGATCGCCTTCCTTCCAGTCTGTAATGCTGTTTATGGTCGCCGCAGCAGGGATGCCAAGGGATAGATTGTAACCCGTCTCCAATGGCGACCCAAACGTTTCCCCGGATGGTGACAAGAGGTAGGTTCCAAAATCGCCCGTTTCTTTAACAAAAGCGGTGAATCCCGTGCGCAGCACGACATTGGCCATTTCCTCCACCGCAGCCTGAATCCGGTTGTTGAAAATTTCAAGAAAAACCTTGTCGCCAATCATTGCTCCACCTCCCCAATCACATTACCGTTACCATCCCGGTATACCGTAAACCCAGGCGGGATGAAAATGGTTGTATCATATTCCTCCACAATAACGGGCCCAAGAATGGGCATATCCAGTGGGATCTGTCCCCTCTTTAGAACTTTTGCTATTCGCTGTTCGTGGTCAAAAGTGATGATCCGTTCTTCTACTTCACTCTCATCGAATGGCAACTCTGCCGGAGATGCTGTGCTTTGGGTGGGCAGAATGCCAACAATGGTCGCTCTCAGACTAACGAACATCACATCAGCTTCCGGCTGGCTGATGCCAAACACATTTTGGTAGTACATATGGAATTTGATCCTTGCTTTCTCAGGATCGGCGATTTCTTCGGATGTGAGCGTAACCTCCAAATCAAAGGCCTGACCTTCGTAACGCATGTCGGCGCTGTATAAGCAATAGATATGTTCCAGTTTCACTCCGCCGCGGGCTTCCTCTTCAACCCAACTACGACCTTGATTCTCCAGTCTGGTGTAAAGAGTCGATAACTCACCAGGCTCAAGCGTCTGACTGCTTTTGTGCAAGGTATGAACGAAATCATTGCGAAGGTTGGCAACCGTGCAGCCCATGGCACAAAGTGTTCCTGGAGATGGTGGGATCAGCACTCGGCGGATGCCCACTTCACGCGCCATGAGAAAAGCATGCATTGGCCCAGCTCCACCATAGGCGAGCAGCGTAAAGTCCCGGGGATCAACCCCCTTGCGTGCCATGAGCGGAGAGAACTGGGCATACATATTGGCGGTGGCCACATCAAGAATGGCCTGTGCAGTTTGCGTGGGACTTAGTCCAAGCCGTTCGCCAAGATTGCCCAGAGCACGTTCTGCAAGCTCGGGGTAAAGATTCATCTGTCCGCCAAGGAATCGATCAGCCTGCAAAATGCCCAGTTGCAGATAAGCATCCGTTGTTGTTGGCTCTTCTCCCCCACGATGATAGGAGGCTGGACCTGGATTGGCTCCTGCACTTCGTGGTCCCACCTTGAGTACCCCTACGGAATCGAGCCAGGCAATTGAGCCCCCACCCGCTCCGATCGCGGTTACATCCACAGCGGGAATGATGACTGGAAAATCCCCAACCTTATTCTCGGTAGAATAGGCAGGCTCTTTATCGATGAGGGCAACATCAACGCTTGTCCCGCCCATGTCAAACGTGATGACTTGATGAATGCCGGCCTGCTCGGCAATATGGGTTGCTGCGATTACGCCGGAAGCAGGTCCAGACAGAAGAGTACGTACAGGCTCTTTGGCCGCTCTGGCCGCCGTCATGATTCCACCATTGGACATTGTGGACAGCAGATTGGCTTTCAGACCGTAAGCGCCAATTCCTTCTTGCAGACGAAGAAAGTATGATCCCATGCGTTCCCCAACATATGCATTCATGGCTGTGGCGAGTGTACGTTCGAATTCACGCTGCTGCGGCCAAATGGCACTGCTTCTGCAGAGAAACAGGTGCGGATGACGTTCCCTGATTAACTCTTCCGCAAGCTGCTCATGAGCAGGATTGACATAAGCGTGCAAAAAACTGATCGCCAAGGCAGTAACCCCCTCTTCCACCAGCTCGTCTACCGCTTGAAGGAGTTGCTTCTGATCCAGTGGTTGAAGTATGCTACCGCTCGCAAGTGCTCGCTCATCCACTTCCTTAACGAGATGTCTCGGAACAAGCGCATCGGTCTTGTCACCATACAGATTGGTTGTATCCTCGAGTCGTAGCCTCCGAATCTCGAGAATATCCCGGAACCCTTTGGTGACCAACAGACCTGTAACTGCGCCGTTACGCTCAATTAGGGTGTTAACCCCAAGTGTTGTTCCGTGCACAAACAGATCGATCTCATGAAGATCGACTCCGCTTTCCTTGAGCTGATCAAGTGCATTAAAAATCGCCTGTTCCGGAGCTGCTGCAATCGATGGCGTTTTCAGTGCCGCAATCACCCTGCCATGATTGTCCATAACCAGGGCATCCGTGAATGTGCCTCCGATATCTATACCTAATCGATAAATTGTTTTCACAAGTTCAACTCCTTTATCACCGGGTCTCATCCGAAGTTATATTAAGGTTCTGCATGGCAAAATATCGTTTGACATCCTCAATCATCTGGTTAATATGATTCACCATTGCAGCTTCAGCCTGTTCCGGGGAGCCTGCTGCTACTGCCTCAAGAATCCGCTGGTGGTCCACGACCAGTTCACTACCTACTCTTTGCCTAATATAAGCTGTTTCCAGGAAATCACGGCTTGTCTCCCAGACGAGTTCAACCGCATGCAGCAGAATCTGGTTTTGAGCCGCATAAGCCAGCAGCCTGTGAAATTCCCGGTCCTCCTCGTAAGGAATAATATTCTGGGAAAGCAATTGATGCTGGGTAGCAATAGAGGCTTCCAGTAGCACTATGTATTCTTTGGAGGCTCGTTGTGCTGCAAGGGAAGCAATTTCCCGTTCCAGAGCCCTTCTGGCTACAAGGACATCAAGCAGAGCCTTTTCACCGGAATGGTTCAGCATCTGAATGAGCTGAGAATTTACACTTTTTTGCTGTAAATCCTTCTCCAGAATCTTGATTCGTTCCATCCCCTGTTCGGTCAGAACCCTTCCCCTCCGGCCCTCCAGTATCGTGAAACCTTCAACGTCCATCTCCATAAGTCTTCTTCCGATTGTAGCCTGACTTAGACCGTACGTTTTGCCCAGGGTATGAACCAACGTGCTGGCCCCGATGGGAGCGCTCGCGTCCCGAAGCTGCTTCAGCAGTTCGTATTCCAACTCCAATTCGTTTAGCTCAGGACCCACTAAATTCACTCCTCATATATAAATAATTGTAGTTTTTTTGTTGTTACTCACTGATGATTAACGACAGTATACCTTCAATCGACAATAATTTCAATAATTCTTACCCAATTACTATGTATTATTTTTCTCACCATGTACTCCCCGTTTGATCCAAAATAAAAAAAGAGCAATTCACATCCTGTATTCCAGATTTTTTTCTGGAGGACGTAATCTGCTCTTTGTTGAGATAACCTTTAAATTTCGTTTAATTATAAATATTCATTTACGACTTAAGTTGTTGCAGCAGCTGTACGCGGTAGGTTTCACTTTCAAGAGATTGGATCTCCTTGTATTCTTCCGCAGTAAGCACTTTAGGCTCCCCTGCTGCCTTGGCGATCATGTACACCTTGGCGCTTTCCTCCACCACCTGGGTGCGGTAGTAGGCTTCGCGCAGGTTTTTACCTGTCGTGACCAATCCGTGGTTAACCAGAATAAGCGCTGTGTGCTCTTCAACCTTGGCAGCCACCGCATCAGCAAGAAGTTTGGTTGTGGGCAGAACATAAGGGACAAAGCCAATATCGCCTACCAGTGCCGACTGATCAGGGAACAAATGAGGCAATTCATCGAAAACGAGACTCAGGGCGATGGTGTATGCCGGATGTGTATGCACAATGGCTTGAATGTCAGGGTTGACCCGATAGCTATACAGATGCATCAACACCTCGGAGGAAGGGCGTGTTGATCCGGCACGTGTCTCTCCTGTCGCAATATCAATCGCGATCCATTCGTCAGGTTCCAGATCCTCTAGTGCGTAACCACTCGGCGAAAGAAGCATCGTTCCTTCGAAACGGGCGCTCAGATTCCCCCCAGGTCCAACCACCAGTCCCTGAGCGACCGCTCTGCGGGCATATTTGGTCAATTCTTCCCTTACCTGTTGTTCAGACATGTTCTGCTCCACTCCTTTGACTTTTCTTTTTAAGCATTTTACAAAATGCTCATCTAATTGGATTTGCTCGCCAATGTTTGATTCAGGTTTTGGTATCTTACGTAGGCTTCCTGCCATCTTGCGGTGTCTTCTGGCTCATAGGTTTCGGGAGAAAAGGAAGAAGCCATAACTTCTCGGACCTCGGACAAGCTGCTCACTTCGCCATGTGCCAGGAATTGCAGCATGCAATTTCCGGCTGAAGTTGCCTCGGCAGGACCCGCTATCACCGGAATCCCTGCTGCATTCGCCGTAAATTGACACAATAAGCGATTATGCACACCGCCACCGACCATATGAATCACCCATGGCCGAGTGCCTGTAATTAGCTCCAGTTCATCCAGAGTCTGTCTGAACTCCAGTGCCAAACTTTCGAGAATACAACGCACAATGGCTCCGGTCGATTCGGGTATTGCTTGCCCGCTGGCACTGCACTGTTGCCGGATTCGCTCTGGCATATCGCCTGGTGCCAAATACACCCCGTCTCCGGGCGATACATAACATTGGTGAGCGGTTGCCGAAGCAGCGAGCTGGACCAGTTCCTCATGGGTAAAACGTTGATTCTCCCGTTCCCACTGCCGTTTGCACTCCTGCAATAACCACAGGCCTGAGCGATTCTTCAAAGTTCGCACTTTGCCATTTACCGTGCCCTCATTGGTGAACCCTAGTTGACGACTACGATTATCCAATACAGGAATGTCACGTTCCACGCCCATGAGAGACCAGGTGCCACAGCTAATAAAGGCAAATTCCGAATCTGTCGCAGGAATGGCTGCTAATGCAGATGCTGTATCATGTGAACCTACAGATATCACTTGCATCGGTTCAATCTTCAACTCTGCACACAAGTCATCCGTTAATTGCCCCAGCACCGTGCCTGGCTGTACGAGAGGTGGGAATAACGTCTCAGGGATACCCAGTCGGCCAATCAATTGTTCATTCCATCGAGCATCTCCGGCATGCAATAGTCCGCTTGTACTGGCAATTGTGTACTCGCAGGCCTGCTGACCAGATAGGTAATAGTTAAATAAATCCGGCATCAATAACATTCGCACATCTGGCCGCAGACCTTCCGAGTGCTCGCGCACACTTCCAAGCAGTTGAAATACGGTATTTATCTGTTGTGGCAGGACACCGGACATGGAATAAAGCTCTTCTTCATTCACCATGCGCAGTGCTTCTTCCATCCACTTTGCATTACGCGATTCCCGGTAATGGCGGGGGTTGAAGCATAATCTTCCCTCCCCGTCCACTAATCCATAGTCGACTCCCCACGTATCCACAGCGATGGAACGGACCGGTTGGGAGATGCCTTGTATGCCCTTTACAATCCCTTGTTTCAGTTCGTGGAAAAGTCGCAGGAAATCCCAGTACAATCCATCTCCCAGGTGTACAGGATCGTTACTGAATCGATGCACTTCCTCTAACGAGAGCTTACTCCCGTCAAAGGACCCACGGACCACCCGGCCGCTTCCGGCGCCGTAATCGGCAGCAAGCACATGTGTTGCCTGAGTTCCCATCTCTAATGCCTCCTTCGCTTCCGCGACAAGCCGTTTGGATGTTAACGATACAACGGTCCAAAGACGCTGCATGCCCGGTAATCGGCACTTTCCGGTTCACTTGTGCCGAACAGTCCCCAGGCACGTGGACGGAAAATCTCGGATTCCGGTACATTATGCATACTCACTGGGATACGAAGCATGGAGGCCAGTGTTAGCAAATCCCCTCCGATATGTCCATAAGAGATGGAGCCATGGTTCGCGCCCCATTGATTCATTACTTCATAGACCGAAGTAAAAGCCCCTGAGCCCGTCAGAACAGGTGCAAACCAGGTGGAAGGCCAAGTCGGATCTGTCCGCTGATCCAGCGTATCGTGCACATCCTCAGGCAGGTCGACGGTGTAACCTTGAGCCACTTGCAGTACTGGCCCTAGTCCTTTAACCAAATTGAGACGCGTCATCGTAACAGGCATGCCGCCCTTGGTCAGGAAATCAGCCGAATAGCCGCCGCCCCGGAAATATTCCACGGATGCCGGCCGCCATGAGGTGGCTTTCAGGCAGTCCTGAACCTCTTCGTCTGTAATTTCCCAGAAAGGCTTGAGCACAGGCTCACCCGCTCTTGATTGTTGCCCTGTACCATCCAATGCCGCAGAACCGGAGTTGATCAGATGCAAAATACCGTCCTTTGCGTTTCCTTCCAGCTGGTGCCCTGTCACGCGTTTTACCGAATCCGGGCTCCAATAGGTGCGTACATCTGCGAAGATCTGCGCGGTATGTGTAAGCAGGGAACCAAATAACATCGACACACCATTCAGGCTGTCGTTCTCTGTTGCCACCAGATAAGGCGAGCGTTTGCCATTCCAGTCAAAGGAAGAATTCAGGATGGATTCCAGAAAATCTCCGTTGGGTGAATGATCCGTCCACTGTCGTTGTCCCTGAAATCCGGAGACAATCGCGTGGTGGCCCATAGATTCTTCAGTGAATCCCAGCTCCGCAAGCTTCGGATTGCCAGCCATCAGGTCACGTACGATCTGCGTCATTTTCACAACCGTTTCCCATTCATACTCTTTGCGTTTGCGGTCTGTCTGCAGATGGGCAGGATTGTTGTCCGGTCCTTCACTACAGTTCTCCTTCACCCATGCTAGCGCCAGCTTATACTCCTCAGGATCGTAGATTTCTTCTTCTATACGACGAGTCAGTTCACTCATATCCACATATTCGTTCCGCATGCCCAGATACTCCTGGAAAAAAGAATCGTTCACGATGGAGCCGGCAATACCCATGGATACCGAGCCGATAGACAGATAAGCACGTCCCTTCAAGGTTGCAGCGGCAAGACCCGCACGGCTGAAGCGAAGCAATTTCTCACGAACGTCATCAGGAATCGTCGTATCTCCTCCATCCTGCACATCCTCGCCATAGATACCAAAAGCCGGAATCCCCTTCTGTGCATGGGCAGAGAGCACTGCTGCCAGATATACTGCACCCGGACGTTCGGTTCCATTAAAGCCCCAGATAGCTGTAGGAATAGAAGGAGACATATCCATCGTTTCTGTTCCATAACACCAGCATGGTGTAACGGTAATGGTCACGCCCACGTTGGAGCGACTGAATAGTTCCGCTGCTGCCGCTGCCTCGTTCACACCGCCAATACAGGACTCGGCAACGACGCATTCTACCGGCGAACCATCGGGATACCGAAGTTCTGTTGCGAGCAGCTCGGCAACGGACGTCGCCATGCGCATCGTCTGCTCTTCCAATGATTCACGAACACCCTTGCGTCTTCCGTCAATCGTGGGACGAATACCAATCTTGGGAAATGCCTGTTTATAACGATAATCCTGATGTGTCATACTAAAACGTCCTCCTTCAATGGTTTCATAGAATAGGTACGAATTACTTGTGACTTGTCCGTGTGTATTTTGTTGGGGCAAATTATGGATTCTGTTCCTTCTCTTCACCGATACCCGAGGTAACACAATAGCATTGCATGCCAACGGTCAGTTCTTTTTCTCATTATGAATGCGTTTACAAATAATTAGTTTAATAAACCGCTCTATATTATTGACTCCGTTATGCTGTCCTATTATGGAGTGTGAAGGAAGCGATGTGAGCAAAATGAAGAGCGGTGAGACTGAAATAAATCAACTTTTTTTATGATTAGGGTTATCGGTAACCCTAAGATAGCATGAGCCTATGTTGCTGTCAATCGGCATTATCCTATAGAATGGAAGGACTATGTTGCGGAAAGGTTAGATCCTATTGATTACCATTTATGATATTGCCAAAAAAGCCAACGTCTCCGCCATGACCGTCTCCAAAGTCATTAATCAAACAGGTCGTATTAGTCCGGCTACACGCGAGCGTGTACAACAGGTCATCGAAGAACTTGGTTACATACCCAACTCGAATGCACGGAGTCTTGTGCTGCAACGGACTCATATGCTGTCACTGCTGATTACGGATATTACGAACCCCTTCTATACAACGCTGGCCCGGGGGGCTGAGGACGCTGCAAATCTGCGTGGTTATCGCCTCTTGTTCAGTAATAGCGACGAGGATTACGACAAGGAGAAAAATTATGTGGAAACCATTCTGTCGACTCGCGTCGATGGTGTGCTATTTGCACCTGCAGGGGACCGCTCGCTGAATCACTTGAAGCAGCTGCAGGAACGTAGCATTCCGTTTGTTATTTTGGACCGTACTGTCCCGGGAATTACATCTGATGTTATCGCTGGGGACAGCCGAGATGGTGCGCTTCAATTGATTCGTTATCTGACGAATCTCGGACATCGCAGCATTGCTCTGGTTAATGGTTCTTCCGAAGTTTCGACTGCGCGGCTGCGAGAAGAAGGATACATGGAGGGACTCCGGGAAGCCCAGCTGCCCTTTGATGAAGGATTAATCCTTCGAACAGGCTACCGGGATTTCAGCGATGAAGTGGGTATCGACAGTTTGCTTGCACATCAGCAAAAACCTACAGCCATATTTGCAGCAAACAACATGCTCGCCATAGGCGTCATTCGACTTTTACGTAAACGGGGGCTGCGTGTGCCTGAAGACATCTCGGTCGTCTGTTTTGATGACCTGGATTTGGCTTCTGCCTTTGATCCCTTTCTCACGGTTGCTGCACAGCCTGCCTATGATTTTGGTGCCATCGGCATGCAAATGCTGATTGACCGAATTGAAGGCAAGGCTCCTGAGGAACCACAGACCGTCATTATGCCATCGGAGCTGCGTATCCGCGCTTCGGCCTCTGTACCTTGCGAATAAAAGGAAAATCAGTCGTAGACCAACCCTAACTTGAGAGAAACTGTTTTGTTGAAGCAAATACAAACAGGACGCATCGGAGAATGTCTCTCTGAATTGCGTCCTGTTTTTTTATGAAATGTACCTCTTATATATATGGATTCTAGCCTTCAGATTGAAGTGCCAGAGCGACTTCTCGAACTAGACCCGGGAACCAATCCATTAATGCTTCGAATGTATATCCCGCCTGCTCTGCTTTGGATGTATCCATTGTCCAGGATTCCGAAATTCCAAAGGGTGACATGTCTTCTTTGATCGTTTCGGTCAATACCTGTGATTGCATGCCTGTTACCGTTTCGATCAGATGCATCATGGCGGAAAGTGTTATCGTCCCTTTGGACGCTGCATTCACAGGTCCTGTAATGGATGAATGTCCGAGCCAAGCGAGAAATCTCGCGGCTTCGGTGGAATTGATAAATCCAATTTCGGCGTTCGGATTGGGCATGCCGATAGGTTTTCCTTTTTGCACATGTTCAATATGAAAATGAAGTCTTCGCGTGTAATCATCAATCCCGAGTACAATTGGTATGCGCATCGCTGCAACCGGGAAATCCGCTTCCTGGAAAAATACAGCTTCCGCTAGACGTTTACCCTCGCCATAGGAGAAATCTTCGTGGCTTCCGTATTGCACCGGGTAGGTGTACGGATCGAAATCGGCTTCGGTAAATCCAGGTTTGGGATCTCCATATACCGAGAGCGTTGATGTCAAAATGTATCTTTGGGTACGTCCAGCAAAAGCTTCGCAAGCCGACTTCGCCGCATCCGGCGAGTAACAGATGTTGTCATAGACAATATCCCACATGTCGGTCTGCGCAACCTCGGCAAGAGATTTGGGGTCTTCACGATCCATTTTAATCCTGTTGACCTCAGGCCCAAAGTCTACATCCGTTTTGCCGCGAGTTGCGACTGTGATCTGAGACTTTCCTTCCCACAGCAAATGATCAACCAGACGTTTGCCGAAGAACCGTGTCCCACCAAGTATAAGTACTTTTTTCATCCGATAAAACCTCCTAACCTGTTCTGGTCATGCGTATCTTATTAAAACCTTCATATGAATGAAGTGCTGTCTGTGCTGTTGCAATTCAGGTATGTTTACCGGGATTTCACAATATGGAGCATCGTATGTGCTCCCCGCTGGAATTCGTATGAAGTTTTCTCTTCAGAAGTAATATATCCGCGTTCTTCCAGTATAGCCTTTAGTTCATCCATGTGCTCATAACGTTTGCCAGACAAGTCTACTGTAGGGAAGATACGCAGCTCCCGCTTGGTTACTCGCAACAGCTCAAGGATCGTCTGTAGATGGAATTCGGCATTCAGGCGATCTGCATACGTAAACAGGAAATGTGCTGACAATGTTAGGTCGAATTGTTCATCGGCAAAAGGTAACTCCGGCAGTACAGAGGCCACATAACGGTCAGGAAAACGTCTCATATCCGCTACACAGTCTGTGATTGCACGTCTACGTTCTTCTTTCAAGCCATGGATCGAACCGAAATCATCCCATCTATATTTGTCTTGTACGTGTTCCATTTGTTTCATCGTATGTTCAATATCCTGAAGTCCCTTCACTTCCAGTTGGCTGATCTCATGTTCATAGGCGATATCCGCTGCCATGGGATCTGCACCCCACTCTCGCGCATGGCTACTGAATGAACAAGCCCCACCCGGACAATCGAGAATGGACTTACCTTTAATCTCTTCCACGGTCAGGTTGAACATCTTCATATATTCCTCGAAGGTTCGCCCGATAAAAATAATCTGTGCCAGCTCCAGGCCGGCTACTCTGCTCTTCTGCTCATCTCTGCTCATCTCGTCTCAGCTCACTTTCCAGAATTAATCATTAGGAAAAACAAGACCAATCTGCTGCCGGATCTGATCCATCACCTGCATGGTAACATAGGAACGTTCATACGTGTTCATATCCGATTCCTTTTTGCCCTGCTGAATCAGATTGACAAACTCCTCCAGCTCATAATACATCGACGGGTAAATTTGCTCGGCAGTGAGTTTTTCCACCGTACCATCATTGTAGCGTATCTCCGCATGTTCGGGTGAACCAATTTTGTCAATGAGGATGCTGCCGCGTTCGCCCATAATTTCACTTGGAACGTGAGAATTGGAGATTTTGGAGTACGTCACTACCGCTTCCATCTCATCATAATTCAGAATAACACTGCCTTGTCCATCTACCCCTGATTCCAGCATCAATGCCTGGGACTGAACTTGTTTAGGCTCGCCAAACAACGTAATCAATGGATAGAGACAATACACACCAAGATCCATTAACGCTCCATTAGCAAGATCGGGTTTGAACGCATTCAGGACGATTCCTTCCTTATACTTGTCGTACCGGGAAGAGTACTGGCAATAGCTCGCCACATATTTACGTACCGGGCCAATTTTATGTAGGTGAGATTGTACCATTTTGAACGAGGGAACAAGGGTCGATTTCATGGCCTCCATGAGCAGAACTCCATGTTCTTGCGCTGTATCAATCATACGACGGACCTCTGCTCCATTGGCGGCCAAAGGCTTCTCGCACAGTACATGTTTGCCGTTTCTCAGAAACAACTCTGCCTGCTCCGCATGAAAGGTATTCGGTGTAGCAATGTACACGGCATCGAGCCCATCACTCGCAGCCATCTCTTCGAGGCTAGTAAATCGAAGTGCAGCGTGATATTGATCTGCAAATGCATTAGCTTTATCTTCAGTTCTTGAGTACACGGCGGTCAATTCGAATCCTTCGACTTGTGCAGCGGCCTCAAGAAGTCTCTCTGTAATCCAGTTGGTACCTACCACTCCAAAACGAACCATTCAATCTACCTCTTTCGTAAATAAATTTCACAATTAAACAGCTTGCCATCCTGTACATTGTAGCCTATATTTCAACCAGATTGAAGGGATGTCCATTTCCAACATATTGATATCTTGCTTTTTTGTTTGAAACTTCGTCGATTCCCATAAATCAGGGGTATAATGAGACTTGAGGTGATTCTTTTGGAAAGTCACAATTCCTATCAATCAGATTCAGTTCCTATAGATGAAAAACAATGGAATGCCATTATCCACAACGATAGCAGCTTTGATGGAAAATTCTATTACGGTGTCAAAACAACAGGCATCTTTTGCCGACCTTCCTGCAAGTCGAAAGCACCCAAATATGAGAATGTCTCTATATTTAACAATCCTGAAGAAGCTTTGGCGCGACATTTCCGTCCATGCAAACGGTGCAAGCCAACGGGCGAGCGAGTTCCCGATCAGGAATGGATTTCCGTTGTAACAGACTATATTGAACATCATTATGCCGAGCCCCTTACACTTGATATTCTAGCAAATGTGAGTCACGGTAGTCCGTATCATCTGCATCGGGTGTTCAAACGGATTACCGGCCTAACTCCGGTGGAATATATTCAGGAAAAACGAGTCACCGAAGCCCGGAAATTGCTTGAAAGCACCCGGCTTACCGTCACAGATATCGGTCGACAGGTTGGCATAGCCAATCCGGCGTATTTTATTACAGTATTTCGAAAACATACAGGATGCACACCTGCCAATTATCGTGAACAAAGGCGTGATCAATTATGAAGACCAGCTTAGTATACAAAGTACCCAAAACGTTGCTGAACAAAGGAACCGGCTTCCTTAATGGTTATACGCATACGCTGAATCCCTACACAGGCTGCGCTTTTGGCTGTTCCTACTGTTATGTCAGGCAAATGCCCGTATCTTTATTTCGCAAAGAGCCATGGGGGAGCTGGGTTGATGTGAAACAGGAAGCCGCCAATGTGTTTGCCAAGGAGCTGAAGCGTGCGAAATCGAAAGGTAAAGTCACTATTTTTATGTCATCTAGTACAGACCCGTATCAGCCCGTTGAATATAAGGAGCAAATCACGCGGTCTTTGCTAGAAGTCATGGCTGAGCATCAACCCGATTTTATATTGGTTCAAACCCGAGGCCCATTGGTGACCCGAGATATCGATCTGCTGAAAAAGTTGGGTGACCGGGTCCGGGTTAGCATGACCGTGGAAACGGATCTGGATGATATCCGCAAGCAGTTCAGTCCTTCAGCTCCGCCAATCGCGGGCAGATTGCGTGCCCTGGAACAACTGCAAGATGCCGGTATCCCCACACAAGCTGCTATTGCGCCAGTATTGCCCAGCAGCGAAAGCTTTGCAGCCATTCTGAGGCCGCTTGTTGATCGTATATGCATTGATGATTACTTTATGGGAGATGGCAGTGAGGGCAAGCGAACCCGGAGACTTGGCATGAAGCCACTTTACGAACAAGTGGGCAAGGAAGATTGGTTCAGTCCTGAGGCATACAAAATGGTAGTCGAGCGAATGAAGGCGCATTTTGAGGAACATGAAATATGGATTAGCCAGGCAGGATTCGAACCCTAATCATGCTTGATATAAATTGAAAATAGCCCTGCTTCCCACGTATCGGGAGTCAGGGCTATACTTCTAACTTAATCGATTATTGATCAAGTGTGTATAATGGAAGATCTGCCGGCAGTGCAGCTGGGCGCTGACATGTGCTATCCATTTTATAAAAAGTCTGCTCATCCGAAGAATCATGGAACGCCCACATCGCTTCAAGCACATGGTAGGCCAGCTCTCCACTTGCTCTATGAGCACGTCCGCTGCCCACGGCATAAGCCATATCTGCAACACCGATGCCACGTGTATTTTCCTGATATCCTGGCAGAAGCTGTACCTCAGTCCATTCCTCATCACCTAGCAAGCGGTAACGAACTGGACCACCGAATGTGTTTGGATCAGGAACCTGTAGTGTTCCATGCGTGCCGTATACTTCAATCGGTGGCAACACACTTCCGCCAAATACGTCAAAACTCGTAATCAGCGTGCCGATAGCTCCCTGCTCAAATTGCAACAATCCGGCTACATGCGTCGGAATTTCAACAGGGATGCTCTGACCCCGCTTTTTCTCACTCGTGATCGTCCGCTGTTCCATCGCTTTGCCCGTCATGCCAGCAATGGACTTGATTGGTCCCAGCAATTGTACGAGCGCAGTCAAGTAATAGGGCCCCATATCAAACATCGGCCCGCCACCGGCTGCATAGTAGAACTCCGGATCTGGATGCCAATGCTCATGCCCACGGCTCATCATGAATGCGGTAGCGGCCACAGGTTTGCCAATGACACCATCCTCTACCACTTTGAGTGCCGTCTGAATGCCTGAACCAAAGAACGTCTCTGGCGCACAGCCTACCAGCAGCCCTTTGCGCTTAGCCGTTTCCAGGACTGCCTGACCCTCTTCACGTGTGACTGCGAGTGGTTTTTCCACGTAGACATGTTTGCCTGCTTCGAGCGCTCTCAAGCATACATCCGCATGAACGGCAGGGATTGTCAGATTGATAATCAAGTCGATCTCAGGGTCTGCCAAAATTTCATCTACCGTGTATACGTTAGGAACATGATAAGCAGCCGCCTGCTCCTCTGCCCTGTTCCGATCTAGATCTGCAACCGCTACAAGATCAAGCACCTCAAATCGGTGACAGTTCTCCATATAAATACCACTGATTTTACCGCAGCCAATAATGCCTACTTTCATTGTTTTCATGCGTGGACTCCCTTCGTGTTCCTAATTGATATAGCGCTTCCAAAACTACTCAACACCGCTTTATGTGGGTCAATATATTTATCTCAACGGATATGAATTAGGTTTAAATTAAATTAGTGATTTTGGTTATCAGCCATTCCTGTGTAAACTTCAGCCACTGCGTCCTTGCGGCTTTGCGCAAGTGCTTTGCCTGCGGCAGTCCATTTGAAACCACTACGCATCATTTCAGTAACTTGTTTCATCTCCACGATATCTGCATGGTGTCCGAGCGAGTTGTAGAACACGCGGCCTGCACCCCAGCGTTTGGTCCAAACGACTGGCATATCTACTGGGCCATTCGCTGCATGCGGACCGTTAACAATTGGGAAGCGTGTCGTTGCCAGCACTTCTACTGCAGGATCCACGTGCAGGTAATACTGTTCACTTTTCACCTGGAAATCTTCAATATGATCCAAGAGCGGACTGGAACCACGTTTCATGTTTACCGTGTACTCCACGCCGTCGTTCCCTGGATGCGCAACCCACTGCCCACCCGTCATGAACTGCCAGTCGACGTTGTTACGGAACGCATCACACATCCCGCCGTGAAGACCCGCAAGACCCACGCCGCTCTGAACAGCCGCAGATACGTTATTGACCAGTTCCTGTTCAATCTGTCCCATTGTCCACAACGGAACGATCAGATCCAGGCCCAGCAGTTTCTCTGCATCCGCATAAGCTTCCAGTGTATCTGAGACTTCAACCTCGAATTGTTCTTCCTTCAAAATGCGTTCAAAAATCGCTGCTACCTGCTCTGGTTCATGTCCATCCCAGCCGCCCCATACGATTAGTGCTTTGCTCATCACCCATCACTCGCTTTCCGGAAGTTAAGTTATTGTCATTCTCTATCGGACCTTATGCAAACTCAAGACCTCTCCGAGGTCAACATCCTAGCTTAAATCTAGCTTATTTATTTCAAATGAGTGCCAACATGATGTCCACTTCACAATTCAGTGGTTTAATGCTTACATTTCTTCTAGCGACACCCAGCGACGCTCTGTAACGGAACGTTCAACAGCTTCTAATACCGCTTGACAGGCAACCCCATCGTGGAAACTTGGTTCAGGCTGCCGTCCTTCGGAGATCGCGGTCACCAGTTCCAGCATTTCATGTGTGAACGTGTGCTCGAATCCAATCGTATGTCCCGCAGGCCACCACGCCTCAGCATATTTGTGTGCCGGATCAGTCGCCAGAACACGGCGGAAGCCCTGCACATCTTCATCGTCCTTCGTAAAATACACTTCCAGTTCATTCATCCGTTCAAAATCAAACCGGACGCTACCGAGACTGCCATTGATTTCAAACGAGTTGGTACTGCGATGACCTGCTGCAAAGCGCGTAGCCTCGAAGCTTCCTAGTGCACCATCTGCAAACCGTGCGAGGAACAACGTGGCATCATCTACCGTTACTTCGCCCTTCGGAGCATCTGCGTTCGAACTGCCTTTGGCACTAAGTCCGGTCATTTCCGAAGCCAGCGGCCGCTCTTTAATGAACGTTTCGCTCATCCCGATTACTTCCTTGAATTCACCCACCAGGAAACGTGCAAGATCAATTAGGTGTGCGCCGAGATCGCCATGTGAGCCGGAACCGGCTACTTCCTTTTGCAGACGCCATACCAGCGGGAACGAAGGGTCCATGATCCAATCCTGAAGGAAAAACGCACGGAAATGATAGATTTTGCCTAGGCGTCCGCTTTGCACCAACTCTTTAGCCAGCTGCACCGCTGGAGAGAAACGGTAGTTGAATCCGACCATGTGCGCAACTCCTGCTTCTTCAGCAGCCTGGAGCATTTCACGCGAATCAGCTAGCGACAAAGCCAGCGGCTTTTCACAGAACAGATGTTTACCCTGACGAGCGGCTTCCAGTGCGATTTCCTTATGGGCATCACTTGGAGCGTTAATATCGATCAGATCGATATCATCACGCCGCACCAGCTCGCGCCAGTCCGTTATACTTTCAGACCAGCCGAACTGACTGGCAGCCTCCTGAACTCCTTGCTCGTTCCGTCCACAGATTACAGACATCTCAGGCTGCAGCGGGGCAGACGGGAAAAACATCGGCAGACTGCGATAAGCGTTGCTGTGGGCTTTCCCCATAAATTTGTATCCAACCATTCCGACACGAAGACGCTTTGACATGGTCACTTCCTCCTTTGGAATATAACTAGCAATGTATTAATTACGGATTGAAGAGGCACGGATGATCAGCTCTGTAGGCAACAACTGCCTTGCTGTTTCTAAGGGAACTTCGGAATTCACTGATGAAGCTGTTGTTCCCAGTGATCCATGAATAAGTTTGGATGCGGCCAGTTCTCCCATTTCATAAAAGGGAACCCTGACGCTGCTCAGCGGCGGAACCGCCATCTCGGCCGCATCGGAGTCATCATAACCTACAAACGCAGGGAAATCCTGAACCTTGATCCCACGCTCACGCAAACCATGCATAACACCGATTGCCATCCGGTCATTCGCAGCAAATACAGCGTCAATCTCGTTAAGCCGGGCTGCAATGGTGGCAGCTGCCTCCACCCCGCTTCGTCTGCCATAGTTCCCCTCCAGCAACAGACTGGAATCCATATTCATTCCGGCTTCATTCAGTCCGATATGAACGCCCTGAAGCCGCTCCTGACTGTTGGAATAACTATCCGGACCATTAAGAAAGGCGATATTCCGGTAGCCCTGATCGGTAAGGTGACGGATTGCCAGCCTGCTGCCCTCCACATGGTCGGCATCCACTTCCATGAATGATTCACCTGCAAAGTGCTGGCTCATAATGCAAAAGGGGTGTCCTTCCTGCTGAAGCCTCTGCATGGCTGCCAGTTCCCCATGTTCATCTCGTGCGCCGAGAATAATGCAAGCATCCACTTTCTGACGGCGGAACAGATCCGTATAGTTCATCACTTCACCCGGTGTCCTGAACATGACCAGCAGGTCCATGCCGTTGTCCCTGGCTTTGCTCCCAATGCCACTCAGCATTTCCGAGAAGAAATACGCCGAGAACAAGTGTGCTTTCGGGACGTAGGGCAACACCACGCCAAGGTTACCGCTTTTACTTCTCGCAAAGCTGCGGGCCAGTGCGCTGGGGACGTAACCCAACTGCTCGGAAGCTTCAATAACCTTACGACGGGTTTCCTCTTTAATAGGACCAACGCCATTAAGAACTCGGGATACTGTAGCTTCCGAAACACCGGCAAGATCAGCCACTTCTTTACGGGATGCCATGGATCTCACCTCCTTCATGTTTCCTGAACACCTGCCAAACCGATGCAGTGTATCAAATGATTATGTACGCGCGTACATCTTCTCATGTGTTGTAACCGTTGTCAATGCTTTTAACACAAAAAAAGATGAGGATTTGTGTAAACAAATTCCCCACCTCTTGCTTACTATATTCTCTTGTAACTTGTCCTATATAACCTTCTTCTTCACATGCTTTCACATGGATTCATGTTGGCGCAGACCAACTACAGTGCAGACCTACATTAGGTCGTCACACCGTTACCAACAGATGATTGACTGAACTCAGCCTGTTCCAAAATGGTGACATGACTTTGAATACGATCTGAAGACTCAGGTGTAGATTGAAGCTGCCGCACTTTGTGCAGCACTTCCTTATTCGGAAGGAAATGCTGAGAACGGATGAAACGAATCGTTTTGGTTTTGGCACGCATGACGATGGAATCGGTCTCTGCCCGATCATCTGCGAGGTAACGCACTCCCCCAAGAATCTCACCAGGGGTAACACCAGTTGCTGCAAAAATAACATCTTCCGTGCCGATCATATCCTGCATCGTTAATACTTTGTAAGGATTGTCGATTCCCATTTGCAAGCAGCGCTGGAACTCGTCTGCGTTCGCAGGCATCAGACGACCTTGAATCTCGCCTCCCAGGCAGGATAAGGCGGCTGCAGCAAGCACACCTTCCGGTGCTCCTCCTGATCCGACATACAGATCAATACCTGCCTCTGGGAACGCAGGTGCCATCGCGCCTGCAACATCACCATCGCTTAGGAACTTGATCCGCACACCAACCTTGCGCAATGTCTTGATCGTACTTTCATGTCGTACACGGTCCAGAATGATGACTGTCAGATCTGAGATGTTTTTGTTCAATGCTTCAGCGGCTTTCTCCAATGTCACCTCAACCGGATCTTCGATACTGACCTTGCCCACCAGAGCAGGCCCTACAGCCAGCTTCTCCATGTACATATCCGGTGCGTGGAGCAGTTTGCTTTTTCCCGCCACTGCAATAACCGATAAAGCGTTGTTCAGGCCCTTGGCTACGATCTCTGTACCTTCCAAAGGATCTACAGCCACATCAACCTCGGGGCCCTCAGCGTTGCCGACTTCCTCGCCGATATACAACATGGGTGCTTCATCCATTTCTCCTTCACCGATTACCACCGTGCCGCGAATAGACACGGAATCGAACATGGCGCGCATAGCCAAAGTAGCCGCCTCATCTGCACTATTCTTGTCGCCCCGCCCCATCCAGGGTGCTGAAGCTAACGCAGCCAATTCTGTTACTCGGACAATTTCCAACGCCAGTTCGCGTTCCATTTTTCCCACTTCCTTTCCAGTTTCCAAAAGCATACATTGAAAGCGGTACTAAATCCATCGCAAATCCATATGAAATTGATCTAAAACGGGAGTAATAACCCAATTTTGAGAAATCACCCCATTCTGTCCCTCATCGATAAACGAACACATTTACACAGCTTTGAACATGCCATTTTACGAGTCTTATCCACCGGATTATATCTGGTTTGAAGCAGTATATTTTATCTTATATTTTTCGATATTCTATATTCATTGCGTTGAGTGTTTTTCAGGAATAAATCAGAGTTAAAATTTCGTATAACAATGGTTTATGAACATATAAGTTGCAATTATAGAGAGGAATCTCATCCGTTCTCAAGTTCTTCGAAAACGATTTATAATAAGACCCCTACAACCGTCCTGTACTCTTAAAGGAACAATATTGAAGACCATTTAAATGAGGTTTTTTATTCAAAGATTTGAACTGGAAATTGACCTAAATCCAGCTGTATCCGCCCCTTAAACATGGTTAGCAATATAGATACAGCTTATGGAGGTCATCGAAAATAATAAGTTTACATAATAATTATTACGTTGTTGAAAATTCGATTATTTTTATTTCCCCTCAAAAGGTCTATTTTTTCCTCAGCTTTGTGTCACATAAATAAGATCTGACTCTTTGCTCAAACTATGTAGGTTAGCAGGTTTCTGCCTCAGCCCCCAACATGGCAAGTGCAATTTTCAGAAAATCCTCTTTTTGAATCTGCAAATGACCATATCTAAAATGATATCCCCAACGTGTCTGTCCCCGAGTAAGGATCAGTTGGTCCAGCAGATCAGCGATCTTCACCTGCTGACAAGGATAATACTGAACATTCCTCCGATACGGGACAAAGGAATCTGACACATGGTACGTGTACACCTGATCGTCTATTATGCGCCCTATGGCGGTGAATGCTTGAAGTACCTTGCCTCCTTTCATGCTTGTTCGCGGCGAATAATAGATCAGCCAGTCTCCTGCATTCATTTTGCGCAGAGAAGCTACCTTGCCGTGACAGAGCTGGGCGAAGCCCCCTTCCACCCCTTTTTCCACATGTGATGCAGACACAACGCCGATCCAGTATCGGTTTCCTTTTTCAGATTCAGCCTCAACTTCTAACTGTGAAGCCAGGAGTTCACTCGTATGAATCTGCATAATTCCTTTGCTGGTAGCCATCAAATCATGCTTTTCCTTTTCCTGTTCATTCATCTCTGCACCTGTTCTTCCCATGCCTTCTTCAGACGCTCAAGCTGCAAGAAATGATGACGATAATGCATTTCGACCAATGCAAACCATTCCTCTGCATTCAAACCACCAAAGCTTGGATGTGCCAACGTACATTCCTGTGTTGTTTCTTCCAACAGCACTTCCAATCTCCGCATTTCATCCCTTACCTCATTAAATCCTTGAATTATTGATTCTCTTCCATCCGATTGTAGTGGAGTATACTCAGGAGAATCAGGAACGTGGATACGTATCGGAGGAAAACTTGCTTGCGCAAAAACAGCTTCACCTGTTTCTGTTTTGCCCTGGTTTCTCTTCTTGCCCGAGTCCTCGTCTGCGCTTATACAAAGTTGAACATTGGCTAAATGCATTTTCATCGCAGACTGAATTAAATGCTGGTACATCTGGCCTATCGACCACTCAATCTCACTGGGTTTGTAGCTTAACTGAGCATCGCTCATCAGATCCAGTTCCTGCAAATAACGTTCCAGAGTCAGTTCAAAATCACGTCGAATCTCTTCGTTGTTCCTTGTTATTATCGTTTCCATACAAATACACAACTCCTTCAATCGGTTATAAACCGATCATACACAAACACTACTGACAGCGTTATGTCAGTAGTGTTTAAGGAGATTGCTTGCTTCCTCGCGAATTCGAATTCTTAATGATTCGGGCTCCAAGACCAGAGCCGAGGCTCCCCATCCAAGTATCCAATGCAATACGTCTTCTGGATGCCTTACACGAAAATCTGCGTATAATCCATCTGTTTGCAGTTCTGCTTTCTCCATGTAGTAATTATTCGCTTCAATCACTCTATTTGCAATTCGACCATGAAACCAAACACGGACATGCACATCACGGTTGTCAGGTGGTGAGTAGCTGTGAATATTAAAACCTGGAGGAAGATCGAATGGGTCTGTGCTAATCTCCAGATCACTCATGCGGGATATACGAAAATGACGAATCTCCTGTCGCAAATCACATCGGGCAATCAGCATCCATGAGCCTTGCATCCAAAGCATCCCGTAAGGGGACGACATACGAACGGTCTTTTGTACGGTTTCATTAACCGAACCAGGCTTATGGTAATGAAACCGGATTTTGAGTTTATTCTGCATTGCCTTTCGGATGATTCCCATATGTTCGATCTCTCGCTCGTGTGTATCACTGTCCGGTGAACGAAGTAAACGGATACCCTGTTGTATCTGTCCCACCTCTTCCCGAAGAGGCACAGGCAGGATTGCTTCAATTTTCGAACGGGACGTAAAGGATGTACTTTTATAGTAGTTATCGAAGCGCTGTTCGACAAAATCAAGCCCGATTAGAAGTGTAACCGCTTCTTCAGCTGTCAAGCTGATCGGAGGCAAAAAGTATCCTTCCATAAGTGAATATCCTACTCCGGGTTCTCCCACCACAGGAACTCCTGCCTCACATAACGCCTGAATGTCTCTGTATATGGTTCGGACACTTGTTTCAAACAAGAGGGCTAAATCTTCCGCACGTTGAACCTTCCCTCGTTGCAGTTCAAGTACGATGGCGAGCATACGATCCGATTTGTTCAAGAACACACCTCCTTGTGTGTAATACTAATTACATTCATCTTCATTGGACATCTATTATAAGTAACATATGGACAATTGAAAAGCATACTGATTAACAAGTCTTAATTATGGCCGCGTCGACCCATTTTCGTAAGGTGTTTCATTAAACAACAAAGACCAACCCGCAGAGCATAGGTTGGTCTATAAAAATTCTATTGAAATAAAGCTCGGATATCCCTACTTCCATGATCATTGGGTAGAGCCCATCCTATCGTGCTCATCGACTACCTTCCTTACTGCACGAAGAATCCCTCCATATCCAGTGCAGCGGCACAGATTACCGCATAATCCCATTTCGATCTGTTCTTGGCTAGGCTGCGGATAGCGATCTAGCAATGCCTTGGTGGAAATCACCATCCCGGGTGTACAATACCCGCATTGGAAGCCGCCTTCTTCCACAAAAGCCTGCTGAATTGGGTGCAACTTCCCTTCCTCTTCACCATACAACCCTTCTATTGTTGTTATCTCGCTTCTAACACATTGATAAGCCATAATGAGACAGGAATTGACCGGCTCTCCATCCATCAGTATCATACAAGCACCACATCGGCCAACTTCGCAGGAAACTTTCGTTCCGGTTAGATTCAAATGCGAGCGCAGTACATCCACAAGACGGGTTGTCTGGGTGATGTGCAATTGTTTCTCCTCGCCATTCACAACGGCTGTCCAGAAATTGCTCAAAGGTTCAGTCATGATGAACCCACTCCTTTCTGAAGCGAGACGCACAGTGGTTTGATCAGTTGATCGCGCGGAATCGGCAAACGATTAACCCACACCCCTGTAGCCTGGTGAATCGCAGCGGTGATGGCTGGAGCAAGCGCCACCGAACCAATCTCGCCAATCCCCCGTGGTCCAAACGGATCGCCTTCTGGCAGATCTTCAATTGCCTCCACCTCCAGGTTGGTGTGAATGTCGCGAATCGTCGGAATCAGGTAGGTGTCCAAATTGGTTGTCATATAGCGACTGTCTTGCATCACGGCATCCTCGGTCAATGTAAAACCCAGAGCCATTACACTTCCGCCTTCGATCTGTCCGATGAATCCCATTGGATTGATGACAGGGCCAGCAGCAACCACATGCCTCGTATCTAGCAATTTGGCTTCTCCGGTTAGCGTGTTTACCTCCACTTCTGCCGCTACTGCCGCATACGTATATAGATAATGCCCACCCACAACATTGTCCGGCGTGGTCGGATATTCAAATTGAGTATCAAAAATCCATTCTTCCTCTTTTCCATGCTTCGCCAGATCAACGTAAGAAACAACAACTCTGGAATTCATCGCCGGTTCATTCGCTGTAACTTCTGGAGAAAGCTGTCCCTTGTGCCATACTCCCTCAATTCCAGTAATCAGTTCGGCAGCCGGAATTCCTGACAAAGCAGAAGCTACTGACAAGATTTTGGAGCGGAATGGTGTCTGTAATCGCTGAAGAGCCATCCAGGCCATCGTCGTTGAACGCGAAGCGGTGCTTGAACCACTGTGTGGCACTCGATCCGTATCCCCAATGATTATGCTTAGATCGGATGTTGAGCAGTAGAACAGATCGCAGAGCATCATTTCCAGCGTAGCAATAAGTCCCTGACCGAATTCTTCGTAGCTGAATGCCACTTCAATCTTACCTTCGGCATTCAGAGATAGACGCCCGCCCGCCGGATCGGGAATGCCATAACCAAGCCCTGCTCCGTGCATCGCGATGGCTGCACCTACTCCACGTTTAATCCAGGGAGGTAGAGCAAGATCTGCCGAGGGATACTGATGCTTTTGCCATAACTCCGAACGATCCATCGCCTCCCATACTTGCGACAGTCCATCCGTGACCAGAATCTGTTGATTCAATGGCCCAGGATCGGTCTTTCCCCTCATGTTGCGTCTCCGAAACTCCCAGGGGTCCATATCCATAATCTCGGCGAGTCGATCCATCTGACCCTCCATTGCAAAGATTGCCTGATTCCCGCCAAATCCACGAAACTCTCCCGACACCCCATTATTCGTATACACCGAGACGCCCTCCACATCTACGTGGGGAATAGAATATGGCCCGAGACAGTGTTCTGTGCAAAAATTTAGGACAGGTGCCCCTAGCGTCGCATATGCTCCGGTGTCTGCGGTAATGCGGACTCGGTGAGCCTGGATCATGCCTTCACGGCTGATTCCGGTCTGCATTTCAATTTTCATCGGATGACGCTTTAATCCTGCACGTACGGATTCTTTGCGTGAATTATGCATTTTCACAGGACGTCCGGACCTTAAAGCAAGCAGTGCCCCATAAGGCTGTACATTCAGCTCATCTTTCCCCCCAAAAGAACCGCCTATCGGAGACGAGACCACCCGAATATCTTCTTCGGAACAGCCAATGATTCGGGCAAGCTGCATCCTGTCCTTGTAACCATGCTGTGTCGCCGCGTAGACATGGAGTCTCCCACTTTCATCAGGAACAAATAACCCGCCTTCCGTCTCCATATAGGCATGCATCTGGCGAGGGGTATAATACGTCTCACTCACAATATGTTCGCATGCAGCAAAGCCCTCATCTACATTGCCTCGTTTGATTTCGGTACGGTGCAGCACATTGCCGGGACCATGTTCATGGAGCTCAGGTGCACCGGGTGCCAGTGCAGCCTCTGGGCTGTCCAGCGGAGTCCATTCTTCATACTCAACCCGGATGGAATCCAGAGCGAGCGCTGCACGTTCCGGGGAGTCCGCAGCAACTGCGGCTATGGCATCACCGACATAACGAACGACATGCTCGCAAAATACAGGCTGATCCGGAGTTGTGATGCCAAACAGGTTCAAACCGGGTACATCTTTGGCGGTGAGTACAGCAAATACACCTTTCATAGCTTCCGCTTTGGTAGTATCGATAGACAATATGCGGGCATAAGGGTAAGAGCTTCGAAGGACCCTTCCGTGGATCATATTGGGCAGCTTCATGTCTGTCAGATATTGAAGCTGTCCTGTTACTTTGCCTATACCATCTGGCCGCAGATGCCAGCGTTTCCCACTACTATCCCGACTTAACAGCATGTTCTCTCTCCTTTCTCCCTTCAGAAGCTGTTGGTCTCACACTTTGCTTCTCCAAAATGGTTTTCTTCTATGATCGAAGTGCTTCCCAGAGTCCGGCTCCGAGCATATTACCTGCCGTTTGCTTACGGTACTGTTCTGTAGCAAATGCATCGCTATAAGTCACGAATTCCGAAGCTGCCGAGGCAGCTAGCGATAAAGCTTGCATAACAGAAGCCTCCACGCCAAGAAGCAACTTTTCCGACTCCGTAAGTCGCATGGCCATGCCTGAACCTCCACCTGCAGCGATCGCTATTTTATTCCAGCGGCCATCTGCATCCACTTCTCCGTGAAATGCAATCGTCACCAGCGATGCTGTAAAGGTCTCCCGCCGACCCAGCTTGCGGTAAAATGAAATTTCACGCGTCGCAGATGCCTGCTCGCTGGTGACATCAGGGAAAGGCGTATGTTTCATCGGAATATGAATGGAAATTAACACATCATTCGGATTGCGACTGCCGTCACGACCACCGTTCAGCCAAGACGAAAGACTTCGCATCTCCATGCCGTTGTCCGTCATCCAGTACAGCTGTGCATCGTAGACAAGGAGTGCAGGGATCGAGTCACCGACTCCCGATACAATGTTTCCGCCAATTGTCGCCACATTCCGGATAGAAGGAGCAGCGATAGCATTCATTGCAGACTGTAATAAGGGCAGCTGTTGCAGATGAACGTCTGTGGCACAATGACTTAATCGCGTCAGTGCTCCAATGACCAGCTCATCTCCACCCACATATACGCCGCTTGCACCTGGAATACGGGCAAGGCTAATCATATGCTCAGGTACAGGAACAAGGCCGCCCTCCCACTGAGTACGCAATAATGTTGCCCCTGCTGCAAAACAATACTTCCCGGACAGTTCACTCTTTAAAGCTTGAAGCTCATCTAGATTAACGGGCTGCCAAACCGTTGGTTGCGCTCCAGACCCATATGCAGACATAACCATCCTTCCATCTCCCTTCTCTACCTGGAATCTGTCTTCGGGACGTTGGATATGAACGAATGATCCAAATAATTCTTCAAATCATATGGGACTGCAACAATAAGGTCAATTATCTTCACATCATTTTGGATAAATGTATAAATAGACTCTTTGATTTGTGCCTGATGCATTATTAACTCTCAAAAGCTAACACAAGCCATTTCATAACCAATTAGATCAAAACAATAAAGAGGCCAACCAGATGGTCTGGCTGACCTCATCACTGCGAGAAATAATACACAAGGAATCGCTCCTTCTGCCTCGATTTTCATTCATCTTATGCCATTCACATAATCCAAAATACGTTCCAGCTCTGGTTCGGTATCCGCATCCCAAAAGCTAAATTCAGACAAAGATACATGCTTGCCTGCATATTTGGGATTGCGCATGATTTTTCGCGCTCCCTCATCTCCGCTAAGCGACAAAAGAGGCCCCAGCATATGTTCACGAAAGGCGACCGGAGGCTTGCCTCCACCGCCATTGGTAGCTGCTGCATAATCACACAGTTTGTTGGAGGCTAACGACTCAGCAACCCTGTTAATATCTTGTGCCTGCAATAGCGGCTGATCTGCCAAAATTATCATCACACCTTCTGGCTTGTATGCTATAGCAGACAGAATGCCACAGTGAAGGGACATGGCGATACCGTATGCATAGTCGGTACAGATTGCAATCTGAAGCCTCGTGCTCGTATCTGGAGTACAACCATATGATGCTGCATTGAGCCACATGGAGGGGATCCACGCTAATGAATCCTCGGGTTTGACCACACAGATAACTTTCTCCAAATCGGATTTCAAGGCAGCTTCCAATGTCCATGCGGCCAAACATCTTCCATCAGGCATGACGATAGACAGTTTATCCCGCCCCATTCGGCTGCTCTTACCTGCCGCTAGCACGATGCCCGTCAGTCGCATGTGCAATCCCCCTCTGTACTTTGCGACGCTCTGCGGCAACAGCTGCTCTTTTACAGGCAATAAGTTCTGCTGCGATGCTGATTGCGATCTCTTCCGGTCCATCGGCACCAATGGTCAAGCCGACGGGTGAATGCAACTGTTTTAGTGGAGGGAGATCGTTCAGCAAACGTGCTGTTCGCGTTCTGGAGCCCATAATACCAAGGTATGCATAATTCCGATCCTCAAGTAATTCAAGAAACTCCCGTTCTCTCGGAAATTGATGACTCATCAATACGATATAATCCCCGCTTTGGATATCCAGTACAGGTATGATCTCACTTGGGAAACCGCGAACAAACTCAACACCAGGAAAGCGTTCAGCGGTGCACAAGGTTTCTCTCCAATCCGCTACAACCACACGAAATCCTGCTGATTTGCCCAGACGGGCGACGGGGATCACATCATTTCCGGCTCCAAGGATAATCAGACGGGGTTTGGGCACATATTTTGCGGAGATCTGTAAAGGGATATCCCACTTCTCCACCTCAGTCAATCCATCCCTCTGAAGATCACTCTCTCCAGAATTAGATGTGAGATCATCAGCTTCAGACGAATGAATAACGACCAATGATAGTCGCGGTGTGTCGTCAGTAATCATTGTATTTATTGGATTTAGAGAAGCTCCCTTGACAGCTGGAGAAGGGTATAATGATGTCTGCCTTTCTGCACCCTCAGCGAGCTGAATCACATAATGAATCCGGGTGTATTGATCGTAGAATGAACGGGTTAGCTCCACAGCTGATCCAGATTGAAAATACGCATGCATATGGGACATGATCGACCTGAGTTCACCACATACCGGCTCTAGCAGCACTATAATTAACCCGCCGCAGCCAATCGTTTCTCCCCAGGACAGATCATCTTCGGGACGCATATCATACTCCACGAATTCCAACTGCTGTGTATCCAGCACACGGTCCACCCTGGCCTGCAGATCACTCTCCAGACAACCTGGACTGATACTGCCATACACCACACCTTCTTCGGTCAAAAGCATAGAGACTCCTTGCTTACGGTAAGCATGACCTTCTACCTTAACCGCTGTTGCGAGAACACAGCGCGGTTCCCGCGCTGCAATTGCACACAGATCATGCATTTCCATCGTGTCTCCATCCTTTCAGGGATTTGAATTCGAATCCGAAGAAGTGAATCTTGAGCTTTTTAGCGAAGATTGAATGTCCAACTTTTGCTCAGATAGTTCATTGGCTGAGTTTCATACGGCTGCATTCGATTAGATACGTTTCATCAATCTTGCAATACTTTTATCCGATTCACGAAGCACAATGCCACGATCAATCGTTTGAATCTTCCGGTTTTGGAGCACGATGCTTCCATCGATAATAACGGTATCCACACAGCTACGCGTTGCGGAATAGACCACACGAGAGTACACATCGGTCTCATAGGAAGGGTACGTATGAAAATCATCCAGATCCAGCAGCAACATATCTGCTTTTTTACCCACTTCCAGACTGCCGATTTCCTTGGACATTCCGAGCACTTCTGCTCCACCCATCGTCGCCATACGAAGCACCGTACGGGCGTCCATCACTGTTGGACCATGAGGTACCTTTTGAATGAGCGCGGTCAGACGCATTTCCTGGAACATATCCAGATTGTTGTTGCACGGCGCACCATCGGCACCAATCCCTACCGCAATCTGGCGATTCAGCAGATCAGGAATATCCGCTATACCTGAGGACAGTTTCATATTCGATCCAGGGCAGTGGGTGACTTTTACCCCGCGTTTGCGAATAATCTCCTTCTCTTCCTCACTCAGCCACACACAGTGGGCAAGCACCAGTCTTGGGGTAGCTAGACCGATATGATCCAGATAGACAATGTTGCGCATGCCACGCTCGTGTTCTACCAGTTCGATCTCGCCACGATTTTCGGAGGCATGGGTGTGCACTTTCACATGGTACTTATTCGACAGGTCACGCACCTCAACCAATAATTCTTCGGTGCACGAGACGACGAAGCGTGGACAAAACGCATACTGAATACGGCCACCGCCGAATCCATTCCATTTCTCCAGCAAATCGACACTTTGTTGCAGCGAGGTAGCCGTATTTTCACGCAGCGGTTCAGGAACTTCATCCCCGTGATCCATCATCACTTTACCGGAAATCACCCGAATGCCGCTCTGTGCCATCGCCTGAAAAGCCGAATCGGTATGATGCACGGTCTCCATATCCAAAATGGTTGTTGTCCCGCTGGAAATCAATTCGCCCAAGCCGAGCATCGCCGAGTAATAGACAGACTCTTCATCATGCGCTGCCTCAAGCGGCCAGATGCGTTGACGAAGCCAATCCATCAGCTCCAGATCGTCCGCACGTCCACGGAACAAGGTCTGACATAGATGAATATGCGTTTGGATAAAACCCGGAAGCAGTACTTTGCCTCGAGCATCAATGACCTGATCTGCCTGAACATCGATATGCTCTGCAATTTCTTTAATTTTATTGTCCTCGATCAGCAAATCTCCCGTAAATACATCCTCTTCTGCATTCATTGTGACGAGTTGTGCACCTTTTAGCAGGATCGTTCCCATGATAATCTCCCCTATCCGTATCTATCTGCGTAAATTTACTTATTCTGATCCTGCATTTTAAGGATGATCTTCTTTGGATCTATCCATGATGCTTTACACAAATCACGCTACCACCCGATAGCCATGCCATCTCCCCTGGGATCTGCTGCCCCACTAATCATGCCATCTTCACGGATGACAATCCCTTGTGACTGCCCCATAATCCCGTCCCACGGCGCTCTGGCTTCGACGTTATGTCCCCATCGGGTAAGCGTGTCACATACGTCGTCATGATAGCGGTTCTCCACTCTCATCGTGTCGCCTTCCTCGCCCCAGGTACGCCCATACACCCAACGCGGTAACCCAATGGCTTCCTGAATGTTCAGACCGTAGTCCAGTACACCCGTAAGAACTGATAACTGTGTCTGAGGTTGGCCTTCACCACCCTGCGTGCCTACGAGCATATAAGGTTTCCCGTTACGAGTGACAAGACCCGGCATTAGGGTGTGGAATGAGCGTTTATTTGGTTCTAATACGTTAGCGTCCTTCGGATCAAGTGAGAAAAAGGAACCTCGGTTCTGCATGAT
Organism: Paenibacillus sp. 276b; assembly: GCF_900107875.1. Lineage (NCBI taxonomy): Bacteria > Bacillati > Bacillota > Bacilli > Caryophanales > Paenibacillaceae > Paenibacillus > Paenibacillus sp. 276b. Next base: position 1,348,445 of record NZ_FNRR01000001.1, on the reverse strand, counting down.
CACACCCGTATCCCCGGGCACATAAGCAGCGCCAAAATCAAAGTACAGGCTCTGGATAAACGAGACGGCATTGCCTTCATTGTCCACAACCGCCGCATAAGCCGTATCCTGACCCATCATTTTGGACAGAAAAGGCTGTGCCACAGCAGGTGGAGCGGACTGAATCTCGTTCCATAATTCATTTCCATAAACCTTGGACAACAAATTTTCCAGCGGAATATCCCTGAAATCCGGATCTGTGAGATAACGATCACGGTCACGAAATGCCTTTTTGACCACTTCAGCCATCAGATGATAAAACTCGGGGGACGTGCGCGCCACGGAAGATAGATCAATATGTTCCAGCATATTCAACATCATCAGCATCGAGAAGCCCTGTGAATTCGGCGGCATCTGGTGAACTTGATAGCCACGGTAATCGGTAGTGATCGGCTTCACCCACTCTCCCTTGTGAGCCGCGAAATCTGCTGGGGCAAGCATGCCGCCATCCTCACGAATAGCCGAAGTTAGCTGCTCCGCCAGTTCCCCGGTATAAAAAACATCGCGTCCACCTGCCTGAATCAGGCGAATGGAAGAGGCAAGATCAGGCTGCAAGAGCAGATCCCCTTCCTGCAAAAGTGTACCAAAAGGGGCAAATACCGCTCGCAGCGGTGAATGCCCCATAATGAAATCCTCATCACGTTCCAGCCACAGGCGCAGATTTCGAGATACAGGACATCCCTTTTCCGCATATAGCGCAGCTGGTTCAAGCAACTGTTCCCACTTTAACTTCCCATAGCGGGACCAGACTTCCCACCATGTATCTACCATTCCAGGAACGGTAATTGCACTAAGCACACCTCGCTGAGGAATGGCGCTCATCCCCATCGCTTTGAACGTGTCGGCATGAATGCCTGCTGCTGAACGACCGCTACCGTTGTAGGCCGTTATGTCACCACTTGCACCGTCGTGAATCAGAAAGAAAGCATCTCCGCCAAGTCCAGTCATATGCGGGTAGACTACGCCCAGCGCGGCACTTACAGCGACAGCAGCATCATAAGCGTTACCACCCTGCTGGAGCATTGAGCTGCCAACCGTACTCGCCAAATAATGTGGGGAGGTAACCATCACCTCCCTGGATATCGGCATCTGGTTCAACATAAGGCGCCCTCCTTCCCGGCATACACATCCAACGCTGCCTGTACGGCCTCGCCTGCTGGCAAGGCGTGACGATGACGCAACAGTACAGCTTCCAGTGCGCCCAGCACATGGAGTACATTTTTGCGCTGGCAGCTGAATCCCATCGTACCAATACGCCAAATCTTGCCTTTCAATGGTCCAAACGAACTGGCAATTTCAATACTGAAATCGTTCAGAAGCATGCTGCGTACCGACTCTCCGTCTATGCCTTCCGGAATTTCGATACAGGTGACCATTGGAAGTTTACTGGACATCTCTCCATACAGTTTGAGCCCCATACCCTGAATTCCCGCGACTAACGCACGTTCATTGATCCGATGTCTCTGGAAACGGGCATCCAGACCTTCCTGAAGCAAAATTCGTAGTCCCTCGTGAAGACCGTAGAGCATCGAAGTAGCCTCTGTATGATGGTTTAACCGTGCCGAACTCCAGTAGTCCTGCAATTGGCTCAGGTCAAAATAATTACTGGCAATTGTGCGCCCTTCAGCCCGAGCACTTGTTGCATCGCGGAGGCCCCGTTCGACGGTTTTGCGGCTCATCAGTTTCTTCTCCACACGGCTGTTATACGTTAATGGCGCCATCCCGGATGGAACGGACAAACACTTCTGCGTTCCTCCCATGACTGCATCCAGATGCCAGGCATCCGTCTCGACAGGTGTCCCGCCAATTGTGGCAACCGCATCGACGACAAGTAAAATATCGAGTTCACGGCAGGCTTTGCCAATCTCGGCGAGAGGCTGCATTTGCCCGGTTGATGTCTCACCGTGAACCATCGCAACCAAATTCGGCTTATGTGCATGGATCGCCTTAATAACTTCTTCGGGATCAAATACCGTTCCCCACTCTGTTTCAAAAAAGATAACCTCGGCACCACATCGCTCCGAAATTTCAACCAACAGATGTCCGAAACGTCCATAGATGGGGACGAGCACCTTGTCCCCTGGCTGAATCAGACTGACCAGCACGGCTTCAATCCCTGAGCGGGATGTACCATCTACCGGATAACACCACTCATTGTCTGTCATGTATAGTTCACGCAGCATGGCCATCGTCTCATTCATCAGGGAAGTGAACTCCGGATCAAACTGCCCCAGGATCGGGAAGGATAATGCCCTCAGAACTCTTGGGTCGACTTCAACTGGCCCCGGTGTCATGATCGTCCGCAAGGACGGGGACAATTCTTTATAGTTGGACATCTTCACTCAACTCCCGTAACCGTATTTATAGAGTAACTGAACCAGAACCCGGAAACCTTTCATCAGGTCCTCTTCAGCTGTATATTCAAGGGGATTATGGCTAATGCCATCTTGGCTTGGTACAAAGATCATCGCTGTAGGACAAGCCGGCTGAAAGATCTGCGAATCATGTCCTGCGCCGCTTGGCAAGTGCATATAGGATAATTGCTCCACTTCACAAATATCACGAATGTCTGACGTAATCTGTTCGTTCATCGGAATAGGTGTGACAGACAAGTGCTCCTCCCAGTTCAGTCCGAGCTGTTGCTCGGCTGCGATTCTGCTAAATTCCTGTAGCATATTGTGCCAGCATAGATCAATGCTCTCTTGCCTGATATGCCGGATATCGAGCGAGAATACGGCCCGGGATGCAACGACGTTACCCACACCCGGATCAGCTGTTATTCGACCCACAGTGGCTACAAGTGGTTCTCCCGCTTCAAGCGCAATGCGTCTTACGGCTGTGATCATCTCGGCTGCACCTGCAAGTGCATCCTTGCGCCAGGCCATCGGTGTAGTTCCGGCATGATTGGCTTCGCCACTTACTGTAATGTTAAAGCGTTTCTGGCCTACAATATCCGATACAATACCAATCGAATGGCCCAATCGATCAAGGACCTGACCTTGCTCGATATGAAGTTCGATAAATGCACCGTATGTGTGTGAAGCCATTCTATAGCTACTATCTGGTCCAAAGCCTGCATCATGTATTGCCTGTGCAAAGGTAATGCCTTCTTGATCCTTCAAATGCTGAACTTCTTCCAGCACGCTTACCCCCGTTATACTTCGTGATCCCCAATAAGCGAAGGGGAATCGACTACCTTCTTCCTCGCATAAGGATACGACTTGAAGCGTTCTTTTGGGTGCCCCAAAATTTTTCTGCAGATACTCTAGCGCGAGCACTCCTGCAACTACGCCATATGCACCGTCATACTTCCCACCATGTACCACGGTATCGATATGGGAACCCGTAACAATCGGCGCCTCTTCCATTCCTGTTCCTGAACCCGTACCGTGCAGAGTTCCATACAGGTTGCCCGATTGATCAAATTCAGGAGCCAACCCTTTCTCCTGCATTTTTGCCGCTAGCGCATGCTGTGCCTTACACCATGCTTGGTCGTACAAAAGACGTGTCACACCTCCCTGGGGATCAGCGCCATATGTAGACAACCAGTCAAGCATGCCTTGCAGCTGCACCTGCTCCAATTGCGGCAAAGCCTGGGTGGGACGTTCCGTACCGGAAGACGTGTGTACTTCAAAGTCCGTCATGATACCCCTCCGTTCCTTCAACACCAACCGGAACAGATGAGTTAGCACGGATAAACCGTCCTAAAGGTTCATCCGATAATCCTGTTTTTGAACTGTATACTCGTGTGCCCCGGCAGAACACATCTACAATGCTGGAGAAAAACGTGCGTCCCACATAAGGACTCTGTTTATGTGTGTAGTGCAGATCATCCGTATTTAAGGTGGTACTCTTCTCCCAATCAATCAGTACCAGATCCGCGTCCTTGCCGATGGCGATCTCACCTTTGTTCTCCAATCCAAGCCTTCTGGCAGGTTGCAGGGCCAGGACTCTTCCCAGCAAAGGAAGGGCTACATTTCGCTGAAGATGTCCTTCCTCCAACATGAGCAGCAGCGTACTTTGCGCACCCGAGATGCCACCCCAGATTTCAAAGAAATTATCAGATTGTTTCATCGATGGCGGACAGGGTGAGTGGTCGGATGCAATAACATCAATCAGACCTGCTGCCAGCGCATCCCATAACTGATCTTGCTCAACCTGACTCCGCAATGGCGGCGCACACTTCGCTACAGCTCCCAACCGGACAACATCCTCATCTGTCAGAGTCAGGTAATGTGGACATGTTTCAGAAGTTACATCCAGCCCGCGCTGTTTTGCCTCTGTAATCAGATCAAGCGCTTCCCGTGTACTGATATGAACAAAATGAAGTGCACATCCGGTTTGCTCCCCATATTGCAGCGCTCGTGACACCGCCCGAACCTCTGCTTCTGCTGGGCGAGATTGCACGTAATCCATCGGGCCGATTCGTCCATCTGCAATACTCCTTGCCCCAAGTTCAGCAACCATCGCTTCGTCTTCCGCATGAAGCGCCAGTACATGGTTTAGCTTTGCAATCTCGTACATGCCATTCAAAAGTGTATCGTCATCCGCTCTGGCGAAGATGTCTTCCCCTTCTCCGCCAGGTTCGGACATAAATGCCTTGAATCCGGCCGCACCCATATCGGCCAAAGGTGCAAGCTCGGCCCGATTGCCGGGAACAAGTCCTCCCCAGAACGCATAATCAACATAGGATTGACCGTCGGCTGCTTTCATTTTCGACTCCCAAGCCTCCGGTCTAATCGTTGGAGGGACACCATTAAGCGGCATATCGACATACGTCGTAATTCCACCAGCAGCCAGTGATGCGGATCCCGATTTGAAACCCTCCCAGCTCGCGAGTCCAGGTTCATTAAAGTGAACATGGATGTCCACAGCCCCCGGCATCACTGTGAGGCCAATTGCTTCTATTATTTCAGTATCTTCATCACCCACCAGGTGTGAGGACAAAGCTGATATTTGTTCACCAGTAATCCCAATATCCAGTTCTTCCACGCTATCTCTCAACACAACCCGGGCCCCCCGGATGATCGTATCTAATCTTGTCATATGGATGACCCTCCTCTGATCAGAACCGGATTCGTATATTTCAGCTTCCCCGGTATGTACTGTAACCTCCAGGCGCAATCAACAGAGGAATGTGGTAGTGACTTGAAGCATCGGATACGGCAAACCGGATCGGCACAACCGTCCATAATACCTGCCCTAATTCTTCAAGAGATCGCTGTGCGTAATATCCCTCAACGTTGAAATGAAGCTCGTAGACCGCTTGCTCAAGCTTCCCGCCTTCAAGCAAAGGTGCATCCAGACGCCCATCGGCATTGGTCAACGATTCAGCAACTTTCATTTTGCTTTCCTTCTCGCCATTCCTGTGTAATACAAAAAGTTCAACCCGCACGCCTGCGGCCGGAACGCCCTTGGAAGTATCCAGCACATGCGTAGTAATCCGTCCTCCAGCTACCGACATCATGCCTCACCTTCTCTCTTCGAGCCCCTCTGGTCAGCCTCTAGATCATCCCTTGTCATTGAGAAACCCTGAAACCCATAAGGAGGCCTGGCCTCGGTGAATACTCTGCCTTCTCCTTCTTTTACTTCCTCCAGCACCGTTTCCCATGTCCGATTGTTGGATTCAAATGAAACCTCACTGAGCTGTCCAAATCGTCGCAATAGCCTTAGTCCAATCTGATAAATTAGATGCTGAATGGATGCCGAACGACACGCATGGAACACGGCTGCAGCTACATCTATTACCTGCTCCGCCGCTACATAACGTCCGCGCTGATCGTCCATGCCATCTCTCGGGTCTTCGTAACGCCAATTGATATTCAGGAAAATGAACAGTGGACGGTCCCATGTCTCGGGTAAGGTGGTGTGCTCATCCTTGACGAAACCGGCAAATTCACTGCCTTTGACCTTAATCAGCCTGATATCTGCGACACCACTGAAATGATTGCTCAGTTCAACCTGATTTCCTTTTCGCTGCGCTTCAATTGCAGCCGTCGCGCGATCATTCTGGGAATAACGGAATACCAGCTCGCTTGCACGAAGGCTTCCTTCTCTGCGAACAGGCACATCTTCAAAAGGAATCTGATCTGCCGTCATTTGCACTTTGGTCATCTGCGGATATGTCTCCAGAAAACGTCGGCTAACGTAAGCGAGAAAACCCTCCACCGTAGCTCCGTAGTAATCCGCAGCATGTTTCAGGATGAAATTCTTCATTGAATCCGTTGCAACGACGCGAGAGTTATCTCCTTCGATAAAAGAAGGCAGAAATTCGTCGCCTTGCACGGCTACTTTAATGTTTAATCCGAACAGGATATTATTCCGTCCGGTGAATGGAGATTCCGGGATGGGCTGAATACCCGTCAACGGTTTGGCGTATGAGCGGTATATCCATACATCTCCTTTGCCGTAATACATGGTCCGTTGCTTTACTTCGGATGGCTTAAATTCAAACTCATGTTCATGACCAATCTGCACCAGCCACTGTTCCAATCGAATGGAAGCAATCTTGAACACTTCCTTCAGGGCGGTCTGGAATTCCTCCTCTCTTCCTCTCCGATTGCGCTTCCGCATGGACTCCAGGATGGACTGAGCTGTGTGACCTTTCACGGCCAATATAAAAGGAAAGCCGAATTGGCTTGTATATTCTTTGTTTAGTTTACTAAGTTCGTGATATTGCTCCGGCGAAAGTGAATTAAGCCCTGCACCAGCCTGTTCTTGAACAGAATTGCTGCTCATGCTGATCCGCGCACCGAGATCCGGGTGATTGCAAAGCAACTGCAACTTGACCTTCTCATCGGATGTCTGAACTGTGTTCTTCATGACATTCATCATGTGTTCAAAAGAGTCAAATGGCCGTGAAGGCCAGGAACGCTCCGCCACCCAAGGCGATTCTTCGAATAGTCCGCCAAACGTATGCACGAACTGTGTGATAGACCAGTTGTTAACGAGTTTAATGAAGTCGCCCATGTTAGAACCTCCGGTCTTCTGTGGATTGTTGTTTTTCATTTTAAGTGTCTCTCGATACTGCGACAACAATATTTACTTAATTTTGTAATATAACATAACATCAGTTATGTGATTTGTTAGCAATGCACGGGATTTGGTTGTTCAAATGTAATGAAAAGCTAAAAAACCGCACTTCCTCAAGGGAAATACGGTTTTATCTGACATGCCTGTTTCATTGTCATGCTGCACAACACTTGTTCTGGATAATGATTATGATCATAAAAGTATTTACGTATTAAGTAGGTCCACTCTTCAGTTAATAATGCTGCGAATACGGCCTAGCCGTAGTTTTGTCCCGCACAAACTTACGGAAGGTGAACACGAGCTTTAATTTCAGCAAATCATTAGTCTTCTTAAAGTCCATTTGCAGCAAACTTCCGACTTTCTCCATCCGATAGGTAACGGTATTCCGATGCACAAATAGTTGCTTCGCAGCTTCGTTAATGAGTCCGTCATTCTCGATAAAAGATTCCAACGTATTCATCAGTACCTGATTGGGATCGCCGTCCCTGGCCAGTAAAGGCTCAAGTACTTTATTGCAGTAATTCTCCATGATGTTATCTGGAACATGTTGGAACACATAGGCGAATTCCAGCATCTCAAACTGGAGAGCCCGATCCTTCATACCGAATCGGCGAGCCAGTTGGCGAGTATCCAGACATTCCTGATAGGCTTCGCGTAGCGACTTCGGCTCATGCTTCATTTTGCTGATCCAGAAACGCGGTGAAGATGCTCCCTTGGCTTCCTGTGCTGCAAGAACATCCCCGAATCGATTAAGCAGGAATGCTGATAATTCCTCTCCATAATCCCGCCCCGTTGGACAGGTATAGATGGATAATATGCCATCTTCGATCTGAAAATGCTGTGAGGCCGTGAATTGCATAAGCGGATTGTACTGCAACTCGCGGTGGATCTGCTTCAGCAGTTTTCCTTCTGCAAAAACAGACGGTTCCAGCGTAATCAACACGCATTGGTAGGTCGCCTGGAACAGATGAACGCCTTTATTCTCGCTGAGCTTGGTGAGTTCATCTACCGTCATTTTGTTATCTAGATATTGGGTTAACAGCGTACGCATCTCATCCTGAACGGTGGGGTTAATGTGTTCTCGATAGGTCATATCCATATAGAATGCCAAGACATCCGCAGCCTGCTGAAACAATTCTTCCTCCGCTCTAAGTGACAGCGCCGAGTCTGTGAAGACAAGCAAAAATCCGTATTCTTCATCATTCTGCTTGATGGGTACCCGGTGGCAGCTTCCCTGATTCCATTTCACTCGGTGCATGACGGATTTCCAAGGCCAACCTTGTACTACAGCATCTCCCGCAATACCTTCGCTACCATAGAGCACATGTCCGCGGGAGCCAATAACCGCAAGTGGATAATTCAACACGGTAGCTAGTTCGGCAAATACATTCCGATGCTGTTGCTGCTGCAATGCAAACTGCATCAATTTTTTCTGTTTTTGCACCACCTCGTGCAGTAAACGATTGCTGCGTTCATGTTCAGCCTTGAATAACGCATTCATCTGGTCTGAAAATGTAAACTGAAACGGCAGTTCCAGTAGCGGTAACCGCAGTCGATCTGCTTCCTCGATAATTCCTTGCGGAATGGCCTGCCAGAAGCGGCCCAATTTAATGCCAAGCCCAGCACAACCACGTTCGTTCAGGCGGCGCATCAAACGAAGTGCATCCGTCTCATTGTCTTTCATAATAAACGCGGTTGTGAACAGCAGTTCTCCGGATTTGATCCAATCCGCTATATCTGGAGCGTCCATGACGTTAACGGATTTCATCATCCGCGAAGTCCCTTCCCCACCTGCAACCAGTCTGGCCTCAGACAACGGGTATACCTGTAAAGCCTCTTTAACCGTGAGCTGCATGGACATTACCTCCCATATATATAACGCATGAAGCCGTATATATCCTTGATTTGGAATTGAACAAAGATTGAGCACTTGGTTTTAACCATTTTATTGAAATAGACCTTTATTGTTGTTAAGTATTATAACATCATTTTTATTTTAATAGCTTACATGAGAAAAAAATAAAACCCATGACACAATTGCAGCAATCGTTGCGCAACTGGCATAGGTTTTATTTTTGAGTTAATACTGTTGAATTTCAAACGGAAAAGATCAGATTCCCAATGTTTCATGACTCAGCCATAATTTCATGCGGGAGAGTACCTCTTTCATATTGAGCGGTTTGCTAATATAATCCGAAGCTCCTGCCGCGATACATTTATCACGATCTTCTTTCATGGCTTTGGCAGTCAAAGCAATAATAGGGAGCTTCTTGAGATTCAATCTATCACGGATCTGGCGAGTGGTCTCATACCCATCCAACTCTGGCATCATGATATCCATCAAGATAATATCCGGATTCGCTTCTCCGCTCTCTAACATCTCCAGACACTCGTAACCATTCTGAGCTGTTATCACTTTCATGTCATACTGCTCAAGGGCATTTGCCAAGGCATAAACATTTCGAATATCATCATCGACAACGAGAACCTGACGACCATTCAATAATGATTCTTCAAGTGGAGTCAGCAACATCTCGATTTTGGTTGAATTCATTCCTGAAGCACTGTTTATTTCAGGAGCAGTCACAGCAACCTCATTCAAGAACAATCTGGAGTTCTGCATAACCTCAGGCTCTTCCCTTCTAAGCGGAAGGAATAGGGTAAAGACACTTCCTTGTCCTTCGCGGCTCGTTGCCGAGATTGATCCTCCCAACAGATTGGCAAGGGATTGAGAGATCGACAGTCCCAGTCCGGTTCCACCGTATTTTCGAGCTGTGGCTCCATCGGCCTGTTTGAACGCATCAAAGATCTGCAGCAGTTTGTTCTCCGAAATACCAATTCCGGTATCACTAACCGAGAAAGCTATAACATCCGTCTCTGCTCCGTTCCCTTCAGGATTGGACAGACTCACTCTGGAAATAGTTAAGGCCACTTCTCCTTCATTGGTGAATTTGAATGCGTTGGAAAGCAAATTTCTCAGAATCTGATGTAACCGCATCTCGTCGGAAAAAATCGTTTCCGGCAGAGGGCTTTGAAGCTGAATACGGAAATCAATTCCTTTTTGCTCAGCCGTTTTCAGGAAATATTGATTCATCGCTTCGGGCAGGCTTCCAAGATAGACATCATCCAAGTCCACTTCCATCTCCCCGGCCTCCACTTTGGAAAGATCGAGAATATCGTTAATCAGATTCAACAGGTCCTTGCCTGATGCATGGATCACCGAAGCATATTTCTGTTCTTCACTGTTTAAGTGCTGATGCTTGTTCTCAGCCAAAATCTCGGACAGAATCAGCATACTGTTCAGCGGAGTACGCAGTTCATGCGACATATTCGCCAGGAACTCAGATTTGTAACCAGAGCTTGTCCGTAACTGATCCGCTACTTCTGCAAGTTCACTGGCAGAGGTCTCAGCCGCATTTTTCTGCAGTTCCAGACGCTCGTTCAACATGTGCAGTTCTTCTGTCTGCATATGTAACTCTTCCGTCTGAGACACCATCTCTTCGGTCTGTGCCTGCAATTTCTCTGATTGTGTCTGCAATTCTTCATTCAGTACCTGGGATTCATCATACAAATGCTGTAATTCCATGCGTGTGACGGTGGAATGAAGCGACACCCCGAAGATTTCGATCAGTTCGGTTAGCAGCTTTGTTTCCTTAGGTTCGATTGGCTTCATGGAAGCCAGTTCGATTACAGCTATCGTTTTACCTTCAAATACCACAGGGGCTACCGTGAGTGATGCAGCTGACGCATCACCAAGTCCCGATGAGATGCGAATATAATTTTGAGGCAAGTCGTTCATTTGCAGAACCCGCTTCTCAATCGCACTCTGACCAACTAATCCCTCACCCGGTGCAACGGATACTTTACCGAGGGAACGCTCTTTCTCGCCATCTGCTGCATACGCAGCTACACGAATGAGACGATTCTCTTTCATCGCATATAACACGCCATAAGGGGCTTCCAACAGGATAGCGACCTGGTTTAAGAACAAGCGTGACAGTCCCTCCAGGCTCGTAGGGTTCTGCAGGAGCGTGGCGATGTTGGCAACCTGATCCTTAAGTCGATTCTGTTCCTGTACCGTGTCCAGCAATATATTGGTCTCTTGGCCCAAATCACCGACTTCATCATGTGTTCGGACAACAATACGCTGTGTAAGATTGCCGCCTTGGGATATGTCGGTGATGGTTTGTTTGACTTCACGCAGGGTTTTGACGATATTACCCGAAATGACAAGCGCTGCGGCAACAGATAGTCCAGCAACGACAGCCCATAAGGTGTACATAATTGTAAGCAGTGTGGAGCTTCGTTCGGCGAGCTCGGTCACCCGACTCTCCGTGAGGCCCATCTCTGTGTTGCGGAAGGTTTCAAACTGGGACCGTAACAGATCAATTTCGCTTTTACCCGGATCGGAATGGAAAAAATCAATAACTTTCTCCTGATCCCCTTGTCTTTTTAGGGCTACCGAGGCTGTTCCGGCAACATCAATCCAGCGGACAATATGTGATTTGATGTTCTCCAGGCTCTTCTGCTGGGATGGGTTATCGCTAACCAGCTCATACAGTTGGGCATAATTGGAGTTCCATTGGGTCATCGCTTGGGTGTATGGCTCCAAATAACTTTCTTCCCCAGTAATCATGAATCCCCGCTGTCCTGTTTCCATATTCAGAACATTTTTCTCAATTGCGTTGGTCAGGTTATGCACTTCCAGGTCGTGGTGGCTGATAAAATCGATTTCCTTCTGCGATGCATCAATTTGGGCAGATAACACCAGCAACACAGCACCAAATAACAACACAACCACTAGATAGCCCAATAGAATTTTGGAGCGTATCGTGAATCTTCTCTTTTTCGACAACGCAGAAACCTCCAATGAAATAAACAATTCCGATCGATTAAAAAAACAGTCGCATATGTAGTTTATATGTATACGTATAGACTGACAAGTATTAGTTCACGAAACCTCATGAGCTAAAAAACGACCTGCGGATGCAGGTCGCTTGTTTATTAGAATGAAGTTCGCATGATAATGATTGATTAGGCTTTCGGAGCAATCATTTTCGCTGGATCAACATACTGATCGAATTGCTCTTCTGTAAGTAGACCTGTCTGCAATGTTGCTTCTTTCAGAGACAGTCCTTCCTTATGTGCAAGCTTGGCAATTTTGGCTGCATTCTCATAACCGATGTACGGATTTAGAGCGGTAACCAGCATAAGCGAGTTATTCAGATTATGTTCAATCTGACTGAGGTTAGGCTCAATACCCACCGCACATTTATCATTGAATGCAACGATGGAATCAGCAAGAAGCTGAACAGATTGCAGGAAGTTATAGATAATAACCGGTTTGAACACATTCAACTCGAAGTTACCCTGACTTGCCGCGAAGCCAATCGCCGCATCGTTCCCCATCACTTGCGTAACCACCATAGTCATCGCTTCGCTCTGGGTTGGATTCACTTTACCCGGCATAATGGAACTGCCCGGTTCGTTCTCTGGAATACGAATCTCTCCCAGACCACTTCGTGGGCCACTAGCCAGCCAGCGAACATCATTGGCAATTTTCATCAGGTCAGCTGCAAGCGCTTTAACTGCACCGTGAGCGTAGACCACTTCATCATGACTTGTAAGCGCGTGGAATTTGTTTGGCGCGGATACAAAATCCTTGCCGGTATGCTTGCCAATTTCCTTGGCTGTATAATCACCAAAGTCAGGATGTGCATTAATTCCGGTTCCCACAGCTGTACCACCAATTGCGAGTTCTTTCATATAATTAACACTATCCCGGATCATGCGTTCACTCTTATCGAGCATCGCTTCCCAGCCGCTGATCTCCTGACCGAGTGTAATTGGCGTTGCATCCTGAAGATGAGTACGTCCAATTTTGATAATATCTTTGAATTTTTCCGATTTGTCTGCAAAAGTGGCTTTCAGCACCGCGATTGCCGGCAAGAGCTGATCTTCAACAGCAAGTACACCTGCAACATGCAGAGCCGTTGGGAATGTATCATTGGAGCTCTGGGACATGTTCACATCATCATTCGGATGCAGACGTTCTTCCTTGCCCTTTTGTTCCAGCAGCTGGTTACCCAGATTGGCAATGACCTCGTTTACGTTCATGTTGGACTGTGTTCCGCTACCCGTCTGCCATACCACGAGCGGGAAATGATCATCAATTCGGCCTGCAATAATTTCATCAGCGGCATAAGCGATTGCATCCGATTTGGCAGCGGACAATTTACCTAATTTATGGTTACTGGCAGCAGCGCTTTTTTTCAATATGGCAAGAGCACGTACAACTTCCATCGGCATATGCTCGCGACCAATCGGAAAGTTCTCCTTGCTGCGCTGCGTTTGAGCTCCCCACAGCCTGTCGGCTGGTACTTTCATTTCACCTAACGTATCTCTCTCAATGCGGTATTCCACTTGCTTTTCCTCCTCCAAAAAGATGGTTTGGGTCTCTACAAAAATACGTATACATTCTTTTCTTCACAGCATCTTGCATCTGTTGATTCCAAAATTAACTTTGGGCTTTATGCAAAATGCTTTTATGAGCAAAGCTTGTGTATCTTGTCATATTATACATGATTGCCTGACCGGTTTTCACCTTTTCGACAAAAATGTAAGCGTGACGCAAAATGTCCGAGTATTTATTTTTGCGGTTTAATCGGATAAAGACGGCTGGTTTGCTCAAATAATTCGCCCGGCTCAAGACCAATCAGACCGATCTCTTCAGCAGGAATGCCTTGTACATTCGGGGCATTAACCAGGTTCATCTGTGGCTCAGGACAGAAGAATCCGCCAGTCATATTGTTATTCCAGATCATCCAGTGCTTGTATGACGTGCCTACATCGTATAGCAACTTGTCACCGGTACGATGATCGGTAAGCACCATATAGTTTCGCCCATTCTGCGGTTCTGCAGTGTAATGGTTGTCCATGGCTGCAAAAAACGGACTAACACCCTCACCCTTTAATTGCTCTTCCTCTGGTGTAAGCGGTTGAAATTGTCCCGTAGGCAAAGAACGTTCATTTAATTCACGACGCTGACCAATCGTTATTTTGGCCGTGTAATCGGATGCATGGCTTTCAGGTGCAAAAGGTACGCTAATGGCTGTATGGAATGCGAACAAATTCGGCATACGTTCCTTCCCGTTATTGCGGACATTCAATTGCTGCTGAAGTCCCAGACTACTCAGCGAATAACGGAGTGTCACTGTAAAGGTGAATGGCAGGTATTTGTAGAACACATGTCCTTCTTTCACTTCCTGACTAAGCAAAACATAACTCTCTAGCTCGTTAGATCCGTAGCCCTCAACCTTCCACTCGGCATCATGCAGAAATCCATGCAGATGGTTGCCTGTAGCTGGTTCGTTTATAGGTAGTTGATAGACTTCGCCGTTCCAAGGGAATCGACCATCCTCATAGCGATTTGGTGGAGAAAGAATCGGTATACCGTAAACGGCAGGTGCAGCCATAAACTCGTCCATATGTTCCTGGTCTGGCTCACGCAAATAACGGAATCCCTGCTCTGTATCACGGAAAGCAACAAGGTTGGCACCCACGCTCGGAATAACAGCTGCTTCGAATTGATTAAAACGAAGCCAGACGGCTGGTATACCTCCAAATTGTTCTTCGAAAGCTGCATTTTGCTGTGTCATCGTTATATGTACCTCCTGCATACTAAGGTTATATTATACGGCTCGACTATATCATGACCGCGCACAAAATACCAATCTATGATAGAGAACAAATTCATGATAGAACGACAAAAAAGACAGCTACGATGCTCCGTGGCTGTCTCCATCCCCTTATGTTGCCGTACTGAAATCATTCCTGATTTCAATGGAATACCCATGTATGGCATCGGCTCTATTAATCCACATATTTGCCGTGATCCGGAACGGCGGTCTGTTCAAAATCAAGATCGAGTCGCTCCAGCGAATCTCTCAGCATTTCTCCGGTTAAGGAATGACCATGCCCGGTAACAGCAACTATGGGCTCCAGTCGTCGAATAAGCTGAACTGATCGATGAGCCGCTTGCCAATCCGTCGTGAAATAGGCAGGTGGACCGTGCAACTGTTTGTCCTGAAGCAGCACACTCCAGAGCGATTCCTGTTTTACAGTGACGATCGCGTCTCCCGCAATCAGGATACGGTCTTCTTTTCGAAATAGCGATACATGGCCCGGTGTGTGACCGGGAGTATGCTGCCATTCCCATCCAGAAACACCTGGGATTGAATGATCATCCGGCAGACTGAATATCCGATCATCGAGATTAATAGCTTCATTAGGATAAGCAAATGACAGCCGTGCCATCAAACCGCCACCTACAGTAGGGTCCGCCGGAGGGTAATCTTTCACACCTGTCAAATAAGGCAGTTCCAGTGGGTGTGCATACACCGGGACACCCCAGAATTGTTCGAGTTCGATGACGGTCCCTACATGATCAAAATGACCATGTGTCAAAATAATCGCAGACGGTGGACCAGGAAAGCGTTCAGTTGCAACATGAAGAATCTGATCAGTGAAACTGGCCATTCCAGTGTCCACGAGCACCCAGTTCCTGCTTCCAGGCTCCCCGATGAACACAACATTAACGAACAGTGTACGCAGACTGAGGATATCGTGCGCGACTTCTTCAAGTCCCGTCATTCCTGATGTAATCAGATTGTCAGATGCCATTCACGGTTACCTCCCATTCAGGCGGATTGTCTCTCTGGTTCCATTCATCTGTCATAGACTTCCCTTTTCTGGAGTAACTATTCCTTATTCCCAATAAAATAGACGGTGGACGCCCTGTTTCAGGCATACACCGTCTAGTATAATCAGCTACATTCCATATTAGAACAAGAACCTCTCGGTCCTATTATGCCGGGTAAGCATCCAGTGCCGCATCAAGCAGTTGATTGTACATATCATCATCGTTTTCAAGCAGCTCGTCCATACGCAGCAATTCATCTTCATCACCGGATTGTTCAGTGAAATGCAGACTATAGTCCCAATCCTTGCCGTTCTTGCTCATAAACGTAATCTCATAAACTGACTTTTCGCCTTCTGCACGAAAAACCGTATTTCCTACATAATTCTTCTCATCTTCACGACGCATCTCTGCACGAATAATCTCAATATTCACAATCGTTCTCTCCTTTAATCTCTCTTCAGTTGCAGGTCTCCACAATTTATGGTAAACCTAGTTTGGTAATTATTATTGGTTAATTGTACAATATATATCGTAGCAACGTATACCTTATTCAATGAGGGAAACTTACTGACTCCTTACATACCTGTAATGAGGACTATAATAACAAACAGCTACGACATTATACCAAACAGGAGGAACAAATAGCATGAACAATTTTGAAACGAATTTACAACAATATGCCGAACTGGCAGTCAAAGTGGGTGTCAATGTCCATCCTGGGCAGACGCTCGTCGTAAACGCACCCATTTCCGCAGCACATTTTGTGCGCCTGATCGTCAAAGCCGCTTATGGCACAGGTGCCAAGTTGGTCAAAGTAAACTGGAGTGATGAGGTAATTACACGTCTTCACTATGATCTCGCACCAGAGGAATCCTTCTCCATTGAACCAAAATGGTTTGCAGGGGAAATGACTGAACTCGTAGAAGAAGGTGCCGCCATTCTGCATGTTATTGCAGAAAATCCGGACCTGCTTGCCGGTGTTCCTCAAGAACGCATCGTGACTAGTCAGAAAGTTCGCGGTAAAGCGATGGAGAAATATCGTTCCTATCAGATGGCAGACAAATTCAGCTGGTCCATTGTGGCAGTTCCTTCCCCTGAGTGGGCAGCCAAAGTATTCCCTGATCTTCCGGCTGAGCAGCAAATTGATAAGTTGTGGGATGTCATCTTCAAAACCGTTCGCATTGGTGAGCAGGATGCTGTCGCTGAATGGAAAACACATTTGCTGAATCTCGACTCCCGTGCTGATCTGCTTAACGAGAAGAAATACAAAAAACTTCACTATACTGCCCCTGGCACAGACTTGACGATCGAGCTTCCTGAAGGTCATCTGTGGGTATCCGGTGGAAGCATTAATGAGCAGGGACACGTCTTCGTTGCCAATATGCCTACAGAGGAAGTGTTCACCGCTCCACTGAAAACCGGAGTTAACGGTACAGTTCGCAGCACTAAGCCACTGAGTTATGGTGGCAATCTGATCGACGGCTTCTCCATCACTTTCGAAAATGGTCGAATTGTCGATTATACTGCTGAACAAGGACTTGATTCATTGAAAAGCTTGATTGAAATGGATGAAGGCGCACATTATCTGGGCGAGGTAGCTCTCGTTCCACATCAATCACCAATTTCGGATACGAATATTTTGTTCTACAACACCCTCTTTGATGAAAATGCATCCAACCATCTGGCTATCGGTAACGCCTATGCCTTCTGTCTGGAAGGCGGCAAAACGATGTCCAAGGATGAATTGATCAGCCATGGCATGAACTCCAGTCTCACTCATGTGGATTTCATGATTGGATCAGGAGAAATGAACATTCACGGTGTCACTTCCGAAGGCAGCGAAGAGCCAATCTTCCTGCAAGGCAACTGGGCTTTCTAATTTAGACGATGTAAATGAGAGAGAGGGTCACTCCTCTCTTTTCCTGCGTATGCGGGGCATTCATGATATGGAGGAACTTGATATGTTGAGTTTTGAACAAAAACTGGATCGTTATGCTGAACTGGCTGTAAAAGTTGGAGCCAACGTTCAGCCCGGACAAATCTTCGTTATCAGCGCGATGATTGATACAGCTGAATTCGTGCGTTTGTTGGTGCGTAAAGGCTACGAGGCCGGAGCAAAGAAAGTCATCGTCAAATATGGAGACGAAACTGTCAATCGGCTGCGCTTTGAAATGGCGCCTGAGGACTCTTTCCAAGATGCACCGAAATGGCATGCCGCTGAACTTGAGGAGCTGGCAGCGAACAATGCTGCGTTCTTGACCATATTGTCATCCAGCCCAGACCTGCTAAAAGGCATCGATCCAGAACGCATTTCCACCCATCAGCGTACATACGGACAGGCGATGTCCAAATACCGTCAGTATCAGCAGGCGGACAAAATGAGCTGGACAGGAGTAGCCTGTCCTTCGCCGGATTGGGCCGCCAAAGTCTTCCCTGACCTTCCCCCTGCCGAGCAGATGAAACAGCTCTGGGAAGCCATTTTTGCTGCTGTAAGAGCTGATCTCGAAGATCCTGTAGCGGCTTGGGAGCAGCATATTGAGCGTTTGGAGCACAAAGCAGTTGCCCTGAACAGCAAAAAATATAAAACTCTGCATTTTGTTTCTCAGGGAACCGACCTTACCGTTGATCTTCCTGAAGGGCACATTTGGGCGCAGGCTGGCAGCATTAACGAACAAGGTACACGTTTTGTCGCCAACATTCCGACAGAGGAAGTATTCACCGCGCCGGCTAAATATGGGGTAAACGGCAAAGTGTCCAGTACCAAACCACTCAGTTATGGCGGAAGTATCATTGATCGCTTCTCCCTTACATTTGAGAACGGACGCATCATTGATTTCCACGCCGAAGAAGGTCAAGATACCCTTGAAAGACTCATTAAAATGGATGAAGGTTCGCATTATCTCGGTGAAGTCGCTTTGGTGCCCTTCCATTCTCCAATCTCGGAAAGTGGTATTCTCTATTACACAACGCTATATGATGAGAATGCATCATGTCACCTCGCTATCGGCAGTTCATATGCTTTCAATATCGATGGTGGCAAAACCATGTCAACCGAAGAGCTTGCAGCTCGCGGCATGAACTCCAGTATTACACATGTGGACTTCATGATGGGATCGCCGGAAACGAACATTTACGGTGTTACAGCGAATGGCGAGCGTGAAGCCATCTTCCTGAACGGCGATTGGGCTTTCTAAGTCATTTGTATCTGTTATTCTACGATTATTAAATATCACATAGAGGCTGCCCTACTGACCATAATTTACTGGTTAGTGAGGTGGCCTCTCTCTATTTCGGCTATACTTTTTCTGCTTCTGTCGGACTAACCTCCCATTGTATCGCTTCCATATAATGTTGTAAAATGAAATGATACCAATGTTTGTGGATTGTTCACCAGAAAGGAGAACATCATGGCCAATCGGCTCCAATTACTCTTAGCCTCAGATTTCCATAATTTGGGCCCTCAGCTTCAAGAAGAAGTGTACTACGAATACTATAATATGGTACATGGTCTCATCGTTTACATCATCAAAGAACGTGCTGCAGCAGAAGATATCATTCAGGAAGCTTTTATCAAAATCATTAAAAACAAACCTCTCTTTGACAACGAAGTCAAGCTGAAAGCCTGGCTGAAGGTTGTCACACGGAATACCGCCATTAATTATCTGAGAAAAAATAAAAATAACCGTAACCAACTGGATACGGATAGTGTTTTTATAGATATGGAGACAATTAATCAGACGGCAGCTTCCGTGGAGAGCACGGTGGAGACTCAAATGATGCAGGAATCCATCGAGTTCTATCTGGAACAGCTTAAGCCGGAATACCGTGTACTCGTGGAGCTGCGCTGGAAAGAGGGTCTTTCCTATCGGGAAATGGCCGATCTGCTTGATACATCCGAAGAAATTGTGAAGCAACGTTTGTTCAGAGCCCGCGGAAGTATCAAGAAGAAATTACATAAGGAATGGGGTGGAAGCATTGAGCAAAGGCAAGTCCGATAAGCATATTGATTCATTCGATTCAGAGCTGGAAGACGATTTTTTCGATGCCGCGTTTGATATGGCTTTTGACGAAGCCTTCCATCAGGCTGTATCTGCCACCCCTGCTTCCAACACCGAATCCATGCGCCAATCCTGGCTCCAAGTTCAAAAGGAGATTGACCGGGTTGGCGTACGCAAGAAAAGAATGCGCACCATACGTTTGTCCGTCATTGTTGCTGCGTCCGTGACCATCGGCGCCGTCATCTTCAGTATGCCAACCGGGACGCAAGCCGTCTCCCCTTTTGTACAATCAATCAAGGACTGGGGCAATGGGATGAAATCCATTGTTATTGAGGATCGTACCACCCAACTAGGCGCCGATCCGTCGACTGCCAAGACGCCTCCACCTCCTGAACGAGGAGTTAATGAAGCTCCCAAATTCTATTCTGGAGACGATCCAGAAGAGGATGAAGATATTGTTCTCCCCTTCTATGAGACATCACATTTACTTGAAGCTGTTGTTGTAACCAAGGAAATAGCACGCTCGGGATTTATGGGTGATTTTTTGTTATCAAAAGCGATTCCCGAGCGGTTTACAAAGATCAAATTTGAGCTCATGCTGGATACCCTTAATCCCGTCAATCCGGAAGATTATTACGAATCTCAACGAATGAGGGTTCGTTATAGCGGCGAAGGCAAAAATGGTGAAGAAGAAGTCATTCAGTTTGATTATGCCTATGTTTCGCCTGGTCAGGTCATTGAGGGGCCCATGCTTCGCGAAACAAGTATCGTCAAATTGGCTGATGGCAGCGATGCATTTATGTACCTCGGTCCCCCCTATAATACCTTTCAATGGATGATGGGTTCTGTCAACATGAGCTTATTCGGAACCGTCTCGGAAGAAGAGATGATTGCCATTGCCAATGACCTGCAGGAACAAAAATTTCCAGGTAGTACTCAAAAATAAATTAAAATAATACGTTGTTTGAAATATGTGTTGTCGTCTCAGGTTTGACCCCATCGTTGGCCGTATGAAGACTGACAACCCGATAGTAATATCCGGTTATAACGGTCCAGTTCGATTGGGCATTCAGGGTCTGCGTTTGCGATTTCTTCTTGGAACCGGATTGATAGAGTATCCAGGCCGATCCCGTCCAGCGCTCAAGTCGATAATCGACTTGCAGCGATTTCATTTCCGAGAAGGTCGTTGTTGTTGTATTTACAACCGCAGTCAGCCCCCCTCCAGGTGTAACCGTCCCCTCTGCCTGATAAATATAATTTGGGGAAGACAACATATTAACACTTGGTTCCAAGGGCGGTGGTGGTGGAGTAAGCGCGTGAGGCTGGATACTTGGACTGGCGACAGCTACCCCGGCGGTTGGTATAGCAAGAATTATGGGTGCCGATAGTGCTGCAACAATCATGACTTTCAACATGGACGTTATTCTTATTTTCCGCATATGTATCCACCCTTCATTTTCCAAATTTGATTTTGTGTAAGTATTAAACGGATGTAGTGGTTAGAAGGTTTCAAAAAAATAAAAGACGCTCCGACTTACATGTCGGCAGCGTCTTTTGGTTCTCTGATGCATCATCGGGTAAATACATACTGAATGGATGAAACCTAAATAATTCCATTCCGTATCCATAAGATAACGTTGATATGAAATTATTCTCACATGCCTCAGACCAAATGACAGGCTACAAAATGATCCGCTCCAAAGTTCCGATACGCTGGAATTTGCTGCTTGCAGATATCTTCTGCCCATGGACAACGTGTATGGAACTTGCATCCAGTTGGCGGATTCACCGGACTGGGGATATCCCCTTTAAGCACAATTCGTTCCCGTTTCAATTTGGGAATCGGCACAGGTACAGCTGATAGCAGCGCTTTCGTATACGGATGCAGTGGATTGCCGAATAACTCATCTCTGGAGGCCGTCTCGACCATGGAGCCCAGATACATCACTCCAATGCGGTCACACAGATGTTCCACCACACTCAGATCATGCGAAATAAACAAGTAAGCAAGGCCACGCTCTTGCTGAAGTCGTCTGAACAGGTTGATAATCTGAGCCTGAATAGACACGTCCAGTGCTGATACCGGTTCATCTGCGATAATCAGTTTCGGATTTAAGATCAAAGCTCGCGCAATCCCAATCCGTTGTCGCTGACCACCAGAGAACTCATGGGGAAAACGATCAATATGATAAGATGACAATCCGCAGGCTCCGAGTACCTCCTTGACGAGATCACGAACCTCGCTTGCGGTAGCCAATCCGTGATCCAATACAGCCTCCCCGATCGCATCACCAATGCGAATGCGCGGATTCAGTGAACTGTAGGGGTCCTGGAAAATAAGTTGAAGCTGCGGACGGATCTTCCGCACTTCCTGCATAGATAACTGATGCAAGTCAACACCTTGAAAACGAATCTGTCCTTCCGTTTTTTCCGTTAAGCGCACGATCGTTCTTCCAACGGTGCTCTTGCCACTTCCGGATTCACCCACTAATCCAAACGTTTCGCCTTCATGGATTGTGATGCTGATATCATCGACTGCTTTCACATGGGCTACTGTACGATTCAATAAACCTTTGCGCACAGGAAAATAGGTTTTGAGATGTTCGATTTCCAATAGAGGTTCAGACATGACTCAATGCCTCCTCATACAGCCAGCATGCAGCCTTCTGTCCGGGCCCAAGCTGCTTCAGCGTAGGCATTTGCGTGGTGCATATCGACATACAGTGCTCACAACGATCAGCAAAATGACAGGAATCTTTTAAGGATAGTGGATCAGGTACATGTCCGGGTATCGAATACAATTCGTCCTGTCGTTGATTGATAATCGGCTTGGAGCGTAGTAATCCCTGGGTATATGGATGTTTGGGAGACTCGAACAATTGCACAACTTCCCCCTCTTCCACCACTTTGCCTGCATACATTACAACGACATAATCCGCCATTTCGGCTACAACGCCAAGGTCATGCGTGATCATCAGAATGGAGGTTCCTGACTGGGACTTGATATGTTGTAACATATCCAATATCTGCGCTTGAATGGTCACATCCAGTGCGGTGGTTGGTTCATCCGCGATTAACAGTTTCGGGTTACATGAGATGGCAATGGCAATCATAATGCGCTGCAGCATACCTCCACTCAGTTCGTGCGGATAGCTGTTTGCAATCTGTTCCGGTCGTGAAATACCAACTTCGGCAATCAGCTCAACCGCTCTGGCACGAGCCTGCTTTTTACTCATTTTCAAGTGTACAATCAGCGGCTCCATTAATTGCTCACCGATCTTCAGCACGGGATTCAACGAGGACATCGGTTCCTGAAAAATCATGGAGATGTCATTGCCCCGGATGGCACGCAGCGAAGATTTACTTTCACGGAGCAGATCCCGTCCATCAAAACGGATCACACCTCCTACTACCTTGCCAGCCGGTTCTTCAATCAATCCCATAATCGACATGGCGGTTACACTTTTGCCGCAACCTGATTCACCAACGATGCACACCGTCTCGCCTTCACGTACATTCAGGCTTACGCCGTCCACGGCTTTGACATTGCCTTCTTCTGAGTAAAAATGAGTTTCAAGTTGTTCAATTTCAATCATATTTTGCATGAGGCGTGCTCACCTTCTCTTCTGTTTGGGATCTAATACGTCTCGAAGACCATCACCAAAAATGTTAATCGCAATAACGGTCACGAAAATGGACAGCCCTGGCGGAATCCATAACCACGGATGCTGTTGAAAATCAATCATGTTGTTGGCCGCATCGATCATATTGCCCCATGTAGGCGTTGGCGGCATGACACCCAGTCCAAAAAAGCTAAGTACCGATTCGCTGAGAATGGACCCTCCGATATTCAGAGTCGCCATGACGATGAGAAGCGGGACAATATTGGGTAGAAGATGGTGAAACAGTTTGCGACGGTCACGCAAGCCAAGAACAACAGCAGCCTGCATGAACTCACGTTCTCGCAAGCTTAACATCTGTCCCCGTACCATTCGGGCCATACCGGGCCAATTGACAAAGCTGAGCATCAACATGACGATATACATTCTGGAATCCGGCGGAACTTTCCAATCCGATAACAACGCGCCGAAAATGAACAGCAGCGGCAATCCCGGAATCGTAAGCAGCAAGTCGGCAATCCGCATAATGACCTGATCAACAATGCCACGATAATATCCGGCGATGGCTCCAAGCAAGGAGCCGATAAATACGGATAGAACCATGGAAGCCAAACCAACAGTGAGCGAGATACGACCAGCCATCAGCACACGGGTAAGCACATCCCTACCAAGCGCATCCGTACCAAGCCAATGATGAATGCCTGGACCTTGTTTCATCGCCGCCATATTGATCTTGTTATCGGTATAAGGTGAGAACAGCGGTCCAATGAAACAAGCCACAAACATCAACAAAACCACGATGAATCCGCCAACGGCAAGTTTGTTCTTGAGCAGTCTTCGGAGCGACAATTTCCATAAAGAAGACTTGGTAGGAACCTTTAAAGGTAAGGCAGCTTCTGCGGCATTTCTCGTTACAGACGATGAAGAGATTGTCATTTTCATAGCCCCCTATTGCAAACGGACACGCGGATCTGCGATGTGATAGAGCACATCAGACAGTAGCGTTCCAATGACGGTCAGGATGGCGATAAACATGGTAAAGCCCATCAGCAGCGGATAATCACGCAGTGAGAAGGACTGCATATATAACTGGCCGATACCGGGCCAGCTGAATATTTTCTCAATAATCAGTGAACCGCCGAATAAGGACGGCAGCTCGAATCCAATCAGTGTAATTGCAGGTAAAAGAGCATTGCGCAAGGCATGGGTATATAACACTTTGCTTTCTTTTAAACCCTTGGCTCGCGCTGTTCGAATATAATCCTGCTTGATCACATCAATCATGTTGCTGCGGAAGTAACGGGTAAGTGAGCCTACCCCAAGCAGGGTCATGACAATTACAGGCAAGGTCATGTGCTGAATCACCTCTTTGACATAGGCCAGACCGGTGGCATTACTTCCTGTAGTCATCATGCCGCCTGGAGGCAACCATTTTAAGTCAACCGCCAGCAGTTTAATCAAAAACAATCCGATAAAGAAGGATGGCACGGACATGGCTGCAAATATGCCTATCATCACGAAGGTATCGAACCACGAGTACTGCTTATAGGCAGCGATCACACCGATAATAACCGCGATGAACCAGGTCAGGAACGTGGTCACCGCAGCTAACAGGAATGAATTCCAGATATATTCGTTGAACAGCGAGAGTACTGGCTTTTGTTGTGCCAATGAATATCCGAAGTCCCCGTGTACAGCATTTTTCATCCAGATGAGATACCGTTCGATAACTGGCTTGTCCAGTCCGTATAATTCGCGCAGTTCGGCCTTGCGCTCAGGACTCAGCTTAATGTTGCTGGAGATGTAATCTCCAGGAGTAAGTGCATACAGGCTGAAAATCAGAACGGAAGCGGCCAGCAAAATAAGAACCATGTATGTCATCCGTTTCACAATGTAAGTGCTCATATCAGGCTCCTTATCAATGCGTCCCCTGCATCTGCGACATCGCAAACACAAGGGACGTTTTGTTTATTTCGGTATTGATGTTTCTTGATTCATACAAACGCTTATTTCAGAGACCATTCCGGCAAGCTGGTTGCAATCCCGCGGTATGGACTGACAGAGAGCCCATCGATCCGACCGTTATAGGCATAGACTGTTTTTTTGTAACTAGTGAAAATGACAGGCAGCTCATCGTTGAGCAACTGGTACAACTCTTTGTATACTGCCTTGCGCTCCTCAATGTCTGTCGTAGCCAAACCTTTGTTGTAAAGCTCTTTCACTTTGGGATTGTCGTACCCTTTCAGCTCACCATCCACAAATTGCAGTACCCCGTCTGAAGGATCCGTTAGCATCGGTGTGGAGAAGGAAGCCACGTCGTAATCGCCGCCCTCCACTTTGGAGACAAGTGAGTTGAAATCCGCGAAGACTTCAGGCTGGAACTGCACGCCAATCGCCTCGAAGTTTTCTTTGGCTACAGCAATGAAGATATCCGTGGCCGGACTTTTCGTTCCGAGGAAATGAAGAGATAACTTCTTCCCGTTTTTCTCACGGATGCCATCCGCTCCAGACACCCAGCCTGCGTCGTCCAGCAATTGATTGGCTTTGTCCGGATCATAGGCGTATGGATTAATACCTTCTTCCGTATAAGACCAGGAAATAGGTGAAGTCGGGATGTTGGCAACAGCCCCTGCCCCTTGGTTGGCATCTACATAGATGGACTGACGATCCAGGCCATAGGTAATGGCTTGCCGTACTTCTTTTTCCTGAAGCTGTTCATGTTCCAGATTGAGCTGTAAATATCCGTATGTACTTGGTGTGTAAGGCAGAAGGTTGAGGTATGGGATATTTTTCAGCTTATCAATATTCTCCTGGGTAGCCGTGAACGAAGTGAAGTCGATCTCTCCGGTCTCAATAAACTGCCAGGTGTCTCCTTCCGATGTTTTATATATGAAATGCTCGGTTTTCGGTTTGCCCTTGTAGTAGAATTCATTGGCAACGAATCGGACTTCCTGACCCGGAATGAACTTTTCGAGTTTATAAGGACCATTGCCTACAGGCGTTGCATGAAGATTTTTAATGTATTCGAGCTTTCCGAACTGATAGTCTTTGCCGTAGTAGGCTTTGGACAACACTTCAGAGCCCAATGTAAGCAGAGCAGTTGCGTTGGGTTGTTCCAGCGTGACCGAGATCGTTAACGGATCAATGACCTTAATACCCTCAATGTGATCTGCCTTTCCTTCGGTATACGCTTTGCCGCCTTTCACCTTGGTGGAGAAAATATCGAATCCACCGTCATACGACTTGTCATGCAGAATGGTCCATGTAAAAGCAATATCATCTGCGGTGAGCGTGGAGCCGTCACTGAACTTGGAATCTTTTCTCAGATGAAACGTGTATGTACGCTGATCGTCGGACACATCCCAGCTTTCAGCGAGATCAGGAACAGGCAATCCCTTCTCATCTACGGTCACAAGTGAAGCAAATAGCAATGAAGCAACGTTGCCATCATATCCGCTTTGATGGAAGTACGGTGTGAAAGCTCCGCTGGGATCCGTAAGTCCCACAATCACCGTATCCGTCCGTTTTTTTGCCGTCTCAGGTAATTGATTCAGGTCCGTCGCCTGAAATGGTGCATCCAGTGCTGCTGAAACCGGAGTGGCTTGTGTCCCCGGATTCGTTGTCCCGCTTCCAGCAGTAGTGGTCTCTGCTCCCCCACCTCCAGCACATGCCGATAACACAATTGCACTACTGATAATTAACGATGCCACGGATAAACCTTTCACTCTCATAAAATCCTCCCCAATTCATAAATGATCCATATTTTTCTCGCTCAGCCGTTCCTAATTCCCGAAATAATCCAGAATATATATAATTCCTATGAAATTAGTAAGGTATAAGTTCGATAAGCCCTATTATAAGAACCGCATTCGGTTCTGTAAATAGAGAACCACAAAAAAATATTTATATTAAACCCATTAATATCCACTTTAAAGCGATAAAATAGCCGTATGTTTTGCGCGGATTTCCTGAATAAATTTCAGTTCGGCCACAACAAACATACGGCTGTATCAGAGGAATACTTTTTTTCTAAAAACCACATTTTGATAAACGTTATTGTTCCAAATAATTCATCACATTCGGCAAAATCTGCTCCAGTGCATGAAGACGAAGAGAATACTCAACCAGGCTCTCTCCTTCAAAATGAGCATAGACCAACCCTGCTCCACGAAGCTTGGAAAGATGGTCATGAGTAATTCCTTTGGAGAGCTTCAAGTGACGAACAATTTCTATGAACGAACGCGGTCCCTGATGCAGAAAACGCATGATTTTCAGTCGGTTCTTCTCTCCCAAGCTGCGAATCACACGCAAATGATGGGTCGGAATAT
Organism: Paenibacillus sp. 276b; assembly: GCF_900107875.1. Taxonomy (NCBI): domain Bacteria; kingdom Bacillati; phylum Bacillota; class Bacilli; order Caryophanales; family Paenibacillaceae; genus Paenibacillus; species Paenibacillus sp. 276b. Next base: position 1,320,727 of record NZ_FNRR01000001.1, on the reverse strand, counting down.
ACTCATGGTCTCCCATATACAATCTGGAGGAATAATGGCACAGCAGAGTATCCCCAAAATGCAGGATGACATTTAGCGGCTGAAAATGAAATTGTGGTACAAGCAGCAGTCTCTCCAGCCCCTTTATGTCCCGGAACATCAAACCGTTGGTCGCATCGTCGAGTACTTTTTCCTGGGGAGATTGACTTAACTGTTCCTTGCGGTTCAGAACCTCCTGGCGCAGATGTTGTAAGATTACGGGATCAAGCAAGCGAAAATATTGCTCATTCCACCCGGTTAAGACATAGGTCATCTTAGTCTGGAAAGCAGCGATATCATCTGTATACGGGAAGCTGTACCGACTAAAAATGTCATGGAGTTCAAGCACTGTTCGTTGGCTGAACCATTCAATAAAATCCTCCGGCTCCTCGGCTTCCACTTGCAAACAGACAAGCAGATACATCCATTTCCAATCATCATCCACGTTCATATTTTGCAAGACAGCAGCAAGCTCAGGAGTTAGCTGTCCTTCTGTTTCTAGCGCCCAGGCTATGGATAAATCAATCTTTTTATGCGATTTTCGGCAAATATATGTATGCAAACTAGCCATGAATTCAAATACAGACGTAAATCCAACCTCAATGCGATAGCTCAATCTCAACCTCTCCTATCTTGCAAAGTCGTTCCATTATACCCTGTTTGCAGCCGTGCATGCTACGATTATAGGGTAAACAAAAAGCCGCACAGTGAAATATTCCACCGTACGGCTTCTCAATAGACCGGATCTCCTGTCTCCAAAAATAATACCTTGAATCAGGCTCCTTCGCCTTCAACCATCAGTTCCAGCTTAATCACATTCACACGTGAAATCCGCTTATGTTCGGTCTCTTGAATAACAAAGACATATCCACCATACTCTACCGATTGCCCCACTTCTGGTGGGATGGCCTCTACTCTGGAGTATAACCAGCCGCCAATCGTATCATAATCCGCCCGGTCCATATCCAGCCCAAAGCGTTCACTAACCTCTTCAATCAGCATGAGGCCGTCAATGGAATATTCCATCTCATCCACTTTCTCAATTGATGGACGCTCTTGGTCAAATTCGTCCTGAATCTCGCCCACAATCTCTTCCATGATGTCTTCAAGCGTTACAAGGCCGGAGGTTCCTCCGTACTCATCAATCAGGATGGCAATCTGTGTCTTGCTACGTTGCATCCGCTTGAGCAGGTCACTGATGGGAGTGGAATCGGGTACTGCGAGAATCGGCCGAATCACCGAGATGGTATCTGTAAGCTGAGATCGCATCAGGTCTTTAATGTGAATAAAACCGATAATATGGTCTTTGTCACCGTTATAAACCGGATAACGGGTACGCATGCTTTCACTGGCAATTTCCAGATTTTCCAGCATGGACTGATTGGCATTCAGGCAGATCATTTCCGTCCGCGGAATCATAATCTCACGGGCGGTTGTTGCCGTAAAATCAAATATATTATCAACAAGTGCCAATTCAGTATTGTCAATTAAACCGCTCTTATTGCTTTCTTTCATCAGAATGCGTATTTCATCTTCACTATGCGCTGAGTCATGCTCCGAGGCCGGTGCCATGCGAAACACTCTCAGCAGGCTGTTCGCCATACCATTCAATGCCCATATAAAGGGATACATTAATTTGTAAAAGAACGTAAGCAACGCCGCAGACCATAACGTGATCGTCTCTGATTTGCGGATGGCCATCGTCTTGGGAGCAAGTTCCCCGAGTACAATATGCAAAATCGTAATAATAACAAAAGCAATCGCAATGGAAATACCGTGTACGTATACCGGACCCATTCCAAATGCAGTAAACATGGGCTCTAACAGGTGAGCAATCGCTGGCTCTCCCAGCCAACCGAGTCCAAGTGAAGCAAGCGTTATGCCCAATTGACACGCGGATAGATAAGCATCCATGTTGCGTACAATATTGGAAGCATAAATCGCATTTTTATTACCTGTTTCCACCAAAGCTTCAATCCGGCTACCACGAACTTTGACCATCGCGAATTCTGCCGAGACAAAGAAACCATTCATCAATACAAGCAAAGCAATTAAAAATAAATTTAATATACTCGGTAAGGGGTCACTCAAATTATCATCCTATTCGCCGTCATTCTTCGGCAAATAGGTCCACCTCCTTCGAAAATGTAGGATATTTGCCATTCTGCCGCTCATATGCAGTTTCAACTTCCCAATGCGTTCACCTCCACCTTCTTCTGTCGATTAACAAGGATATGCTTCTTTTATTATATAATTCTACACTACACAGTCAATCCGTGTCCTATGACAACGAAATGATGCATACAGGCTATTTCGTTAACAAATGTACCGAATGCGCAGTTTTTTTTACGTTTTACTAACAAATATATGCATCTTCTTGCGTACGGTTTAACTTTTCTCTTACGCTCAGTTAATCATTCAGCGATATACTTCCAAATAGAACAACAATTTTTGATTCCGGAGGTATGTACATTGAAAAGCCATCATGCTATGAAATGGAATGCTCTACTACTCAGCGCGGCTGTTGCGATCACAGCAGTGCCCTGGCAGGTCCATGCTGAACCCGTATCTGCCCAGCTACAGACGGCCCCGGCCGCATTTACCATTTTACCTATCGACCGTGCTCAGATTCTCGCAGGCCAAAAGCTGGATTTCCGGGTTGAGCTGAACGGTGCCAAGCTGAATTCGAAAGACATTAAAATCCAGGTTAATGGTTTGTCACCGGACAAATACTTCGGCAAGTCCGGAACATGGACAACCAGCACCGACCTGAGTACAGAATACACCATACGGGATGTTGCCTTCAAAGAGAGCGATTCCATCGTGGTAACCGCCGAAACGACTGCTACAGGCAAGCGTACATATTCACGGGTCGTATACCAAGTGTTCGATCCTTCCAAAGACACAGCCACATTGACAAACGGTGAGCAAGCCAAAAATGTCGTTCTGATGATCGGCGATGGCATGAGTGCCAATATTCGTACCGCCGCACGTGTTGTATCCAAGGGTATTAACGAAGGCAAATTCAAGGGTTGGCTGGAGATGGAACAAATGGATGCCATGGGCATGGTCACCACGTCTGGCATGGATTCCATCGTCACCGATTCCGCCAATAGTGCTTCCGCTTATGCAACCGGTCACAAAACAGCTGTAAATGCCGAGGGTGTCTACCCAGACAATACACCAGACCCTTTTGACGATCCGAAGGTGGAAAACATCGTTGAGCTGGTGAAACGGACACGTGGCATGGCTACCGGCCTTGTAACGACTGCGGATGTGACAGATGCGACACCTGCTGCGATGGCTGTACATACACGTAAGCGCGGAGAGCAAGAAGCGATCGCCGGCATGTATCTGAATGAAGCCAATCGACCGGATGTAATTCTGGGCGGTGGACTGGAGTGGTTCCTTCCAGCAGCTGACGGCGGAAAACGCAAAGATGGACGCAATATTGTGGAGGAGTTCAAAAAAGAAGGATATACCTATGTTACAGATGCAACGAATCTGGACAAGTCTGCCTCTACCAAATCATTGCTTGGATTATTCCGCAAAGGCAACATGAACGTATATTATGACCGGGAGTATACTCAACCTAACAATGCAGAAATTGTGGGCAAGGATACCGATCAGCCAACGTTGATGGAAATGACCGACACAGCCCTTCAGGTGCTGGAACAGAACAAGAACGGATTTTTCCTGATGGTCGAAGGTGCATCAATTGATAAACAGGCTCACACGATGGATTTTGAACGTTCCGTATGGGATGCAATTGAATTCGATCAAACGGTTGGTCGGGTTAAGGAATATGCGAAGAAACACCCGGATACGCTCGTTATCGTCACATCCGACCATGGTCATTCCCTTACCCTCAACGGAACGTATAACACGGAAGCCGCCAAAGGTAAATCGGGCGACGAACTCCGTGAATTGATCGGCACATATGCTGATTCCAAGTTCCCGACGTATGTGGATGCAAACGGAGATGGCTTCCCGGATAATCCGGATTCCGAGTGGAAGATTGCTGTCGGCTGGGGCAATATGCCGGATAACAACGAGGACTATCTTGCTAATCCGGTACCAATCAGCCCTACCATTCAGGACCCTAACGTCAAAGACAAAACATGGTATATCGCTAACCCGGACAAAGATCCGGACGGTGTTCACTACACGGGTAACTTGCCTCATGATGAAGGCCAGGAAGTCCACACATTCGACGATGTGCCAATCAATGCCTCGGGACCAGGGTCCCGTCTGTTCTCCGGCTATCTCGATAATACGGATGTGTTCCGTAAGATGGTAACTGCATTGAAGTTGGATGCGTCCAAGTAGCACAACGGTGAACTAACAAAAGAGTATCCTAGCTCATGCTCAGGCATGGCGGGATACTCTTTTTTCATGATTTTATGGATAATGAGGATTAGCTAGCACGTTTACTTAACGCTTTGCTCTACTGCTTCTACTGATTTATTCTCTTTCTGATGCCAACTCATTCTCTATAGGATCACTACGTTCCCATTAACGGTGTCCCAGCGCCACGGCGTGTCTTCCCCTTTGCCGATCTGAAGACCGCCAATCCAAGATGTATCATGTCTTAATAGTGCCCAATCTGCTTCTCCATTCAGCACCTGAATACCGAGTTTGGTCAAAGACAAGACACCGTGACGGAATTCATCATGATGCTGCTGGAAGTTAGGAAAAGCTTGTACACCGCTTAATTGAAGTAAAGCATGAGGTTGCTCCGTCATTCTCTTCAGATGAGCCCAGTACTCCAGATCACCCATTCCCAAGATATGCAGTTGATCTCCAACATGCTTGAATAATGGATAAGGGCTATCCACGCCCTCTCTTACGGCCTCCAGTGTGGATTGCTCAATTATGCCCAGTCCGTTCGATACAGAAGGCAGACGGGACAGGTGGGCCTTGAATGCAGCATGTGCAAAAGGGAGCACCGATGTATTTTTCAGCAAGTAGTCCTTGTGATACTGAATGTCAGAGGATGCATACGCACCCCAAAAATCGCTGCCAGCCTTGATTTCCTCTGCCCCCATCACATGCCAGGTACCTGATAAACGTCCGATCTGTGAGGGTGTAAGTTGCCCAAGTCCCCGAAAATGTTCAATATCTGGATAGGCATCGATGCATAACAGATTCAGCTTTGTATTTTTCAGGTCCTGTTCCTTGAAATAGTGCAGCAAATACGATAACATCGCCTGATCATAGAGGTCATACTCAAACCACAGGACGATCTCTTCGTGCTGATGGAATGACTTAAGCGTCTGCTCAAGTTCCTTAATTTTCAAATATTCAGTCTGTGGGATACCAAGTGCTGCTCCAAATATTGTGCACGTCCACTTCGATCTTTCTCATTCCTCATATTTCTTGTTATCGGTCCAAATGTATAGAGCTCTCGCCAGACCAGAATTTCACCTTGAATCCCGCTTTGTCTTAATCGATCTGCCGCATGGTCACCATTCATAATGTGAAGCATCCCTTTTCCTCCTTCGTATAGATCACTAAATACTGAAATCACATCCGCCACAGGCAATGAACGTCTGAGCCTGGATCTGGCATCATACAACCGTTTCTTTAGAGCCGGAACATTAACCCCGAGGAATTCCGACATTTCCTTGAGCGAGTAGCCCTGAAAATAAAACAGTTCAACAGCAAGCTGCATGGAAGTTGGCAAAATGGAAATCGAATCTCGCAGGATACGATGCACCTCTCCTTTCAAAGCCTGTTCTTCAGGGTTATGAGTCTGATCCTCTTCTTGAATTACATCCTGAATCTCCAGGACCGGGACGGTGCCATGCTGCTTACGCCTCATTAGACGGTAACACTGTCTCTCCACGATGACTTTGAACCACCCGGGAAAAGCATCAGGGTTGTCCAGTTTGGACAAATTCGCAAAGGCCTCCGTGAATGCCTCTTGTACTACATCTTCGGCCAGGAACGTATCCCCTAATTTTTGATAGGCGACAGCCAGTGCCATCCCCCGAAATTGCGTCACCAGCTGTTCATATGCCTCGGCTTCGCCCTTGATTGCTCCATCGATCCATATCTTCAATATGTTTCGCTCCTTCCTGTGCGCTTGCTGCTTGATGTATTTATCTTTAAGTGCCCTGATTTGAGAAAAAGGTTACTTCTGCTTATGTTTAATTTTCTATTTGATTATGCTCTTTATCATCATATAGGAAAAGCTGCCCCGTTTGCGGAATAACATCCGCAATCGAGACAGCCTCTGTATGGCCGTATTATATTATGTTCTTTTTTTCCTACAGATTAACGTCTGCTCGGTTGTTGCGGATAGTTTCCGATCACACCTGGATATTGATACAACAACGGCTCATCGAATGTAGCGTAGTCGAAATTGACCATCAGAAGCATGATCCGTTTTCCGCTGTTCGGGTCACTGATGATGATATGGTCACGACCAGCGGCTTCCAGAATGCCTTGGAAAATGCGGGCATTCCACTCTTTGTTACCTTCGTATGTCATGTAGAATGTTCCACATTTACCCAGGTTAAGCCGTAAAATATTTTCGATGTAGGATTGTTCAAACTGTGGCGCAGTTGTGGTTACAACTCCACCCGTAGGTGTCATTGGAGCACCGCTTGATACAAGCGGAGGTACGCCTGTGGAGCTAGGTGAAACCATGCCTGGTGTTGGGGACATCATCGGCATACCGTTACCGATTTTATATGATGTTCCTTGAACTTGCGAATTGGCCTGTTGGCCCATAACCTGTGTTGGTTGATAAGGCTGGTTAATCATAATGATTCCTCCCAAAATTTAATATACGGTTGGACAGTCTTCGCCTGTCGGACTGAAGAAACAATGCGCCTTGAAGCGGCCTGTATTTTGCTGGTCATACCACGTTGGCGGACATTCTCCCACAGGACGGAAAAACCACAGGGAGTTGCTGGCTGGCCAGAAGCGTTCACCATTAATGACACGCTGTGCCAAGCGTATTTCCGATTGTCTTGCCCGTTGGTAGAAATATCCCTTTTGCGTTGATTCGAAGCCACCCGGGTTCTGAAACACCATTCGATTAATGTCCCGAATATCACCGAAATCCAAGCAATCGCCGAGCACCCGGTTTACACCCACATTGCCTACAAGCAGCATGCCTTGTTCGCCGTCACCTTCAGCCTCCGCTCTCATCAGTCTAGCGAGCAGCTTGACGTCTTCCGAGTTGGCTTTAATAACAGCCATATCCTGTTTCCTCCCTTGTTGAACCTCTTCATCACCGTATATCGTATTGTGCAGATGCCCATTCGGTGACACGATTTTATCTTTTTCTCATAAAAAATGCCCGGAACCTCACCCTATGTGAAGTCCCGAGACATAACATTTCCTATATAACCTGCCTACTCAGGGCTTGGCTTGAATCCAGTAATCGTAAGCATGTACGATATTGCCTTTGTAGGCTTTATACTCGCTTAACAGATCGGGAAGCAGTGCCAGCTGGCGTTCCATTTCCGCTGCTCCCTTATCATAAAATGAAATATGTCTACCTTCAAAATTCTCTTTCATCTCCACCGAGATCAACAGTGGTTTACCCAAACGATCCGCAATTTTCATTTCCTGACTGACGACGTCGGCAATTCCATTGGAGCCTTCAGCGATGTTACGGAATGCCATCAGAGATATGTGATCCAGTGTTGTGATCATGTATTCACTGACAGACATGTCTCTTCCCGGTAACGGGAACGTATCCAGCCAAACGGCCAGATCGGCACTCGTTTCCAGATCACTGTCCTTTTTCGTCTCTTCATGGAAATAAGCAATATTGGCAGCCCATTCGGTCAGCAGCGTATCCCGATCATTTTCCCATTCAGGTAAGGTGTATGGTTCAATATCGAGATGGATTCCCTTAAAACGTTCATCCGGTTCAGATTCGGCGTTATAATTTTTCACATAATCGATCAAGCGTTGTATCCGTGGCCGATTTTCCTTTTTACCCCAGATTGGATGGCCGCCCATGGCATGAACCTCAATACCTTGAGCCTGTGCGCGTTTCACAAAACTGCGATAACTGGAGTACGGTTGATCCAAATCAAGCCGGACGTATAACCAATTGATGTTTTGCTCTTTGGCGAACTCCAGAATGTGATCTCCACCGTCATTCGTAACTTGAGAAGCCTGCCAGATATAGGTTCCCCGGATTTCCGGTTGATTGGATGGATTCTCCGGTAATGGTACTTCCTCTGGCTCCAACTGCCCCCAGTACACGATGTCATGCACAGCTGAACCTGCGTAGGAAGCATGATCTGTGAATGCAGACGCCACTTCCTTTATGACACTCTCCAATTGCGCAGCGCCTTTTCCGGCAAACGTCGTGAACTCTTCCCCAGGCATAGGCTTGGTATTTACCCCAACGGTAATAGAACCATTTCTGGCGTCAGCCCATATCATTTCCTGTTCTACCAAACGTATAATTCCATTGTTTCCTTGCGCGCTGTCACGGTAAGCGAGCAGCGTAATATGATCAAATTGTCCAATAAACCAGTGTGACAACGACTCGTTATCCGCATCGTCAGTGGTTCTGCTACCTGTCACCGTGTAAGAATCCAGCCAAAACGGCAAGTCAACATTCACTTCAACCGCCCCAGCCTGTTTCACCTGTTCCAGCAAGAGCTTCATATTGACAACCCAGGATTGGACCAGCGGCTTAGCATCTTCTTTCCACTGTGGCAGTACATAAGGTTTGATATCCAGGTGAAGGGCGTCAAATCGCTCTTCCGGCTTTGCAGCGAGGTTATAATTACTTACCCAGGACGCCAGTTTGAGCATTGGACCTTCACGACCACTCACTGCCCATGACGGATCTCCACCCAGAGCTTCAACCGCAATTCCAGCCTTGCTGGCTTTGGCTATAAACGTATGATAGACATCCTCTGACAGATTCATATCCACATTCACATACAGTCTGTTAATCTTATGTTTAGCTGCATTGTCCAGCAGCTCGTTTCCTCCATCACTGACAGACTTGGCCTGCCATACCCAGGCTGCTCTTATATCTGCGTCAGCCTCAGCAGTAGATTCAAAGCCTGTCATTATAATCCCTCCAATCAGCATTAATAGCCAAAACACTTTCCGGGATGAGTTCCCGAACATATTCTCCCTCCATTCCTGTACTGTGGTAAAATCACATTTATTATAGCAACCGAGTTACCAAAAACAAATAAGCCCAAGTGCTTAACTTGGGCTTATTTCTGCTATGTTTTCAAAAGTTTACAATTGACCGGAGAAATCCCGGTACTAGTCCTCATATATCATTTTTCGGGTCATGCCCCCGTCAATAATCAGGTTGGTCCCTGTGACAAAGGTATTGCTCGGATCGGACAAATATAAACAAGCGCGGGAGATATCCGAAGGAACACCTACACGTCCTGCCGGGTGCTGTTCATGGTCCTCTGGCTTCAATTTCTCCACATTTCCTGTCTCAATCCATCCCGGACTGATACAATTGACCCGAATTTTGTCTTTACCCAAGGATACGGCCATCGCATGTGTCAACGCCACGATAGCTCCCTTGGACGCAGCATAGGCCTCTGTTTCCGGCTCTGACATCAACGCACGTGTTGAGGCCATGTTCACAATTGCTCCACCATTTTCGTTGTGCTTCATATGTTTGGCCGCTTCCCGGCTTGCGAGAAAGCAACTTCGCACATTGGTATTGAGTATATCGTCCCACTCTTCCAGCGTTAGCTCATAGGGAGACTTCCATCTGGAGACACCCGCATTGTTTATAAGCACATCAATCTGTTTGAATTCATCCATTGTCGTTTGAATGAGGTTTGTTATATCCTTCTCTTGACGTACATCACACTGGACAAAGATGGCTTCTCCGCCTTCATTGCGAATCGAAGCTGCCGCAGCAGCCCCTTCGGCTTCCTGATAGTCGGCAAGTACGACTTTAGCCCCTGCAACCGCATAGGCCTCAGCTACACTTCGTCCGATTCCTTGGGCTGCTCCCGTTACAACCACGACTTGATCTGTAAATGACATCATCATTTCCTCCTCTATTGGGATGGTCCATTCATTACATAAGCCTACATCAACTCACCGAATATGGACCATAAATTGAATAAAGTCTCTTCTTATATAAAAACACGTTAGCCCCATTAAGAAACGCTTGTCCATAAAAGAAATTAAAAAAAGCTTACGCCACTATGGCGCAAGCCAGCCGGTTTATCCGCGTACACGCTCTGAATACAAACGATTGTAGCGTTCAAAGCCTACATAACGCGTTCCCTTGAAAGAGAGTCGACCTTCATCTCCCTCGGCGCACAAGCCGTACTCATCACCATTCACCTTGAATTCGAGACGATCCCCGCTCTCCACTTCAAATGTGATGTAATAAAGCGTACGGGCTGTACTTCCTGGTTCGGAGTGCGACTGACTCATCTGCATTCTCCTGCTGGTAATCCGTGAAGGTACGGTAAGCAGAGGCTCTGAGTTATTACGACCCCATCTCCATACTTCTTTCCCTACCGACAGAAGAACGATACCTATAATCAGGACAAATACTACCGGAAAGACGGTTCCAAAAAAATCAAACATCCAGGATGATTCAATGCCCATGTCTCTCCCCTCCGTTCATCAAACCTAGGACAGCCGGAGTCTTGACCCGTCTTCTGTAATATATATGCACGTTAACAGGGAACTTGTTATTCGTATTCAAATCCAATATGTATTAACATATCAATGCGCCTCGTCCTAATCAAATCCTTGGCACCAACTGGGATAGCGCCTTGATGAATGAACGTTATCCCAGTTGAGGTACCCTACCCCCTCTCTATGCTAATTGAGTAATAACCAGATGTGCCGAAACTGGCCTTGTTCCTCCTGCGAGCGGAGTCATGGTTAATGCCGTTGATTCTCCAGCTGGATTGCGTACAGTGAGTATTGTATTAATTACTGTTGTTTGCACGATAGCCATTCCTGGCATCTGACTTGTACCTGTTGCCCGCCCCACAACTGAATTGGAGAGGTCAGCGCCATTAAGTGTTAACATAAGTTGCCCAGCTTCATTCATACTCCCCTGAAACAAAACCAGATACGTACCGATCGCAGCCAAATTAAATGTACTCGGTCCTGTACGAGTAATTGTAGTCCCACTTGTAGGTCCATCTTGCGGAAAACTTACATCCGCGCCCGGAGCAACCGTTGCTGCATTGTCTGGAGGCATCAGCGCAAAAAAATCGGCAAATCCAAGAACCCCTCCGGCTACTCCTGTAGCGCCAGTAACACCCGTTGGTCCAGCTACTCCCGTGGTTCCGGTGACGCCCGTTGGACCTGCTACACCAGCTGCGCCTGTCGCTCCGGTAGGCCCCGCTGGACCTGCCAATCCTGCAGCACCCGTGGCACCTGCCACTCCAGCTGCGCCTGTCACTCCGGTAGGCCCCGCTGGACCCGCCACTCCTGTAACACCCGTGGCACCCGTGGCACCTGCTGGACCTGCAACACCAGCTGCGCCCGTGGCCCCAGTCGCACCGGGAAAGCCTTGCGGTCCAATAGCGCCAGCTGGGCCCGGCACACCCTGAGGTCCTTGTGGACCCACAAGTCCTTGTTCCCCAGGAATACCCTGCACGCCCATCGGTCCGGCTGGACCAGCCAGCCCCTGTGGACCCATGGCTCCCGCTGGTCCAGGTTGACCTTGAGGTCCTTGTGGACCTGGAGGGCCTCCGGCCGGACCCTGAGCTCCAGGTGGTCCTTGCACCCCTTGCTGTCCTTGAATTCCCTGTGCGCCCTGAGTACCTTGTGGTCCTGTTGGACCAGTGACCGTAGGCGTAATAATTTTCACTTTAGGTGGCGGACATTTTACCTGAACTATTTTTTTAGCCACCTTCACTTTGCAATCTTTTCTTTTAGATTTGCAAGGATATGCCGTTACCTTTTTTCTCTTAGATCGCTTCTTCTCTTCTGAACTGCTCATCGTGTGGACACCTCCCTATAGACATAGTTTAACGTACGTATGTGGTTAGTTTGGTGTATGGACGAAAAACCATATTCAACTAAACTACAACCTATATTTAGGAAAAAAAGGCTATTAACGTGGTAGATTGGCCCTTTTTAAGAGGAGTAAAGCAAAAAAAAGGCTCTGATCGTGATAGTATATAGTTTTGATTTATTATGTTTTAACCAATTATGTATCTTTCTCTTATAAATTTCTTTTGTGATTTGATTCCATAAGCAAGAGTCAATCCGCACAAAAAGGAAACATCCCCGCTTGGAGATGTTTCCTAACAATCTGACTGTTATATTCAGAACACTTAATATTCTTCCTATGAGTCTACGCGTACATCAGATCCATGAATCCGCGAGTGACTTCTTCACCATCCGCTTGCTCCGGTTCATCTGCCTGTGCGTGCTTCGCCATGCAGGCTTTGACTTCTTCCTCGGTGGTACAACGGTTGGCATCATCACATGTGTAGCATAATTGGAGCATGTATCTGGTTAACTCGTCCGCCTGCGTGAATTGAGCTTGTTCATTCGTTCTCATGTTCATCACTCCCATCTCTTCTTGAATTCAATATAACATCATTTGAAGGGATTTATTGTGATTTATTTCACAAAGTAATTAAAATGAAAAGAAACCCGTAGGTTCCCTTTCTTAAGACGTTTTATTCGAACGCAATTATAGTACTTTCCAACGCACACCGCCGTCTATGGTTTGCAGCAACAGTGATCTTTTGGCATCTGTATTTTCGACCAAAATCCAGCCTAGTTTCGAAGAAACCATTTGGAGCTTGACGATCTCAGGGTACTCTTTAAGAATGTTTTCTAGTACTTCACTTGTAGGAAGTGCTTTCCAAGTCTTGCCGGCATCTTTCGTGTAATAAGTCTTGCCTTTCTGCATGACCCAGCCTTCCAAGGGATTTAGAAATGTAGGAGTCAGACCGCGATTGATTCCGGTTTGTTTATTCAGACTGAACGTTGATAACTGCCAGCTCTCTCCGCCATTTGTTGTGAAAAACCCGTTGAATTTGGTGCTTTCCCCTTGAGAACAGGATATTGACATCCAGGCAGTTTGAGCTTCCCGTCCAAAAAACTGTGGCGAGCTGATGTTAAAATTACCACATCCGTTAAATTTGTTTCGGTCAAAGAATGACGGGCCCGACTTCCAATGTTGGCCACCGTCCGCTGTAACGTACAATTTCGGCGTACCGAACTCTAGAGCGGTCAAGAACCCGTGATCCGAGTCCGAGAACGTCATCCCAGTTGAATAACCCCGTGTAGGGATCTCTGCAGATGCTGGTTTACCATCTTCGTCACTCGAAGTCATCTGATTCCAGGTAATACCGCCATCTTCGGTAAGATACAATTTCTTGTCTTGCTTGCCAATGGAAGTATCCACTGTTGTCAGTATCCAGCCTTTCTCAGGAGAAACAAATGTAATGGCCGTCACTTTATCCGTCTTCGATAAGGAGGACAGACTCCAACTCGCTCCACCATTATTCGTGCGCAGCACCATCGTATCTGTTCCACCCATTCCTTCACGAACAATCCATCCATGTGTACTATCTACAAAATAAATGCTTTGTCCATATTGCGGATTAGCCGGAAACTGAACATTTTCCGAAGGTGAGATGTTGGTCCAGGTACTTCCCTGATCCTGAGTATAATACAGACGCAAGGCGTTCCGCGTCACTCCCCACGCTAATCCACCGTTACCATTAAGCAACTGGAAATCGGTTAAACGGGTCTGAATTTGATATTTGGCTGTATCCGAAGCTTGTGTACTGTTTGCGGGGGGAACAACAGTTAAGGTCTGGCCCATATTCCCGTTATCTTCTTGCTCCTGCGGCGGCTCTGCCACCGGGGTCTCTCCCGAATCGGTGCAAGCCGCCAGCAGAGCAGCTATACCGATAGACAGCAATGCTGTCTGCGCGATTTTGATCCATTGCGAACGCAAGTGGTTTCCACCTCTCTCATCCAATAAGCAGGCGCGCATGCCTGTCCATTCATGTTGTTTTTACGATTCATCTGAATCCACTGCTCCTATTCTACCACAAACGATGTCGAAAAGGTTCATCTCCACTCTCTGGAAGCAGACAGCGATCATTTTAGTGCATCTGTTTCTTGTATAAAACATAAACCAGGTTTTCGACGAAATCCTCCGTAAAAAGACATGAAATGTGAAAAAGTTTATAGACATGGCTCGCTTTTCGCACGCTTATCCCTTAATATGGATGGAAGTATACCCCAAAAAGGAGAGGATATGAAAATGGTAAACAGTGCAGCGCTCAAACCAAGTCGTGTCGTTATTGTAGGCATGGGTGCGGTGGGAACAACAACGGGATACACGCTGATGTTAAGACAGCGTTCGTCCGAGTTGGTATTTGTGGATGTGAATCATGATAAGGCTACCGGCGAAATGCTGGATATGAACCACGGTCTCCCATTTACCGGAGGCGTTAAAGTATGGGCAGGCGATTACTCCGACTGCAAAGACGCAGACATCATTATTATTACTGCAGGTGCTTCCCAAAAACCAGGAGAGACTCGCATTGATCTACTGAAGAAAAATGCAAGCATTTTCAAAGAGATCATTGAACGTATAACTGAGGTTAATTCCCATGGTATTCTTTTGATTGCAACGAACCCTGTAGATATTTTGTCCTATACTTCTTGGAAACAAAGCGGTTGGCCCGCTTCACGCGTAATTGGTTCTGGTACTTTGCTGGACAGCGCACGTTTCCGTTACCTTATTGGTAAAAACAAAGGAATTGATCCACGCAGTATTCACGCTCATATTATCGGGGAGCATGGCGATTCCGAAGTACCGGTATGGAGTCTCGCCAACGTTGCAGGAACGAATCTGGATCTGGATGAAGAAACACAACAAGATATCTTCGACCGGACTAAAAATGCGGCTTATGAGATTATTAATGCCAAAGGTGCCACTTCCTATGCAATTGCGCTCGCTTTGGACCGTATTGTGGCTGCCATTCTGGGCAATGAAGGCTCCGTACTGAACGTTTCCACATTGCTGGAAGATTACAATGGCGTATCCGATGTATATCTGGGTGTTCCATGTGTAGTTGACCGCAACGGCGTGCGTGAGATTTTGCCACTTCCTTTGAATGAGACGGAGAAAGTCGCTTTCCAAGCCTCTGCTAACAAATTGAAGGAACAAATTGCCGGACTGGAGTAAATCCAAATCCAGGCGTTTGACTAATCACGTTATTTTATAATGATTAAATAGCGTTAAGGTTGTATAACTAAAGGACCACCTGTATCTTCATTGCGAAGATGCGAGTGGTCCTTTGGTCTTATTAATAGCTTACACTGTTGTATATCGTTAAGTTTCAATTGAAGGTCAATGTCTGGGTAGTATATCACCCTATTTCATATGGAAAAGAAAAGTAAACATTGATTTCATAATTTAAGTTTACATAATAATTATTCTGTAATAATAAAAAACGAAATTATTTTATAATTTCAGACCGCCTCTCATTTTCCATTAAATGTATTAATAATCCACTCCATCAAAATGCAAAAAAAACCTGTCGTTTTGGACAGGCTTTTCTATCATTACTTTCTTCTATTATATAAACAAAGCTTATCTTTTACATATCAGCCACAAACGCGGGAAGTTTGACATCCAGCAAGGCCATCGCTTCTTCCTTCTCGCGGCTGGTTACGTGGGTGTACACTGTGGTGGTTTGAATGGAGGAGTGACCCAACAGCTCCTGAACCGTTCGCAGATCTGCTCCGCGTCTAAGCATCATGGTCGCAAATGAGTGACGCAGTTTATGACTGGAATAGTTCACACGCTGATTGGAGGCTGATTCCTGCTGAAAGCGTTCAAAAGTTTCGGTTGATATAAGCTGAATACTGCGTATCGACAATCGTTTCCCCTTTTGAGACACGAATAATGCCTCTTCTTTCGCCCGCCATGGATCCAGCCGCTCCTGAAGAGCCTGGGATAACAGTTCGGCAACGGTCTCAGGCACAGGCAATGTACGCCATTTCCGGCCCTTACCGAATACATCCAGTGTGCGCCGTTCCGCATTATAATCTTTGCAGTTCAAGGCATGCACCTCTCCGACCCGCAATCCCATGTATCCCATGAGTAGAAAAATAGCCAGGTTTCGTGTACGGTACTTACCCTCAACCGATTGCAAAAATCGTTCCAAACCGCTTTCATCAAGGAAGACGGGGGCCCGATTTTGCTCGGTTTTGGATTTCTTGATTCCGAAAGCTGGGTTATTGGTCACCAATTCAAGCTCAATCAATGACTTATAAAAACAGTTCACCGCAGCGTGTTTCCGATTACGCGTCGAGTCACTTACCCCTCGTTCCCGAGCTCGGGACAAGAAGGATAACACATGAAGTTTTTTGACCTGCTCCAGTGACTTTCCATGAATAGAGACGAGAAATTCAGCAACGTCACCTGTGTATGATTTTACCGTATGTCCCGTGTAGCCCGCATCTTTCATCCATATATGAAAAGCTTCAAGCTCATCGGCGTATTGCTCCTGAATCTCTTCGGTCATCATCTGTGTTCGTCACCACACTTCTATTTATTAATCTACAATTACGACATCGATTAGTGGAATGATCGCTTCGGGTTGTCCCTCACTGCGGGTGAGTACAAATGAAGGGAGTGGATTTTCGTGCAGTCCATTCACTGATTCACAGATCTGAACATACAAGTCCATACGCAACGTCTCGCCTTCACCCGCAACATCAATTACAGGCCATGCTTTCTCTGCACAGGATGGCCAGTATGCCAATTCGTTTACCGGCACGATACTTAATTGTTTAATTTCAGGATGCACACGGTATATCCCCGTGGTCTGAGGTTCATCACCCAGCTTGTCTACCGAAAGTATAGTTCTCGAATGTTCATCCGGAGCCGAATATATCGAATAACACCAAGGTGTTACTCCCCAGGCAATCGCCATGAGACCTTCCTCCAGCAAGGTGTCCGAAAGGTCACCCTCACTGAATTGTTCAATCAGATTATGGTTTCCAGAACCGATCAGATCTTCTACAAGTTTCGCCATACGAGGCAGATCTGCGAGAATAAAGCCACCACTGCCGTAGGAGTCAAACACATGATTATCCCGTGTCCATACCGTTTCAAGCGCTGTATTCATCTGCGAAGCTTCGGCTGGAAACAGACATATCGCAACTGTTACCACCTGAGCGTATTTCACCATGGCATGCTGCTCGGGCTCCAGCGGTCCCTCTGCGATGCGGGGTGTTTTGACATGCAGTGAAATTCGCAGCTCGTATTCCCCTTCTGCAAAGTCACCCAAATTCAATACGATCGGATGATCTATTCCTTCAATGGGAGTGAGTGAGCATGTACTGTCTGGTCGCAGGGTAACTGCATATTGTGCAAATCCCAGCTCCTCCCCATATATGATAATGGCATCTTGTCGATCCAGCGGTGCATTCATATGTTGTGCAACAACCGATACTTTGCGTCCATCCTTCAAAAGCCGCTGCGGATCAATATCCACTTGATATTTGTTTGTGTCCTCTGGATGTGAAAGGATTAGCTTCGTCTCGGCAAGTACGGCTGAGTCAGCCAATGCAAAACCGAAATTCGAATTATGGTGCTGTTGATTGGTATGTACTGGTGTGTTCATGGTACATCCCCTCTCCTATGTCTGATGGCATGTCACACCCCCAAATATATGTCATATTTGCCCTGACCGCAACCCCGGTTCCGCTCACAAGGATAGATGTATTACTTATTAGATACCCAAATATAGCCTTATCTATCTCTGCTTTTTTTCGCATTACATGAACTGCTCTCACAAAAAAAGCCCCATACCGCGCCGCTTTGGCGATGCAGTATGAGACAATGCAGTTGACTCTATTAACGTATAGTTTCAGTGTGACAAATTAATTTACTAATCTTTCAAGATATCTCTACAATGTAGGAATCAGCTATGACAGCTATTTCCCCTTTGTTGTTTTGAACGTGTCCGATATACGCCGTGCCGGATTTAAATGACTGTGATGACGACCGTAGACAAAGTAGATGATTAAACCAATAATTAACCAACCGAAGAACGTAATCCAGGTCAGAGCCGCAAGACGTGTCATGAGGTACATACAGCCAACAGCACTCAGAATAGGAATCAATGGGACGAAAGGCACGCGGAATCCCCTTTTGAGTTCCGGGTTGTTTTTACGCAATACGATAATCCCCAGACTCACAACCGCGAAAGCAAACAGTGTTCCGATGTTCGTCAACTCCGCCAGATGACCAAGTGAGATGAATCCCGAGAATAAAGCGACGATGATCCCAGCAACCCAAGTTCCCGTAGCAGGTGTTTGGCTTTTACCACTGACTTTGGAGAACACCGGAGACAATAGTCCGTCTCGTGACATGGAATAAAGCAAACGTGTCTGACCATACATCATTACAAGTAATACAGTGGTAATTCCGGTAATCGCTCCAAGCGAAACAATCCAGGACAATCCTTTCAATTGCACAAACTCAAAGGCAAAGGCAACCGGATCACTCACATTCAGCATGTGATAAGGTACAATCCCTGTCAGGATTAATGATACAACGATGTAAAGCACCGTACAGATCGCAAGGGATGCAATAATACCGATTGGCAAGTCCCGTTGAGGACGTTTCACTTCTTCCGCAGCCGTGGATACCGCATCGAAACCAATGTAAGCAAAAAATACCGTTGCCGCCCCTGCGGTTACCCCTGAGATGCCAAACGGAAGGAATGGTTGCCAGTTATCCGGCTGCACATAGAACACACCCACTCCGATAAAGATCAGCACCACGATAATTTTAATCGCTACCATGATTCCGTTGGCACGAGCAGCCTCTTTCACCCCTCGGGTGAGCAGGAATGTAATGATTAACGTAATCACCGCTGCGGTGATATCAAAATAGGTTCCCTTTTCAGGACTAAATGCACTAGTGAGCGCATGGGGTAATTGCAACCCGAATCCAGACAATAACGTTTGAAAATATCCAGACCAGCCGCTGGCAACAGCCGCACTTGCAAATCCATACTCCAGAATAAGATCCCATCCGAGAATCCAGGCAATGACTTCGCCAAAAGCGGTATAGCTATATGTATACGCACTTCCTGAAGCAGGCACACTGGAAGCAAACTCCGAGTAACACAATGCAGCGAAGGCGCAGATAATACCTGCCAGCAGAAAAGAAAGTACCAAACCGGGACCTGCATATTTTGCGGCAGCAACACCAGTTAATACAAAGATCCCCGTACCGATAATCGCACCTACCCCGAGAGTCATCAGATCCAATGGGCCAAGCACCTTCTTCAACATGTTGCTTTCGTTATCTCCGGTGGCAATTGGCTTTTTTCTAAACAGGGAAGATCGATTCTGGTTTTCGTTCATACACAGTTTCCTCTCGTATTGAAAATGATGAATGTGTCTCTTTACTTCAAATATTTTGTTTGGGTCATCTGTTCTATGAAAAAGTCCTTTGTTCTATCTTACCGATCAACTACAAAAATCTATCGATTTCTACACTTTGTCGCGTTGCTTTGTTAAATTTATTTTTGGGTGAAGGTATATTTTGTGCGTTCTAGACGAAATTTATCATGATCTGTTGGACAGGGGAGAATATGAAAATCGATTTAAAAGAAAACTGCGTATAATTTATATTATGCGCAGTTTTTTAATAGCTTTTTTCTTAACCAAAACATCATAAACTGGTTGTTACATGCAACTATGCAAATACAGTGCCTTTTCGCCTCTTTTTGCGGTTTATTCCTTGCTCCCCCTGTCCTGTTGCACGATAAACACTACGCCAAAGAGCCGCATATCCGTATGCGGCCCATCACTTGTAACGCTAATAGATCTATAAACGAGATAAGAACATCCACTCTATTCATTCCGGAAGAGAATCACTCTTTCACTCACACGGATCATCTAACTTATGAAAATACAATTCGCTCTGCATCCGACATCTGATATTGAGATAGCAGATATTCCTTGCTGTCCAAAGCCTTCCGCCGAACCTCGTTCAGATCGACATGCAGCAGCTTGCCTTCGCGCTTCACCGGCTGACCTGCTACAAACACGGTATCCACATTGGATGGATTGGCAAATTGAACGACGGCTCCAACCGGATCATGCACCGGGAACAAGTTAAGATCGGTGGTTCGGATCATAATCAGATCTGCTTCTTTACCTGGCGTAAGTGTACCAATCTTCCGCTCAAGTCCCAGAGCCTTCGCGCCAGCAGAAGTTGCAAATCTTAGAACTTGACTGGATTGCAGATTAAGCTCGCCAGGCATTTCACCCTGCAGCAAAAGTTGTTCATTTTCACGGGAACGTTCAGCTTGAAGTGCAAATTTCATCTGGGAGAACATATCCCCACCCGTCGATGTTACAACATCGACTCCGAGCGTTGGAGTTCCTCCGTTTTCAAGGAAGTACCCCGTTGCCGGATACCCATGCCCCATCATCATCTCTACTTCTGGTGTGACGGACAGTGAGGCGCCGCTATCGGCCAACATTTTATACTCATCCGTATCCATCGTATTTCCGTGTACGACGTTCAGGCCTGGGCTCAGTAAACCAGCCTCATACATTTTACTTATCGAACGATCTACGGATCCCCAGCTTCCAAAGCCAACATGCATTGAACATATCGCATCAAGCTCTTGAGCAAGCTGAATTTCCTTCACTGTGGTATCCCAATGGCTGAACTCCGGACCACGAATTGCAAGGCCGAACGTGAGAAGCTGATCCCGTGAAGAAAAATACTGTTCCTTGACTCTTCTCACATCATTCGAATACGTCAGCTTGCTCTCTCTGTTCCAGTAGGGCGTCTCACCCGGTAGACCATAAGCGAAAACCGACCGAATACCCGCATCCTGAAGTCCGCGAATCAGTTCATCCGTATGCTCCGGGGAATACGGCATACTCCAGTCAAGCACCGTGGTCACTCCTGCATTAAGCGCTTCCAAAGAACCGAGAAAATTGGCGATATAGCTGTCTTGTGGCCGGAGTTTACTTCCCATCGCTCCATAGTAGAGATTCTGCAGATAGACCGGAAGTGACCAGTTGGTTCCCGCTGTTTTTAGAAGTGATTCCCATACATGCCGGTGCGTATCTACAAGTCCAGGGAGTATGATCATCTCCGATGCATCTATTACTTCCGCTTCAATACAACTCAGGTCGGGCCGGATAGCAGTTATAAGAGAATCCTCAATAAGAACGTCCGCCCGTTTATACTGACCTACCGACGAATCCATAGACAATACACAACCATTTTTCAGTAGATAACTTGTCCCCACAAGACACATCTCCAATCATTGTTTTTTGTTGGATATACGCTTGAATCCCGGATGTTAATCTCTGATGATGAAATGACTAGCTGAAATATTTTAAGTATATAACCATTATATAGAAGAGGATGGAAACATTCAATTTTGATTACAAAAAAACCTATTGAACATTTCCCGGTTGTCGAAAAGTACCGCAAATCACTCTGTGCATACGCCGTACTCTCATACACTCTACTCTTGCTGCTGATCCTTCTTCTGTTTTGCCCGAAATCTTCTAACCTTCATCAGATTACCACACATCTTGTCATCACAATACTTCTGGGTTCTACTGCGCGTATCGTCATAGAACATCCAACGACAATCCGTATTGTCACAGATACGAATCCTTCCCCCATCCCCTTCAACTAGGGTGATGGCAAAATCGGCTGCTACCTCAGCCATGACCTGCTTCCATTGAGTTCCTACAGGAATAAGTGAAAGCTTAAGTCCCTCATCTCCAACGTTCAGTTTTCTTATGACTTGACCTTCCTTCATCATGGCGTTTAGCCATTCCAGGTCTTGGTTCGATAATGCATTTCCGTCAGATAAACGACTTGCAAGAGCCTGCAATTCATTTCTAAAGTTTCTCAAGGCTCCCTCCTCTTCCGGAGAAGCAGGTACAGGTGCAATCAGTTGCCATTGTTTGATAAATCCTTGCTGCCATTCGGTTTTACCAAGCTTGTCCTCTGAACGATCCCCGCCACGCCAGTCATGGTAATCACTGTTTACAAAATCAGTCCATAGTCTATCCATACGTACCTCCGCTAAAATGTAACTACCTATATTTAAAAAGATAGTTACAATTATTCATGTTTGGGTTATATTAATTGTAACCACATTTAAGCACTTTAGCTAGTTACCATGAATTCATTTTAGGGAGGAAAAATCAATGACTACAACAGCAACAGAACTATTGCTCATTCAGAAAGATGATACCTGGGATCAATGTAACTGGATTGTGCCTTTATCCAAGGCACTCGAAGGACTGACTGCTGAACAGGCAGCCTGGGTTCCATCATCCGGTGGATTAAGCATCTGGCAGTTGGTTAACCATATGTATTACTATAATCATCGCTTGTTGAGTCGTATTCAGGGCACAACACCCTCTGGTGCTCCTGCCGAAAACAATGAATCCACCTTCGGAGATCCGGGCGACCCTTCTGATACTGCTGGCTGGAGTGTACTTATGCAAAATACAACGCAATTAGCCGGACAACTTCGTGATCAGCTCGCTTCATTAGAAGAATCCGATCTTGAAGCCCCGTACATGGATACAGATGAAAAATGGGCACATGAGCTTGCCCGCTGGGTACTCCACGATGCGTATCATGCAGGACAGATTGTATTATTACGCAGACAACAAGGAAGCTGGAATATCATATTCTAAAAAAACACTTGAACTGCTAGCGCTTACAGGAATAAGATGGACTTATTAATGTTACAGCTTGTTCAATACACAATATAATTGAATAGGATCTTCGGGGTAGGGTGCAATTCCCAACCGGCGGTGATGTTCTTCGGAACCAGCCCGCGACTCGCTGTTTGACCCGATGTAGGGATTCAGCGACTGACTTGGTGTGACTCCAAGGCCGACGGTAAAGTCCGGATGAGAGAAGATCAACACATTGACATGCCGTTACCGAAAGGCTTATTTTCGTACGACATGTCAATGATTGAGCCCCCGTTTATTTGGTGTATACCAAAACGGGGGCTTTTGTCGATTTTGCCAACTGAAGATTCCGTGTTCTGACGAAGGAGTCCTGAATATGGAAAAGACACAACCTGCATCAACAGTTTACCGCAAGGAACGAAGTAATACCGGATTCTGGCTCGTCGTGCTCGGCGCCGCCCTTTGGGGTGTAGATCCACTGTTCCGTATTATTTTGCTCAAAACGATGACCTCCACGCAGATTGTACTGGTGGAACATATTATTGTCAGCCTTGTGGCGATTCCCGTGTTATGGAAGTTCCGGGCCGATCTGAAAAACCTGCGTGCTCGCCACTGGATTGCCGTGATATTTATCTCCTGGGGAGGATCTGCTCTCGCCACGGTATTGTTCACCCTGGCACTTACGCATAACGATCCCAACACCGTTTTGTTATTGCAAAAGATGCAGCCGCTATTTGCGATTGTTCTGGCTAAGCTGCTGCTGAAAGAAACATTGCCTCGCCGCTTCGGTGGACTGTTTATCATTGCACTTGCAGGAACATACCTGCTCACGTTTGGATTTACCCTTCCCCTTGGCAACTGGGACAATTGGGTTCATGCAGGTAGCCTGTTATCACTGGGTGCAGCTGCATTGTGGGGCGGTTCAACAGTTATGGGGCGGCTGATGCTGGGGCAAACCCGTTATGAAACGGTCACCTCTCTGCGCTTTGTCGTAGCCTTGCCACTGCTGATCTTTATGACGTGGAACGAAGGTGCTGCCTGGACATTCCCTTCCGCTACAGGTGAACAGGCGGCTGTAGCACTTAATATTCTGGGTCAGGCATTACTGCCAGGGTTACTGAGTCTTCTGTTATATTACAAAGGGCTCTCCTCCACCAAGGCCTCAGTCGCAACGCTCGCAGAACTGAGCTTCCCGATGGCCGGTGTACTGGTAAACTGGATTGCATTCCGCACATTAATTACATGGGAGCAACTGGTGGGCTTCATCCTCATCTGGATTGCCCTATTCGCCATCTCCAAACAGCAAGAACGATCAGCGACTCCGGCTGACGGTGCACCAAAGCTCCGTACGGATTGAATTTTATATAAAAGCAAATCAATTAAGGCACTGGACATCCTTTGAGATGTTCAGTGCCTTTTGTCTTTTCGCTATTCCGGTGGTACGATGACTTATGGAATAGTAGATTAAGTCAATTTAGAGAGGAACGATCATCATGTCTTCGTCTTCATCATTTTCGTATACATCTTACGATGCTATAGGTTTGGCTGAATTGGTTCGCGCACGGGAGATATCGCCTGTCGAATTGCTGGAAGCGGCGTATGCACGCCTGGAAGAAGTGAACCCGCAGCTCAATGCAGTCATTCGTACATATGAAACACGTGCACGTCAGGAAGCGAGTATAGTTCGCCCGGGAGAGCAGCCCTTTGCCGGCGTGCCCTTGTTATTGAAAGATATCTCTCAATCCCTGGAAGGTGAAATTCTCACCTCGGGTTCTCGTCTTCTCAGTGAGCATCGGGCACAGCGGAATTCTAATTTCGTTTCCCGTCTGCGCGATGCAGGCTTCATTATCATCGGACATACCAACACACCGGAATTTGGCCTGAAAAATATTACTGAACCCCGTCTTCACGGTCCAAGTCGAAATCCATGGAATACGAATCACTCGCCAGGCGGTTCAAGTGGAGGTGCCGCTGCCGCGGTAGCCTCGGGAATTGTACCCCTTGCGGGAGCCAGTGACGGTGGCGGTTCCATCCGAATCCCTGCTTCATTCAGCGGCTTGTTCGGACTAAAACCTACACGTGGACGGACACCTGTTGGACCGGGAGTTGGTCGTCAGTGGCAGGGTGCTTCAATTGATTTTGCCTTGTCCCGTTCCGTTCGCGACAGCGCTGCTTTGCTGGATACACTGCAAGTGATTCAGCCAGAAGCTGCGTTTCATGCTCCCCTCTTTCCAGGAAGCTACTTGGCTGATATGCACTATCCTCATCAACGCAAACTGAAAATTGCGTATACTACGGATTCGCCTGTGGGGACACCTGTCAGCGCGGAAGCCAAAGAATCTGTATACAAGCTCGTCCGCTGGCTGGAAGAACAAGGTCATGAGGTTGAAGAAAAGCTGAGTCCGGTTAATGGAGTCAAATTGATGGAGAACTATTACATGATGAACAGCGGCGAAATGGCGGCGATGATCTCTTCGATGGAACGTTCTATGGGCAGAGCATTAACCTCTGCTGATATGGAGATCGAGTCCTGGGTGCTGGCTGAAGCAGGCAAAAAAGTATCCGCTGCCGAATTCGTACATAGTCTGGCCGAATGGGATGTTGCCGCAGCTCAGATGTCCACATTGTTTGAACGCTATGATTTTTATGTCACACCTGTCAATGCTTTTCCGGCACCCAAAATCGGCGAATTGACACCTCATGATGAACAAATTCAGCATCTGATGCGTATTAGCGATTTGGACAAGATCCAGCAGCAGCAGTTGATTTATGAGATGTTTGAACCAAGTCTTACCTACACTCCGTTCACTCAGCTCGCGAATCTGACGGGTCAACCCGCCATGAGTGTTCCTGTGCATCTGACTCCTGAAGGCCTGCCCATGGGTGTACAGATTATGGCAACCAAAGGCCGTGAAGACTGGTTGCTTCATCTGGCTGGTCAGCTGGAAACATCCGAACTATGGGTCGGCATGAAGGGTAATCCACTGTTTCCAGCATAAACGCTGAATACAACCTGTATCATTTTCAATGTGAGCCTTATGTTTGCCAATGTGCATGAAAGCCATGTCAGCTCCGCATACTGAAAGCAAAAACTGCGGAGGAATGTGACGAATGAATATGAATACAACGGAACGCCATAAACAGTCTGTTCGTATCCCGGCCAAAACGGGTTATGCCGTCAAGGTAAATAAAGGTTCATTAATTCGGGTGACCGATTTGGAGGGGCAGCAGGTCGTTGATTTTGTTGCATATGATGCTCAAAATGCCAATAATCGACTAGACCCAGGTGTAACGATGGACGTTTTGCGGTCCTACCGGATCAAACCAGGACAATCCGTGTATTCCAATCAATATCAACCATTGCTTAAGATCGTTCGTGACACGGTTGGTGTTCATGATTTCTTCAACTCTGCCTGTCGTCCGGAAATGTATGAAGTATTATATGACAAAAAGGATCATGCAAGCTGCTATCATAACCTAAATCAGGCTCTTGAACCGTTCGGGATCTTGCCGCCGGATCAGCATTATCCATTTAATTTGTTTATGAAATCGGTCGTAGATGATCTGGGCAAGATTGATGTCGTAGCTCCAGATTCGCGCGCCGGTGATTATGTGGAGATGGAGGCATTGATTGATTTGGTTATCGGTCTGTCAGCTTGTCCTTGTGAAGAAAGCTCATGCAACGGATATCATTGTACAGCCATTCAGCTGGATGTAGAGTCCTTATCAGATTAAGCGACACACAGCTTGTTCTAATTTGCTCCAGACGGGAATACGATGACTTGTACCCATATGTGTGTGACTTACCGGTACAATTCGTCGAACCCGTTAAGGAGTGAACGCGTATATGTCTGTACTGTTTAGTTATATTATTCTGGGAATCTCACTATCCGCTCCAATTGGTCCGATTAATGCCGCTCAGTTGGATCGCGGAGCCCGCCACGGATTTATGCATGCCTGGATTCTGGGACTGGGAGCCATGTTTGCCGATTTGGTGTACATGCTTCTGATCTACTTTGGAGTTGCCCATTTTCTGGACACGCCTTTCATGCGCTCTTTTCTTTGGTCTTTTGGCAGTTTTATTCTGGTGTATACCGGTGTGGAAACACTTTCCAAGTTAAAAGACGGTATCCAAACCTCTTCTACAGCAGAAGCGAGGGTTGGGAAATCTTTTGTCTCTGGCTTTCTCATGGCCCTGTCCAATCCCCTGAATATTTTATTCTGGCTCGGCATTTACGGCTCTATCCTTGCTACAACCGTGAAGCATACCGACACCGCTCATCTGCTACTATACAGTTCTGGTATTTTCATAGGAATCCTTGTCTGGGATGTCATCATGGCTGGCATGGCTAGTCGATTTCATAAACGCAGCAACGAAACCGTTTTGCGCTGGATCTCCATTATCTCAGGAATCTGTCTGATCGGATTTGGCCTGTACTTCGGTTTTGAAGCTGTACGATCTATCTTTTTCTGACATAAAAACTACACTGGACAGTCACCCAACGCCATCCGCATTAATACGTTAACGGTATCATGTGGAATGGAGTTGGGGAATCCATGGCAGAGCTGTACAGTGCCGATGAAATAAATGCATCATTCAAAGGTCTGCCCGAATGGCAGCAGGACGCTTATTCAAAATTTTCCAATATGATTGCAGATGAGGATAATACGTATCCTTGTGTACCCGGACGGATGGGTTTTCTCTCCGGACATTTGAGATACGGATTCACCAGGGATCCGCGTACACAAGCTTCTGCTGAAGACATGGCGGAATTACTTAGTCAATATGGGCCTGTTTCTCGGGAAACGGGACATTACGCTTCTTTGGTTGTCATTTGCGAGACACCGGATGATTTGAGAAACAACACAACAGTTGAGCAGTATCAGTCCTTGTTCTGGGAGATGCTTAACCGGGTAAGTTCACTGGATACTGCCTCCTGGCCTGAACATATTTCGACTGATCCGCATGAAGCCACATGGGAATTTTGCTTTGGCGGGGAGCCTTACTTTTGTTTCTGTGCCACTCCCGCGCACGAACTTAGAGCCAGTAGGCACTTCCCTTATCTTATGTTTGCTTTTCAACCACGGTGGGTGTTTGAATCGATTAATGACAACACACCTCTTGGCCGAAAAATGAAAACCTTGATTCGTAAGCGTTTGGCGGCCTATGATGCCGTTCCTGCTCATCCTTCGCTCATGTGGTATGGGGAACAGGATAATCTGGAATGGAAACAATATTTCCTGCCCGATGACGAGCAGACCCCTTCCAAATGTCCTTTTATGCGCATGAAGCAAGCCATTAGTAAATTAACGAAATAGCTGATACCAGAGTCACCCATTCAGGGCTTTGATGGTTCAGTAGATGGCGAAGGTTGCGGTTTTCGTACTTTGTTTACAATGTAAGTAATCAAGGCTATCAATACAACAAGACCTATACTTGCCAGCAGACCTCTTCTGCTGGCTTTTTCCATAGCCGTGCCAGCTACTGCTGCAAGTATAAGGACCATGGCGATCCACACTTTGATGCGATTCCAACTTGTTGGCTTCATTTTCTTGATATACGTGATGCAAATCAGAAGCCAGGTATACATTAATACCAAGCTACCTGCGGTTGTTACATATTCGAATAGGCTCTTAGGCATCCATAATGCCAGGAGAGTAGAAATGATTAATCCAGCCGCAGTGCATCCTAATGCATATAGGGGCATGTTCTTTTTTCCCCAAGTCTTCGTAAACATCTTCGGTGCATCTCCGTCTTCACCCAATTTAACCAACATGGACGTAATCGCATAGATTGAAGCGACCATCGTGGAGAACCCGGCGATTATCAAAATTCCATTGAGAATATGAACCACGACCGTAAATCCAATCGATGACATCGCTTTGACGAGAGGACTCTCGTCTGGTGTTAATTTAGCAGCAGGAACCAGAAGAAGGATTAAGGCAATCGCCACAACATACAGCGTACTGACGGTTAATAACATCACTCTGCCTGATTTCACTGCATCTTTAGGTTCTTTCAGCTTGGCTGCCATTAAACCCATGACCTCAATCCCGGCAAAGGCAAAAAAGGCATAAATAAACCCGGTCCACACGCCTTTTATTTTGTGAGGGAACCATTCATTCGTTATTTTCTGCGGCGTAATCTTCACATCTAACCAGCCCAGACAAGCCGCTGCTGCAATTGCGATAAAAGCAACCGTTGCAGCTAACTTGATTACTGCGAGTACATTTTCTGTTTGAGTTAACCCTTTGGCTCCCAATGCGGCGATGAACAATCCAATACATGCGTATACTGCCACAAACACCCACAACGGAAACTTGGGAAACCAAAATTGAGAGAATAATCCGAGAGCAGTTAATGAACTGCCCATGATCAGCATTTCGGAAGACCAATACATCCATCCGCTTCCGAAACCGGCCCATGGGCCGAACGCTTCACCGGCATATGTTCGAAAAGCCCCTTCTTTCGGATCTTCTGCCGTCATCTGAGCTAATGCTCCAAATACAAAATAGGTCCCCGCAGCAGCCAGCACCAAAAGTACAAGCACGGATAAACCGGACCAATGAATAGCCAGACTTGTTCCGAGGAAAAATCCGGTTCCCAGCGTACACCCCGCTCCAAATAAGGAAAGACTAATCCAGCTCAGTTTCTCTTCTTCTTTTTGATGCACATGACTTTTCATATGTATCCTCCTTCATGCGTACCCCATTACGGTTTACATATGATGGAGGTTTTATGTCATTAAGGTAAAAAGAAATAAAACTGACTTAAATAAGTTTACATAATAATGTTTACGTTAACTATATCTATTTCTTTCCTAACAACTGTTGAAGATCATCCATTTCTATCTTGGCTTCCGGTTGGAAGTCCTCACTTTTTACATATTGTGCAAGGCTGTAGAGTAACTGGCGCCCTTCTGTCTGTTTAATCAATTTATCATAATGTAGTGCTCCAACCAGCAGCTTGCCTTTTCCAACTTGACATTCAAACAGCAGCCCCAGCTTATGATTACGTTCAAAATTATCGATGGTTTGAACGAAAGGTTGAACATTCTCTGCGACTTTATCCAAAATAATAGACCGTGAATTCATAACGATATGCCACCAAGGATAAGTGGAATGGGTCTCACTTGGAAAGTGCTTCAATGCAGGGTGTGAGTTATTGATTAGAATGCCTAGTGTGCCGACGGGAACTTGCTTGTTCATGCTTTCCGAAATGGATCGGAACATCGGATAACACCAGAAATCGGTACAATATGTGCCTTCGACTGAACTGTCGTTATCTTCGAGTGTTGGGAGCAGCAGCACGCTCTCACCTTTTTCAAGTAAGGCAATTACTTCATCGGACAATTCCTTATAAATATAGTCTTGTTCAATAGCTGTCACATCATGATCAGGGTATACCCATAGGTCATATTGTTTCCGAATATCGGTACCTGGAATATGCAGGGATAGAGTGATTGGCGTCATCTTTTTCACATCAGGCAGCTTGAACTTTATTTGGCTAATCTCAAACCAAGTTTCTCCAGATACAAAGGAAATCTCGTCTTTTCCTTGTACAATCCGCTGATCCGAATCACGCATTTCCCACTCCACAGTCTGACCACTCAATGAATCTGCCCGGTAGTACCTTAATTGAATATGGGCATTGAAATCTTCACCCGAATTGTAGTTAAATTTCTCGAATCGGGCCAGAAGGACTGCATCGGAGCAATACGTCCTCCACTCCTCAGGAGTAACCAGCCCTTTCGGATCCATGAAGGCATCCAAAATACCTACCAGTGCGGTCCCCTGTCCACTAAAGTCCTGAAGATCGAGCAATTGAAATCCTGCCAGATGATTGGATCGAAATGCCGCCTCAAGCTCCTCCTTATAGCAGGCTACTGCAAGTTTGCCAGAGCTTTTGAAAAAGGGTTCAGCCAGATGTCCCATTCCTTTGGATTGCAATCGTTCCCGAAACACCTCGAAGTTTTTTGCCTTCAGCGATCCGGTATACTTCTCGATCTCTTCATAATTGGGATACATGGCATATTGTCCAATCTCATGGGAGATGACGGGTAGATGTGGAATGAGTTGTTGTTCAACAGAAGCGGCTTTCACGATCTTGGCCTCCGTGCCATATTGAATTTGAATTTCCGATTCTTCTGCTTGAATTCCCTCATTCTCCGAAACTGTCCTATCTGGCAAGATCATGTCGTCGTAATCCTTCAGGGTACCAGGCACGTCGGTTTGAACATGACCCAACGGTGCATCACACATGGCATAAGAGCCGCGGAAAAGTCTATCTTTGGAAAAACGTACGCCACAGTAAAAATCTTCTTCCTCTAGAATCAGCGGAGTGAACTGAAAATTGTTTGAACCCTGGGTGTACAGAGGGCGTGGATCAAATGCTCTATACGCTTTGATAATGGCATTCAGTCTTTCTTTACTGCCCCAAAGTTCATTACCGAGTGACATCATTACAAAAGAAGGATG
This sequence comes from Paenibacillus sp. 276b, assembly GCF_900107875.1. Classification (NCBI taxonomy): domain Bacteria; kingdom Bacillati; phylum Bacillota; class Bacilli; order Caryophanales; family Paenibacillaceae; genus Paenibacillus; species Paenibacillus sp. 276b. The sequence continues at coordinate 1,289,536 of NZ_FNRR01000001.1, read as the reverse complement.
ATTCCCAAACGCCTTGAGCATGGCAAAGCCTTCACGAATAAGATAGTCCTGTTCAGCCTGATTATGCTGTGGGTCAAGTTCATCCGTGATTGTTCCCCAGAATGGCAACTCAGGCTCCATATAGATACCAAGCATATCTGCAGCGGTGAACGCTGCTTCAGGTGGACAACAGGTATGGAAACGATAATGATTTATACCATATGATTTGGAAATACTCAGGATTTGCAGCCATTCATCCACATCGGTTGGCGCGTAACCTGTAAGCGGGAAGATTAGACCATCATGTTTTCCACGAAGAAAGGTCTTTCGACCGTTGATGGTAAAAGCATCTCCATTAGCTTCAAAATCTCGCAGTCCTGTTATGATTTCAGTTGTATCCAGCACATCGCCATGTTCACCCATCAGAGTAAGGGTCAGCACATACAGATGTGGGTCAGAGTCACTCCAGAGAAATGCGTCGTCTCCCATATTGTAGAGCACATGAACTTCATCCTGGTTACATAGATAGGTTTGCTCATTCACCACATGATTTCTGTCTGATGCTATATATCCATGAGTCTCTTTTAAGAGCGGCTTGAAGGTTTGCGCAGTAACGGACAATACAGTACCTGGTATCGATGTGGACAATGTACTTGTGATTCTGAATGTTCGCTCTGTAGCATTGGGATAGATCTGTACCTCACCCAAGTGCACATCGTGGTAAAAATGAAGCTCCAGCTTCCCGGTAATTCCGTTCCAGTTGGTCTGAGTATCGATGGATGTAAGATGTCCGCCTTTCGTCGGATATTCCGTATTATCGACCCGGATAGTGAGGGTGTGTTCTCCCTCCGATAGCCCTTCCGGCAAGATATACACATGGGGGGTGTTAAGACTATCCTGCGCTCCAACTTCTTCACCATCGACCCATAACTTGGTTATGCGCGTGCGTTCCAGATACAAACTGCATTTCTTGCCAGCAAGCGTTGAAGGTATATCAATCTCCCTTTTCAGCCACACCCATCCTTCATATGCATATTCATCAGTCAAAGACCCGATGTGAGCCACATCATTCTTTCTTCCTTTGCGTGCATGAGAAGTCGTGTTCGGCAGCGTTATGGTATCGTCAAATGGGCCTTGAGCGCCTTGTTTATGTTCATCCAGTTGAAGCTCCCAGCTTCCCTGCAAGTTCATTTTGGTTAACATGATCTTAGCTCCTCTATACTTTATGTATACAATCTATTCTTCTGTTTACGTATTTCTATTATATAACTGTAATCTTAGTCCACCCATATAATAAAATTTATGCTGAGTATAACAATATGGAAATAATCCAAAGGTTATCGCTGACAAGTTCGTCTCTATAATGACTTAGAAATTCAAAAAAAAGTCGCCTAAAAGGCGACTAGTGCTACTTATTTGAGTAGTCAATTCTCATACGCTGTTAGATCTGACAGTCCCGGCATGTTTACTTGGTTGTATAGGCCTCTGATTCCTCATACAAATCCGCTGGCAAGGCCTGTATGAAAGGCGACCAATCGCCCGCCATGTACAGATGAAGGCGATGCATAGCGCGCGTACAAGCCGTATAAAAAAGTTTGCGTTCATTGTCGCGGCTATAAGCTCCAGACGAAGCATCATAGACCAAGACTGCATCGAACTCAACACCTTTGGCAAGGTACACAGGAATGACCATTACACCTTTTTCGAAGTTGAACGTTTCCTTTGTAACGAGCTGTAAAGCTTCGCCTCCTTGAATCTGTAACGATTCATAGGCCTTGTGGCTTTCGGCGGCGGTCTTCGTAATAATAGCGATGGAATCAAAGCCCTCGGCTCTTAGCCCAGCGATATCTGCCACCATTTGTGCATCCAGCTTCTCTCTGTCGTTGCTTCTCGTCAGCAGGGGCTTTAGGCCTTTTCTTTCAAAGGGTACAATTTCATCTCCGTCTGGAAGCATCGCTCTTGTAAATTCAACGATCTCCTTCGTTGAGCGATAACTGCGTACTAGGGAGAAAAGACTTGTTTCGGCTTCACCGTAGAGACGGACTAATGGTGAATCAGCTGCGGCCAAATTAGTAGCCTGCGTGAAGATCGCTTGCCCGAAATCGCCGAGCACGGTCATACGGGCTCGAGGAAACAGCTTTTTGAGATATTCATATTGAAATGTTGAATAATCCTGACCCTCGTCAACGAAGACATACTTAATTTCCGTGTTTGTCCGGACACCTTCAATCATTTCTTTTACATACAAATAGGGCGTCGCATCCTCATGGAACAACTCGTTCCGGATCAGGCTTTCCTTGGTTTGACTGCATATCTCAGGCCATAGCGAGGGGATAAACGTAGCATTCGTTTTCTCCCGATAAGTGGCTTCGTCAACAAACAATTCGCCATATATGCCTTTGATATCAACAAACGAGAATTTCTTGATACCTTTTCTTAGTGGGCTAAACCGTTCTTTCACGATCTTGCGGCCGAGCAGTTCCTCCTCCTTCTGGGCAAAGTCAAAATCACCTTCATCTTCTCGACGCTTCTTGCTTATTTTCTCACGAATTTGGGCGTACTGTTCTGCGATATCAAATACTTCCTTATCTTTATGCAGTACTTCGAAGATATCCGCATACTGATCGTTGTCGAGATAATTCAATTCTTCCTGTACCCACGATTCTTCACGTTCCTTGCGTTCCAGGGAAGCCAGCTCTTTCAGCAGCCATTCCTGTAAGAGTACAACGCGATTTAGCAAGGGCAGGGAACGATCATAACCGTAAAATTTGTCTCTCATTTGCTCCGCAGTAATCAAATCCCGGTTCCGAAACCGAATGCTGTTGAATCGCATACCTTCCTGCCCCAACCAGTTTCCATAGTTCTGCAAGGCCTGCAAAAAAGCATCTGAAGCTTTATATTCGATCCCCTGAAGCCGCGCCTCATAGCCTGGAGCTTCATGCGCGGTCAGTACATATTCAATCTGATCAAAGATGTCCTCCGGACGCAACGAAGAGCCGAGCCAATAGTCGAGAAATTGTTGAAAAGTGGTCTGCTGCATATTATCTTCACCGAGCTCCGGAAGGACAGTGGAAATATAACTGCCAAACATCGGATTCGGTGAGAAAAGGACGATCTGATCAGCACTGATCGTCTGGCGGTGTTTGTACAATAAGTACGCCACTCGCTGCAAGGCTGCCGAAGTTTTACCGCTACCCGCTGCTCCTTGTACGATAAGCATTCGGCTTGTGTCATTACGGATAATGGCGTTTTGTTCCTTCTGAATGGTTGCCACGATGCTTTTCATTTGTGAATCCGCACCTTTGCCGAGCACTTGCTGCAACAATTGGTCTCCAATCGTCTCGTTTGCATCAAACATATTGCGGATTTCTCCGTTATGGATCTGAAATTGCCGTTTGAGCTCTATTGTGCCATCGATTCTTCCGATCGGCGTCACATAGGACGCTACACCGGGGGAAGAATCGTAGTACATGCTCGCGATCGGTGTACGCCAATCATAGATCAGAAAGCTCAATCCATCTTGGTCGACAAAAGAAGATACGCCGATATAGATCTGATCGGTGTGGGCCAGACCTTTCTCCTGAAAGTCGATGCGGCCAAAATAAGGGGACGGGAGCAAACGTTTCATGTTATTCCATTGCTGCGTCAACCGCATGTGACCACGTTCCCGCTCGGCCAATACCGCGGACTGCTGGTTAATGGTGTAGAAAGTCTCTTCGAAATCTTCGTGGGTGCTAGTGTTGATCGTAACTTCTTCCCAAAAGCGCTTGCGAATTTCCGTAGCCTGGTCATGCATTCCGGCAACCTTTGGCTCCAATTCTGCGATTTTGGCCTGCAGTTTGTTCCTCACAGACTCCAGCCGTTCCTGTTCCAGCTGCCAATCTTTTGTTTGCATCTCTCTAACCACTCCTTTTCCTATTTTTGGATGAAAAAGAGCATTGACAAATCAAAATTCCAGATGTAAAATTAAAGTAGGGATAAAAATAAGTACATAGTTTAATTTTGTTTGTCAATGGCGCTAACGATTATATCATAGCGTTATTTTTCGTTCAATTCTTTTTTTCGTTTGCCAAAAGATGGCCTTTGAATTTATCAGGGGGTCATCTTTTTTCGTGTGTATTGGGTTTCCCTCTCCCTCTTTCCCTAACCGGACAAATGAAAGCACATAATGACAGGTTCTTGAATCAGTCTTCATCTATTATAAGAATCAAGGAGTGGTTAACCGTATGAACTGGATCGAATCATTACAGCTAGCTATTGCATATATGGAAGAACATTTACTCGAAAATATGACAATGGAGCAAATTGCAGCACAAGCTCATATTTCTCCCTTTCATTTTCAACGTACGTTTGCCTTATTAACTGATGTTACCGTAGCCGAATATATCAGACGAAGACGATTAACATTGGCAGCAAATGAACTTATACAGAGTGATCACAAAATCATTGATCTGGCGCTCAAGTATGGCTATGACACTCCTGAATCTTTCTCCAAAGCTTTTCGGAGGCAGCACGGAATTGCCCCCAGTGAAGCGCGTAAGAACAGTACTTCTATCAAATCGTATAATCGTTTGGTTATTCATTTAAGTCTAAAAGGAGCAGAACCGATGAATCACAGAATTGTTGAACAAGCTGCGTTTACATTAGTAGGGATAAAGCAGGCTTTCTCTTATATTGATGGGGAAAACTTACGAGGCATAGCCAAGATGTGGCAGGATGCGTATACGAGTGGTACAGAAGATCGTTTATTTGAATTGAATAATGGTGTAATTCAAGGATTATTAGGTGTCTGTGTGGATCAGAACGAGATTCAGGAGAAGCAGATGGAATACTGGATTGCTACGTCGTATGATGGTGAAGTACCTGAAGGATTATCATCCTTTACAATTCCAGCTTCCAAATGGAGTGTCTTTGAAGTCGAAGGTCCAATGCCGGAGAGTATGCAGCGTTTATGGAAGCAGATTATTTCTGAATGGTTCCCTTCCAACCCTTACAAGCATGCGAGTATACCTGAACTTGAAGTATATCCAGGACCTCACCAGCCGCCTCAAATCTGGATACCGATAAAATAAAGAGAATTATAGTATCCGTTCTTGTCCTCCATTCGGACAAGAACGGTATTCATCCCCATTGAACACTTTACTTCATTTTAACGATGACCTTTCCTTTAGCACTTCCACCTTCAAGATACTGAAATGCTTGCCCGATATCCTTGAAATCATAAACCTTATCAATCACCGGTTTAATGAGACCTTCCTCCAAGTAACCCTTTATTCGCTCTAATTGCAACCCGCTTGGTTTCATAAACAGAAAATGATATCTTGCCTGGTTTTTCTTCTCAAGAGTTGTAATCCTATGGCTCACCATCGATAGCAGTGTGGTCTTTAACCAGCCTAAGTTGGCTTCTCGCCCGAATCTCGCGTTCGGCAAACCGGAAATAGATACTATTTTCCCATTCGGCTTAAGTACTTGGAAGGATTTTTCCAGCACCTCGCCTCCTATCGTGTCATACACCGCGTCATATCCCGACAGCATTTCTTCAAAATTTTCTTTACGATAATTGATAATACGATCGGCACCAAGGGATTGGACCAATGCGTAACCTCTATCGCTGGCAGTAGTGGCAACATAAGCTCCCATTAATTTGGCCAACTGGATGGCGAACGTGCCAACCCCTCCTGATCCTGCGTGAATCAATATTTTTTGGCCTTTCTGAAGGTTCAAAATATCGTAAAAGGCTTGATATGTCGTAAGACCGACCAGTGGTATGGATGCTGCTTCTTCAAAGTTTAAGTTTTGGGGCTTCAGCGCGATGTCTTCTTCATGGACAGCAATGTATTCAGCCAAAGTTCCAATTCTGTCTTTACGAGGTCTTCCATATACCTCATCTCCAGGTTTATAAGCGTTTACCTGTTTACCCACCTTGACCACAACACCGGAAAAATCATTTCCAAGGATCAATGGCATCTTGTAATTCAGCAGGAGCTTTACCTTGCCCTCTTTTATTTTAAAATCAATCGGATTTAAGCTTGCTGCATGGATTTCCACCAAGACATCATGATCTCCGATTTGAGGAATAGGCATTTCTTTCTGTATCAAGGGAACATTCTTCCCGTATTTCTCAATTACCATGGCTTGCATTTAAATCACTCCATTACGTTTAAGAGTTTAAACATATGAACATATTATATCTAACACGTTAACAAATCAAGCATAATATCGTGATATCCAGACTGGAAGCTGGGATAAGGCTTACCTCTCTTCCAGTCTGAAGTCAAAATCCATCATAATATGCGTTAAATAACATACGCTAATCTTAGGAGACAAGGACCGCTCAAATCTTTTTAATTCGGGTCAGTTAGCGGTAAACATCCTGTCAGAACTGCTCCACCGTCAGGGTGGTTACTTACCATAAGTTCGCCTCCATGTTGCTTCATCATTCGTTGTGAGATCGTTAATCCTAATCCACTGCCTCCAGTTGCACGACTTCGAGACGTTTCCCCACGATACAGAGGTTCAAAAACGCGCTCTAATTCTTCGAAAGAGAAGCCAAGTCCGGTATCACGGATAATAAACCTGATTTTATTGCCGTCTTTAAAGCATTGGACTGTTATTGCGCCACCTGATGGCGTATATCTAACGGCATTCTCCAATATATTGTTCATCGCACGCTCCAATACATACGAATCTCCGTTAATACAACAACCGTCAGTTAATTGGTTTAAGATAGAAATATGTTTCTGCTCAGCTTGTGGACTCACACTCTCTATCGACCTTCGGAGGATCTGTGTTAAATCTAGCGTTCTTGTGTTAAGTTCACTTTCCAAGTACTCCATTTTTGTAAAAGTGAATAGGTCCTCAACCAATCGATCCAATTGAGCGGATTTCTCTTTGCATACGGCAATATATCGGGTGACCTTCTCCGGTGACTGAGCTATTCCTTGTTCCAATCCATCCAAATACCCCCGCAAGGCAAACAACGGTGTGCGTAAATCATGTGCAACGGCTGCGGTGACAAATCTGCGTTCTTCCTCAAGCTCCACTTGTTTACGGTGGGATTGTTCAAGCCCCTTCACCATAACTTCGAATCCATCACGGACTTCGGCAATTTCCGTGATTCTGGATTTAGGTAATTGGACTTCCCAATGTCCTGCTGCAATTTGTCTGGCCGCCTTGCTCATTTTCTCAAGAGGTTTAAGAAGGAATCTTCTCATTTCAACTCCAACCACAAAGAAAGAAAGCAGCAGTCCGAAAAATGCAGCAATCATTGGAACTCCGTTGGATTTAGGCAGATAAAGAACAACCCTCCCCAGCAATTCCCCATCCTTTATGACAGAGAACTGTTCGGTCGACGAGAATCGACTGTGACGCTTCGGGCTGGAACGATATATTTCCGAATTGGACGCAGATTCAATCTCCACATCCATCTTTGCTTTGCTCAACTCAGTATGAAGTTCGTTTTGCCAACCGGTATCCGTCCATTTATCCGTACCAACTTCAATCATGTGGATCATCTCAGTGAGATGTCTTTGCAGCGTTTCATTTTGCTGTTGGCTTGTAGAGATGCTAAACGACTGAGTGTCCATAAAGTGAGCCGTGACAAAAAAGATCCAAGGCAATGTAAGCAAGAAGAATAAACAAAGCATAGTAAATGTACGAATACGGAGTTTTCTCATGTTACACTCCCTCAAAACGGTATCCTACTCCCCACACGTTGATGAGGAATTGTGGATGGTTTGGATCGGATTCAATTTTTTCGCGAAGCCGGCTAAGATGTACCCGAATGGTATGCCTGTCGCCTACACCTTCCCAAAACTTTGCAAGCAGTTGTTCGTAGGAGAAAACCTGCCTCGGGTGCTCCGCAAATAATCGCAACAACTCATATTCTTTAGGTGTAAGCTCGACTGTTCCCCCTTCGACCAGGACTTCTCTTGCAGTCAGATTTAACTGGATGCGTCCATAATCCAAGATCTTCCTTTCCATGGGTTGCCTGGAAGTAGTGCGCCGTAACACGGCTTTCACTCTGGCAACAATTTCCCCAGGCGAAGCCGTTTTGACGATATAATCATCTCCTCCGAGCGTAAGGCCACGGATCTTGTCCACATCATCACTGCGAGCACTCAAGAAAAGGATTGGAACATTGCTGTCCCCTCGAATTCTACGGCATAGCTCAAATCCGTTTTGTCCCGGCATCATAATGTCCAGTACAATGCAATCTATGGAATGCTGTTGCAGTATGGCCCAAGCTTGTTCCGTATCACAAGCAGTCTTTACGTGAAATTGGTCATTCTCTAGAAAGTCCCTTAATAGCTCGACGATGCTCTGATCATCATCTACAACAAGTATCGTATGATACATACTCATGCTTATCCCACCTCTGCCATCTAGTTTATCATTTTTTCTTCCTTTACCAAGTCGAGACTAAATTCTGTGATGATTTGTTTATCGTTTTGTGACCTTTTTAGGACTTCCTTTGAGATATTCGTTTGTTACGATTCTAACTGTGAGTACGGACGACTTAAAGATAAGGGGATGGATGAAATGTTAACTGTTCAAATCGTGTTATTTGATGGCTTCGACCTATTGGATGCCGTTGCACCTTACGAAGTATTTTGCGCCGCTTCCATGCATACCGACAACGCCGTAAGAGTAGAGATGGTCACGGCTGAAGGTCCAAGACCAGTGACTAGTGGTATGAATGGTTTGACAATTGAAGCGAACAACACTCTTGACCCGGAACGTGGGGGTATCATCCTTGTGCCTGGTGCAGCCGGTAATGTTGAAGGAGATGGTCCAGACTCGATTCCTGCCATTCTTGGTAAAGCCATGAATACGGAATTGACTACAATGATCAAGACAGCTCTCGACCACAAAGACATCTTAGTCGCTACAGTCTGCGGTGGTTCCCTCTTGTTAGCTATGGGAGGACTCCTGGAAGGAAGATCTGCTGTAACACATCGTTTGGGTATGGATTTACTTGGTGCGACTGGGGCAATTCCTGTCCCGGCACGCGTAGTGGATGATGGTAATCTGGTTACTGGCGGCGGTGTGACCTCGGGGCTTGATGTTGCGTTGTATCTGGTCGAACGTGAACTGGGACCACGTATCGCACACGAGATAGAGCAGTTGTTTGAGTATGAGCGTAGAGGAACCGTTTGGAGAGCAAAGGGCATTTCGCCCACCACTCACAAGTCGTTGACGGACAACGAACCGAACATGGTAATGAATCAAACGGTAGTGACCTCTGGCATACTGCTTAATGAGAACACTCAGACAACCGTCTTTGATGGGAATTGGGACACAACAATCGCTACACCTGTCGGTAAACTGGAGGTCAAACTCTACATAAAGACAATTTCTGATGTGATCCAGGGCACAGCAACACAAGGTAACGAAACAATCCCATTTATGAACCCTGTACTCTGCGACAACAAGTTGACCTGGAGCCTGTCAATTACTAAACCCATGCGTTTGAATCTGAAATTCGAAGTTGCCGTGGATGGAGATCAAATGAATGGAATCGCTAAGGCTGGCCTTCTTCCTGCTTCCAAATTAACAGGAAAACGAATAAACTAGCCTGGTTAGCTATGTGCACAAAAAAGAGTTTCGGGGGTTGTTGTTTGATATGAAGAAACGAGGAACGTTATACGGATGGCTGGCCTGCGTCAGTATTTTCTTTATTGTGTATGCTCTAGTGAAGAACTATTGGATAGACCCAGAAGCTTCAAGCTTTTTAAGCCATAAAACCGGTTCGAAGCGTGAGCTTCATCTTCCGATCTGGCTGAATGTCATGTACGTTCATGTTGCTTTTGCATGTTTGGCCATGGCGTCTGGATTACTCAACTTCTCTAATCGGATTTTTGAAAAGAGCCGTAGGTTCCACCGTATAAATGGTTATGTTTACATTGTGTCCGTAGCGCTTGTTGTACTGACTTCCGGTTATATGGCCCCTTACGCTACTGGAGGGAAAATAAGCAGTATCGGTTTCAATGCGCTTAATATCATCTGGCTATTCATTACGATTACCGCTCTCATTCAGATTAAACAGAAACGCATAATCCAACATCGGAACTGGATGATTCGAAGTTATGCCTTTTGCTTCACGAACATGTTGATTCACCTCATCACTTCCCTTTTTCATCAGGGATTCGGGTTGGCTTATGTTACAAGCTACACTGTAAGTATTTATGGCTCTATTGCTTTGCTGCTAGTTATTCCAGAATTCATCATCAGAATGAACTTCAAATCAAGAACAGCCCCCGAATAATTTTTCGGAGGCTGTTCTGCATTCTAGGTTGCATCTGCCGTGAGTGGTAGCTTTACTTAGTTAACATCAGCTTACAGCGGCAGTCAAACGAATCACGGTTAACTCCGGTTTTGCGAAGAAGCGCAGAGGCATTCGGGTGGTTCCGATTCCTCGGTTGACATATAGCTTTAGCGGCTTGCTTTTGCCTTGCAAAGAGTATAGTCCTGCGACATATTTGTGAGCTAATGCAGTTGTAATAAGCGGTTTGATCAAAGGAATTCTGACTTGCCCACCATGGCTATGGCCGGACAGCTGCAGGTCAATCGGATATGCGCTCAATTGATCCGCAACATCCGGTTCATGAACGAGTAGCAGGTTGAAATCCTCTTTACGGAGCGATTGCAGCGTACGCTTAACTTGCGGCTTTCCAAGCAAAAAATCATCGAGTCCGGCTATGTTTATTTTATCCCCTGTGGCGGTACGGATCGTATGCACCTCATTGACCAATACGGTAAATCCCGCGTCCTCCATGTATTGCTTATACTTTTGGCTGCCGCCGCCTCCCCTGTCGTGATTTCCGTAAACCGCATATTTTCCGAGAGGGGCATTTATTTTCGCTAACACTGGCTGTGCTTTCTTTCTATTTTCCGAGCCAAAGCGTGTGTAATGATCCATTAAATCTCCAGTGAACACCACGATATCTGGCTTCAGACGATTCATACGATCAACTAAAGATTGAAGTTGATCCACCGAATAATCGAGACCCAAGTGGGTGTCAGAGAATTGCACAATTTGAATTCCATTCATTGATATTGGCACAAATTCATTGACGATATCCAGGCGAGTTACTGCCAGAGCTTTAGGTTCAATCTCCCTTGCATAACAGCCGATTCCTAATAGAACAAGCAATATTGCAATGGTGATCTTTCTCCATTTCACTTCGTCAGGCTTTCCTTGATCTCATTCCAAATCGGATTGTCTGCCTTACCGCGTGCTGGCTGCTCTCCTTTTTCAATGGCATCCCAATACTTCCAGTTGGGCTTCTCACTGCCTAATTCATAGTCCATCCCATCCCATGTATCTTCACGAAATGCATAGAAAGCCCAATGCCATCCGTATTCATTAAAGATAGATATCAGATCCGCCATGTATCGATCTGCACCTTGAACCATTCGGTTCGTTCCGAATTCCGAAGCTATAATCCGGTTCGCAGGTATGTTATGATCAGAAGCCCACTTGGCGACAGGCTCGACAAATTGTTTCAGAGTCTGACGGTTAAACTCTTTTTCCGTCTTATCATCTCCAACCTTTACGCTCCCCGGATAAGAATACGTAAATCCTTTTTTCTTGTTCTGGCTTGTCATCTCATAAGGCTCATACATATGAAAAGCATACAGCACATTAGGATCATCAATCGGTTTCAGATACGTAAAAGCCCAAGGTGTTGCGTAGAGCCCTGAATCCAGAATAATGGGAGTTGTCTGGTCTACCGTCCTGATCTCTTTGGTTATCGTGTCATAGAGTGAATTCAGATCAGCTGCGGTATGTTCCACTTTGGCATACCACTCTGAATAATCCTGCGTCCAGAAGTCATGAAAACCCGTACCCGTTTCCGGATGAGGCTCATTAATCAGGTTATAGCCGATGACGGCAGGATGATTCTTCAATCGTTGTGCAAGATCCTTCCAAAACTGAGCGGCCTGCTTGTGATATTCAGTATCATTCCAGATCCGATCATCATTTTTGGCCCCGTTGAACTGCCGCCAACGATCTCCTGGTAAGCTAAGCACCGTAATAATCACTTTCATCCCTTTAGCTTCCGCGGCGTCCAGATCCGCTTTGAGTCGGGCAAAATCTTCTTCCACGATACCTTCGTACTTATCCGAGCTGCCTATCAAAAAATCTGCGTTAATATTGGCATCTGGCTTGTCGTTAAACAAAAAATCTCGATCCTTACTCCACTTATCGGGCGCAAGCCGTACAAACTCTATGCCCTGTTCCTTGGCTGCTTCATAGTTGTCAGGGAGGGATGTGGAGTTCATAAAATTAGTCCCTTTTCGCTGTGCATTCCAATAGCTCATTTTCTCCGAAGGAACGGCCTCCTTCTCCTCCTGACTGCTGTTCATCCCTGAAATCTCCAATGGCTTTGGAGAAGCTGAATTAGAACTGCATCCAGCTAGTGCAATCAAAATGGCCGCTGAGAGTAAAACATTTTTTCCGATAGGCCAACTCGATTTGGTTGATATTTTCTTCAAAGTCAATCACCTCGATAGCCATCTTACCCGTTGTCTGTTACGCCAATATGACAAAACGAGCTATTATCCAATCGGAGTTCCATCGGGCAGTTTGATATCTGGTTTTAACAGAACGACATCCCCTTTATCGGGTATTCCTCCCAGAACCAATACTTCTGATTTAAACCCGGCTATCCGGCGCGGTGGAAAGTTGACTACCCCTATGATTTGTTTCCCGATCAGTTCCTCGGCTGCATATCTTTTAGTAATTTGTGCACTAGAATTTTTTATTCCAATGTCTTGTCCAAAATCAATCTCAAGTTTGATCGCCGGCACTTTCGCTTCTGCAAAAAACTCAGCTTTTGTAACGGTTCCGACGCGAATATCCAGTTTCAAAAAATCATCAATGGTAGCCATATATATTCTCCTCTTCTACTTGTCTTATAGTTGTAGTTGTGTAAATTCACGTCAAGTTCGAACTTCAGAAACGGTGTATCGCCAGGATTTTGCCCAAAAATATCCCCCCATGCCGAGTACAGTCATCATCCCGCCTATAAACTGAAACAGAGAGATGGTCTCTCCCAGAAATACAAAGGCGAGTATGATGGCAAGAACAGGCTCTCCAATAATACCCACAGATAAAGTCGTTGCGCCTAAAGATTTCAATAATAGATTAACTAGTAATTGTCCAAAGATGGTTGGAATTATGGCAAGCAACAAGAAATACATCCAATCTGAAGTGTTATATCCGGTCAGGGAGATATGATTGAATAGACTGTAGATAAGCAAGACACTTCCCGCAAGGAAGAAAACAATAACGCTGTACACATTTGCATTGATTTTATGACTTACTTTTTGTCCAGCAAGCATATATGCCGAAACCGCGATTGTACCTAATAAAGATAATCCATCTCCGATCAGTGCCTCTCTTGACACCCCGATGTCGCCCCATGCGATAATGACTGATCCTGCAAGAGCAGTGACCATGCATAGGATGGTAACCATGTTTGCTCGTTCCTTGAAGATGAAGTATGACCCGACCATTACAAATAAGGGCTGCAACGATAAAATGACCATGGAACTTGCAACAGAGGTATGCACCAATGACTCCATCCAAAATAAGAAATGTAACCCGAGAAAGAGTCCGGCTAACAACACAACACTCCAATCATTTTTGTTCATCTTAAGGTTTCGAAGACTTTTCCAAGGTACAAAAGGAAGCATTAGTATTACGGTTATGAACAATCTGTACATCCCAGCTACAGAGGTTGGCGTCTCTGAGGACTTTATCAATATGGAAGAGATTGAGATGGACAAAATGCTGATAAATAGCAGCATGTACGGATGAGGCGGATACAACGATTTATTCATTTCTAAACTTGCTCCTTCAACATGTTCTATCCAAATTCTGTGCACAGGATTATAGTGATAAAACAAAGATTGGATATAATAATATCATCGTTAATGTTTTAATTGTGTAATAATATCGCTATATTATATATAAATATCATCATTCGAAAGGACACATTTAAATGTCAAAGCAGCTTCACGAGACGATTCTTTTTCCTGATGCTTCATTTCCATATATTATGTACACGGCTAATTCCGAGAAAATTATTCCTGAAGGTAGGGGATTTAATGACCTGCATTGGCATGAAGAGCTACAGATTACATTGGTTACTCAAGGAAGGTTAGTTATACAGGTAAACGGTGTTGATCATGAGCTATTGGCTGGTCAAGCTATCCTAATTAATAAGGGAGTTCTGCATGTTACGACGCATCTGACCCACAACGGACAATATGTGAGCTTTAATTTCCCTGAAAAGCTATTAGCCTTCTACGCGGATAGTGCCATGGAGAAAAATTATGTATTACCTTATACGGACTCTGCCCTGGTTTCGCTAGTAATCAAGGGCGATGTAGAATGGCAACAGATTGTGCTAGATATGTTATGGGATATGAAAAAGAGATTTGATATGAAAAAAAAATGGGGATGGGAATATGAGGTTTCCATCAAAACCGTACAATTGTGGTTAATTTTGATTCATAATATTACGCTTTCCTCCGAGGAGGCGCCCAAATATGTAAAACTTCAGCAAGAGCGCCTTCAACTCATGCTCAGCTTTATCCATCAGCAGTATTCAACGAATATTACCCTGCAAGAAATTGCTGATACAGCACATCTGAGCATCTCGGAGTGCACACGGAGTTTTAAGAAGACCATTCATATGACACCGTATGATTACTTAATTAAGTACCGGATCAAAAAGAGCATGGAGTTATTAATTTCAACCGATTATACAGTAACTGAAATAGCTCATAGGGTTGGTTTTAACCATGTAAATAACTTCATTCAGTCTTTCAAAAAACATCAAAACCAAACGCCTAAGGGTTTTCGGAATTCGAGTAATGAGATCAAACAACAAAGAAAGAATTAGTCTGTTTTCTCTGTTGTTCTGCTCAAAAAAACCAATCCGCTTTCCGGATTGGTTCTTCTTCTTACATTACTTAAATCCAACATTAAGTCCATATACCGGATGAGGTACATACGGCTCTTCCAAGCGCGCCATTTCTTCTGATGTTAATGCAATCGACAGAGCTTCAGCTGCATTTTCGAGATGGGATGTCTTCGTAGCGCCAATTATCGGAGCCGTAACCGGATTCTTGTGCAGCAACCAGGCAAGAGCGATTTGTACACGGGGAACGCCGCGTTTTTCGGCGATTTCTGCAACCCGCTCTACCACCAATTGATCGGTGCTGGCTGTCGCATCGTATTTGGCCTTTTGAACCTGATCCGTCTCGGAACGTTGTGTTGTTTCCTGCCAATCCCTGGTCAACCGGCCAGAAGCAAGTGGGCTGTAAGGAATTACTCCGATTTTCTCTTCCTGACAAAGAGGCATCATTTCCCTTTCCTCTTCACGGTAGATCAGGTTATAGTGGTTCTGCATCGATACAAAGCGGGTCCATCCATTTCTCTCGGCAACATACAAAGCCTTTTGGAATTGCCACGCTGACATGGCAGATGCACCAATATATCTTGCCTTCCCTGCCTTCACCACATCATGTAATGCTTCCATGGTCTCTTCAATAGGGGTATGGTTGTCCCAGCGGTGAATTTGATACAAATCCACATAGTCCGTTCCCAGCCTCTTGAGGCTCTTGTCGATCTCACTCATAATTGCCTTTCGAGAAAGTCCGGCGCCATTCGGACCATCATGCATGCGGGAAAAGACTTTTGTTGCAAGGACAATTTCATCTCGATTAGCGTAGTCCTTGAGAGCCCGACCGAGGATTTCCTCACTTGTTCCGCCTGCATATACATTTGCTGTATCAAAGAAATTAATACCTAACTCCAAGGCTTTCTGAATGACGGGACGACTATTCTCTTCATCCAGCACCCATTGATGAAATCCATGCCCTGGTTCACCAAATCCCATGCAGCCAAGACAAAGTCGAGATACTTCCATGCCTGTATTTCCTAATTTCACATATTCCATTGGTTAATCCTCCTCAGACATTTAGGTTGAGACAACGTTGTAACGCATGAGACAACAATAACAAGAAAATAGATGCATTTCTTTGCTGCTAAGCTCATTGGATTTGTTTATTTAGCTCATTTGTCTCAAATAATGAAAAAAAGCGTTTCACGATATTTTATCGCGAAGCGCTTTACTCAACAGTGGTACATAGTCACTTATGCTTAAAGTATGGACCGATTAAGCTGGCTTTATGTTGTTTTTCCCTCGCTTCGTTTGCATTGCTGTCTAAACTCCGAGGGCGGAAGCCCGACCTGAAGCTTAAACACTTTGGAAAAATGAGCAACGTTTTCGAAACCTGTTGAGAAACAGACATCGGTAACGGACAGAGACGTCTCGGCCAACAGTTTCTTGGCTTTATCCAGCCTCTGATTACGAATCCATTTCAAGGGTGAAGTGTGGTAGAGGGCCTGAAAATCCCTTTTGAAGGTAGACAGGCTTTTGCCGGACAAATAAGCCAGATCACTTATGGAGATGGGATTGGTGATATTCTCCTCCATTATTTTGCCGAAGTTACTGTTTTTATCATGATTCGGTAGCAGAAGTTGGTGTAAGAAATGATCGTTGGCCTGCGCCAGATGAAACAGGAGTTCCATGAATTTGAGGCGGATCAGACCGTCTTTTACCTCATCCGGATTTTCGAAATAGGGTTTCAATGACGCTATATAAGAGCGAGTGAGTTCATTGACCGGAATAATGGACACCGGCATGATTTCATTCACGGTATCCGTCGGTTTGAAGCCAGAAAACTGAATAAACTCCGCAAGCATATTTTCGTTCAGGAAAAACATCATATAGTCCAGTATGAACTCCGATCCTTGTTCACCCGACTTTATGTAATCAATGCGAATTGATTTGTGAAGAAACACCATTTCATTACTGCGTACAGTGTACTCCTGATCCATGAATCGAACCGTGTAGATGCCTGATATAACGAACAACAACATATGATCTTTCAGAAAATACGAGCCTGTTGTCCCTTGTGTGTGTAAACAGAATTGAATGACGGATAACCCATTCTGCTTTAAGCTTCCTTGTTTGTCTGGTGCACGTTCCAGTCCTTGTGGTGCTTTGATTATCTTCCCGTTTCTCATGGACATGAATAGTCCCGCCTTTTTAGCTTTTAATAATAGAATAACAGGAAACGGAATTCAATGCATTTTGGGCTCTCTAACCTACGTTAGTGCTCTAACAACTTCTCCACTGGAGCCGTTTTCCGTCAAGGAAGCGAGATTAACAATTTTATCAACAACTGAATCCGGTTCCTTCTCACCCCTTGGATTTTGTTCAGTTCTCAAATTGCCCGGATCGAACATATTAACCAATATTCCATGTTTTGCTTCCTCAATTGCTATCGTTCTCATTAATGCCTCCAGCCCGGCTTTGGCAGCTGAATATGCCCCGAATCCCGGATAGTTCAGATTGGCCATTATGGAAGTAATGGATACAATGCGTCCATACTGCTGAGCTCTCATGATTGGAAGAAATGTTTTGGTCACTAAAAATGGACTATATAAATTGAGGCGGATGTTATCATCCCATGTTTCCAATGTCATATCATGAATGGGGATGTGCGCACCTGTACCCCCTGCGCGTTGTTGATCAATACGTCTATCCGTCCTGTCTGCTCCAGCACTTGGTCACGGAGGCGCTGAACGTCATCCTGATCCGTTATATCCGCAGGAATGATCAAAGATTGGCCTCCTGAGTTTTTTATGATCTGTGCCACGTCCTGCAATTTTTCTTTTCGACGTCCAACTAAAACAACTTGTGCTCCCTCTTCAGCCAGTTTTATCGCCACAGCTTTACCAAGGCCGGTTCCTGCACCTGTAACAATGACTACTTT
Organism: Paenibacillus sp. 276b; assembly: GCF_900107875.1. NCBI lineage: Bacteria > Bacillati > Bacillota > Bacilli > Caryophanales > Paenibacillaceae > Paenibacillus > Paenibacillus sp. 276b. The sequence goes on along the minus strand of NZ_FNRR01000001.1, from coordinate 1,271,695 downwards.
ATTCTTCATCAATACCATCTTCAATCCATCCTCTCAGATTGTTATTATGAAGCGAACAATTTGAACCATTATCTAAAATGGCGTACTTAAAGGATAAGAGGAGAGTTCTCCACTTAACCTCTATTAAATATTAAACGGAGAGTTCTCCTCTTGTCAACATTGTGACTTTAAGACAAGTGTCAGATATGGCGAATGTGATGGATGGTTTCTACAAAAAGAAAAACAGCCCCGTGATTAGGGCTGTTCATTGAAAATGTATGTGCACTCATCGTTCAGAAAGGATCATCTGCGAAACAGAGTCACGTTCGACACACTGTATATTGATCCTGTAAGTAGACTCAACAGCCTCTCCTTTTAACATTTGAATGAGTACATGTCCAGCAAAGGAGCCTGCGTCTGTTTTGGGTTGTCGAAAAGTCGTAAGAGGTGGATTTAAGTATTCGGATACATGTATGTTGTCAAATCCAATAATGGATAGATCTTCGGGTATGGAGACCTGATGTTCTTTAAAAGCCTCTAAGCCTCCAATGGCCATTTCATCATTCGCAAAAAAGACTGCCGTTGGAAGCTCTCCCTCCATTAGCAACTTGGCTGCGTTGTAGCCACCTGTTTTCAGAAATTGGCCGCCAAGTCTCCAATTCTCATTCTCTTCCACCCCTGCTTCATGCATAGCTCTCAGATAACCCTGATATCGCATCAGATTACAATCCGAACTTAAAGGCCCGCTAATATAGGCTATTGCGCGGTGACCTTTATCCAGAAGAAAACGGGTTGCCATATAACCACCTTGCTCATCATCCATCAGAACATTTACAATATGCTCACTATGGAGTTCCCGGTCCATCACTACAATAGGAAATCCCGTTTCGGCAGCCTGCAACAACAACTCATCTTCAATATTTTCAGCGATTACAATCACGCCGTCCAGCCTTCTCTCCCTGATAAAGCGTGCAGCTGTCGATCGCTCTCCGCCTAAAGAGCTGCATACGATCAAGTCGTATCCCTGACTTATGGCGCTGGATTCAATCCCACTCACCAAGTCTGAAAAATAGGGGACGGACATATCATGAACAATAACACCAATCGTTTGTGTGTTTTTTCGCTTTAATTCGGATGCGGCTCCATGCTTGATGTAATTAAGCTCACTTGCTGCTGCAAGTACTTTCTGTCTTGTGTGCTCACTTACATGTTTTTTGCCGTTGAGTACATAGGACACGGTTGAACTCGCGACACCCGCTAACTTTGCTACGTCTTTAATCGTTATCATTAAATACTCCCCAAGAAGACTGTTATTGGTTCACTGACACATGAATTCTTATATCTTTCACCGCATTTTAACACAGTCATCTTGGGAAGTGCACAAAAAGTTACAATACAATCATTCTGAAATTTCAAAATATATTATCGATCAGGTCCAAATACAAGATTGGCAGATTGTTTGGCTTGTTCAATAACCTCCATCACCTTCTCGCTATGCTCAAGCATAGCTGTGACTTTCTCCAGATCTTGTTCACGAATCATACGCTCGAATTCAACAAACTCGTCATACATGCGATGAGGATGATCCTTAATATCTACCCGAATCGGCGTTTCCTTATGAAGCGCAAGATCAAAGGATTCACATTTGTTGGCCGAGCTCGTCATATGGATATATCCTTTATTCCCTTGGATGTTCATTGCATTGGGGGCTGTGCTGTCTTTGGAGCCTATGCAAACACACTTGAACTCACCGTAGTCCAAAAGCAACATGCCTGAAGTGTCAATTCCGCGTTCCACGTTGGCCCAGTATTCCACCTTCTTCGGGCTTCCGAAAAGCCCTACGACCAGATGAATATTATACAAATTAATATCCATCAAGGCTCCACCAGACATTTCCGGATTAAATGCTGGCAGCACTTCTCCAGCCTGAAAAGCCTCATAGCGGGATGAATATTGGGAATAGTTACACTCCACAATTTTGATGTCACCCAGTTTACGCAGATTCTCCTTCATAGACAAATAGTTCTTCAAATATTGGTTTGTGATGGCTTCGACCAACACTAGCTGTTTTTGCCGTGCAATCTCTTTAAGTTCAAGAAATTCTTGCAGGTTGGAAGTGAACGGCTTCTCACAGATAACATGTTTGCCGCCCAATAACGCTTCTTTGGCATATGCATAATGAAGATGATTCGGAAGCCCGATATAGATCGTATCCACTTCATCATTCGTAATCATTTCGCTATATTCTAAATGTATTCGAGCAATTCCATACTGCTCTTGCAGAGTCAGCAATTTATCCAGATGACTAGGTCTGGAACATATGGCCTCCAAGGTAATCGCTGGAATTTCATGAATAAAGCTCAATAGATCCTTTACAATCATTCCAGTTCCGACAATTCCGAGTTTCATATTAGTTACACTCCTCCATACCTTTTTCTAATATTTCCATAACCGCGATCGTTTCTTGGTCTTGAATCACTTTTTCTTTGCCATGGTTGATGGCTTCATAGATATCGTCGTACACTCTTGCATAATCGCCTTGTTCAGAAGTTACTTTTTCTTCATGATAGATTCCTTCTTCATCCAGATACGTCAGTACGCCATAGTGCTGAGGCATATCCTTACCAAAATCGGGATGTCCTTTGGGAAGGTAAAATAACTTCAGATGTTCCTCTTGACGATCCTCAGTTTGTTTTACGAATACCCCCTTTTTGCCGTATACTACAAAACTCGGGCGTGGCTTTAAGCGGAAAAAGCTGGATTTGACTGATACTTTCAGCGAAGAATAATAAAAGTCTAGATCGAAATAATCATTCATTCTGCCAGGACCCAGCAATTGACGAACATCGTAATGTATCTTGTCCGGTTGCCCGAAATAGGATAATACCTGATCAATGGTGTGAACACCGTGCCCGTATAAATAACTTTTGTATTTGGAAAAATGGGTGGTAGCATTCGGAATCTCCGGTCGATAATAATCGTAATGCATCTCCACTTCCAGCAAATCGCCAAGCTTTCCTGATTCAATCACTTTCTTGGTCGTCAGAAAATCCGAGTCATATCGTCGGTTCTGATAACATTGAATCAAGAGATTTTTTTCTTTGGCGTATTGGAAAATGGATTCGGCTTCTTCTTTGGTCAGCATAAAAGGTTTTTCAACAAGTACATGTTTTCCGTGATCAAGTGCCCTCTTTGCATACTCATAATGGGATTCGGTATGTGTACAGACCACGACCAACTGAATGTCATCGTCATTCATTAAAGCTGCAAGATCATCTGTATACAGAACACCAGGAGCCTTCTCCCACTCTGTTTTCTCCGGATGACGGGCGTATATCGTTTTTACTTTCAAATGATCCCGATTCAATGAAAAAGGAAGATGATAACGATTTGTACTTTTGCCATTGCCAATATAACCGATGGTTAACATATGAATTCCCCCTTAGGCTCTTTTTCATTTATTATAGAAGAAGAAAATCCTCCGGAGGAGCTTTGAAGAAATTACGGTACATTTGACCAATAATTCGTATTTCGGATGCCCTCTCTTTAAACAAAATGTTTACTGGACGCTCTACATCAACGTTATTTCAATGAATCCGGGGTGAACCTGTTGAAAATATTGACCCAATTAACAGACATGAACAACTTTACACCAAATGAAAAAAGCATTGCTTCTTATATTCTGACTCATAAGGAGCTAATGCTTCACTTGAATATTCAAGAGCTTGCCAAAGCTACATACACGTCACATTCTGCCATCAATCGATTGACTCATAAGCTTGGACTTTCGGGGTTTAAGGAGTTCAGCATTAAGCTTGCTCGAGAGTTTCAACAAGATGCTCAGAACATCTCCAATATCGATCCCAATTATCCGTTCGCTCTCGGTGAATCTTCACTCCAGGTGGCAAAAGATATAGCTGAACTAATGAAAGAAACGATTGAGAAAAACTTTGCTTTTATGGATGAAGCCTCTCTAACAGAAGCAGCCCATTTGCTCGATCAGGCGAAACGAATCTTCATCTATGCGTTGGGGGATTCTCAGATTCGCGCGAAGAGCTTTCAGAATAAATTGATTAAAATCAATAAATACGTCGTGATCACAACAGAGCTATCTGAATGGGCCTACCACACCATAAATCTTACCCCACAGGATTGCGCCATTTTTTTGACCTATCATGAAAAATCGCCCATTTTCCTAAAGGCAGCCCAACATTTCTCGCGTGAAAAAATTCCATTTATTACGATTACCGCGAATCATCAAAGTGAGTTGGCCAAAATGAGCACGATCTGTATCCAGGTGCCGAATGACGAAACAAAACATGCAAAGATCGGTACATTTTCATCACAAATTGCCTTTGACTACGTATTAAACGTGATTTATTCCTGTATTTTTCAAATTGACTACGCCAATAACATGCAAATGACTACTTATTCGTTGAAGAATTTCAATTTGGATGAGTGATATGAGAGGTCCGGGTGTAGAACCAGGTAATTACAACATACCAAAAAACCTTCAAGAACGAAGCCTTGAAGGCTTTTTGGTATGGTTTTAGAGTACTTTCTCCAGGAAGCTGATCGTTCGTTCATTTTTTGGATTTCCGAATATTTCATCAGGCGTGCCCTGTTCTACAACATATCCACCGTCCATGAAGACAACCCGATCCGCAACTTCACGGGCAAACCCCATTTCATGGGTCACGATGATCATCGTCATACCTTCGCTCGCAAGATCCTTCATTACACCAAGGACTTCGCCTACCATCTCGGGGTCGAGTGCCGAAGTTGGTTCATCGAATAACATTACGTCCGGATTCATGGCAAGCGCACGGGCGATCGCTACGCGTTGTTTTTGTCCGCCCGAAAGTTGGTTGGGATAGCTGTCTGCTTTATCCGACAAACCAACCCGATCAAGTAAACGAAGTGCCGTATCACGTGCTTCCTGTTCTTTTAAAATCCCAAGTTCTCTGGGTGCAAACATGATATTTTTGAGCACGCTGAAATGAGGAAACAGGTTAAAATGCTGAAATACCATACCTATGTTCTCGCGAGCTTTGTTAATGTTCGTTTTGGGATCATTTAGATCCCGATCATCTACGATAACCCGTCCAGCTGTGATCTCATCTAACTGGTTAATGCAGCGCAAAAACGTACTTTTACCTGAACCTGAAGGTCCAATGACACAGACAACTTCACCTTCGTTGACCGATATATCGATGCCCTTCAACACATGATTCGTGCCAAAACTTTTCTTTAATCCTTCAACGTTAATTTTACCCACGACGAACCCTCACCTCCAGGTAGTCAGCAATTTTAGTCAATGTGATGATAACAATCAGGTACATAATCGCAACGGTCAACCAAATATCGAAAGAGGCGAATGTTCTTGCGATGACAATCTTACCGGATTGCGTCAACTCCACCAAGCCAATGACGGACAAGATCGACGTATCTTTCAATGTTATAACCATCTGATTAATAAATGAAGGAATCATAACCCGTATGGCCTGAGGGATTACGATTTTTATCATGGCTTTGCGATAAGGAAGTCCCAATGAACGGGCTGCTTCCATCTGTCCACGATCAATCGATTGAATACCCCCGCGAATAATTTCGGTCACGTAAGCCCCTGCATTCAAACTTAGAGTCAGAATAGCGGCAAGGAACAGTGGCATGGTGAAGCCCATGGCCTGAGGAATCCCGAAATAAATAAAGAATGCTAGGACGATCAACGGTATCCCGCGGAAAATATCCACAAATACGGTAGCAACAACACGAAAGAACTTATTTTGACCCACTTTCATAAAAGCAAAAATCAAGCCGATGATAAAGGCGAAAAACAGCGAAATAATCGTATACAAGAGTGTTTTCCCCATACCTTTGAACAGCACAGGTAGAGATTTCTGAACTAATTCCCAACGACCCTGGTTTGCGACAGTGGCATTCTCGCCAACATATTCCTCGGTAATGCGCTTAAATTCACCATTAGCCTTGATATTCACTAATCCTTCATTAAACATCTTTAGGAGTTCTTGATTCTTCCCCTTGCTTACCGCAAATCCATAGGAAGCTCCGTCTTCTCTATCGGTAACGGTTTTCAAACCGTTATTCTGTTTTATCCCAAATTTTAGGACAGGTTCATCTTCAAAACATGCAACCGAGTTTCCAGTTTTCACATCATCATACATTTGCGAAGAATCATCGAATGGAACAATGGTAAAACCATATTTTGAGGCGATGGATTCAGCAAAGGTGTACCCTTCTGTGCCTGTTTTCACAGCGACCTTTTTACCGCGGAGATCTTCGTAGCTTTTTACGGTATCGTTATTTATGCTAACACCCATTACGACGCCTGATTGATAATACGGCTCTGAAAAATCAAACTTTTGTTTGCGTTCATCCGTGATACTCATCCCGGCAATGACGCCATCCACCTGATTGGACTCAAGAGCTTGCACAGCCGCATTAAATCCCAGGGCTTTGATTTGATAATTAAAGTTCTGGTCTTTGGCGATCGCATCCAGCAAATCCATATCGATGCCTACATAATCCCCGTTTTCATCTTGATATTCAAACGGTGCAAATGTGATGTCCGTACCGATCACATAGGTTTTACCTGAATTGGAGTTTGCATTGGCATCCCCCGACCATCCGGATAACCCCGCCACTAGGAGCAGAATTAGTGATAGTACAAAAAATGAGACCTTGGTTGTTTTCATATGTCCTCCTCATCTCGGTGTTCTCCGAATCCTAATCATTTTCTTGTCATTGATGTTACTGTCGTACATTTTTAGGTGTCTTTGCACATTATATTGTTATTATTTGCAGTATATTAACAATCAATGCTTTCCCTAACATTCTTCACTTTCCTCCGCAACGTTTTATTTGACATCCATTTAAAGATCCACGTTATATTTACCCTTCAGGACTACTTTTAAAAACCTAAATTGAACTTAAATAAAAAAAGTCGCCATATAGGCGACTCTATAACAGACAAAATGATGATCTTCCGATGACAATTGCCAAGGTATTTAATCTTTCTTTATAAGAATGAACACTTCGGGTTATTCCTCAGCGAATAATTTTGAAAGTGGATTTTCCACTTTTTTATCCAGGGTTACCTTGCCCGTCTTGTCCAATATATAGTACTGATAATAAGCGCTGCTGAATCCAATGGATTGCTGCATCTTCATCATAAATGGTTCAAGACTCCCGCTGCTCAGATGATCTTCATTCCAGAAGTAGTGCAGCATCAAACGATTTTGATTATAAGGGTGTTTGATCACATAGGCTCCAGCAGCAGACGGTTGGTTCATAGTCGTTTTCCATTTAAACCCGATATGGGTAGCACGGTCTATAATGCTGGATTTTAATGCTTGTACAAAACCATTTGATTTGGCGTTGCCAAGTACAATCAGGTTGCTGGTAGCCAGTTCCTTTTTCATTTTTTGCTTCAATTCCTGCCGGTCCCGAATCAGGTCATACTTCACTCCGCTTAAATCCAAAAGAGTTGTCAGTTGGTTCACCATGGCTTCCTGCTGTTTGTTCGCTGCCTTGCTCACCTGATCACTGAGCACAATGGCTAATGGCTCACCTTGAAGAGCTTTATCCATCACACGGCTCATCGTTTCAAAAGGTAAATTCGGAACCTGAGTTAATGCTGTTTCATACAACGATTGAAACTGATCATGCAGATATGCCGTTTTCTCCTCGTTCGACAGTTGATATTCGGGCTTCAGCATAAAATTAGGCTCATATAAAGCCGTCTTCATATCATCTCGCGCCTCTTTCCCCAGTACATCTTCTATCGTTTGCAGAAGTCCGTCAATCGTAGCGTTTTGGTACACATAGCGTTTAAAATACTCTTTCATAAAGGCATCGAATTTCTCTTCCCCGACGGAACGGTACAATTGATATATCGCTTGACGGCCTTTATCGTAATAAACTGGGCTTGCCCAATCTCCCACCTCGTCATTAGTTGAAGCAATGGCCTTATCCACAGTGGAATCGTCAAATTGGATGGACTTGAACCCATTCATCGTATCCCCCTGCTTCTCAGAAAAATACACTTTGGAGAAATCTGCAAATCCTTCGTCCAGGAAAGACTCTGTCTCCGAGTTATTCCCGATTAACGCATGAAACCACTGGTGCGCGATTTCATGCACAAATACGGTGTCCTGTTCTGGAGCAGAATTTATTCCGATTTGCCCCATTTGGATAAGCCTTGAATACTCGATAGCTACACCTTCTACATATGATTCAACAATCCGAAATTCAGGATAAGGATATTTACCGTATTTATCACTGAAAAAATCAATGGCTTTGAATGCTTGATCAACATACCCATCAACGATTTTTTTCTTACCTGGCTGGTTGTCAAAATAATAATACTCTACGGTGAGGCCATTCCGGGTTACGCTGTCCACTTTGAAGTTTGGGCTGGCAAAGAAAGCAAACTCCCTCGTATTCTCGGCTACGGTGGATACCACTTTGCGTCCAGTCTCTGCATCATCCCGTGTAGTTATCGTACCAGGCATAACTACCTGATATTGATCGGGAACATTGAACTGAACTTCATAATCCGCGGAAGTATAATAATCCGTTTCAAATGTTTTACTATAAGGTTTGCTATCCCATTCATGCTTGGCCTCATCATAGACTGACATTACAGGGAACCAATGAGCCCCATTGATAATATCTTTGTAATACGATAACCGCTGTGAGCCATAGGGAATCTTCAGATTAAAATGGACTTGAACCGACACGGATTCACCAGGCTGAAGGGCTTGCTCTAATTTCACCGACATAGCTTGGTCTTTATTACCGAAATCAAGGGTTTTTCCGCCGGTCGTCACCTTCTCAATATCAATTCCTCCAAGAAAGTCTTCCGGTTTCTTATCAAGGTTATTTTTGCTAATCTCTTCATTGGAATGTTTAAACATGGTCGTCTGCGTCGATTCCGAAAGGTTGGCATCAGCATAAGTATGAAAAACCAGTTGCTTCAATGTATCTTTACTTGTATTTCGGTAAGTAATGGATTCACTCCCCTCTATGGTCATCTTCTTCTCATCCAGCCGTGCTTGAATTTGATATTGGATAGGCACTTGAGCCTGAATATCTTTTGTGGCCTGTGAAATAGCAGATACAGGAGCTGCATTAGCGGCAGCACTACCCGTACTTATGATTGGGCATGCGGTCAGAATCATAGCGAGTGCGCTGATGGCTGTTATTCTGATTCGATTTGATGTGTATGAACGTGAATGATTGATATAAATCTCTCCCTCGAATGATTTTTGAAGCTCAGAGGCAAGTATAGAAGATCAACCTTACACTGGATTAATGCGTATCTTAAATTTCGTTTAAAAAAAGAAGCTGTTTGTATTAAATGAGCACGCTATATCGGATTGTCTCCGCTTCAATTTCGAAAGCAATATATGACTACGTAATGATGTGAATTATGAGATTCGACACTATAACGTCTGCGTTGCCGATGATTTCTGGCGTCGTAAGGTCATCATGATTAAAGATGCAGCTAATACCGTCAGGATGATTCCGAGCATTTGAAATCCTATAAAACTGAATGTGTCTCCCATGACAATTCCAATCAACAACGATGACAAAATGGTCCCCAGATATCTCGATGTATTAAAAATACCTGAAGCGACACCGATCATATCTTTGGGTGTGCTCTTAAACAAAGCCGCCTGCATACCAACACTGTTGAGCCCATTACTTATACCAAATACAGCTAAGGGCAAGATGACATTCACCACTGGTGAAGTCTTATCCAATGCCACAATCAAGATGGACCCGAACGTCATTAACACCGCTGAAACGATCAAAGCTGGCCGTGTACCTGATTTGTCAATCCAGCGTCCGGCAAAAGGAGAACTGATGAGTGAACATAAACCGAGGGTTAGCATCATTAGTCCTGTATGAACTTCGTTCAGATGGCGTACCTGCTGTAAATAAGATGGCACACCAAAAAACAGAGCGTAAAACAGAGTGTTAACCAGCATAAATTGTACATTAACCCAGGTCATTTCAGGATATTTGGCAAATACTTTCAGCGGAATAAAAGGGGAGGCTGTTTTCAATTCATGTCGTATAAAACTTGCTAATGCAAGCAAACCGATCCCCCCTGCCATAAGGTGCCAAGTTAAAAGATGTCCGGTTGATTTAACGGAAAGCACGCTCATTAGCAGAGTCACCAATGCGACTGTGAACAAGAGTATGCCTGGCGCATCAATCAGCAGGAACCATTTCTTCATGGACATGTCACCATGGTTGGTTTTGAGGGTCGTTTCTTTGGGAATGGTTTTCCAGGCGAATATAAAGCTTGCGATCACCAATGGAATATTCACTAGAAAAATACTTTGCCAATCCCACCAATGGATCAATACACCGCCAATAAAAGGGCCTATCGCGGCTGCACCGGACAGGAACATCGCAAGGATAGACAGGGCAGCAGCCTGCTTCTCAGTAACGTGGATTCTTACAATCGCCATTCCGACGGCTACCATCATGCTTGTGCCAACAGATTGAATGATCCGGAATACGATAAGCCAAGAAAAGTCCGGAGATAACGGAGCTAACATGGAGGAACCAGAGACAACAACCAGACCGATAAGGAATATCTTTCTAAGGCCGAACAGATCACTGCACTTGCCCATGACCGGTTGAGCCACAGCACTTGCAATGTAAAAGGAAAAAATAATCCATGACACGGTCGTAACATCAAGTATAAACTCCTGTTGTAATCTTGCAATTGCTATAGATATCATGGAGGAATTGAGCGGATTCAGCATGATTCCCAAGCCCACAGATATCATTAACCATATATTTCGAGCATTCATTATGTATATCCCTCCTTCTTCTGTTGTCATCTTAATGGAATCCCTTTATTTATTCCAACGCATTTTATGTTATGATTTGATGAACTAAAAGGAATAAGAGAGTGGTGCAAAATGGAACTTCTTCAGCTACGCTATTTTCTAACGTTAGCCCGATGTGAACATGTTACAGAAGCTGCGGGTAAGCTGCATGTCACTCAATCCTCACTGAGCAAGACGATACAACGTTTGGAGGATGACTTGGGTGCACCGTTATTTGATCGATTGGGCAGAAAACTGCGGTTAAACGAATTCGGAAGAACATTCCTTCGACGGACCGAAAAAGCCTTATTCGAATTGGAACAGGGAAAACAGGAAATTGCTGATCTCTCCAACCCGGATCACGGTACACTTCAATTGGCAGTTACTACAGCAAGCACATTACCAGGAATCTTGCGGGAATTCCGAAAAAAATAAGCCGAATGTTCAGTTTCATGTACAAATGGTTACGTTGGAAGACATGTGCACGCTTCTCCACCGAGGCGAAATTGATTTTTGCCTGTCTTCCCCTCCAATCCAAGGAGATGATATCGAATGTCAGATGCTGTTCCAGGACCCAATTGTAGTAGCTGTGCCTCTCGGTCATCGATATGCGGATCGAAGCAGCATCACATTAGAGGAGCTTAAGGATGAGTGGTTTGTGGGGGTGACAAAAGGATATGGTATTCGTGATCTGGTGGACTCCAAATGCCAATCCGTCGGATTCGTACCGAAGTATGTTTATGAAGGAGATGAGCCTGCAAGATTAACTGCACTTGTGGAGGCGGAGATTGGGATTGCCTTTATACCCAATACAGCAAGAAACCCGCAGGAACGCATTGTATATCTCCGAATCGAGGATCAGAACCTTGTGCGGGAAATTGCTTTATTGTCGCATAAAAACAGATATATATCGAAAGCAGCTATCGCGTTTCGCAGCGTAGTCATAGATTATTTTGGTGCAATGTGCAAACCAATTGCTGAATAACCCATTACAAAGACCCCGCTCACCGACGTAAGTGAGAGCGAGGTCTTTTGTTGTAGGCTATCGATCATGCCTATTTCCGCCAAAAGGTTGAACAGTCTGCTTTTTCCGTAATGTTGAAATCAATCATTCGTTCCAGTAATGAAAAATCAACCGGTCCATCCCACCGGATACGCACCAACTCCTTGGTGTGCTCATAACCGGCCTTCACAATTTCATCGGAAAAATGATTAATCCCTGCCTTCTCAGGCGCCACAGCCAAATGATGTTTGGATACACTAAATCCAATAATAAATGTGCCATGATCGGTAAACATGGGCTGATTCCACGCTATTTTAGGTACTAAATTGGGGTACTTCTTGATAATCCATTCTAAAACTTCTTCCGTACGGTCCCGATGTCCTAGGTTATCAATTCGTGCTAGATATTCTGCAAAAACGTCCATATTATCTTCTCCTAACCCAGATTTATTTCGCATACTTCATCTCATATTATCATGAAAATGAAATTGAAAAACCCTTTGGGCCAGATTCGCCAAAGGGTTGAAAAAATATATATTACTCAAGGACTACTTCACTGAAAGTAGTCTGTCCGAAATAAACTTCAGCTGACCTTCAAGCGATACAGGGTCGTTGTATGTATCGGAGGTCGGATCAAGCTGGAACACATGGCCCTCTTTGACCGCAGTTAGGTTTTTCCACACCGTATTATCATAAACAATCTTCGGATCGGTTGTATCTCCTGACCACGGGCTGGTGAAAATGATGTCGCCTGCATATTCCGGTAACACTTCCATCGAGATTGAGGCCCAGCCTGTGCCACTGTCAATTGCCTCTGTCTGAGCCCTTTTTGGTGCCTTCAGGCCAAATTCGTCATAGAGTATTTCACCACCACGACCGTAATTATGCCCAAATACAAATAATCCTTTGGCGTATGGATTCAAAATGGAAACTGTACGATCTCCCACAGCGGCAAGTACTTTTGGCTTGAGCTCATTGATCTTCGCTTCCCATTGCGAAATCCAGTCTTTTGCCTGGGCTTCTCTATTGGTTAGTTTACCCATCTCCAACATGAGGTCCTTGAAATTGCGCTTACCATATTGTAACTGTACCACTGGTGCAATCTGCGACAACTTGTCGAGACCCTCCATACTGGTGTATGCGATGATCAGATCAGGCTTTAGGCTGATCAGTTGCTCGGCTGTGGGCTGCTCTCCCAGATCTGTTGCCCCCTCACTTTTGAGCTGATCCTTGATGTACTTGTTGTTTATGGCGCCTGACGTTGCACCGACGACTGGAGCATCAAGTGCAACAAAGTACCCTGTTGAAAATGCCGTCAGATCGATGATCCGCTTCGGATCTACAGGTACTTGTACTTCACCTGCATCTGACTGATATGTAACGGTCTCTCCCTCGGCACCTGTTGTGGTAGCGGCACCAGACGCAGAAGTTGAGTCGGTTGATGATTCAGTGTCTGCAGCACCGGTTGTTGTTGTCTCCGTTGTATTGCTTGTCGTTGCGGCCTGACCGCATGCACTCAGTACAAGCAATATAATGAGAGCAGACAAAAGCCATATCGAGTTTCTTCGTTTCAGCAAAATAAACCCACCTTCTTCAAGTGATATTGATAATCGTTATCAACGATACCATGCAATAGTGCATTTGACAAGATGCTTTCATATTCGACAAAAGACAAAACAAAAAAACACCCACTAAGGCGGGTGTTTCGACGCATAAAAATGATTTTCAAAACAAACTGCTTCCCCGGTACATTAACGGTTTAATCATTTAACCCTTTACCATCCAGAATTTGCTGTGTAGATTTCTCAACCCTTGACACGCGTGTTTTGGATTGCTTTGGTTGCGAAAAATAAAAAAGGTATGCCCGTTGACGTCCAGGCGTCAATGCTTCAAATGCCGTTTTCAAAGCAGGATTTTCATCCAGTTTAGTTTGAAACTCTTCTGGAACATCATATTCTGTATTTTTTTTGAGTTCCACTTTCAATCCGGCCTTTTCAACCTCAATGGCTTCAAGAATGTACTCTTTCAGGATAGTTTCCATGTCAACGATTTGTTGAAGATTGGTGAACCGGATCTGGCGAGCAGCTTGTACATTTTCTGTTTGTTGGATTAGAATACCTTGCTTATCCTTTAACAAGGCTCCTTTATGGAAAAGAAGCGCACAATACTCCTTAAATCCATGAATGATAACGATGTTTTTATTCTCCAACGTGTAACAAGGATGCATCCATTTATAGTCTTCTGTAAGGCCACAGGATAGAACGATCTCTCTTAGCTTCTCCGATTCTTCTTTCCACTTCTTTGCTTTGTTTAAATATTCATCCACCTTGGGATTTGTTTTATTAATTGTCATCAGGGACCATCCTTCATCATGCTAGTCATATTATTGTGTTTTCTAAAATAATTCTTCTCTTACATATGATTGCCAAGAGAAAGCAGTTAATTTCATTCGAACCCATGTAGTGTCGCTTAAATATTATGACACCATTTGGCGTCTGGTCAACACTAACTATTATTTAACTCATATACATATGTCCTTTGTCCCACCTCTTATCCCTTACTAGAAAGCCGATAATAAAGAAATCAAAGTGAGAAAGCCCCTAGGATTTGGCGTATTGTAAAATTGCCGCCGCTGCACGGATTCGCAGATCTTCTTCTTCGCTATGCAATGCCTTTTTTAGAACATTGAGCGCTTCTTGAATAGTACCTTCATCTACTCTAACTGAAGAATCATTATCTCCTTCAGTGGTTTCAGAGGTGATCGAAACCCAAGGTTCCAGTTGAGCCTGAGAAATTGGATGTTCGAATTTCGCAATGATTGAATAATGACTTACAAGTGCAAGTACTTTGTCACTTAACTCTGCTAAGGGAATACGTCCCAGCCAGGTAACACCTCGTCGATGACATATGTATTCCTCTCCGGTTCCGTTTGAATCATCGTAAAAATAATCGCCCAAATCCCCAACATATGCCCATTGATCATCATTTATCAAGACATAATCCCCATCCTGCATGACGTAGACAAAAGTATGGAGCGTGTCCAGGACATCACGAAGTTCCGCCTTTCCTATCCTGTAGCGTTGAACTAGTTGCGCTTTCCATTCTTCTGTAGACTCGTGCTCCAAATCTCCTGTCGCCGGCCAACCAATGCCGATAAAGTTATTCTCCAGGAACGACGCGGTCCAGTCGACCTCTTGCAATGTAGATTGTATATGAAACAGATTCATATGATTTCTCCTCTATAGTGATTTCAGGATTTAAGACTAAGTATATACTCCAGACATTCGTCTCTGCATTAAAATCAATCAAAGATTGAACTTACTATATATGTTCAACTAAACATTTACACGATAACGGAGAGGACAGAAATAACCTGAAGAAGCGAAGCGTTCGCCTTTATCCCCGGATTTCCCCTTTTCAAAAAGGATTCAAAAAAATCTGGGGATAACAGCGATCGGAAGGTTGTTCTGTCATCGGAGTGTCAGTGTAAATATTCATTAGTTGAACTTATATAGCTAGTACAAACCTGACTCTGGTTCCGCAGCATCCATTCAATACTTGACTACCTACTACACGTTGTAGTAAATTATATCTACTACGTAGTGTAGTAATAACCTTCGATATGGACGCATAACGAAGTTAAGGAGTGTTCACCGTGAACCATCTTCAAAAATTATCGGATACTGAAATGGAGCTGATGGAAGTGATCTGGGAGTGTGAGCCACCTGTCACCTCCACCGAACTGCTGAACATGTTTTCCCAAAGGGGTAAAGCATGGAAGGCGCAAACCATCTCCACCTTTCTCTCTAGGCTAGTAGACAAAGGGGCCCTTACAGCTACAAGGGATGGACGTACCAACAAGTATGTTCCCTGTATTTCGCCCGAAGACTACAAGCTATTGGAGGCACAACAAGTCCTGGATGGATTATATCAAGGCTCTGTAAAAAATTTGATTTCAGCTTTGTATGATGGCGACAAGCTTTCTGATCAAGACATTGCAGAGCTGAGACAATGGTTTTCAGAAAAGTAGGTGTAGTCAATGAATAGCATTCTTGTATTACTGTCTACGCTGACTGTTGCCGGAAGTGTCGTTGTCGCTTTCATTCTGTCTTTGCGCCTTGCTCCCTTTCAAGTCATTCCTGCAAAATGGCGTTTTGGAATTGGGAAAATGGCTTTAGTTTTGTATCTATTGCCCATCTTTCTGGTCTTTAATTGGATTTTTTCGTTGTTCACATCCAGTACTACAGTAAACGAGTTACCCTTAAATGTTCAACAAGTGTTACCTGGAGCATTCAATCCGACTCCTGCCATCCAGGTACAGACCATTTCAGCAAATGTAGCTCTCGCTTTAATATGCTTATGGGTAATCGGGGTCATAGCTTTTGCAGCATGGCAGACATATTGTTATCACAGGTTTCTCAAGACATTAAAACTTACGCGAACTATCGTTCCGAAGAACAGTGAAGTTGCGATGCTGCTCCCTGTAATCAAGGAGAATCTGGGTCTCAAGAGAGAGGTTCGGCTTGCTTACAGCACTCTAATTCGCAGTCCTTTTCTAATTGGATTGAGCAAACCTACTATTTATCTGCCTCTGAAGAATTCTGAAAGTGTGGATATCGGTATGGTGTTCCATCATGAACTGATCCACCTGAAAAGGAAAGATCTATGGATCAAAACGCTCATATTAGTAGCCCGTGCATTGCATTGGTTCAATCCATTGGTTCATATGCTTTCGAAAGATATTCATACGTGGAGTGAACTGTCCTGCGATGAAGAAGTTGTAAAGGGAATGTCCCTTGCGGATCGTAAACGATATGGGGAAACCATCCTGAACGTAGTGGCAGGATCAAGGAATCTACCTATACAATTCTGCTCCTCTTTATCCGGGGATGGCAAACAACTAAAAAGGAGATTAACTTTTATGCTTAACGTAAAGAATGTGAAAAAGAAAACCTTTGTTGTAGCGATATCGACGCTATTCGTCGTTGCTGCAATTAGTACAGTGACAACAGCTTGGGCTTCCAGCAATACTCCGAGGGTGGTTGCGAGTGAGGAAGCTTCCGCGGTAACGCGTCCATCGCAGCAAGCGGCTGTCCGAGAAGAAGCTCCTGCAGTAACACGTCCATCAGCTCAAGCGACAGCTCGTGAGGAAGTTCCAGTAGTAACACACCCATCAGCTCAAGCGGCAGCTCGCGAGGAAGTTTCTGTGGTACCACATTCGGATGACCAAGTGGTAGCCCGTCAAGAAGCTCCTGTAGTAACGCGTCCATCAGCACAGGCGGTTGTGCCTGAAGAATCTCCTGTGGTAGCACGTTCAGCAGCACAACCCACAGTTCGTGATGAAGCAGCTGTAGTAGCTCGTCCATCGGCTCAAGCGGCAGTTCGTGAAGAGGCTTCTGTAGTACCCGCTCAAGAATCTTCCCGTCGTTAAAACCATTTCCATGAAATCACAAAATAAATAGGCTTGATATAAAGATTCTAAGAAGCAGCCTTCGTTCAATTGTTGAACGAAGGCTGCTTCATTATTGTAGAAAAGATTAGTTTCGCTTGAGACTAACCGGCTACCTTCTCAAACGACAAAGACCAACAACATTTTGTTGTTGGTCTTGCCTGTCTTTTCTTCTCCGTTCAGCTTGCCTCATCACCCATAACTATGGTGACTGGCCTCGACACGACCCCAATCGCGGAAACGGCTGTTTTATTACTGTTCTTTATACACACGTACATAATCCACTTGCATAGTTGCCGGGATATCGGATGCGTTTGGAGTACGGCCACCGTCGAAGTTTCCGCCGACTGCCAAGTTCATAATGAGATAGAACGGCTCATCGAAAGGTGCGTTCGGATTGTTCGGTGCAGCTGTGGAATACCACTGCTGGTTAGTGACTTTATAGAAAAACTTGCCGTCGACATACCATTTAATGTTGTCCTCTTCCCAGACTACCGAGTATACATGATAATCATTGGCAAAAGTTTGCCCTTCTGGGAAGTGATAATCGCCACCCGAAGACTGGTTCACCGGCCATTGTCCGCCAAAATGTACGGTACCGCTTACAGACCCAGGTAGACGTCCTCTTGCTTCCATAACATCGATTTCACCTGATGCAGCCCATGTGCCGTATACAGAATCTTTTGGAAGCATCCACAGTGCTGGCCAAACGCCATCCCCTGTAGGAAGCTTAGCACGAAAATCTACTCTGCCGTACTTCAAGGAAAGTTTATCCTTGGTGTTAATCTTACCTGAAGAATACTGTGCATACCGATTCGGATCCTGCGGGAAAGATTTGCTATCATTCATGGCTTTGATATTCAGTTTTCCGTCCTGTACATATACATTTTGGGTGCTATTGGTGTAGTGCTGTAGCTCTGCATTACCCCATCCCCAGGTAGACGGATCGTTATTGAGATAATATCCTGTTTCATAGTTCCATTTACTTGTATCCAGCGTAGTTCCGTTGAATTCATCCTGCCAGATGAGATTCATGCCCGCGATAGCTGGGTCGGTTGGTGTTCCGATGGAGATATCCTCTTGATCGGATACATCCGGACGCGGAGCATTTGGATTACCGATGAAGGTATAGTTGACAAAGTTGTTGCCAATATTTCCACCCGCCTGTCCGTTCAGCGGATATCCGATACGGATTTGCATATTTTCCTGGATTGGCTGGAACCAAAGACCATAGATATAATCGGCCCAGTATCCCCACTGATTGGCATCAGACATATTGTTATAGCCATTAGCGGAGTATGCAAACTTGCTCTGACTGGAGTTACTCAACTCCACCCATTGCCCATTGATGTTAATCTGGTATACAAAGTTGCCCAGTTCCTTGGCGATTGGCGCACCCCCATCAATTTTGGGAAGTGGAATTCCAATGGAACCATTCGCATCTGCTGTGAAGGTTGTTCCTTCGTATGGCGTAATGACATATGAATTTCTTGTAGGTTCATTAAACGTAATGGTATAAACAAGGTTAGCTGAAGAAGTCTTTGATTCCAATTTGACGTTGATCGACTCCGTTACGTTAAACCAGTACCCTCCACCACCGTCGGTGAATTGGCCGAAGTTATGATCATAAATCCAACCGCTAGCTGCATTATTGTCAATATCAATCCATGTGCTGCTGTTTACAGGTTTTACATACACCTTCAAATCATCCGCTACGGCTTCATAGGTTACCGCAGAATCATTGTTGAACGTTGGATATGTAAAGCCTGCACCGCCTGTGAAACTTGCTGTAATTTGCGGCCCTTGTGTCGGATTCATCGCTGTGATGGTTGTTTTGTTAATATTTTGGAATACAAGTTGATATTCAAGCTTAACACCATTTGCTTTGGAGTACAGTTGAATTTCGGTTGTTGCGGAAAGGGTGAACCAATAGCCATTGAAACCACCATCGCTCCAGTGCCCCCAGTTTTGGTTATAGATATAACCTCCGGCTTGATCAATATCAACCCAGTTGTTACCCACTTTCACATTGACACCCACATCACTGTAGACATCATTCCACGTAGCGGTGCCCCCATTGAACTTAGGCATAACAAATCCGTAGCTGGCTTTGCCAACCCCTGATTTTGAAATAACAGGTCCATCCGCTGGTGAGAAGTACTCCATTGAGGTAACTGTCGTTCCAGCTGCTTGAACTTTTGAAGTTGGCAGCACGCCAACACTAGCCAGCATCACAACCACTAAGAACAAACCAAGTACCTTTTTCATAAACCGTTTCTCCGTAAAATGAGATGGTTTCATAATTGCCCTCCTTTGATAGGATCATAGTTTCACCCAATCTATGCGTATAAAGGTAATCGCTTACATCGGGGAATATCTTTATTCTATCGAATAGGATAATCTGCTGAAAAGGTACAATTATTTTTGTTATATCCCATTTTTTTGGGTTTTGATTCAATTTATATATTTGTACTGTGATAGTGCACTTCACGTTCTACCTTTTGGCGCATCATTTGTCGATACTCTGTGGGTTGAATTTCCATCACAAGGCGGAACGCTCGCGTAAAGCTTTTGTAGCTTTCATAACCTACCATAGCAGCAACTTCAACAATCTTATGATCGGTTTCGGCTAGTAGACGCCGTGCTTTATCCATACGTACATCTCTCAGATATTCGGCAAAACCTTTGCCAATGTTCTTCTTGAATAGATTTGAGAAATAGGCGTAATTAAGCGACACATGATTGGATACCATCGCGAGGTCCAGCGGCTTATGATAGCTCTCGTGTATAAAACGGATGGCTTCATTTAAATCCTGAGAATTGCGATAACTGTGCTTATATTCAAAATAGAACTGATTCAGTCGAAGCAGCTGCTGTTGCAGCGCTTGAATATAATCGCGCATCCCCGGATAATCAAAGAGATTACGCAAAGATTCAAGATCCAGCGCTTCTTCACCCATGTAGGGGCGAATTACTCGTTCGTATTCCTCCATCATCTGCACTGTGGCACCACAGAGCTGTTGGGTATAGCCAATATGATAGCGTTGAAGCACATTTTTATGAAATATTGCGGAAATGCCCTGAGCAATTTTACCACTATCGTCGGTCCCAACAGACTGGAACAGTTCATACAGTTCTTCATAGGGAAGTTGCCACTGCTGCTCCATATGCTCAATAGCTGCTGGCAGGATGATATATTGATCTGGAAACAGATAACTATGGTGGAATAGCTCATGTACTTGTGTATAGCTGCCGGGCAACATCTTTAATCCTTGCTGCGGGTCAGTCATAACGGTTATGGCATCGATCATTCCTTCCTTGAGTGCCGCTGGCAAAGCATCCGGATCTATCGCTGCATCCACTGCAAGGATCAGATACGGGCTGTGTTGCAGGCAAACGCAACCTTGTCTACCGAACACACTATAAGCAATAGCTTCCATGCTATGGACGCTGCTGGAACCCGGCTGGTTGATCCAACATTTCTCTCGCAGCAAACATAAGCGATAATTGTGCCAAAGCGAAGGATTTTGTTCCTGGATTTGGAGGATCCAGGCCTCATCGTTTAACGCTCCCTGCATAAACATTCGTAATTCTTTACGATCTGTCTCTCGGGCGAGACGGGAGACATGCTGCATGTTGTACGTAAGCGTCTGCCGTGTCTGGATTTCTTGCCATACATGCTCTAGTGAAGTTTGCAGATCCTCTCGCTTCAGAGGTTTTAACAAGTATCCCTTTGCCCCAAGTTCGATGGCTTTTTGAGCATATGTAAAATCACTATAACCGCTAATAATGAGGTATTCCACCTCGATGCGCTCCTCTTTGGTCTTTGCCATCAGTGCGAGTCCGTCCATGTCCGGCATCATAATATCAGTAATAACGATGTGAATGTTATGCTGGCGCAAAAGGATTAGCGCCTCCATCCCACTTGCGGCAGAGTATATGTTGTTCAGCTCCAGAGGAAATTGATGCAGCATCGCCTGCAGACCGTCACGTATGTGCTTTTGATCGTCCACAACCAGAATATTGATCACTCCTACCACCCTCCAAGATTTACATTTTCCCAAGGCAAATGTATCGTTACACAGGTATAAGCGCCCTGAACACTATCAATCCAAAGACCATAATCCTCGCCATAATGAAGCTGCAGCCGCTTATTCACATTTTCCAAACCAAGTCCATTCTTGCTGGTAACAATCGGCGAATCCGAGTCTCCCCGCAGTGCCGCTTGCAGTCGAACTAACATCTCCGGGTCTAACCCCTCTCCATCATCTTGTATCTTAATAAGCAAGCGTTCATTCTCCACTGAAACGGTGATCTGAATACACACACTCTCGCCTGATGGTGCAGCGTGATGAACTGCATTTTCAACGATAGGCTGCATGCACATTTTAGGAATTGCATAGCGGAGCACCTCCTGCGGGAGATCTGCCGTCAACATGATGCTGCCGCCTTCCATTAAATTAATAAATTGAATATAACTTTGAATGTTGGCAAGTTCCTCGCGAAGCGCAACCGTATCGCTGCGCCACTGCATGCTGTAGCGAAGTTGCGAACCTAATGATACCAATGAATTCGCAATAGCAGGTTGTCGTTGAACCTCCGCGAGCATTCGAATAGATTCCAGTGCGTTATACAAAAAATGAGAGTTGATCTGCGAATGCAGGGAATGCAGCTGTGCGTTTTTGGCGATTAATTGTTTATCCACGACCTGTGTCATCAGACGTTGAACCTCATGTAACATTTTGTTGTAGCTCACAGCCACCTCATCGATCTCATCCCCTCTTTCGTTCTCATCTAGGCCGGTATCAATCGTTGCATCCAGTTCCCCTTTTCGTACCTGACGCATTGAAGCCAGTACGCTGTCCAGTCGTCGGAAAATGCGCCGAGTTGTATGTGATACGAGCAGCATGATGAGCAGCAGAACACATAATGTAATCGTTACCACAAATGCATACCAGCTGCGTGGCCCCTTCATCAATGCCTGATGGGAGGCGATATCGACCACATAAGTGTTTAGCGGAGCGATATAGCGGTACAGTGCATAGTAGCTCTGATCACCTACCTTAATCTTAACGGGACTTTCCTGTGGCAGTACATCCAGCTGGCGATGAATACCGCCAAGGATTTCGTCCAGTCCTTCTCCGGCTTTTTGAGAAAACTCATGCTGGGGATTATAAACATATTGGGGAGGATCGCTTTCGTTCATCAAAACAGAAAAGAAGTCTCCCTTGCTCTCCTGGAGCAGGTCGCTGAAAAACATACTGTGCGGAACGCGAATTTCCATAATACTAGGTCGTTTTTTCTCCTGACCTTGAAGGCGAACCAGCCGGTAGTATGATAGCGTATGTTCACCATCCTTAAAAGAAAATAAACGGTAAGCCGCACCACCTTCATCCCGAAGCTTTGCCCAGTAATCCTGCGGCCAAAATTTCTGATAATGATAGATCTCAGGCCAGATTTCATACAAGTTCGGGTTATCCACGTAAAAGCTGAGCTCACTGATCATCGCATTACTTTGAATGATGTTTTGCATTTGCTCAAATTGGTTTTGCTTAAATTTCACCAGTCGTAGTCCATCCACAAGCATATTAGAATGAATAAAATCCACAAATGACTTTTGAGTGAGTGCCGTGTTGGAAGCGTTCTCAATGATATCCATTCTGCTGCGCAATTGTTCGTTTAGCCATGAAACGTGGCTGTTGCCCGCTGACATAGCGTCCTTGTATAGCTGGGTTTCCTGCATGCGAATATATAAAAAGGATACTAAAATAACGGGTATGGCAATCATCAGGCTAAACGCCAGAAACAGCTTTTGGGATATACGGGCATTGCGGTAAAGTTTCCTCATTCTAGTCAGTAGGTAATTCACTCTGAAATCCTCACCACCTTTGTTATACCATATATTACAAGTTAGTCGATAGAGAGCGAGGTTGTTAGGGAATGATTATTCAGCCATCTTGGCTTTTCTCGCTTTCAGCTCGGTCTGACGGTATTCCATTACCTGATTAAAACCGTAATTCACACGACGGGCCAAGAAATTTTCGAAAATTTTATCAAAAGCAGCTTCATCTTTGGCAGTAATCAGTTCAGGCAGAACTTCTTCCCAATTCTGAGAAATACGCGACCAGGATAAGGCTATATCGGAATCTCCTATAGGATCTATTCCCTTATAGATGCCGCTGTCCATATCCGCCTGTTTGTTCGCGAACTCCTCCATTTGCTTAACGGATGGCGCCTTTTCTGGTCTCCACTGGTTAACGAAGGCAGGGTTGCGCAGCATCCAGTAGGTATCCATGATACCGTATTCCTTTTCCAGACGCTCCCTATCTGTGTCAAGCAATTGGACCATTTCCGCCGTCAACTGCGGTTTGCCATCCCTCATCGCCCATGTTTCGCCTTCTTTACCCAGAAATACATCCCTTTGGCCTTCTTCACTCGCTAAATAGCTCAAAAATCGGATGGCTCGTTCAGGACTCTTGGTGGATTTGCTAATCATCGTAACCATCCAACCGTCCATGTTACCAGGGAACAATCTGGCGGAATCACCGTGACTGTTTTGCGGGCCATCCACAGCGATGTAGTATGAGTTTGGATATGCACCTGCCGCCAATATCGGATTGATAGCCGCCATGCCAGTCCACTCGCGAATCATCATAAAATAACGGGAATTACTGGTTTTTTCCTCTACCTGAGCATTCGAATCCACCAGAAAATCCACATTAATCAGGCCACGCTCATAAGCTGTACGGAAGGTTTTCAACCAGGTGATATAGTCTGGGTCGGTCATACGGTCGTTAAATTTTCCTTCCTTTTCATGGGGAATAGCCAGCAGGTTTTGCAGGTACTCGGTCATCCCATAAGAGACATTCCCCTGAGCAAAGAAGGGACTAATGAGCTGACCTTTATACACAGAATACTGATCTTTTAACAATTGCAATGCGTTCAGAAAGCCTTCCGGAGTGCTCAAATCGGGTCTACCCATAGCCTCATAGAGATCCTTTCTTACCAAAAAGGTTTGGTTCGCAGCCGTCAAACCGGTTGTCTGCATTAGGCTGGGACTGTATGAATCATTTGGAATGCCATATGTATTGCCGTTTTCCTGACGATACCACTTCAGTGTACCGTCCCCCGCGACCTTGAAAAAGTAGGGATCATATTGCTCCGCCAGTTCATTTAAGGCATACACCTGATCCCCTTCCCACAACTTATTAATCGCACTTTCCCACGAGCCTATTGTCATCAAATCAGGCAGCTTACCGGAAGTCATCATGAGCGCAATTTGTTCGCTTGCTTCACCCGATGGCACTTCGAATTTGATGTTAACACCTGTTTTCTCTGTTACAATTTTGGAGGTCATGCTCTCACCCCATGTGTGCCCATACCAGTTCGCACCTACAAACCAGGTCAAATCCACAGGCGTGGTATCAAGCTTCCATGCGGGTTCATCGGGGTTCGACTTGTATTCAATCGGCTGTTGTTTAGGATGAACGGGCTGTGGGAGTGATGGATTTTCACTTTGCTCTGATTGGGAACACGCGGCCAAAACCAGCATTAAGATTATGGTCCCATAGATGACCATGCTGTGCTTAATGGAACCGGGTTTCATTCCATATCCTCCTTTCTTGACTACGGTTGTGAATTAACCTTTGCATTAATCATCTTATAACCGATTTTACTATCCTTGGATCGAAATGGAAATGCCGCTGACTACCTAAATATTGGTTTAGATAAGTTCTAACTCAGGCACGGCTATTTAAAGAGGATTATTACTCTTTAAATAAAATAAAACAAAGGCAGCTGATTACTCAGCTGCCTTTGTTGGATTGCCTTCGGGAGAGTCTTCCCGTTAGGTTATAAGTCTCACTCGTAAGCGCCGATATTCACAGCAGCTCCCTGGACTCTTGGTTTCCCCTCAATGTCCAGTGTTCCAATAATTGCATTGTCCGTGTTCCCGGCATCAATTGCTGGAGATGTAGATTGAAGATGGAAATCGTATCCTGTAGCATTCACAAATTTGGGATCAATGAACAAGGAATGCGCGTCATTGCCAGTTCCCGTTTTATAAGCGGAGAATCCTGTGTAATCTTTATTTTTCCAAGTCCAGCTGGCTCCATTGCTTCCGGCAGGGGCAAAATAAAGATTATAATCCACAACGTTTCCGGAATTTTTGGTGTATTCATTGTAAATCAATACATCTGTAGAGCTGGCTACGAAGATGTTGTTCTTAATTACGTTATTTTGTGTGTCGTATTGAACGTAAAGCTGGCCGCTACCATCGCCAAGCGTGTCATTTTTGTATACGGTATTGTTAACGATCTTACAGTTTACGGTGGAGCCGCGTTTGGTATCATACCCGCCCATCGCGATGCCGGTGAGTCGGTTGTTGTAGACTGCGTTGCTGCGAACAGTAATATTGCTGGTAGATTTACCGGCATGCTCGGACGCAATCTCGATACCGATATCATTGTTGTAGCTGTAGTTCTGTTCAATAATACTATCCTTGCCACCATCGACATAAATGCCATCGGCCGCATTACTGTTATTCGGAAGTGACTTCCCATACGAAGGATTATTGTTGGAAGTGATATTGTAGACTCTGTTGCCCTTCACGAGTCCGTTCCGTACCTGATCGTAAGTCGTATTCGGCGCTTTACCCTCATATCCGATGAGATCAATGCCGATGTTGTCGTTATCGTGGATGACATTATTCGTCACCGAGAAGGTGTCCACGTTACCGTTGAGAACCAGGGATTCGCTGGAGCCGAGCACAAGATTATACAGTTCATTACCATTAATCGTAATATCGTGAATGGATTCCGGTGCCTTTGTTCCATATACGGCGATCCCATGTGCGTCACGGCCAAGGAGATCACTGCCGGTTGGGGTGGCCGTGTTTTTGATATCATGGACTTTGTTACCAGACAAATTGATAAAGCTGCCTGATCCGTGAACATAAATGCCTACGGGCATGACGTCCTTAGTAGCTGTAGTATAATTGCGAATTTCAAATCCCTGAAGGGTAACGTAATTCACATCGGTCAGGTCAATCAACCCTTCAATCCCACTAACCGAAAGTCCTGTACCGTCAATAATCGGAGTCTCCGTGCCATCGTTAGTGAATACAATCGGCCCCTGTGAAGCGGAGCCTGAGCGGGTGATCTTCAGCTTCTGGTTGTACACACCGCCACGAACATGCACTGTACTGCCTGCAGGAACAACATCCGCTGCGTGCTGGAGCGTCTTCCATGGCGCGCTGCTCGTTCCCGCACTGGAGTCATTTCCGTTTGTCGCTACATAGTAATCTGTGCCTGCTGCGGCAGCAGATGAGGACCATTCAATGCCTGAAACCAGTCCTATCCCTACCGCCATACTTAATCCCACGAGCAATGTTTTACCGAATTTCAACATATCCTCAACTCCCTTTGATCAATTTGGTTGTGTTAGATTAAAACAAGGATTTATTGTTCATGCTCAGCCTGCAAAAGAAGAACAGCCTCCATTGTCGGCAAACTCCCTGTGCCACCAATGCCAAGTGTGGACAATGCTCCACATGCATTGGCAAATCGCAGCAGTTCATCACTTCGCATCCCAAGCAAGTATCCATATATGATTCCTGCGTTGAAACAGTCTCCTGCCCCTGTCGTATCGACGGGTGTCAAAGTGTAAGATCCGGCCGATATTCTACTTTCGTCCAGTTGACGTAGTGTAGCGCCTTTTGACCCTTGTTTGACCGCTACAATTCCTGCCACATCAGGAAGCATGGAATCAAGCACATGGCTTACCCCAGCGGCAGGGAAAATGTGCAGCAGTTCATCCTCGCTGGGAATAAACAAATCAGTTACCGTCAGTAGTGCACTTATGCCCTCGCGGTCCCATTGATTGGATACATCCCAACCGGTATCAAAAGACGTTCTGATCCCATCTGCCCGCAATCTTGTAAAGAGCTCTCGCCAATGAGGTCTCATTCCATCCTGCAAATAATAGGAACCAAAATGAAGATGTGCGGCCTGCTGTAGCAGGGACTCCGGGATATAATCCGGTGTTAACAATGGGATACTGCCAGCGTAAGTTAACAACCCGCGGTCATCGGGTGTGGAGAGCGACAGAGTTACACCTGTCTTGATGCCAGACAATCGGGTAATATGCTCTGTATTTACGCCCATACGCTGCAGCTCAGCTATACAGAATTTTCCGAAATCGTCATCTCCCACTACGCTAACGAATCTCACATCCGCTCCCAGGCTTGCCAGCGCACAGGCCGTAATTGCTGAAGAGGAACCAAGTACAATCTCGAAGCCATCAACCATTTTCTCCCGATTCCATTCCGGCATGACATCCGTTCCCGATACAATGACGTCTACATTTAGCTCGCCAGCAATGACAACAACGGGACTTGTTTGTTGTCTCTGCATCATTTCAATACCGGAACAAATCCCTGTTCCGCCTCATACAGTTCATCGAACATACTTCCGATCTCCTCCAGGGAGCATACAGCAGCAGTTAGTGGATCGAGCATCAGTGCATGGCGAGCCATTTCCCTGTCACTCCTCCGCACAGCTTCCACTGCCAGGTCAAAAAAAGCCATGTTCGAGCGGCACAATGCGGCCAAATGCTCGGGCAGTCTTCCAAAGCGACAAGGCTGAACGCCTTTCCTATCAACGAGACAGGCCACTTCCACCACACCATCAGCCTGCAGATTTTCAATCAGCCCCCGGTTAGGAACGTTACCATAAATGACCTTCGGCTCATTCTTCAATACTGCTTCGATAATAATGGCTGCATATTCATTACTGGATTTCAGCTCAAGCGGTGCCGTTCCCTCAAGCTGTGAAACGATCTGCTCATCATTCTCTCTCCGCCAGATCGGCCAGTTGTCAGCGTAGAATCCCGTAGCTCCGTTATAACCTGAGTTGCAGTGCTGGTCGATAAGTGATTGGCGTTTACGGTAATACGGGATATATTCCGAGAAATGGCCGCTGGATTCCGAAACGAATGCACCCAGGTATTTCATCGCATCAAAGCGGACCGGGTCCTGCCGCAGCAGTTCAGGAGTTTGTATTTTCTCCAGTAATACTGGATACAGATCTCTCCCGGCGTGGGACAGCTCCACGAACCAGGACATGTGGTTAATACCTCCGGCTTTCCATGACATCTCTTCATATGGAACTCCTGCATATTCAGCCAGTTGAGCCGACGTGTTCTGGATAGAGTGGCATAGTCCCACCACCGGAATATCCGTAATGCGGGAAGTCAGGAGTGTAACCGCCGACATCGGGTTGGTATAGTTTAGAATGATGCAGTCTGGGCAGAGCGCTTCGATATCCCGCACAATCTCCATCCAGCTGGGAAGGGTACGGAGTGTCTTGAACAGTCCCCCTGGTCCCAGCGTATCGCCAATGCACTGCTTTACCCCATATTTCAGCGGAATTTCATATTCATAACGAACCGTCTCCAGCCCGCCTACTTCAATTTGATTAATCACGAACTGTGAACCGCCGATGACCTCTCTGCGATCCGTAGAGGCAATCACCTCCCACGTCTTCCCTGTCTGTTCCACGATCTGAAGCACCAGCCTGCGTGCCAACTCAAGCCGCCGCTCGTCAATATCAACCAGGGCAATCGTTCCACCCTCCAAGCCTTCAATCAGCAGGATATCCATAGCGATCTCTCGTGTAAATGCACTGCCTGCTCCGATAATTGAGATTTTAGTCATAACTCTTCTCCTCACCCGTTATTTCATGCCCGTCATAGCTAGGCCTTTAATAAATTGCTTCTGGAAGATCAGGAACATTATAATAACCGGTATTGTAATCAGTACCGCAGCTGACATGACGACGTTGTAATTGACCTGGTGTGTTCCGTTAAAATAGACCAATGCCAGCGGAACGGTCATCTTGCTCTCATCATTTAATACAATCAGTGGCCACAGATAGTTGTTCCAGGAGTTCATAAACGTGAATATCCCCAACGCTGACAACATCGGCAGAATAAGCGGCATAACGATGCGAAGCATCAGCCTGAATTCGCCAGAACCGTCCATCCTTGCTGCCTCCAGCAGCTCCTGTGGAATCTCTTCTATGAATTGTTTAGCCAGAAATACGCCGTAGGAGCTAACCAGATTGGGCAAAATAATCGCCAGCAAATGGTTAACCAGTCCAAGCTCAGCCGTGATCAGATACGTGGGAATCATAATAACCTGAAAGGGAATCATCATGGTTGCCAGGATCAGAATGAACAGCAGTTTCTTACCTCTAAACTGATGCTTGGCAAAGACATATCCGGCTAGAGCGCTTGTAAACAAGGTCACTACCGTTATGATGACGGAAGTCATCAGACTGTTCAGCAGCCACGTGACAAACGGCGCCTCGCTAAAAACCGTTCGGTATCCGTCCAGACTCGGCTTACTTGGTAAAAAACCGGCGGAACCTGAGACGATGTCCATGTTACTTTTCAGAGATGAAAGTACCATCCAGACATAAGGCAAAAGCATAACACAAGCTATAACTGCAAGAACTGCAATAGTAAACCCTTCCCACAGGTTGAATTTACGCGGCATCGGCTTCTTCTCCCCTCTCCTCTCAATGTTCCCATTGCGTGCGTCCCCATCGAAGTTGCAGCAGCGTCACAAGCAGGATGATCATTAGAAATACGGTTGCCATAGCAGATGCGTACCCCATATTGGAGCTGGAGAAGGCCTGTTCATAGATTTGCAGTGACAGCACTCGTGTTTCGTTAAAGGGTCCGCCCTTGGTCATAATCTGAAATTGTGGGAAGGCCTGAAAATAGGAAACAACTGTCGTGATGGAAACAAACAGCAACGTTCTACGCAGCAATGGCAGTGTGATATGAAGAAAGACATGCCAGCGGCCCGCCCCCTCCAGCGTCGCTGCTTCATAGTACATATCCGGGATGGAATCCAGTCCCGCAATAAAAAGAACGATATTATAGCCAATATCAGCCCACAAGGTCATCATAATGACGGAGTAGAGCGCATAATGCGGATCACTGAGCCACTGGATCGGCGCCATATTCATCTTGGCGAGAATCATGTTGAACAAGCCGTCATTGTAATTGAACATGGTATTCCATACGATGGCCGTTCCCGCCAGCGGAGCGATCGTGGGAAGAAAGAATATAGTCCGAAAGCCATTTTTAAGCCACGGGATGCGGACTCGCTGAATCGCTGAAGCAATCAAAAGCGTAATGACAATGTTTATCAATACGGCGATAAATACAAATTTGAAGGTTACCCACAGTGACTTCAGAAAGATGGAGTCCTGGAACATGCGAATATAGTTTTCCGCCCCCACGAATATCGCGTTTGAGCTGAGCGGGTCATACTTGAATGCGGATAAGCCCAGGCTCCATGCGATGGGAAGGAAAGCAAACACCCCGAACAGAAGCAAGATCGGTACGAGTGAGATGATGATGAACCTTCGTTTTGCCCTGTAAGCTGTTGACTTTACCGCTGGGTTAACCTTGTCCGCCTTGTTGGTAGATATAGCAGTACTCATGCCCCAGCACCCCTATCACTTATGTTGATCCTGATTATCGTTGATCGTCTGTTCGATGTTAGCCAATCCGTCCTGGACACTCTGTTGTCCACTAGCCATCAGCTGGAAATTGTCGTTAACCTGCTTGAAGAAGAAATCCCGGTCTGCTATTGGGCCGATCCATTGACCTAACGCCAATATGTCCAGCGAAGGCTTTAGATGAGGATTGTTCTTCAGGAATTCCGGGTTTTCGGCAATTTCTTTTTTGGCTGGTACGGTAAAGGTGTCCGTATTCCATGTCGAGAGGTTGTCCTTCTCCGAGATGAATTGGATGAAATCAAGCGCAGCCTCCTGCTGTTTGCTTTTTTGGGACACCGCAAGCCCCCAACCGGATTCGGCAGCAAAAACGGGTGGGTTTTCCGTAAAGGAAGGCACGGAAACGTATTCAAAATCATCAACCTTATAGTTGTTCTGTCCTGCAGCAATCGTCCAGGGACCGCGATAGGTCATGGCTGATTTCCCCTGAAAAAAATAGTCAGAGGTATCCAGCTCACCGCCGAACGTGGTTAAATCCGCAACTTTGTCATCGGCCACGAGCGAGACCAAGGTGGACATCGCTTTCTCCGCCTCCGGTGAGTGGAAATTAACATGTTCGTCTTCACCCATAAAACTTGCACCTTGCTGCAAAATAAGGGATAAGAAAGTAAACGTAATATTGTCTGCTGATACAAAATCGAAGCCTTTGACTTTGATGACATTGTTCTCACGGACAGTCAATTTTTTGGCGTAATCCACAAGCTCTGTCCAGTTGGACGGTGCGTGATCGAAGCCTTGGTCTTTGAGCATTTGCGGGTGAATCAACATGCCGCCGTTCTCAATGTTGTATTCAAGTGGCAGCCCGTATAACTTGTTGTCTCGCAAATATCCCCCAAGGGGAGCATCATAGTACTCTTTTTTTACATTTTCACTATCAGGGATTTCGACAAGCAGATCGTTCTTGGAATATTCGGGCACCCACGTGCCGAAAAATTCGGCAATATCGGGTGGTTTCTTCGCGGAGAATGAGGCTTTCAGCTTCTGGCTGTATACATCATATGGAAAGGTCTGATACTCGATCGTTATATCGGGGTGTAAGGTCTGGTATTTGGATATTAATTTCTTGTATGCGCCCACAATGGCGTCTTCCTGATGACTCCAAAAGACCAGATTCACCTTACCTTGCGGGTCTGCGGATGTATCGCCGCCTGAAGAGGAGGAGCTGGAACAGCCTGCTTCAGCGAATACAACACAAACCATCGCAATGATCAGCATAAACTTGGAAAAATGCATTCGCATATCCTCCCTTGTCCTGCAAATTAGCCAGCATATGAAGGGAAGGGCGTTTGAGTATTACGCGTATTTAAATAGAAGCAATGTGGTCTGTAGTTGTATGTATCGCAATCTGATGCTCCTGGCACGCCTGCTCAAACCATCCCTCCGGCTGTTTATTCGTAATTACCCCTGTCACCTGAGTTAAGGGAGCAATCGTAAACAAAGCACTTTTCTCAATCTTGCTTTGATCGAATACAGCATAAACTTCGCTGGAACGTTCCATTGTTAATTGGGCAATACGAGCTTCAAGCTCGGAATGCATCGTAAAGCCAAAATTCTGCGTTACTCCGTCCACCCCGAGAAACATTTTCGTAATGTTAATTTTGTCGATCACACTTTCTGCCAGCGGACCGCATAACTCGTAGCTTTTAGACCGCATAACGCCGCCAATGACCACAACCTGAATATCTTCGGCATCAGCCAATTCATAAGCAATATTCACCGCGTTGGTGACAATCGTAATATTACGATGCTTTTTGAGTGCTTTCGCAATAAAGAACGTCGTTGTACCGCCCGTCAGGCAGATAATGTCTCCCTCTTTAACAAGGGCAGCGGCCGTGGCAGCGATCCGTTCCTTATCCATCCGTCGGAAATCGCGTTTTGCTGCAAAAGGTAGCTCCGATACCGCCGACGTCAGGCCCCCTTCATATATGGCTCCCCCATTTGTTCGAATAATTTCGCCCGCTTTTTCAAGTGCGTCCAAGTCACGTCTTGCGGTTGCTTCCGAGCAGCCAACCGTCTGGACAATCTCTTGCAGCGATATTTTTCCATGCGATTTAATCAGTTCCAATGTTTGTGCTCTGCGCAGTTCACCCTTTGAATATTGCATAAGTCTCTCCTTTAATATGTCTGGGCCTGCATGATATCCGTTAACTTCAGCCCGTGCTAGCTCTATTGTGTAGGATGAAAGGATGGATTGCAATATGTCGACGTGAACTGCATCCCATAAGAAAAGTATCTCTCTAACGGTTATTCATGAGGGATATGAAGCTGATTTTCAAAACCTTCAACCATCATAAAGGTATAATTTGCACCTGATGTTCGTACTCCTCAAACAGAACATAGTCGATGTCACCTGCTTTAGAAGACATTGCATTCGTAGCAGCAGCCGCGACAGCCGTACGCAGTCTGGACTCATCCGAATCGCCGCGCTCTCCTGCATATGCCATGCCGGCAACAAAGGCGTCTCCGCAACCTACCGTATTCACAGGCTGAATGGTTGGCGGCTTCACCATATATGCTTTTCCGTTTAAAATAGCCAGAGCACCGTCACTGCCGAGTGTTATGCACACCTCATCAATGTCTTGATCCGCCAACCTGTGCGCTGCACGGGCCCATTCGCTCACGTTTCTTGGCTTCTGCCCCAGCCATTCGGCCAGCTCCTGCTCATTCGGCTTCACGAAATGGGGTGTTGCACTCAGCCCAATGGTGAAACTTGTTCCACCTGTATCCAGAAAGGCTCGCGCGCCTGCTGAACGAACAATACAAATCAGTTCTGCGTACAATGTGTCCGGTGCACCTGGGGGCAAGCTTCCAGACATAATAACTGCACTAGACTGGATGGCGAGCTCCTGTACTTTTTTCTTGATCGCTTCAACTTCAGCTTCTGACATATTTGGACCCTGCCCAAGCAGCTCGGTAGAGCTACCACTGGAATCATCCACAATGTTGAGGCAGACTCGTGAGTCTCCCGCTGATTGGATAAAAGCAGTCCGTATCCCTCGTTCAGTCAGATTTCTCTCAATAAATACACCGTTATTGCCGGCAATAATGCCTGTAGCTGTGACTTCACCGCCGAGCTGCCGGATCACCTTGGCTACGTTATTGCCTTTGCCGCCCGGCTCATTAACCTGTCTTGTCACCCGATGCATTTGACCTACGCCAAACTTGTCAACGTATAATGTCCGGTCGATGGCCGCATGGAGTGTGACCGTGGTAATCATCGGACTACGCCGGCTTTGCCAGTGCTTCCACATAACCGTATTTTCTCCATGGCAAGCCGTTTAACTGCTCCCTTCGCCGGAGCCATGTATTTACGTGGATCATTCTCTTCTGGATGGATTAAAAATACATCTTTGATAGCTTCGGAAAAAGCAATACGCAGCTCTGTGGCTATATTTACCTTGGACATCCCAAGTGCAACCGCCCGATGAATCTGTTCAGCTGGTATGCCCGAACCACCGTGCAGCACCAAAGGAACAGATACTCGATTCGCAATGGTTTCAATTCGTTCAAAATCTATGTTCGGCTGTCCCTTATAAATACCGTGTGCGGTACCGATTGCTGGAGCCAGTGTAGTTACACCAGTACGTTCAACAAACTGCACGCAATCTTCCGGATCTGCTAGAGAAGCATGCTGTTCCTCGACGACAATATCGTCCTCAACGCCGCCAACCTTACCAAGCTCAGCCTCCACGTTTACGCCAGATGCCTGAGCAACCTCCATCACTTTACGGGTTAGGTTCACATTTTCTTCAAAAGGATACATGGATGCATCGATCATAACGGAGGTATAACCTGCTCGTATGCATCGGATAATCGTTGAAAAATCAGTGCAGTGATCCAAATGAAGTGCGATGGGGATATCCGTCAAGTCCGCTGCGGTTTTAGCCGCATGAGCAATGTAATCTGGTCCCAAGTGGTTGACTGTGCCCACCGTGGTTTGAATAATGAGCGGTGATTCGGTTTCTACAGCCGCTTCAACGACAGCCTGAAGCATTTCCAGGGTATGAACGTTAAATGCAGCGATGGCGTATTGATCCCTGCGAGCTGTTTGCAGCATTTCAGTGGACGAGATCAGTGGCATATCCATTCCCCCTTTTAAGGTTTCGTCGTTACATAGCGACGATTTGAACGATCCTGCACCTCCCTTCACGGGTCAGATGAGTATGGGAAACATTTGATGATTTCTAGCTTGTGATCATAATAATCTTTTTATTTGATTAAATCAATCATTATTTTGGAAAACTATTGCAATTTACAGGGATATAAAGGCATAATTATGATTATCACAATCATTTAACTATATATTTGATCGAAAAGATCACAAACTGAAGCTATCAATCTAAATCATTCCCGGGAGGTATTTTTATGAGTTTGACGTATCGTGAAGTAAAAGAACAATATAAGGCCCTACAGCAGACCTACAACTATTTACTGGCCAAGCGCACGGAATTTACTGCCTTTGTCCAAGCTCAAGCGATTACCTCCGTAACCTTTGTTGGCGCCGGGTCCAGCTATTGCTTGAGCGAAGCGGCCGCTTTTTCCTTCCGTTTGCGTGCTGGCCTGCCTGCAATGTCACTTGCCGCTGGTGATCTCATGCTCCATGCAGACCGCTATCGTCCCATGCTGGAGGGTAGCCTGATCATAGCGCCGTCACGATCTGGCAGTACGAGTGAGGTCGTTGAAGCATTGCGTTTACTTCAGTCCGATCAACGTATTCCATTATTAACGATTTCTTGTGTAACGGGCTCGCCGTTATCCAAAAACGCTGAGTTCCCTCTGGAACTGCCCTGGGCTTTCGACCATAGCGTTTGCCAGACCCGCACAGTAACCAATCTGTATGCAGCCAATCTGCTGCTTGCCGCTTTTCTTGCTGGTGATGAGGAGCTGATTATCGATATGCAGGAAGCGATTCATCAAGGTGAAGCCTACATGGCACGTGTAGAGGACAGCATCCGCCGTGTCTCCGACTTCAATTGGACGAATGCAGTCCTGCTTGCAGACGGTGAACTACAAGGCCTCGCAGCCGAGGGTGCCATCGCTCTGACCGAAATTGCCAAGACACAAGCCCACGCATACCATCTTCTTGACGTTCGGCACGGGCCGATGGTCACCGTGGGTTCGGATACTTTAGTGATTGCTGCCTTGTCGGACAGCGGTATTGAGCATCAACGCAATCTGTTGAGGGATATTAAGGAGCGTGGAGCCACCATTATCACGTTTGCCGATCGAACAATGGGTATCCCGCAGAAGTTCATCGACCTTGAGATCACAACTAGTCATCCGCTTAATACAGCGGTACGGGGTATTCCTTTCATTTTCATCTCGCAAATCGCTGCTTTGGCTAATGCCGAACGCCATGGTATTAACCCGGATCAACCCGATGGGCTGGTGGCCTGGGTCAAGCTATAAAAGATAGCTTAGTTCTTTCAATTGGCTTGGAAGGTTGGAAAAGGGGATTTTCAGAGGGAGATCCAAAGACTTCTATTCAGCGGAATAGAAGTCTTTTACTTGAATGTCAAAAATCAATTTTATACGTCCTGTGAGATAATTAGGCAAACATTTGATATGAATGATATAACGCTAGAATGATGATTTGGTACATAATAAACCTATAAGAAGGAGGGCTTTAACATGGAAAAAGTAATACTTAACAATGGTGTGGAGATGCCCATTATGGGTTTTGGTGTTTATCAAATTGCAGATCAAAATGAATGCGAACAAAGCGTTTACGATGCCATTATGGCAGGATATCGCCTGATTGATACAGCTGCCTCATATCTGAACGAAGAAGCCGTTGGTCGAGCCATTAAACGAAGTGGTGTCCCAAGAGAAGAATTATTTATTACTACAAAGCTTTGGGTTCAGGATACTGGATATGAAAACACTAAAAAAGCATTCCAAAAATCTCTGGATCGATTGCAATTGGATGTGTTGGATCTGTATTTAATTCATCAGCCTTTTGGCGATGTGTACGGCTCTTGGCGCGCTATGGAGGAATTGTATCGTGAAGGAAAGGTCCGTGCTATTGGAGTTAGCAACTTCCAGATGGATCGTCTGATCGATTTAATCATTCATAATGAGGTAGTTCCTGCGGTAAACCAGGTTGAAACACACCCTTTCTATCAACAAATCGAAAGTGCTGCTTTTATGAAAGAAAATAATGTTCAGATTCAATCCTGGGCGCCTTTTGCTGAAGGAAGAAATGATCTTTTCCAGAATGATGTATTGCTATCCATTGCGAAAAAAGTGAATAAATCTGTTGCACAGGTCGTTTTACGCTGGTTGACACAAAGAGAAGTCGTTGTCATTCCGAAGTCTGTTCGTAAAGAGAGAATTGTTGAGAACTTCAATATCTTTGACTTTGAATTAAGCCAAAATGATATGGAATCAATTACTGCATTAGATACGAAGCAAAGTCTGTTCTTTTCTCATAACGACCCAGAAATGGTGAAGTGGCTCGGTACACGTAAACTTGAAATCTGACCCTTTCTATCGATAAAAAAGTCGCCATTTCTGGCGACTTTTTGTGTTCATGCCCTATTGAACTGTTTACTACAACCCAATAAACATATTTCTACTGAACGGTCCCCAATTTCCACCAGTGAATCCGGATCTCCCCTCCAAATTGACAAAGCATGGAAGCAAAATATAAAGAACACCCATAGTCGCGTTAACATTGAAGGTTATAACAAATCTCGTTTTGGAATTATTAATAGGAGCTATCATCCCCCGATCAGCACGAATCGTGTTTTCTTTCGTGATGGCTTCTCCCATTCCTACACTGGCTATATCTGATGGACTAGACATATTACTTCTTATCCAATAATTCGATATGTTTGTTGCTGATGCTAAATCCGCTGGCTGATCGTACGTCACTACAATCTGATTGGATGCGACTTGCCTAACCTCCACAACTACAGGATGAGGAGTCATAGCTTCCCTTTCTCTCCCGCCCACGTTCTCGATCCAATAAGGATGTGATGTATTCGAATGATGATTAATTGACATAAGATTAAAACCTCCATGACTGACTTCAATAGTCATTTGTCCTGAGATAATGTATGTAGGTGAATGACCAATGGTGTCTTACAGTGCACCCCAGATCACCAGCCATAGCTTCAAATCATCAGCACTCAAATGTTATTAAGCTTTTATCTCACGTACAGTCACAAAAAAATACACTTCACACAATGATAAAGTGTCTGAGTGTATTTTTTATGGTAAGCCTATTATTCTAGTATTATAAATCCGTTGGTGAGTATATTGAATGATATTATTTATTTAGAATAGGTATTTCCCCTAGCAGGTTCTTCAAGTTAATTGAATCCCATGGCATATGCTCGGTAATACCCAATCCCACAACATCTGTTTCTTCCGACAATTCTTTTAGCAGATGAAGGAGCTGAGGAATTTGCAAGCTTCCCGCAGGAGAGTACGTATAAGGGCCTTCAGGATTCGCGAATAATAACGAGCGAAAATCCTTAGGATCAAGCACATCTAGATCCAGGTGAATAGCCAGATGTTTAATACCGCTTTCTTTGATCCACTCTTTGATGGATGCTGTACTTTTCGTTAATTCTTCGGCTCCGGCAGTTTTAATGCCAAGTCTTTGAATCATTTCAGTATCTGATTCTGCTGTCGTTATACCTAATCGTTCAAAAGCTTCTGAGATCACTTCGATTTCCTGTTCTGTAGGTGTTGCCAACCCCGCGATAAAGACATTTTCAGGTTTTAGAGGGATTTTTACATGTTTTGCAAACTCTTCATCCCCTTCTCCCAAAAGATTACCCAGAGGTAACGTATGTCCGTTATCATAACCCGCGTAACCAACCAAATCGCTGTGCGCGTCGATCCAGATTAAGCCTAATTCTCCATTATACCGTTCGTTTAAATAGGCAAACGGAGCTTGTTCGACCAAGCAATCCCCACCAAACATGACGATACGGTCAGGCTTGTGAGCATGAATAATATGCTGGGCTGCTTCGAGTTGTTCAATGAGCTGTTTTCTTCCATTCACACCATTCTCGTTTTCCAGTGGGGTTCCATCATATGCTTGTACAGGAACTTGAATCAGGGGTTGATCATTATCAGGAGCCAGCCAGGCAAGCAGTTCCGCCCCAAAAGAGTAGTTAGGATTATTTCCCCCTTGCCATTGAGGCATTAACAGACGTATTGTTTTTTGATTCATGTTTTCTCTCCTTTACTTCAAAGTAAGGTTAGTATAAACTGAACGCAAATCAAAAAGTAGTACGCACTATTATGACAGGTACTACCCGAAAGGATAGCATAAATATGAGCATGGCTGAATATCAAGGTAAGGTTAAACATATTCAAGATACGCCTTTTGGCTATACATTGTCTGTCATTGGCGGCAAATGGAAGATGGTCATTATTTATCTTTTGGCAGAAAACCAACCGGTACGCTTCAATGAACTGAAAAGACAAATTGGAGCGATTACGTTTAAAACACTGAGTTCACAACTAAAAGAATTAGAAGCGGATGGTATGGTCGAACGGAAAGAGTATCCACAAGTCCCGCCTAAAGTCGAGTACAGACTGACCGATAAAGCGGAAACGTTATTGCCTGTTCTGGAAGGTTTATGTGAGTGGGGAGTACAAAATCAAAGTGAAAGAGATGTGTTGGAGGATGATTAACTTTAGAAATAAAACCTATCGCTGTACCTCGGAAATTGTCATGAGCTTACTTAGCGGCAAATGGAAAATTTCTATACTCAATCACTTAACTAAAGGTCCCATTCGGTTTAATGAGCTTCAGCGACTTCTTCCTGACGCAACCCAACGCATGATTACAATGCAGCTCAGAATGCTTGAAAGTGACGGCCTGATTATTCGCAAGGTCTATCCGGTTGCACCGCCAAAAGTAGAATATTATTTGTCCGATCTGGGCGAGGAACTGGCCCCCATGCTACAGATGTTGTGCAAGTTTGGCACGACTTATATCGAGAAATTCCCCGACGAAGTATCTTGCGACAATGATGACTCTCGCCGCGACATCGCTAATGTAAATTAAAGTAGTCGTAATTAGACGGCAGCAGCTCTGTACGAGTACGCTGCCGTCGTCATATCATCTGTCACGAATGGTTTATAGCATTACAACACCAAAAATTGCGTTCCATACCCCTTCCCAGAAACCAAAGCTGCTTCCAGCTCCTCTTGATCTCCTTTGTCCACTAACACCACATTTTCGGGATACAGCTTGCCTAACAAAGCCCACTGTACAAGTTCATTTCCGCCTGTTGGTATGACATGGACTCCATTATCCGTATTTGTCACCAATCCGGAATGCGACAAAATGTCTGCTACCTGATGAATGCTGGTTGATGTTCGCTTCACAGTAGCATCCTTGGAATGGTTGTTCTTTTCAGGCAGATATGAAAATCGATGTCCCCTGAAGAGCTGACCGAGATCCACACTAGGTTCTACACTAGATGATACATGACCTTCCCTCTCCAGTCTGAAACGCAAGGTCGTTCGATCTGAATCTGTATTCGGAAGCAGCCGTGCGATGGATGGAAGATCACTATGATTCTCTGAAATGTGAAAGTGATCCTTGCTGCCAGGTATACCCGTTCCTGCTTCGTCGCGTGGTGCAGCATAATAATCGTCATATTCATATTCGAAAGAGATGGCAACTAAATCTTTTGTATCTTCAGTCTCAATGGTTTGTACCGGATGCCACTTCAGAAGATAACGTGCAGCCGTACCAGCCGACTCTCCCAATCCAGCGGGCAACACAGTTCCCAAAGGATATTGAAAGCCGTAACCAGCAGAGGTCAAACTCGAGCTAAGCACACTCTGTGCATATTGAACAATCGCCTTGTGAGTTAATTCCTTCCCGAGCAATTGAGTTAAAAAGACCTTACGGGCAGGCTCCAGAAAACGTAATCCTTTGAATTGCGTGTGTTCCATGACTTCAAACGGTACTTGTTCCCAATTGGCAAAGGGAAGTAATGCATCCCGCAGCAATACAAATTGGTGCAAGTATTCATTATATAACTGCATAACTCTTGGTCCCCCAGCGGGACCCCAAACCTGAGCAATAGCTTCCGGTATCAGGGTATGACCATAGCAATGACTTCTAAATTCCAGCTCTCCTAGAGTTTCCGGTCCATATTGTGCCAGTGCCCTCTTTTCAGAATTAATCTCTCGTGCCCAGAGAACCAATTGTTCACCGATACGTGCCGCCTGTGCCGTAATTTCAACACCTGCCTTATCCTTCAAAGCCAAAGGTCCAAGCGGTAGTGATGAAAGATCACCGGAGATCGCCAAATTGGCCTGAAGGCTGTCCAATAACACCGAAGGATTACCGTCTATCGGTTCGCCCAGCTGAACCAGTATCGCCTCAAGCAGTTTATCCAGCTCTATGACGACCTCTTTTGCTCTATATATGCCATTAGGCAATTTCCAATCCAAAGCCACATTCTCTCCTGGTCTAATTGAATCCTGTGGATATGTGCCAATGAGAGACTCCACATCTATTGCGTTTCCCCATACGATCCGTTTATCTTTCAAGTGAAGTTGATACGCTGGCATTTTTCCCACCCCTTCAGTACGATTTTTATATTGAACTACAATTCAACTTGCCCTTCGAATGTTAGATTATCAGGTGCCCTGATCGTTGAATAGTACGCACTTTTTTGTATGATCCGATCATTTTTGTGTCGTAGGATACTTTTTGATCCTGCAAAATAAAGGGTCGATTTGTACGACAAACAATGCATCACCTTTCCGATCCTGTGCATTAGAATGAAATACAAGCATTTCAAAAAGAGATGCCCCGGCTAATCTGCTATAGCCTTGGCATCTCTTTAAGTTCAACGACCTACTTTGCAGCATATAGGGCCGTCTTAAACTATTTGGGTACTTTACAACGTTTCGACTATTCTCCGCGAACAACACGAAACCCCTGATCCGGACCAAAACCATTTGCATCGAATTTGCCTCGAAAAGCGATCTCGTTATTGTTGACACCACCGATCCAGCCCCCGCCTTTTATTACCCGAAATGAAGCCATTTGGCTCTCAGCATCGCTGTACCAGTCCCAGCACCATTCTCTTACATTGCCAGACATATCGTAGATACCAAGCTCGTTGGGCTGTTGAGTACCAATCGATTTGGTTTGGTTTTTGTTGCTCTCTATGGCAGGCCAGTTCCAGTCTCCAGTTAAGATTTTGTCCCCGGCGTTCTTCCAATACCATGCGACTTTGTCGGCGTTGTCGCTGCCGCTGTATGTGTAATTCTTGCTATCCTGACCTCCGCTTGCGGCATATTCCCATTCCGCTTCTGTAGGCAGTCGGTAACCATTAGTTCCCTCATTAATGGTTACTATCCATTTAATATTATCGTTCTCATTCTTATTATTAAGGTCTTTGGTATCCTTATCGATGTTGTAATGCGGCTTCAAGCCCTCTTGTATACTTCTTTGATTGCAATACTCTACCGCATCATACCAACTCACCATTTCTACCGGTAATTGATCTCCTTTGAATCCGGAGGGGTTATTTCCCATGACATCTTCCCACTCTTTTTGAGTTACCTCATATTTCCCGATATAAAAGTTAGACAGGGTCGCATTTCTTCCAGCAAAATTGGACTTGTTGTTCTTAAACGTTCCACCTTGCACGAATACAAGGTTATCCTCCGGTTCGGGTTTATCCTGCGAACAAGCACTCATCACTACCATTGTTGCTATTAAAAAGAACATTAATAGCTTTCTCATTGAACAATCTCCTTTAAGCTAATGGGAAAATAATTGGCTATGATGCCTGCCATTCGTATGCGGCAACGTCGAAGACCGTTTGTCTGACTGAAACGGCCTTCAACATTTCCGGACTGATGGTAGAACTGAGGAAAAGGCATTGAGCCTGTCCCTAATGTATAAA
The DNA here is from genome assembly GCF_900107875.1 of Paenibacillus sp. 276b. Taxonomy (NCBI): domain Bacteria; kingdom Bacillati; phylum Bacillota; class Bacilli; order Caryophanales; family Paenibacillaceae; genus Paenibacillus; species Paenibacillus sp. 276b. The sequence continues at coordinate 1,228,902 of NZ_FNRR01000001.1, read as the reverse complement.
AATCTGTTTTACTTTCATTAAACGGATCACCGTGGGGTTGCTTACCATGGATTACTTACCACACCGTTACGTTAGAACTTCCGCTGCTTTGATATCCTTCTGTCGCTAACACCTGGTATGACCAACTGCTACCCAGATTCATTCCTTTACTTGCCCATGCGTTCACATGGTTGCTGAACGTAATAGCGGAGTTAACCCCGGTCGCTCTCTTCGACTGTCTTACGCTCCAGTACTGGGCAAAGGTTTGTGTGCCATCAATGGAAGGTGCATTATATCGCATCGTTGTATAGATGTCATATGTTCCTCCGTCACTGGTGACAGTACCTTTAAACGTTCCTGTTGGTCGGTAAGTGCCCCAGCTATCTACAACGTAATATTCAATAAGTGCATTTCTTGTCCACCCGTAGAGTGTCAAATAGCCATTGCCGGATGGAGACCAAACCCCAGCATTATAGTTAATTGTCCGGTTTGGAGATCCAACATTCCAGCCTTTACCAACAACAAAGTTCCCCGTATTTTGCCATGTCACACTGTAATTTCCGCCCGACCCATTCACAGCATTAACCGTACCGCCGCCATCGGTCCAATTCTGCCAATAATCTGTCGCTGCACTTGAGGTTGCTGCAAACACGCCAAAACTCATGGAAGCCGCAAGAATGACCGTCAACATTTTTTTGCTAAATTTAAACATACTCTACCTCCCAATATGATTGTATTTGCCTTATCGACTGCTTTCGTCTGATTCTCGGTTGAAGTTCTCAATTACCATTTGATGCAATTCTTTTTTTACTTTTACCTCCTTTCTGACTAAATTATAGAATGATAACGGTTACATAAAAACCTGACAAACTAAAGATTAATCTCTAATATGTTTAGATTTATGTCTGTTTTCCTTCTAAAAATCGACTTCTACCTACAGGAAAACAAATATGCAAAAAGCCGCCCAGAAGGGCGGCTGTGAAAGTGATGCTGAGGATATTAGTGCTGGATAGACTACACATTAATAAATTATTTTAGCATTACGGACCAGTCCGGGTCTTTGTACCTTTTATCCACTACACGTCTTACCAGGATAAGTTCCTCCGGAATGTGGTCTAACCCCATAATCCGATATTCATAAGGCTGCTGCGTATCGCGATTCCCCATACTAATAAATCCCTCTCTCCAATTATTAGAAAGCGTATTTTTTAAGGTTGAAATCCCCCACTTACTAACGTCATACTGCTTGCCTGCTGAATCGTATGCTTTCCATTCTTCATTGTTTATTTCGTTATCCATTTCCCCGTAGAACGATACGGCTGTTTCAAATGTGGCATCAGGGTTTTGTGAGTCCTCAAGCGACGTCCCAACCAACTCTATGCGGTCTGTTAATATTTGAAAAGATTTGGGTTCTATCAGCTCCGATGGCCTAAAGGAAATTCTGCTACCGTCTGTTTCCGCGACCGAGTAACCATCCAAAATAAAACGATATGGTTCATGCTCTGGCAAGTACTTGAAAATATAACTCCAACGAATCTTCCCGTCTCCAATGACTGCATAATCAGTAGACATCAGACTAACCATGTCACCATTCTTTCTCGAATTTACCGAATGAATTTCTTCATTCTCTTTAGTTTCAAAGTGAAAGCTCAACATCTGCTTTTCCCATAAATCACCGGGTGACCTTGCCATTGCAGCATCATTAAGTTCAGTCTCCAGTTCAAAACGGACTCCTTGTACCATTCTCGTTAACCTCTTTAAAGTGACTGTCATTCCGTGTGGCGTTGTGTAGCTACCTGATAATTCTTCTATCTTCGTTTGCTGGTTAGCCTCTCTCATATCTATATCAAAGCTAAAGTTCCATTCTCCTTCAATGGAAGGCTCGTTTCTGTTGCCAAGCGTCCCAATATTCCCTTCTATCGTAATCTTGTCTGTCTCCAATGGCTCATTGAAGAAAGCAACCATATAATAAAAATCATTTGTGTACCCCATATCGTACATGGTGTCCAAGTCTTTACCGTTAGCATCTTTGATTGTAATGTTGTTCAGATCTCCAAGGAGTAACTTATAGCGATCGTGCTTACCTTTTTTATCAAAGAGTTGAAGAGCCATCGTCACTCGGGTAGGGTCTGCAACTGCTTCATCAATTACCAGCGTATAACCTTTGTCCTTGACTTTAATGTGAGGATTATGCACTAGTCCCAATTCTTGTGCCCGCAAAAGTCCAATATCCGGGTTATCCTTGGCAAATAAAGACCGGATCATCTCACCAAATGTTGGTACGGAATAAATCGAAACCGCTCCTAGGATGAAAAAGAGGGCTAAAGCTACTGCTGCCCATCTCCATTTTTTATGGGGATATTTCTTTTTTACCTTCTGCTCCGAAATGGAGGAAAGTGCGTTCTCCATAGCAAGTTGTACTGTATCAGGAATGATCAGGTCTTTTCTTTTAGCATTTAATAATTGCTTGATCTCACGGTCAACCGGATCATGAAAATTCATATTTGCCCTCTCCTTCCTCTAGAACGAGCTCTGATAATTGTCGTCTGGCCCTGAATAACCTTGACTTTACTGTTCCTTCGGAAACTTCAAGCACTCTAGATATTTCCTTGACCGATAAGTCCTCGATATAAAAAAGTGTCACGATGGTTTGAAGCTGTTCATCCAATTCGTCAATTACCTCAAACAGCTCAATTTGTTCAAAATCCCCCTTATAAGATGTCTTTCTCATATCATAAGGGACAAGGGATACTCGCTTTTTTTTCTTAATAATCCGATTACACTCATTGATTAAAATCCGAATGATCCAAGTTTTAAAATAAGTTGGCTCTTTCAGTGTATGTACATTAGAAAAAGCTTTAGCAATGGTCTCCTGTATCGCATCTGCACAATCTTCATCCGTTTTAACGATTGATCTTCCTATAACAAATAGGCTTTGTTGAACAGCACGTATTAAAAATACAAAAGCTTCCTTATCTCCTTGCCTTGCAAGTTCGGCTTTTTCTGATAAATCCACCAATGCTCCCCCTTCCCTTCATTCCTTCTATTCATTAGATCATCCTATACTTGGTTTGGTTCACGAGAAAACAATAATCTTTTTTTCCAATTCTATCCCGTATCTTTTTAATGACTTGATTCGTTTACAAAGAGATACTTTATTTATAAATTTCTTTCTACGGAGGATTAATATTATGGAAATTTCAAAGGGAGTCGAAATGCTCCATCTGGACTATCATGGGAATGTGATACACCCTATTCTTTTAAAGGATCAAGAAATGACTATTCTAATAGACACTGGTTTTCCAGGTCAATTTAAGGATTTACGTGTGGCAATGGAGAAGGCTGGCGTTTCAATAGACCAATTAAATGCAGTTATTTTGACCCATCAGGATGTCGATCATATAGGGAATCTACCGGAGATTTTACAGACGCGTGGCAACGCTGTTTATGTATATGCACACGAATTGGATAAGCCGTACATCCAAGGGGAACTGCCTCTGATAAAAGATGGTCACCTGGATAATCCGCCAAAGGGCACAGTAAACCATACTTTAATAGATGGTCAGGAACTGCCGTTTTGCGGCGGGATTCGCGTTATTCACACGCCTGGACACACACCCGGTCATATCAGTCTTTATTTGAAGGAAAGTAAAACTCTCATTGCCGGGGATTCCATGTACAGTGTAGAAGGTATACTTGGTGGAATTCACGCCCCGACTACACCGGATATGAACGCAGCAAAGCTCTCGTTGAGAAAATATGCAGATTTCGATATTACATCTGTCATTTGTTACCACGGGGGATTAAGTAATGTAAATGTGAAAGATCAGATAGCAGCACTCAACCAAGATTAAATTTTCAATATACACTATCGGTGAGTATTATTCAGTTATTTTAAAACCAGACTGCTCATTTTGCTGTCATTATAAATCATAAAGACGCTTCTTCAGGTGCTCGCCACCCGTGGGAACGTCTTTTTTCGTTGAAGAGAATAAGCAAATCATTGGACATTTTTGTTGCAAACCCATAATTGTTCGTATAAAATAAAACAAATTAGTTGTTCTATAAATATAGAACAAGAAAGAACAGGGGGAAATTCGAGCTATGAACTACAAAGTGGAAGTTGATTTCGCGCCAATTTATGAATGTGTAAGCAGCCTGACGGTTTTCATGAGTAAACAGAATCATAATGCTCTGGATGCTGGAAAACTATGGGTCAGAGAAGTACAAGATCGGTTCGCACCTGCCAAACTACAACAAATGCGGGAGACGATGAAACTTGTAGATGATTTTAGCCTTGCACCTTATATTTGGAGTTGTCCCGGTGAACGCTCAGTGAGTGGTTTTTTGGATTGGCTTGAAGACCTAACCACGGGCCAGCTATATGACATCGCTGCTAATGTGAAGTTGTCCGTTCCCTCCAATCTCCCGGAACTGCGCAGCCGGACATCCGAAGCGCTGCGTGAATGGGATACCCACTATTTCAGCCAAATTGATTCGGCGATTATCGAAGGTCTCGCCTTAGAAGCTGAAACCAGACAGTCCAGTTTAAACGGAACCAATGACTTAGAGGTCTATGAGGAGGCAACAGAAGGTATGCGTCTATACCCCACTCCTCTGCTCAAACAAGTGATTCTAATCCCTCAATATCATGCTCGTCCCTTTGTCACCTCAGCCATCTTTGATGAAGTGATTTTCACAAGTTACTCTGCCGATATTCTCCCACCAGCAACGGGTCGGCCTGAACATCGGTTGTTGCGTCTAACGCGAGCTTTGTCCGACGAGACCAGATTATATATCCTCCGCCTGTTGGCTGGAAGGCAGTTAACATTCACTGAGATCGTTAGCGAGGTTAAACTTTCTAAAAGTACGGTTCACTACCACCTGATTTCATTAAGGGCAGCGGGGCTTGTCATCGTGCATCATAACCAGAAAACGACCTCTTACAGCTTGCGTTTAGAAGCTCTCAACAAGCTTTCGGAACAGATTTCAGCTTATATTGAAGAATGATGATCATGCCCTTTAACCTACGCACACGGAGGAACACTCATGCTTAAGCGCAGTTATTATGGTTTACTAGCGACTGTCACTCTGAGTTCATTTGGTGACGTATTTGGTCTTCTGGCTATGGAATGGCTTGTCTATGAAATAACTGCATCTAAGATGGCCATGGGTGCGATGGCACTAAGCTTTAGCATTCCAGAAGTGGCCATTCGGTTGCTCGGCTCGCCGTTAGCCGATCGGTTACACCGAGGGCGGTTCATGGCAGTGCTTGCTTCTGTTAGGTTGCTTGCTCTCTTATTACCGCTGAGTCTGGGACTCGCAGGACACTTGCAATTATGGCATCTTTTCCTGGCCGCAGGACTAAGCGGGGCATGTTCTGCCCTATTCATGCCCACCGCAATGGCAATTATTCCCGGAGTATCAGATAAACACAAATTGGTGCGTGCATTCGCGGTAATCGACGGCTGCCGTAATGCAGCTGCTTTGTTGGGCCCAGCCTTAGCCGGAGCTCTTACTGCCGTAGCTGGGGCGTTGCCAACGCTGGGCATCAACGCCGTTTGTTACACCGCCGCCATTGCCACGTTGCTCTATCTGCCCACAATGCAGAAGCCAGTAGCAGCTAAGTCCTCATTTTCAATTAAGGCTTATTTCAGAGATATCCATGAAGGTTTCTCCTTTTATCGTAGTTTCCCGGCCATGCTTTCGATTATGGGAATGGTTTCGATCAGCAACATGTCTTCTGTAGCAATCTGGACGATGATGATTCCTTTTGTTCGTGAAGTGTTAAATCGGGATGCCGCTGCTATGGGTACACTCACCACTGCTTCAGCATGTGGCACATTAATAGGACTTTTGGTCATCTCGTGGATGGGTGAAATCAAAAGACGACGGACAGTTATGTTGTGCAGCCTAGCCGCCATCGGGCTTTTTAACGCCTTACTGGGCCTATTCCCGAGTTATCCGTTTGCGCTCGTTGCCTTATGTGCCGCTGGTGCAGCAGGACCTTTCTTTGGTTCTCTCAGTTCAGCTTTGCATGGTACACTTGTCCCCGGACCTCTTCAAGGCCGAGTCAACTCAATACGGTTCCTCATTGGTGGCGGACTACAGCCTGTAGGTGCTTTTGCAGGTGCAGCGGTTGCAGAACTCTATGGTCTGCCTTTCTTATTCTTGTCTTTGGGTCTGCTCCCCTTGCTTTGTTCGGTCGCCGCAGCTTTCCTTCCCAACCTGAAGAATTTAGATGGTGATTTATCTGCTTTACAGAATAGAACACAATTCAATTCTCATAACAAGGTAATTAACACATTATAGAAATATCATTTTTCTAAAATAGGTGAATCTCTGGATTAGTTGTGTGTATCCGCTATAGCTGACTTGTAATCTACAAATCGGATACACACCGCACAAAAAAGAACGACAATCCCGATCAAGGTTTTGTCGTTCCTCATTCATTTAAATTTTCTTTCCTATATCTTCTACGCTACAGCAGTTCGAACTGAAGCTGAGGTTCTGTTATCTCAGTTTTCCCTTCCAGCTGTACAGCGCCATATCCCAATTCCAGAACCGCAGCAATTCGCTCGTTGCCTAACACGCCAAACTTTTCAGCACGACTCCGGTCGTACATCCAGTCATGCAACGTACTGCGCACACCCAGGCCCTGTTCATGGGCAAGCAAACGAAAATTTTGGATCAGACAGCAGACAGCTGCAAAGTCCTCTTCCCGCTTATGATGATCCGCCTCTTCCTTCACCAGAACCAGAAGATACGCTGGAGCGTGCTCCTGCATTCCCTGCATGAGTTTCCCATTACGATTATCGGCAAAAATAAATCGCCACGGCTCACGAAGTCCATCATTTGGCGCCCACACGGCGTGATTGAGCAATTCAAGGATTAGCTCCTGTGATACCGGTCGATCCAAAAAATATTTCGGACTGTGTATGCCCCCTTGCAGATCGGACAATTCCATATTTACATCCTCCCTTCTACGTAGTCTGACCCTGAAATACAGTCCACTTTTGCTCAGCTGGTGTTCTTTTCCGGCTTCTTGGCGCTTTGTCGTAATATCCCATATGAAGAATGCCAACAAATCTTTCATCCTCACGCAGTCCAATTCCTTTGAAAAAGCCTTCATTCTGAATCATGGACTCTGTATCCCACAGCATTCCTAACCCTTGTTCCCATCCCAGCAGTTGGAAGCTCTGCATCATCCCGCAGGCAGCCGCATAATTGCGATCATTGGTCAGACGATCCGGTCCTACAGTCGACATAACAATGACATGAGCAGGAATATCGGTAAACCTCTTTTTAAACACATCCAGCAGTTTTCCCGGAATCAACTTGCCGAGCTTGCTCTGCGACATCTGTTCCAGCATGCAGTCCACCAACCGTTTGCGTGCTTCGGGGGTTCCGGCATAAACGACACGCCATAAGCCAGCTTCAACAGATGGTTGAAGCCGCGTAGCCTTGTGCAGCAATTCAACAACCAACTCCTTTTCCACCGGTGTAGAATTACATTTACGAATACTTCTGCGTTCCCTGATCAATTCTGCCAGACTCAAGTGTTTCACTCTCCTTCAGTTTATCTGGATTCCATATCCATGCTGCTGTCTTGAAGAAATTGAAGTATTATTTTCAGCTCCGGTTCCGAATATTTGTCCAAAGAACGATAGAACCGTTCAGCCTCAAGTACATGTAAACGTTCATGCAGTTCAAAGATCTTTTTGCCTTGTGGTGACAACCGGAAATAGCTCTCCTTCTTGTTGTCATTCATTTTCGTACGTTTGACGAATCCTTCCTCCAGCAGTTTGTTGCCGATCTTGGTAATACTTGCTTTGGACAAATTCATCGCCTCAGCAATCCCTGTGTTGTTAATAGGCTCATGCTTGCCAATGCAATCTATCATATGAACCGCGGTCAAATGCTGAGGGATTTTGTCCATGCTTTCCCGCTGGGCGATACTTAGAAAATGTTCAATTTCCGTATCCTTGTGATTCTCATATACATGTAAAAACCGGATAAATTGGTCATACAGTAACTGTTTTGTTCGATCGTTTGAATCCATTCTTCAATCGCTCCTTATTTACTTATAAACAATAAAAAAACCTTGAATGATTAAACTAATTCAGGAAATTAATCCGAGATAGTTTACTTGTTAACAATATATCATGAGTGAGAACAGTTATCAACTATTTCCTCTGGTAAAAGTAAAAAATTAGAATTAAGCCCTAGGCTACCTTACTGCTTGGAGAATGGCATCTTACATACAGAAACATTTTCTATTTTGATAACGTCTACATATTTAAATAATTAATCCTTAGAGGAGGAGCCTATGTTTAAAAAAATCACTATTTCCTTGCTGACAACGACTCTGCTCATCCTGCCGAGCTTTGCGGCTACCGGGGAAGCTGCAAACCAGTACATCACAATGGATACTGGCATGCTACAAAATAATCGTGTTCTAATTCCGTTACGGGCAGTGTCCGAAAACTTGGGAGCGGAAGTTAACTGGAATAAAGAACTAAAAAATATCACCATTACCAAAGGTGAAATGACAATACTTTTGACCATTAACTCTAAAAAGATACTGGTTAACCAAGAGGCAGTTTCTCTGGATGTTCCTGCGGAATTAAACGATAACACCACCTATATCCCGGCGCGGTTTATCAGTCAAACTTTAGGCGCTGACGTGCAATGGAATCAACAAACCAGCCAAGCAACAATCACTCTGGATGGCACGCAAATACAGGTGACGATGGCAAAACCCAAAGTGCAAGTGCCCAATACAAAGAGAATAACGGCCAAACAACAGCAAATCTTCGTTGATAAATTAAATGAAGCGACAAACCTGTCTTCCATTAAGCAAATTCGGACATACTTTAGCGCCTATTTTACAGATCGTTTTATCAACGAAATTATTCGGGATAGGCTGGAATACGACTTTAAATTCAAAATCATCAGCCAATCCGGTCTGACTTACCCTGACAGTAATACAGCTAGATTAAGTCAATACTCGGGTTCTAGTTCCGTTTACGGTAACAAGGAAACACTCTACCGAAGTGCCACACTCGTCTATACAAATAAGGGCTGGAAAGTAGATCGTGTTGAATTTTCATTAATAGACGAGATACTTAATCCTTAAGATCATCTCTCTCTATAAGAGAAATCCATTAACTATTGAACAATTTTGCTTTTTCAAGTACTATCAATCTAAACAATTTAAACGATCATATGTAACTGGCGAACACGGTGAACCGTGAGGGAGCATATGGTTTTGTAATAAGCCGTACGCCTGGGCAGAGGTAAGGAATATTTATTTCCTTGCCTCTTTTTTATGTTGAAAGGGCGATGTGAAAATGAGTACTGACAAACTGATCTTGAATGGACAAACGGTAGCAGATTTTATGAAGGAAGACATGGCCTCGAAGGTTGCCATTCTTAAGGAAAAAGGCATTCAGCCTTGTCTCGCTACAATTCTCGTCGGAGATGATCCTTCTTCAGCGACTTATGTGCGTATGAAAGGAAATGCTTGTGCTCGCTTAGGCGTGCAATCCATTAAGGTCGTTCTTTCTGCGGATACCACCACGGATGAATTAATTCAAGAAATAAACAAGCTAAATGATGACCCTTCCGTACACGGTATTTTGCTTCAGCACCCTGTCCCGAATCATATCGATGAAAGAGCAGCTTTTGATGCCATTAGTATCGAGAAAGACGTTGACGGTGTTACGACTCTCGGTTTTGCACTTAATGCTTTTGGAGACGCAGAATTCCCTTCCTGTACACCACAGGCTATTATGCGCATTTTGGATTTCTACAATATTCAGATCGAGGGCAAACATGCAGTTGTCATCGGAAGAAGTCCAATTCTGGGCAAACCTGTCTCAGCCATGCTGCTCAACCGGAATGCAACGGTGACGACTTGCCACTCCAAAACCGTGAATCTGGAAGAAATCGTGAAGCTTGGCGATATCATAATTGCAGCCGTGGGCAAACCGCTCTTTGTTAAAGGAGACTGGATTAAACCAGGTGCTGTCGTTATTGATGCAGGTTATAACAAAGGCAACGTCGGAGATGTGGACTACGAAGCTTGCTTTGTTCCTTCTTCAGCAATCACACCTGTACCGGGCGGTGTTGGTCCTGTAACGATTGCGACGCTCATTGAACATACGATTAAATCTGCCTACAAGCTGTCTGAAAATGCATAATTGAATTAGCCAAAAAACAAGGTCCCTCCAGTTGACGAGGGGCCTGTTTTGTCTTTGAATAAGCTCGAATTGAAAATAAGAAAATATATAGATCTTTTTTTCTCTTTTTACAAACGGACCATATCTATATTATTATGAACAAGGCTTAGGAAGGAGATAAACATAACTTGAAACCTTTAGTACAGCTCCTGCATTTTGGTTATCATCAGGCGATGAGTTGCATTTTTCCTGTGGCGATCTTTGGAACGTTGGCCCTTTCTAGCGTAATTCAGATACCCTTTCTTTATCGCTATGATGCCATTCTGCTTGTTTTATTAGCAGTACAATACCTTATGTACCGGAGCGGATTGGAAACACGTGATGAAATCAAAGTCATATGTATATTTCACGTGATTGGATTGGTACTGGAGATGTATAAGGTGTGGATGGGATCCTGGTCATACCCTGAGCCTGGTTATACCAAGCTCTTTGGCGTTCCCCTTTATAGCGGATTTATGTATGCAAGTGTAGCAAGCTTTATGTGCCAAATATGGCGCAGATTGCGTATGGACATGACAGGCTGGCCTGGGTTTGCATCTTCGGTTCTGTTAGGAGGAGCCATCTATATCAACTTTTTCACACATCATTTTATTCCCGATTTTCGTTGGTGGTTGACCGCTCTGGTATTTATTGTTTTTCGTAAAACATGGATTATCTATCGGGTACGATTAACTACCTATCGAATGCCGTTAACGCTCGCTTTTGTCATCGTAGGTTTTTTCATCTGGACTGCTGAAAATATAGCTACATTTTTTAACGGCTGGAAATACCCTGACCAGCATGACTCCTGGCAACTGGTCAGTTTTAGCAAGATAAGTTCGTGGTTCCTTTTGGTGATTATTAGTGTCATCATTGTGGCCCAACTGAAATATGTCAAAGCTAATCGAAAATAATGAGTAGGAGGATACAATGGAAGACTTTATTTTGTGGTTGAAATATGTGTTATTAGGTATCGTACAAGGGGCTACAGAGCCTATTCCGGTTTCTTCAAGCGGACATTTGATTATCGTTCAACGACTGCTTGGCATGCAGCAGAACGGATTATCCTTTGAAATTTTGACAAACACAGCCTCACTGATTGCCATTATGTTTATTTTTCGGGAAGATATCAAAAAACTTATTGTAGGAGGCTGGCGATTTCTAGTCTCTCGCAATGCGGAGTACAGAGCAGATTTTATGTTTTGTCTATACATAATCATAGGTACCCTGCCTGCTGCGATTGGGGCTGTGCTATTCAAGGATAAAATTGAAGAAATATTCACTTCTGTCTATACGGTTGCGATTAGTTTACTGATTACAGGGGTTGCCCTATGGCTCATTCGAAACCTTCGCGGGCGCAAAAGAGATGGCGATTTGTCTGCGAAAGACGCAGTACTGGTGGGTCTGGCTCAAGCGGTGGCTCTTATTCCGGGAATAAGCCGCTCTGGTGCAACAGTCATTGCATCTATTGCTGTCGGGATGAAACAAGAAACGGCGTTGAAATTTTCTTTTATGCTCTACATTCCGATCAGCATTGGCGGGGTAATATTAGGGGCTTCTGACATTGTAACCGATCCGCACCGAGCGCAGTTAGCTATACCTTACATTTTAGCGTTCATTACGACCCTTATCGTAACCTACTTTTCAATGAGATGGTTCATGGGAATTATGGCAAGAGGGAACTTGATTTACTTTTCATACTATTGCTTCGTAGTCGGAATTCTTTTACTTATTTTTTTGTAAACCCGAATTTTCCTTGTAACGTATAAGGGAACAACCCTAAACAGTGGGTTGTTCCCTTTTTATTGTCTTCCAGACTTGACGATCTCGCCCTACTCGCAGGTTCCGTACGAACACTCTTTAACGTTCTCCCAGAACCATGGCGCCCATGCCATTCGGATCATCAATTTGTTTATGGGTTACGAGTTCTCCTTTGTCGTTGAATCCCTTCATTTCATACGGAATTGTTGCAGACGAGGGCAGTGATACAAACCAGATTATGCTTTCCGGCCCCACCTCAACCAACTTGGCTTCGGCAACTACTGGTTTCTCATTTCCCTCAAACTCGACTGTTACACGCTGAATAGCCGGGTCTAATATATGTCCAAACAGCATAGGGAAAGGTGTCGATATGTGACTCAATTCAGGTATGCTCATGTAATCCAGTGCAGACGTGAATTGAGATGATTCACCAATGGAATATCCGCCACCCCATGCCCACTTCCATCCGAATATTATTTTCCGAGCATACTCCATCTGAAGATTGCTGTTATTTTCCTGACCCGTTTTTTGTTTGAACAAAATTATGCCGCCGTCTACCGGTTCTTGATGAATGATTTGTAATGAATCATCATTATTTCTAAACTTTCGGATCGCTTCTTCAGCAGTTTTTCCTATAGGAATATGCATGGTTTCACTCATTCCCATTGCTTTGGACATGCGCCGATCGGCTAGTCCGCCAGGTCTGTCATTAACATAAACAAATGCGATGCACGTTATGAGCAAAAGTAAAATGACTATCGCAGTAATTCGAATGATTCGTTTTCTTCGCATTTTTGGCATTAAGATGTCCATTCACTCCTTAAGATGACGATGACGACTATTCGCCCTGAACCGTAGATAAGGAAACAAGGACCGGACTAGCGAAATCGGAAGCTTCTTCCCCTTTGGCATTGTGAAGACGGAATAAAAAAGCGTCACCTTTTTCTGATTTCCAGACCATATAATCGTTTATCCCTTTTTCACCTGAAGCTTGAAGATAAAGCTCGGCGAAACCAAGCGGGTGCTCAATCAACTCGCCACTATAATCAGTCACCGCACCGAATTTTTCCAAGTTCTCTTGCCCAGTTGTCTTAAGCTTTTCCAGATCATAATCTGAGGGCAGTGGTTCAATATCCACATAGTAGTCCGGATTGCTTGTCAGCGACAAGCGGCCTTTGGCAGCATCAAAAGAAAACTTCTCGAACACGTACAATGTAAAACCTTCCCCTTGATGCAAGGTGGCCGTTTGTGATGAATTCCCCTCCCCTGTCATCAAATCAAAACTTTCTGTTTGCGGTCGTGTCGTTTCAGATGTTTCCTCATTTTCTGTGGTTGGAGCTGTAACCGACTCATTTGTTGGTGCTGATGGTTCAGAGGTTGCAGGCAGCTCTGTTTTTCCAGAGCAAGCTGTAAGTGCAACAAACATAACGAGTATCGGGATTTTAATAAAAACAGAACGAAGTTCTTTCAATTGTATCACTCCTTACAAGTTTAATGGTCAATATGTTATTACCCATGGAAGCGCATGGAAACCATACGATTGCCCCTACTCACTCCATTCTCCACCTGAACAATATGTTATGTTTAAAACGAAAAAAAGTCGCCATAATGGCGACTTTTTACGTAATTTAGATTGTACAGATTGTAAAATTAATTGAACTTATAGGTCCAAAATGCTTCTCTTCCAAACCGATTTCGGATTTGTTCATCGTCCAATTTCCCCTTGCCGACAAGTTCCGGCGCTTGGAATTGTGAACGGTGAGCTCGAATCGACGCCATTTTCTTGGCAAGGAATCCGCTCACGTCTTCAATCACATCCGCTTTCCCGATACTCTCTTCGTGATTGTTCGAGAATGCGCAGCAGTACACAATAGGTCTCTCCTCTGCGGGCAATCGACCAATCGTTCGCGTAACCGCGGCTCCGGTTGCATCATGATCGGGATGCACACTATACCCCGGATAGAAAGTAATGACCAGTGAAGGGTTAAGCTCCTTGATCAGGGCTAAGATGTGGCCATCTAGCAGCTCAGGGTCTTCAAACTCGATCATTTTATCATGAAAACCGAGCATCCTTAAGTCTTGAATACCAATCGCATTGGAGGACTCTATGAGTTCATCCTTACGGATTATTGGCAAGGTGACCCGGTTGGCAAATGGAGGGATGCCCATATTACGTCCCATCTCCCCTAGAGTCAGGCAAGCATAAGTGACTTGAGCACCGCCTTCTATGTACTTCGCCAACGTTCCCGAAGCAGTGAATGCTTCATCATCGGGATGGGGAAACACAACTAAAATGCGCTGATGTTCAATCTGTTTGTTATTCATGCTTATTTAATCCTCCGCTTTCATCAGAACAATTCCCGACTAAGTTGTAAAGCTACAACCAGCTTTCCTTGACTATCGTGACCAGCCAGAATGAGTCGTTCTTGTTCCAGCTCGTCAATGTGTGTAAGTCCTTCAGCGTATATCCAGCCGTGAGTGGTTTTTAAACCAACTCGGTATGGGCCTGTGCCCGAGATAGATCCTTGCGTATATCGTATGACCGCATTGGAAATGAATGCCGACCCCGGATGCCTTGTGCTATCGAAGTGACTGGCGTAAGCACCTGACGTGAGTTCGAGGTGTAAATATAGGTCCTGATCGAGAAGTTGATTGATCCGGTGTTGGATGTCTTGAGGCTCTATTGGCTGCATGGCGGCCTCCTTTTTAATAAAAAGTAACGTTCTACATCCATTTTAACATATGTCCCGTGAGAATAAACATGGAATGAGTGAGCGAATGTTTGGAATACTCTCTATTTACTGTTTTCTAAAGAATCCTCTTCCTTCTGCACGGGTTCGGAGCACTCTCTTCTTAACAGGGCAATTTCATGTCGATAAGGTGCACTTTTATATTTTATTTTGCCAATCGACGGCGTCTCAAGCAGTTTCGGAATTGACACGAGCTGGGGATGATGTACGATATAATCCAAAGTCTGAAGTCCGATATGTCCGTGCCCAATGTTTTCATGGCGATCTTTCCTCGATCCCCGCACATTCTTGGAGTCATTGATATGCAGTACTTTTAATCGATCAAGGCCAAGCACCTTATCAAACTGCTCAAGTACCCCATCAAAATTATCAACAATATCGTATCCGGCATCATGAACATGACAAGTGTCCAAACATATGGAAATCCGTTCATTCCGCTGCACGCCATCGACAATCTGTGCCAGTTCTTCAAAGCTTGTTCCGCACTCTGTTCCTTTTCCCGCCATCGTCTCCAACGAAATCTGTACCTCCGGGTGATTATCGTCTTGTAATACTTCATTTAATCCCCGGATTATTTGTCGAATACCGATGTCCAATCCAGCATTTACGTGGGCCCCGGGGTGAAGAACAAGCTGATTTGATCCCAGCGCTGCCGTTCGTTCGATCTCGTCTCGCAGGAATTGTACGCTAAAATCAAACACCTCTCGTTTGCAACTATTCGCCAGATTAATCAGGAATGGAGCATGCACGACAATATTGGAAATGCCATGCTGCTTCATGTGCAAATGACCTGCTTCTATATTATATTGCGAAATAGATTTTCGTTTCGAATTCTGCGGTGCGCCAGTGTACATCAGAAAAGTAGATGCACCGTAAGAAGCGGCTTCTTTACTAGCCTGAAGAAACATCTCTTTTCCTCCAAAGGATACATGCGATCCAATCAGCAGATCACTACTTTTCATCATTACCAACCACCCTCTCCTGTTGAAACCATCATTTAATTATCAATGAAATGGGTTGGATTGGCTAATGGGAAATGACGGTGGTGAAGGAGATCAGAGGAAGGCATCATTTGGTCGCAATAGCTTACATGTTTAAGGCAAAAAAGCCGCCAATTGGCGGCTTGATATGCATTTCAGTTCTCGTTACAACCATTTTCATTCTCAACGCCTAGCTTCCGGCTCAAGGAGAAACGGATACGTTATCGAAATGCGTATGCTTGTTTGCCGTTCTAACACCGATTTTGCCATGCGTGAACGGATTCAGGCTGTTGTCAGTATAATCGATCTTCGGGTTGACCATATCATCCACATAAACTTTGATGTTTGTACCATTAACGGCAACTTTCATATGATACCAGGTATTGGTGGAATATGATTGCGCGTTGCTCTTGAGGAGCGCCCAATTATAATTCATCTTGCCCAGACTAACTCCGCTTGTGGTCAGATAGGCGTAATATCCTTGTAAAGCATCATAATTGTTCTGACCTCGTTCTGTACCGTGGGATGGATTGGACACTCTGACAAGTAACCCCCCATCTCCCCCTGAGTCAATCATCTTAATATCCGCCTCGACCGTATAATCTGCCCATCCTGAATCTCCAAATGTAGATTTGGCAGGTCCGGTGCTCGCTGCACTGTATTCACCATTCTCTACAGCCCAGGTTCCTTCAAACCGTGTCCATCCATTATCGTCGCCGTCGTTAAAATTATCACTTACACTTGTCACATCAACATTCTTCTGAAACGTCATTCTTGAGAAATCAGCCTCGCCTGTTACGAATTCAACCTTTAATTCCCGTTGTCCAGCATTTAAATAGACCTTTTTCTTGGAGATGTTTTTCCAATTATCCCATCCGCCCGTATTAGGTACATTGACGATACCCGTTAAGTCGGTCGAACCATCCCACACTCGGATCTGAGCCCCGTCCAACGAGGTAGCCATGCGAAAATCAATATCGTAATATCCACTTGACTCCACGTTTACTTTGTATTTATACCATTCTCCCGTCTGATTCCAGCCCAAGTTGTACAGTCCTTCGTTATTCAGGCGAATATCCCCGGCATCGGTACGATAAGCCCCGCCCAGGTTCCCAGCCGTTGTATCGTGATAAGCGACACCCTCGCCTCCTTTCATATAATGAACGGCCTCGATTGTGCCTGGAATCGGCTTGGAGGCATTCCATGCACTGCTTCCGTTCACATCATTGTTAAAAGCAGTATAGCCGAAGTCCGCATGTGTATCCTCTGTCAGAACACCAATTTTGCCTGCTCCTACATTGGCGGTACGCGTTGCTTTGAACATACCATCTACGTAGTATTTAAACGTTGATCCCGATTTTTCTATCCGTATGTTATGCCATTTCGAATAATTGAAGTCGGCAGGCAGATCGAATGTTTGCCAAGCCTGATCCACACCGTTAATTCGGAAAAATGTCTCAAGTCTTTTGTTTTTCGAACTGATCAGCGCAACACCGTAGTTGTTCTCATTCGTATAGGAGAATGTAGCGCCGTATCTCGGATTGGTGGACGTTCCCCGATTCATTTCCTTCATGTTAAATTCAGCCGTATAATCCGATGCGCTGCTCAAAGCCGTCACTTGTTTATACCAAGTTGAGCTGCCCATTGAATTTTGCCACATGAGTTCCTGATTGTAGATGCCCCAATTACCACCGTTCACGTTGGACCAATTACTTCCGATTGCAGAACGATCGAAGTAGTCATAGAAAACAGGCATTTCTGGATTGGGTTGATCCGTTGAAGTCGGACCTTGCACGATCATCTTGTCGTTATTCCATACAATTCGGTCCATGTTCAGATGCCGCAGCGGTCCAATGATTCCGTTACCTTCCAAATTGTGATACATCATATAGTGAGTGTCCAGATTAGGTCCTGTTACTACAGTGTTGTGTCCTAATCCCACGGTTGGACCCTCTGTACGAATTAATACCGGGTTTGTGCTATCAGTAACATATCCGGACCTCGGACCTGTCGTGCTAACTGCCACATCCACCCGATATCCTTTGCTAAATACGTGGTTACCTGTATAGGTCATATAGTATTTTCCATTTCGTTTGAAGACGGTTGAACCCTCAGTCCAGCCTCCCATCCCCACGCCTGTAGACGCACTCACTCCGATCTCAGTCGGACTGCTCATCGGTGCTGCATCTATGCGGCCCTGTGCTGCGTGATAGAAGCTGAACGAGCCATCATCGTCAATGAACACATTACCGTCAATCGACTTTCCAAGGTTGCCCGTTACTACATTGAAGGGTCCGGTAGGACTTGTGCTACTCAGCACGTAATGTCCTTTTCCGGCAGGTGATGTATACATGTAGAACATGCCATTCCAGTAAACAACTTCAGGAGCATAAGCTCCGTGCGTAATGGGATCTGTTGCAGCTAATCCACGGTACGACCAATTCACCAGGTCTTTGGAGCTCCAGACTTTGACACCGTCGTCCGTATCTCTTGTGCTTACATACAGGTAATAGTATCCATTAAATTTCAATACATAGGGGTCCCCGAGTCCATATTGTCCCCATTCATCCGGTAACGTTTGCGGATTTTGATAGGCTGTGGCAGGGAGTGGCACTGACGAAACCATTAATAAAATGACCAACAGCGTGAACATGAATCGACGACTCTTCCTCACATGATTTCCTCCTAGTCTGTTTTTTGTTACCGCTTACAAATACATCAATGTTCTCTACTTTCGCTTCTGTCTTACATCCGAAGAACTTGTTTTCTTCTGCACAACAGCTAACCGTCACAACCGTATGTACAGACATAATCGAGTCTCTTCATCGGGTGTTGAAATCTAGCATAAAGTAAGAAGTTACAAATAGAAATAACATTTCGTTGTCATTTATTTGGCATTTTGTTGGAAAAAAGTGCTTATCTTTTTTTAGAACTCACTCGTTCATATAAACCAGAAAAAACCTCAGGAAAACTCTCCTGAGGTTTAAACGTCTATCCCGTTTCTTACGTATTAATCCAACAACGGGGTAACGGTGAGACTTAAAAGATTGATCTCGCCATGTCCACCTGAAATTTGGATTGTGTTAACATTACCCGGCTCCAAATGAACGGTGATATTGGTGATTCCGCCGAACTCCTGCAAACCGCCAGTGGATAGCGCATTCAGCAAGGAATAGTCCTGGTCATTAATCGTCAGATGCAATTTGGCCAGTCGTTCACCTGTCGCATAATGAAGCTCAATCGATGCTCTGCCGCCTTCGCCTCCATCTATATTCTTAAACAAGGCGTACGCTTCTGAGGATTGAAGATTCCCGACCACGGTTTGACCGGATTGCAATATCCTGATTTCAGCTCCACCAAAAACCTGACAAGCTGCACCTGCATAAACTTTCTGTTGCCGTGCAGGAACCGGGGCTGGACCAGCGGACGATACACCTTCCCTTGTCTGAACCACAGGTCTGATGGAACCATCTTCATCGAACTCCAGATAGTCGATACATACGCTACGCAGCGTACCTTCTCCAGAGATCGCTTGATTGTGATAAAAAAGATACCATTGCCCTTTGAATTCTACTACAGAGCCATGGGTCGTAGAACAGCCTGTCGGCTCCAGAAAAATGCCTCGGTACGTCCATGGGCCAAGCGGATTCTCGCTTGTTGCGTATCTCATACGGTTGTTGTCTTCCAGATTGTCCGCATAGCTAAGATAATAAAGATTGTTTCTTTTGAACACCCAGGCCGCTTCATGAAAATCCTCAAGTCCTTGCATTTCTGTCATACCGTTCTCCAGTGACATCATATCTTCATTGAGCTTGCCTCCCAGACAGACACTGCCGCCACCATAGTAGATATAGGCGCTATTGTCATCGTCTACAATTACACACGGGTCAATCAGTGCAAACCCGCCAAGCCCCTCGATATACCCTTGATCCGTAAAGCCATGCGCTGGATAGCTACTGGTGGCAACCCCGATCTTCCAGGAATCATTCCAGTTCGAATCACTTGGATGCGGATAATAGAAGTAAAAGGTCCCATTCTTGTATGCACAGTCAGGCGCCCACATGAACCCGCCCTCCGGTCTGCCCCAGGAAACGTCGTCTGAACGGAGTATTTCCCCTTCGTCCAACCAGTGAACCATATCCTCCGAGGAGAAAACATGATATCTGTCCATGAGATCGCAACCTCTGGCTGGGTCCATATCATGAGATGCGTAAATGTAAATTTTACCGTCGTTCCATACATGGGCCGAAGGATCTGCTGTATATATAGATGTGATTGCTGGATTCATGGATGTAGTCTTTTGGCGTGTGGTTTTGAAGCCAATATCATTAGTAGTCATTTTTAATCCTCCTGAACGTATACGAACTTGTTAAAATCATGCCATTTGGGCTCTATTGATGACTTGTTGGATGGTTTGCCGTCACTGGAATCTGGTTTTTGAACATGCGATTGATATCCCCTGCAAGTCGGAGATAAAAGTCTGAAGATACGGCAACACCGTCGGCATCCAGCGTTAGAAAATATTGATTGGTTGGAATCATGGAGCTGTTCTCTGCCATCTTGGCAATAGCTGTACCTTCATCATACTCGTCAAACATTGCGATATATCCGGTATTGATACCGATGCTCTTCAGATTGTAGGCCTGCCTCCACATGAAGTCTCCATGCAGACGGGGATTCTCGTTTCTTGGGCCTCCAGTCATATTCGACCAAGCCGAACCCGGCCAGATCACTGGCTGATAGTCAATTCCATTCTGTTGGGCGAAGGCCAGATCGGGCTGAAGTTGTTTGGTTTTGAAGCTGTCCGCTTGCTGAATATTGCCGAATCGGGCAACGGACCAAGGTGAGATCATATCCAACGACTTGTAGACGTTCATAAAATCAGATCGAGAGTCGTTATTACCTGTTCTCCAATACGTAGGCACGCCACCGATAACATAGATCCCCTGGTTTTTGAACCAACCGATCAAATCGGCCGCCTCTGCTGCAGTACCCGGCCGATCCGTGAAGCCAATACCCCAGATGCAGACAACCATCTTGCCGTTCTGCTTCGCATAGGCCGAAGATGATGGGAGGTGCATGTTGTTCACGACATTAGTCAACCAGTCATGCTTGACTGCCTGTACCCAATTGCTCGCATTCATTCCCGTAATGTCATACATGATATAGAACTTGCGATTATAGGATTCTGCGGCATTCTTAACCTTGACAGCTACGCTGTCCCGGTTGCTTTTCCAGTTGTTAGGTGTGTCACTCTCATCTGCGCCGAACCGTTGCAATGCTGCACCGTCGATATTGTAGGTTTGCATCCACTCAAAATGTTTGTTGACCGTCTCCTGATCGTAAGAGGAGAACAATTTGGCAGGAGAACCATTACCGAGGTTCGCCAAACTTGTCTGATACAGCTTGGAATATTCGCGAATGTCTGGATACAACTCGAAATTCACGTTGCCATTTGCTGATGGCGCACTGCTATTTTTGGACCAGTGCACCCAGCCCCCGTTCGGTGAACCGTCTCCGGCTGCGTTGAACCAGCCTTGATACCCGGCATACAGCTTGCCTACGACATTGCCACCGCTGCCTGCGGCGGAAGCACTGAACTTGAACCAGAGTAGATTGAATAAATTGCCGGTTCCGCCCGTGAATTTAAGATAGACTGTGTGTACACCAGTGGCACCACTGATTGACCCGGACTTCGTTTGCCAGGATTGCCACCCGCCCGTAGCTGGAACAGCAACAGTTCCCGCGAGTGTCCCGTTTAGGCTATCCAGACGGACCTCAATCGTACCGCCACTGTTATTACTGGCTACTCTCACGTCGATTGAATTGGCACCGCTGCCAAAATCCACATTGTTGAATACAATGTAATCGCCGTTGTCGATAAATGCGACATTTTGCCCGCCCTCGCTGGAACTTTCCAGTTGGACTCCGGATTGACTGTTATAACTGGAAGCCTGCGTTTGATTAAACGCGGAAGCTGCCGATACGATGGAAGGTGAAATAGACAAACACAACGTAAGAATCAATAATGCCACACTTGCAAAAGCCAAAACCTTCTTGTTTTTTTGCATGAAATTTAGCATAATATCCCCCTATTCATTTTAGTTGCGCGTAAGCTACTCCTGTTCTTCATCCGCCCACGAATGCTTCGGGCCCCAGGACAGAAGCTCTTTCACCATTCCATTACTAACAATGGCTTCTCGACTAGAGAAAGGTGTCCGTAGATCTTTTACATCGGGATAAAAGGTGGCGAGCAATTCTGTCGTTTGCCGATCACTTAACGTATCATTAGCGGTAACATTAACGTGAACAGCCCCATCATAATCGGCGTGCAGAGCAGCCAAACAAGCATCCACGGCATCCCTAATATCAATGTAGCTCCACAATATGTGCTTGAACGTTTCCGCCTTCGCAATAGCCAGATGTCTGTACTCTCCTGGTCCGACAATCATTGAAAAACGGAGGGAAATTACCTGCATCCCGCTTCTACGATGAAACATCTCTGCAGTGACCTCATTAACGATCTTAGACAGGCCGTAACATTCCTGTGGCTGTTGCGGATGCTGTTCATCCACCGGGAAATAATCGGGAGCGAAGGGTTTGTTGGCCCAGGCAAACCCGTAGGATGATTCACTGGAGCCCATGACCACCTTTTTTATACCGAGCAAAGAGGCTGCTTCCAGCACATGGTATCCGGAAAGTGTATTATTAGCGAAAATATAGCTGTGAGGGTAGTGAAGCGGCGCAGGAATCGCTGCTAGATGGATGATCGCATTTACTCCGGCAAGCGCTCCCACGACTTGACCATAATCGTTCAGGTCGACAATGATCTGTTTGCAACGCACCCGGTCTGACAGGTGTTTATCCAGCGATACGACATCATGACCTTGTATTTGCAGCTTCTCAATGACTTGTGAACCCAGCTTTCCGCCTCCACCTGTAACTGCAATCGTCTTCATTCCTATATCTCTCCTGTCTGTTCTTGTCACTTCGTTAGGGTCGCACCAATGTTCCATCCGCTTTGCGGTCCAGAGGATACGGCCGATGATATTTGTTGGGATCCCATGAGTCACTTAGTAATGATTTGGCCTTCACTTCATCCAGTTCAATGCCCAGTCCCGGTTTATTGGAAGGGTATAGATATCCTCCCTCTCTGACGATATGTCCGGGGAATGCCTGCAACTCATGAGGTTTAAAATGATTGATTTCCTGGATACCAAAGTTCCACAGGGCCATATCCAGATGGACAGCAGCTGCCTGGTTAACAGGATCATTCTCCCCACCCTCCTGCCAGGCTGTTCGTACTCCGTAGGCTTCGCCCAGCGTAGCGATCTTGCGACAAGCGCTGATTCCGCCTGTTTTCGATACTCGAACTCTGATAAAATCGATCAACTTCTCTTGAATCAGACCCGTCCACTCCTGAGGATTAACAAATAATTCTCCCACTGCCTGCGGCGTAGCACTCTGTTGACGAAGCTGTCGATACCATCCGATCTGTTCCGGAGCAAGTGCATCTTCCAGAAAGAAAAGATGATAAGGTTCAAGCCGCTTCGACAGCTGAATGGCATGAATGGGGGATAAATGCTCATGCACATCGTGAGTAAACTGAATCCCATTACCAAATTCCAGGCGCAACTTCTCGAACATGTCAGGGATGGCATGCAGATACGCATGTTCATCGAATACAGGACCGCTGCTCCAGGGCTCGCGTGGCAAATTCGCGTCCTTGCCGCTGACAAATCCCCCGCCACCGTAACCTCCCATCTGCACTCGAATGACCGTGTATCCTTCTTCCATAAAACGAGATACATCTTCTTTCAGCTCGCTGATATCAGCACCACCGGCATGGCCGTAACAGGGAACTGCCGAACGGCAGGCCCCTCCTAACAATTGATATACCGGTAGATTCGCTTCCTTGCCCTTGATATCCCACAGGGCCATGTCAATTCCACCAATGGCCGTATGAAATATTGCCCCATTTCTCCAATATCCGCTCATATGCATGAGATGCCACAAATCTTCAATTTGGGATGCATCCCTTCCCACGAGTAATGGTGCCAGCAGTTGTTCGATGACCTGAACCACCGCTTCGGGATTATAAAGATCGGAAGCAGAACCCAATCCGTAAAGACCATCCTGATCCGTCGAAATCTTCACAATGGTCCAGCTTCCGTCGTGTCTTGTACGTATGCATTCTATCCGTGTAATTTTAGCCATGTGTTCACTCTCCTCATCTGCTCCATTTCAATCCTATCGGAAGATTTAAGGCAAACGGTTGTATAAACGATACAGCAGCACTGCGGTCTCAGCACGTGTCATTGTATCTTCCGGATGGAAGCTGCCATTACTTCCTTCCATCATTGTTGATCTGGTTAATGAATCAATGGCATCGCGGGCATATGCCTTAATCAAATGAGTATCTTTATAGTCATTCAGACCGGATTCACCTTCAGGAAGAGGCTGCATCCCGATAACTTGCATAGCTCTGTAGATCATAACCGCTGCTTCTTCCCGGGTAATTGGAGATGCTGGCGAGAATCGATCGGCGCCTTCCCCTTGAATGATGCCCAGCGTTCTTGCGGTATTCACGGACTGTTCGTAATAAACATGCTCAGGTACATCAGGGAAGCGTTCCACCTTGCTTCCCTGATGAGGTTGTAATTCTAAGGCATTGGTAAGCAGAGTTACGAAATCCGCTCGGCGGATCATGGATTGAGGCTGATATTCTGTTGGTGACATTCCAAGAATAACCCCTTTGGACACTAGAACTTCGATGGCATGACGGGCCCATGATAGCTGCTGTATATCCTGGAATGTTCGATTATCCTGAGTCATTGCATAAACTCCGTTTTGCCGTGTTTTGAAAATCATTTGTTCCGATTTTTTATTGAACTTCCCATTGGGAATGGAGATCATTTGCCCGTCATCCGTGATACGTCGTACTACGAGTTTTTCCGGGTCCAACAGTTCAGTAACATTAGGCTGATAAGGTAAACTTACTGTGATTGGCGTAATGGAATTTTGCCATGCAACGGATTTGCCATCCGACATCACAGATAATGAAATCGCAGGCCGCTCCCCTAAGTCTGATTTCAGCTTGGCACTCCAAGTGCTTCGTTCAGCCTTACTTAATACCAAGGTAATACGCTCTCCAATCGTTCCTTGGGGACTAGCCAGCAAATTGCTCGGAACCAGCAGCACTCCCCATGTTGTGCGAATCTCCAACCAATGGGTAGATGGTGTTTCCTGCAAAAAGCTGGATGGAAGTGTCAGAGCATACCCTTCAGCACCATCCACGGATTCGATGTCTACAATCAGCTTCTTTTTCCCGTCCTGATCAGGGGTGATGCGGTTGAATGCATCCTCCATCATCTTGTTGGTGAGCTCGGCTGTTGCCAATGCAGCAGCTTTATCCAGCTTGGGCAGAAGCTGCATTGTAGCACCAGGAGCGGCAGGTATTGCTTCATTCTCCCTTCCAGTCGGAGAGCCCCCTCCAGCACTTGGCTGCGAACCCGAGCCAGGCTGTGGATTGGGTCCCCCAGGATTCGGATTGGAACCTGATGTAAGAGCAGCGAGTCTTACGAGTAATGAGGACTTCAACGTACCGCCCGGTAGCAGAGTGACGAAGTTGGCTGCTGTATCTATAGAGGTAACATCTTTCTTTTGCTCCGCAGTACGAACACTCGACTCGGCCGATAGCTCCAACAATGTCACGTAATCACCCGTAAGCAGATACAAGTTTCCGAATAATCGTGCATCTTTACTTGAACCGATTCCTCCATTAAACTCCATAAATCCTGATCGTCCTTCGCCATCGTTTTCATTGACAAGTAATGCAAAACCGATAGGTTTGTCAGGTTGGAATGAATATCCTTCCTGATGAAGTGCTGCAAAAGGTAGCGTAATTTGATAATGAGTAGTATGGGTCGTCTCGTCCCGGGTAATGTTTGCTGAAGCGGATTCCAATAATCCTGTAGCAACCCCTTCTGGAGCTCTCCATCTCCATTTCGTGATGACACCTTCCTGATTCAGTGCAAAACCAAGCTCATTCACCTGTTTGCTGGCCGCACCATCCTCTTTGCCAAGGTCAATACCGAGCTGTAAGCTGTCTCCTTGCCATATATCGCCATTGGTATTGGATTGATGGTGAATATCGTCCTTGACGTCCACCTTGAGAACCAAATTTTCCGTATCCCAACTTGCTTTAGCTTGAATGCTGAGGTCATTCGGACCTCCCCAGCTTCCACCGACACTGTTGTAATGCTCCGGACTGGAAACCTCAATGAATGGCAGCGTTCCAACAGCATTTTTTTGTGCCGCAAAGGATTGTGACAGCTTGACTGAAGTCTCATAACGGAACCCATTCTCAAGCGTTATTCTGAATTTGAGCAAGTCACTTGATATATAGGGAAGCGCCACATCCATGCTTTTCCCAATGCCCAGCCCCTCAAATCGTACTGGCTTAAACATCCCATGATACACACTCGGTTCAATCAGTTCGATCTGCCCTTTAAGCAAAGCCTCACCTGCAACATTAGTCAAAGTCAGCATGCTTCCGGGATCACCTGGTCTGGATGGATCATACCCAAGCTGGTTCAGTTTGAGTGCCAAAGGAAACAGATTGGTACCCGTCACTTTTCCAGGTGGGGCTTCATTCTCCATCTGAAAACCGCCATTAAACAGGTTGTTGGATATCACCATCTTCTCTACGTTTGGACCTGCAACCACATGATTCGTACGTGGCTGTTGAAAATAGGAATTGTAGAGGGTAATATCACCACCGATTGCGTTAATACCGATTTCACCAACGTTCGTGAAGTTTCCTTGCTGTATGCGGATATCTCCTCCGTGAATATCAAAAGATCTTGTTGTGTCTCCCCACATGGACGTATTGAAGAACACCGCTTTGGAACCAAAGTCAGGCCCAACCTCCACGTATACCTTGTCTGTTGTACTCATGGAAACAAGCTCTGTGTTGATAAACGAAAGACCTGCTGTTCCCGCATGTTGTAATACGGCTCCCTTTTTGCTGCCATCGGTGCCATGACCAATAACGACGGCTTCAGGCCCTCTTCCATTCTGTTCTTCAAAATGAATGCCGTACTTTGAACCGTATACAAATGTATTGAAAATAACCTGATTTGTGACATCCCCAATACGGAAGGCGTCCAGATTCTCTTTTTGATAATTCCAAATTTGATTAAATTCTTCATCATTCGATGGATGATTCGGATAATTGTTCCGACCATAATAATGCGGATTGAACTGCACATTCCGCATGTATCCTCCGTTTGACCCGCCACCAAGATATATGCCTTCCTTGAGCGGTGATCCCGCTACATAATCGATATAATGACCACTTGTATCATGGGTGCCGAAGTCGACAGCCTGATAGGGATTAACCAAGGTTATATCGATCAGGTATACGTTTTCACCTTGACCTTGCACAGTCCATGCATAAGGCTTCACCGGATTGGTATCAGACCATGTTTGTTGATCGTAATAGACGGATAATCCGCGTAACCCCGATGCTTGCTTCAGCTGAATGAAGGCATCGGCATCCGGAGCATTTTCGCCATAGTTCGTAAAAATAACGGTTCCATTCCCGATCGTATGATGAGGTACATCATAATTGCCCCGCAGTTCTACGGCAGTCGGGACCACCAAAGCCTGCTCAACGCGGTATATGCCAGCAGGCATATAGACCGTTCCTCCACCTGCAGCTTCGGCATCATTCAATGCCTGTTGAATGGCTTGCGATGAATCCGTATTCCCTGTGTTATCAGCCAAATAGGGCTGGCTCACTACGTTAAACAACTCGCGAGTACCCGGCTTGGGCTGCACAGCAATATCCACTGAAGGAACATTAGGGATCGTTTCCAACACCAAATTTTCTTCCTGGTGGATGTTCAGTTCCGCCGAGGTACTTTCATCGTTCACTGCAAGGTTGCCTTCGTGTCCGGAATGTATGGCATTGATTGTGGCCACATCTCCCTGAAGAAGCAGGTGCCGATCCGGCTTGGCGAAGGTAGAACTACCCAGTATAAGCGAACCACTTTTGGCAACAATGGCATAATCTCCGCTTCCTTCACCCCAATTCTCGAAAGAGCTGCTCTCAAAGGACAACGTTCCACGCCCTTTATTCACCACCGCATGTTTGGGCTCCCCGCCCACCGTTACGCTGTTAAACTGGGCAATGGAGTGAAAGCCTTCCGTTGCATAAATGGCAACAGGATTCGGACCAGCACTCGCTTCGAATTGGCTATCTGTCACCAGCAATCCATAATCATTGACGCCTTCAATCTTCAGCGCTACGTTGCAGTCGTCGATCTGAATTTTGTACAGCTGCGCATTGGCTGTTTCAAGGCTTCCTGTTCTTGTCGTGATTCGTATCCCTGTCTTATAACCCGAGATATGAATATTCGACATATACTCCCAATCCGAGCGCCCCATTACGATACCTTCTGATTGCTGTATCATATATTCACGCAATTGAGATTGCTCAGGTGCTCCTGGTAAACCAGAGTTCGCCCATACATTCGGGGAAAGGTGAAGCTCTTCCAGTCTCCCAATGTCTGTTGTGAAATCCAGAAAGATACCGGTTTTCAGTGTGGTGCCGTATACATCCTTCACATAATGAAGTTCGTTCCATTCCGGGCCAATCTTAATCCCCTGGTACGCATTGACGAGTGTTACATTTTTCACCGTGGCACTGTCACCTGGAAGCTGTTCCATCGTCCATGGATAGGCCACCGGGTTATTCATATTCTGTTCGGGATACCAGATCGACACATGTGTTACCCCACTAGAAGGTTCCATCTTTATGAAGCTGTTCCCGTTAGCTTGACCTTTGCCGCCGTATACAGCAAGGATCGTACCTTTGACTAGCCCGCCATGCTCGTCGGGATTCCCCCAATCGCCGCGAAGCGTAACGCCTGTTGGAATAACCAGCTCTCCGGTTAATTTATAGGTTCCAGATGGTACGAACACAACTCCCCCACCTTGATTTCCGGCTACTGCCAGCGATTCTTTGAATGCTTGAGTATCGTCTGAGACCCCGTCCCCTATTGCTCCATAATCGGTTACGCTTCGATCTGCAATGACGATATCTGATGTAGGGAATTCCGTATCATAGACCTTGGTCTGAGTACCCGACTGCTGCTGAGGCTGCTTATGGACGGTTACTTTCGCCAGATGAAGTTCCGGATTGTTGGCTGGTGCCCCTGCGCCGCTAACCCCGATTCGGAAATCCGCATCATGGGTGCTGTTACCGAAATTGGCATCGCTGAGCTTGAAGGTATGTGTCTTCCAGGTTCCCGTATTTTCATACCGGAACAAAGGGGCATCCTTGAAATTGGATTGCTTCGAATCGTATTGCAGAGACAACGCTCCACTATCGCTATCGTAATATTCAACAGTGACGAACACGTCCTGATCGGTATTTTCAAACAAATATTCATCCGCAACATTGAAGTAAAAGTACAGGATGTTATCGGCCGGATTTGTTGGATTCACCGTCTGATTGGTTTTCCAATAATCCTTCCCGTCAAACGTCCCCACTTGAAGACCTGCTGGAGGTCCATCGCCGGGACGAGCCGTTATGCCCTGCTGCACAGGAGTTTCCCCCAACGTAATACTTACCGAGTCAGGTGACACATCATTTGGATGGACGTCTCCCTGTTCAGTAACATCTTCCCCCTCTGCTGCCGCGTGTGTGGTTGCTGGTGTGATGTATAGCCCTGAACATAACATGACAATAGTCAACAGCACTGAAATGGTACACCTGGCACCTAACCATAATCGTTTGTTCACAATCGTACCTCCCATTAACTTGATCATGTAATCAAGCTGCACGAAAACAGGGTTGTCGTATGTGGAACATGATGCATCCGTTTTCAATCCGCAGCAGTGGAGAGAACTCCAAGACTGAATTGTTTATATTAAATGTGTTGTGGGTTGAATGCCGATCGTCTGAATTTTTGCTGGTCCCACATTCAAAGCATAACTTCCCTTATCCGCTACCTTCATGGCTTCACCTTGATCTTCAACAATTGTACTTTCGTACACTTCCTTAGCCTCAAACGAAGGCGTTACCTTCAGTGAAGTCGTCTCCGATGACACATTGAACACTCTGAACAGCATGTCATCATTTGCCTCGCCCCGTTTAAGCGCACTAAAAGCGAGATGATCACCCTCCCATTGCAAAAACTCGTGGGCAGCGGGTAACGTACCACCATGTACCCCTGTCTGTTGAACGGTCCAGGGAACCGGGAACTGATACGCCTGCACATAAGCATCGGACTCAATAACATCCAGATCATGTGAGATGAGCTCCATTTCCAGAATGTGCTGTCCGAGACATTGGGCCTCCGGCGTTGCAAATACTCCCCAATCCCCAAGCTCGCGTACCCCACGCAGCAGTGTCACAGCAATGGTATTCTGATTAGCCAATACTTCGTACTCATTAAGACCTTTATTCGCAATCGTTAGCCCTTCACGACCATTGCTGATACTGACAAATGCATTTTGATGCTGCGCATTGCTAGGATTTCTCCATTCCGCTTCCGGCTGTATCGGGCGTTGAGCCAGTTCGTAAATAGAGTCGACTGTAACATGACTTGCTTCGAGTCCCGTTTGGAACAACATGCGGATACGATGATCCTGAACCGTGTTATCGATATAGCTTTTAATGCCAACCGAACGTCCCGTTTTTTCAAGGATCAGCTCTGTACGAATGCTCACTTCTCTAGTTTCGTCCAGCCGCCGGGATTTCCGGTAACGAAATGGAACCATGGAGCGGATCTCTTCATCCAGCAGTTCATCAGCGCCTACCGGGAGCTTCCAGTTATGCACGATCTCATAAACGGCTTTCAGGGGGGTATGATG
The DNA here is from genome assembly GCF_900107875.1 of Paenibacillus sp. 276b. Lineage (NCBI taxonomy): Bacteria > Bacillati > Bacillota > Bacilli > Caryophanales > Paenibacillaceae > Paenibacillus > Paenibacillus sp. 276b. The sequence continues at coordinate 1,198,323 of NZ_FNRR01000001.1, read as the reverse complement.
TACCAGCTTAATCTGGGCAGGCAGTCCCTGCGTAGTCAGCGGAGCTTCCTGATCCGGTTGTCTGTACATATACTCATTTCCGATATCCCCCGTATCCTCATAAATACCAAGCCCTGTATAATTACGACCGTTCACTTTATCCAACATGGTAAACGATCCATCCCCCGCAATCTCGATCCGCACATAATCGTTCTCCATCACTTGCTCTTCTGTAACAAGTTCAGTGGTAGTCAGTTCGCTAAGCGCATTCTCTCCAGAAAAACTCTTAGGCACAAGAGCAAAACTATGATATCCAAAACCTGGGATGTTCTGGACATAAAGCTCTACATCCACTTGATATGCCCAGTAAGGTTGACGGAATCGATCATCCGGCAAATCATATCCAAATGTCGGTCCAACGGGTGTGATCACGGCTTCCACTTGCATGCCTTCCGCGTTGAATACAACCCAATCGTTCGGGTCAAAGGCTTCATATTCGCGCTTAAATTCCTGATACTTTTCATGCGGAGGCTGGTGGTCAAAGTACCGTCGCTCAACATCCATTCTAGTTACAATCACATTGGATCGACGATGTCCCGAAGTGTTAAACACTACAAAAGGCAACGCAGAATCTGCGTCAAAACCAGATGTATCCACGGATTCAGCTATTATACGAGCACTCTGAACCGATATGGTTTCAGCCACTTCTTGCGATTTGGCAAATCGGGTCATCATTTCCCTATGGACCTCGTCAACACTGCACCCGCAGATGCTGTCATGAGGATGATTCTTCAGCAATGTCTTCCAGGCATATAACAGCTCATGCCGTGGATAAAGGCCTGTAGACAGAGAGGCCATGACTGCCAATGGCTCAGCCACTTTCTCCAGTAACGTCTGGCTTTTTACATTTTGCTGTTTGATATATACCCTTGCTGAAGCAGTATTTACAAGTGTGATCCAGCCGTCGGTCCATTGGCTTCGAAGTTCACCACGAATGACGTCCAAGGATTGTGGTTTCGCTTTTTGCAAAGCCTGAATGTACTCGGGAAAGCTGGAATGACGAAACGTCACGTCTGGCATAATCTCGGTGGCTGTTTTTAACGCTTGTGTCAGATCCTTCTGGAGCGGCTGATGATCGCATCCGTTCATGAACAGGAGTTCCGGACTTGAAGCAAACTCTTCTGCTGCAGCCAGTTTTTCGGCCCAGTAAACTTTCGCCTTCTCTGGTTCCACCGGAATTTCCATGCCATTGTTGTACCAATTGGCGAACAGGATCGCCAGTACACGAGTACCATCGGGTGATTCCCAATACATCTCCGAGTATTTGGAGGTATGTTCATTGCCAGACTGAATTTCGTTATTGAATCCAACTGGCTTCACTCCACGTCCATATACAGCTACCTCAATGCCTGCTTGGCTAATGAGTTGTGGTGCCTGACCCATATTGCCGAAGGAATCCGGGAAATATCCGATTTTCGCATATCCTCCCATTTGTTCTGAGGCTTGAATACCAATTAACAGATTGCGTGCATTGGCTTCACTGCTGACGAGGAATTCATCTTGAAGGATGTACCATGGACCGACAATCAGCTTGCCCTCTTCAATTAACTTGCGAACCTGATTCGACCTGTGCGGCATGATTTCCAGGTAATCCTCCAGCACAATAAACTGCCCATCCAGATGGAAATTCGTAAATTCCGGGTCATTTTCAAACGTCTCTATTAAATCCTCCATGAGCTGAACGAGCAACATTCGGTGCTTCTCGAAGGATAGATACCACTCCCTGTCCCAGTGAGAATGTGCGACAATATGTGCGGTTTTTGTAGTCATTCATTTCATTCCAATCTTGTATGATTTAGTTGTTGTGTATTTACATTTTCACTGAACCTACCGTCATGCCCTTGACATACATCTTCTGCATGAACGGGAAGGCAAGCAGGATTGGAATGACCGTAATTAAAGCCCCTGCCATGAGTTCATTCCATTTCTTAAATGAAGATGAATCCAAATACATGAGTCCCATTGGTAACGTAAACATATCCCGGCTATCCACGATGATCATCGGCCACAAAATATTGTTCCAGCTTCCGATAAAGTTCAGAATCGCAATGGTTCCGATAGCTGGCAACGCTAATGGCAGATAGATTCTGTAGTAGATTTTGAAATTGTTGCATCCATCCAGGACGGCGCTCTCGTATAACTCATGTGAGATTGTGCGGAAGTAACTGGTGAATAGGAAAATGGCGAAGGGTGCAGCACCATTAATCATGGGCAGAATCATGCCAATATACGTGTTTTGCAGCCCCAGATTGGTCATGTTGATATAAAGCGGAATCAATGTGGTTACCCCTGGAACGAGCAGCAAGGCAATAAACGTGTAGTAGATGAATTTTTTGCCCCGATAAACAAATTTGGCAAACGAATAGGCCATCATGGTATAGATGAGAATGACGCCTATAATCACGACTGCACTTACGATCACGCTGTTGATGAAAAACTGATAGAAGTTCAATTTGTTCCATACGTCACCAAATGTGGACCACAACGGTGCAGCTTGTGGAAACGGACTTTGTGGATTGGCTAATGCATCCTGAGATGTCTTCAGCGAAGTGCCGATCATCCAGACAAAAGGATACAGGCAGGTCAACCCGTACAAGATTAGAATGATATGCTTAATATATTTGACCATGTGCTCCTCCTTTTAGATGTCTGCCTTGAATGAGCGAATACTGAATATGGCAATGGCACCTGTAATCAGAAATGATACCCATCCGATAGCGCTGGCCAGACCATAATCATTGTTTAGAAAAGCTGTACGGTACACGAGCGTACCAATAACCTCCGAACTGCCAGCCGGTCCGCCGCCTGTCATGATGAACACATTCTCAAAGGCCTGAAAGGCTCCGTTCACCATCTGAATGACGGCAATAAGCGTGATTGGCTTCAGTAACGGCCAGGTAATTTTCAATATCATCGTTGTTTTCTTGGCACCATCCACACTTGCTGCTTCATACAGTGTCGGATCAATGGAAGTCAGACCAGCGTAGTACAGAATCAGTGTTCCAGGCAGACCGCCCCAGATTGATGTCAAAATAATACCGAGTAAAGAAGTAGACGAACTCCCTAACATTCCACCAGGTACAGCAAGGAAATCCAAGCCCATCCATAAGAAGAGTGAGTTGAATGCTCCACTAGGTTCAAACAAGCCTTTCCATACATAAAAGATAGCTACGCCAGATGCGATCATCGGCAGAAAATAAATCGTCCGGTACCACGTTGCTGCCTTCGTATTTTGCAGCACAAAAGCCAGCACAAGTGCGATTGGAACGACGACCACAACCTGTGAAACGGCAATAATCAGATTGTGCAGAACGGCATTATAGAAATTCCGGGTTACAATCGGATCATCACCGAGCAGGAACTGACGAAAATTCGCCAGACCTTCAAACCTTGCGGTGGAAAAATCGATCCCGGACCAGTTATAAAAACTGAGCATGATCGAGAATCCGACCGAATACACGCCGATGGCTAGAAACAAAAGCACGCCAGGCAGTAAAAAGAGATACGGCATCCACTTATTTCGACTTTTTATCATGATCAATCACCTTTTGCTCTCAATTTGGCAATCGACAGCCCCTTACGGGGCTTGCCGATTGCTTTGGTGTTCTAGTTCCCGCTCGCTTTCAGACTTTCCATGGTGTCGTCGAACTTCTTGGCGACTTGTTCAGCAGTCATCTTTTTCTCGATCATGGATTGCATGGACTGGGCATACACTTCCCACTCTTTGTGCTTGCCACGATACGTATTGATTGCAGGTGAAGCTTGACTGTAAGGACCAGGTTCGGCAGCGAATGCATCTGAAATTGATTTCAGGTTCGGGTCCAGATCATTTGCACGATCTCCCAAGTTCAGCGCAGGTACTGTATACGCCGCATTAGCAAAAGCGACAGCTGCATCCGGATCACCGGTTAGAAATTTAATAAAATCGAGCGCTTCAGCCTTGTTCTGCGAATCTTTATTCACTGACAACATCGTTAATGTGAATGGATCAGTCGTCCAGCTGTTAATTTTCGACCCTTCAAGCGGTGGGACCGGGAAGGTGAAAATATCGTCAGGACTCATTCCCATAGCCAGTAGCGTAGACATCGTGAAGGAACCACCGAGATCGAAAGCGGCTTTGCCAGCAGCAAACGCCTGGTCTGCTCCATCAATATCCGTTGACAAAATTCCCGGCATAAGCAGATCTTTGTTTGCCAGTGTCTCCATCGCTTTCACTACCGGCAGATTTGAAGGGTCGCTTAGTTTAGACTTTCTTTCGAGCAGATCAATATAACCTTGAGGTTCGTTCAGCATGATGGACAGTGCCGAACCGGCCCAGTTCTCCCACAGATCAGGCAGCTTTGCACCAAACACAAGCCCCGGAGTACCTGTTTTCTCTTTGACAGTCTCCATCATGGTGACAAACTCTTCCCATGTTTTTGGCGCTTCGGCTGTCAGCCCTGCTTCTTCGATCAGCTTCTTGTTACCATAGAAAGTAAAGAATCCTCCGATATCAAGCGGCAGTCCGTAGAACTGGCCAGTCTTCAGTGACTTTTGAATTGTGGTGGCGTTCTTGTCTTCTTTCCAGGAATCAACCTGGCTCTGTGTGACAATGATCGGGTCCATTGCAGCACTGTAGTAGCTGTTCAACAGATCATCGTCGACTTCACCTGACAGTTCGAGCACTGAGTTCTCGATGGAATCGCCTGCCGTTGCCCACCAGTTCACAATATCCGGCAAATTTTTGGAGTTGGCTGCCGCCTGGAATTTTTGGCGATACGTATCATCTGGTGTAAAGGTCTCGAGTTTGACTTTGATTCCTGTTTTCTCTTCATACAATTTCGCAGCTGCTTCAATCCCTGGCGTGTAAGCAACCTTCCACGTCCACATCGTCAGCTCTTTACTCGCTTTGGGTTCCGTCCCCCCGGACTGCGCATCACCGCAAGCGCTTACAATGAGTGAGAAAACAGTTATCAAAGTAACGATCATGCCTGCTCTTTTTTTCATCCTTTAACCGCCCTTATCTTTAATTTTTGATCTTTCCTAGCTTAATGAATATTCCACAGCAACCAATTAGTGTTAAGAACCGTTGCACCCCCTTTTTCGAATTAAGGAACACTCGAGAATAAATTTGTGGCATAGATAAGATTGTGAAGGCTCGTTGGAAACGCTTTATCCAACAAACTTTAAAAACAATATAAACAACATACTTTTACTTGTAAATGTTTATTTTTAAATACAACTTAACAAATTGTATTCTAATAAATTGTTTATTCATAAGGTTTTTTTATCATATTTGTTCGTAATTTCAATCTTCTTGTCTTACTCACTTGTTATTGATTTTTAGCACTTGTATATGTTGTATTAATATAATATATTTAGAACGAACTAATAGTGAATGGAGATAAAATGCGATGGTGAGAACCTTCAAGCCAATGTACAAGAAAATCGAGACTTATATCATTGACCAGATTCGAAGCGGAAATTGGAAACCGGGCAGCCGAATTCCTTCCGAAAATGAACTGGCTGAACAATTCAGTGTGAGCCGTATCACGGTGAAAAATGCCCTTACTGCTCTAGTTGATAAAGGAGTGGTCTACCGACTTCAAGGCAAAGGCACCTTTGTTAACGATCACAGTCCAGAGGAAATTCATAACATCACTTCAGCGGTAAAAGAGCAGCTCACAGTACCAACAATCGGGTTCCTTCTCCCCCGTCTTGACAATAGGTTCACCGCCAATCTGCTGAGCGGAATTGAGGACACCCTTTCAGAGAATGGCTATCAATTGTTATTTGCCAAGACGAATGATTCACAAGAGACAGAGATTCTCAAAATTCAGGAAATGAAACAGGCAGGCGTCAGAGGACTAATTATCTATCCCGTTGAGGGTGAGCACTATAACAATGAGATTCTTGCGCTTACGCTAAATCGCTTTCCCCTTGTCCTTCTGGACCGCAATCTAAAAGGGGTGGAGACCAACTCCATCAGCTCGGACAACCATGAGGCAGCTATTCAGGCGGTTAAGCATCTTCATGAGCTTGGGCACAATCGAATTGGCTTTATTTCCACTCTTGCTGAGGGAACATCAAGTATTGAGGACAGATTGCATGGGTATGAGAAAGCCTTGGAGGACCGTCATATTCTGATTGATCGCAGTATACAGATGACACGTCTGGCCATGAGTGCCAGCGATGAAGAGGTTATCATGATGATTCAGAAGTTTTTACAGGCCAATCCGCAGATGACGGCCCTTCTATCCTCCAATTTCAGCCCTCATGTTATTCAAGCGGCGATGCAGATGGGAATCTCTGTACCAGAAGATTTATCTGTCGTGTTCTTCGATGATGTCGAATTTCCGGAGTTCTGTATCATTCCGCCCACGGCTGTTGTACAGCAGGAACTTGAACTCGGACGAGAAGCGGGCAGAGTCATCCTGAAACAAGTGGAGAATCCAAACAGTGAGTACCTTCAAGTTAAATTACCTACGATGCTTATTCCCAGACAATCAACAGCAAAGGCGAAATCATAGCTACCGTTACTTGGTGTTCAACAGGATGAATTTTCTGAAAACGTTTATAGTGGCATTAGATAAAGCCATTTCAATGCCTCAAATTGTTTTCCACATAAATCGAAGGACCCTTCCATTTCAGAAGGGTCCTTCGATTTATGTGAACCATGACTATTGTAAATTTGCGGAAGTAACATTCTTCCAATGATTATTCGTTCCTATTTCAGCATGCTTTCCAACAAAGGCCACGCTTGCCTCCGAATCATTCATTAATTGATATCTCATCCAAGCTGTCAAATAACCTCTATGCTGCCCGCCATCCTGCTCTATCGCTGTATGTGCAGCGCCCTTAGCCATGGCCATCAAGACCGGAAGATCCGGACTGGTATTGTTCAAGGCCAATTTGTTGGAGTCTGACGGGGAGATGATGAAATCTCGGGTTCCTCCTATAACAAAAAATGGAACCTTCAGCGCTGATGTATCATACACGTCCTCTGGATCACAATATTTCAGCTCAGGCAGAGCAATCGATACAACCGTTTTGATGAGATCCCCGTTCTCAAAATTCGTGTGAGCGTTAATCACACCCGTTGATCCCTGCGAATGCCCTGCCGCACCGACCTGATCTTTTTGAATCCTGTGATAGAACGGGCTGACCGTCGCTTCATTTTCACTGAGCATATATTGGATCGCAGCCATAATTTCTTTTCCTGTACCCGTGGTTTGACTGTATGTATCAATGACAATAAATCCCCAACTGGCCAGGTGTCTTAACAACTGATCATAATTGTCAGGTAATGCCCCGGTTCCGTTGCCCCAAGCGATGAGGGGATGCAAGACATCCGTTGATTGCGGAGAATAAATCCTGTACAGCTTCTCGCCTTGCTCGTCCTTGATCTCCAGCGTATCTACCTCGTACGTGCCGGGTAGAGCATATTTTTCTTCAACACTTCCGGCTTCAAAAGTAGCCGATACCGAATTTACCAGGAAGAAGGATAATACGCAAAATGCAGCGATAAAAATACCGATAACACCTGTTATCCATAGAAACCACTTGCTCCGAATTACTCTTTTCACTTGTGGCATACAATCTCCTCTCACATTAAAGCGGTATTCGTACGTAAAACATACCACAGGTATAACGCTTTTTGTTTAGAGATATTTTTGTTACATCAACCTTTTCGCATTTCATAATAAAACACCCACGAAAAACTGAACATGTCTTCATGAAAAGCCTTCGAAATGATGTTTCTTAGTTAATGGTCAATACTCCAAATGTATGACTTGCAAAATTAGGAAAACGTGCTAATATAAATTCAAACACTGTTTAAAACATTGTTTGAATAACTTTATTGGAGGTTTTACATATGGAACCAGACAAGAAAAGTGAAACAAAAGAAAAGATTATGCAAGCCACACTAGAGTTCACCAAACAAAGTGGATTTGAAGGCATCACCATTCGAAAAATTGCCGAAGCCTCTGGCACTAATGTATCCCTGGTTAATTATTACTTCGGCTCCAAAGAAAATCTGATCAGTGAATCTATTAAAATGATTCTGAGTAGCTTCCAGCATACCTTTGTTATACTCGATGAATTATCCATTCCCGCCCGAGATCGATTAAAGCAATTCTTAGTGGATTATTTACAAGTCATCCGTGAATATCCCGAATTGTTATCCAGAATTATTCTTATGGGTTCAGCAGATTTCTCATCTCAACAGGAATACGGTTCATTCTTAAATTTATTGGGGTTCCCCAAAGTTCAAAATACGTTAAAAGAGATAACCGGAGAGCAACAACCGGAACGACTGACCACAATGATGACGCAAGTTTTCGGGGCGCTTTTTCTCCCGGCACTTATGAGTCCTATTCTGGAAAAAGGAGCTTCTGTGAAGATTGCTCCGATAGAAGCACAAATTGACTTGCTCTTTGAAAGATACTTTCATTAAACAACATTGATGGAGGCGATTCAGTTGAACATGTTAAGAAAACATTGGCAAGACTTGGGATCGATCATTGCATGCCTTGTATGTATTTATCTCATCTTGGATTGGGGAACACTTCCGCGCATTAACAGCATTTTATGGTTAAGCTTTATTGCCATACTCCTGCATCAATTTGAAGAATATCGATGGCCGGGTTACTTTGCAGGTTTGTTTAATAAAGTTTTGTTCCAAAGTAAAACACCTGAGAGATATCCGTTAAATCAGCAGTCAGCGATGATTATTAATCTGATTATCGCCTATGTGTTTTATTTACCGCCTGTATTCTTCCCTTCCGTTGTATGGCTGGGTCTGGCACCTATATTAATGGGATTTTTCCAGATTATCTGGCATGGCATCTTCGCTAATATAAAAGCAAAAAGCATATATAATCCCGGATTATTTTCAGCGATATTTCTGCATTTGCCAATTGGAATCTGGTACATTAAAAGTGCCTATGAACAGAATATGTTAACACCAACAGACTGGCTTTGGAGCATGATTTACTTTGTCGTAGCTGTCTATGTTTTAATTGTTAAAGGCAATATGTGGCTAAGAAACAAAAACTCCGTTCATCCTTTTTCACAAAAACAATTAGGATCTTATACTAAAAAATAAACCTTTGACTTCAATATAAAATAAACGCATCGCGTCTATGGATTCGATGCGTTTTACGTTTCTCTTTTGAAATGATTATATTTCAACCTTGAACTTTTCTGAAACTTCCTGAAGACGTGATGCCATGCGAGCAAGATAAAAAGCAGTAGAGCTGATTCCAAGACATTCATTTAAGTAACTTCCTGTACTTCTATCCCATTGAAAAGAAATGGAGCATTCATTAAATATTCTCTGATACACGCTTGTGCGTACGGCTGCTCATCAATTAATCGTGATGCTTCTCTAGGATCGGAAGAGTGGTGGCTGTAATTCTCAATTATGCACATGATAAAGAAACTTTCCAGAACCTCAACATAATCTGTTGGCAGTGTCCTTACACTTTCATAACCTCTGATGAACTCCAAACGTTGTGCGGGAAAAAGCCCTAATATTGTGTTTGCTATATCGTAAAGATAATATCCGTAGCCACATCGTCCAAAATCAATTGGATTAGGTTGTTCATCGTTGAATACGATGTTACCAATATGTAAATCTCCGTGGATGATTCCGTAATGCTGTGGATTCTGATCCAAGTCTGCAAGTTGGGATAATATTTTATGGGATGCTCTCTGATACGTCTTCCATGCCTGATCGGATAAAAACCTTGTATAATAACGTCTCAGTTTGGTCATATCCACTTTAAAACTCTCTTCTCCCCATATGGGACGAGAAAAATCAACAGATGGTACAAAACGGGTAATTGCTTCATGGAGTTTTGCGGCCATAGAGCCCATACGGTATGCACAATGTTCATTAACCTCATTTCCATCCATATGCTCTCCGTCCACCCAATTCATCATCGTGACATAAAAGTACATCCCCTCTTCTTCTGCCTCTATGAACAAAACATACGAGCCATCGCGACTCGCCACACCCTGAGGTACGTGGAGATCATCAGATGTGCCCAATGATTGAAGCAAAGTAAGTTCTGAACGGATAGACTCTTTACTTAGCCGATTGGAATGAATGCGAAGCAAATAGCTTTTCAATGGAGATGTATCGATTTTGTACGTGATGGTATCTGACAACTGAATAAAATGTATACAATCCCATGCTAATTCATACTGATCTAATGCCCTTAGACATACACTTCTCGCCTGAACGAGCAAACATTCAAGTTCTTCATGTGTCCCATTTTGAAAAAAAGTCATCATTGTCCTCCTCATTCATCATCCGCAAGCGAATCCAGATGTACAACGAATTATACAGAACAGACCATTGGGGGCGTATATAACAAACGATTTTAAAACGTCTTTTACATAACGAAGGGCATTTCCAACACAAAAAAAGCCGCCATTTCAGGCGACTTTCCTCGTGAACAGAAAAAAAGATCTTAAGAGGTTGGTAAATCCGTTTGAGTCAACTGGGCTGAAACTTCCCATAGACGACGGGCTTGCTCAGGGTCGATGGCATAGTCCTTGACTCCAAAGAAGGCTCCGTCCGCAGGAGCTGGCTCACTGATGTCACAATCCTCGCAGTACACGCCACCTTTTCCCTCAAGTTGAGGAGAAGTCGCTGCCCATACTTGCGTTGCTGCCCCTTGCTCAGGTGTTTTAAAGTTTGGATTGGCAACTTGACCAGACTCATCAATCCAGCCCAATGCAATCATTTCTTCCTTCGGCATATGTCGTTGCAACGGCGTCAGAATTCCACCCGGATGTACAGAGAACGCACGCACTCCCTGATCTGCACCGCGTCTATCCAGTTCGACGCTAAACAGAATGGTTGCTGTTTTGGACTGCCCATAAGCAGGGAACTTTTCATAGCCATTTTCAAATTGCATATCGTCCCAGCGAATTGGTGAGAAATGATGCCCTGTTGAGGCAACGGATACAACCCGTGCTCCTCCATGGCTGACGAGTGCCGGCCATAATAAGTTCGTCAGGGTGAAGTGTCCAAGATGGTTCGTAGCAAATTGAGCTTCCCAACCCGGGCCTACGCGAGTCTCTGGACAAGCCATAATTCCCGCATTCAGGATCAACATGTCGATACTCCGGTGGCTTGCCAGAAAACGCTCGGCAAAAGCACGGACGCTAGTGAGATCTGCGAGGTCCAGTTCATCAATCTCTACATTAGCGAGCCCTGCAAGAGCCTCTTTGGCGATAGCTGGCCGACGTGCGGTCACAACAACCTTGGCTCCAGCACGAACGAGTGCACGTGTAGTTTCCAGTCCCAATCCGGAATATCCACCCGTGACGATGGCAAGTTTTCCGGATAAATCCGTGTTATTCAATACTTCCTCAGCTGTCGTCCGATGGTTGAATCCGGAACCGATTTTATGTTGTGAGGTTTTTGGCTTATTATCCTGGTTCATCAAAATAATCTCCTTCCAGATGTGTCTTCTTCAAGTTTACAGCTTAGAGTGCCCTCTAAGTCAAATATAACGAATTCACCTACATCAATGCTCCAAACCTTTGCTAATACAAAAAAGCCCGGTTCATCACCGAGCCTATAAACAAAAGTATAAGGTTGTATTTCTATTATATTTCTATATACTTCACCCATTGCTCATACAGTTCAGTCTCACTGCATTGAAAGATCCCTTTGAAATCTAGAGGATTGCGAATCAGTTTGTTTAATGCCTCTATCCCGTATCGCTCAACCACAAATTCCACCATCATATAAGAGAACTGAAAACCTTTCATCGTTTCAAAATCCCACGTATCGTTATTTAATTCATCAAAAGTTGGAATCGACTGGTTGCGAATGGTATCTTTCGTTGAACCTTTAATGAAATCTTGGGACATCTGTTTAGCTTCATATCCACCAATACCCTGTCTTATCCATTTGGGAGCTACAGGATTAATGTCGCTGATTAGCCACATGGCGAACAAGTGGACTGTGCCTTTCAGAATGGATTGATACGTATGCTCCGGTCCCGGATTCAATGGAGAAACAATCTTCAGAGTACGCCCTTCATATGTGCCCATAAACCAATTGGGGGCATCTGTTTCGCCGACGGCTTGATGGAATGTTGGTAGATCAGGATAAATTTCAATAACTACCTTTTGTGATGGATGATGTTTATATTTGGTCGACACTCGTTCAACACTATTGTTGAGTTCATCGAACAAATCTTGATGCACTTTCGTCGTACGATCATTCGTATCATGGTTTTCACCTTTATTTACAATGGAAATCAGTTCATGAATAGACATGATGGCAATATCCCCCCACTCTTTCAGTTCTTTTCTTAATTTCTCCAAAGCCCGGTAAAGTCTGTTCTTTACCGCGCTTTCCCGTCGTCCAACAATCTTGGATATTTCAGGTAAGGTGCAGTCAACGAAAAAGCGTAATGCAATAATCTCCTGATCAATCTCATCCAGCTTTACTAATGCAGAGCCAATATCAATTCGAATATCAACATGTTTCGTAAATTCAAGAGAGATCGATTGCGATTCATAATCTGTAAAATCATAAGGAGATTCTTTTTGTCGTGATAACCTGCGATATTCGTTCTTCACCGTGTTCTGAGCAATCTTAAAGATCCAGGTGAATAAATTTGAGCTTCCTTTAAAGCTGTGAATATTTTCGACTGCTTTCAAAAATACCTGTTGGGTCAAATCGTCTGCAACCAACGGGTTCAATTTCAGTGAGAAGTATTTGCTGATTCGTTGACGGTATTGCTCATACGTGTTCTCAAAGATGGTGATGCTTTCCTGTTCATCCGGATAAACAGGTTTTGTGTCATGAGCTCCTGACATGGTGGGGAACCTCCTCTTGATTTACATATAATTAGACACCGGAGGAAGCAAAAAAGCCACGCATGAGAAAAATAATTTTGACTCCCTCACCTCTTTGATATGAATTCTGCTAACTTTTGAAGTAGAAAATAAACAAAGGCAGCCGATCGTACTGATCGGCTACCTTTGTTCTTTAATGAAACATAAATTTTAATCCTTGCTTATTTCAGCTCGATGAAGCTTTTAGTTGAGTCTGCATGAAGACCAGTTCCTCAGCCAACTTTTCCAGCCGACTTAGTGCTTCAGTATCTTTAATGTTATTCTCAGCATCAAAATGATCACTATTCAGATATACATAGCTTGGGGCGACATAAGAGCGGAAAAAGCCAGCAATCGGTTTTAATTGATTTTCCACTACCAAATAATGCTGATAGGTGCCCCCGGTTGCTATAAAACCCATCACTTTATTGTAAATGCTCTGCACGGGCAGAAGGTCGAATACATTCTTCAGTACGCCTGTCAGAGAGGATTGATATATTGGTGTGCCGATAACGTAAAAGTCAGCATCAATCAATTTTTGGACCACCAACTGGGTGTCTTCATTGTATTCCTCCAACTTGCGACCATCGCAAAATTCGATCCCTTTATAATCTCTTAAATCTATGAGTTCCACTTCAATTTCTGGATGATTATTTTTTACGAATTGGAGTACAGCATCCACACCCACTGGTGTCTTTGATCCAATCAGTGACCCGGATAATCCGATTAATTTCACAACATTAACCTCCTATGATTTCTTCTTCATCATCAAACTATTCCATGGTTTCCAATGCACATTCCTTCATCACATGAAGCATACTGCCTAGGGTGATTTTTTCTAACTGCTGCATTAACTGTTGTTCACTTTCTATGAAAATGTTTGCGAGCTGAATATCTACCTCTGCAGTTAAATTCCCTTTTTTCATAATGGATGGTTTGGGAATCTGAAGCGGTTTGGAAGACACCAGGGTGTACACATCCTTCAAGGTTATCTCATACGGGTCTTTAGACAAAACATAACCACCGTCAATACCTTCTTTTGCCTTAACGTATCCCACTTTTTTGATCGAGCTAAGGACTCGGCGTATCCTCGCCGGGTTCACCCGAATCCTTTCAGAGATCTGAGTACTGGTTAACTTCTCATTTTCATGTGAACTAAGGAGAACCAGAATATAGATGACAACACTTAGCTCACTGTTCATAGCAGCCTACTCTCCCAAAATAATGACTTCCGTCTCCAATTCAATATTAAATTGATCACGTACTGTTTTTTTAATTAATTTGATTAATTCTAAATAATCCTCAGCAGTGGCGTCATCTGCATTAATGATAAAACCAGCATGCTTCTTGGAAATTTCCGCTCCCCCAATGCGAGTACCTTGTAAATTACACTCTTGAATGAGTTTTCCGACATAATGTCCCTCTGGACGTTTGAATACACTTCCGCAAGAGGGAAATTCAAGCGGTTGTTTGGATTCCCGTTTAATCGTTAAATCCTGCATGATACTCGAAATGACATCCTTGTTCCCTGGTTTAAGCTTAAATTCCACTTCAAGTATGATGTATTGATCCGTTCGAAAGATACTGTTTCGATAACCAAGCTGCATGTCATCTCGGACCATGTTTATCAGCTCTCCGTTTTTAGTAACCACTAGCGCTCGCTCAACGACCTCATCCATCTGACCACCGTAAGCTCCCGCATTCATATATAAGGCGCCACCTGTACTTCCGGGTATTCCACATGCAAACTCCAGACCTGTTAAGCTGTTATGCAAAGCAGTACGTGACACATCAATAATGTTGGAACCGCTCTGCGCGACAATCTTGTCACCATAGACTTTAATCTGATCAAATTCGCTCAGAGAGAGCGTTATTCCACGCACGCCCTGATCTTTGATAATGACATTTGATCCTTTTCCAATAATCGTTAGAGGTATTTGATGTGTTTTTGCAATGTTAACCACGTTAATAATTTCTTCTTTCGTTGTGGGATGGATAAGTATGTCTGCTTTACCACCCAGCTTTATATACGTGTGGTCTTTTAATGGCTCATTCCATTTCAATTTTTCCAAAGGTATGTGATTCTCAAAAATATTCATGACATTCTCTCCCTGAGTTGAAAAGACATGATTGCACGATCGGCAAATAGAAAGCTCCTTCATTGTATGTTTAATATGAGATATTGGTTGAAAATATTCCGTCATCCTGACAATTAATCACATTTTTTGACCTCACCACGGTAATTCGCCATTCGGAAACTGGCCCCGCATCCACATGAAACTTTTGCATTAGGGTTATTCATGGTGAATCCCCCTAACATTCCACTTTCTTCGTAATCAATCTCAAGTCCTTCAATATATGGAACCGTATTGGTGTGAACCAATATACGAAATACACCTTTATCTAATAAGATATCCCCTTCTGCTTGCTGTTCATCTACGATAAGGCTATAGGATAAACCACTGCATCCCCCCTCATCGACCCCGACCCGAAGGAAAGAATTCTGGGTATCCGTACTTGCCAGGATTTCAACGATTTTTTCTGCTGCTGCTTCACTGACCTGAATCATTGTTATACCTCCTTGAAGCGTATTTTTTGGCTAGCCGGTTGTTTTTCAAACGCAGCCCATTAAAATCTTAATGATTTCTTCAGGACTCGTATATGCATTAAAATAACGACAACCTGTTGATTGCAGATGGATAGGAATATCCATAAGTTCCAGCGACCCGCTATACAATATCACTCGATATTTCTCGGGAAATTGTTCTATAAGCAGCTCAATATTGTCCACATTCATATCTACGATGATCACAGAATTATCCGGAAGTTGATCCATGTTACTACCGATCACATCACGAGTAGCGTCCAGTACATGTAACGACGCCTCGGTTTGAATCAACAAACTTAAACTTTTAACAATGTGATGCGTATCGGATAGGATTAACACATGGTTCATTCAGAAAACCTCCGGATAAAATGATGGCAATCGCAGGATATTCCTTTGCGTTAATTCATGTTTGTAGTAAACCATTCCATCAAGCAAGGTATGAAAGCAGCTAGAGCGACCCCTTTGGGTGTAAGTTCATACATGATCTGTATGGGATGTGTTAGGGCTTTTCTCTTCACCAACTGATCATTCTGAAGATCTTTTAATCGTTTGGAGAGGATCGCTTCTGAGATGGAAGGCACATTTTCGTAAATTTCGCTGAATTTCTTAGGACCTTGCGAAAGAGTACATAGGATATGGATCGTCCATTTCGTTCCGATAATACGATAGGCTGTGAAAAGTTTCTCGGTATCCGAAGTCAACATCGCATGAACACACCTTCCTTGGCTTACCCCCGTTTATTTGTTTTTCAAGCCTAACGATTGCAGTCCCGTTCTTATTTGGTCTGTTACTGGTGCAATTCGAGTACTGGCAATCAAGCTCAAGACGATTAACACCAGATGAAAGCCCATCGTTACGATTAATCCTGATTGCAATGACATCCCGCCAGCTTGACACACCACCAGGATAGAACCACCGATCCCGATGACTACGCCCGGTGTAAATGAATCTGCAAATTGCAGATTTGCCGAGGTTTTGCCAACGCCTTCCTCTCCTGTTTGGGAAAACGCAACAACACCACTAATCGGATGTGCCAATCCAATTCCTATTCCAGCTATGATTTGGCCTATAACCGCTGCGGTAACGGTCACAACAGGAACCCAAAATACGATGGTAATTCCGATGGCAAGCAGGAGTACACCAATAATAATTCGTGTATGACGTCCACGACCCTGATCTGCCGAGTCCCAACGCCCTTGCATATAAGCAATGACACACCAGCTCAGTGCAGCGCTTGCTACAATTAAACCAGCCTGAGAAGGTGTAATTCCTTTCACCTCAATTAAAGCTAATACCAAGAAATTTTGTGTACTGGTATAAGCAGCGAAGAACAATCCACGCGTAGCGAGTATAGCGGGCATACCTCTTCGCAAAGCAAGGGTTCCCTCCGGCAGGAGTTTGCGCAGTGGGTATACCATCAGAACTCCCCCAATAAAGACGATAACAAATCCAATAATTGACGGAAGCTTTCCAAGTCCCACTAATAAAGTTCCCGTACCTATCGTTAATAGCAGCGTCATCCAAGTAGCGGCAGATCCTTGCTCCCCTTGTGAAGGCTGTGATTTTAATTTCGTAAAGGCAGGTAAGCTAAGGAGCGCTGAAATTAACAGGATCGGTAGAATCCCCCAGAACACAAAGCGCCATGACCACTGATCTGCAATAAGCCCTGCAACGTATGGACCAAGCATGGACGGAAGAACGTAGGCTGTACCGAATGCGCCCAGTATTTTGGCACGTAATTCATCAGGATAACTTAAGGAAATCGCCGTGTACACGCAAGTCATCATAGCTCCGGCCCCCAAACCCTGCATGGCGCGTGACGCGATCATGGTATACATATCTCCTGCAGTTGCGGCTGCGACCAGCCCGACAATAAACAATAGAAGTGCGAGCGTAAATGGTACTGCGGGTCCCCTTCTATCAATAATCCGACCAACAACCAAGGTGCCTATAATCTGTGCAAGCAGATATGTACTGAATATCCAGCCAAACAGGTTAAGACCGTTCAGGTCTCCAGCAATGGAAGGAGCAATTGTCGTTACCGACAAACCTTCAAATCCAACAGCCATCACTGACAATATAATTCCTATGGATAATGCAAAATAACGCGGACTGAAAATACTTTGTGAATGGGACGACATGGTATGTGACCTCCAAGAGAATTTTATGTATACATCGTATCCGGATACTTAGTAAACATTTTACTTTACAAAGTTTAAACTACAGTTCGCCTTTGACTTTGTCAATGTATTTGTTTAAAATGTATGAAATAATGAAGATTCAGTTGCTTAAAAAGGAGGTTCACCATGAGCCGGGATCAAACGAAAAAGGATGCCTCAACCAGTACCCGAAAAGCAATCATTAACCTGCTTAAACAGCAAGGTGGAATGGATGTTGTGGCACTCTCCTCCCAATTTGCGTTATCTGGAATGGCTATCAGGCAGCATTTAAATGCACTGAAAGAAGAAGGATTGGTTACTTTCGAAGAAGAAGCTCGTCCCATGGGTCGACCAACCAAGCTATGGAGATTAACCCCCGCTGCTGATCGTTTTTTCCCTAGTGGATATTCGGAGTTATCCGTCAGTCTGATCAATTCCATGAAAGAAGCTTTCGGAAATGAAGGGCTGGACAAGCTCCTCAATGTTCGGAATAAGAACATGCAAGAGCAATATCTACAGTACATTGGCGATACATCCGGCGTGAAGGAAAGGCTGGAGAAACTGGCTGAAATCCGAACAAATGAAGGCTATATGGCCGAGGTCAAGGATCAAGGCGATGGTAGCCTGTTGTTTATAGAGAAGCATTGTCCAATCTGTGAAGCTGCGGCGGTATGTACCGGGTTATGTAAGAATGAATTGCATTTATTCAAAACGGTTCTGGGGGATCAAGTTCATATTGAACGTGGAGAGTATATTTTGGCTGGAGGAAGAAACTGCATATATACGGTTAGAGAATATCATTCGTAACCAAACAAACTTGCATAACTATATAAAAAGCCGCCAACAGGCGACTTTCTGAATGGTTACGTTTTGTTCCCGTTAAATCCAGAAAAGGATTGTATGAGAAATTAATTAATGGAATGAATAAAACGATGAAGATGTTCAGCTAATAACTTTGGCTGTTCCATCGCAGCGAAATGCCCCCCTTTATCCGCTTCCTCCCAGTACGTAACATGATACACACGCTCTACCCAGCTTTGTGGAGGCATCGGCAACTCCTTGGGAAATACGGAAACCCCTGTTGGAACAGTAATGCGCTGGCCTTCCGTGAAATGCAGTGGCATTTTGCCACCTTCAGTATAGATTCGCATGGAAGATGCAATTGTATTGGTAAACCAGTATATCGAGATATTCATGAGGATATGATCAAGTGAACAGGAACTCTCAATATCTCCTTTACAGTCACTCCACCCCCGAAATTTTTCTACCATCCAGCTGGCAAGACCTGCCGGGGAATCACTCAGTGCAAAAGCCAAAGTTTCCGGCTTGGTTCTATGAAGGGCGCTATAAGCGCCTTCTCGTTCCGACCATTCCGCTACGGAGTCAAGGTATGTGCGCTCTTCTTTGCTCATCGAAGGTGTATTCTGAGTAAGTGGTGGCCTGTAGCTTCCAGGAATATAATTAAGATGAAGTCCTCTCACCCGCTCAGGGTAGATGAAGGCTAACCACGTTGAGACTCCTGCTCCAATATCCCCTCCCTGTACAAAATACCTTTCATAACCCAGACGATCCATCAGTTTCGCCCAAAGTGTAGCTACATATTTGGAACCTACCCCAGGCTGAGTGGGTTTACTCGAAAATGCGAATCCCGGCAAAGAAGGAATAATCACATCAAATGCGTCTTCAGCCTGTCCACCATATAATGATGGGGTTGTTAGATAAGGAATCAGTTCTAACATTTCTACGAATGATCCTGGCCAACCATGAGTCAGTAGCAGCGGCCGTGATGAAACTCCTTCACCTCGAACATGAACAAAATGTATATCGAAACCATCCACGTTCTCAATATATTGCGGGAAACGATTCAGTCTTGCTTCTTGCTCGCGCCAGTTATACTCCGAACTCCAGTAATCCACTAATCGCTTCAAAAAGGAATGATCTGTCCCCAAAGCCCATGGTTCTTCAGAGAATCGAGAGGGCCATCGAACCTGTTTCAATCTGTTAGATAAATCATGTAATTGTTGCTCTGGAATAGCGATCTTGAACGGTTTCATTTCAATTATCCTCCTACGTTTTGAGTTAAATAAAAATACGTATCGCTGAGTATGTCAACAACAGACACATCAGCAATCGAAATGACCTGTCATGGACAGTTAGAAAGGTTTTGAACATGGAGCCAAACCCCGACCATACAAGTAACGACAACCATCCCAGAAGGATCGATAAACTCAAATAAATAACAAGACTCCCGCCAGAAGGTGAAGAAGGCAAAATGAAAGCACTCATCACCGTTAGAAAAAACAATATACTTTTGACATTGATAAGTTGGAGCATAACACCGGATAAAAATGACGATTGCACATCCCTCGAATCCTTTTCCGAGCTTTTATTCCCAATCATAAGCCACACCAGATAAAGCATATATGCTGCACCAGCCCATTTAAAATACGGCCCTAAAACTGGCAACCAGTGATATAGGCTTGTTGTAAATACGCCGCTTATGATCCCCAATAAGCCAAACCCCGCTAAAATACCACCATTAAATCTCCATGATCCAATAAAGCCAAATTTCCGTGCCTCATTCATCATCAAGATGTTGCTTGGTCCAGGTGTTATGGAGGTCACGATCACATACGTTAGAAATGCTACAATATTCAAGCTGTACCCCCCAATGAAATCATTTACGATCTGAAGGACTTTATTGTATGATGAATTAAACCCTTAATAAAATCGAAATTATTAAAAGCATTATCATTTTTATCGATACATGTCTCAAGCTAAGGAGAACTTGGATGGAAATTAGACATCTTGTCACATTTCAGACGATTGTCGAGGTTGGAAGCTATACCGGGGCCGCATCCCAATTGGGCTACACACAATCCACGATCACGGCTCATATACAGTCCCTCGAAGAAGAGATTGGCGGGGAGCTTTTCACATACGAAAAAAGACAATTGAAGCTTACGCATCTTGGGAGGGAATTAATACCACTGGCAGAAGATTTGCTGGCAACTCATGATCAGATTAAAAGCATAAGAAGCGAACAGGAAGTTAAAGGTATATTAAGGGTAGCTGCACCAGAGTCTTTAACAATTTCCAGATTAAGTCCGATCATCAAGGAGTATTCATCGAAATATCCTCAAGTTCAATTCATCCTTACCAACGGTACATGTGAGCAAAACCAGGTTGATTTGATAAGTGGGCGTGTAGATGTAGCTTTGATGGTGTACCCCGAGCTGCATCCGGAAAAATGCATTCATTACCAGCTAATCGAGGAAAAAATAGTACTGGTTTCCAGCAATGACGGCCCGGAACATTTTGATGCGTATAAACTGGAGAACAACCCCACCTTTTTTATCACCAACGAAGAAGGATGCAGTTATCGAACCATGTTTGAAAAATATCTTGTAAAACATGATATTCCTCCGTTTCAAACGATGGAGTTATGGAGTATTGAGGCCATCAAACAAACCGTTATGAGTGGACTCGGCTTTTCTTTTTTACCTTACATGACAGTTAAAGAAGACGTGGAACGAGGAAAACTTAAGATTGTGAGTCATTCCGAACAGTTTGACCTCATTTACTCCCATATGCTGTTTAAAAAGAAAAAATGGCTATCTCCAGCCATTAAAGCTTTCAGTGAGCTTGTTATAAAATCAATCAGTGTATCAGAAAACGAATCGGATTTGATCCATTAAGCTTATAGATATATAGAAACAAAAAAAGAACCTTGGGCTTCCCTCAAGGTTCTTTACGTTCAGTTGTATAGTGAAAAACAAAGTTTAGAAGATGGTTGGCACCATTCCCCCATCCATACGGATTGGAGAACCTTTGAATGCCGATGCATACGGACTGCATACAAATGTGGCCAATCTGCCAATTTCAACAGGCTTGATAAATCGTTGGATTTCGGATTGAGGCAGGTTTTTGCGCATAAAATCCTTCTCTTTTTCTAAAAAAGTCATCGATTCATCAGGGTAGATGCTCTCAATGATTTGTTGCACATTTTCAGAGAGGGTTGGTCCTGGCATGATTGTATTGACGGTAACTTCTGTTCCTACCGTTAATTTCGATAAACTTTTGGACAACGATAATAACATGGATTTGGTCATACAATACTGAGGCATTTGTCCTGAAGGCATGATGGCTTCTTCACTCGCAATAAAGATCATGCGGCCATAATCATTTTGCAACATTTTAGGCATGTAAAACTTGGACAATGCATTTGCAGCGAGCACATTCGTACGGAAGTATTTCTCCCAAACCTCATCGCTGATATCTTCATATTGCATCATTTCATAAATCCCCATATTGTTCACTAGGATATCAATTTGGGGGTATTTTTCAAATAAGGCTTCTCTTTGACCAATGTCCACCAGATCAGCTGTAGCTTTTTGAGGTGAGGTAGCGGGAAACTCGGACTTTATTTCATGAACCGCGCGCTCAACCTCTGCATCATTTCGTCCATTGATGAGCACATTAACCCCTTCTTTGGCAAGTTCAATGGCAATGGCTTTCCCTATCCCCTTCGTCGATCCTGTAACCAAAGCTGTTTTACCGTATAAACCCATATCCATATCACACTACTCCTTTTATTTTCTTGTAGCGGCAAGCTGAATTGTTATCATGTTAAAAACAGTCTTGTGCTCCGGATAGGATTTATATTACCTTGTCTACATTGTCCAGTAACTAGCGTGTTGCGCCAAAGTTCTTGCATAACACGCCAAATGGTATAAAGCATTCAGTTAATGAAGCCTTGATGATTCTGGCGGTCCTTCGGATAGCGAATTCGTTCCTAAATATTCCGTACGCCAATTCGTTGGCGTATCCCCTTCCCATGAGCGGAAGGCACGGTAGAACGAGTTCTGGTCTTCATATCCAATTAAGAAAGCTACTTCTTTAATATCCAGTGTAGGGTCTGCCAAGTAGGCTCGTGCCTGCTCATGTCTGGCTTGCGTCAATAGATGCTTGAAACTTGTATTCTCTTCTGTAAGCCGGCGCTGCAAGGTCCGATCGCTCATACCCAATTCCTTGGCAACGACTTGAATGTCGGGGCGACCTCCTGTGAGACTGCGTTTCATAATCCATTTGACCATTTCTGTAATAGAACGACTGCCCTGCTGTTCATCCAGCGATCGGTCCAGGGCGGGAGTAAGGATCTCCAGTAACTCTTCGTTGTATGAAAGAAACGGACGGTCCAAATCTTTACGATGTAAGGTAAGCCGGTTACAAGTTGCACCCATCCGAATTGGGCAGCCAAAATAAGTCTCAAGGGTTCGAACATCGCCCATGGTGCGCGAAAATTCGACAAGCCGCGCAGTCAAAGGTTGACCTGTTCCCCGGCGCCCAAGTTCGAGGAGAAATGCCAGTGTGACTCCAACCAGCAATGACGGACCTGGTTGTTCGTTAGACCATTCCAGTTCAATTGAACAATCATCGCCCTCCTCAGTAATACGTAAGCTTTCAGGGGGACAAAGCTGTTTGTACCGAGCCATTCGGTGTAATGCATCACGGTAGTCACGCGCATGGTAGGTTGCTAAGACACTCGGCGGGTATTTCCCCGTTTCAAAGACGGTCGCAAGCTTGATGATTCCTTCGGCAGTGTCACCGACGAGATCGGAATATGCCTGCCAGATCGCAAAATATTGAGTGGTCGTAACAGCTGATTCAGTTATAATCGTGAGCGGCAGTTGTGCTTTGCGAGCTACATCGTGGGCCGCAATCCCTAATTGATGCAAGCCTGTCCAAAACCCTGCCGGGAATTTAATACGCTCAGAGGTGTGGGACTTCATAGATACTCTCCTTCTTGGAGTCATTGTTGATTAATGATTCATCCACTGTACAGGGACTCTGATTCTTTTGCAATGTCTCTAATATTTCCCGGTCTCTAGAATAAAACAAGAAACCAATGCGGGAACGTCCCGCATTGGTTTCTTGGAAATTAGGTTTAGCGTTATTTCGATTGTTCAAGAAGCCCAACAATAAGTGTAACTGCTTCAGCACGGGTAGCTGTCTGCATCGGAGCAAATCGATTGCCACCTACACCGCCCACCAGACCTGCTTCCACAGCAGAAGCTACATAGGATACTGCCCATGCTGGGACATCTTTTGCATCTTTGAAATCCAGTTTCGCATTGGAATCCGTTTGGATTCCGCCAGCGCGTGCAATCATAGTTACCATCTCCGCCCGGCTCAGCGTCTTGCTAGGGCCGAACGAGCCATTCTCGTAACCATTGACAATGCCAGCGGATGCAGCTGCTGTAATATAAGGCTTCGCCCATGAAGGAATCTTGTTATCATCCGTATAGTGAATACTCTCGCTTACGGCATTCAGATTCAAGGCACGGCCCAGCATCGTAATGAACTCGGCACGTGTGACTTTCTGATTTGGACGGAAGGTCTGATCGCCATAGCCATTGACGAATCCAGCCGCCAGGGCTTTATCAATTGCAGATTTTGCCCAGTGTCCGGCTGTATCTTTCAACGCTGGCGCAGTGCCTCCGTTTCCGTTATTGCCTGATCCAGTATCCGGTTTGTTGCCGGAATCAGTTCCGCTACCACTACCGCTGTTCGAACCGTTACCGGTAGTTGTATCGCCACCGCTTCCTGAGGAGCCATTACCGCTGCCAGATCCATTACCTGAACCTGAACCCGAGCCGGGATTCGATGTTCCCGGATTGGAAGTTCCTGGTCCTGGATTCGATGGTTCTGTCTTCTTCACGATACCGAACCGATCAACAATGAACGGGGCTGCTCCATTTTGATTTTGGTCAATTTCATACGTTATAGCTGTCAATTTGCTGCCGTCAATCGTAATGCCCACAAAATTTTGTACCTGACTGCGCATTGGACGACGGTTGTCATTCGGATCAGGGCCATATTTGGCTGCATGATTCTCCTCTGCCAGTTCAAAAAGATTGTAATAAGCATCACCGAGACTTGTGCTCGGATTTTTGTAATACACTTTTGGACCCGCTGTTGCCGGAATCAGATAGATCGTGCCATCCGGATTCACAGAGTACTCGATTTTCTGTCCGTTTTGCATCTCCGTGATCATTTCTGGCTGACGCGCTTTCCCCTTCTGATCAATCGGTTTTGTGCGCGCATAGATGTGATCATGTCCCTGGAGTACAAAATCAATGCCTAGCTCCGCCATAATCGGTGCAATCTTGGTACGTACCCCGTTTGCTCCCATGATGTCGGAATCCGTTGCGTGATTTGACGTCGTGTACGGTCCCTTGTGAATGTTGACGATTATCCACTGGGATCCATTCTTCTTGGCAGCCTGAACATCTTTCTTCAGCCACTCGACTTGCTCTAATGAGAAGTTGTCATACTCATCCGAATCCTCATTGGAGTTCAACACAACAAAATGCGCATTGCTGTAATCATAAGAATAGTAAGCTCCCGTCTCCGTAGCGGAATTTACCGGTGACTGGATGTTGAAATGATCGATAAACGCATAATTTTCGTCCTCGTGGTTCCCTGCGGATGGAACGATGGTTGTATTTAAGAGGCTTTCCTGCGAATGCCCAAGCAGCCAGTTCCACTGCTCCTCTTTCACACCATTATCCACGATATCCCCGTTATGAACGACAAATTGTGCATCCGGTACTGTAGCCAATGCTTTGGCCAATGTCTCAGAGGACAGAATTGCCTCATCCTCTTCCTTCGCTTGTGTATCCGCCAGATCAATGAAAGTGAATTTACCTTTCTCCGGTGCTGTACTGAAGGTACCTATCTCGCTCCATACTTGCTGGGAAGCATCCCCTACACGGAAATAATAGGTTGTATTAGCTTTCAGATCTGTCACTTCTGCTTTGTGCATCAGTTCTGTAGGAGCATTCGCAGGTTGTGCAGAGCGCCCTTGAACCGATTTGGCTTGCGTGAAATCAGGTGTTGCAGCTGTTTTCTCCACAACCTGAAGGTCGCTATTCGTTACTTGATCGGAAGTGTACCACGTGAACCCCTTGCTCTTGGTAGGATCTCCATGGAACGTTACCGTTACCTTGTTTACCTGTTCTGGAACAGGAACTGTATCCGATTCCTTGATAATCCCGAAAGTATCCACGACAAATGGTTCTGCATTCTTATTTTGGTCAATCTCATACGTTATGGCGGACAGCTTGTCTCCGTCAATAGTCAATGAAACGAAGTTCTGAACCTGCCCTCTGGCTGCGCTCGTGGTGTCGCCATATTGCCGAGCGTGGTTTTCCTCCGCACGCTCGAACAAATTAAAATATGCATCTCCTAATTCAGTTTTCTGGTTTTTGAAATATACTTTAGCCCCGGCGGTAGCAGGAATCATATAAATGGTTCCATCCGGTTTGACCGCGTATTCGATACTCTGTCCATTGAAGGTCTCCGTTATTTTGGACACATCTTCAGCAGTACCATCGCTCTTGATTGGTTTCGTCCGTGCATAGATATGGTCATGTCCCTGAAGGACTAGATCAATCCCCAGTTCGTTCATGAGTGGAGCGATTTTTTTTCGTTCACCGTTCGCACCAATAATGTCGCTATCCGTGGCGTGATTCGATGTCGTGTACGGACCTTTATGGATGTTCACGATAATCCACTTGGCTCCTGCGGCTTTTGCTTCCGCTACATCCTGCTTCATCCATGCGACTTGCTCATTCGAGAAGTTGGCGTAATCCGATGAATCCTCGTTGGAGTTCAATACGATAAAATGAGCTTTGCTATAATTATACGAATAATATGCGCCTGTTACCGTTGTAGCACCGTCTGGCTGCTTCACATTAAAATGCTCGTAGAACGCATAATTTTTATTCTCATGATTGCCAGCAGACGGTGCAATGGTCGTGTTCATAAGACTGGCTTGCGAATGACCAAGCAACCAATTCCATTCTTGCTCTGAAGTGCCATTCTCCACAACGTCTCCGTTATGGACGACAAATTCAGCATTCGGAACAGTCGCGAGTGCTTTGGACAGAGTAGATCCGGACAGGATCGCCTCATCCTCTTCCTTCGCTTGTGTATCCGTCAGGTCAATAAAGGTAAATGCTCCGTCAACCGGAGCCGTTTTAAACGTTCCAACCTCACTCCATATACCCAGATCCTGATCACCAACACGGAAAGAATAAGAAGTGTCAGGGGAAAGGCCTGTCGCTTCCGCCTTATGCACCATTTCTCCCGGGGAGTTGGAAGCGACGGTTGCACGCCCATTGAAAATTTGGGCCTGACTGAAGTCGGCAACGCCTCCTCCTTGTTTCGGCACCACTTGAACAGTGCTCTGTGCAGATGCAAGAGGAGTATACCAAGTGAAGCCTTTGCTACTTGTTGCATCTCCATAGAAGGTAACCGTTATTTTGCTGATATCCAGCGATGGCGCATTAGCCAAGGCTTTAAGCTCCATGTCAAAATACAGGTCCGAGCTGCTGTCGCTCTGTTGATGCACTTCGACCGCAATTTCGTTTGAGCCTTCATGCAAATTGGCTTTCATTGGCTCAGTTAGGTCGATATTCTCATACATTACCGGCAAGTCCTTATTTGAGGTTGCTTGGGTGGAGTACACAATCTCTCCATCCGGCATGCCAAAACGAATGACTTCCACACCATTCACATAGATCACTGCACCGTCATCAATACCGAATGTGCCGAGAATTTGCCCGTAACCGTCAATCTGATCCTTGTTAACGTTAATGTTTGTCCGGAAATAGGTTGTGCGGGGTTTATTTTTTTTGTCCAGACCGTAGCTGACTTCCGTTTTGAGTGATCCAAAATAGGAAGTGCTTACGCCATTACCGTTGTCTTTGTAACCAAGTGGAGCCTGTCCCGTTTTCCAAGATGAATCATCGTATGAAGCACGCCAATCCGATTGCAGATCCTGACCCTGATCGAAATAATGCCAAGTGGCATTACGCTCTAACAGCATCTCAGGCTCAGACAATGATGCGGCTTGGGCTGAATTAACTCCCCCAAATCCCGCAAGCCATCCGAATACCAAAGCAATCGATAACAGGATGGATAACACTTTTTTGTAGAGGTGACTGATCATAATTCTCTCCTTTGTATGTATGATTGGTTGGCTTATGTAAATCCAAACAGGCCTAGCATAACAAGAGAAGATCAGCATTCAGTTAGCGGGAAGTAAAACTTATGTAAACTCTTACATTTATTTGACTTATAATATGGACAATGTTTTTAGTTAACATAATAATTAATATGGTTTTCCTCCTATTTGGATCAAAATATACAGACTATTTTTAAAGGTTTGATGAATTGGCTTTTAGGAAGTAGACTAATGAGGATAGACTATACAAAAGTTAACATGTTCTGGGAAAGGGGAATCATAATGTCATCTAGTGTCATCGACATGCTGCAGCTTGAATATCAACGTTTTTCAGCGAAAGAAAAGGAAATCGCTGATTATGTGATGCGTAATAAATCATCCATTAATAATATTAATATTAGGGATTTGGCTGCTTACACCAATGCTTCCATGTCAACCATAACTCGATTTTGTAAAAAAGTAGGTTGTTCTACCTTTGTAGATTTTAAAATTCGACTTAACCGTGAAGTGGATCAACCCCGCAATCAAACAGATTTCTTTATCAGAACACAGCAGATCCACAATGATATCATCAACGCTACCGCAGAAATGCTGGATACCGACAGAATCAAACAAGTGGTCCAGTACATAAAAAAAGCTCGCAGAATCTATGTTTATGGTTTGGGAAGTTCAGGTTTATCTGCTCTGGAGTTCAAATACAGACTAATGCGGATGGATATCGTCATTGATGCGGTGACGGATTCACACATGATGATCATGAGTGCTTCTCTTTTGGGCGAAGATGATCTGGTCGTAGGTTTATCCAATTCAGGACGAACCTTAGAAGTCAGTGACGCATTAAACGCAGCCAAAAAAAGAGGAAGCAAAGTTGTTGGAATTACTAATTTTGATCATACCCCCCTGTCTGAAGTCTCGGATTTGTGCATTTTCACACCGGATATCGGGCGAACCGGAGATGTGAGCTTCATCAACAGCCAATTAGCCATTATTTACATCCTGGATGTGATTTCTCTTCTATTACTTGAGGATGAACATTTACTCCATGCGCGGCAGCAAACGTTAAAAGCTCTTTATTCTGCTGAATAAATAAACAGCCAACCTATTTCGTTGGCTGTTTTGTTGATTTCTTCTTTTTTTATTGGACAGAAGGAGAAGGCTTTTTCACTTTAGCAATTTCTGAGACAAAACGTTCCGTAATTTGTTGAGGACGCGTAATGGCTCCACCAACAACAACACAATAGACTCCAGCTTCCAGACACGTTGCTGCCATCTCCGGGGTCATGATATTCCCTTCCGCAACAACAGGCGTTTGTACGCTAGTTAGAATTTCTTTCAAGGCTGCAAATTGATTATCATACAGTTTAATCCCTGCTGTCTCCTCTGTATATCCGACCAATGTAGAGGAGATCAGGTCAAAACCAAGTCGTTCTGCATTGATGGCTTCCTCTTTGGTTGAAATATCCCCCATTAATAGAAGTTGAGGATGTTTGGTGCGAATTTCATGTACGAATTCATCCAGTGATTTACCGTCCGGCCGTGCACGTAAAGTGGCATCAACCGCAACAATCTCTGCTTGGACCTCGGCAAGTTCATCTACTTCCAAGATCGTTGGTGTAATAAATACGGGATTGGTTCCGTAGTTTCTTTTCACTATACCTATGACGGGCAGATCAACCTGTTCTTTGATCTCTTTCACATCTACAGCAGTATTCGCACGAATACCGATCGCTCCTCCCTCTTTTGCTGCGACTGCCATGCGTCCCATAATCAGCGAACTATGAAGTGGCTCGTGCTCCAAAGCCTGACATGATACAACGAGACCACCTTGTAAACCTAATTTATCTAAATTCATTGCAATTACTCCGTTTCCATAATTTCTTCGATTTCATTTTTGATCACGGTAACCTGAGGGCCATAAATAACCTGCACTCCGTTACCGACAAGTACTACCCCTTTGGCTCCAGTAGCTGTAAGCGCATCCTTTTGAACCTTCTCGATATCCTTCACAGATACGCGAAGCCGTGTTGCACAGCAATCCAATTCGTTAATATTGTCTGCACCGCCAAGTCCATTCAGGATAGCGATGGAGCGTTCTTCACCTTTCGTTGATGCGGGTGTATTAGACTGCTGACTTTGCGTTTTGGCGTCTGCCTCTGATGTTACTTCTTCCTCACGTCCAGAAGTTTTTAAATTGAGCTTCACAATCAAGATTCGGAAGGTGAAGTAATAAAGGAAGAACCAGACCACTCCGATGATGGGAACGATAATCCAGTTCGTTTTGGCATTACCCTGAAGTACCCCGAATAAGATAAAGTCGATTAATCCACCTGAAAAAGTCTGACCGATTGTAATCTCAAAAATATGTGAAAGCATAAATGCCAATCCATCAAATACGGCGTGAATGACATACAGGATTGGAGCAACAAACAGGAATGAGAATTCCAGAGGCTCCGTAATTCCTGTCAAGAACGAAGTGAGTGCCGCAGACAACATCAATCCGCCAACTACTTTTTTACGTTCAGGCTTGGCCGTATGATAAATAGCGAGTGCCGCACCGAGCAAACCAAACATCATCGTGATAAAACGTCCTGACATAAATCGGGATGTACCCGAGAAGAACTTCTCGGTTGCAGGGTCTCCCAGTTGAGCAAAGAAAATATTCTGTGTTCCTTCGTAAACTTTTCCCGCAACGTCCATTGTTCCTCCGACTCCCGTCTGCCAGAAAGGCAGATAAAAGATGTGGTGCAACCCAAGTGGACCCAGCATCCGTAAAATAAATCCATATAACAGTGTTCCGATATACCCAGTTCTATCGACCAAACCTCCAAGCTGCGTTATGCCGAGCTGGATGGTTGGCCAGATCAAGAACAAAGCAATACCAATAAAGATGGCCGCAAAAGATGAAACGATAGGAATGAAACGTGAACCTCCAAAGAATCCTAAGAATTGAGGAAGTTCTATTTTGTTGTACCGATTATGAAGCCATGCGGTAACCAATCCGACGACGATCCCTCCGAGTACACCGGTTTGCAGGGTTTGGATTCCAAGTACCATACCTTGACCGGCACTAGCCAAATGATCCGCGGCAAGTTTCCCCGAATTGACCAGCATCGCATTGATCGATGCATTCATGACCAGATAAGCCAGTCCTGCTGCCAATCCTGCTGTACCTTTGTCCGCTCTGGCGAGTCCAACAGCCACACCAATAGCAAAGATCAATGCCAGATTATCAAACACAATACTTCCTGCACTGCTCATCACCGTAAACACTTGCTGCAACCATGTGATCTGCAAAAATGGATACGAGTTAATCGTATTGGCGTTGGACAAGGCCCCTCCGATCCCCAGTAATAGACCCGCCGCTGGTAAAACAGCAATAGGAAGCATAAACGATTTACCAAACTTCTGAGCCTTCTCAAAATATTGCTTCACAGTGATATCCACCTCTCTAAAACTATTTTCATTTACATAATAATTATGAAAACGGTTTTCGTCAACACAATTTTAAATCGCTTTCATTACGTGTGAGGTCTAATCATTTGATGAATAACCCGGTTCAAATATAATTATTTCCAGCGAAGTAAAGCTCAGTCTTTTTGTTCCAATGCAAAAAAAGCCGCCAGTTTGGCGACTTTATCGTGTTCATATTCTTCCCCCGCGAATCCAAAACCTAAACCTGAATCATGCATTATTTTAATATTTTAGTTACAAGTTTTACCTGCCCATACATGCCCGAAGGTAGTGAAGACTTTCCATATAGATTCTCCAGTGTATTAGCCACATGAATGTCGATTACATTATTACCTCGAAGCATGTAAGACGTGACGTTCCAATGATAGGGTGGCCATAACCGGACGCCAACCTGCTCCCCATTCACATACAGGCAAGCCGTCTCTCTAATATCTTCCGCTTCCAGCCAAATTTCATTTGCCGAATTCAAGCTGAAATCAGACAAATCCAGTTGCTGCGAGTACACTCCTGCTCCCGAATAGAAAGGATAACCTTCAACATTCCAAACCCCAGTCATTTGTTCAGGTTCAACGGTTAATGTAGTCTGATTTTCTACAGCAAATGAACCAACCAGATAAGCAGGAAAGGAAATGGCTGGCATCGGTTCCAGCAGTGAAACCGTGAGAACTTCAAGCTCATTCTCGCCTTTAACAAGCTGTTTGGTAATGTCCACACCAGCGTAATGAATATCTTGCCACAGTGAAGGCTGGAGTGCTTCCATCCGTACTCCATTAACAAAGATTTCAACATTACGTCTGCGTTGGAGGAAACCAATATGGGATGGAATTTTTTGCTCGATATCGTCAAGGATTAGCTCAATCGTGAAGATCCGCTCATTTCCAGCTTCGTTTAAATGGACTGCATCTTGCTGTAATTTCGTAAACTCGATCCATTCTTCAGTTACGACAAACGTCGTCCGGTACGTGTTGACTTGGCCTGGCATCGTTGCATTCATTCTGGACTGACGGTCATTCAATGTGACCTGCCACTGATCCAACACAAGCACATTGGGTTCGACGGTCTGAAACTGCCAATGATCACCTAGTACCAACACATCGGAGGTATCTTGCACTTTATGATTTATAGGCTCTTGCGGTTTGGGATGTGTCGAATCTTCAGTGTGAAGCAGATCAGGTAAATGATCAAGTCTAACGGATAGAAGACGAAGCTCTCCCGGTACAAATGTTAGAACAGCATCATGACTCAACGGGTTTATACTCCCGTTTTCCAAGTTCCATTCTTCCATCTGTTCTTCTATGTGTTCTTTCACAGGGTTCTGATGGAGTTGAATGGTCACGGGCTGCTCCGACCAGTTCATCAGCCATGTGTGCACATGATCTTCAATTTTGCGTTCAACGCTAATGAGATCCTCAGCTTGCCCCTCGATCTGTTTCCAGGCAATCGCTGGTGATGATGTCGTTAACTCTCTTAACTGAACACACAAGTTCATAAGTGTGTCGTTATGAGCTGTGTTTTTCATGGAATAGAATAAGCTGTACCCTTTGCCAATCGCTTGTAATTCCCCTGGCTGAGGATCGGAGCCATATAGTTCGTTCATATACTTCCGTAATTCCGGATCTTGGCGCTGTCGCTTACTATCACAAGGAATTGCCCCAACCGCTATAAGCGTTCCACCACGGTTTACAAAGGTAACAAGCTGTTTTGCGATATCTACAGACATGACCGTAATTTCCGGCAAAATCAAAATCGAATATTCGTTTCGTTCTCCGTTAAACTGATATCCTCCAGCATGAGTAATCTTCGCCTCCCTGAGTTGACACTCATCCACATAATCGTAATCAATGGAGCTGCGCAGCATGCGGTCTGACAATAATGAAAACAGTTGATCCGCAGCTGGATGCTGGTTCGATTCACCGGATAAGAACATATGCTCATATACCGTTTGGATCGGTGATAACAGAAGTACTTCAGGTGTACGCTTCGTGAAAGTACCCAGTACACTCAACCGACCAAGATAATCGGCAAAAGTCCGATAATGTGACCAATGCGGTGCATGCTTGAATTCCGTAGGTGGAAAGTCTGTTTTCCGATACCCTGCAAACGAATAGTAAAATGCATGCGGGATAAACAAATTAACACCCAAAAATGCCATAAAATTGGCATCAAGCCGCCTTTGTCGCATGGCATAGGCATGACCGCTTGCACCAAATGACTCACAAATAACTCTTTTTTTCCCGTCCAACTGTGCGACAGACCCGGCCGTCTTTACGGATACAATACGATGTGGATTCTCCTTTGTACCGATTCCATGTGTCAGGTAGTCCACACCTGCATAATGGAACTGCTGCAATACACGGGTTTGATTACCCTGCGACCGAGCCTGCCCCCAGACGGGTTCTTCCAGCGTATGGCCGATGTACAGCAAGCTGTGTGATTCACACCACGAACGAATAGCTTCATGATAACCTTCCACATACCAACGGGTAATCGTATCATAATAGTCCTGCCTCGCAGACCTGCTGCCATCGGCCATACCATATAACAACGCGCCTAATCTTGGAATCAGATCATATCCGTTCTCCTGCTCATACCGCTCCACCATCCCATGTGTCCAAGCGAATACGATTCCGGGCAGAGTTGCATTCACATCCTGAACCGACGTTCGGATGGCTTCGACTCCGAAAAAACCGTCGTGGATCATGAGCCCAGGTTCATCCGTGAATACACCTTGAATGGTCACTCCGAAATGAGGCTGAAATTGCTGAAACGGCTCATATGCCGACTGAATGAAAGCCTGCACCGCTTCCGGGTTCAACGTGTCCAGATAATACCCTTTTGCAAACGTGATCCCTTCAGCAATTTCACAGGACCAGCAGGCAAGTATAATATAATCCTCGTCGTTATCAGGCTTCCATTCCTGTCCGCATAACTCTGTAATATCCTCAGGTTGATCATAGATCAGCCATTCCCCTTCTTGCTGGATGGCACGATAAGCGAGAATTGCGATGAGTTCATTGTTAGCGTAGGTGGCAAAATCGAGAGATAACATTTCCTGCTGTGCATCGTGTAAATATCTTCGTTCCTCAACCCTCAAGTATCTCATACGATATTCGGGATACTGCCTAGTCAGTTTACCTCCCAGTGTTCCGCTCGGCCAATTGTCCTCATCATACAGCCAGACCACCATATCACGCTTCTGGCACTCTTTTGTGCAGAAATCCAGCGTATCCATGAACTCTTCTGACAGGTACGAGGCCTGCATCCCGTGACGTGCATGCAATACAACACCGCCAACACCGGCTTCAACCATGGATTGAATTTGGTTTTCTAACTCAGGCTTGCTAAAACTGTGGTTCAAAAACCAAAAGGGCTGTGGACGATACGTCGCCTCAGGATTCTTGAACTGCTGTTGTAATTTATGAATATCCGTGATTTTCAACTCCAATTCATCACCTGATCTCATCATGATTTTGATACAGATGTCTTTCTCAGCAAAGGAATGAAAAATCCACCGACAACCGACCGATTTTGAAAATTCAACTGCTTTCCGGTGATGGTGTCATACCAGTCTGTTACAGGTACACGGCTCGATGTTTCATTCATAAAGTCCCACAGAGGAGAAATCATCTGTTCGAACTGAGGCTGCGATTCGCTCATGGAGGCACACCATACGAGCCAATCAGACTTGGTGTATGTCTCACGGCTATCCAGCGGTATGCCATATCGATTCTGTTTTAGCTGATAATAAGCCAACTCTTTAGCAGCCACTTCTTTTGAGAAAAGGTTGAAGTCCAACAAACGATCCCACACCAGATTGTATTTCATGCTCCATGACTCATCCGAGCTGTCAAAAGTCAGCTTGTAGTGATCACCTGCTGTCGCCATGGATGACCACTCCTCTGCCATTTTTTCAGCCGCTTCACGATAAACGGCACCATCCGGCAAACCAAGTTCATCACACATATACGCATAGGCGGCAATGCCTAATATCGCTTTAATCGATAAGTTCGCATTGTGCGCTAGATGTCCGGCGAAGTCGTCCGTGCACAGTTGATTGTCAGGGTCCAGACCATGTTGCAACAAATATGAAGCCCAAGTTGTTAGAAGTCCCCAGTGCTCACGGGCAAATTCCGCATGCTTCTCATATTTGCATACCGTTGCTGCCATCAGGAGCATATTGCCACATTCCTCGATGGGCATCTGGTATTCGAGTTTGTTCTCTCCGTAAACCTGGCCGTTAGCTTGGGGGTAAGTCCCCACGTCATGTGGAGCAAAATCAAACGTCCAATCCGTGCTTTCGGCATACTTATAGATTGGACGCATCATACCTTTGACCAATTCGGTGTTATACCTCAGAAACAACGGAATCGAGGGGTAGCTCACATCCACCGTCGCGATACAGCCGTTACTAAAATTCTCTTTGGAGAAAAATAATACTTCTCCTGCTTCATCAGCAACCAATTTATGTGCAGCAATCGCTTGCCGATAGGTCAATGCCAGAATGTCTCTATATTGGTTCCCACCTGCAGCCTGACTCTCCGTTAAGAGTTCCCGATTAAAGCGGTCGCATCGTTGTACTACCTCTTCATATTGATCCGCTGCTTTTACCAGCATCTCCTCAAATGTCATACCATTTTTCTTCCAATACGCATTCAGTGGTTGGTGAAAATATTCAATCGCATGAATATCATCATAGGCGAGCATCACGTAGCGGGATGCTGGCTCTTCATGGATAAGACCCAAATCCATTTCAGTTGCCATAATAGCCATATCGCCAGATATGGACTTTGGCTGGATAGAATCATCTCCTGTCTTAAAAAGACCTGACCGGGCATACTCCTCACGCTTGGATACCGCATGGATGACCGATTGAGATTGATGAGATCGCTGAACCACCAGATACATATAACCCCAGTCTATTCTCGTATCATCTCCGGCACGTTTTAATATAGGTTGTTCCACCGTTCCTATAGACATGGCGTGTAACTGTTCATTAATTATATGAGACTCCCAGGTGACTTGCTGATCAGGAGTATGTACACACCATTCACCTGTCACATCAAAATAGATTTTCACTAGATGGCCTTGACCATCTATCGCTCGAACATGGAACGTAACATACGTCACAGGTCTGGATAACATTTCAAGATCATCGAGCAATAGCGGTGTGGTAAAATGAACCTCAAGTTCGATGCCTTCTCCTTCAAAGGTGTAACGGGTAGTCACCGGCTCAACGGTTAGATTCGTCTGAGTGAGCACGTCAGGCTCCTCAACGGTTGAAGCTTCGTGAACGTCTACTTTCCCCATAAACCTTCTGATTTTGCCGTCAATGACAATCATGCCAACCATACCTTGAGTTTTATTCGTCCAGTGCCTGGTGTGATCATCATAGAGATGGTCAGCAGCAGACCATACGCTGAAATAAGGGTCTACCGTAATTAAAGGTACGGATGGTGGTCTAAATGTCGTCATTTGTTTCATCTCCTTCAATTCATTTTTCCAACGAAAACGGTACATCCTGATTCAAAAGGGAAAGGCTTCGCTCGCCTTGTTGACCAAGGCGCTGCAAAGCCTATTTGATTTCCCTGATAATCGTTAACCTAACTCTTCAGCATCAGTTCGGCATTTGAACAGTTACGATATCTTTTCCTTTCAGATTCTCATTGGTGAACTGCATCGCTTGGTCGTATCCGGTCTTCCGAAGCTGTTCCCTGAGGTCGTTGATAATGCTAAGGGCTGCTTCATCCGATTTTGCGAAAATAGCTTCCTTCCAGGCATCTCCCATCCGGTCCATGGAAGGCTTCAACATTTCCCATTCCGGTGATTTGGTAATCACATCGCCCGGGTTATAGGCTGTAATCACATGAATGCCATTTGGTCGCAGGATTTTCCGGGCGTTCTCCATGGCATCGAGTCTTTCCTGGTCTGCCCAGATGTCGCCGCCTGCTGCCGAATTGATCCGGTCAAGCCCCGTGATCGATTCCAGCCCAATGGAAATACCCTCGTTTTTGCGAACTTTACCGGATTGATCTGCTGTAAACTTATCGAACCATTCTTGATTCGGTACTGGTTTGCCATCCTTCATATCCCAGTGAACCCCTTGAACTCCGTACCGGGCCAGCATGAAGCCTTCGTCAGAAGCCATGTAATCGAGAAACTTGAGCGCTACATCTACACACTCGCCCTTGCAGCTACTGGTGATAGCCGTTACGTTGTTTCCTTGAATGCCAAGATCAACAGGCCGGCTCGCGTCAACATCTGCCCGCTCCAATGGTCCGATTGGGATGTAATCGCTTCCAGAATGTGAAGTAACATATTCTTTGGAGGCGTCCAAAATGGCCGGATAATGTGCGGCAAGGATAGCAATACGTCCTTGATTAATTTTTTCTTTGGCAATAGGATCCGTCTGAGTAAAGGCTTCGGGGTCCATCAGCCCTTCCTCAACCAGTTTACGATAGAACAACGTGTATTCTTCGTATCCTTTGGTGAAAAAGTTATGTTCTACCGTTCCGTCACCTTTGTCTACATAGCCTGCTCCGGAATAGAACATCGTGTTTCCGATGCCTACGGACCATCCGTTACTAAATCCGCCCAGTGGAAACACGGGCTGACCGCTCTCCTTCAGGTTGGCATCTTTGATTTTTTGGAGGAAGTTATAGAAGTCTTCCTTCGTCACTACAGACTGAGGATCCACGCCGACTTTCTCAGCGATGTCTTTGCGAACATAGAAGCCATACAGCCAATCCATGCCGTCTTCGTTCGTTGCGGGCTGATTTTGTAAAAGTAAATATTTCTTGCCGTCATACGCATCTATCGCTTTTTCATACAATGCTGGCGGCACATTCTCTTTCGCAATGGATTTCGCCAGGTTCGGGTAATCCCCCAATTTATCGGATATATCTACCAGCTGTCCTTCTTTGGCAGCCTTGATGATCCCGTCCAGCTCGCCGCCCCATGCAGGTCCGGTGTAGATATCCGGCAAATCCTGTGTGGCGAAAATCTG
This sequence comes from Paenibacillus sp. 276b, assembly GCF_900107875.1. NCBI lineage: Bacteria > Bacillati > Bacillota > Bacilli > Caryophanales > Paenibacillaceae > Paenibacillus > Paenibacillus sp. 276b. The sequence continues at coordinate 1,160,161 of NZ_FNRR01000001.1, read as the reverse complement.
GTTTACTTTCTCCGTCTCGCTGCCTTTCGTATATTCCCACTCTAATGTGACGCCAGTTTTCTCTTTGATGACTTCCTCGACAGGGGTTATCCCATTATCCGATCCGCCTGAGCCATTCCAATTGTGCAAGATTTTGAGTTTATTTCCGTTCTCGCCTTCTGCGCCTTCCCCGTTCCCTGATGAATTCGTGCAACCGCTCAGCAAACCTCCAACCATGATGGACACGAGCAAGATGGATACGCCTTTCGACCAAATCCTGTTCAAACCAATCGCCTCCTTGAATAAATGATCTCGGTAAAGCTCTAGCAAATTCAGGTCAGGATGATCTACCCTTTAACCGAACCAATCATAACCCCCTTCACGAAATATCGTTGCAGAAACGGATATATACATAAGATCGGGAAAACCGTAATAACAAGCAATGCCATACGAAGTGATTCAGGTGTTGCTCCTGCTCCACCGACACCACCAACCGTCTGCCCACCCTGCTGAGCTGCACGCTGCATCGAATTGGATAATGCCTCTGCTTCCGTCAGCATTTCTTGCAGTAGGGTCTGCACCGGTATCAAATCTTTGTTCGAGACGTAATAAGCGCCCGAGAACCAGTCATTCCAGTGGGCTACCCCAATAAACAGCGAGATCGTTGCAAGTACCGGCCCGGAAAGAGGCAGAATGATTCGTACGAAGATTTGAAAATCTCCATACCCGTCAATACGCGCCGATTCCTCCAGTTCCTCAGGTATGCCTTGCAGGAATGTCCGAATAATGATGATGTGCATGAAGTTGAACAACAAGGGCAAAACGTACACCCAGAAACTATTAATCAGATGCAGTTTTTGGAGCGTAATGAAGAATGGAATGAATCCCGCGCTGAAAATCGTAGGCAAAAAGATGTAAAAGGTAAAAAAGGAGCGACCTGGCAATGTTTTTTTGGAAAGTGCATAGGCCATGAGTGTACACAATACAACGTGGAGAAAAGTACCCAGCACGGTGCGCATAATCGTAATTTGATATGCCTTCCAGATCCGTGCGTTATCGAATACCTGAGCATAGTTATCCAACGTGAATTGGCGGGGAAGAAAATAAATCGCGCCTTGCATCGAATCCTTACCGTCGTTCAGTGAATAAGCCAAGATATATATAAACGGGTAAATCATCGAGAATCCAACCAAAGCAAGAAAAATATAGTTAAGTACCGAGAATAAGGACCATTTTCGTTCCATAAGGTCACCTCCTTAGAACAGGGATACATCACTGACTTTGCGGGCGATGCGATTAACGGTTACAACCAGAATGAGTGCGATAACACTTTGGAATAGTCCTACAGCTGCAGCGTAACTGAGACGTCCTTCTCGAATCCCGGAGTTAATGGCATGCACGTCCAGTACACTGCCAAGACTTGCGGTTGCCGGTCCATTCAGGAGAAGCAGTTGTTCATAACCTGCGCTCATCAGACTGCCCACAGCGAGTATGAATAATATGATAGCTACATTGCGGATACCTGGAAGCGATACATGCCACATCTGTCTGAAGCGTCCCGCACCATCCATTTTGGCAGCTTCGTAAAGCTGCTGATCAATACCCGCAATCGCGGCCATAAAGATGATGGAATTCCAACCGATATTCTTCCAGATGTCTGAACCGACGATCATCTGATAGAACCATGTTGGATTATTCAGGAACTGGATCGACTCCGCTCCAAATGAACCCAATAAGTCATTGACTGGCCCCCCATACGGCGTTAGGAGCCGTTGCATCAGCGTAACCACAACGATCCAGGATACGAAATAAGGCAAGTAGGAAAGGGTCTGAACCGTCTTTTTGAATTTAATCATTCTGACTTCATTTAAGAGGAGTGCAAGAATGATTGGCATCGGGAAGCCAATAAGCAGTTTCATGAGACTGATAATGATCGTGTTACGGATGATGTCACCGGATTGATAGTAATTGAAGAACTGTTGAAAGTACTTAAGGCCTGCCCATGGACTTCCGGTGAATCCGCCAACGAAATTGTAATCCCTAAAAGCAACCTGAATTCCATATAGCGGTACATAGGAGAACAGGAAAAACCAGACGATTCCGGGCAGCATAAACAAATAAAAGAGTTTATGCTGCCAGATTCGCTTCATCAATCGATTGTTGCTCACTCGTGTCTTGATCACATTCCAACCTCTCCTTTCTCATAATGGACGGTCATCCATCCCAGCTATAGCTGTCCTTGCTTCAATCGTAACGTGATGATTTCAAATGGCGTGAAGGATAAAGCCATCTCGGATGCTCCTGCAAATGAAACGGGTGAAATGATATTTTCCATAAGATCAGTCGTCCAGGCTTCTGCTATATGGAATCCAAGATGTAATACTGTGGTGGCATGTGTTCCCGAAGTTTCATATAGACGGACGATGATGTCGTCTCCATCCTCGGCTTTTTTGACGGATTCCACCATGATGTGCGGATGATCCGGCTGAAGAAATGTTTTCGAATATGGGAGCTTACCGTTCTGCTTACCAGATACAGATGATAAGGAAACTGTACGAAGCGGGATGTTCAGTTCATTACCTCTTCGATAGATCTCAGCCTGAACATGGTTGCCTTGATGCGGATATAACGAATAGGTGAACGTATGCTCCGCACGATCCGCTTCCGGATCAGGATACGAGCTGCTGCGCAGCAAATTCAGACCAAGCACATTATCGATGGCTCTATGACCATATTTACAATCATTAAGCAATGCGACTCCATAATCCGGCTCCGATAAGTCAATCCACTGATGAGCACATATCTCATCCTTGGCGAAGTCCCACATGGTATTCCGATGAGTTGGTCTAGTCAAACTGCCAAATTGGATCTCACAGTGAACCTGATCTGTACGGATATTCACCGGGAATGAAGTACGAAGCATTTTACCATTCTCTCTCCAATCCACGGTCGTCTCGAAATCAATCCGTCTGCTGCCTTCTGTCAGAACCACCGTCTGGATCAGAGTGGATTCTCCATAGTTATATTCGAAGACCAACCCGACTTTTGGTCCTTCACGAAGCTCGCGAATGTCATGAAGCGTTAATGGCATACCTGTATGTGCGGAATAGTCATGACTGAAATCCCAAGCATCTCCTTCGTCGTGATACACACGAAGTGCATTTCCCGGATGACCTTGCGGAATGACTTCCCGCGCTTCAGCCTTGTCCTGTATGGAGATAATGGCTCCATTCCGATCAAACTTCACGATGAATGTGTCGTTCTCCACACAGCGTTCTTCAGCGGAAACGTGAAATTCCGACTCTTGTATTCCCGGAACTAACTGGGCGCATGATGCGATTTCATCTATAGCACCCTGGTCCACATGATCTACCATTGTGTATCCCATGGATGGAACCTGAACCTTGCGCCAGTTTCCATTCGTGTGAATCCATTCCTGACGCTCCCAAGGCAATGAATTGAATATCACCACGGAGCAGCTGGATGAGGATTCGATATTTGAAGAGATCTGGTCTGCCATATGGCTGTAGGTTTCGTTGATCATATTTTCTGTCTGATCTAAAAGTTCTTCATATCGTATGAGTGACTCATCGTACACACGCTTGATGGAAGACCCCGGAAGGATATCATGGAACTGATACAAGAGGACTTCCTTCCATATCGTTTCCAGTGACTCGGACGGATAAGACTTGCCTAGCTGTGAAGCCACAAGTACTGAGGCGAACTCCAATTCGCGCAGTGCTTTCTCCATCTTCCGGTTATACCACTTACTTCGCGCCTGACTGGTCAGGGTTCCTTGATGTTTCTCCAGGTAAAGCTCACCGCGCCATGTCTGGAACCGTTCACGTTCTTCATTAAGTCGTTCGAAAAATTTCCAAGAAGGTTCCTGTATAACAGGGGACAAGCCAAGCAGGTTTTTCTCCCGTGTAAGCCGCTCCAAATGCTCTTCGCCAGGCCCTCCGCCTCCGTCTCCTATACCAAAGAGCATTAGCGCATGGTTTGATACATTTTTATCCAGATACCCCTGTTCAGCACTGATGATCGAACGCGGAGCTGCAGGACTGTTGTAAGTATCCTCTGGTGGCATATGTGTTAATACAGCTGAACCATCAATTCCCTCCCATAGAAAGGAATGATGAGGATGTCGGTTATACTCACTCCAGGAGAGCTTCTGGGTCATCATGTAATCCACACCGGATTTCTTTAATAACTGGGGCAAACTTGCCGAGTAGCCGAATACATCAGGCATCCAGAGCGATTTCATTTCCAGACCAAATTCCTGCTGGAAATAACGCTTGCCATACAAAATCTGGCGTACGAGTGATTCACCACCAGGCACATTGGTATCCGATTCTACCCACATGGCGCCTTGCGGTTCCCATCTGCCTTCACGTACACGTTCCTTGATCTGCTCATACAGCTTGGGATAATGCTGCTTCATCCAATCGTACAGCTGCGGTTGGCTCGCTCCGAACACATAATCAGGATAACGCTCCATCATGCGAAGCACAGTTGAGAACGTTCTAGCTCCTTTACGGATCGTTTCACGGATCGGCCATAACCAGGCCAAATCTATATGAGCATGACCCACAGCGCTTAGGGTTAAGACCGGATCGCCCCCCTGCAGGGTTAGCTGTTCATGTAGTCGATTCTTCGCTTGCTCGACACTCTCTTTCGAGAAATCGATCAACTGTACTGAAATATCATAGAGCGTCTGATAGATTCTCTCCTTCCGAGCGGAACCGTCATGGAGCTGCTCTGCGGTCTCCAAGAGCACCTCGGTATCGTAATAGAGTTCCCGAATATCTTCCCTACAGTAGGCGATAAGTGCTTCTTTCAACGTCCCTCCCCGATACTTGCCGAACAGATCGTTATTGCCTGCATCTGCCCACACTTCAACTTCCTGTCCATTTACAGATGTCTCATGGAGCTGCACGACTCGTTTCCCAGGCAGACCTAATGAAAAATCAAATTCGGAGTTAATCGTCGTCAACCCTTGGATAGGTGACCCTTCATGGTCAACCAGACACAGCTCACCGTTGACATCCAGCAAGAGGACCGTGGTTTGGTTACCTGTGACTGCCGGAAGATTACCTGCAAAACGGAACCAGGCACAATCCCATAACTCTCCCCATTGTTCTCCTTGCTTGAGTGTCACTTTCGTGCCGGTCATCCGTTCCTCGTAAGGTACGGGCTCTGGTGTAATCCAAGCCGTCACTTCTAATTCGGCAATCGGCTCATATATGGCTTCCCGAAGTTTGTTTAACATCTGTTTTAACCGTTCTGGCCTTATCGGTTCGTAGGGCATGCTAGTATACTCCTCTCTGTTACATCAATCAGGTTGTATTGTGAATTCAGGAAGTCCAGCGGACATGAACCTCTGCATTGTTCTCATTGCCATGTTCGTACTGAAGAAGCACTGTCTTTGAATCCGGGTCCCATTCCCATACCACGGGGACCATCTGCTCTTGAATGACATACTGGGCAGATAATGGTCTGGCCTTGCAATACAACCTTGCTGTTGCCTTCATGTTGGAAGGTCCTCTTGCAATGAATCGAAAACCTGTGGCCGACTGAGATAGACCTTCTATTCGGGAAGAAGCAGCAATGACGGATACTTCTCCATCCGTTGGACGACCCGCTTCAATATCATAGAGCAAGGCTTGCTCTCCCGGATTTAGGGTCACCTGGCTCAGCACTGAGAGCTTTGAATTGAACAAATCCACAATCGGACCTGGAATGACTACTGCCTCTTCGCTGACCGATTCATCGAGCACCGATACGATTAGATAGGGACCTCGTCTAATTTTGAAATATGGTTTCGATTCCCACTGTAGTTCTGGTCCGTGGACAGCTTCCATCGTTTCTTTGACAGATTGGCGCAGCCGATCAGCCCCTGCCTTCGATAAAGTGAAGTCAGCCGGATGTTCATCCAGCCAGTAAACTACCCCTTTTCCTACCTTATTGACACCTTGCCTCTTATCTTTTAGACCTAGTTGTTCAAACAAATGTGCTCGAGGGGAGTTATACGTCTGATCTGACTGCTCATGCTTGCGGTCATGGTTCCACCATGCACGAATATCGTGATACGGGTCGCTGTCATCGCCTACATAGATTAACGCTCCACCATCCTGTACCCACTGTGCAAGGGCATAATGAATGTCCGGATATTCCGGTTTGATAAATTCATAGCTCAGTATGAGCACACGATAAGTTGCCAAGTAACCCGGATACCGCCTTACATTATCCAGTTGAAGTGGACGGACAGGAATACCATGTTTCAATAACGGCAGTGTCAGACCGTAAAAAGGAGAAAAATCGAGTAGTTCTGTATCGCCATCCTCCTGGAATCCTTCAGGATCTGTCCCATCGTATTTACCGGCATGAGGTGCATTTGGATCTGGCTTCATTCGTTGAAACATTGCTGAGTCAGCAATAAAAACGCCAACTTGTAATGTCTCCTCTGCTGTTTCAATCACATCCTGATTCATGTTACCAAGCGTGTGCATGACCTGAAGCAAAGTTGTGGCATAGTCTGACGGAATTTGCTCCTTGCCAGAGCCATCCTCGGATGGATAAGTGCCTTGAAAGATTCGTCGAGGCCAAGGTGCGACTTCATAATGGGCGACCCCGGGATGCAGCAGTGAGGCAACCACCGTTTTTAAATAGTTCTGGCGGTAATCAGCCCAGGTATAATTCGGGTTATCTTCGATCGGATCATGCAGGAACCACATTCGTCTGTCGGTCCCACGAACCAGTTCCTGCATGACGCCATATTCAAGGTAAGCGGTTTCAAACGTACGTTCCTTACGCAACCCTTCATACACATTGGGGGTTCGGGATGTCCCGGTCCAGATCTGTGCAATATACCCATCGATGGAGGGTAGCTCTAGAAGCTGAGATTGTGGACTGACAATACGCCACTGTGTGTAATTAATCAGACTATGAGTCGGAACATAAAAGCGAAGGACACGACCATAACGTTTTAACGCGTAGTCCTTCATCTCGGCACATAATCGGTCCAGGACACGTGTATATAAATACGCTTTTAATTTGGAAGCTCGAAATTGGGCATCAGGTGAAGCATGTGGCGGAATCCAAGGCTCTTTGTAATACAACTGCCATTCCCGTTTAAAAGCTTCTGAATAGCCTCCGTTTACCCAGAATTCAGGTTCCTCCAGATGGATGGCTTCCACACCGGCGTCAACGGCAATACGTATTCGATCCGCTATGTAATGACCAAAGGAAATGGTAGGCACCATGTATGGAATGACTGGCTCGCTTCCATGAAGAATCATGTTGCCTTCCCGGTCCATTTGAGCTTCATCCCAATGTGTTGCTCCATCGACCTCACCATCCAAATAGCTGTTGTAGGTCCCCCAAGCAACTCCTGTCATCAAATGAACCACATATCCTTTTTCTTTCCACTTTAGAATGCGTTCCTGCATCGACTCATCAATGCCGTAAACCATCACAAAGTCAGTCTGCAGATCATAATCCGGATGGTAAGCAGCAGATTCTTGAAATCCCGTACGCTCTTCCTTTCGATCTCGTGCCATTTTCTTAACCTCCCCAAGCTCGTATTTGATTTGGGTTGCAATGTATGACTATCCATCTTTTTCTAGACTATAATATATGATATGAATATATTCAATATGTTTTTTATACAAACATAAAAAAAACCTTCTCCGCTTCTCTACGGAAAAGGTTTTCTTTTCTTGTGAACTTTAAGTTCGAGGAACCGTTCCGGTAGTTTGACGTACGACCAGCTCGGGTTCAATCAGCATTTTGCTATAACTTTTCGCTTCCCCATGACCACGTAATACTTCCAGTAATTTAGCAGCCGCCCGATACCCCATATCCCGCTCAAATTGCTTAACATGGGTAAATATACTGAATTCCTCCACGATTGAGGTGGGATCATCGAAGCTTACTATCGATACATCTTCAGGCACTTGAAGCCCTGCTTGCTTGGCCATTTGATAGATTTGCACACCTAACCTGCCGTTAAGCGAAACATAGGCTGTGACCATTCGATTTTGGATATATCGATACAAAGGGTGGGCCTCTGCTTCCTTAAGTTCAGTTAGCGGTTGGAAATCTGTGATCATATGAGCAGGATTAATTAACGCACCTTTGCCTTTTAAAGCCTCAATATAACCTTCGATCCGCTCCTGAACCGTAACTGTCTGAAGGGGAGAATCCGAGCAAATAGCGATATCCCGGTGTCCCAGCTCCCAAAGATGCTCCACAGCTAGCCTTGTGCCCCGTCTGCCATCTGCCGCAATATAATGTGTCTCGACCCCTGGCAAATAACGGTCCATCAGTACAAAAGGAAAACCCGAGAGCTTCATGCCAAGGATCTCCTCGTTGTAGTTCTCTTCATCAACAGGAAAGATTAATAGACCTTCTGCCCCAAGCGCCTTCATTTCCTTGATGACATCCTTCTCTTTATCCACCTTGCCATGTGTAAACATGATCATGCTGCGATATCCTTCGTCACGCAAGGCTTGCTCAATTCCCTCAACGAGCCTGATGGCAAAATAATCATGGATGGAGGGCACAATGATGCCAATCATTCCTGTAGACAGTGTCCCCTCTCTACCTTTCATTGTGTTCGCTTGCGATGAGGTCATAGAAGCACTATCCGCTTCTTCAGCTACAAAACTGCCTTTCCCCGGCACACGCGCAATTAACTTTTCATTTGCTAATCCGGTCAAGGCATTGGCAACTGTAATTTTACTGACCTGAAACTGATCCATCAGTTCCTTCTCTGTCGGTATGCGATCACCGGGTTTCATATTTTCTTGAGTTATGACATGTCTGATATAGTCCTGGATTTGTTGATACAGTGGAATTCGATCATTTGTACTCATTTTGATCACATCACCAATTCATTCATAATATTTGAGATATATAATATATCCTTTCACCTGCAAGTGCAATAAACAAGCTGATCTTATCTGCAGTTGCAAAGATTATCTCCTTGATATCATCGCATTTAATGTGCCTGATTTCCAGGAATAATGGGAAGTTTTGTCGAACCCCTTGTAAAATTATATATGAATATATTTAATATGTGTTGGATAGAGATGTGTGGATTGGCTTTTGGCCACAAGAGGAGGGTGGGTATTACGAAAGCACAGCTCTAATTCTTGACTATAACAAGGAGTGACTTCGCCATGGCTCGTAGATTCACGATGCTCTGTTTAGCTCTCATATGCGCTTTTTCATTAACCGCCGGCGCTGCTTCAGCTTCGGAAACGGATGTACAGACAGCCAAACCTGATGGGTCCAAACACCGTGAACTACCAAGTTTCAAAAAGCCGAAACATTTGGATGCAGCCGACATCTATGATGCGCCAGGTGATATCAAATTATTGCTGGGAACATTACAGGGAATCGTTAACAGAGAACAACCCCGAATTTATCTGATTGAGTCCCAGGAAGAAGGAAAATTGACCTGGCTTAAGGACATTAAGGTGCCTTACACACTTCATCAAGATTATTGGGAAGTGTTCTCTGCTTATCGCAGCGAAGTCAAAGGCATGGTTGTATATGATCCCCAAGTACCTGATACAATCAACGTAGCAACCACGCTCGCAGGACTGAAGAATGCTGTGGTTGCCAGTCCCGAGTTAGCAGTCAAATTGTCCAAAGCCCCTTACAAATTGAAAATTGTAGATGACCTGCGGGGTAAATTCAATAGTCGGATAGATGCCTATACTTGGCAATATGAGAATCTGTGGAAGAAAACGAACCACCAGATGTTAATTGGACTTGATCCGGATACGGCGATTCGCATTCCATCCGGCATGCCTGAATCCTTTGTTACGATTGCGGAGGAAAAACAACAGATTCGAGATGCAAGCAACCGTGACACGTATTCCCTGGACCTTTCTTCACTCTTGGGAAAATCTTCAGTATATCTCCGATTTGATGACGCTTTCACTCAGGATGGCTGGGGACCGGCTGTACATGAGATTACGGTCAAGGCGGATGGAAAAGAGATCGCTAACTTTATCGCAGGAACACCGGAAGAAGAACAATTCCTCTATGACAGACAGAATTCCAAGGTTGCTGAAGGAGAAGGCGGCCACCGTTTCGCCGATAATGGCAATTACTTTGTGTATGAATTCACTCCTCCTGCGGGTACTCAGAACCTGACGGCTGAAGTGGACATGTGGAATCAGTATAAAGTATCCGCGGGTAATATCCGCCCTCTCTCGGCTGAGCAACGGGAGCCCTATGCATATTTAAGGGATTATGCAGTCGCTAATAAAGCGATGGTATTCTGGTTGGATTCCAATATACCTGAGCAAAAAGCACTCTTCGAGAAGATCATGTCTGATGTAAAACCCGGAACTCCCTACCTTGGCTGGTTTAGCAATGATGTCGAAGGTGAGTTCAGCTCCGTTGAGATCGCATCTCGATATGGCGTCTATGTTCTCGCAGCGGATTGGTTCAGCAACCTGACTGTTTTCTCGGGGACAAAACCGAATCTCACCCCGGTGAAAAAATCTCCGCGACCTGCGCTGGAGAACAAAATCTATGTAACGTATACCTTTACGGAAGGCGATAATTTTCAGTATAACCAGCATCGCATGCGTGTGATGTGGGATGATCCGGCCAGGGGTAAGGTTCCGATTAACTGGACTTCAAGCCCGCTTCTCTACGAAGGTGCACCAGCAATATTGAATTATTATGTGAACACCGCAACCCCGAATGATCTGCTGATCGCAGGACCATCCGGTGCAGGATACTTCTATCCAGAGGCATGGCCCGACTCAAGCTTCCGGCAATTTTTGCAGCAAACTGAAAAATATATGAAAAAGACTGGCATGACCATTCCTTATGTGTTGAACCGTGTAGACAGCGAGAATGTACCTCTCACGCCATTTAAAGCCAAGGCTTATGCACAGGATTATCATGCACCCGGCTTATTCATCAGCTATGAAGACAACTATGGTGTGGAAATCGTTGATGATAGCCTGCCCGTATCCACAATTCGTGGGATAAGTACCGTGCAGGATGGATTACAGGTGCTGAATGAAGCGAAAGCGAATTGGGATGGTAAATCGCCATTGTTCGTTTCCCTTGGATTGCTTGCATGGAGTACGACTCCATCCGATGCACTGGCGATCACCGAAGAACTCGGAACAGAATTCAAGGTTGTCCGTGCTGATGACTATTTCTCCCTAATCCGAGAAAGCTACAACTTACCCGCTAGCAAGTAATCACCATACCTACAATGAATTTGCAGACGCATAAAAGCATCGTACCCTGAGTAATGGGGTACGATGCTTTTTTCGAATGAAGCCTCACCGCTGATTTACCGTTTAACAGTGACACCGGAACATAACAGCACCGCATGATCTTTCTCTTGGAAAGACTCATGCAGGCGCTGACCTCTAATAATTACTTTCCTATTAACCTATCTTCCACTCAAATGGCTACTTCTTCACTGGTCTATCCGGTTTACCTGGCTTATCCGCTTTGCCGTCTTCCAGCTTAGCAGCTCCTTCCAGCAGAAATACGCCGCTGAGCTGAGCCGTAAGGTCGAGTGGGTTCTGGGCTGCTTTACCCCATGCCTGACCGAATAATCCAGTGTCCCGGCTACCTTTCAGTAAGGCATCGGCATTGCGATAGACTGCCTTTTTCAGGCTCTTGTTATGCCCGACTTCATACAACTCAACCATGTAGCGGATCAGGATGCCTTTGAACAACGCACCGTCCCCGTCGCCGTCCTCTTTAAATATGCCCGTCTTCTCATCCGTTAAGGTTTTCAAAGAACCAGCTGCAGTTTTCTCGGCATCTTTCAAATACGTCTTCTTTCCTGTTATCCGGTAGAGTTCAACACCCGCTCCGATAAACGTGCCTTGATTGTACGTAAAGATCCATGCTTCATTCACATCCAGTGTGCCATCCTCCTTCAGCACCAAACCATCCGCTACCAGGCCCGTTTTCGGATTAACCAGATGTTGTTTCTCCCAATCATATATTTTTTTGGCCCATTCCAGATCCCGCTCATCGCCAAAACGTTCATACAACCTTGCAGCCAAGATAGCGGCAGGCCCATTGGAGCATGCATTTCGGTTATAACGCTGATTCTTTTTCCAAGCCATACCGCCAAGCTCATCTTCCCACCAGGCTGTCTTGATGTCATCCCACAACTCCATTACGTATCCCTTCATCTCTTCACTGCCTGTTGCATCATACAGACGAAGCCCGGCGAGCGCGAGCCATTCCATATCATCGTAGAATTCATTGTGAAGTGAACCATTGCGTGCAATGATACTGCGAACGAATTCTTCTGCACGCTCAGTGTAGGCCTTGTCTCCCGTACGTTCGTATCCGTCCACCAATGCATCGACCGCATGGGCCTTCCACCAGTAATTCAATGCCTGTTCACCTTCTGGTGTTGATGGATAAGCATTATTCATCATTTTTGATGCATCGTTCCAGTAGTACTCATGCAGCTTCTCTTGCGACCACTGCGCCTGATCTGCATAGCGATTCTTGCCACCGCTTGTTGCCCCCATGGTGGTGACCAGAATAATGCTGAGTACCAGCGTGAGGCTCACCATTTTCCTTTTGCTCATCAGATCCCTTCCCTTCTCCAATCGACTTATAACTAACAGTTTTACCCGTAAAGCAGTGTCAATCCCTTGCTCCAGCTCTGTTCACGCCTGTCCCTGACGGTGTTCCTTCACCCCCTTCCATATTTCTCAGGCAGAACTGCAGATGATGCTGATAACCAGAACTATTCTTTTACGGCTCCAAGTACGATTCCGTGGATCAGATAACGTTGCAGAAAAGGATATATCATCAGAATGGGAATCATGGATACCAGAATTTTGGCAGAATTCAACGTTGTATTGGAGATTTTATTGAACTGCTGCAGCTGTTCGACCGAAAGATTCTGCATCTGATCCCGTGTGAGGCTGAGCTGCTGCAGATAGGTCTGGAGCGGGATTTTGGAGCTGTCGTTAATCAGAATGATGCCGTCAAAGAAATTGTTCCAGTGCCCAACAATAACAAACAGCATGATCGTTGCCAGACTCGGCATGGAAATGGGGATGAAGATTTTGAGCAGAATTTTAAGCGGACTGGCACCGTCAATGAATGCGGCCTCCTCTAATTCCTTTGGAATTCCCTTGAAGAAGTTCATGAGGAGAATCACATTAAAGACAGGAACTGCCCCCGGCAGAACCAGCGCCCAAATGCTGTTAATTAACCCCAGCTTGCTGATGACCATATACCATGGAACGATTCCGCCGCTGAAAAGCATTGTAAACACAATAATCCACATATATGTGTTTCTCGATCTGAATTGTGTGACGCTTCGTGACAACGGATAGGCCATGAGAATGGTCAAAAACATGTTGATTGCTCCCCCCAGCACCACCCGCTCGACCGAGATGAAAAAAGCCTTCCAAAACTTCGTATCATTCAGAATCTGGCCATACGATGAGAAATTCAGCTCCACTGGAAAAAAATAGACCCGACCTGCATTAACAGCTGTACTGCTGCTGACGGACACCATAATGGTATTGACAATCGGCGCCAAGGACATGAACGTAATCAGAATTAACGCAAACATAATCAACAGGCGGGATAGCCTGGAGCCGAGCGATTTGGATTGAATCATGCTAACCCTCCTAGAAAATTCTGTACCCCGCATACCTCGAAGCCAGTCTGTAGGAAATCACGATCAGAACAAAGCTGATCACCGATTTCATCAGTCCAATCGCTGTTGCAAATGAATATTGCATGTTGATCAGACCCATACGGTATACAAAAGTATCGATAATATCGCCCGTTTCATATACCAGCGGATTATACAGGTTAAACACCTGATCAAAACCCGCATTCAGTACATTACCAAGACTCAGCGTACCCAGCAGGATAATCGTTGGGAACATACCCGGCAGCGTGATATTCAGCGTCTGTTTCCAGCGACTTGCGCCGTCCATTGCGGCAGATTCGTACAATGCAGGGTTGATTGCCGTTAATGCAGCCAGATAGACAATCGTCCCGTAGCCAAATTCCTTCCACGTATCCGTCACAATGAGCAGCGGCCTAAACCAGTCATTACTCGCCAGAAACATAATCCGCTCCAGTCCGAGAAACTCAAGGAAGTTATTCACCATGCCATCGAAAGAAAAGATCATGGTCAGCATGGTGCCCAGAACCACCCAGGACATAAAATGCGGCAAATAGACGATGGTTTGAATTGTACTCTTGAATACTTTCAGACGCACCTCATTTAACAGCAAAGCGAATACGATGGGTACAATCAACCCTAGAGCAATCTTTCCAACCGCGATAACCAATGTATTAATGAAAATCTGCTTCGCGTCCGGCAGTTGAAACATATATGTGAAATTGGAAAGCCCTGCCCACTTTGACCCGAATATTCCTTTGGCGGGAATGAACTTTTGGAATGCCATCACGACCCCGAACATCGGTACAATTGAGAAAATGAACAGCATGATCATGCCAGGCAGCAGCATAAAATGATAGGTCATTTCGTCAAAGGTTTTACGTTTTTTTTTGCTCCGGTAACGCACTTCCCGCTCTTGATTAACGGTTGTTTCCATTAGCGGCATTGTCCTTTCCACCTCCATCATGTGCCTAATTGGACAGGCTTTATCGACGAAAGCCCGTGCGGAAGTCCACCATCAGGCTTCCGCACCTAAGCTCACGCGATCCTTATCTGTTGCTCATCTCGTTGACTTCTTCTGTAATCTCGTCACCACCCGTACGTTTCCAAGTGTCGACAAACTTATCGAATTCATCTACAGGGGCTTCCCCCATAATGATCTTGAGCATGGTTTCCTCTTCGAGCTTCTGCAGATTCGCCCACTTCAGCTTCATCGTCTCGGTTGTTCCGTAGAAGCCTGCGGGAATCACTTCCAAATTCGGGTTATTCGCCTCACGCTGTCCCTCGATCCGGGAGAGATATTCACCATAGGTGTTTGCATCGATCGCATTACCTTTCTCTTTGAATTCCTGATAGGCCTTGAAAGAAACCATTCGATCTTCCTGAACAGCGGAAGCATCTCCGGCCTCATCCGCCTTGATCAGATCATCGTAATACCGCTTTAGCACATCGTCATAATCCACTTGCATCGGAATCTGGGTAGGATCATTGTTCCAGCGGCTTGCATCGGTGAGCAACTCGTCAGCATGCTCTTTCTTGTAATTGATTGCGTCCTCCGTTAAGGAGTACAGGAAATCCGTTGTTAAATTGACTGATTTCATAATCGCTTCAGGATGAGCAAAATCCTTCTTCACAACGACGATACCACCGCCCACCGGATCTTGCCGGATCGTCTTGAACTTGCCATTTTCATCCACTGGTGCAGATACGGCAACCCAGACTGCTTCAGGATCTTGTTTAATGGAATCCTTGTAGTTGGTGTAGCCGATCCACCATGGATTAAACACCATTCCGGCCTGTCCGTTGATGACGAGAGCTTCCTTCTCTTCACTCGACCGGACAGCAAACTGTTTATCAATCAAACCTTCTTTATACATGGCGCTCAGCTCTGTCAGCGCTTGCTTCACTTCGGGTTGAACAGATCCATATTCAACCTGATCGTTCTTCTGAATCCAGTTCATCGGAAAGGCACCGTGCGCAGCAAAGATCGGCGTAAAGTTCATCGCATTGGAATCCATGACCATACCTACCGTCTTGCCTGTTCCCGAAACGTCCTTCTCCACAAACGTTCTCGCAAGATTCCATACATCCTCGACGGATTCCGGGAGCTTCGCGCCTACTTTATCCACCCAATCCTTCCGGACCCACAGCAATTGGTGCTGGTTTCCGATATTCGTCATGGGCAGACCCATGATTTTACCATCCACCTTTACCTGATTCAGCAGCAAATCTCCGTAGGAACCATAAATATTTTTAACACCCTCGGATGCTGTCTTCTCATAAACCTCTGTCATGTCGGCAATGAGATCGTTATCCACCAGTTGATTAAATATTTCACGGCTGACAAGCATTACATCCGGGAGGTCACCTGTCGTCATCGAGAGTGACAGCTTCTGATCCATATCATCTGTTTCCCAAGCCACCTTGGCTTTGACGTTCACCCGGTCTTCTACATAGCGTGTAGCCAAATTGTTTTCAATGGTATCGCCGGCAGGCAGATTGTTCACATGATTGGTATTTCGGCCAATCGTAAATTCCACGGGTGTCTCATATTTACCATAAGGTTCATAGTCCTGTTGTGAAATTTGCGGTTGTGCACTCTCGTTATTGCCCCCGGTACAGCCACTGATTACAGCTATCATCATGCTTCCGATCAGCAGCGTAGCCATCTTACTGCGCTTCTTCATTCTGTCATCCCCTTTATCTGATTTGCTTTTGATAACCAAATTGTATGCGTTTTCACAATTGGCGTATATGCCACATTTTTCGGATATGTAACACTTTTTTTATGACCTCCAATTTACTTTATTTCTCTGTATTAAAAGTTTATAACAGTAACAAATAAGCGGTCGCAACAGCAACCGCTTCCGTACTAACGCTATGTTTTTAATGTAACTACACGCAATTATGTGGCAGGAAGGACGATTGACACTTCCGTTCCGCTGCCTGGCTCACTATGAATAACGAGCCCGTAATCCCGACCATAATACAGCTTGATTCGGTCATTAACGTTCCGAACACCACATCCGCCGTTCTCTCCTGTTAACAACCCTGCCGTCTGCATAGGCGTCATGCCAACACCGTTATCACAAACGGTTAGTTTAATCCCTTCTCCCACCCGGTTAACTGTAATGTGAATGCGATAATCTATCGCATCTGCCTCCACAAAACCATGCTTGATGGCATTTTCCACAATTGGCTGTAAAATAAAATGAATCACCTCGGTATGTAATACCTCGTCATTGATATGGTAATCCACATCAAATCGGCCATCGTTCATGATGAGCTGCAAATCCAGATACGCTTTAATATGCTGCACCTCAGCCTCAATGGTGGCCATATTCTTCCCCTGGTTTAGTGTTGTTCTATAGAAACGGGCTAATGCAGATACCATATAACTCGTTTCTATATCCGCCTTTTTCTCGGCCCTCCAGCGTATAAATGAAAGGGTATTGTACAGGAAGTGAGGGTTGATCTGACTAATCAACTTGTTATATTCACTTTCCTTCTTGGCAATTTCGGCGTGATACACCTGAGAGATCAGGCTGTTGATCCTTGTCAGCATTTTACCGATACCGTTAGTCAGCTCACCAAATTCATCCCTGGATGAACTCCGGATAATCACATCCAGATTGTTCCGCTCTACCTTGTCCACCTTGTTCTTGATATGGATAATTCTTTGCGTAAAGTTATTAGAGATGACATAAATGAGCAGGAAGGTAATGACCAGGCTGAGGATGATGACAAACAGCGTAATTTGAAAAATACTCATTGCATTGGCGTACGCATTGGTATTCAGCAGATTATAGTGAATGGTCCAGCCGTTGTTGGCGAGTGAGCGGCTAAGACTTAGATCGCCAGACTCCCCAACTTTCGAACCTGCGGGCACAGCAACACGCTTGTGGTTTTCCTGAAATATCACATGCTGCTTCGCGTCCTCAATATGAACAGCTACATGTTCCGACAGATTGTCCAGATCTGCAAAGATGCTATCATGCTGAATGGAGATCACCATAAAATTGCTGTCTTTCGGATTGCTGATCAGTTCCTGAACGAGATAAAGCTTCTCCCCATCCACAATCCAGCGCCTGCCTCGAAATCCGTCATACCAAGCCTTACTCTTGAGATCCCCAATTGGCAAAATATTATTGCGGATTCCCAATAACTCCCCGGATGTATAAAAGGTAATGCCTTCAATATCATCATCCATCAGCCGGATGTTCGAGATCAATGGCTCCAGAATGTCCCGGAAATCCAGGTACATATTATAATAATTATCTTCGTAGTCTTTCGTAAATATTTGCGATAAGTCCCGATTAAGCACCATGAACTCACTTAGCGTATTGTAGCGATTAATCTTATAGTCCATAATGTTAGCCACCTGCTCCAGACTCGCTTCAGCTTCGCTCCGCAACTCCTTCATTTGAATACGGTAAGACTGTATGAAGGAGAGCAGTCCAAGCAGAAGGATCGGAATGAGTGCAATCACCAAATGGGATAACAGCAGCTTGTTTCGGAACCTGATATCATTGAATTTGCTCTTGATCCATCCGATCATGAAGCACCCCGCACTCTCTGAACTGTAACGGACTGACGCCAAACCTGTTTCTGAACAGCTTGGCAAAATAAGAATGATTGTCGATGCCAACGGCCCCTGCAATATCATTGATTTTCATATTCGAATGAGCCAGCAGATGGCTTGCACGCCGCAAACGATAATCGGTCAAATATTTCGAGAAGTTCTCCCCGGTCTCTTTTTTAAACAAAATGCTCAAATACCCTGGCGATAGATAAACATCGTGGGCTGCCTCGGATAATGAAATATCTCTCTGATGGTTATCCTTCACATAATCCTTCACCTGTCGAATGACCTTCGATTCCACGGATTCCGGTTCGGGACCTCCGCCATAAGCACGGATCTGCGTGATATCCTCCATCACCTGTACAAACTCTTCCCTAACCAGTGGCTTGAGCAAATAATTAACCACACCCAGTCGAATGGCACTGCGGGCATATTCAAATTCATCATAACCGCTGCAGATCACAATCTTTATATTCTGCTGCGTTTTCCTGGCTTGTTTGCTAAGCTCTAGTCCGTCCATAAGAGGCATTTTGACGTCGGTGATGAGGATATCAATCGCGTTCTCTACCAGAATTCGCTCTGCGCTCTTTCCGTTCTCGGCTTCCAATACTTGAAAGGGAAAGCCGTAGTGAGAGATCAAATCCTTAATGCCTTCTCTTTGCACGCACTCATCGTCAACAACAAGAACATTAAACATCATGACATCTCCTTTGCAAGTAAAGTGAAGGCAAACTATAAGGGGACTATCTTGGTGTACATAGTATTCAGTCATATCGTAGTATATCATAGATTTAGGAAAGGGCTTTCAAAAAGGTAATCCACCAATTTTCAGGCATCGATGTCCGTGATTTAAGTGCCCAGCGACATAGAAATATCATGTAAAACAACAAAAAAAGCCGCCAAAAAGGCGACTATTTCCGTACACGTGCTATCCCTTAACCGCACCTAATGCAACGCTGCCTATAATTTGTCTGGAGAATATCGCAAAGACAATGATAATAGGCAAGATCGAGATCGCAACACCCAAATACAACAGTCCGTAATCCATTCCATAATATCCTTGTACCAGCGCAACGAGTACCGGAAGCGGGTATTTATCCAGGGAGAAAAACAGGACCAGCGGCGTGAGAAAATTATTCCACGAACCGATAAAGGTGAATATGCCAAGGGCCGATATGGCCGGTCCCAGAATGGGCAAGACAATCTGATTGAACGTGCGGAACTCCCCTGCACCATCTACACGTGCAGATTCAATAATCTCGTCTGGAATGCTGCTCTCCATAAATTGTTTGATAAAAAACACATTAAATGCATTCGCCGCTGCCGGCAAAATGATCGCTGCATAGCTGTCCAGCAAACCTAACGTACTGAACAGACGATACATCCCGATCAGCGCGAGCTGCCCAGGCACCATCATGGTGGCAAGCAAGAACAGGAATAGCCAGTTGCGACCTTTGAACTTGAACTTGGCGAAGCCATAAGCCGTTAGTGAACCGATATACAAAGATAGCACCGTAGACGTTCCGGCAATGAAAAAGCTGTTGGCAAACCCGCGCCAGATATTGATTTTGGAAGCCATGTTCGTATAATTATCCAGCAAGAAGGGGCCTGGCAGAAACGTAAATGTCGATGCAATCGTCGCATTATTATGTGTGGAATAGATGAGCATGAGATAAAATGGAATGATACAGAGCACGGCAAGGCTAATCAAACACAGATAAATAATGACTTTGCCCAGTGTCAGACGCCTCACAGTGTCGTACTGCTGTAGAGTAACTTTTTGTTGTTCGACTGGTTTGACGGTTGGCATTTCATTTCCCCCTCCCTATGCACGGCTCTTGCGCTTCGTCATCATGAAGGATACGACCGATAGCAGGATAATGATGATGAACAGACAGAATGCAATGGCCGCCCCATAACCAAAACGTGTACTTTGGAATGCCACATTATACAGATACATAATACTCGTCATGGCTGCACGATCCGGACCACCCGTTCCATTCGTCAATGTAAACGGCTGATCGAAAATCTGAATACCCCCAATAATGGACGTGATCATCTGAAATAGAATGATTGGACGGAGCATTGGAACGATGATATGAATGAAAATATGTTTCTTTTTCGCCCCATCCATTTGAGCGGCTTCCTGCAGTGCCGGATCAATACCCTGCAGCCCTGCCAGATAGATGACCATGGAGTAACCAAAGTATTGAAAGAACAGAATGGATGAAACAATCAGTCGCATAAACCAAGGATCATTTTTCCAGTTAATTGGATCATCGATAAGTCCAACTTGAACCAGAAAATGATTTAAACCGCCGGATTGCCAATCAAAGATCAGACTCACAAGCAGACCCAATGATGCAGCGGTAACGATGTTGGGAAAGAAATAAACCGCTCTGAAAAAGTCTCTTCCCTTAAGTAACTTGTCGTTGAGGATAAAGGCGAGTACAAGCGAAACAGTAAGTTGTGGGACCACAGAGACACCCCAGATAAAAAGAGTATTAAATAATGTCTTGTAGAACAAAGGATCTTGCAGAACAGCAATATAGTTACCGAGTCCGACGAAGTCCGGCGTGGTAATCCCATCAAAGTTGGTGAAGCTGATATAGAGAGAATACAGAATGGGGTATAGCCCAAAAATGGCGAAAAGAATGAAAAACGGAGCAATGAAATAGTATCCGTAATGGTCTTTGCGGATGGACTTGGCAAACATGATTTGTACCCCCAGTCATCGGATGATTAAAAGGCATTCGCTTACTTCTAAGCTAATCCACTTCCAGCTCCGGAAATCTCAATTTGACATCACGCTTGATTCGTTTTACGGCTTCTTCTTTGGTCTGAATGTCATTATTGAGATACAACTGGAGAACATTTTTGAAGATGTCATTGTTAATGGTTGAATCATATTTGGTTCGCTCATATACAGGAACCTGCTTGGCTGCTTCCGAGAAAAACTCAAAATGCTTCTGCCCTCCCAAATACGATGAAGATACAGATCCCGCAAGCTGATCATTCACGACCATGTTGCTTGTGAAATAGTCCTGTTCCTTCGCCAGCCCAGACAGAAAATCATGATCAAAGTTATAAAACTCAATAAACTTCCAGGCCAGATCCTTTTTGTCACTTTTGCTGTACATCGCAATATAAGTTCCACCGGCACTAAAAGCGGATGGCCCCGGTGCGAGACCCCACAATCCTTCGGTATCCGGAGCGTTCGCCTTAAAAGTGTATTGCAGCGCCCAGGTTGCTCCCGGATAGAACATCACTTGGCCTTTTTGCATCGAAGCCGCATATCCGGCACTACCATCATCCAACTCTGCAAGCACATGCCGCTGACGGGCTTCACGAACAAGGTCAAGCACCCTCATATAAGTGGGATCGATGACTAACTTCCCATCCTTAACCCAAGGGATACCATCATATGAATTGGATATCGCATTCCAGTTGGCAAGGGCATGAACTTTATTTCCACTCTCCTGCTCAACTCTCTCTCCAATCTCGAATATCTTCTCCCATGTATCAATTTGCGGCGCTACCTTCTCTGGATCGTCCGTACCCAAATATTCTTTGGCAAGATCTCTCCGATAATAAATACCTCCAGGCGTTCCCTGATAACCGATCGCTTTAATATTTCCTTCGCTATCCTTCTCATTAGCCTGCACAAAAGCATATTGCTCTGGAATTAATTCATTGGCGTTATACGGTGCTGCCGATAAATTCTCCAGATAAGGCACATCAATTAGCTCTCTTATATTTGCATTCTCGATCATAAACACATCCGGAGCCTTAGACGTTGTCTGTAGTGCAGACTTAAGCTTGGTGATGTAGAAATTGCCTGGAATATTGACAAAATTCACCTTAATGTTAGGATATTTCTCCTCGAATTTTTCAATAGCATAACCTGCTTCATCCGTAAAACTCCAGACGGTGATTTCCTCCTGCTTGGACTGGTTGGCTCCACTTGGTTGGCAGCCGGACACCATTAACACTGCGCTTACGAGTGCAATCATGGAGATATATTTAAGCTTAAACTTCTTCATGGGCCCCCTCCTTCAAAAAAGGAAACGCTTACAATTTATTAGAGTATATGGATTTTGGAGAAGGCTTTCTCCCCAAATATTGTGAATCATCCTTCATATGTTGTGATATTTGTACGATGCTTCTTGCGAAATTCGGACGGGGTACAATCATTATATTTTTTGAACAGACGGTTGTATGAGTTCACATTGTTGAACCCATGACCAATGGCAATATCCAGAATAGATTCGTCGCGAAACAATAACGCCCATTCCGATTTGATTATTCGAAAATGATTCAGGTATTCCATCAGTGTGATTCCTTTGATCTCTTTAAACAATTTACATACGTGAAACTTGCTGAATTTAATGTGCTCTGCGACTTGATCCAGTTTGACGGGTTCAGCGTAGTGCTCCTCCAGGTATTCACAGACCGATTCAAGAAATTCAAACTTTTTGGAAGGCGTACAAAGGCATCCTGAAGTTAATTCATCTGTAATCGGTGCCTTTGTGCGCAGCATATGAACGATGAGATCATATAATCTGGCAACCATTAACCAGCGATACCCCACCTGTTGATCTTTCTCTTCATTCGCTAAAGCATCTATATATTTCCCAAGATTTTTCTCATTACAAAGGTTGGACGGGATGACCGTCGTTTTGTTGAAAAGCTCCCCCAGGTCATGGGTTTCTTTTTCGGTTGTGAAGCTTCCCGTTAATAACTCCAGCCGAAACAGGATAATAGTTAAATGATCTGTACCTGGCAAGAAACAGTGAATGTCTCCCGGTTTAATAAGCAGCACATCTCCGCGTTCAAGGTCAAATACATGGTTATTGATGCCAATTCTCGCGCTTTTCCCATTGACTACAACCAATTCAACCTCTTCATGCCAGTGTGCGGCAAAATTAAACTGTTCCTCGGTATGAATTACCTTGATTGGAAAACCTTCAGTCATATGACCTGTTTCAAGAAAAGTAGGTACCCCCATCAAATCACCCTTTCCACATTTTCCAGTTCAACAATGATCTAGTTATCATTATTATGCATCAAGTATAGCTGTCCCTTCTAATCGAGATAAAAAACGATTGAAAAAACGAAAAAAAAGCTCCCCAACATTTGTTAAGGAGTCTCTATTATGAGTCTATCTTCTTAACAACCATGATCCTGAATAGTACCTGCTGAGAAGGATCAAAACAAAAAGTCGCCTTATAGGGCGACTTCTTAAAAACTATAAGTATGATGTGAGGACAATAACGGATCGAGTCAGGTTCAACTTTTACGAATTTTCTTGATCCACTCATGCATGCTTTGCAAATTGGACTTGAAATACGTAGTGAAGAACCATTCCTGATAGGCTGATGGTACAGTAATTTCGTCCAAGCTTTGGTTTCTTTGAGCAGCATCGGTCACAATTTCCAATAGATCCGTTATGTAGTCTTTGACTTCATGTAGTGCGTTCAATGAACATACTTCTCCATGCCCCGGTACGATGATTTCTATATCTAGCTGTTCGACTTTGTTCAAAATATCCAGCCATTGCTGAGGATTAGCATACATGAGAACCGGATGATGTTTAGATAAGACCAGATCCCCCATTATCGCAATTCTGTCTTTCGGAATAAACACCAGGGCATCGCTCTGGGTATGACCTCCGCCAAAAGTAATAAGTTCAACACTGCGCTTACTGCCATGAATAGTCATGTGCTGATCAAACGTTAAGTTCGGTAATGAATATACCAGATCGGGGAGCATCTTCATATATTCACGGTCACTGGCATTATCCCATTGCATTTCCTGTCTTAACTTTTCGTTTGTTTCTCGTTGTATTTGTTCATCGAGTTCGTCTATAGCATCATATATCGCTTCAGGTTTTGCCAACTGCTGCGTTATCCTGTTCCTAACAAAAGTATCCATAATTTCGCGAGTAATCGATGTGGAAATAATCTGTGCTGCAGGGACAAATACTTGATTGCCACATGTGTGGTCACTATGCCAATGCGTGTTGATTACATAAGAAGCCTTTCTACCCGTGAGGTACTCAGCGGCTGCCTGCAAATCCTCTGCAGCCTGTATCGTCGTGAATGTGTCCACAACTAGCGTTTCATCGCCTAAGTCAACGATTGTGGCATTGCCCAATGAACCTGTACCGGGAACTGCAATCGCAGCAAATACACCCTCAGTAACCTCATTCAATCGGAAATGCCTTGAACCTGTGAATGCCCCTATTCCGCGCATTATGGATACCTCTCCTTTCTGAATCAAACGTCATTATATACTAAAACGATCGATTAACCCAGTCTGAATCGACAGCGGTTTTCTCAACCTCTTTCTGGTATAGCCATAGGCTATAGCTAGATATAACTTAATGGAATTACATTATAACTCCGGATATGTGATAACTTTTTGGTAACATATTGTAGAGGAGTTTTACGTCATGGCAAAAAGCAGTGTATTGGGATATCCACGAATTGGTGCGGATCGGGAATGGAAGAAAGCCTTGGAGGCATTCTGGTCAGGTAAGCTCGAAGAAACAGATTTTCAAGCAAAATTGCAGGAGATTCGGTTAGATCACCTGCGCAAGCAGCAAGAAAAAGGTATCGATCTTATTCCTGTCAATGATTTCAGTTACTATGATCACATTCTGGATACTGCCGTTATGTTCGGAATTGTTCCAAAACGGTTTGCATATGACGGTGGCGCTGTACCTTTGTCCGTCTATTACGGAATTGCACGGGGAACGAAAGATGCAGCAGCAAGTGAAATGACAAAATGGTTTAACACGAACTATCACTATATCGTGCCTGAACTGGACGGTGCTTCCCCTGCCCTTACGGAAAATAAACCACTTATTGCTTATCGCGAAGCTAAAGAGAAGCTCGGTATTGAAGGAAAACCGGTTCTTGTCGGACCGTTGACCTTCCTGAAGCTGTCCAAAGGATATGATAAATCCGAAACGAACGCTTGGCTGGACCGCCTGCTTCCGCTCTATGTACAAGTGCTTCAAGAGCTTGCAAATGAAGGAGTTCAGTGGGTACAGATTGACGAGCCAATCCTCGTTACCAAAACAAGTGATGCTGACCTAGAGCTGCTGAGTAAAATTTATGAGACGTTTGCATCTGCTGTACCAGGTCTGAACATTATGCTGCAAACCTACTTTGAATCCGTAGAGAACTATAGCAACATTGTTGCCCTACCGGTTCAAGGTATCGGACTTGATTTTGTACATGGAGCTACGGGTAACATTCAGTCCATTCAAGCGTCCGGTTTCCCAGCGGATAAAGTTTTGGGTGCTGGGGTTATTGACGGCCGCGGGATCTGGAAAGCCTCTTTGCCAGGAAAACTGAAGCTGTTGGATGAACTGGCTGAACTCGTAACACCTGAACGTTTAATCGTGCAATCCTCATGCAGCTTGCTTCATGTTCCGGTAACGACAGCACGTGAAACTAAACTCACATCCGAACTGAAAAATGCTCTGGCATTTGCAGATGAAAAGTTGGACGAGATCGTTCTTCTTACAAAAGCATTGTCTTCAAGAAACGCTGATATCATCGCTGAAATTGAAAATTCCGATCGTACGATCCAGGCTCTCCAACAATCCGAAGAGCGCAATCGTGTTGCTGTTCAAGAAGCCGTGGCAACACTCAGCGTTCAACAGCCGGAACGTTCCCGTCCGTTTGCCGAGCGTCATATCGCGCAGCAGGACAAATGGAAACTGCCACTTTTCCCGACAACGACTATCGGCAGCTTCCCACAATCCGCAGAAGTGCGTAAAGCACGTCAATTGTGGCGTAAGGGTGAGTTGAACAATGAGCAGTATGCTGCCTTCATCCGGGATCAAATTGATATCTGGATCAAAATTCAGGAAGAGATCGAGATCGATGTTCTCGTACATGGTGAGTTTGAGCGTACCGACATGGTAGAGTTCTTTGGCGAAAAACTTGCAGGGTTTGCCTTTACACAATTCGGATGGGTTCAATCATACGGTTCCCGTTGCGTAAAACCACCAATTATTTTCGGAGACGTTGCATTTACCGGAGAAATGACCGTTGAAGAAACCAAATATGCACAGTCCCAGACACAACGTCCTGTAAAAGGTATGCTGACTGGACCGATCACCATCATGAACTGGTCATTTGTACGGGAAGACATTCCGCGCGAGCATATCGCATATCAATTGGCGTATGCACTGAGACAAGAAGTCGAAGCACTGGAGCAGGCAGGTATTGGCATGATCCAGGTCGACGAGCCTGCAGTTCGCGAAGGACTGCCGTTGAAGGAAAACGAGCAAGCCGATTATCTGGCTTGGGCTGTCAAAGCTTTCCGTATCTCCACTTGCACGGTTCAAGACACAACTCAAATTCACACACATATGTGCTATTGCGAATTCCATGACATGATTGATTCCATCGAAGCGATGGATGCCGATGTTATTTCGATCGAGACATCCCGCAGTCACGGTGAACTGATTCACAGCTTTGAGTTGAACACTTATAAACTGGGTATTGGACTTGGCGTATACGATATCCATAGCCCACGTGTTCCAAGTGTGGATGAAATGACAAGCATGATCGAACGCGCCTTGCGTGTGCTGGACCCTAAATTGTTCTGGATTAATCCGGATTGCGGTCTCAAAACTCGTGGACTCGAAGAAACCGTCGCTTCCTTGCGCAACATGGTTGATGCAACCAAGATTGCTCGTGAAAAGCACGTTGCAGCAACGGTTTAAGTTGAATAGATAAATAATTCAAGAATTCATTTATAAAAGGCGGACATTCCTATGCTATGGAATGTCCGCCTTTTAATATCATTATTTCGCTGTCTGCTCAGCAAAATAATGATCCACTGCATATTTAAATGATTGAATAAAAACTGAAACTGCCTTTTTACTCACTTCTGCATTGGGTTGAATGATATCAAAGCCATGATAGCAGCCTTTGTAGAGTTCAAAATCAACAGGTACACCTGCTTTTCTTAAGTTTTCTACATATTGAATCGTTTCGTCTCGAAACGGTTCTAAATCACCAACAAAAGTGACTGTCGGAGGAAGATTGCTGTAGTCGGTAGCTCGGGCAGCAGCCGCATAGGGAGGTACATCCTTCCCTACCAATTCGCCAAGATATAATTTCCAAGCCCACTGATTATAATCAGAGTTCCAAATGGGGGCATTATTGTCCTTAGCGGATTCAGTAATCATTCTATCATCGATCATGGGATACAGCGGCATTTGAAATGCAATGTTTACTTCTCCCTTATCTCTGGCGTAAAGAGTAAGTGCAGCGGTTAGACCACCTCCAGCGCTTTCTCCGCCTACCATGAGTTGATCCTCTCTAATCCCAAGTTCTTTCACATGGCCTTTCATCCATAAAAGGGTATCATAACAATCATCTAACGCTGCTGGATAGGGAGCATCAATCGATAATTGATAATCTGGTGCAACGACTACACAGTTCCCTGCATCAATTAATTTTTTGTAGGTTGCCCCGAATTGCTCCGGGTTTCCCATGGCATATCCCCCTCCATGTATCCAAAGGACACCTGGCGCATTACCTTTGGCATGTAGAGGTTTATAAATTCGAACACGTATCTTGGAGCCATCACTTGTACGTGGTATCCATTCTTCACTACACCGTAAACCGTCGATATTTTTCCCCGCTGTTAAATCCGATCTTTTTTTGATTTTCCTCATCGAGTTAAGCCACTTTTCTTCATGAGAAGATTTCATTAATAAATCAATCAGTTTGCCTTTCACTCTTAATTTTTTGTCAATCATTTTAGTTGTAACTTTCATCATGTTCCCATCCTTTCAGGAGTTTTCTAAAATCCGGTTCGCAAGTAGTTGAACATGTCATCCAAATATTGATCCAACGTCATCTCCCCAGGAGAATTTGTTGTCCCTTGCCCTGGAAGCAGCACGTTGATACTTCCGTCGAATATCGCGAGGACAGCCCCGTATACAGCCCCCGAAAGAAGATGGGAGTATCCTTGGGGATACCGTCCCTGGGATAAATCGGTTAGTGTTTCCTGAGCCGTAGCTTGCAAACGAGAAAGTACGCTGAGAAGATACGGTTCGAGCGTCGGGTACTGTTTGGAAAGCGATACGAGTTGACGCATTTTGGAAACATACTCTGCGGTTAGAGATCTCTTTATCAATACATATAGAGCATCCAACGGCAGTATATTTTGTTGTGTAATTTCATTGAATGGCTCGTCATCGTAATGGTCTGTTGTAAGTATTGCCGCCATGGCTATCGCTTCTTCTTTACAAGAGAAATGGTTGGCAAACGTTTTTCTGGAGTACCCAGCCCTTTGAACGAGATCATCGATAATGAATCCATCCAATCCCCGCTCAACCGCAAGTTCAAACGCTGCGCTGGCCAGCGCTTTGGTGGTTGCCTCTCTTTTGATATCACGCAAACTTGGTTTATTCATCGCTAAATAATGCCCGCCCTTCTGTTAGGGTAGATTTAGTCTTCATTCCTTCATGATAATACTATTACCCATTGTGTATTATTACACAATGGGTAATCAAATATTTCTTTTCAGTTTTATGTTCCATTTGGCCGCTCTCAGTTCTCATCAATGGCAAGCTCTATGAGCTGGTTAAGAATATCTGCATAAGTCATGCCGCTAGCTTGGAGCATGTTAGGATAGCGGGAATTCGACGTGAAACCAGGTATCGTGTTGACCTCATTGAACACCATTCTTCCGTCAGTGGAAAGGAACATATCTACTCGCGCAAACCCTCTGCACCCAAGCGTTTTATAAATAGTCAAGGCACTCTCTTTAACCTTCATTGCAGTGTCCTCATCAATGCGGGCTGGCAAGTGAATCTTCGAATTGATCAAGGAGTACTTTTCTGAGAAGTCAAAAAAGTGCCCTTGTAGTTCAATCTCATCAATCATGCCGATCACGGGATCAGAATTGCCCAATACAGCACACCCCACTTCAAAACCGTTAATATTTTGCTCAATGACAACTTTGCTGTCGTGTATGAAGGCGTGTTCAATTCCAGTAATCAACTCTTGCCTATTGTTCACCTTCGATATGCCTAATGATGATCCTGATCTAGCCGGCTTAACAAAGAGTGGGAAATCCAGTGCTTCTGCTTCTGATAGCACTTCTTCCATCCGTTCACTCCTATGTATTGTAAGGGAACGCGGTGTATCTATGCCTGCTGCCTGCACCAGTTTATGAGCCAGTTCCTTGTCCATACACAAAGCAGAGGATAACATGCCACATCCAACAAACGGTATGCCCGACAGTTCCAATAATCCTTGCAAGGTTCCATCCTCACCGTATTTGCCGTGAAGCACTGGAAACACAACATCAATCGTTGTTACATGATATTCCGTATGAACTAGCTCAATGAGTCCTTTGACTTCTCTGCTCGGCGAGAAAAAGGATGGGATACAACTCGGATGCAAATGCCACCGATCATTGCGAATATCCTCAACCGTTCCACTATATCGGAGCCAAGAGCCTTGCTGTGTAATTCCAATTAACACAAGATTGTATTTTTCGGTATCCAAATTTTCAATCACTGAAGCGGCTGAGCTCAAAGAAACGTTATACTCACCTGAACATCCGCCAAACAATACCGCAATCGACTTCTTCTGCATCGTAAAAGCCTCCTAAAATGTGATATGAATCTAAATCACCCTTATTGCTATAACTTAATTTTTGGAGAAATTCGTAACAATGAATCCTTCACGATTCGTCCCTGATATGCGATAAGAATCACAGCTCAAGATCGGGATATGGCTAGATGTCCCTTTATCCGCGGAAACATAATATATCTGGATTGTCATGTCCTTTTCTTTAATTGTAAGCTGCTCTCCAGAGAACCGATATTGCTGTACAAAATCGATGTATTCCTCTAAACATAGCTTGTTTTCTTCCATGATTTTGGAATGGGGATATCCTACATATCTAAAATGCCAGGGCTCATAAGCAATACGAGTGATCGATTCTTTTTCTTGTTTATATCGAAGGATAAAACCGAATTGTATGGCATGTTGTCTGAAGGACTTGTAAATGCCCGTGTCCGGAAAGGAAGGAGCAATAAAATCGATATTCGATTTCAATTTACCCACATCGATAGCCAACCCCGTTTGGTGTTCACTATGGTCAGGCAAGGCAACGTATTTGGAAGTATATTCCGAACCCTGTTCTATCAAACAATCTTGATAGATCTGGACTTGATCTTCTTTTGTTCGATATGCGCTGACGGCGACAATTTCATCCGTCCCCCCACAAGCTTTAAGCAGAGCATGAAATTGATTGAAACACTGCTTCTCCAGAAGCATCTCCTTATTTAACTTCTTTATTGAAGGCAAGGAATCCAGTGACTCTAGTTGATGGACTTGTACTTGCCTTCTGATTGGGTTTTGATCATTTATTAACACTAAATGTCCTTGAAACCGTTCTTCGTTACTTACGCTGATTTCAATATGTTTTTGTACGACTTCACGTGATTTCATGATGAACTTCCCCACCTTCTTTATAAATTCGTAACACTCTGTCCGTGATGGAACTCGTTATTTCTTGAGAGACACCACCGATATGATTGGCCAGTACCTGAATCGGAATTTCCTGCTCACCTGAATAGCCAATGAAGGTCACCTTTGATCCTTCCGGAAAATACATGGGAAGCTTGACCATCAATTGATCCATGGAGATTTTCCCTATAATTTCTGCACGAACCCCTTCCACCAACACCTCCGTATTTTGCATTCTCTGCGACCATCCATCGGCATAGCCGATAGGCACTGTTCCGATCCATTGATCTGAGTCTGTTTGATAAGCATTGTTGTAGCCCACATATTCGCCTTTTTTTAATCTTTTCGTTTGCAAGAGTCTACTGTGTAAACTGAATGCTGGCTTTAGTTGGATGTTAGGTACTAATTTTTCCGGATAAAAGCCATAGATTGCAGCTCCTATTCGAGCCATATCCATGCACAATTCCGGGAATCGAAGTGCTGCCACACTTCCCGCACAGTGATAATGATTGATTGGAATCCGTGACATACTGCTCCACTCTTTCATTTCCAGGAAGCGTTGAATCTGAAGCTGTAGATAACGGTTGTCTGCCTCGCCTGCTGTCGCGAAATGAGTATAGAAACCGTCGACTACTACATCTGTTGCTCTGAGCCAAGGAACCATTTCAATCCACTCTTCTTTCGTGCGTATACCGATTCTCCCAAGTCCAGTATCCATTTTCACATGCACAGATAACCTATGCGGGGTATGAACAGCCTTGTATTTTCTCATCTCATGAAACCAAGACGCTTGTGTAACGGTAAGCATCAAATTATGTTCCAGAGCCAAAGGTACAAGTTCAGGACGAATCGGAGCCAAAATAAGAATCGGTTGTTTTAAGCCCGCATTCCTTAGGCGGATGGCTTCTTCAATGAAGGCACACGCTAAATAATCCGCGCCTGCCTCTACTGCTTCTTTGCTCGTCTCGATATCTCCATGCCCGTATGCATTTGCTTTAACAACGGCCATTAGTTTGGTCGAACGTGGTAGAAATTTGCGGATCTCTATGATATTTTTGCGAATTTGCGTTAAATCTATTTCAGCCCAAGTATCTCGGTACATCCGAATGATTTCCTCAACCGAATAGATAGCTTGTTTTTACTTAATATTTTCAGTAGATCCGCATATGCACTTTTCATTGTTTGGCCTCCTAAAGGTGTGAATGTAGTGCGTTGAATTGTTTTAAGTGTATATTAAGGCCACTTCAGCTCCTATCGATCAAACTTACACAATACTGACAACGATGTAAGATTACACATCTCCACATCTCATAGTTACAACAAAAAAAGCCTGCGCTGGGCAGGCTTCTTCCATTATTGAGGATTTTCATTACTCATCCAGCTGTCGACATGCAGTGGTTCACTGTATTCTTCTCGGTCAGTAAATTCTTTCAGGTGTTTCTCTGCATCTGCACGATTCTCAAAGGCACCCATAACGACGGTGAATTTCCCATTTTGGGTCTGCACTACGCTGCTGCCATCGGCAGAATACTGTTCAGCCAACATAGCCAATGCTTCACCCTGCTCCATGTCTTCGCTCCGTACGAAGAAAAGTTTATGCGACTGCGTTGACTTCCCGTCGGAAGAAAGCTTCAATTGAATATATCCAGGCTGCTGATACTCTGACACGGAATAATCGACATCATCCTTAAGTTCAACCACAAAGCCAATCGCGGAATCATCCAAAATGATATTTTGATAGACATCTTTTACATTCTTAAGTGCTTTAATATCCTTCTCCAACTTGTCATAATCCAGATGACGTACCCCATTGAAGGTGAAGATCAGACGATTCGGCCCTTCTTTGTGATCCACAGTATACGATGGAGCAGAGGTGATCTGTTCACCATCGATCTGAAAATTAATGTTTAGTGTATCCGATTCTTTGGTCGTTGTAACCGAAACCCCATCTGTGCGCTCCCCGCCACCACCAACTTGCAAAATTTTGACGACAGAACCTATAACAGGTACATCGGATAATGCCTTGGCTACACCTGGAACGTTAGCTGTTATCATCACTGCAGCACAGGCAGCAACCAGGGAGGAACTACGCCAGATCATCATTTTTCTTCGCTTTTGGTTTCGTGCGCGCTGCCGGGCTTGCTGAATAACTCCGGAAAGGCCGGATGGGATATTGATCTGTGCATATCGTTCTTTTCCTGTCATGTAAAATCAACCTCTTCCTTGGTCAGATGTTTTTTGAGTTTGTTTAAGATCTTATAGAACCTGGTCTTCACCGTGCTTTCCGGCAGGGACAGTACCTCCGCCATA
This sequence comes from Paenibacillus sp. 276b, assembly GCF_900107875.1. Taxonomy (NCBI): domain Bacteria; kingdom Bacillati; phylum Bacillota; class Bacilli; order Caryophanales; family Paenibacillaceae; genus Paenibacillus; species Paenibacillus sp. 276b. The sequence continues at coordinate 1,127,106 of NZ_FNRR01000001.1, read as the reverse complement.
TCCTTGAATCGCTGATCTTGGAAAAATTTCAAAACGATAAATGCCCTATCTTCGGGATGCAGATGATCAAGTGCTTCGTATAAATCCCATTGCTCTTCAAGCCCCATGGGACTCTCCTCGGCTGCAAACGGTATTGTACTGTCTTCCATATACGTGTATTTCTTCTTTCGTCTGATGTGATCCAGAGAACAGTTGATGACGATCCGGGTCATCCAGGTTTCAAAATAATCAGGACTTTTCACTTTTTCATAAGATAGAAAACCTTTATAAGATGCCTCAGATATAATTTCCAAGGCTTCCTGTTCATTTTTCACATAAGAGAACGCGAAGCGATAAAGCTTTTCTTTACATGCCTCCAGACGATCACTGAACTGCTGTTCAGTTAGTGCTGTACTTTCCTTACTCAGTTTGTCCACCCCCGTTGCGACTGTATATTTTGATTATTGCCGCATTTTTAATAAAGCTTACTTTGTATGTTGTTTCGCATGTTAGACAGCTGAGAGTCGAAAATAGTTTTAAAGATATGAATTTTTTTATTTGGGAACAAAAACTTATATCGTCCCAAACGAAAAAAAGCCGCCAATAGGCGACTTCTTTTCTCTTTCTTCATTAGGAAGACCAGCAATTGAAAATCAGACTGAAACAGGTGTTTTCATATTGTTATGGAGGTCTTATCTAACGTCTTCTCTTTTTGAAAATGACTTATACCCGGGCGATCCAGCCCAAGATGATCACGAAGCGTGCTGCCCGTATAATCCGTGCGGAAGAGTCCACGTGCTTGAAGAATCGGCACCACATGATCCACAAATTCATTCAAATCTCCCGGCAGAACAGGTGGCATGATGTTAAATCCGTCGCAACCATATTCTTCAAACCATTGTTGCATCAAATCAGCCAGTTGTTCATAGGTCCCCACAAACTGCATGTGCCCTCTTGCCCCTATCAGCCTCCGGCCCAGCTCAAGAATGGACAACTTATCTTTTCGTGCCATGTCCATAATCAGCTGTACCCGGCTTTTCATGCCATTGGAAGCTTCCACGGGATCAGGAATGTCAGGCAGTTGGCCTTCGACAGGATATTCCGAAAGGTCAAACTTAAGCATCCCGGATAACATACCAACTGCAGCCGCCGGAGGGATCAACTCCTGCAGTTCTTGATATTTCCTCTGAGCTTCCTCCTCCGTCTTACCCAGAATCGGTGATAAACCAGGCATTATTTTCATACTGCTTTGTTCGCGTCCATATAGAGCGAGTTTGGATTTGACGTTATTATAGAACTCTTTCGCAGCATTCAGAGACTGTTGGGCCGTGAAAATCACTTCACCATAGTTGGCAGCAAAATCCTGTCCCGGTCCGGATGATCCAGCTTGGATGAGTACAGGGTATCCTTGCGGCGAACGAGGTACATTGATCGTACCTTGGGTGGAATACCACTGCCCTTTATATGAAACTTCCTTTAATTTAGATGGGTCTGCAAATAGTCCAGCCTGCCGATCCACAATTAAGGAGTGATCTTCCCAACTATCCCAGAGCAGAGTGGCTACTTCGACAAATTCCCGCGCCATTTTATATCGAAGCCCATGCTCAGGATGCTCTGTTCGTCCATAGTTATTTGCTTCAACATCCAATTGGGAGGTCACGATGTTCCATCCTGCGCGTCCTTCACTGATATGGTCCAATGTGGCAAATTTTCGAGCTACGTTATACGGCTCGTTATAGGTAGTCGACACCGTGGCGGTCAAACCCAGCTTTTCTGTATCCGTAGCCAATGCCGACAGGAGCGTTAGCGGGTCCAGCATCCCTGCAGCCGATTGATCAGCACCCATTACATAGAGAAGATCAGCCAGAAACATCATATCAAACTTGCCTCGTTCAGCTGTCTGTGCGATGGATCGGTAAAATTTATAATCAAAAATCTGTTCAGCTCCTGAATCCGAGCGGCGCCAGCCGTAGTGATGATGACCTGTATAATAAATGAATGCCCCTAGATGAAGCTGCTCTTGTCTAGTCCCCATATATATCTTCCCTTCTAGTTTCCATTTTTGGATTATCCCTTGAACGTATCTCGCCAGCTTAGCCACCTGTCTTCAAGCAGTCGCACAGCCGAATCCGAGAGCTTGCCTACAACCGCAAAGACTACAATACCGACAAATACAATATCCGTTTGTGAGTAAGCACGAGCATCCTGTATCATGTAACCGACGCCTGCACTGGTTCCCATCATTTCAGCCACAACAAGGACTAGCCACGCCGCGCCCAAAGACAGTCTCACTCCTAGCAGAATATTAGGAAGTGCCGCAGGGATAATGAGCTTGCCAAGGAGCTCCCATCTTGAATACTGGTAAATCCGGGAGACTTCAATCAGCTTCATATCAACGTTTCGTATACCGAGAAATGTATTCACATAAACAGGAAAAAACGCGCCTAGCGAGATCATTAGAATTTTTGAAAACTCTCCTACACCAAACCATAAAATGAATAATGGAATGAGGGAAAGAAGCGGGATCATCCGCAGCATTTGTAATGAGGGGTCAAGTGTGCGCTCCGCTAATTTCCCAAGCCCTGTAGATAGACCAAGCATGAGCCCGGTAGCTGTTCCAAGCAGAAAACCCAAGCCCGCTCGATAGGAGCTGATCCCGAGATGTTCCAGCAACTCGCCGTTCAAGATTAGACGGATGAACTGCTCTGCAATCTTGGAAGGAGCAGGTAGCATGGTCGCTGAAACCAGCTGAAGGGCAGAAGACAATTCCCAGATGAGGAGAATAGCCAACGGAATAATCCACCCGTGAAGACGACCCGGAATTCTGCTCAGCCAATCTCCTGCTCGTTCGGTTTGTTTATCAATCTCCAGCTTGCTCATTTTGCTTCTTCTCCTTTAAAACCGTCATGCCACCGTAGCGCTCTCGCCTCCAGAAGCTTAATGATAGAATCTGACAGTTTGCCGACGACAGCAAAAACAATGATTCCCACGAACACTACAGTGGTGAGTGAGAACGATCTAGCATCATTGATCAGATATCCCAAGCCTGCACTAGAACCCATCAATTCGGCAACGACCAGACCCAGCCAGGCGACACTGACGGATAAACGTATCCCCAGAAAGATATTCGGCAGAGATGCTGGAAGAATTAACTTCGTGATCATCTGCCATTTGCTGAATTGCAGCACCTTTCCTACATCAAATAACTTGCTGTCAACGGATCGGATACCCAGAAAAGTATTAACATACAGTGGAAAGAAAGAGCCTTTGGCTATCAGCAGCAATTTTGAAGTTTCACCGAAACCGAACCACAAAATGAACAAGGGGGCAATGGCCAAGTGCGGCAGCGTCCGCAGCATTTGAAAAGAAGGGTCCAACAGTCGCTCTGTCTTGTAAGAAAATCCGACCCACAAGCCCATGCTTAGACCAAGACCGCCTCCAATCAGAAAACCAAGCAGAGCTCTCCACGTCGATATGCCCAAATGCCTCACAAGTTCACCCGTCTCCGTCATGCTGACAAGCTCTTTCCATATGCTGCTTGGCGTTGGAAGCAGAACCGGGTTCAAATATCCCATAGCCCCGGCTACTTCCCACACGATTAACAAAGACACCGGAACGATAAGCCCTAGTACCATATTGCTAGCTCTTAAGTAAAGCTTTCGCCTCTTAACCGAGTTTTTCTTTTGAATTAAAGGGGGAATAACTGCCTTTTCTGCACGCATTTGCATGTAGTGAACGCCTCTCTTCTATAGGGGTCATTATGTTTATTTCAGTGGATCCTTGAGAGCTGCGTCGATATATTGATTGTCCGTTATAGTTTTGATCACAACCTGATTCCGAATGTTCTTCACTTTATATTGGAAATCCGCTGTTTGCTGCATTTCATCTACGATATCTTCATTAACTGGCGTGTTAATCATCCGGGAACGTTCGAACGTCCCACTAATAACACTTGCAGGAACGTTACGTTCAGCTGCATATCTGTCGATCGCTTCGGTTTCATGCTCGCTTTCCCACTTTAATGCTTTATTAACTACCTTCAAGTACAGAGTAACAAGCTCTGGATGCTCCTCTGCAAAATCAGTTCCCGCGATCGTAAATGAAGGAGACAATACGCCAAGCTGCTCTCCGTCAGACAACACTTTTCCTTTTCCCGTTAAGGTATTAAGTGTAATGTAAGGGTCCCATGTCGCCCAGGCATCCACACTGCCGGTTTCAAACGCAGACTGTGTCTCGTCGGGCTGTAGCTGAATGATTTCAAAATCTTTATCTGTTAAACCGGACTTCTCCAAGCCACGGTATAGAAAGTTATATGCATTGCTTCCTTTTGTCACGGCAATCTTCTTGCCTTTCAAGTCACTAAGTGACTGGGCGGTACTACCGGCAGGTACAATAATTGCAACGTTATTTTTTCCGTCTAGAACTTGCGATACGATTTTGAAAGGAATATTCGCTGCTTGTGCTGCGATAATTGGCATGTTCCCCAGGCTGGCGATATCCAGCTTATTGGAAGCAATAGCCTCTGTCATGGGCGGTCCGCTCTGAAACTCAATCCACTCCACTTTGGCCCCTGTTTTTTCAAATTCTTGTTCAAACCATTTTTCTTCACGTGCTTTACCGAATAAGCCCCCACTTCCCTGAATCCCAATTTTGACGGTTACATTTTGGCTCTTGCCTGAACCACTTGCGTTTTCATTTGAACTTTTGGTTGCACAAGCCATAGTCAATAAAGACAACGCGAGCACCATAACAAGAACTAGATGAGATTTTTTCATATAAACCACTCTCCCTTTAATATGCTGTACATTCTTCTTATCCTTTGGACAATGCTATATACCGCCGCCTACATCATATAAAGGCTCATCCACTTTTTCGAACTCATTTAATACCAGTCTCCGCATCTCCTGAAATGCACTGCTTGATCTTTTTCGAGGAAAAGGTAAATCAATCGAGAGAATACTCCGAATATGACCTGGACGCGGATTCATAATGACGACTCGTTCCCCTAGGAAGACGGCTTCATCGAGATCGTGGGTTACAAACAGCATTGTTGTTCCATTGCGTTGCCAAATATCAAGCAGTACTTCCTGCAAATGAGACCGAGTAAATGCGTCGAGCGCTCCAAAAGGCTCATCCAGCAACAATACATCCGGGTTACGCAGCAAAGCTCTGGCAATGGCGACGCGCTGTGCCATACCTCCTGACAATTCACGAGGATATGATTTTTCAAACCCTTTTAAACGGACCAGTTCAATTAGTTCCTCCACCTTTCGGCGGACAACAGGATCTCTAAGAGAGAGATTGGCTGCAATGTTTTTCTCCACCGTTAACCATGGAAATAGCCGGGGCTCCTGAAAAATGAATCCTTTCTCTATGCTGGGGCCTGCAATCGGTTTGCCGTTGAGCAACACGGTTCCCGTATACTGTGTATCTAAGCCAGCCACAATTTTAAGCAAAGTGCTTTTTCCACATCCGCTCGGACCAATGATAGTTACTAATTCACCTTTTCGAACTTTGAGCTGAATGTTGTTTAACGCAATGATTTCGCCTACAGGGGCGACAAACGTTTTGTTCAGGTCACTGATCATAAGCATATCCCCAGACATTAAAGACACCCTTTCACATTTAATCAATAATACTTACATGTTTACTTGGTTTTGAGGCAAAAAAAAGAGATTTACCCCTTTCCACTGCAAATAAAGCGGGGCAGTGTAAATCTCTACGATTGCAAATCAACAAAGTGAATTTTGGTTCGTTTTGTTATACGATATATTACCAATACCATTTCTTACCTGTCAAACATTTTTTTATTTATGTAACTTAAATCGTTATTTCCTTCAAATAGACCAGCGGTTGATACCACTGTTTCTGGTTCCATAAAAAGTCGAACAATTTTTTGGGGGTCAATATCTACTTGTATTTCATAACCGGGAGCGAGCTGCAAGGTCAGACCTTGAATCAGACTTACAAAATAAAATGCAAGTTGTCGAGTATCTCCTTGTATGATGCCGCCCGCCTCCTGTCCTTGGCGAAAAATCTCTGCCAAAGGTTCCAGATTGTCCGTAAATCTCTGGGTTGCAGCTTGTTTTATTTCAGTGCTGACGGCATGATTTGTTCGTATACTTTGGAGCATGATGGTGAAGGCCCAGTTACTCTCGTTTGATAACCACCCTTTGCTAATCTCGAATAGTTTTTCACGAGGATCTATATCCATGTCTGCTATTTGTGCAATAGTCCTCCCATACATCGTTTGTCCTCGACGCAGAACCTCACTGAAAATTTCGTCCTTCGAAGTAAAGTAGGTATAGATATTGCCTACGCTAAGTTTTGCTTCCTTGGCAATATCTTTAATATTGGTTGAATCAATCCCACGTTTCGCCATGGTTTGTAAGGCTGAATTTAAGATATGCTCAATGCGTTCCTTTCTCATTTGTTGGTCCTTCAGAATGTTTCTGGGTGACATTTGAATCCTCCTCCGTTTTATTACCAATGATTGATCTATGATTATTAATTCTACGCCCAGTTACCGTTACGAAACACAGGTTCCAAGCCACCATTTGCAAGTTCTCCGTCAATGTCCATATTAGCCGATCCAATCATAAAATCGACATGAATGAGGCTTGAGTTGACACCGTTTGCCACCTTTTCCACTTCAGTCATTTCGTTCCCTCCCTCAAGACAGAATGGATAAGCATTACCGATCGCGAGATGGTTGGATGCATTTTCGTCAAAGAGAGAGTTGTAAAAAACAAGCCCTGATTCTGAAATCGGGGAATGATGCGGCACCAACGCAATCTCGCCCAGATAGGCCGCACCTTCGTCGATGCTAATTAATCTTTTTAGCACCTCAAGCCCTTGCGTTGCTTGAATATTAATAATTTTCCCGTTTTCAAACGTCAAGGAGAAATCATCAATTAGATATCCTTCATAACTTAGGGGCTTAGTACTGCGAACCGTGCCGTTCACCCCTTGCTTTAACGGAACAGTCCATACTTCTTCTGACGGAATGTTTGCCAAAAATGAAACACCCTTTTCGTTGATGTTATCCGCATCACTTACCCAGATATGTTTAGGCGACAGTTCTATCCGCAGATCCGTACCAGGTCCACGGTACCGAAGTGCTCGATACTTTTTACGATTAAGCTGCTCCGTCTTGTTTCTAAGCAGCTCAAGATGTGTCTTCCATGCCTCAACGGGGTCTTCCGAATTAATCCGCGTAACGTTAAAGATAGCTTCCCACATCGTATCAATCAAATGCTCCTCGGCAACATCAGGAAACACCTTGGCTGCCCAAGCCGTTGATGGAACCGTAACTATAGACCAACTGACCTTGTTGGACATGCCGTAGCTGCGAAATTTGGCTAATGCCTTACCTTTGGATGCATTCAAATTCATGATCCGCTGTGGATCTATTCCATGTAGAAGATCGGGATTGGGTGCTGTGATCGTCAGGAAAGCAGCATTATTTTCGGCAAAATTCTCCCAACCGGCTGCACGGAACACCGGATATTCATGGAACACCGAATCAGGAGCAAGTTCATATTTTAAACGCGTAATCTCATCGTCATTCCACTCGATATAGACATCATGAGCGCCGGCCTCATAAGCATGTTTCACAACAAGTCGAACAAACGGAGCAGCCGATATTGGCGCGGTTATGACAAGCGTTTGTCCCCTCTGAACATGAACACCCACGTTGACCACGAGTGCTGCGTAACGCTCTAATTGTTCACGGAAGTCCAATCGCATTCTCCTCCTCCTGACTAAAATTAATATACCTGTTTTAATTATTACTCTTCATAATATCATTCGTTAATATTCCAGCCTATGATTTACTACCCTGCCAATATAAATCCTTCGAACCAAATAGAAAATCAGAAGTTTCTGTCCGAAGGGACAATTATTGCTCCGCCCATTTAATCCAACAATTAGGCGTATACATAAGTATACAGAGCATGATTAACATATGTTGAAATAAAATTGATTCTCGGGGTGACGTCGTGGCCAAAGGCAAAAGAAATAACCTGATGAACGAGGAGCTAACTTCCTTGGAATTAGCTAAAATCGGACTAACGTTAAACGTGATCGGGGATATACTTGGTTATTTCTCGATCCTCAAAGCGGAGGAAGAAGCAGCGAATCTGGCTGCCGATACGAATAAAATGGGTAATACCACAGCTGTAAAATGAGCATTCAACTTCCTCTGATTTCATTCCCTTTAAGAATAAAAAAATGGAAATGCGATTATGCGCAAAGAAACCGAAATTGTACGAATTTCCGTTTCTTTGCGTATTTACTTTAACCCATCATATCTTGTAATTGGAACTCTATGAAAATTTTGCTATACTATTTTATGCTAGATTACGATTCAGATGAGATGCAATTCTACTATATTTGATGAGTTGGAGGAATGCAAAAAACATGTTACATACACGAATAGGAAAGACTGCTGCTGCCACTATTCTTGCCATATCCTTACTCGGAACCACTGCAAACCTTAATGATGCCTATGCTGCACCGGCCATTTCGGTCTTGCTAGATGATGTTCCTCTGAAATTCGATGCAACCCCTCTGATTGATAAAGGTGTTACCTATGTCCCTTTCCGGACGGTTGGCGAAGCCCTGGGAATTAGCATTACATGGAACAGTAAGGCGCAAACCGTAAAAGCGATTGGAAAGGTAAAAGGTCAAGCGACAGAAGTCCTGCTTCAAGTGGGAAGCACCACAGCAACCGTCAATGGAGAAAAAGTTAAGCTCGCAGCGCCACCCGTTCAGCGGGAAGGTCGTGTACTTATTCCACTCAGTTCGTTCAGTAGTCAGTTCGGTGTTAATGTAGGCTGGAACCAGTCAACTCGTACCGTCTCTCTTGTTTCACCTCAACGTGAAATGCATTTGAGAGCCTTCTATGCGCTGCAATCCTATAAGGAAATCGATTTGCTACCATCCATGAACTCCGTCGCTTTTGGCTGGAGTCGCATCGATCGTGAAGGTCAATTTACGCTTCAGGGTGATGAGTATCAAATTCCTGCTGCTGCCGGTGACGTTACACCTAAATCCATCGTTGCTGATGCAGCGAAACAGAGTATTAAACCGTATCTTATGGTTTATTCTTTGGATGGAAACGGGGAACTGACCAAGGTGTTGAGTGACAGCAGCATGCGCCAGAAGTCCATTGAGGGCATAACTGCTGCCATAGCTGAGAATGGTTTCGGAGGGGTTGTTCTTGATTTTGAAGGACTAGGTTTTAAGCTAGACGCAGTAGAGCAGCAGAAGCTGCTGAACAATTATGTCAAACAATTGAAGGATTCCTTGCCTAAAGACATCGCTTTATCTTTGGCTGTACCTCCATTAAATAGTGCATATAAAGGCTATGATTACAAAACGCTCGCTTCGTTGGCAGACGACATCATCATTATGGCTTACCAATATAATCCGGTCGGCACCAAATCGCAGGTTCCTGAGCCGAACAGTCTTGTGGATCAGGCCATCCAGCTTGCGTTAGATGCTGGCGTTTCCAAACAAAAGCTTTTGCTCGGTATCAGCTTAAATAGTGAAACCTCATCTTCCATAGATGATAAACTGGGTCTTGCCAAGCGGTATGATCTAAAAGGGGCAGCCTTCTGGCGCCTTGGCTTATTCCGTACCTACAATAATCAGATGGAAGGCGCTGTCAATGCCTCTGTTATAAAAGAGTAAAGGAATTTCGATATTCTTGACTCCATTGGCTTTCCACACACCAAAAAAAACGAACCGAAATCTCTGGATGCTGACAAGAGATTTCGGTTCGTTTGTTATACAAGGATATTATCTATGCGTTCAATGAGGAATGCTCGTTTCTTTGGGTTGCACTGAGTACCAGATCTTTCTGATAAGCAAGTACTCGATCCCAATCCCCGTGAAAAATCGGTATCCGATAGTACCCAACTCTTTCATAAAGGGCCGCCGCCTCAGGCTGTTTGGGGCCAGTCTGCAGCTTCAGATTGGTGTAGCCGAATTCGAGCGCAAGACGTTCTGCTTCGGCCAGAATGGCCTGGGCCACACCTTTACGACGGAAATCCGAACGTGTATACATACGCTTGACCTCCACAGATGTATCATCAAGGGGCCTGATGGCTCCGCAGCCTACCGGATATCCATCCAAACGCGCGACAATAAAGGCTGCTCGCGGTGTCTCCACATCGGATGGCTGAAATCCCGCTGTCCCATCGCCGCCATATAACAATCCCAGTTCTTCGCTTAGCTCCTTGATTAAAAGTTCCGAATCCTCGCTTCGAATATCTTCGGCGGCAGCAAGTACGATCGACGACATTGCGTAAAACCCCTTTCCCTCATTGGATTTATTGGATTTTGTGATTTATATAAATTATCACGAACAGGTCCTAAGCGTCAATTCCCCATCGATTGAATATTTCAATAAGCAAACTGACGAATAGATTCAGAGCAAAAAAGTCGCCAGATTGGCGACTCTCCCGACACTTTTATGGTTACAATTGGACGGATGACTTCATTCCAAGCCTCTGCTTACCCTTCAACCACATCGGATCGCAAATCCGTTGCAACTTCAATCATTTGCGGAACGACAGCTTCATTGACAATGGCAACATACAGATCTCCCATATACAGACGAAATGGAATCTGCAGGTTCTCATACGTCCACATGAAGAAATCCCCATCGATGGACATGACGCTCTCCGGTCCCTGGACGGTAAGAACAGGTGAGTACGTGAAGTCCGGTTTGGATGCAAAATACTGTTTGCATTCTTCCAAGGAGATGGATTGCTCCTCGTTATTTTCTTGCATGGATCGAGTGATCCGAAAACGTTGATTCATGAAATATGCCTCCAATTAGAATTTGTGCAGAACCTGTCCCAGAATTTCGATGCCCTTCACAATTTGCTCATCGGAAGGTGTTGAGAAATTAAGTCTGATCGCATTGCAGGGTTCGTTCTCATCGACGAGAAAAGCTGTTCCTGGAACAACAGCTACGCCTTCCGCAGCGGCTGTTTTGGCATAATCAAGCATCGGGATATGAGCTGGCAGATCACACCAGAGGAACAGTCCTCCATCCGGTTGGGTAAAGGTAATGGACTCACCCATATGCTCCTGCAGCTTGTCAATCATCAAGGCAGACTTCCTGCGATAAATCGCACGGATACTGCTGATATGCTCTGCATAGTTATACTCAGTCATGAACTTGTGTGCCAGAATCTGCGGCAGCATGGCTGTATGTACATCCTCTCCCTGTTTGGCAACAACCATCTTCTGAACAACCTCGGAAGGTGCCAGAACATAACCAACACGCAAGCCAGCGGACAGAATCTTGGAGAAGGAACCTACGTAAATAACCAGACCTTCATCATCCATCGATTTAATTGTCGCTACATCTTCTCCACGAAACCGAAGTTCTCCGTATGGGTTATCTTCCAGAATCATAACTCCATACTTCTTTGCAAGATCATAAATTGCCTTGCGCTTCTCCAGGCTGGTGGTAAAACCTGTAGGGTTTTGGAAGCTCGGAATCACATAGATCATCTTTACATTCTGCTCAGTTTGCAGGGCATGCTCCAGCTTCCCGATATCCATACCGTCCGTCTCCATCGGAACGCCGACCAGGTTTGCACCTGAAGCCCGGAAAGAGTTCAGTGAGCCGATAAAGCTCGGGCTCTCACAGATAATCGTATCGCCTTCATTACAGAATACTTTACAAGCAAGTTCAATTCCTTGCTGTGCTCCAGATACAATGAACAGTTCATCCGATGCTTTACCCGTGTCAAAGCCTGTCTTCAGATGTGTAGTCAATGTATCCCTCAGCGGGGCATAGCCTTCGGTAATTCCGTATTGCAGTGCTGTTACCGGGTCCTGTTCCAGAATCGATTGAGTAAATGTGCGAATCGCCTCAATAGGGAACGTCTCCGGAGCGGGATTCCCCGCAGAGAACGGAATTACATTTTGGCCCGAAGAAGCCTTCAGGATCTCACGAATGATGGATGGCTGCAATGCAGCAATCCGGTTGGAAAATGAATAGTTCATCTTAAAATAATGCCTCCCGAATTCAAATCAGACTCTTGTCTCTAAAGCTACAATTAGATTCTATTATACGAGTATTTGGCAGATTTCTAAACGGTCTCGTCAAAATTGGCAGAGAAACAACAAAAAAGAGGCTGACATAAGCCGCCCCCTACTCCTACGGATTTTACTTTATGGATGTCACTTTGCTGCCATCTATGATCGATGGACAAGATTGATTTCTGATAACCGTGTTGCCTTAACCAGATAAGTCGCCAGACCAGGTACCATCCGGGCCAAACCAGGATAGAATTTATTCGTTTTGGCAAAAGCCAGCTTCTGAATTCTTCGTGCACGCCGGAGCAGTCGGGAGAATTCAAGATTGGCTTCTTTCGAATACTCTTGCTGCCACTGCGTAAAGTTGATCTTTCTTTGAAGATACCTGTCAGTCCATTCAGCACACAGCAGTGAGGAACGAAGTGCAATGGACATCCCGTCACCACACAGGGGAGGGATCATCAGCATCGCATCCCCAATATGAGGATATTGGGACCACGGTTCAGGAACATTGGAGAGATGGAGTGGTGCGATCGAGACCTGTGTTCCTGGAACTGGGCTTCCCTCAGCAAGCCTCGCGGCCAATCTTTCGTTGGTTAGGGATGCTGCCTGCAAAATATCCTCTACAGACTTGCCGCTTCCCCGCACCGTATCAAGTGTCAGCAATGCAGCTACATTTGCGATACCATCCTCAATCGGAGAAATGCCGACATATCCTCCCTTGCAAAAATACAGCTCTACCCGTGGCGGAATGGTGATCCCCCGATAGTGTGATTTGACACCAACATATGCTGTTTTATCCCGCAGCTCGGCTGGCGAGGTCATCCCGCGCGGCTTCTTCGAGCCATGGGCTCCAATAACGGTTTTTGCTCGATACTGAATTCGGTCATTTCCTTGTTTGGCTTCGATTTCATAGCTACAATCATCTAACTGCTGAATGTTGGTTATCGTTGCCTTCGTAACGATCTCAACGCCTGCGGCTGTAGCCTGCTCGTGTAAAATCCGATCCAGCTCATATCTGCTAATCCCATAGGCCAATCCCGGCAAAGGCGCCACGATCTCCCCGCCCTGAGGCATAATGATCTTGGCATGATCCAGCGTACTCGGCTTTATCTCTTGTTCACTAAGGTTGATCCCCAAATAATCCAGCATCTCCGTTGTCTCAGGTGACATAAATTCACCGCATGTTTTGTGACGTGGAAATTCCTGCCGATCCAGCAGCAGTGTCCGATGCCCTTGCCTGGCAAGCTGCAACGCGCAGGTACTGCCGGCAATTCCCGCTCCGATGACTATGGCATCCAATGGTGTAGACACGTAAGAACACCCGCCTTTCATTGTCCATTTATAATAACTGCCTATTGATGTAATGATGCTATGATAACGTCCCATGATGGGGTATCACGACAGAATAGCGGAACAACGGCTTCCATTCATAGGTCAGCGTGTCATGGTTCAACTGCTGTTTCAATTCCCGCCAATCCCTTCCCGTGAAGCCTTTTGCAACAGACAGCGGTCCATCATGACGAATGTATCGATTGCGTGAGATTATTCGAGTGGTTACCCAGACAGCCGCATAAGATATGGGATGCCGATGGATATCGTTAATCACAACACCATATTTGGAGGCACGCAGCATATGCGAGACCATCTCCACGAGTTGCTTTCCTTCAAAATGATGGACAAATTGCGAGCCGGTTACGATGTCTGCTGAGGCATCCGGCAATTCCTTGACATCGGCACGCCGAACCTTGATTCTCGGTTCATTCCAGAAAAGGTTTCTCGCTTGCTCACATGCCTCCTCTGTCAGGTCGACCAGAGTAATCTCCAGCTTAACTCCCTTCTGGTCCGCCCAGCGCAATAGTTTCTGGTTCACATCACCTGAACCCGCTCCCACATCAAGAAGGGTCAGCGTAGTTGGACTGCCAATCGCTTTCCATAACTTCTCCACCCCTGCACGGGTTGGAGCGGGAGCAGCAAATATTTTGTTCAGCCTTCTCAGATGTTTGAGCGCTTCGCTCAATTCTTCTCCCCCCATGGAGAAATCGTCCATCAACTCGTCTTCCTTTGCCCGTACGGAAAGTGTTCTAAAGAAGGACATGATCCCGCTCCTTTACAGCTGTATATTGTGAATGATTTTCTCCAATTAACAATTATCCCCTTAACCAAGCCTTATAATCGTAAGCACTGCGATATGTTATTTTACGAAGACTTCCTCCATCTCAGAATGCTTAATTCCATTACACTCTAAAACGAATAAATTCGATGCTGCATTGCCAGATAAAAACATAAAGAAGCCGCCAATTAGGCGACTTCTGTTTGTATATGTGATGAACCTGTTAATTTACGTTTTTTCCATCTTCCTTATCCAATCATCTTGATTATTGATGACCAACAATTCGGTGAGGCACATAGGGTTCTTCTAACGATGCTATTTCTTCAGGTGTTAGCTTAATCGAAAGAGCGGCTACACCATCCTTCAGATGCGATATTTTGGTAGCACCAATGATGGGAGCTGTGACCGGTTCCTTTTGCAGTAACCAGGCAAGTGCGATTTGTACACGAGGAACCCCATGCTTCTCAGCGATCGCGGCAACCTGATCAATGATCAATCGGTCGGTATCTGCAGTTGCATCATATTTTTGCTTTGCAATCTGATCGGTTTCGGAACGATGTGTTTTTTCCTGAGGGTCTCTTGTCAATCGGCCTCCTGCAAGCGGACTATACGGAATCACACCGATTTTCTCAGCTTTACAGAGCGGAAGCATCTCTCTTTCTTCCTCACGATAGATAAGATTGTAGTGATCCTGCATGGATACAAAGCGGGTCCACCCATTTTGCTCAGCTACATGTAACGCTTTCAAAAACTGCCACGCGTACATCGCAGAAGCGCCTATGTATCTTACCTTTCCTGCTTTGACCACATCATGTAAGGCTTCCATCGTCTCTTCAATGGGTGTAGTGTAATCCCAGCGATGGATCTGATACAAATCCACATAATCTGTTTCCAGCCGCTTCAGGCTTTTATCTATCTCACTCATAATGGCCTTACGGGAAAGTCCGGCACCATTTGGGCCTTGGTGCATACGACCATTAATTTTCGTTGCAAGTACAATTTCATCTCGATTGGCATAGTCACGTAGGGTGCGCCCAATCACTTCCTCGCTGGTTCCAGCTGAATATACATTTGCTGTATCAAAAAAATTGATGCCTAAATCCAACGCCTTTTTAATAACGGGACGACTGTTCTCTTCATTAATGACCCATCGATGGCCTCCAGGAACGGCTGTACCAAATCCCATACAGCCCAAGCACAGACGGGACACATCCAGACCTGTATTGCCAAGCTTCACATAATCCATTTGCGTATTCCTCCCTCGCTTTCGGATGGTTTTTGCTACCTTTGCAGATAGCTCTGATGCCTGCATAAGATACACACGGAAGAATAACTATTCTTGAGTAGAGTATTAAGCATGAGAAAAAATCTCGCAATTCCCAAATGGCTATAAAACGTGCATTAGTAAACAACACGATGGGAAATGTTCATTATTTGGTAAGCAAGATGATGAATAATGAACATTTCCCTTTTGTGTATGTCACTTAAGGTTGCTTAAGGTTGCTTAAGATTGCTTAGCTTACATGTTGTTTTTTACGGGGGCAAATAATCGAATTCTCAGCAAAATGGATAACAGACTTAGTACCAGGAACAATACACCTCCAAGCACGATGTACTGTGTGCCGATCCCCGAGATGAACAGCCCGCCTACAGCAGTTCCCAAGGTTATTCCCAAATTACCGCATGAAAGGAACAAACCATTCGAGAAATCGGGCGCTTCTGGCGCGGCAGAGGTGATCCAATACTGACCAATTAGATTGCTTATTGCATAACATACTCCCCATAAAATCACGGTTAAAATCATAGGTCCAGTGGATGTGCCCGTCCAAAAGGATAAAAGATATACGATGCCCAATACTACGGGAAAAAGTATAACGGTTTTACGTGTGTTTTTAGAAAGCAGCCTGCCTCCCACCACGTTTCCCACTAGACTGGCTAAACCATATATAAATAACACGATACTCAATGTTTTTCCCGAAATATGAGTGATAGAGCCCAAGTACTCTGCGATGTAACTATTCACACTTGCTGTTGCCGAAGCCATAAGGATCACTGCAGCGATGGCTAGCCAAGTGATACCTCTTTTTAAGATTCCCAATTGTGTTCCATACGCAAGTTTTTCCTTAACAGGCATAGAGGGGATAAATATCCATGTACCCAGAAATGCCAACGCGTTTACGATCGCAAAGAATACCATTGCCATTTCTACCGATGTTCCATTCGCGATATAGTTTGTGATTGGTACGCCAAGTACCATTCCTGCGGTGACTCCAAGCATTACTTTAGATACCGCTTTGGGAGCTTCTTCACTGCTTACAGAGGTCGCTGCTACGGTCAAAGCCAATGAACAATAAATGGGATGGAAAAAGCCCGGAATGATACGAGCCACGATGGCAACGGTGAACGTTGGTGCAAAGATGGAAATAATATTACATGCAACAAAAATACCGAGCACGAGTAACATCACCGTTTTACGGTTTATACCGGAAAATAATAAAGGCATCGTAGGACCCGCAATCGCAACAGCGAGTGCAAAGAGACTCACGAGCAAGCCAGCCTTGGAAACACTGACATGAAAATAATCAGCTATTTGAGGTAATATCCCAATGACGCCCATCTCTGTAGTTAGGATGCCGAAAACACCGATAATTAATATATACATGAGTACATGATTTGATTTGACCACAAGCAAAACTCCTTCACTATTTCTGATTCATTCTCTAAACTTACGAATGGCGCAGATAAAAAATAAATGCACAAGAATGTATTTTTGCGCTTATGTGTATTATTATAGAAAGTACGTCTTATCTACAATGACTAAAAGATGATGATTTGTGCATTAGTGCACAGATCGTGGAAATTTGGATACAAACAGAGGAAAGTCAGGTGACTCGAAATGCCCAAAGTGGATCGAAGAATACTCAAATCTCAAGATGCCATTAAAAAAGCGTTGATTGAACTTATGTCTCAAAAGCATTTCGACCAGATTACGATTCAGGATATTTCCGACACAGCGAATGTTAGCCGCAGAACCATCTATCTTCACTATCTGGATAAGTATGATTTACTGGATAAGCTCATCGAGGAACATGTGAACGAACTACAGGTATTGTGTGAATCCGAATCTGAAACGAATGCTACAGATGGGGGAATGAGCTGGTTTGAATACTTTGAGAACAACTATTTATTCTTTTCAGCTATGTTAACAAGTAAAGGAGCACCCTTCTTTCGCAGCCGTTTTCTCCAATTTGTCATCGAGGATATAAAAAACGGATGGGACATGAATGAAGGGAAAAATCGCGGGATAAGTGAAGACATTTTGCTTCAATTCTTTGCGCCAGCGTATGTGGGAATTGTGGAATGGTGGTTTATAAACCAAATGCCCTATCCACCTCATGTCATGGAAGAGCAAGTGAATACGTTATTGGAGCTGAATCTTTCATAAATAAAAACTCACGCTGAACCTTTCTAATATTATAAAAAAAGTCGCCACCAGGGCGACTTCATAACGGCATAGCATTTTCCTCGCTTATAGCGGATTAAATAATCCTAAGCTATTTTTTTAACATTTGCCCCTGACTATCATTATCATTGGCATTTTCTTTAAAATAAATTTCGTTCAGAACGTTGACACGAACGTTGATCTTTTGCTCCAGCTTCGGAAACCACTTGGTTTTCCATTCCTTTAATTTCCCCTCCGACAGTTGGGGTCGAAATATCATGCCTACACCCAATACATCCGATTTAAAAGATTGAACCTTCCTTACCGTTTCATTAAACTGTTGGCTGATCTGTTCTTTCATTTCTTTCTCAATCACCGCGTTACCCTTACTTTCAGGGCTTTCCGTAATCACTACATTGAGAAGAATATCCGTCAGGATGGATGGCCCGTTCTCCGACCAGGAGGTCTTGTGTTTGATTTTAGTGTCTTGAATAAGAACACTCGTGTTCTGTGCCACTTCAATGGTTCCCCCTGAATATTTGCCTTTAAATAAATTAAACAAAAGTGTCTCTTCCTGATTGAGCGTTCCTACCATGCGGTCATCCCGCATCACGGCCGTGCCTTTAAAGGTGAACAAAGTTCGATCGCCGTTTTTGAGCATGGGGATGGCCATGTCTTCCGTATATGAATTTTGGTTTTGATAAGCTTCCCATATTCGGACGATGGATTGATTGGGCGTCCACCCGGCATCCTGGCTAAAAAAGTCGTAGGAAGAAATTTCAGGTGTTGGCGAAATTTGATGATACATCGTCTTCTCAAAATCACCGTCAATAACCCCTACCAAGCCTTTAATCGAGATATCATTCGCTCTCACAGCAAAATTGATGATGTTATCAATTCCCTGCTCTGCGACTTTCCTGTCGATTAGCAATAATCTCAAATGTACCAATTCGATGCTTTTTTCGGAATCCGTGCGAATCAAATCAATGGCTTTACTGATGGATTTCGCTTCTTTGTCAAGAATTTGGGTTTTGCCTGATGCATCGGGTATTTGGAGAATGATCCTGTATTTTTCCGTGTTTCCCTTTCCCACTCCCATGACAACAGGCAGATATTGTTTGTTAATATCCTTGGTATCCCAACATCCCGGAAGTAACATCATCATAGATAAGCCTACAATCAGAGTCTTGATGATGCGCATGTTCATGTACTCACCCTCTTTCGCTGCCATTGCGCCGCGAGGAATACAATGATTGGAAAACCGATAACGCTATAAACGCAAAAGAAAGAATTCAGGTACAGGTATGAATTCAAAGCGTTGACATCCGGTATCATGAGACTGAACACGTACAAGGTGAAGCACACCACGGAAAGAACCCATAATCGATTGATTTTCGGCATAAATAACTGATTCAGCAGGGACACCAGAATCCAGAGTAAAACGGAAACCTTTAGAACACCCAGCGCACTGGAGGCTACCACGTAGAAGCTTGGAAGCCAGTCAAATACAACCCACTCTAGATCAATGGTATCCGATGCCATAAGCATGGGATATTGCAAATGAATTACCGTTTCCTGACCGAATACGAGAAGCGGAACATATACAGATCCCAAAGCAAACACAAATATGATACCAACCGCAGCAGCTGCTTTACCAAAACTAAGCCGTTGCTTGGAGGGAATCATGCCAAGGAATAGGAACCCGGCTGAAATGACCGTACATACATAGAAATCCGAATTGGAGAAAAACGACATTCCACTATCCCAAATCGGAAAAATGTAGCTGATTCTGAAATTCTGGATGCTGATCATCATGGAGAAAAAAATGAATGGCATCAAGAGAATACACAATCCGATGCTCGCCCGAATCATGACCTCGAGTCCCTTCCAAACAGCATAGAAACACAGAACGATAAAGAGAGCTGATGTTGCTACTGGCGGTGTTCTCTGTAGTAATACAGCTTTGATTTCGACAGACTGGAAGTACATAAGCAATAACAGCTCGATATATAGGAAGATCAACATCGGCAGAACGATCAGTCTCGTTACCCATTTGCCCAGTGATTCATTACAGATGTCCACCACTGTTTTCCCCGGAAACTGCGACAACGCTTTTAAGTACATCCATAGAACCAGTAGCTCTGCCAAAAAGAGGATCGTTATGGGTTCCCAGTGTCCTTTTGAAGTCGCAGAGATGATCCGTTCAGGAAAGATGGCAAAGATCGAAGCAAGGTGAAGCAGAACAAACATAGTAAGAATCTGGGCTTTATTCATCCTGAGCCTTTCCTTTCACACTTAAACTTAAGTAGGGAACGGAGCAACTACTCAACGAGGAAAAATACAATATAATCCAAATCATCGCAGCCTCAAGACCCCATATCCCAAAGAAGGAACTGATGATCATGACAACATATTTATACATTCGTATACCCGTCGTATTCATATAACCCGCCAGCACAAAATTAGCGATCGCAGAGGCAACTAGAATAATAATTAATAGATTACTGACAAGTTTAGCTTGGACAATGGCTTGACCCAACAGAATACCGCCAATCATGGTTATGGTGGGTCCGATGTTCTTTGGTAGTCGAATCGTGGCTTCGATAATCATCTCCAGAAGCAACATTACCAGCAGCATTTCGATCAACGAAGGATAAGGGACCCCTTCCCTGCTCTTGGCTACCGTGATGGCTAACTGGATTCGCAACAGTTCCGGGTTTACCGAATTAAGCACAATATACAGACCCGGAAGTGTGATGGCCAGAAGTGCACCAATCGCCCGGATGGTTCGTAAAAACACCTGAAATAGATACGGGTAGTTGACGTCCAACGTTGTTGACCACAAATCCGTTATGATCGCTGGGAAAGCAAAAGCAAACGAATATTGGTCAATCAAAATAACCACTTTTCCGTTCATCATATTCTGTACCATCTCACCCGGTAGCTCCGAAGAGATATACGTTGGTGTTATTGAGAATCTAGGATGCCCCAGTATACTAAGCAGGTCCCTTACCGTAGTCAGTTCCTTATCCTTATTTTGTTCCAGCTTATCCCGAATTGCCGCAATGACTTTGGGTTGGGCAACTCCCTCAATGTACACCATGGCAATTTTCTTGGTAGACTGAACCCCTGTCTCTCTGCTTTCGATCACCAACTGGTCGGATATCATTTTTTTTCGCAACAAACCTATATTTTTATCAATATCTTCTGTAAAAGCATCGAACGCGGATTGAAGGGGATTTTCGCTCTCTGGCGAGCTTACGGACCGTGAAATTCCAGGATGTTCCGGTTCAATGACTGCTGCTAATCCTTTTGTGCTAAACAACACAAGTTTTCCATGCAGGAGATTGTTGCATAGTTCGTCCAATGACATGGATGCTTCTTCTTCAAAAGGACTGAACATTTTCAGAAAAGATTCGTTCTCATTACCACTTGCCGCTTGATTTATTGAGGACAACGTTGTCGGAAGATCGACTAGCGTTTTCACGAAGTATGCTCTGAATTTCTGATTGGCGATAAGTACGTCCTTATTGCTGAAATCCGTGCTCTTTTCGAAACGGTCATAGAGTTGCTTTTCTATATCGTGAAGATCCTGTTCATGGATTCGCTGCAAATTTTACCACCTCTTCTGAAGTAGTATGTCGTTAAGAAAAAAGTTTATTCAGAAATTAACCTTGATTTACACTGTAATTTAGAAGCTTTTGTCTCTCTTTTATCACGTATAGATCCCTTCCTAAATAATTGTTTTCAATATTTTTGAACTGGAAACCAAAATTGAATATAATATTGTAATGCACCAATGGGTGGGAGGATAGGCCATGAATAAAGAGGAACAGGTCTTAGTGGGTTTCAGGGACTTATATAACAAGCTGGTTTGGCTTAATAAAGATAAGATGGAAGAAAGTCTTAAGGGGTATAAACCTTCTGAAGTACATTGCATCGAATACATTGAAAAAAATGCAGATTCCAATGTAACAAAGCTTGCAGAGTCCTTTTATATGACTCGAGGTGCGATAAGTAAATTAACGAAGAAGCTCATAGAAAAAGGCCTGATTGAAAGCTATCAGAAGTCGGATAACAAGAAAGAGATCTATTTTAGGCTTACAGAACAAGGGAAAGTCATTTATCAAATCCATGAGGACCTGCACAATGAGTTTCAAGAGCGAGATAAAATTGTATTCGAACAGGTAACCGACGATCAGTTTGACAGTATGCTTAACTTCGTGGACAAGTATAATCGGCATTTGGATGCAGAAATAAAGAAGCTGGGTACAAATCTGAAGTCGGAATAAATCTTAATAATGAAAGTTAAACTAAAGGCAGCCGGACTCTATTTGAGAACAGGCTGTTTTTTTATTGTTATTATTTTGTTGACAAGGAAACAAAGCAGTTGTACGATATTAATGTTTCCAAGGAAATAAAATTACGACGTTTGAGAGGAGAATTTAATGTTTAAATCACGATCACATCATACACAGAACACAGAACAAACCATAGACAAACACGCTTTATTATTCGGTCTGATCTCTGTGTTTCTTTGCGGAATAGGCTTCAGTATTATCGCGCCTGTTGTCCCATTTCTAGTACAGCCTTATACAAGCAGTCCAGGAGAACAAGCTATCGTTGTTACGCTGCTGACCTCTGTTTATGCCTTTTGCGTATTTTTTGCGTCTCCCGTGCTTGGAGCTCTGAGCGATAAATATGGCCGTCGTCCATTGCTCCTGGTATGCCTTTTGGGTTCCGTAATTGGATACTTGGTTTTCGGCATAGGTGGAGCCCTATGGGTACTCTTTGCGGGGCGTATAATCGAGGGTATCACAGGAGGAAGCATAGGTACAATCTTCGCATATTTTGCGGACATCATCCCACCCGAACAGAGAACCAAATACTTTGGATGGGTGAGTGCGGTTGTAGGTGTAGGCACCGTCATTGGCCCGACTGTAGGCGGATTACTCGCCAAGATTGATTATTCTGCACCCATGTATTTTGGAGCCATCATTACTTTGGTGAATGTTATATATGGATTCTTTTTTATGCCTGAGAGTCTTGCTAAGACACATAGACTGAAAGAAATTACTTTGGTGAGACTTAATCCATTCATACAGCTTGCAAACCTGCTTTCCATGAAAAACTTAAACAGACTACTTATCTCAGCCTTCTTACTTTGGATACCCAACGGATCTTTACAGGCCGTTTTCTCACAATTTTCAATGGATACTTTCAATTGGAAGCCTGCAATCATCGGACTTATGTTCTCAATTATGGGTGTCCAGGATATCATCTCACAAGGTCTCATCATGCCTAAGCTTTTGAAAAAGCTTAGCGATAAACAGATCGCCATTCTTGGAATGATTTCAGAGATAATAGGCTACAGTCTCATTGCGTTATCTACTTTGTTCTCATTCTATCCACTGTTTATCGTGGGCATGTTTATCTTTGGTTTTGGTGATTCGATCTTCGGGCCTTCCTTCAATGGCATGCTCTCCAAATCTGTCGATTCTAGTGAACAAGGCAGGGTTCAAGGCGGTAGCCAATCTATTCAGGCTTTAGCTAGAATGATTGGTCCTATCATTGGAGGTCAAATCTATGTATCGCTTGGTCATGCTGCACCCGCCATTATGGGTGTGATCCTTATAGCAGCGGCAATACCCGTTTTGTATAAGCGAAAACAAGTAATTATTTAAAATGCCTGCTTTCATCAGGCAAATATCGGATTGATTGGTAGTCAAGACACCATAGAACAGAGAATAGGGTTTCAGAACTTAGGTACAGGTTCTGAAACCCTATTTGTCTACAGTCCGGGATGTCGAGACAATCGGTCTACCTTTCCAAACTCCAGTACATAGATGGATGAAGGATGTAATACGTAACCACGCTGCCAATCCTCGGTCAAAACACTCCGTTCTGTGCACTTGATATGATTGGGTTGAAACACGGAGTTGATGTTATTGTACGAATCGCTGGTAATCTCATATAAGGTCCCCTCCTCACTCGCATCGAAAACTTGTAAATCCAGCTCAACCGATACTTCCTCCAAGCTTCGGTTCACAATAAACAAGGTGACCCTGCTGCCATCAACATTCATTCCGGCTACAACATCCAGATCGGGGAGTGCATCCAGCTCTACAGGCGTTTTTTGGTTTGAAGTTACAGAGAATGTTCCACATTCAGCTTCGACAGGCAGGATATGATGAATATCCCGATTCGCGTAAAGCTTTAATACTTCATAGGTTGGAGTTCCATAGATCGTGAGTGGGTGTCCACTCCATCCAGCATGCTTGCCCCGATATTGATCCGCATAGAAATCCCCGACACGGATACATCCCCCAAGCCAACCATTGACCAGATCGGAGAAACTGCCAATTTGCACGCTATCGCTGCAACGAATCATTTCATTCAGATTGGCGGCATTCGCCACGGCTGCTCCAAGGGTATGCTCGTCTGGCAGTCCTTTTCGCACAGTGTTTGGATAGTACATCGTGTTATATTCGGTGATGGCCAGCTTCACATGCTGATGTTTGATGTCGGAATGAATGACCTCCATTGTTTGGTGTATATAGTGCCGGGTCCACTCGGGATAACTAGCCATTGCTTTATACCGATCCTCAGCCGGTGTATCCCGATTCATGCCAAAGGGACCGTAGCCGTGGTATAAATGTAATGTTAAATAATCGATATACTCCCCTGCCAGAGCAAGCACAGTTTTATTCCAATCCTGCTCGTAATGTCCACAGGCCAGCAATACAATGGAAGGATCTGCTTCCTTCATCGTTTTGGCAAACTGTACGGTCCGCTCCGCAAATTGCTCCGCAGAGCAAGCTCCAACTTGCCATTGCCCCCACACCTCGTTGCCGATCTCCCAATACTTCACATGATATGGTTCCGGAGATCCGTTCTTCGCCCGAAGAGCCCCCATCGGGGTATCTACACTTCCATTACAATATTCAATCCATTGGGCGGCCTCTTGAGGTGTACCCGATCCATCGTTCACACAAATCAGAGGTTCCACCTGCAGCTCGTAACAAAAGCGGATAAATTCATCCGTTCCGAAATATTTGCTGGTCCATCCTCCCCATGCCTCGTTGTACATGACTGGCCTCTCCAGAATCGGCCCAACGCCATGCTCCCAGTGATAGGCGCTAATGTAGTTCCCTGCAAGTCTCATCATGCCTGCGTTTAGTTCTCTGGTCATCTCTATTATTTCGCTTTTTACCAGAGCAATATGATCCACAGGCAATAAAGACACATGGTCCAGCCAGAGCATTCCCGTGGAGACATGATCGATCCATCTTGGATGCTCTGTCGGAACATACACCCGAATCTCTGCATCTGAACAAGCACGTAGGATCGTCAGCCGTCCTTCATAATCCTGCCAGTTATGGCTGTGCAATTCGATTTTCAACTGACCGAGCACTTCTTCCGTACGTCTATCGACCGCCTCCACCATCAAATACTGGAGTTCGATGGAGGCTCGCGCAACTATACGAACGGTGTAGTCCATAGGCCCTTTCAATGCGCAGCTTTGTGCAATCCCGGCGTACGCTTCATCATCACTAAAGATACGAATACGCTGAGCGCGACCCGAATGTCTGGGAGCCGGGGCTTCCATTGCATATTGCGTATTTCTTCCGTTGGTGTAGGTACTCCAGCTTCCCGATACAGAAGCGCTTGATTCAGCCTCGCTTTCAAAGTCCATATCCTTCAATGGAAATGCAAGCATCGCTTCCATATGGTCTCGGATGTCTTCCACAAAATGCCCAAACAAAAAAGGGTTGACCGTGTGTTCGCTTACACGACTACAATCTATACTAATTCTGGCGTTTGATTTCAACATAAGTCCTCCATCATTGTGGTTGATATGGATTTAACCTTTAATCGATCCAATCATGACCCCTTTAACAAAATGGCGCTGCACAAAAGGATACATCAACAGTACAGGCAAACTGGAGACGATAATCACCGCATACTTGATGCTCTCCGCGAGCAGGATTTTGTCTTCCAAACCAAGGCTGCCGTCCACGGCATCGGATTGGCTGATCAGCAGAATTTCGCGCAGTACCAACTGAAGCGGATGCAGATTTTCGTTACGAATATAGATGAGCGCGTTAAAAAAAGAATTCCAATGGCCTACGGCATAGAACAGCACCATCACGGCCAGGATCGGCTTGGAAAGGGGCAGGATAATGCTCACAAGCAGCCGCCAATTGGAGCACCCATCCATGTGGGCAGCTTCTTGAAGCTCCCAGGGAATACTCGACTGAAAATACGTTCTCATCACGATCAGATTGTACGTGGCGATTGCGCCGGGAATGATCAGAGCCCACATCGTATCCACCATGCCCAGATTTTTGACCAATAGATACGTTGGAATTAATCCGCCACTGAAGAACATCGTTAGCGTGATGAACACCATGATTACATTACGTCCAGGAAGGTCAGGTCTAGAAAGAGGATATGCGGCCAATACGGTCATGATAATGTTAATCACAGTGCCCACGACCGTATAAAATATCGTATTACGGTACCCCAGCCAAATCTTCTCGTTGTGTAGAATATTCGTGTAAGCATCCAGCGTCAGTCCTTTGGGCAGTAACCAGACTTCTCCGTTTAATACTTTTGTGGGATCACTGAACGAAGCACTCACGATAAAAATCAGTGGGTACAACACAGCGATGATAATGATTGAGGCTATGATGTAGATGATTACATCGAAAATCCGATCATTGGAACTGGCTTGTATTGTCGCCTGCTTGGACATGGGATCTTGCCCTCCTTTACCATAAGCTCGTCTCAGACGTCTTGCGCGCAATCCGATTGACCAGTAAAAGTAACAGCAGATTAATGATTGAATTAAAAAGCCCGATAGCAGCTGTATAACTGTATTCTCCCTTGAGGATACCTGTCGTATAGACAAACGTGGAAATGACGTCGCTCGATTCCAGATTGAGATTGTTTTGCATCAACAAAATTTTCTCAAACCCTACGTTCATGAAATGACCGATGTCCAGAATGAGCAAAATGATGACGACTGGAGCGATGCCGGGCAGCGAAATATGCCAAATGCGCCGCAGCCTTGATGCTCCGTCCATCTTGGCAGCTTCATACAGATGCGGATTCACTCCGCTCAAAGCTGCAATATAGATGATGGATTGCCAGCCCATGTTCTGCCATATATTCGAACTGATAAAAATGGTTTTGAACCAACCTGCTTCCTCAAGAAAACGGATCGGTGTACCTCCGAAAGCCTCAATCAACAGATTGACTGGACCCGTATGAGGCGAGAGAAACACATTCAGTATGCCAACGATAACGACCACTGAAATAAAGTGGGGAATATACGTAATATTTTGCAGCCACTTGCTGAAGGTTTTATTGCGAATTTCGTTAATAATTAGTGCTAGCAGAATCGGAATCGGAAAAGCAATTAATAAGGAGAACAAGTTAATTGACAATGTATTCCATAGAAGTCTCCAGAAATAATAGGAATCAAAGAATCGTTCGAAGTGGCCAAAGCCTTCCCAACTGCTGCCCAGAATCCCTTTAGCCGGATTGAAGTTTTTGAACGCAATTTGCAGTCCATACAACGGGGCATAATGGAATACCACATACCAAGTGACTGGCAGAAGCAGCATAAGGTACAGGTCCAATCTTTTACCCATTTGCCTTAACACGCCTGAACTCTTTTTTGGATGGCTTCGTGGCATCGTCATCGTTGTATCGGTTTTGACGCTTTTCATAGGCAATTGCTCCTCATCCATGATGTTTCAGCATTATTTCTGCATCTTGTCAAAAGCATCCTGATACAACTTCTCCAGTTCCTCAACTCTCATCTTTTTGAGCGTGGTCTGGAATTGCTCCCACTTGTCAAAACCGATTGCACCCACAATAAATTTTGTACTCTGTTCTTCGTAATATTTATCAATATCATTTCGCAGAATGTTGACTTCCTGGGCAGTTTGCTCATCAAACATCGGAGCCGCATAGCGGACTTTTGGCATAAACGGATCGAGCTTATGCTGCGCCTCCTGCACCTGAGGTGGATTGATAAAGGAAGCCACCTGTTCACTGATGAGATGTGGCGCGCCTCCGCCGGCATAAGGCGTAATTTTGGCCTGGTTACTGATTTCTTTTAGGAAGTCCTCTTTATAGTAAGGAATACCATCCTTCATCTCGTAATGCTCGCCTTCTCTTCCGAATCGGAGCAGGGTAGAACCCTCGTCACTGTAGAAATAATCAATCCAACGCATCGTGACTTCAGGATATTTATTGACGGATGTGATTGCAAAGGCTCCAAAATCCCTGGCTACTGGCAGAGCCTGACTCTGTAAACGGTCACCTTGTGGACCTTCCAGTGGGGCGATACCAGTATATTGGTCTTTGATCGACAAGAAGTTATTGTTCGTCTGGTCAAAGAAAAAACCTGTATTTCCCGATCCCTGCTTGGCCAGATATTGCGCTTCCGTATGTGAAAATATTTCCTGATCCAGCAGCTTTTCCTTATACAGCTTATTTAAGTACATCAGCATTTCTTTATTCTGGTCGCTGCCCATCCAGATACTAACTTTGTCATTTTCAATATTAATGTTATAGCCGAGCTGTGAATCCAATCCGAATGACCCACTCATCGCGTTTACAACAGCCAATCCTACGCGGGCTGTCATCGGAAGTTCATCCTGTTTGCCGTTTCCATTCGGATCACCATCACGGAAGGCAAGCAATACATTGTAAAGTTCTTCGGTGGTCTCCGGCACTTTCAGATTCAGCTTGTCCAGCCACATCTGATTGATCCATTTCTTATCCGTACGCGCCGCACTTAGCGTAACAATACCCGGAATTGTATAAATGTGGCCCTCTGGTGTAGTAATGCCTGAGCGAATTTCGGGATATTGTTCCATTAATTTCTTCAAATTCGGAGCATATTCATCGATAAGACCTTCCAGTGGGATCAATTGGCCGGCAGAGCCATAGCGGATGGCTTCAAGCGGGGAAATACCTGAACGGAACAGGGCATCCGGCAGTTCATTCGAAGCAAACAACAGATTTTTTTTCTCCTGAAAACCATCCGTCTGCGCTTCAATGAATTCCACCTTTACATGGCTTAATTTCTCGTAATCCTGGAAAACCGGCATCTCCTTGAAAGGGCCATTTACGGGTGCAATGCGGGTAAACATCTTGAGATTCACCGGTTCGTCCACAATCGGAAACCCAGTCGTATGAACGTCGTTCTTCGAAACCTCTGGTGAAGCTTCGTTATTGCTTCCACCGGAATTGCATCCAGCCAGCATCAAACTGGAAGCGATCATCATCATGATCATATTTCTTCCCCAGCGTTTGCGCATAAAGTTGTGCCCCCCACAATTCTTTATCACCAACGTAATTTGTAAGCGTTCACGGTTGGTGTGTGCTCATTATAATTCACCGGGCATGGAAGGTAATTACAATAATATGACCCTTTACTCCACATATTTTACGAGTTTAGAGTTCTGCTCTTATCTGCCTAGTTTCCCAAGTGCAAAGATGGGAGCTTCGTTTCGTTCTTCCTTTTTCCTGGATTGCTCAAATACGCTTGCGGTGTTAAACCCGTTATTTCTTTGAATACTTTGAAAAAGTAGTTGTGTGTCGTAAATCCCACTTGCAAGCTTATTTCTTTAATCGAGTATCGGCCGCTGTCCAGCAGCTTGCACCCTGCGTCAATCCGAACCTGATTCAGATATTCTGAAAAAGTCCGCTGCGTCTCCTCCTTGAATATTCTGCTTAAATAGGAGGCATTCAGGCCGATTACGCTTGCCGCAAGCTCCAATGTGACATAACCGGAGTACCTCTCCAGAATGAATTGGATCGTCTGCGTGACATGGCGAGAATAGGAACCGATTACACGATGTTGATTCAACAAATGAAACAGGCTGGAGAAGAAGGATTGCAGGCCTTGCTCCAGTTCTCTTATCGTTTTCATGCGCCCAAGCTCGCTTCTTGAAGGCAGATTAGCTACCGCTGGATCTGTGGAAGGCAAGCAGGTCCTCCATGCTTTATCACCCGTTTGCATGAGCTCGCTGACAATCATCTGAACCGTATGTGAATGGATAGGCAAGTGGTCAATCGAAGCAATAATAGTGGAAATCAATTGATGCACGCCTTGCTTGTCAAACCTTTCAATGGATAACAGAAGCTGCTTGTGCTCCTCAATCGTCAGAGAAACTCGTTGACTCTGATCGTTTTCATGTGAACGCTTGTCCGAACATGGACTTTTAACTTGGAGGGTATGGCTTCTGAGCGTTTTCACAGACGAAGATCCATCGAGTTCGTATTCGGCGGAGCAGTAACTGGATGCAAGCTGTGATAGACTGGTGCATATTGGCCCTACTGCGGTTACACTTTGCAGATTCAGGAACAGTTCCAACGCATGCTGAATCTTCCGCAGTTGTCCATCTACCTCACGCTGCATGATGTGCTCGCTTCGTTCCCTGAAAGAAAACACGATAACAAATCGCCCTTCCTCAACGTACACCGCTGTCCGCTCATGGATATCACCCAGGCTCTGCTGCATCATATCGACGACCTGCTGAACCAGGCCATTGGTCTGCACGTCACTGTATGACTCTGTCAGCAGCAGGAACGGAACAATCTGTAAAGCTGCGGTTGCATATCTGGACGCATGCGGATACAGATTGTCTTTCTGGGAAACGTCTTCAAACCCGTACGTTGATTTCGTGTTTCTTTTGAGTAAATACAGCAAATACTCGCGCATAACCTCGGGACTCACTTTCTCGGCCATGGCACTCTCGGCGACCTGTTTCTCACGCAACCGATCTTCCTGCTGCAATTCCGATACGGCTTTATTCAGGATGTTGAGCAGCGTTGACTCATCCAATCGATGCTTGAGCAAATAATCAATGGAGCCATTGTTCAGGCAATCCCGCACATAGTCATAATCGTCATAACTGCTGAGCATAACGGTCTTAATCCACGGAAAACGTTCCTTGATAGCCCGATTGAGCTCTACACCGTTCATTTCAGGCATATCTACATCAATAATGACAATATGCGGTGGCGACTGCTCAATCATCGTTAAAGCAATTAACCCATTATGCGCCTGACCGCATAATTCAAATCCATAGTCAGCCCAGTCCAATAATGTCCATAGATTATGGTGTACTAAGGGTTCATCATCAACGAGTAGCACCTGAAACATGGCTTATATCACCTCTCGTTTGGTATTTTCCATACTTTTCTCCAGTTTGGGGAGCCAAATTTCAGCTTTGGTGTACACCCCCGGTTCACTGCACAAATGGACACCATATGAGTCGCCGTATGTGCGAACGATTCGTTCGTGTACATTACGTACACCCATTCCACTAAAACGTGATGTTTCTCCGTTTGTACCCGTACCTTTCAGTAAATACTCCCGTTGCTCCTCCGTGATCCCCTTTCCGTTGTCCACCACATCAATATTGAGATTGTTTCCTTCTTCATACACCCGTATCAACACGAATCCATTCTGTTCAATTGGTCCGATTCCATGAATAATTGCATTTTCAACCAGGGGCTGCAGCATCAGCTTCAACACCCGGCATTCCAGCAATGCGTCATCCTCAATTTCGGTAATCATCCGAATCGGCTTCATATATCTGTACTTCATGATGGAGATGTAATGCTCAACATATGCCAATTCTTCACGCACCGTAAGAAATTCGCTTGAATTACCGAGGACACTTCGCATGAGCTCTATCAACGATCCCGAGACCGCTTCAATGTTTGGAACTCCGTTTAGCCTGGCCAGATACTTGATCGTATTGAGCGAATTGTATAAAAAATGAGGATGGATTTGTGCTTGGAGCGCAGTAAGCTCAGCTTCCCGCTTCTCTTTCTCGCTGACGCGGATTCCTTCGAGCAGATCTTTCAATTCTTCCACCATACCGTTAAAGACATGGTACAGTTGTCCTGTCTCATCTTCACTGTTAATCTCATTCTGGGGAAGTGTCAGATTTCCGTCCTTCACCAACATCATCAGTGATTTTAGTTTTCGGATATTCAGGGTAATTCGGGAAGAGACTTGAAGTGAAACGATCAGTACAACGACAAACACAATAATGGACACCTCTGCCAGCAGGTTGCGCAGCTTCACCGATTCGGTCAGCAGAGAATCCATCGGAACCAAAGAAATAGTACTCCACCCAGTATAGTCGGATTGACGGCGAACAACGATATATTCTTTTCCATCAATGTAGCGCCTGACCGCTTCACCATTCGTTGTAAATTGCTGATTGATCTTCTTAATTTGCTGATAAGATGGAGTAAGAGGTGAGTCAGTTCGGGTTTCATAGATGAATTGATTTCCCTTGTCCAGCACATAGATCATGCTATCTGTAGTTGGTCTCACGTCATATGTTTTCTGGATAAACTCATAATTAAGATCCACCATGACAAACCCTATGGTCGCACGGTTATAACGAATCTCCCGACCAATGGTAACCGCATCTGATACTCCTGTCTGCTTGAAATATGCGTGCTTTGATCCATTTTGCAGCATGTAATTCATCATTGGCGTACCCAAGATGGTCCTGTCCAGCCAAGGTCCACCTGAGAAAAATACCTTCCCGCTCAGGCCCACCACAGCTATCCGTGAAATATAGGCCTTATAATCGATCAGGGACGATAGAAATTCATCCATCCGCTTCTGTTCCTGAAACCACTCGTAACTGATTTCCTCATTCGGACTGAGCAAAGTGTCAATAACCGTGTTTTTGTTAGTCACCACGACCGTATTCAGACGGTCGATCTCTTCCAGCATTATGTTCAATGATTCATCTGCCTGCCTTATGCTGTCCGAAACCGAAGTAATCGCATTTTGCGTAATCGTTTCACGCATGCTCATATAAACAATGACCGTAATTAAAATAATGGATACTAGGGTAACGGCAATAAAAGCGATAAAAATTTTCCCTTGAATGCTGCGTTTCGGTGAAATCCATCTCTGCAATGTAGAGAGCTTCATTGTGGGAGTCTCCTTTTTCAAGATCCAATAAAAAGTGAGCGTTCTCCGTACTGGACATGCGTTTGTTCAGGATCAGCTTGAGGTTCTCCTCATCATGATTGGAGGTACTTTATAATAGATTTTGAATGCTCTGGTAAATGAATATAAATTCGGATAACCGAGAGACAAAGCAATCTCCGTAACGGTAGCATCCGTATCCTTTAGAAGCTGTTTGGCCTTATCCATTCGTATTCTCTGCATGAATTTTAACGGAGGCAGTCCAACCTGAGTGGTAAACATGTTGGAGAAGTATGAACGATGTACCCCTGCGAAGTCGGCGACCTGCTGCACGGAAATACCCTCTGTTGCATGCAATTCCATGTAATCCATGCATTCATGAATCCAGCCCGCTAGTTCTGTAGGCTGTGCGTAGTTGGTGTCTGGAACAAGGCTGGCTAACAATCCATATACCAACCCATGCAACTCCAGCGATACTGCTGGCTTCCACCGTTCCACACATGCTAATGCATGAATCAGTCGTTCGGACGTTTCCTGGACCTGTGGAGAAAACATCTGTTTGCCAAACGGACTTTCCGGAGTTAAACCAGCCAGCTCCAATAAAGGTTTGACTTTAGGCCCATCCAATGCCAGCCAGTTCATTTGCAGCGGAGATTCCGAGGGAAGCATGTGATAGTAATAGGTTCTGCCGGGAAACAGACAAAACAGATCATTCTTCTGCAGGTCCACTCGCTTGCCATCAAATTCAAGCCTGACCCTACCTTCATGCACAAAATGAAGACTGTAACACTCGATACGTTTGGGGCCAACTCGGTAATTGGATTTGGCTATACTTCGCCCTGCCCGGACTGGCCAGATGTGTTCTTCTTTATCCAAATAACCTGGCTTATAGTAGATGAATTCTGCATGCTCATACTCATATTCCTGCATCGTAGGGAGTTCCCTCCTTCTCCTATTTTGTTTGATCATAACAAAATGACAATAAAAATATAACACCGGGCTATTTTTATAACTCGTTTTTTTCAATATCATCTTACTAGGAGGCGATTACACTTGTCGAGAACACCTAACATTTTGCTAATCACTAGTGACCAGCAGCACTGGAACACGATCGGAGCTTTTCAGTCTGAGATTTCCACGCCCAATCTGGACCGTCTTGCCCGGCAAGGAACAACGTTTGATCGGGCTTATTGCCCAAACCCTACCTGTACCCCTAGCCGTGCTTCTATTATTACAGGTATGTATCCCAGTCAGCATGGAGCCTGGACGTTAGGCACAAAACTGCTTGAAGACCGTCATACCGTCGGGGACAGTTTCCAGGAGGCAGGTTACCGCACTGCCCTAGTAGGTAAGGCACATTTTCAGCCTTTGAAATCTACGGAGGAATACCCGTCGGCAGAAGCGTATCCCATCTTACAGGATTTGGAGTACTGGAGACATTTCCACGGTCCATTTTACGGCTTTGACCACGTAGAGTTAACACGTAATCATACGAATGAAGCGCATGTCGGTCAGCATTACGCGCTATGGCTGGAAGAACAGGGATGTACGAACTGGAGGGATTACTTCCTTCCCCCAACTGGGACGATGGACCCTTCCGTAACGTATACGTGGCCCATCCCTGAGAAATATCACTACAACACCTGGATAGCCGAACGAACCAATTCCCTTTTGGAGCAATACACCCATGCTGATGATCCATTTTTTCTGTGGGCCAGCTTTTTCGATCCGCATCCGGAATATCTGGTACCGGAACCTTGGGATTCGATGTATGACCCCGATGATCTGACGATTCCGTCGATAACACCTGGAGAGCATGATCGTAACCCACCCCATTTTCAACTGACCCAGGAGGAGAATCCGAATTTTGAGCATCTGGTTGAAACCGGCTTCGGCATTCACGGTTACCGTTCGCATCATTATTATGAATATGGCGACAAATCCCGGCTAACGAAGTATGACAAGAAAAAACTGGTCGGCGTGTATTACGGAATGATCAGCATGATGGATAAATATATTGGCAAAATTCTCGATAAGCTGGATGAGTTGGGTATTGCAGACGATACAATCGTCGTTTTCACAACGGATCATGGTCATTTCTTCGGACAGCATGGTCTTCAGGCCAAGGGTGGATTCCATTACGAAGATCTTATTAAAATCCCATTTATCGTAAGATATCCTGGTCAGGTGCCTGCTGCGAAAAAATCAAATGCCATACAATCGCTGGTCGATCTGGCTCCTACCTTCTTGTCTCTTTGCAACATTGCAATTCCGCACGCCATGACGGGCATCGATCAGAAGAAAGTGTGGATGGGCGCCAAGGAAGCCGTTCGTAATCATGCTCTCTGCGAATTTCGACATGAACCCACGACGATTCATCAAAAAACATATGTCGAACAGCGGTATAAAATCACCGTCTATTACAATCAAATCTATGGTGAACTTTTCGATCTTGAACAGGATCCCCATGAACGTTTTAACTTGTGGAATGAACCTGAGTACACCCAGCTCAAGTCTGAGCTTCTGCTCA
The DNA here is from genome assembly GCF_900107875.1 of Paenibacillus sp. 276b. Classification (NCBI taxonomy): domain Bacteria; kingdom Bacillati; phylum Bacillota; class Bacilli; order Caryophanales; family Paenibacillaceae; genus Paenibacillus; species Paenibacillus sp. 276b. The sequence continues at coordinate 1,091,990 of NZ_FNRR01000001.1, read as the reverse complement.
AATACATCTGGGCTGAGCTTGGCAAGGAGTCCATGCCGATGCCTCGAATTCATCATGCGTGATGGAAAGGATAAGGGTAGCATCCAAAACCTGAAAGAACAATTTATGTTACTGACACAGCTTTTTTGGACTTTCTTTTGCATCGGCCCTTCCACATTTGGAGGCGGATATGCAATGCTGCCTATTATTGAACGCGAAGTGGTGAACAAGAAAAAATGGATGCAAGAGGACGAGATCGGTGAGCTTATATCGCTTGCCGGATCTGCTCCCGGAGGAGTTGGCGTCAATGCCGCTGCGATGATCGGACATCGCCAGGCAGGAATTGCGGGAGCTGTGTCTGCCGTCATGGGCGTGACATGTCCCACGTTTTTGATTGTGATCCTGATCAGCGTGTTCGCCATCCTATTTCGTAACCAACCCAAAGTTGAAGCTGCTTTAAAAGGAATGAACGGTGGCATTATTGCACTAATTAGCATGGCAGCTTATCGGACGGCCAGGTATTCTATCTTAGATACAACAACAGCGATAGCTGCCATTGTGACCGTAGCTGTTCTTCTGTTTGCAGGAATCCATCCCCTCTATCTTATTATTTCGGGATTGATATGCGGCATGGCCGTGATTCGGATCAAAAAACGGCTGGGCCTTCAAGTGAAAATGGAGAAGAAGTCTGTAACAGGCAGCTACCCGGAACTGGAATATTACATTTAAGTAAGACGAATCGGAGCGATTGAGATGTACTGGGACCTGTTCATGATGTTTATACGTGTAGGCCTCGTTTCGTTTGGTGGCGGTTACGCCGTTATCCCGATCATTCAACACGAGGTAACGGAAAAAGGATGGCTGACAAGCGCTGAATTCCAACAAACCGTAGCGCTGGCCGGTATGGCGCCAGGCTCGATTGCAACCAATGCTGCAACGTTGATTGGTTATCGGACGGCAGGTTATATCGGAGCCGTTGTCTCTACTGCAGGTATGATTTTGCCTTCACTCGTGGTAATTGTGCTACTCTCCGCCTTATTTTATCGGATGCACGACAATTCATGGGTAAAGTCCTCTTTATATGGCTTGCGCCCCGTAACGACGGGACTCATTATCTATGCTGCCATTCATTTTGGATATCCAAGTGAAAACTCAGGCATAAGCTGGGTATGGATTGCGACACTACTTATTAGCGAAGTTTGTTTGTTTCTTCTGCTCAAGTACAAGCTTCATCCCCTTCTGATTCTCAGTGTGGCTGGAGCAGCAGGCATTATCTTATTTTAATTCAGTGTGGCGACGACAGGCTGAATTCACTGCCTTCAATGGTTTTTAAAAGGAGCAGCGATCACAGCATTAGCTGTCCTGGCTGCTCCCCTTCATCTTTATTTTTACGAATGACGCAGATATAATCTGCTCGTTTCCTCCCAGATTTCTCCCGGCTGCAAACTAAATAATCCAGCTTCCTCGGCCTGCATATCCAGATTTGGTGCATTCACAAGATTAATCTGCGGTTCGGGGCAGAAAAACCCTTCTTCCGCATGATTGTTCCAAATCATCCATTGTTTATAAGAAGTTCCCACATCGTAGATCAGGGTCATTCCATTCCTCGTATCCTGAAGCTCCATCCGGTTTCTCCCGTTTTGCGGTACAGCAGTGTAGTGATTATCCATTTCTGCAAAGAAGGGATATACCCCGGAGTCACGCATCTGCTCTTCCTCCTGAATCAAGGGCCGAAAACAGGTCGTTGGCAGCATACGTTGATCTAATTCCCATCTGTCTCCAATGGTTAGCTTGAGCTTGTAATCACGAGCCGATCCCCCGGAATTAAAGGGAGCGTTAATTGAAGTATGAAAAGCGATCAGGCACGGCATGCTGGAGCTTCCATGATTGCGAATGCGGACATGCTGCATGAGTCCATCACTGCTCAGCGAGTAGCGTAATGTAATACTGAATTGAAAAGGAAAGCATACGTATATCGGATGAGTTTCGTCAACAGTTATGGACACCGAGACATGGCTTTCATTCTCGGTATGCCCATACTCATCCACAACCCAGGGCGCATTATACAAAAATCCATGCAAATGATTGCCTGTTGCTTCCTCATTGACCGGAAACTGAAGCGTCTGCCCGTTCCAGGCAAACCGCCCGTCCTCATATCGATTTGGCGGAAACAGAACCGGGATCCCGTGAATCATGGGTCTTGCCTTGAATGAATCTATCTCTTCCGGTGAAGGTTCATGAAGGAAGCGAAGCCCCCGTTCAAGATCACGATAAGCGACCAGATTACCACCGATCTCCGGTAGCATAACAGCCTCACTGGAACCAAAGCGAAGGTAAATGGCCTTTTCCCCTTGAAAATCGCCTTCCCAGGATCTACTTTTCTCCTTTGTATTCAACACGTATTCCCCTCCTTATTCGCCGGCCGACGATGGATAATGTCCTTCAATAATCGCCCGAATCTGTTCCATCGGCATCTTGGGCTGTCTGTCATACGTCAGCAGACCGTTAATTTCCTGTTCCACGTCCGTCAGCTGGGTGTAACAAAATCCTTCTACTACTGGAGAATCCAATAGTGGCTGTACTACGGCATGCAATCGCTGTGCAAAATCCTCGTCATTTTCCGCTCCGGAGTAACCCCAGCCTTCCCAGTCACTTTTCTTATACCCGATTCCACCGAATTCGGTAATTAAAACGGGCTGTCCTTCATAACGATAGTTACCCACGCTAAGCTTTCGACTGCCCGGAAGGGCTTTTACCGCATTTTCACGAGTGCGGTAGCGTTCCTCCAGAACCTCTCTTCTCCATTCATAATCATGGATGTTATACAAGTCGGTCTGAACCATCTCCCAGCCATCATTGGAAATGACCGGACGGGTAGAATCCAGTGACTTGGTCAAATAATACATCGACAAGGCATGATACTGCTGCTCCTTGCTGGTCAGGATGTTCGGAACACCCCAGCTTTCATTAAGAGGTACCCAGACCACAACACATGGATGGTTGTAGTCCCTTTCCAGCGCCTCCTGCCATTCCCTTGTTATCTGGGCGACGTATTGATCCGAGAAATCGTACGCATTCGCCATCTCTCCCCACACCAGCAGTCCCAGTTGATCACACCAGTACAGATATCTCGGATCTTCAATCTTCTGGTGTTTTCTGGCGCCGTTAAACCCCAGTTCCTTCGTTAATTCCACATCACGCCGGATGGCCTCGTCACTCGGTGGAGTCAGATTTCCATCCGGGAAATACCCTTGATCCAGAACAAGCTTCATATAATAAGGACGGTTATTCAGAAACAGCTTACCTTGTTCAATAGAGATTTTGCGCATGCCGAAATAGCTATCGACCTCATCGACAGGCACACCATCCACCAATACAGTGAAATGAATGTCATACAGATTGGGCTGCTCTGGTGACCACAGCCTGCCAAGGCCATGCTCGTTAAAGGTGTGAAGTCCGATGGTACGGGTCTCTGTCCTGCCGCTAATCCGATATTCATCCTCAGACAGCTGCTCACCTTGATAGGCAATTTGTACACGGAGCCTGACATCCTGTGCGTGCCAATCCCTTGGTTCTGTTTGCTCCCTTTGAAGATGAGCCGTAACTTCGATCTCGTTGCGATCGACATCGGGAGTGAGACGCACCTTCTGTAGATGAACGGGTGCGACAGCTTCAAGCCACACCGATTGCCATATTCCAGTAGTTCGGGTATAGAAAATTTGGGCAGATTGCTCCTGCCAGAACTGCTTCCCGCGTGGTAATGTTACATCCCTGCTATAATCTATCGCTTGTACGGTCAGCGTATTGTTTCCTTCCAGCAGAGCATCCGTAATGTCGGCATGAAAAGGGGTGTGTCCCCCTTCATGCCGAACCACAAGCTGTCCATTGACCCAGACAGAGGCTTCATAGTCCACGGCTCCGAAGTGCAGCAGCAGCCGTTTGCCAGTGAAGTTCTTCGGAATGTCAAAGGTTCGTTTGTACCATACATTATCGTGGAATTCCGGATCTGCAATGCCACTAAGTTGACTTTGAAAAGCAAATGGCACTTGGATTCGCCGGCTGAATGCTCGCTTGCCCTCACTCCATTTTTCCGAACGTCCCTTGTTATCATCATCGAATTCAAATTCCCATTCCCCATTCAAACTCAGCCAATCTTTACGTACAAATTGAGGCCTTGGATAATCCTGTCGTAGCATGATGTTCAGCTCTCCTGTCACCCCAGATTGATTTTACGGATCACTTCCAGTGGCACTTTCGGTTTACGGTCTTCCGTCAACAGACCATTAATCTCCTGCTGCACATCGGTGACCTGTGTATAACAATAGCCCGAGATATAGGGAATGGCTTTGATCGCTTCGGTGATGGAACGGAAACGTTCAATAAAGGCTTCAACCGAGTCCACCTGATTGCCATAACCCCAGCCTTTATCCGATTGAAAAGCAATACCGCCGAATTCACTGATGATAATGGGTTGTCCTTTATAGTGGTAACCTTCAGCAAATGCAAACTTCCATCGATTGGAAGCAATCTTGTTATTTACGATCAAGTCCTTATCCTGATACCGTTCCAGAAAGGCTTCTCCCGTCTCCACATAATCATGGATTGTCAAAATATCCGATACCGTATGCTCCCATCCGTCGTTGGTAATGACCGGACGATACGGATCAATGGCTTTGGTGAGATGGTAAATGGATTGCGTGAATTGCTGCTGCCTTACCTCGTGACCAATCGTCGGTATTCCCCACGATTCATTAAATGGCACCCAGGTAATGATGCTGGGATGATTGTATTGCTGAGGTACAATTTCAAGCCATTCTTTGGTGAATCGGCTCACTGCCTCATCATTAAACTCGAAGGTTGCTGCCATCTCAGACCAGACCAACATGCCTTTTACATCACACCAATACAAAAAGCGTGGATCTTCCAGTTTCATATGTTTACGGATTCCGTTATATCCCATCTCGGCAATTTTATCGATATCCTCAATCAGCGCTTCCACTGAAGGTGGGGTCAAATGGCTCTCTGTCCAATAGCCCTGATCCAGAATCATTCTTTGGTACAACGGAGCATTGTTCAGCAGAATCTGCCCATTTTCAATCGATATTTTTCGCATACCAAAATAGGAATGAACCCGATCGATTTCTTTCTCATCTTCGTACATCACAAACTCGATATCGTACAGGTTCGGTGAGCCCGGTGACCATAACGACTGTTTCCACGGACCGCCTGCTTCATGTTTAACACTAGCTTCCACGGTCATCCAAGGTCTGTCTGGAGATAGGCTGATGGTTTGTACATGCTGACCCTTTAACTCAATCCGTGTCTCCAAACGCAAGTTTCTCTTGCCTTCAATTCCATTCAATTGAAAGTCCACACGAATCATATGACGATCGATATCCGGTGTCATCTTAACTGCTTCAACCCTTGCTTCACTCACATGCTCCAGCCAAACACTTTTCCATATCCCGGTACTTTGCACATAAAAACATTCAAAATTGTCATCCACCCAGCGTTGTTTCCCCCGAGGCTGCATCGCGCTCTGACTGTCTTCTACTTCAAGCACAATGTTATTCTCCGATCCGTAAGTGATATAAGGGGTAATGTCGAATGAAAACGCTGCGTACCCACCTTCATGTTCACCAACAACCGTTCCGTTCACCCAACATTTTGCGCGATAATCCACTCCCTGAAAATGCAGAATGCTCCGTTTTCCTTTTGCTTCCTGGGGAATCTGAACACTTCTGCGGTACCAGACCAGAGGATGAAATGTCTCGATTCCGATACCGCTCGCTTGGGTCTCATAGGTAAAGGGAACCTTAATTTTCGTCCCTTCCGGAAACTGATTCTGGTCGTACCACTGCTCGCTTTCACCCGCCTTATTATCATCAAAACTAAAATCCCATTCTCCATTCAAATCCAACCACTCATTGCGTACAAATTGCGGTCTTGGATAATCCTTGTTATAAAATTTAGTTGTCATCTTGTTCTCTCCGATCTCCTCTGTATTTGGCTCATAGGCCTGAAAAAGTGTTAACCCTTAATACCAGACATGCTGATGCCTTTAACAATCTGTTTCTCAAAAATGATAAACAATATAATGATGGGAACAGAGGCCACTGCATTGATAACCATTGGTTTGACGTAATCTTCTGAATACTGACCCATTAGCGTTGGGATACCCATTGGTAGCGTAAACAGATTATCATCGGTTATGGAAAGGAATGGCCATAAGAAATTGTTCCACGAACCGATAAATGTCAGAATCGCCATCGATGCCATGGCCGGACGTGTCAAAGGCAGCATGATGCTGGTAAAGATTCGCCAAAAGCCTCCCCCGTCAATTTGCACACTCTCCAGCAGATCATTGGGAACCCCATCGAAGAAGCTTTTGAGCACGATGACAGCTACTGGTGAAGCCAAAGCAGGAATAATCAATCCACTGTATGAGTTCAGCAAATGCAAATCCTTGGCTACCTGATAGAGCGGAATAATGGTTGCTTCACCCGGAATCAGCAGTCCGCCAAGAATGAAGAAAAAAACAAATGTACGGAAACGAAACGGTACTTTGGACAGAGCGAATCCAGCCATGGCAGCGAAAATCACAGTCAGTACTGTTACAACTACAGCGACGAACAGACTGTTAACCACCCACTGTGACAGCTTTGTCGTTGTCAGAATTTCGTTATAGACGGCAAGTGAATATGGCGGTTTAAACCAGTCCAGGACCGTAATAATCTTCATGCCTTCTTCTTTGATGGAGACCATCAGCATCCACACAAGTGGGGCCGCAAACATAACCGCCATCAACGCAGAACCTGTGCGATATAACCATTTCATCAGTATTCCGCCCCTTTCCGGTTAGTCATCCAGTATTGCAGCGCCGACAGCACCAGCAGGATCACGAATAAAATATAGGACATCGTTGCGGCATAGCCCAGGTTGTTGTTCTTGAATCCGGTCTGATAGATTAACTGAATAATCGGACGTGTCTGATCCAGCGGTCCCCCGCCTGTAATGACATAAATCTGCATAAAGACCTTGTAGGAAGCGATAATCTGCAACATGGTAATGGTTTTGGTCAGTGGCTTCAGATAAGGAAGAGTAATCCTCCAAAATATTTGTGTATCACTCGCACCATCGAGCCTTGCTGCTTCATAAATTTCATCCGGTATTTCCTGCATGGCGGAAAGATACAAAATAAAGTTAAATCCGACTGTCCACCACAAGGTAATTACGGTAATAACGACCCAGGCGAGCCCCGTTTCCGTCAGCCAGAATATTTCGGAATTTTGAGGCAATAACCTGACAAGATGCAGGACGGAATTGACGAATCCCGTATAAGGCTGAAATACGAATAAACCCAGATAAGCTGCGACGGCAACGGAGAGTACGCTTGGTATAAAGAAGATGATGCGGTAGAACTTTTGTAAAGACGATTTTCGGTTGGCAATCAAAGCCAGCAGAATCGCGAGTATAATCATGGTCGGTGTACTCAAGAAAACAAAGAAGGTTGAATGCCAGATCGCTTCCCAAACCTCTCTGTCCTGAAAAACTTTTCGGAAGTTATCCAGGCCAACAAAATCCATTTTCTTGATCAACGTCCATTTGTAGAAGGTCATCTCCACACCTTTAATCATGGGCCAGATCGTAAATAAACCATAAATAATTAAGAATGGAAGCAGAAATACCAGCGCTTGCATATCCGCTCTCATTTTTTTGATCTTCATATGCGTCTCCCCTTTGATTGGCACGCAAGCCGGCGATTTCTTGTCTAGAGATAGTGATTACGCAGGCTTGCGTGACCCGTCTTCCTTCTATTCGCTCAGTATTTTCTGAATGGCTGTCTCCATGTTGTTCATGGCATCCGCAGGAGTCATTTTGTTCATCCATACTTCATTCAAAAATTTAAAGGCAGCTTCATCGCGGATTTGTGCATTTTTGGTGGAATGTTTGCTGAATTTAACTACACTCGCAACTTCGGAATAATCACTGCGGTATGGCAGATCCTTGAATTCCTGTTTTTCCAGCACGGATGGCTTGGATGGAATATGTCCGGCTTTCGCCCACACCTGACCATTGTCAGCAACCCAGTCGGCGAAAGTCATCGCTGCTTTGCGTTTAGCCGGATCCTCATCCTTAGTCAGTGGCAAAACAATGGTATGAGAATCTCCCCATGTTGCTTCCTGGTCGTAGAATTTCGGAATTGGCATAGCACCAAACTCAAGTCCTTTGGTGGATTCCCACGTTCCTGTCGTCCAGACCCCTGTCATGATAATAGCGGCTGTTCCACTTTGAAAATTTTTATAGAAGTCCGGATCATTCTTCTTGATATAGCCTTCGGTATAAAGCTTCTGGATATAGTCAGCGGCTTTGATGCCTTTCTCCTTATCAATGGCTGCGGACTTCAGATCATCCGACACCACGTCGTTACCACCCAACTGGGAGTACAGCGACCACCACAAGCGGTAAGGGTCATCATTATTATTGGACAATGCAAACGGGGTCGTTTTGGCAGGCAACTTCTCTTTTAAAGTTTGAAGGAAACTCAAAAATCCGTCAGCCGATTGCTCCAGAATCGGTTTTCCGTCTTCACCAAGCAAGCCTGCATCTTTTAGCAGTTTTTTGTTGTAGAACATGATAAAGGGATGTGTGTCAATGGGGACTGCATAATGTTGACCTTCTACAGTAACCGCATCCAAGAGATTCTGGTTATAGGTGCTCCAATCCACACCTGCATCCGTAGCCGGAGTATCAAGCTCTGTGACAACCCCCTGATTGATCAGATCGGGCAGTCTGGAGGAATGGGAAATCCCAATGTCCGGTCCATTACCGTTACCAACAGCAGTAACGAGCTTCGTATAATACTCGCCCCAGGCCAATTTGGTATTCTTCACTTCTATGTCCGGATGGGTTTTGTTGAATTCATCGACTAATGTCTGCATGTTTGCGCCATCACCACCATCGAACAATGTCCAGAATGACAATGTCACTTTTCCATCACCAGTGCCACTCTCACCCGCCTCATTACTGCCTCCGCTACATGCACTTAACACGGTTGAGAATGAGAGCAATAATGTCAGTGCTAACCTGCCGATCTTTTTTTTCATGCGAGTATCCCCTTTACTCTAATTTGTAGATACAAACGATATAATTGTTTTATTACATTATTACTGTATCTATAGGGGATTATATAAGGGTAATTATCTCTTGTCAACGCTTTCAAACATATTTAGTGTAATTATCAAATAAAAAAAGACCTTAGTTACATAATATCTGCAACCAAGGCCTTTCTTCTTCATCTCATTCTAATGAACAGCATAATGTACAGTCATCTTGATATTTTGGTCATAATCTCCAAATTGTCTCCCAAAGAGATTTACGCCTCCCTGATGAACCGCATCCGGCTTCATACCGATCCGCACCCTTAACTTGTGGCTGTTTTGAAGGTTAAGCTGAGCCAGATCCACTGCTGAAATTTTCTCCATATCCAGCGTCGTCTTATTTTTGTCCACCCGCCATGTCTTTAATAAACCATACTGTGTTGACCATTCAAACCACCACGCCGGGTTGAGCTTGCCGCGCCGATCTCCAAAGTCACCAGGACATGTCCACATACCAATTTCCACACCGTTAATCCATACGGAGATATCGGAAGGCCAATTATGATCATAGTTTGGCGCTTCAGAACATATTTCCATGGACAGTTCCAGCGATTCGATTACCGCTTCTGCCGGAATCTCCAGTGGCATCAAATATTCGACATATCCCTTACGAAACCACATAATCTGCGCTCCGACATGCTTCGGATGATAAAAGCTGGCGGGTTCATCCTCACGAATAATCATGCCCTCGCCATTCGCCATGCCGCATGTGGGTGACACTTCACAATCACTATAATGACCGATAGGCATATCCACTTCGTACACCTGAATGTCGCCTTTGGGAATTGCTTTCTCCAGATTAAGAGCAATATGAATATCATCGTAATTGCGGCTGCATACCTTCATCGCCCCGCGAGAGGCAGGCAGCAGTTCTGTATTAATCAGCCTTGCTGCTTCCAAAACCTTGATGTTGCTGGCTACTGTGGATACGGGAAGTTTGAGAGCTTCCGCGATTTCAACGATATTCAGGTTTTGGGAGATCAATAGTCGGAGAATATCCACTCTGGATCGAGTCGATAACGCATGCGTGACCGTGACCAGTTCATCCGGATTATCAAAACTCAGCTCAAGCATTCGTTCACCACCTCTTATGTATTTATGAAACAGGAAATTTAAACGTAAAGTTTAATTCAGTCGATAATATTGTAACAAATCATTTATTTTGTATCAAATTGCTTTTCACTTCATCATTCTTCTTCGTTTTTCATACAATTTCCGGTTAATGTGCGATGATCAATCTAGCATAAGTTCAAAATCAAACAGCTTTATTCCTGGAGTGTTGCCTATCGTCATAAAACTTATAGCCTAACACAAGAAATCCGCCAAACATGGCGGATTTTTTGGGTATATATTTTTTTCTTGCCGATAGAAGCTAGCTCTAACTCTTGCTGCTAAAATGCGACAGGTAAGGCAGCCAGGCTCTGCGAACTTAGCGCCAAATGCCACTCAATGTTTTCCCGAGGAATATTAAGTCGCAGATTAGGCATGCGTCTTAACAATGTTGTAAAGGCGATATCTCCCTCCACACGAGCAAGTGGAGCTCCCAAGCAGGAATGAATGCCATGACCAAAAGCCAGATGACGATTAATATGACGTGTAACATCCAGATCCTCTGGCTGTTCAAATTGAAGTTCATCCCGATTGGCTGATTTCAGCACGGGGATGACCATATCTCCCTTTTTGATCTGTTGCCCTGCCAGCTCTATATCCTGAGTCGCAAAACGAGGTCCAGCAATGGTTGCAGGCCCGTTAAAACGCAGCAATTCTTCAACAGCAGAAGGTGCTAGACTAAGATCAGCCTTAAGCTTCTCCAATTGTTCAGGATGATCCAATAACATCATTGTACCCGTAGCAATCAGATTAGATGTCGTCTCATGGCCAGCAAAGATCAATAACGTAATCATGGATAGCAATTCTGGTTCACTTAGTCGATCGCCCTCTTCTTCTATAGCTATCAATTGACTGATCAAATCATCCGCAGGATGTTTGCGTTTCTCAGCTACCAGTTGTGCGGTATAGTCACCGAAGGCTTTGAGGTGTTCCTCCACTCCTGGTTCACGCACTCCGAGGCCCAGACCGTGTGCAATCGCGGAGGACCAGGTCTGGATCTGCGGGCGATCTGCTTTAGGTACTCCCAGCATATCGGATATCACATGAATCGGTAAGGGAAAGGCGTAGTCCTTGACCAAGTCCATCTCACCCTGGGATTGAACCTGATCTAGTAACTCATCAGCGATCTGCTGCACACGTGGACGAAGACTTTCCATATATTTGGGGGTAAAGGCTTTGGAGACCAGTCGACGTAATCTCCGATGATCAGGATCATCTACAGAGAGCATTGATTTTCCGGTAAAGAACGTTGGAGGAGCATCTGGATCTACGTTTTCCACATAGGCTTTCAGAATATTCTCATTGCCGTCGATGGAGAGTGGGTCTACCGTGAAGTGGGCATGATCTTTGAGTACCTGTGACGCTTCTTCCATTCGTGTGACCAACCACTGCCCGCGATCTGTACCACCCATTGGCAAGGATACTGGAATAACAGGACCTGTTTCACGCAATTGCTTGATCAGTGAAAACGGATTTTCACCACTTTCCCCACTAAACAGGCTCAGTGCTGCTTTTTGTGAAACATTAAGATCTAACTCACTCATAATTACCATCCCTTCGCTTCGACCATTTTATTGGTTTACATTAATGAATTTATCCAATCATCTACTGTCAGCACATCAGCTTGTTTGGGGAATACGCTCTCTACGAGAACTCGATGAACTTCAGGGTCCCTATCCAGACAAGCATCAGAAAGTACAGTCAGCGCGTAATCCTTATCCGCCGCCTCACACAAGGTAGACAGCACTACTCCACTTGTTGCGATACCGCTAAGAATAAGTGTATTAATGCCATGGGATTGAAGAAGGTTTTCCAGGTTGCTTCCTGAGAATCCACTGACGCGGAACTTGTCCACAATGTGCTCTCCTGGAAGCGGCTGTACCGATTCATGAATGTCCATTGCCATTTTCATCGCCGGATTGGCTGCGTTCTCACCACCACGGCTCGACTTTTTTCCAAACAATTTGTTGCGCTCACTGATTGGAGGGGAATCCTGGCGATGACCAACCTTCACAAAAATCACAGGTACGTTATGTCTGCGAGCTGCTTCTATCGCTTTCTGAAAAGGGAACAGTGCATCCTCGTGCTTCGCATATTGCGATACAATGATGTTCTGCATATCCATGACCAGAAGTGCAGCTTGGTTATGATGACTCTCCATGGGTTGCACATTCCTCTCGTTTTGATTAAGATTAAAAGGAGAACTCTCCGCTTAACCTCTTCTTGATATTAAACGGAGGGTTCTCCCCTTGTCAAATTTTGGACGTTGAAGGATAGGAAGTGACAGACAGTGGATAAAACCAATACAACCTCTCGTTCGGAGCGACGGGATGCTGCCGAGAATCGCCAACGTATCTTGGATGTGGCTAGCACATTATTCGAGCTGCACGGCGTGGAGCGGGTCAGCATGAATCAGATCGCTTCCGAAGCGCAGATTGGAGCGGGTACCTTATACCGCCGATACCGCAATAAAAGTGAGTTATGTATGGACTTGATCAAAGATAACGCAGCGCTGTTCTTCGATGATGTGGAGATATATTTGCAGGAAAACGCACAGTATCCACCAACTGAGCGATTGCGGGGTCTGCTGACGTTGTTTATCCAGTTTAGAGAGAAAAATGCGGAGCTGCTCTCGGGCATCGAGAATGCAGTATATCAAGGATCAGAGTCCAGAACCTCAAGTCCTCTTTATGACCAATTGCATCAACAGCTATTTGGATTATTCGAAGAGATGGCAACAGAGAGCGACGAATCGCAGGCCATCAGCTTGTTCAAAACGGACATGCTTCTGACTGCCATGAGTAATGATTCGTATCTGTTTCAAAAAAACGTACGCGGCAACTCTCCTGACCGCATTGTAGAGCAGCTCTGTTTGACGTTTCTTTAACGTAAATGGGTATATAAAATGCTCAAAAAGCCTAATTCATCGTCGGCAATCTGCCGCTTGAACTAGGCTCTTTGGCATGAGTTGTGGAATTTATAATGTTTTGATATACCATGCATCACAAGCAAAATGCTCCGTTGCATTTAACGGTTCTTCTAAAGGAATAAAACCGTTCTTGATATAGAACTTGTTGGCCGCAACCATATTGTTAAGCGTCTCAAGATAACATTGTTCATAGTGTTCTTTGGCAAAATCAAGGGAAATCTGAAGCAATTCATATGAGATTCCGGTGCCTCGTGCTTCTTTTAAGGCATACATCTTCTGCAACTCACAAATATGTGAAAATCCCTCCACGGGTCCGATACCGCAGCCAGCTACAACGGTTGAGTTATGCTCAACCACCCAATACCTGGAGCCCTCGCGTTGATAAAGATGATAAAAATCGCCCAGATTCGGATCAGCCCACGCTGTCCCAGATTTATTGGCCCCGAATTCGATCAAACAACTTCGAATCAGAGACTCTACTTCTTGATTATCTCTTTCTTCTATCTCTCTAATGAACATGCAGTAAGCCTCCGCATCCTGAAATAATTGCTGCTCTTAACTGCACAAATTATACTACAAATTTGATTTAACACACTACCATTCAACTACAATGAAACGGAATCACTCGTTTTGGCAGGCAGTGTCTGTTTGATTTTCAACAACCGTCTTACGTAGATCATGAAAAGCAGAAAAGAAACCAGGACCGACAAGGCACTAACCATAAACAATATGTGATAGCTCATGTATTCAGAGACCAGACCCAAGACCATCGCACCCAGTCCGATACCGAGATCAGTCGCCGTTGAAAAGAAAGCATTGGCTGCCCCTTTCCGATCCTCGGGGGCAAGGCGGAGCGTAATGGCCTGAAGAGCTGGCTGAGCGGAACCAAAGCCGATCCCGTACAGAACTGCTGAAGCGAGCACGCCAAGTAAACTGGTTGCAAAGCTAAGCACAATCAAAGCAATGATCGTAATGATAAGGGCCGGGAGAATGACTGCTGTCTCTCCTTTCTTATCGGACAGCTTTCCCGCAATGGGCCGGGATAGTGCAAGTGTCGCGGCATAGACCAGAAAGAATGTGCCAGAATTGACTTTGATCTGCTCCGCAAACAAGGGTACAAATGTAGTAATTCCACCATATGCAATGAAAAGAAAAAAGATTGGCGCCATCACAGGCAGGACTGATTTTTCGAAGATTTGGATTTTCTTTCTGTCCGTATGTGGTTGAAATGGCATTTTGGCTCCTAGCGTCAAAAGCAGGGCCACGACGGACAAACCAACAGCAAAGAGAAACATCGTCTGATATGATGTGCCTTGCATAATCCCCAGACCAATCATGGGGCCAACCGCCATTGCCAGCGTCATGGAGGTGCTAAACCACCCCATACCTTCCCCGCGCCGAGCCGATGGAATCATGTCAGTCACAGCTGTCATCATGGAAGTTGTGGATACAGCCCAGCTCATTCCATGCACGATACGAAGTCCAATCAGCATGATAATTCCACCAACCCAGTTGTACATGTACATCGCCAATATAAATAAAATCAACCCTCCGATCATAAACGGACGTCTGCCGAATCGATCCAGTAGTCCACCAACAAAAGGACGAAGGATGACGGAAGATAACATTAAAGCTCCCATAGCCAAGCCCACCTGTTTTTCATTGCCACCCATCTCTTTAATGAAAAGTGGCAGTGTGGGATACAGCATATAAAATGCAGTAAATAAAAAAAGCAAACCCAGCGTCATTAGAATAAATGACTTTGTCCATAAACGTTGCATCATTCATCCCCCACTCTAGTTATGAAATCTATGTTTTGACCTGTTTTTGTATAAAAACAAATATTGATATATTAATGAACATCTGTTAATAATTATAGACAGAATAAGAAAGCTTACCATTGTTAATTGAACGCGTTTCGTTAATTAGTGAACATTAAACATAAATTTGTTTATTATCTTTAGAAAGTTTGGTGAGAATCACATGACCAAAGTGGATCGAAGAATTCGAAAATCACAAGAAGCCATCAAAGCAGCAGTGATTGAATTGATGTCAGAAAAAAATTTCGATGATATTACTCTACAGGATATTTCCGATAGAGCGGACGTTAGCAGAGGCACCATTTATCTGCACTACGTCGATAAGTATGATCTGTTGGACAAGCTCATTGACGGGCATATCCAAGAATTAAGTGAAATTTGTCATTCGGTTTCCGACTTGGAATGGAAAGAATCCATCGTTCCCTGGTTTACCTATTTGGAACAGAATTACTTGTTCTTCTCGACGATGATGGCCAGTAAGGGAGCGGGACAATTCCGCAACCGCTTGGTTGAATTTCTTAATGAGGATTTTAAGGAGGAAGTACACTTATCTCAGGCCAGAAAATCCGGATTAAGTGAGGATATCATTCTCCAATATGTGGTCATGTCTTATGTGGGGGTCGTTGAGTGGTGGATCAAGAACGAAATGCCCCATCCACCCGAAGTCATGTCTGAGCAATTAGGAGAATTAATCAAAATGAATTTGGGATAACTTGCAATGTGCACGTAACTAAAATAGCGGTAGTCTCAGGATACGAAGTTAACACCCTGGGACTACCGCTATTACTTTTCAAAAAAAGCTGATTTTTCTGCAATTGGCGCCGACCACCTGCTGTCTAAATTGTTATTGCATGTGGTCTAATTAAGATATGGATTCCAAAAGACTCTTGGACAGCGTTTTGACAACCAAATCGTACGAATGATCAATCATGACAAAGATATCCTGCTCCGACAAGGAGCCATCTAGAATAATGGTATTCCAATGCTTTTTGTTCATATGATACCCCGGTTGAACGGCTTCATGCTGCTCTCTCAGGTTTTCGGCAATGATCGGATCACATTTTAAGTTCAAGCGAACGTTTTCCGCCTTGTCCTCAAAAATAAGCGCAAACATTTTCCCTGCAATTTTCATAGCAACAGGATCGGCTCCGAAGGGATAATCCTTTGTTGCACCTTTTTTCTTCAAACAGTACTCTATAATCTTATTCTTCAATTCAGTATCTCTCCTTTGCGCAGAAGACAACAACTTTCCCTACCCAATCTAATGATACCGAATGTACGTTTGCATGTAAATATCAAGCATTTCATTTTCAACTATTCTTCCTGTATCACAGGCATCATCTTCTCAGACAGCTTCCTTGATCGCTACGCAACTTATATGGACATACAACAAAAAAAACCGACTCCATGAAATAATTCATGAAATCGGTTTTTCATCATTCGAACTATGCATTCGATACTCTAGCTGTCTTCACTTTCTGTACTTCGTACATATTTACCGTAGTGCTAATCAGATACTCGGGTTTCTCCTGTCCTCTTTTCTCCTTATGACCTTTAATATGCACATCGCTTTTCTCCCAATTCTTCCAGTCTTCTTCCGACTCCCAACGAATCAGCACCATCACTTCTTCGTGTTCTTTACTCTTTTTGTTAACCATTACACTGAAATCAATCATTCCCGGCATTTCTTCTACAGGGCTAGGGGCACTGAACCGTTCCACCAGTTTATGACTATGGCCCTTTTCGACTACCATAACGCGAGTTTGAATGAACATGAATTACGCCTCCTGATTGCCTCAAGTCACTACTTGGATACAATGGCCTTGGGACATTTTTTAAGTTCCTCTCTATTATTCTATTCTTATTGAAAATGATTATCAATATCGTATCGATTTTGTGTTCATAAAAAAACCTCCTCCACGAAATGGAGAAGGCATTTGCTCGTTATTTTAGAGAGCTTTATTCACTTTGCTGCTCTTTGGTTTACTGTGACTTGTACTATTGTGGTTTGGTTTACTGCTATTTGGCTTACTACCGTTTGGCTTACTGTGATTAGCTTTACCGCTCTTCTTAAACCACTCGGATTTAGGTTTGCGAGCCGGATTCGCTTTTGACTTCGCGGGTTTATCGGCTGCAGATTTATGAGGTGCAGACTTCGATGTTTGATTCGATTTTACAAAAGCAGGCACACTTGTCATCGGATAAGGATGATTTTTCACTTCAGGAATGGTCTTCTTGATTACTTTCTCGATATCCTTCAGGAACGGAAGCTCTTCCTTTTCACAAAAGGAAATCGCCATTCCGCTATGCCCTGCTCTACCTGTACGGCCAATTCGGTGGACATACGTTTCCGGAATATTAGGAAGGTTGAAGTTGATTACATGTGACAGCTCTTCAACATCAATGCCCCTTGCCGCTATATCCGTCGCCACCAGTACTCGTGTAACTCCACTTTTGAAATTATTCAAGGCTCTTTGACGCTCATTTTGAGATTTGTTACCATGAATGGCCTGAGCCGTAATATTCACTTTGGACAAATCGCGAGTTACACGGTCAGCTCCACGCTTTGTACGAGTGAATACCAATGCCGAAACAATAGATTTATCCTGCAAGATATGATTCAACAGACTCTGTTTTTTGCCATTTTCTAATAAATACACAGACTGTTCAATTCGATCCACTGTGGAGGAGACGGGTGTAATTTCTACTTTTACCGGATCAACGAGCAGTGTTTTTACCATTTTTGTGATTTCAGGAGGCATTGTAGCTGAGAAGAATAAGGTCTGTTTCTTGCTCGGCATCTTCGCAATGATTCGCTTCACATCATGAATGAAGCCCATATCCAACATGCGGTCTGCTTCATCAAGAACCAGTATTTGCACATGTTTCAGATCAATACGCTTTTGATTGACCAAGTCAATCAGTCTACCGGGCGTTGCAATAATAATATCTGCACCTTGATTGAGCGCACGCTCCTGGACTTTCTGTGAAACGCCACCAACGATTGCGGCACAACGAATATCGGTAAAACGGCTATATGCCTTAATATTATCTGAAATCTGAATCGCAAGTTCTCTTGTTGGTGTTAAAATCAATGAGCGAATATGGCGTGCGGCTTTGGGCCCGTTCGACTTTTCGCTTAATAACTGAATGATAGGCACAGAAAATGCTGCCGTCTTGCCTGTACCTGTTTGCGCACAGCCAAGCAAATCTCTGCCTGCCAATACGGCTGGAATCGCCTGTTCCTGTATAGGTGTCGGGGCAGTATAGTTTGCTTTGTTCAAGCCTTCCAAAATTGCGGGTATAATATTCAAGTCTTTAAATGTCATTAGGTCTCCTTAATTTACGCAACAAATATTCATTTGACGTATATCTCATTTCAAAACGTAACACATAAGGATAACATTAAAAAGCACTTCTGTATATCATATTTTGAAAATTCAGCCCTGGATGCCATTATGGTTGAACATACATTAGCTCTGAACAAACGATGAAACATCAATCCATTAACTTACCAGTTTCAACCCTACTGCTGATCCAAGCACCATGGCAATAAACAGAATTCTTAACGCATTTCGAGGTTCCCCATAAAATATCATGCCGAGAATAGCTCCCCCGGAAGCGCCGATTCCCGTCCATACGGCGTATGCCGTTCCCATCGGAAGAGTCTTCATCGCAAGCGATAGGAACAGAAAGCTTAGTCCAAAACCTGCAACCAACAGTATGATTGACATCAGGTTACGATCTTTGTGCAATTTATTAATCATCAAAACCCCAATCATTTCAAAGACACCTGCCAAAATAAGAAATACCCAATTCATGATTCATGTACCTCCTTTGTTTTTCCTTTGCTAAGCATTTTAAGACCGATTACGCCCAGTAAAAGAACCCCAATGAGCAGCATTTTCCCGGATTGAATCGCCGCATCAAACAATATAATCTCTGCCAGTACAGTCCCTGCTGTACCCAGTCCAACGAATACCGCATATACAGTCCCTACATCAAGTGAGCGGGAAGCCGCAATCATCAAGGTGAAACTGACAATAATCGCGATCAGTGTAGCCCCCCACTCCAGAAAACCACTGGCATGTTTCAATCCAATGACCCAACCGACCTCAAATAAAGCTGCAATAACGACGGACAACCATGTTTTGTTCATTTCTGTCACACTCCTTATCAAATTTTGCTACGTGTATTATTAGTTACATGAAGCCAAAATAAAAAAGCCCGGGAAACAAACTGCATTAAGCAGTTCATCTCCCAGGCTTTTGTCCCTCCGTGACACAACCAATAGGTTGTGAGTTTTCTCTCGGACCAGACCGACATAACTGTCGCGGAACCCTAGAAAACATTTGAGTATTTTGATGTGACTCCAATTATACACAATTCTTTTTGATTGGCAACCCTTTTTCGCTACTGGGCTAGAGGGAACTTACATGCCATATATTTTGTGTGGTACGTAGTATTCCTCCAAGCTTGCAATCTCCTGCGCATCTAGCTTTACGGACAAGGCTGCTACGGCATCCTCCAGATGATGTTCTTTCGTTGCACCCACAATTGGTGCGGTGACACCTTCTTTTTGCAATAACCATGCCAGTGCAACGGTTGCTCTGGAAACACCTCGTTTGTTCGCAATATCAGCGACAGTCTCCACTATTTTACGATCGGCATCAACCATTCCCGCAGCAAGTCGGTCTCCTGCTTCGTCGTTCGATGAACGGGCTGTTTTCTCATCCCAATCCCGAGTAAGACGCCCTTTGGCAAGAGGACTCCATGGAATTACACCCACTCCCTCTTCACGACAGAGAGGCAGCATTTCCCGCTCTTCTTCCCGATACATCAGATTCAATAGATTCTGCATGGAGACAAATGGGGTCCAGCCGTTGCGTTCCGCCGTATGCTGAGCCTTCATAAACTGCCAGGCATACATTGAAGAAGCTCCTATATAACGGACTTTCCCCGCCTTAACAACATCATGAAGGGCCTCCATCGTTTCTTCTATTGGAGTACTGCTGTCCCATCGATGGATCTGATACAGATCCACATAATCGGTGCCTAGGCGCTTCAAGCTGTTATCAATCTCATTCATAATGGCTTTTCTCGACAAACCTGCACCATTTGGCCCCGGCTTCATGCGGAAGTAAACCTTTGTTGCAATAACAACCTCATCACGACGAGCAAAATCCTTCAACGCACGACCCACGATTTCTTCGCTTGTACCATCCGAATAGACGTTGGCTGTATCAAAGAAGTTAATACCCAAGTCCAGCGCTTTTTGTATAAAAGGACGACTCTCTTCCTCATTCAACGACCATGGAGCGATTCCGCGTTCAGGAACTCCATAGCTCATGCAACCAAGACATAATCTCGAAACGTCCAGTCCGGTACGACCCAATTTTACATATTCCATGTTAAAACACTCCTTTATGAAGTTAATTTTATCCAATAACTGAGATACAATTCTTTGAAAATCGGATTTTCTTCCCATTTGATCTGGGACTCCAATCTCTCGATTACAATTTGTTTCACTTGGTTCGATAAGCGTTTACTCAACCTTCCCACCCATCTTTCTGGCATACTAAAATGGATCAAAGACCCGTTCTTCTCTCCAATTCTTCCGTATATCTAGAACCCATCAGGGTGATTTTTGAAGCTGCTTCATTAATGCTCTGTACATCTTCGGGTGTAAGTTCAATGTCCGCCGCACCCATATTTTCTTTGAGACGACTTGACTTGCGCGTTCCCGGGATGGGTACAATCCATGGTTTTTGGGCCAGCAACCAAGCAAGTGCGATTTGCGCAGGGGTAGCTTGCATCTTCTCCGCCTTCTCTTTCAACAGATCAACCAGCACTTGATTGGCCTCGAGCGCCTCGGGCGTGAAGCGTGGCAGAATATTACGCAAATCCCCCTGATCAAACGTTGTTTTTGCATTAAAACTTCCCGTGAGATATCCTTTACCCAAAGGACTAAAAGGGACAAACCCAATACCGAGCTCCTCAAGCGCTGGAATCAGTTCTTCTTCCGGACTTCTCCACCATAAGGAATATTCGCTCTGAACAGCAGCGACTGGCTGAACGGTATGCGCACGTCGAATCGTGTTCACGCCTGCTTCCGATAACCCCCAATGCTTCACTTTACCTTCTCGAATCAGATCCTGCACGGCTCCGGCAACCTCTTCAATCGGCACATCCGGATCAACACGGTGCTGGTAAAACAAATCAATTTCCTCGATCTTAAGTCGTTTAAGAGACTCTTCAGCAACTTTCCTGATCTGCTCAGGACGGCTATTCATCCCGCTCTGTTTGCCACCTTGAATGTCAAATCCGAACTTTGTCGCTATGACAACCTGATCACGTACAGGGGAAAGTGCTTCGCCAACGAGTTCTTCATTGATATATGGACCATAGACTTCGGCGGTATCAAAGAAAGTTACACCGTGTTCAACAGCTTCCCGTATGACCGCAATCATCTCCGTTTTGTCCGAAGCTGGACCATACCCGTAACTCATTCCCATACAACCAAGCCCAATTGCCGAAACTTCCAATCCGCTATTTCCCAGTGTTCGTTTTTGCATCATAAAACTTCCTTTCTTCATTCAAATGATGTGAATGTGAACTAACGCACATAAATTTATTATCTCCATTTAGGAGTACACTGAATTAATGGGGTTTACTCACACCAAGACTGCGTCGTATTTCCAGTTCTGGTGACTCTGCCAACTTAACCACCAAAGCAGCCACGCTTTTACAGGATACTTCGCTGCCTTTGAATGGCTCGCCTTTCTGGGTTATTTCATAATCAATCTCGTTTGATCTGGTAAACCACGCTGGTCGTAAGATTGTATAATCTAGATCTGAAGCTTCAACAATGGAAGCTGCTTTACGATAAGGGTCCAATATGCTGCTGTACTTCTGTCCAGGCACTTCATCGTAGATCCCCATAGAACTGATAAAAATTAGTCGTTTCACTCCTGCAGATTTCATCGTTTCCACGATGGTTCTGGCGTACTGTTCCAGATCACCTGCAAGATTGACATAGACAACGTCCACGTCATTCATGGCGTCTTTCAATTTGAGTTGATCCATCACGTCACCGTCGATCACACGCGCACGATTCGAATCGATATTTCCAAGCCTGCTGGATTTCCGCAAATAGAGTGTTAGCCTGACATCGGTTTCCTTGAGAAACAAGTCTATCGCTTCGCGGGCGATTTGACCGTTGGCACCCAAAACTAATACATGACTCATTCCCATACCTCCTTTTGTTCAGGATAAATTTTCTGTTTTCGTAGAAGTACTACAGGTTTGCTGGCTGATTGCCTTTTTGCGTCCCCTTGCTTGATTCTGCGAGCCTAATATTATTATGCCGAACTGAAGGAGCGAAGCGGTATATCATTTGTCTTAATTGATTGCCTGATCCTCTCAGGCCCACTTTTGTCTAAGGTCGTTAAGTCTTATAATGAAGCAAGAACAACTTGCAAGGAGGATATGTATGTCCGATAACGCAGTGCAGCAGAAACAGGAACTCACCGAACTAATCAAGCGCCATTCCATTCATAACAGCTCTAAGGAAACGGTAATCCCTTCCCTGTATGTCTATCAGCATTCCAGCATAAGCGAGCCTGCTTACAGGGTTTACAAGCCTTCCTTTTGTGTGATCGTTCAAGGCTTGAAAGAAATCTTGCTGGCACAGGAAAGATTCGAATACGGACCATCCAATTATCTGATTGCTTCCATGAACCTTCCAGTGATTGGTCAGATTATAAAAGCATCCACTGATATGCCTTACCTGAGTCTGAAGCTTGAGTTTACACAGAACCAGATTCTTGAAGTACTGAATGAATGTAATATTAAGGTCACGTCTAAAGAAAACGCCAGACGCGCCCTATTTGTTGGACAGATGGAGCCCTCCATTCAAGATGCTGTACTTCGATTGGTTCGGCTGCTGGATACACCAGGAGAAATCCCGTTCCTTGCCCCACTCTATACGCGGGAGATCCTGTACCGGCTTTTGCAGGGACCTTATGGAGCTGAACTGGCCCAGATTGCAGTGGAAGGCAGCAGTAGCTACCGGATTCGGGAAGCCATTGAGCATATTGTTCGACATTGGGAGCAGCCTTTTCGAATCGAAGATCTTGCGGAGACAGCCAATATGAGTGTGTCCTCGTTCCATCGACATTTCAAAGAAATTACCGCCATGAGCCCACTTCAGTTTCAGAAGCAGCTGAGGCTTCAGGAAGCACGTCGTCTCCTTATGGCTGAGTCAGCTGATGCTGCGGATGTAGCATTCCGGGTTGGTTACGAGAGTGCGTCGCAATTCAGCCGGGAGTACTCCCGCATGTTCGGCGCGCCGCCGAGAGCAGATATCAAACGTTTGAAGGAAAAATATGATCATGTTATGAGTGAATAAGTACACCGGCTGAGAAGTTGAAATGTTAGAGAAATGGATAGCATTAGGCTATCCATTTTTTAATTTAAAGAGTGAATATCTAATTCTATTCCCATCCTTATATTGACAACTTGTGATTCATGGAACTATAATCCATACTAAACCAAGTTACATACAATGTTTTATAAAGGAGAGGTATCGGATGGCTAATGTTCAGACTTTCAAAGCTACTGCACACCTACAAGATGGGGTTAAAGTAATCACCAAAGCAAGACAATTCGAACTGATCATCGATGAGCCAACAAACCTCGGTGGTACGGATACAGGAATGAATCCTGTAGAAGCTTTACTTGCCTCCCTTGGCGCATGTCAATCCATTGTGGCCCGGGTCTATGCCTCCAAATTCGATGTCGTCCTTGATGATTTCAGAGTTGAAGTTGAAGGTGAACTGGATCTTGACGGATTTTTTAACCGATCTGATGTACGCCCCGGTTATTCCGATATCCGATACACGTTTTATATCAAAACCAGCTCATCTGAAGAAAAAGTTGAATCATTTGTACAATTTCTAGAAAGTAAATGTCCTGTGGGTGATACGATTTCCAATCCGGTGAATACCAAGCTCAATCGCGTCATTATCGAAAATGGGATATCATTGTAACAAAACGAATGAACCAGGTACAAAAAGATATAAGCAATACAAAAACATACAAACAATACAGAAAGGCTGCTTCCCAGCAAGTTAAACTTGCTGGAGAGCAGCCTTTTTAAAATCTTGGATTTATAATGTGAATTGTTTTGTCAATTGAATAGTTCTTTCGATGAGTGCAGCGGCTTCTGCGCGAGTTGTATTCCCTTTTGGCTTCAATGTTCCGTCTGGATAACCGTTAACAAGCCCATTGGTAATGGCGGCAGCAAGTGCTGAACGTGCCCAACCGGATATTTCAGCACCGTCGGAGAAGCTGATATTACTGTCTGAATCAGCGATCTGCGCTGCACGAACGACCATTGTCGCCATTTGCTCACGGGTCACCAATTCATCTGGACCAAAGGTGTCATCACTATATCCATTCACAATGCCCAGACCTGCCGCAGTGGAAATTGCGTCTTGCGCCCAATGCGTCGTAGTATCCGCAAATCCTTTGTCAGCAAAGCCTTGCAGATGTAAAGCCTTAATGATAAGAGTAACAAATTCGGCTCTGGTAATTTTTTTATCCGGTCTGAAACTGTTATCCGGATAACCCTGGATCACACCGAGTTCAACCAAATCCATAATACTGCCGGAAGCCCAATGTCCTACGAGATCCGTGAAATTCTTGGTTCCTTCCGGAGCTTGCGTTACGGTCTTATCGGATACCAGAACAGCAAACTTGGTAAAATGATTAATGGTTCCCGATACCGTTCCATTCATTTGATCCACTTTCATATTATCGAGTGAAACCCACTTTTGGGCCTGCTCGTTGAACCAATACAATCCCACTATTGATTTGTCAAAGTCCACCTTGTTCTTGTCGAATGGCAAGGTGACAGTTACCGGTTTGCTGAAATTCCCGCTCTTGCTTGCAGTAATCTCATAGACATCTCCGAGCAGTTTCAATGTGGAATCGGTAAACAGATTCAACGTTTGGCTTACTTTATTTACGGAAATGACGATGCTGCTCTCCATCGCTCCGGCTGGCACATTGATTTTGACCCCGCCCAAGCTCAACGATTCACCATTCACACTAATCGTTCCACTGTTGGCATTGGTACCCGTTTGATCACCATTCGTTCCTCCAGTTGGAGTTGAAGGAGTCGAAGACGTTGGTGGAACCGAGGTGGAATCTCCGGCTCTGACGACAGTTATACTGTAAGTCTTGCTTGATCCATTACGTGCTTGCACCGTAATTGGAATTACATTTTTTCCAACAGACAACCCGAAAGATTGATTTATTCCGTTTGCATAGGGTTCACCTTTAGCAGACAAAGTAGCTTGGCTATCCGTAGCCTTCGCCGTAATACTGATGGAGTCTGTTGCTTGTTCAACATTCAGAGTATACGCCGTGATTGCAGGATTGAATGCTGGAGTCAAAGCGCCTTGATCAACAGATAAATCATCCAATGTGGAAACGTCAATCAGCTTCCCGGTTCGCATATCTTCCTTCACAAGCGCAAAATCAGCTGCGACCTGGTGGGAGTAATCCTCCGCTGCATTAAGAATAAAGTTCTGCAAATCATCCCAGATGGGTACGATATTTGTTACAAAACGTTCCTCAAAACGGTAGTTCAACTCATCGGATACCTTGTCCAAGCGCGAGCTTGCATAAGCGTAAGCCTTGGCTGCATCGACCAAATACTGCTCCAGCTCTTGCTTGTTCTTAAACGGCTTATCCGTGTAATCCCCTTTAAAAGGTGAGACTTCCTTGATCAGATACGAGCGATTCATTGCTTCGAGTACACCCAGATAAGAATCGGGATCAACTGAAGTTTTAAGATAAGCATCTTTCGATAAATTGGCGTCCCGGGTCTGCTCTTTCACGTCGAGCAGAATATCATCCGTATTGGCCTCACTTGCTCCTTCGATTAACACATTGTAGCGTTCAACCCCAATGCTGCCAATTCCCTGATGAATACGGCGTACAATATCCTTTAGCTTGAAATAGGCATCGAATTCATCATCGCTCAGATTGAGGAAATTGCTTCTGACTTGCAATTTGTATGCTTCCCAAGCGTCTTGCAGGGAAGATTTCTCCGCATCTGTAGCGGCTTCAAACTTATCGGAGTTGCCGGCAATGTTTAATTTTCCATCTAGTGCCCGCTTCCCGAGCAACTTTTGCAATGCTTCCTCGTAAGACACTTTGGAGACTTTGTCCATGACCTCTTTCGTATATGGAGTTACATTGCTTTTGGTCAACTTAGTGTTTTTGGGGCTTATCTCGCTATTAATCTTTATCAGAGTATCCTTATAGGTATCTAGAAAAGTACGAGATACGTCCCGGAAATCGGCGTCCTGCAGATTGGTAATCGCAGAGCTGTCTTTTTCGTATTTGACTACATAAATACTAGTAACAAAGCGAATCAGATCATCATAAAAGCTGCCGATGCCGGAAGAATCCACATCGTTCAAGCTGAACACCATTTGATTAGTACTGTCGTTAAAAGTTCCCACATTCTGAATATGGGCATCGCCTTGCGTGTACGTAAGGATGTCCTTCTCATTCCAGCCTGGAATGACCGAATTCGGTGAAGGAATAAGACCCGCTGCCAGATCAGCCTTGAATAAGGAATGTGTACCACGCAGGAATGTATATTCATTCGCTCCCATGGCGTCACTTCCATATTTATATTCTTTGGTGGCAGGGTCATTAAAACCTGTATTGTCCGCTATGATGCTGTTTTCAACGACATGTTTGCGATTCTCATCAGCAAGAAGTGGTTGACTGTACCGAAGCAGGGGGACGCTGATCACTTCCGAAGCCAGGCAGTCCGGATCCTGCACAGCCTCAGCCATTAACGTCACATTCAACATGACGGAGTTCATGACAGCAGAAGTGGATGTACCCGAAATGGATAGCGTAATTGTACGATCACTGCTTCGGCCCTCAGCCTGGATACTCCAGTCTCCCTCAGGAAGGCCCGTCACACTGTAAGCATTCGAGTCCAATACCCCATCCACGGGAACGCCGGCGCTAAGATTAAGTTGGATCGTGGTATTTAAGTCCTTCGCGCTGTTCATACGAATGTTGGACGATGAGGAGTCCAATGTTGCTACAATCTTATTGGATGGTGTGAATTGAGCCAAAGTTACGGTGTTGCTTCCTTGATACACCGTTAAGGATGAGGTTGGTCTGTGTACTTGATCCCACGCACCAGGATGAATCTCAAATGTCAGAAGGCTGTCTGAAACCACATTCCCGGTATCGTCTCCAGTTATGGTCACTTCGATCTGATCTCCGTTCGCATTGGCTTCAGCAGTGAATCCTGCCGGGAGGCCGAGCACACTGAAGTCGTCGGATGACCATGGTCCCTGCTTAACCAAGCCTCCAAATGCATTCAACACAATCTTGTTATGTACAGGATCTACGCTCGAAGCCGATTGCATTTCTAACCTTTGATTACTTTCCAGAATGACATAGGCGGAAGTTGTGCTTGAATTGCGAGCCTTCGCCCCTTTGACCTTCTCAAAGTCATTTCCGTTATTCCGAGTGTCCCAGTTGTTTCCGCGATTCGGAAACGCAGCTTCTTTAGTGGATTTCTCCGGATTTAGCGGATCGAACACCAATCGTTGCATGGTGTTTTGTTTGCCAGCTTGTGGAGCCGGACTTCCCCAATAAGCATCTGCATTATATCCAACAAAATCAACCACATGTTGCTGTAAAGCGTCAGCCATCGGATCATTGGCCGTCAACAGTTGTGTAGTATTCAACAAAACCAGCTTTCCATTGTTGTTATCTAGTTTAAATGAAGCTTCAGTCGCATCCGGCTGTGGAAGCTGCTCCCCGACATTACCATTGCTGCCAAGCGCAATCAGATAATAACCAAATGCCGGAATCTGGGCAGTCATTGTCCCTAGCTGAGCTACTTTCCAGTTATTCTTTTGGTTATCAGCAAATTGTATAGACCAGTCGTTCAGCGAAACAGGTTCTGCTGTCGGATTATATAGTTCTACAAAGTCGTTGCCGTACACGTCGAGTACGTCGTCTTTTTTGCCTCCATAAAAATGGCTGATCACCACGTTTTTCGCTAAATTGCTGGTGTTAAGGTTTTCTGATGCTGCAGCATGTCCGATTCCTGCAAATGTCCAGAATGATTGGATAACCATTACTGCCACAAGGATCGTCGCTACCCAGCGTTGATTGATGTCTTTCAAGTTGTCTAACCCCTCTCCCATATAAAAGCTCAGGCTAGTATATCAACCCAATGTAAGAGGTCAGTTAAACTAAAAAATCATAATATTAAAATTGTAAAATCCTTGAATATGTAAAAACCACAACAAATGTATACCGTGGATGATCTTTAAATAAAAGCAAATAAAAGAGCCGCGACCCGCGCGGCCCTTAGCTTGCTGAATGCGGGAATCTGAATTCCTGCTACCCCTTAAGAAACATTTCCATTCCATTTATACGTCATAGCGGACTTGCCTGGAATAGTGACAACGAAGCTTTGGCTGCCCCATTGGATCTTCACATTTTTCGACGAGCTGGAAGAGTTGTAGGCAACTACCACTTTGGAACCGTCCGGATTGCGGAAAGCCACATTTTTGACTTCAGATCCGGTGTTGCTGTCAATGCGGTATGCATTGGGTACTACAAATTTACTAAAGTGACCCAGCAAATAATATTGTTTGTGATATGTGACATTATTCTCAGGTGCGTCATTACGGTTGTCCGAGTTGCGGATTGTAATCATGCCTTTGTTCGTGTTGTTCGGTGAAAGCAATGCAGGACCGTCTTTTTGATCCAGGGCAGCATTCCAGAGAATGATCGATTTGGACCAGTTTCTCGTAATATTAATGAACTCATTCATCATATTATCGAAACCAGATGAGGTACCATTCTGCGGATCATTCCAGTTGCCGAAACCACCCTCCGTGAACCAAACTTCCTTGTCCGGGTGACTGTTATGCATGGAGGTCATTGTTGATCCGTCCCCACTGTCATAATGGTGGAATGCGCTCCCGGATACGTAGCTGCCTTTGCCTGCGTTCTTCAGATTCGTAATGACCTGGTTCGGGAAGGTCCAGTTCAGAAAGTTATGGTCGAATGCAATAATCTTGGTGTTGATTCCGGCATTGCGGAGTGTTGGACCAAGATAATCGCCGATAAAGCCCGTCTGATCCTCTACATTCATACCCATGGAAGGATAATGTGATGGCTCGTACATTGGCTCGTTTTGCAACGTAACAGCATAGATGGGTACCCCTTCAGCCTGGTAGGCTTCAATGTACTTTTTGAAATAATTCGCATATGTTCCGTAGTGTTCTGCTTTCAGTTTGCCGCCGTTCAGATTGTTGGAATATTTCATCCAGGCAGGCGCACTCCATGGGGAACCCATTACTTTGATATTGGGATTCTTGGCGATTGCCGCTTTGACCATGGGCAGTATGTAAGCCTTGTCCCGGTCGATCGTGAATTGGCTGAGTGAAGTATCATTTGCCGTATCGGCATAGGTATAGGCGGCCCAAGCAAAATCGGAGCTTCCGATCGGCTGTCTCAATAAGCTAAGTCCAATGCCTGTGTTGCCAAACAGCCTCTCCATCACTTCCGCGCGCTTATTATTATCCAGCTTGTAGTTCATGAGCCATGCGGAAGCATCCGTTAATGACACTCCAAAACCATCCATCTGCTGATACGTTTGGTTTTCGTTGACCGTAATGGTAACATCCGCATTGCCTGAGTTGCTGCTGAAGTTTTTTGATGCAATCTTGGTGAGTCTGGCATCTGTTCTAAGCCCCACTGCTGGTTCAGAATTAGGGTCTGAAGTTGAAATCCATACCTCCACCTGTTCACCCGCTGCATGCGCAGTCTTGGGCATATATGAACCATATGAACCCGCCGTTACCAGAAAAGTGGACAGCAACACTAACGCACTCTTTTTCCATATCTTCATAAACATATCTCCTTTGATTTATGATAATTTGGACTGCCGAATATCAGATACTACAAAATGAAATCGATTTCATTTTTAAAATCATAAAGTCCTTTTTTCAGTTATTGCATGTCGTAGTACTTTCACCTCCTTTTTGAAGGGTATCGGAGAAAGATGTAGATCAAAATCTTGTAAGCGTTAACAAAGATATTTATACACTTTATTGGAAAAAATTTCAACACTAAATTTTATTTTTTTATATAAAATTGTAGAAAATCCTGAAATGGACTGGATTCTACGCTCATTCTGCTCCTCATTTCCCCCTGATTGCCATCATATAATACAAAAATGACGTCCTCTGGAGGTATCCCTGGAATGAGCCATGTACTGAGCGCAATTGATGAGGAAATAAATCGGATCATGACTTCCTTGCTTCAACAGCAGCAACAAGATGGTTCCTGGCATTTCTGTTTTGAGAACGGTACGGTAATTGATGCTTATGTCATCATTCTCTTTCGGGTATTGGAAGTCCCGAATGAAGCGCTGATCCGGGAGTTGCATGATCGTATCCTTAACGAACAGCAACAGGATGGATGCTGGAAATTGTACGCCGATGAAGAGGATGGAAATTTATCCGCATCGGTTGAAGCGTACTACGCCCTGCTATACTCCGGGTACAGCCAGAGTACGGACGAGCCAATCCAGCGGGCCAAACAGTATATTCAGTCCAAAGGAGGTATTGGAAAAGTTAGCAGCATTTTGACCAAAGCCATTCTTGCCGCTACCGGACAAATGAAATGGCCTTTATCCATCTCTATGATCCCCCTGGAAATACTGATGTTCCCTACCTATTTTCCCATCAACTATTTTGAATTTTCCGGTTATTCCAGAGTTCACCTCACTCCCATGCTCATTATGACCGACTTGCGCTTCGCCCTTACACCACCCCATGCGCCCGATCTATCTGATCTGACTGACTCACGAAATGTTGGAGATGAGCTAACGACTCCGGGATATCAGGAAATGCAGGACGACATTCTAAGCGGAAGCAGCCGACTGATCGGTAACCCTCACCACATCCACGACACTGCACGAAAAAAGGCAGAACAGTTCATAATAGAGCGGATTGAGTCTGATGGCACATTATACAGCTACGCCAGCAGTACAATTCTCATGATCTTTGCCCTATTGGCCCTAAAATACGATAAGCAGCATCCCCTGATTACGAAAGCCATAACCGGACTCACGGCAATGCAGTGCCGTTCTTCTGGAGGTCAAACAACGATTCAAAACTCCCCCTCTACCGTATGGGATACGGCCTTAATCACCTACGCATTGCAGGAGGCTTCTCTTACCGATGACCATAAGGCTATTCAACTCGCGGCCTCCTATTTGCTCTCCCGTCAGCAAGATAAAAGAGCCGACTGGAGCATCCATAATCCGAATACCGTCCCTGGAGGATGGGGATTTTCGGAGTCGAATACAATCAATCCAGACGTGGATGATACAACAGCAGCTTTACGGGCTATTCGAAGCTTGTCCACTACTCTTCCAACGTTTCAGGAATCCTGGAATCGTGGGCTGAATTGGGTCCTGTCCATGCAAAATAAAGACGGCGGCTGGCCGGCATTCGAAAAAAATACGAACAAGGAGATGCTCACCTGGCTCGCCATCGATGGTGCCAAATCTGCGGCTACAGACCCTTCAGAGGCTGACCTAACGGGACGTACCTTGGAGTATTTCGGTAACTTTGCCGGGCTTGATACCAGGCATGAATGGATCAAACGTGGAACAAAATGGCTCATTCGAAACCAGGAAAAGGATGGCTCATGGTACGGAAGATGGGGCGTATGTTATATCTACGGTACCTGGGCTGCATTAACCGGTCTTACGGCAGTTGGACTACCAGCAAGCCATGGTACAGTGCAAAAAGGAGCGCAGTGGCTCTTAAGCATCCAGAACTCCGACGGTGGCTGGGGAGAATCCTGTCAAAGTGACCGACTCCTGCACTATGTGCCATTAGGGGAAAGTACCCCTTCCCAGACCGCTTGGGCACTTGACGCGCTCATTGCAGTCCAACCCAAGCCTACACCTGAGATGAATCAAGGCGTTCTACGGCTTATTGCATCAATGCACGAGAACGATTGGAGAACCTCATATCCCACAGGCGCAGGTCTTCCCGGGAACTTTTATTCCCATTATCACAGCTATACATATATTTGGCCTCTTCTCACATTAAGCCACTACAGAAGCAAATATGGGGCATCTTAAAAACTTACTTTACGGGCTATTTTTCAATATTTCAGTTCCCGATCAATGTTCACCCATACTTCATTAAATTAACCTAAAAAAGCAGGAAGCTCTTAGAGCTCCCTGTTTTTGTTTGAAATAATTTATTGAATGATCAAATTAAAGCCATTTTGAATCTGATTCACATTAGGGTTGGCAATGTTGCTTGTTGTCAGATTATTGAATGTGGCAGAACCATTACCGGTATAAGTGTATATTGCTGCACCTTTATGTGGGGTTGTGAACCTAGATGTCTCAATTCCGTCCAGACCGGTACCATTAATGTTGATGTTATTAAACACAATATTCTGGAAACCGCCGCCGTATCCGAATTGAACAGCACTGCGCTGCGTATTGAGGATGTCAATATTGGTAAACGTAACGTTCTTGATGGAATCATTGGAAGCTTCAAGATCAATAGCTCCGCGTTCACCATTGTACAGATCTTTACTCGTGCCGCTGTTAATAATCGTTGTATCGGAGAACAGAATACCTGTGTTATCTTGGAAATGGTATCCAGGGAAAACAGTGTTCATCCGGATCGCCGAACCGCCAACCGTGTCAACAATCAGGTTGTTGGTTGCCTTATGTCCACTGCCACCAAAAAATGCAATGCCTGCTGCGCGCCAGTTATTCTCAATCGTGTTGAACGAGAATGTGTTGTTCACACCGGCAGGAGCACCATTCACGTTGCTAGTCCATACGGCCAGACCATCATCACCATTGTTGCGGACACTGCTGTTGCGTACAGTCGAATTGCTCGTGCCTTGGGCAAAGTTGACACCGTCAGCAAGGTTATTCCGAATACGACTGTTCTCGATCACTAGGCCATCGGCAATGATTGCAGGTGTGTGGGCGTAATCCCCTACCCAGAAACCACATTCAAAGTGCTCAACCCATACGTTGCTAACCTTTGAATTTTTACCGAAATTGTCCATAAAACCTTTGTATACTGCATTCTCGTTATAGCGCGAACGCAGCATGGAATTCATATAAATATTGCTGAAATCCAGCTTACCCTGCACACGGAAAGAAATTCCGCCTGAGGCTGCATTAGGGTTAGTAAACTGAATGTTCGTATGCCAGATGCCTGCACCTACAATGGTGAGGTTGTTAATCATATTCGTCGGCGTACCAATTTTCCACATATTGCCCAGATGGAACGTGCCCTCAGGGATATATAGAGTCTTGCCTGTAGATACCGCGGATTGGACTGCCGCTTCGAATGCGGCAAGGTCATCTTTTCCATCATTTGCAATCGCACCAAAATCGGTTACAGAGACAGAGTTAGCCGGGCGCGGGATCACCGCTTGAACGGGTTCGATTTCGAGGAAATCCACACCGTATTCCAGGTTATCTCCATTGTTTTTCTGAATACGAATGGTATCTCCAGCTTTTAGAGGTGTATCCAGTTTCCAGTGCACTTCATCAAAACGGAACAACGGACGTCCTGCACTTGGCGTATCCCCCGGATGATCACTGGAGAAGTACTGCCAATTGTAGTAGGAGGTCAAAGGAACCGTTTTGGCCTTGGTCCCGTTAACATAAACGTCAAGTGCGCCGTTAAGACCCATGCCATCTGTGGAATCCGGCATCGTGAATCGCATGGTTACACCTGCGCCTCCCTCCCCTTGTCTAACCGTCCATTGAGCATAAGAACCGTTGGAAGGAAGTGCGATATAGCGCTGGCCAGAGGCTTCCGAAGCCGTAAGAGCCTGATCAAAGGTTGGTGCGGATTTCAGTGTGGCACTGCCACCACGCGTAGCATCATCCGTATCATACCGGGTATAAGGCATGCTTGCACCACGAGCTGAATATACGTTCAAACCTGTTGTAACGACGTTATTCGTTTGTTTGACCGGAGCTTCATTGTTGTCCACTGCTACGGTAGTTGTCACATTGTAGTTACCAGTTACAGCAGTCCAGGTACCTACATTGACATTGACCGAAGCTCCAGGTGCCAATGTACCGGTATAGGAACCACTATACGTCTGAAGTGTTGCTCCGGCAGCGTTCTTGAGAACCACTGTAACTCCGTGTGCACCACCTGCGGAGGCCATGTTGCCTTGATTTTTCAGATTAACTGTAAATGTTACTGTGCTGTTTGCTGTAGGGGTTCCTGGACTCCAAGAGACCGTGCCTACCAGATCAGAACTTGTAATCGGTGCAACCACCAAAGAAGAAGCGTGTGTGTAATTATTGTTTCCCTCATTCTCTTCAATGATCTGGTTATTCTCATCCACCTTGGCACTGAGCGTATATGATGCAGCTGCTTTATTGCCAGCATTAAGCGAGACCGTAGTCGAAGCCCCTGCTTGCAAAGCAGCTACTGGTGAGGAACCCGCCAGTTCATTGTTTAGATAGAAGTTGACGCTAGAAGCTGGAGAAGCAGCGGAACCAATGTTTTTGACGATGGTATTAAGGGTGATGGCATTGTTCTCCACTGGAGAAGATGGAGACCAGGACATGCCTGTAATCGTCAGATCAGGATTAGGTGCAGGTGTGCCGAATACCTGAAATTCAGCAATTTGCCCGGCAGGAGCGCCCGAGTTCGTGGTAATGTTCAGTTGCAGACGTTTAACCGTGGCTGTAACGGGAATGGTCACCGTGTTACCGGAAGCCGGGTTGAATGTATATGATTGGGCGGAAACCAGATTGCTGAAGGTGGTTGTATCCTGGTTATGTCCAAGCACTTGAATGGTCTGTGTTCGGGTGCTCCAGACCGGATCCGGGTTTAGTTTAAGTACAATGGATGTAATCTTATGATTGGAGCCGAGATCCAACGTCAGTGAGCTTGGATTGCTGCCCCCTTCCCAGTACGAATTGATATTGTTATCGTTTGCATTCGCAGCTACGAAGGATAAGGTACTGGACGATGCAGTAATCGACTTACCGATGGCGATGTTGCTTCCCTCTGTAGGGATGATTGGGGGATCCACAGGATCGGGGCCAGGTAGCGTTGGTCCCTCACTGGCTGGACCGTAAATTTCAAATGTCGACAGTTGAGCTGCCGGCCACTCGGAATTGCCCGTTACGCTTAAGCGAACGTACCTTGTCTCGACAGCAGGAAAATCGATGGTAACCGAGTTCTCCCCAACGGTTGGATTAAATACATAATCCGCAGAACCTACGATATCTGTGAACGATGAACCGTTCGTGCTGCCTTGCACGGTTATCGTTTGGGTTCTCTTTTCCCACACTGTCGGAATCTTCAATACGATTTGGTCAATGTTGGTGTTGGTGCCAAGATCCACTTGAATCCATTGGGGGAACGCACTATTGGTACTTTCCCAATAGGTTGCTTGGTTACTGTCAATCACATTGGTCGGGCTGTATGTTTGGTTGTACCCGCTCGCGGTAACCTGTTTGCCCTGTGCCAGGTCCGGTCTTTCGGCTGCTGATACAGGAGATGGAAATCCGACAGTCAGGAATACGTTCGAGATCAACATCGTTAATACGAGTGACCACATAATGTACTTGTTGCGCAAATTCAATTCCTCCTCAGGTTATTAGCAAAATGGTTTTTCAATGAAAATGGACGGTTGATCTTCCTTATTTTTTCGCTGCGCCGATCATCACCCCCTTATCAAAGTACATGACAAAAAAATAGCAAAGGCATTCAAAAAGGATTGTGAAACCATAATATTGGGTCGCTACTTACCTTGAGGAGTTTCTTGGATAAACTGATTTGCTTTTCTGCTTGGATTTGTCATCTATGGAATAGATTAAGTATAAACCGCTTCCAATTCTCCTTATCGGACCCCTAGAGACGGTATTCGGACTTCTAATGTTCCATTTTGGATGTTAACGAGCAGCCTTAAGGCTTGCGAGCAGAAAATACATCGTTATCCAGACTTTCCTGTGTGCATTTCGGACTTTTGAACCAAAAGAGGGAAATATTTATAATTTTTCAAGCAAAGAATTTATACTATTCCTTTCGTGTTCGTTCTGGATCTAATAGCCAGCATCTTTCAAACAACAAAAAGCACGC
Organism: Paenibacillus sp. 276b; assembly: GCF_900107875.1. Taxonomy (NCBI): domain Bacteria; kingdom Bacillati; phylum Bacillota; class Bacilli; order Caryophanales; family Paenibacillaceae; genus Paenibacillus; species Paenibacillus sp. 276b. The sequence goes on along the minus strand of NZ_FNRR01000001.1, from coordinate 1,055,755 downwards.
ATTGATCCACTTAGGGTCAATGCGTGCTTTTTATTAAATTCATTTAGGGGAATACCTAAGTTTGAATACAATCCTAGTTCAAGCCAAAGCCACGAACAAGCATGAAGCCTAGAATGGACAACACCATAGAGCCCAGCAATCCTGCCAAAAAAGGTTTCTTGCCCAGACGACGGAAGGTTGCAATATCCACACCCAACCCCAATCCAGCCATGGCCATCGCGAGCAGCATATAGGACAGAACCAGAAGTCCCGAGATCATCTCTTGTGGAATAATGCCCAGCGTGTTTAAGCCACTCATAGCCAGAAAACCGAAAATGAACCAGGGCACTGGCAATTCTCGCCAGCGGATACCTTTAGATGATTTTTGCTCTCCACCACGCGCCTGTCGTGCACTCCACAAACCGATGATCAGTGCAATCGGCACCAGCATAGCGACCCGGGTTAGCTTCACGATAACTGCCATATCTATTGCCGCTTGCCCTCCTGGTGCAGCCCCAGCGATGACGTGTGCCACTTCATGCAGTGTAGCTCCTGTGAATAAGCCATATCCTTTCGCACTTAGACCCAATACCGGGTATAACAATGTATATGCAAGGGTGAAGATTGTTCCCAATATAGCTACCGTGGCCGCACCTACTGCCGTTTCTTCATCTTTGGCCTTGATCTGTGGCGCAATCGCGACCACTGCCGCTGCACCGCAGATGGCTGTTCCACAAGCAGTCAGCAGCCCTATTCGTTTGTCGATCTTTAACCATTTGCTCAGTCCGTAGACAACAAAAATCGTAACAAAAACATTGATTGCCGCTAGCGCAACGACTTTGTAGCCTGCATGGACAATATCCAGAAGGTTCAGCTTCAAACCAAGCAAGATGATGCCGAACCGCAGCAATCGTTTTGCCGAAAAGGAGATCCCTGATTGAGCGGTCAGCGGAACGCCACGCACCGCCCGGTACAAGATGCCAAGCAGAATTGCAATAACCAATTGACCCATAATATTTAAAAGCGGTAGATAACCCAGCAGCTTGGCGATAAACGAGAGTAATAAAGTCAGTCCGATCCCCTGCAGAAATCCCCTGTTCCTAACACCTTTTATGTTTTTAACGAATGTCAATTGGGTCTGTAAAATCATCGCTCCACACTTCCTTATTGGATAAAGTATATCCTTACTATAGAAGTAGACAGGAAGGAAGTGAAATATGAATCTGCGATCCTAATCATCACAAAAACTTATGATTGATTAGGTATCTTATGCTAAAATGAGCTCAATAGGCTTATAACCAAGAAAATACACTGTTCAAATGAGGAATTCTAATGATAACTGATGCGTTAAAAGTCTTCGTTACCGTTGCGGAACAAAGCCATTTCTCCAAGGCCGCAGAACTGCTGAATCTGTCCCAACCTGGGGTAAGCCTTCATATCAAAAATCTGGAGAATGAGCTGGGAGCCAAGCTGCTGCATCGTTCTCCAAAACAAGTGTCCCTGACTGAAGCGGGGGCAATCCTCTACAGACATGCCAAAGTCATTCAGGCCCGCTACGATGAAGCTCGGCAGGAGATTCAGATGCTGCGGAATGAGGTGACCGGAAGCATTCAGATCGGAGCCAGCTTCACCATCGGTGAATACATTTTGCCTAAGAAATTGGCAGAATTCGCATCACAGTATCCGCAGGTCAACATTCAGGTTACGATTGGCAATACCCAAGAGATTCTGTCTGCGGTTAGGGGAAATCAACTGGATATCGGATTTGTGGAGGGTGAAGCGCAAGCCTCGGCAGACCTTGACGTTATCCCTTACATGAAAGATGAGATGATCGTTGTAGCTCCTTCCGGTCATCCCCTCACCGGTTCCGTTGTGGTAGAGCAGAATATGCTTCAGGATCAGGTCTGGGTTCTTCGTGAGTTGGGTTCGGGAACACGCGCGTTTAGCGATCATTTTATGGAACTGACTGCAATCCGTCCCAAGCGGTCCTATGTTTTCACCAGCAGTCAGGGTGTGAAGGAAGCTGTTGCTGCGGGACTCGGAATTGCTATGGTATCCAAGTGGATTGTTCATAAGGAGCTGGCAACCGGGGAAGTCGAAGAACTGCGAATTAGACAGCTACATCTGGAACGCAGCTTCTCCATCATTCGTCACAAGGAACATTCACATTCCATGGCGCTTGATGTTTTCTTGCAAAAGCTTCTTTTTGTCAAAAAAGAGGGTTGAAGGCTATTCGCCATCAACCCTCTTTTGAAATTACACAAGCAGATACATCCTTGCTTCATAAGGACGAAGTGCGTTTTCTGAAACAACGTCCGAATAGTTACTAATTAATAATCTTTTATCCCCTGCAAATTCGCTTGGAAGCTGGAATGGAACAACTTTGCCATAGAAGTTGCACAGGACTAGCAATTTGGTATCACCAAGTGTTCGTGTGTAAGCAAAAAGGTTGGTGTCTTCCGGATACAACAGTTCATAATCCCCATAAATGATCACTTCATGCTCTTTTCGCAGCTGAATCAGTGTTTTATAGTAATGGTAAATGGAATCTGAATCATGTATAGATTCTTCCGCATTAATCTCCGTGTAATTCGGATTTACCAAAATCCATGGTTTGCCTTCCGTAAAACCCGCATTTTCGGAAGCATCCCACTGCATCGGCGTACGTGCGTTATCACGGCCTTTTGCATAAATGGATTCCATCACTTCTTCCTCTGGATACCCATTCTCGACCCGTTCCTTATACAGATTCAGCAACTCAATATCACGGTATTCTTCAATTGGGTAACGTACGTTCGTCATGCCTAACTCTTCACCCTGGTACACATATGGCGTACCTTGCATGCCATGAAGAAGAGTAGCCAGCATTTTGGCAGACTGCACACGATATTCCCCGTCATTTCCCCAACGGGACACGATCCGCGGAAGGTCATGGTTGTTCCAGAACAAGCTGTTCCAGGCTTCTCCTTTCAGTTCGGTCTGCCATTTGGATAACACTTTCTTTAATTGAAGCAGATCCAGCGGCTGGAGATCCCACTTGCCTTTCCCCTCCTGCTCATCCAGGCTAATATGTTCAAATTGGAAGACCATGGATAGTTCACTGCCGTCCGGGTTGCTATAAAGCTTGGCACTCTCGGGCGTTGCTCCCCAGGTTTCTCCGACGGTTAGCAGATCACCCTTCTGGAATGTCTCTTTACTGAGTTCACGCATATATTGGTGCAGATTTGGCCCATTTCCTGTAATTTTGAGGTCAGGCTGCTTGCCAATCAGATCGATAACATCAAGACGGAAACCACCTACGCCTTTATCCATCCACCATTGAATCATATCGTATATCTCCTGCCGTACCTTGGGGTTCTCCCAGTTAAGATCCGGTTGTTTAGCAGAGAAAAGATGCAGATAATACTGTCCCAACTCGGGGACCCATTCCCAGGCCGATCCACCAAACGTTGAACCTAAATCGTTGGGAGGTGTTCCTTCCACACCATCTCTCCACACATAATAATCGTGGTACGGATTATCCTTGCTTTTCCGGGCTTCCTTGAACCAGGGGTGCTCGTCTGATGAGTGGTTAAGCACCAGATCCATAATAATTCGGATGTCCCGCTTGCCTGCTTCCTGAATTAGCAATTCCATATCTTCAAGTGAACCAAACATCGGATCGATATCCTGATAATCGGAAATGTCATACCCGTTGTCATCTTGCGGGGACTTGCACACTGGTGACAGCCAGATCGCACCTATCCCAAGATCCTTCAGATAATCGAGTCGGGATAATACACCTTTCAGATCCCCGATTCCGTCACCATTGCTATCTTGAAAGCTGCGGGGATAAATTTGATATACGACAATTTCTTTCCACCAACTTTTATTTCCCATAACGCACCACCTTTCTCTTGAACCAGATTCTGCTTATCCAATTTCCGTTTCATTCACTATTATTCTTTTACCGACCCCACAACAATTCCGGTTACAAAGTATTTTTGCAGAAGCGGATAAATCAGCAGCAGCGGAATGACAGCCACTACGATTTTGGCTGCATTTAGATTTTTGTTCGAAATCTCAGTCAGATTGCTGAGCTGAGCTGAGTTTGTGCCGGATTGCAGAAGTTCAGCAATATTTACGTTAAGAGACTGTATGTAGGTCATTAACGGATAATTGCTGACTTTGGTCATATAGATCAATCCACTAAAGAAATCATTCCATGTGCCCACGATACTGAATAGGGATACAGTCGCCAGCGCCGGAATAGACACGGGCACGTACACTTTGAACAGAACCTGCAATGCGTTCGCTCCGTCAATGAATGCCGCTTCTTCAAGTGCTTTCGGTACTGCGGCGAAGAAGTTCATCACAAGGATGACACTGAATATCGGGACAGCACCTGGCAGTACAAGCGACCAAATTGTATTGAGCATATCCAGGTTTTTGATCAACAGATAACTAGGGATCATGCCCCCACTGAACAGCATGGCAAAAATCATGACATTCATATATATATTTCTGCCCTTAAACTCCCTTTTCGATTTGGAGAGCGGGTAAGCCATCAAAACAATAAGAATCATGTTGAGTATAAGGGATAGAGCCACACGTAGAACGGAAATGCCAAAGGATCGCCAGAACTGCGCATCCTCAATAATTTTCGAATAAGCGGCTGTTGTAAACTTGACGGGTAACAGACCTACGGCATTGGCAGAGACGGCCTCACTGCTGCTGAATGAAATCGCAACGATATTCCATAATGGAAGGAGGCAGATCAAAGCCAGCAATATAACGATGGCGTAGATGACAAACCGGCCCATTCGGTCTTTCAGGCTTGCGGAATAAGACACAAGTTTCGCCTCCTTAGAATATTTTTCTGTCGGTGTATTTTTTGGCCAATTCGTTGGCGGACAATAATAGAACAATACCGATCACTGACTTGAACAACCCAACAGCCGTACCAAAACTATACTGTCTGCCAACGAGACCAATCCGGTATACATAGGTATCCAGAATATCGCCCGACTCATAGACAACCGGGTTATACAGATTGTAGATTTGATCGAAGCCTGCGCTCAAAATATTGGTCAGACTCATGACCCCCATGAGCAGGATAATAGGCAGCATACCCGGCAATGTAATATGCCATACTTTTCTCCACCAGCTCGCTCCATCTATGCCTGACGCTTCATATAGGCCGGGATCAATCGAGGTAATTGCAGCCAAATAAACGATGGAACTATAACCGAATTCCTTCCATACGTCCGTCCCGATAATTAGCGGTTGGAACCAGGTATTGCTTCCGAGAAAATTAATATTTTCCAAGCCGAAAAAGGCTAAAATCTGATTTACACTTCCATCCAGGCTGAACATGTTAACGACCACGGAGGCCAGAACGACCCAAGACAAAAAGTGAGGCAGATATACAATGGTCTGCACGGATTTTTTAACGAATTTAAAACGGATTTCATTTAATAAAATGGAAAAAATGATGGCCATCAGTGTCCCGAGTAGAATCTTGGCGATGGCAATCACCAACGTATTGCTGATCACTTGGCCGATGTCCGGCAGTTTGAACATATAAATAAAATGCTTGAGTCCAACAAACTCGGAGCCAAACATACCTTTGGCTGGTACATAATCCTGAAACGCCGTAATGACACCAACCATTGGAATGTAGCTGAATACCAGCAAAAATAAAATGCCTGGCAGCATCATCATATGATACATGGCACCCGTGCCCAAGCGGTTTCTTGCTTTATATTTTTCCTGCTTCATGGATGAACCCCTTTCCTGAAGAAAGGCTGCTTAGCGCAGCCTGTCAGCAGTGTTAGCTTAATTATTTTTGGGATGTGGTCTCGGCTTCGATCTCCTGGATCACTTGATCGCCGCCTTGTTTCTTCCAATTGGTGACGAATGTTTCGAAGTAATCCAGCGGTTCTGCACCCGTTATGATTTTGATGAAAGATTCCTGTTCCATTTTGGTCAGGTTAGCCCACGTCTGTTTCATGCTTGGTGTAGTTCCAGAGAACGCTGGCGTCATCCAGTTAAATTTGCCTTCTTGGGTCAACTTATCAATTAGCCCCACTCCGTTCATACGTGAGTGATATTTCGACCAAGCTGTTACATCATCCGTATCCTGGTCTTTCAAGTACGTTTGGATACTGCCAATATTGTTCTTCGATTCTGTTGTACGAACTTGATCCAAACCGATCTCGCCTTTAATTCCACGAACGACGTCGGAGTAATCATCCAGCAGTGAGGTTGCCGAGTTGACTTCGATATTAAAAGGTCTGGTTGAACCGTCTACGCCGCTTTCCAAATACTTGGCTGCCTCTGGCATGGTAGTTGCGACATCTTTGTCATTTGCCAGTTTATCGTAGAACAGATTTATAATTTTAATCGCGAGTTCCGGGTGTTCATATCCTTTTCTCACTACGATAAACTGACCGGATGGATTGGCGTGTGCCACGTTTACCTTGCCGTCTGCATCTTCCAGCGTGTAAGCCGTGAATTTCGCATGTTTATCCATCTGTTTAACACTGCTCAATCCCCAGTCTGGAATGTGCCACGGTCCAAAAGCAATTCCGCTCTGACCGTTTGTGTATAGTGCATTGATATCGTCAAATGTACGGGTTCCAAATTGCGGGTCAATGATACCTCTCTTGAACCAGTCGGCCATAATGCCCAGCATCTGCTTGGTTTCCTCTGTAGTTGAACCATAAACGATGCTGCCGTCTTCACCCTTCATCCAATATTGAGGATACGCCCCTTCGGTTGAAGCAACACCCAGCATGGTGTAGGCAGAACCATTATAGTCCGTCGTATTCAGGGTGTTCACAAAAGGAATGCCCACCGGTTTCCCGGTTTGCCCAGGATCTTTTTTCAGGAACTCTTCTGCTGTTTTCTCTACATCTTCGAGCTTGATGGCACCGTCTCCGTCAGCATCTAGTTTGATTCCCAGCACATCCAGCCAATCTTGACGAACCCAAACCATAGTTGGTGCGGAGTCCAGAGAGGTTGCTGGAAGGCCCATCAGTCGGCCATCAATCGTGGCATTGTCCAGTGCACGGCCATCGTAGGAGTCGTAAACCTGTTTGATGTTATCGGTGGCATATTGTTTGTATACTTCCGTCAGATCTTCAATCAGATCATTATCAACCAGTTCTTTAAGTTCATCCTTGGAATCGACACGCATCATATCGGGCAGTTCCCCGGAAGCGATTGCAAGAGAAACTTGACGACTGTAATCTTCACCGTTAGCCTCAAATTGGTCCTTAATTTGTGCGTTAAACGATTCTTTAACCAGACGGGTATACGCATTGTTCTCATATGTATCTCCAGCCGGTAATTTCGGGTTCGCCGTCGTAACACGCCCCATCGTTACCGTCACTTCGTCTTTATAGGCACTGAACGGATCTCCAGGTGTTACCTCATATTGGCCTGCATCCTCAGCAGTCGGTGGATTGGAGGATCCCCCACAGGCTGCAAGGACGGAAACCATCAATGCGGACATGGACAGCACAGCCAGTCGTTTCGTCAACAGTTTGCTTTTTATTGACCAATTTTTTCTCATCAAATTCAACTCCCCTTCGTTCTGATTATTTCTCTATCATGTTGTTTGCGCTTTCATTATAAAACTTGGAGAAGCTTAATCGAGATAGGGATTAAACGCTAGTTTGGATAGAGAAATGTATACAGTTTTCACTCGGATCAACGAGCAACATGGAGGTTGTGAACATTTATCTTACCTACTGACTTACATTTGTCTATCCTCGTTAATAAGGGAAGGTAGCACAGCGAGTGTGGCACAAAGAAAAACCGGCAAACTCCTCAAACAGGAGTCTACCGGCTATGAATGATTGAATTGAGTACAAAAACGTGTGGAATTCAGCGTTGTATAGGTTAGCTCTTCAGCGTTGATTCTGGGATGCAGTCACTTCAGCAGTTACTTGATCGCCGCCCTGTTCCTTCCACTCCTGTACAAATTGATCGAATGAATCGATCGGTGCAGCGCCTAAAATAATTTTCAAAAACGTATCATGTTCCAATTTGGACAGTTTAACCCACGAGCTCTCCATGGCTGGCGTGCGTTTGTAGGTAAGGCTTCGAACTTTATGAATATTCGGATCAAAGAAGTTTCTTCCACCCACGAGTAATGAATAACCACGCATAAAGTTCTCACTGTGCTGATCCCAATACGAAATGCCAAGTTGATCATAAGGCTTTAGCTTGGTTTGTTTTATCGTCGAAACCGTATTTTCCAACAGCTTATATTCGGACTTGTCCTTAAAATCAGCTGGGGATTTGGTTCCGGTCAGAATCTCCTGCACGGCTTTGGATTCAAATCGTGCTTCATCTGCTGGAGCAAAGAAATTGCGGCTCAGCATAAAACTCGTACCATACTTGAACTCATCCCGGAGGTACAGATTGTTTATTTTAATGATCGCTTCCGGATGAGCATACCCCTTTCGAACCACCAGGAAAGAACTTGAGGGATTATCCACCTTCACACGAAATGCTCCATTTGCATCCAGTGGGAGCGCGTAAGCCTGCCAGTTCGCCTTGGGATCATTCAGCCAAGCGCTTGGGAGCGGCCAGTAGCCTGCAAAGAAACCTTGAAAGAACATCCCCGCCTGTCCGCTAATAACAGTTTCCTCTGGCTCTTTGCGAATGCCCAGATCTGGATCAAGGAGACCTTTGGCATACATATTACGAAGCCTGACCAAAGCGTTCTTTGTCTCTGGTAGAATCGAACCGTATACAGGTTTTCCATCTTTTTCGAGCCAATATCCGGGGAAAGCTCCATAAGCCGAGAAGATCGGTGTTAGATCAAAAGCAAAAGCACTGTTGTTGAAATCGTTAAACAGACTTGTGCTTGAGGCAAGCCCGATCGTATCCCGTTTTCCGTTCCCATCCGGGTCCTGCTCCACAAAGGCCTTCGCGATCGCTTCCAATTCGTCCACCGTTTTCGGTGGTTTCAACCCAAGACGATCCAACCAGTCCTGCCTGATCCAGAGCATGCTGAAGTCTTCCGCCGTCACAGACGGAACAGCCATCATTTTCCCTTCAAAGGTCACTTGTTCCCGTGCCAATCCATTAGTGCTGTCGATAATTTTCTTCATCTCGGGTGAAGCGCTGCTTGCGTATGCCTTGGTTAGATCTTCAATTTCTCCCGCTTTGACCATCTCATTCAACTGAACCTGATTAACGATCATCGCATCTGGCAAATCATTGCTGGCGATAGCCAAATCAATTTTCTGACCGAAATTCTCTTTGGATACCTGCCACATGACTTCGACATCAATGTTAAGGTTTTGTTTAATCGCCGTTTTCCACATGTTCTTTTCTAATGTCTCTCCTTCAGAGAGATCCGTACCAGTTGGGTCGACCACATATCCCAACCGGATGGAAACGGGATGTTCATATCTGCCAAATGGATCGGTGGAGGCTGTGTCAGGTATAGATGTTGCTGGTCCAATAGGCGATTCCCGAAAGTAAGAAATACTGAAAAATACGATACCTGCAATCAAGCTGACGACAACAACACACGCAGCCATCTTCTTGATCATTGCTTTCCCTTCTTTCACCGGATTTCAGTCGGTTATGTGGAGCGCACACTATTTGTCCGCTCTGCCTAATTGTCGATATTCACTAGGCAGCACGCCTGTCAGTTCGCGAAAGATTCGGCTGAAATATTTCTCATCCGTATAACCCACCCGCTCTGCAATCCAGAAAATCGTGTTGTTTGTGTTTAATAAATACTCTTTCGACTTCTCCATTCGGATATATCGGGAGTAATCATTAAAGGTTTTTCCCATGATGTCCTTGAAGCATTGGCTGAAATAACTTCGACTAATGTTGAGTTGCTGGGACAGCCCTGAAGCTGTAAAAGCCTGATCCAAATCATTTTGCATAATCATCACGGCTTTTTTCACACCATCTATCATTTCCTGAGAATACGAAGTCTGTTCATCCGCCTTTCGAATACTCTCAGAGGTCTGCTTGATCCACTGTTCCACTTCGTACCAGGATTGAAAAGAATGGATCATTGAGATTCTGCCCAGCGTAGTCTGGGCAAAAAGATGGTTCCACTCCATGACAAGGGAATACAGTAATCCCATCAATTGCCCTTTTTGCAGCCTTAGGGATTTAAACTCTTCAACAAGCTGGTTATAAAAATTGTCGTTATGCGTCCACGGAGATAGAAACCAACTTCGCTTAATTCGATCCATGTCCTCATCCTGAGGTTCTGTTGGAGAAGTGTCTTGTTCATTCAAGGAAACGGCAATAACCGGATCTTGGGGTTCATACGCATAAAATAAGGACGTTTCTGTATAGTTTATAATCCAGTTTTGAATTTGCGACCATGTCCGTTCTTGAACATCAGACAGCACCAGTAGGGCTCCTTGGGGAATTTGATCCAAGTATCCCTTCAATCTATCGAATAGCTGATCTTCTCCATCCAGGGATGCCGCCCACATCCAGCTGTTCCGTTCCACTTCAAATAGGACCTCGTCTACATTGGATTCGAGTCCAATGGGCCAATTTTGGCCGGACTTTCGGTCCAGTGAAACCAGAGCATACACTTTACGGTAATGGATATTGGTTTCACCAAGCTGCGGCAGCTTTCGTCTTGTATTCGCGAGCTCACCAATCCGGGTATGTATTCGATTCAGCACATGTTCGAACTGCTCCTTCTCGAGCTGAACTTTGGCTATATAATCGATCGCTCCCAGCCTAAGCGCCTCTTGGATATAATCGAAATCCTGATGAAGGGTAAGCACGACAATATGAAGCTCGGGGTAGAGCTGCCTTGCAGCGCGCATCAGTTCAATGCCAGACATCACCGGCATCGCCAGATCCGTTAACATCAGATCTACCGAGTTGGATTCCAGAAAATCCAATGCCTTAGCCCCGTTACTTGCTTCTCCAACTACCTCCATGCCGAACTCGTTCCACGGCATCGCGGAGCTTATTCCTTTTCGTACCAATTTATCGTCATCCACAATCAATACCTTAATCATGCCGAGATATCTTCTCCTTTGATCGGAAGTATAAGCAATATGCTTGTCCCTGTTCCCAATTCACTCTCAATCACCAGTTGAGCTTGCTCCCCGTATTGTGCTTTTAACATGCGGTGAACGTAATTGAGCCCAATGCCCATCCCTACTTTTTGATGTTCAGCTACACGGTTGTTCAGAAGTCTTTCAATCGCTTCCTCCGTCATGCCTGCTCCGTTATCCTGAATCATAATGTTTAGCGTTTCTTTGCGTGTAACTTCAATTTGAATAAAACCTTCGTCGCTCAGTCCGTGATAAAGTGAATTTTCAACCAACGGCTGTAGTATAAAACGAGGTACAGGTATTTGAAGCACTTGCTCATCAGCGGAAATACGCACATCAAATTCAAAATCATAGCGGATTTGCTGCAGGGTCAAGTACTGTCTAAGCGCATCAATCTCTTCTTCCATTGTGGAAACCTGTCCCAATTTACCTAAATTGTAATACAACAGCTTATTCAGGGACTGCACCAGCTTGTCGATCTCCCCTTGTCCATTCATTACCGCCAGCCAGTGCACCGTATCCAGCGTATTCATCAAAAAATGAGGATTAATCTGATACAACAGCTTCTCTACTTCAAGGTCTGCACGAATTTTCTCTTTCTGCTGCACCTCTTTAAAGAGGTCACCGATTTGATGCTGCATATTCGAGAATTCGCCTAACAGAAAATCAAATTCGGGAATTTGCGTGCGTGTCTGACTGCCTGCCGTTTGTGGATTTTGAGACATTCCGTTGATTTGCGAATGGAACAGACCGAGGGGTTTATAAACCATCTTCCACAGCAACCAAGCCAGAAATACCGTAAATCCAAGGAAAAATAAAGCGACCAGTAATATTTGAAGCAACCATTGGTTTTTCTCCTGTTGATACTTGGCCTGCGAGATCACCGACACAACGCTCCAGTTCTGAGTGGAGTCCTGTCTGAACCAATGATGACCGCGAGCTATTCCGTCCGATGCTGTACCATTCGATAAGCTGGAAAAATTCTCACCGACTTTCATCGCTTTGGAAATCTCACTATACACAATATTTCCCTCTCCATCGAGGATCAGATGGGATAAATCTCCCTTGTACTGATTGTAACCCAATATATCCTGCGCAAGGTGAAAACCGGATTCAACGTAAATATAAGCATCGTCCCTCTGGGGTAATTTTACCTTCCGCATGGCGGATAAGACGAGTTGATCATCAAACCGGTTCATACTGACATGAGGACCATAGTAGGTGATCCCATATGCTTTGGAGAGCACAGGCAAAGATTCGGGTGAAAAACGGTCCTTTATGGGAAAGTTTCCGAACTGTGTGGAGCCATCCTTCTGAAAATAATACAATGTCAAACCTATATTCGGGTTGGTAAACGTTACGACATTTAATTCGCTCTTTAATTCATCCCGCGTTTCAATCAATTCAAATATATTGGAGGATGGTTTCAACACCTCATCCAACTTTTTACCTAATGTACCACTGTAAGACAATTGCTGAGTAACATGATTCAGGTTGGTGATCGAATTCTCCAGTGAGGAAGTCACCTGCTGTAAATTGCTCCGAATGCCATCATCGATCTTGTTCGCAAAAATGGAATCAATGGTGTAGTAGGAAATTGCAAATATACTAATGAAGGGAATAAACGCACTGAGAAAAAACAGCAAAAAGATCCTTTTTTTAAGTGTCATTCCAACCTATTCTCCTTAACTTCATCCATTCTATGTTGAATGCATAACTCCATAATTATAGATTGATAATTCTATATGTCAAACGCTTTCAAATTGTAATCATGACAAAAAGACTCTGCCAGCGGAATGCCAGCAGAGTTGTTCATAAGGTAAAGGAATTAAACCAGGAACGCTTTAGAGATGATGACCAACAAGATGAACAGAACAAGGATTGCACCGATGGATGTGAAACCACCGTATCCACCAAGACCTCCAACATTTCCATATCCTACTTCACTCATGTAATCTCCTCCTCTTTTGTGTTATGTCATAAGGTATTCAAATCGTTGTGTATTGACAAGGCTTTTGAGCCAATCATCAAAAAAAGGGCTCTATCCGCTTATGCAGCAGACAGAGTCCCCCATCACACACTCATCATTGTCTTCTGACAGTTACTTCAGTTTCATTAAAGAATTCAAGTGCAGAATAGTACCATTTTGGTTTGGGCTGTAACTCGCCATCCACATAGACATCGACTTGCTCATTATAAAACGACATCAATCCAGCAATCTTTGGAATTTCAGGAATTGGATTTAGATAGCTCCACACGATATTCTCATAGGTCTGTCCATTGAGAACAGCCGTCCAGTAGGATGCATCACCTTTATAAGGGCAGGATGTCTGCTTGTCATTTGCGGTGAGCACATTCTGATCCACGTCTTCAATCGGAAGATAATAGCGAACGGGGACGCCCGTTTCAAATACAATCATCGGGCGGCGGCTATCTGCAAGCTTGATGCCATCTAGAACGATCTGAACATGGCGGGAACTTTGGATCGCATCAACTCGCTTGTATGGGTCACGCGGGTGGACGAAGATCTGCTCTTCTTCTTCATACCAGGCGTCCACCTTGTTCCAATAGAAAGCCACAAAACCTTTGATCGACTCGATGTCCTTAAGTGGATTCTCATAACCCCAGACTGCATTTTCAGAAATACGCTCACCCACTTGAATGGTCCAGTAAGAAGCATCCCCTTTAATAGGGCAGTGGGTCTGCAACTCGGTCTTCACCAGAAATTGTTGCGACACATCTACTTGTGGAAAATAATATACCGGTAGCTTGCCGCGCTCATGAAGTGTAATAACACGTGTGCTGTCCGCAATAGTCTCACCAGCAAACGTGATGTGAACCCGGCGCGGATTTAGATCTGCCTTCAACATTAGTTTATCTTCCTGACGCAGAGAGCAGGCAATAGATGAATCCAGATGATTTACCATTTTACTTTACCCCCCATCCTAAATTGCGGTAAGGAAGGCGATCATCAGCAGATAGGGACCACTTTACCCCATCCACATAGAGCGCATCCACTGACTCATGATAAAAGCATAACAGTCCTTCAACTTCATGAACTTCTGGTAATGGGTCCTGATAGCTCCAAACAAGATTATTGTATTCTCTTCCATTAACTGAAGCAGTCCAATAGCTGGCTATCCCTTTATAAGGGCAAGTTGTGGTTAAATCAACGGGCTTCAACAAATCAAGGCGCACATCCTCCTGATGAAGATAATAGCGCGGGGTCAATCCTGTCTCATAGAGAATCACAGGTCGCTTGCTATCAGCAACAATTACTCCATCTAACTCGATTTGAACATGACGTGAGGCTGGAATCGCATCCACCCTGGAATACGAGTCCCGCGCATGAACGAATATTTCTTCCTCTTCTTCATACCAGGCATCTACTTTATTCCATGAAAAAGAATAATGATTCTGCAAATAGACCTCTTCCTGTTGCACACCCGAATAGCTCCATACCGCATTCTCTACCGTACGTCCACCGCTGCTAATATGCCAAAACAATTGATTTCCTTTATACGGATCATTCACCAGCTTTTCTGAAGGTATGAATACGTCAAGGTTCACATCTTTCTTCGGAAAATAATAAACGGGGAGTCTACCTGTTTCGGTAACAACGAGAACTTCCTTGCTGTCTGCGATAAACTGCCCGTCAAATTTTACGCGAATCCACTTTGGACTGACCTCCGCACGAATTTGCCAGCCCTCATGGGAATGGTCCCGTAAAGACCACTGGGGATCAACATGTGCCATTGTAACTTCCTCCTCTTTCCATCATTATTGAGAGAATTAATTCATCTTCCCACGAACTGCTTTCAGCCATTTCCCTTCCTTAAGCAGAAGGTAAGCACGCTCTATATCTATGGTTTGATTACGGTCTTCTGACAAAAAAGGAACCTCGGAACGCAACAGTTCATAACCTGCTCTTGTCCCCTCACCCAGAGTCATATCCATACGCAGATCAATAGCTTGAGCAGCATGGAGCGCTTCAATCGCCAAAATATAAGTAACACGATCAACAATCTCTCTTACCTTGCTTACAACGTAAGGAGAATTGGCTGCATGATCCTCCATGTCTCCCGCCAGTGAGAAATAATCAGATGAAACCGGATTACTCAAATGACGAATTTCTGCATCCAGTGAGGTTGCTGTTTTCTGAACCGTGCAGAAACCGACGGAGCTGCTCGAATCAGCAGTTAAGAAACGGCTTAACCCTGTAAAGTCCGGGTCACCCAGCTTGATCATGCGATAGCATGAACTTTTGGATACATGATGCAGCGCACTTCCAAGCATCTCGAAGCCTAATGTCCATGTTATGGGATCATAATTGGCGCAGGACAAGATTCTCCGCTCTTCCGTCAGCACACAGGGGTTATCGTCCGAGCTATTGAGATGAACTTCAAGCTGCTGGCGCGCATAGGCATAAGCATCTCTTGCCGCACCATGAATCTGGCAAGCGTCACGGAAGCTCAGCGGGTCTTGCAACGAATCAGGATTAAAACCATTCCAGAGTCCGCTGCCACGCAGACTACGCCGGACCATGGCCAGGCTCTTTAACTGCCCTGGAAAAGGACGCTTGAGATGAACCGCTTCATCCAACGGACTAATATTTCCCCGGATGGCTTCCAAAGACAGCGCGTATACAGAGTCTGCGGTATCCAGTAATTCTTGGATGTCGAAGAGCGCCAGTGCTCCGTTTCCGGCTGAGAGAGCATTGGAACTGACGATAGCCAGACCGTCCTTGGGGCCAAGGCGCAGGGGTTCCAAACTCATTACCATTAACGCATCGCTCGCTGGTATCCGATTGCCTGCCATGTTCACTTCACCTTTACCAATCATGGCCAGACCGATATGCGAAATCGAGGTAATATCCGCCGCACCCACAGATCCGCGAAGCGGTAGAACCGGGTGAATACCCATATTGAGAAAATCTGCATAACGTTTGGCAATATCGGGCTGAGCACCGGTAGCTCCTGCAAGCAGGCTATTTAACCGGGCAAGCATCACAGCACGAACGACATCTTCTGTAGCCTCCGGCTTCACCCCAGCACTGTGAGATAACAATAAATTCCGGTTATAATCTTCAAAATAATCATCTCCGATGACCTTGTCCTTATTCCAGCCTACTCCACGATTCAGTCCATAGACAGGAACGCCTTCTGCAGCTAGTTCATAAATTACTTTACGTGCAGAGACTAGTCGTTCCCAGGCTTCATCTGCAATCACTACGGATCTCCGCGAACGAGCCACACTCTCCACATCCTCAATGGTCATGCGGCTTCCGTCCAATACAATTTGGTTAGAGCTGAGCAAGAGAATGCTCTCCTCAAGCATAGATTGTTTTCTCCTTGTCAAAAGCATAGCTCTGCAAATCGATGCCCAGCATTTCTTCCACCTCGGGATATACGGTGGGGTCCTTTACACTGGAACTCAGTGGTACCTTGGATTTATCAATGGCGAAGACCGCTATTTCCATACCCTCTTCAACATCTCCTACACTCACAGGCAGACCCTTCTTCAGGTCAAACGTAGTAATTACGTCCGGGAACGTGGTCAGGCGTGTACCTTCATCGTCCCCAACAGCCATATATTCATTCATCACATGAAGTGTAAGCCTACGGTTGGGGATGGATACTTCGATCGTACCCACATCGAAAGCACCTGAATAATGAACATTTTTTGTCGTCACCGTCCCTCTGCCGAGGATTCTTCCATTGGTCTTGTGTACCACGGCCTCTAGCACCGCTTCCGGACCATCCGGCTCTGCCTCCATAATGACACGGCCCAACTCAATCGCTATCGAGATGCCACCGATCGCAGCGTGCTTCTTAATATGTTTGATCGGGAGCGGGTGCCGTGCGGCAGCAATAAACCCACCCGCCATGTCCGAAGCAGTACGCAGTATATTGGAGGTCCGTGCCGGAGTTCCCTTAACCACAAGTTCCATGTAGCTGCCAATCTCTGGTTTGCCGCCAGCCACTGCTTGTATCGTCTCGTAATCAATAGAAGACGCGAGGCCAAGTGAGCCCATCTTGCCTGTCGGGTGTGCGCGGATATCTCCAGTAGCATCAATAACAGCAAGACCAAGGGCTGCTGCCGGCAGCCAACCGTTAATGGTGCTGGACATGCCATTCTGCGGAGTCATGACCCCGGCTATTTTGCCATCATAGTTTTCAATGATTAGCTGAACAGCCTTAATGTAGTCCTTTCCAAGCATTTGCCAGTCTCGTCCGGCAGGTGCCCCGATTGCGGTACATGTCAATATAATGGCGTCATCTGGCAGTTCATCTACCGAAAGGAGCTTCGGTCGTCCGATGCTCAGTGCCGCGTGCCCGATCTCCAGTCCATGATCCACCCAGCCTCCGCCGCCGCTGGCAAATACAGAGCCGCCTTTGACAGCAGCGTTTACATCATCTCTTGTTAATTCCCGCATAAAATTTCCTCCTAGATGAAAATTTCGTTGAACCATTTCCCGATGTTATTTTACAGTGGATGAAATGGTTTCATATTGATGGGTATCAATTCGGGCAATCCCCTTTATTTTAACCTCGGCCAACGATTGCTCATAACCGGCATCCGCATATCGGAGTACGCCAAGACCAGTATCATTGTCAAGCGCTGTACGAAGACGTGCATCACTTGCCTCTGATCCGTCGGCTACAATGGTGACTCCCGCACTTGTCATATAACCAGAGTAGCCCCCTCCGCCGGAATGAATCGCCACCAGATCAGCCATGGATGCACAATTGAGCATGGCATTCAACAACGGCCAGTCCGAAATCGCATCGCTTCCGTCTTTCATTCGCTCGGTCATAATGTTGGGATGAGCCATAGCTGCTGCATCCAGATGATCTCGGGAGAAGGCGACTGGTCCTGCAAGTTTTCCTTCTCGAACCAATTGGTTAACCGCGAGTGCCAGCTTGCTGCGGTCTTTATGCCCAAACCAGCCTATACGGGCCGGCAATCCCTCAAACGGCACATACGTATTCGCGAGTTTGATCCAATTGGATACGATGTCATTATCACTAAATTCTTTCAGGATATAATCGTCAATGATTCGTATATCCTCTGCCTCGCCGCTAAGAGCGATCCAGCGGAAAGGACCGATAGCCCGCGCAAAAAGGGGACGAAGAAAAGCTTCCGTAAATATATCGATCTCAAAAGCATTCGTAACTCCATATTGCACTGCTTGTGAACGGATATTGTTACCATTGTCAAAAACAACCGCGCCCCGTTGTTTGAATTCCAACATCGCCTTTACTTCATTCGCAATTGAAGCTCCGGCAGCGGCTTGAAGCTCCGTCGGATGTTCTCGTCGTGCCACACCAGCGGATGCAGGTGAGTATCCGCTTGGAATATAGCCGTATAACAAATCATGTGCAGATGTTTGGTCAGTCACAATATCCGGCTGGACACCCCTCCGAAGCAGTTCTGGATAAACATCCGCAGCATTTCCGAGCAGTCCAACGGACAGGCTTGTGCCGCTGCTTACAGCTTCATTAATCCATAGTAATGCTTCATCCAGGCTATCTGTCTTTCGCTGTAAATAACCGGCAGCGATTCGTTTGTCTATTCTCTCCTCCGCAACCTCTACACAAAGGATTGCCGCATTAGCCATATAACCTGCTAAAGGCTGCGCGCCCCCCATACCGCCCAATCCAGCGGTTAGAATGAAACGTCCTCGCAAATCGCCGCCGAAGTGCAGCCTTGCGATACTTTGGAAGATTTCATAGGTTCCCTGTATGACACCCTGTGATCCGATGTATTGCCAAGCAGCCGCAGTAAGGCCGCCCCAAATGATCAGTCCTTTATCTTGCAACTCATAGAAATTCTCACTGGTTGCCCATCGGCCGACCAGATTGCAGTTAGCCATTACGACAAGTGGTGCTTGCCGATGGGTTCTGAATACACCAATCGGTTTGCCTGACTGAATGACCAGTGTTTCGTCTTCCTCCAATTGCTTTAGGGTATCGACAATTGCCAGATAGGAAGGCCAGTTACGGGCGGCCTTTCCAAGGGAGGCATAGACGATCAGCTCCTTCTGGTTCTCACCGTTCTCGAGCACGTTCTCCAGCATGCGCAGTAGTGCTTCCTGACGCCAGCCTTTGCACCGCAGCACGCCGCCTCGTTCGGCAACAATCTTTTTCACAGTCACTCCTCGCTTTCCGTCTCCTGCTAAATCATCACATTAGAGCTATTTGTACTTCCTCGTTGAGTTATCTTTCTGCCGTTCCTAAAGTAATCTTTTCTTGTGAATAGCGGTTCTCTGGTTTGCTGAGTCCAAAATGGTCCCTCAGTGTAGTTCCTTCATATTCTAGGCGCAACAAACCTCTACGATGAAGAATAGGCACTACCTCTGCTACAAAATCCTCCAGAGCACCAGGAAGGTGAGTAAAGGCAATATTGAATCCATCCGCAGCACCATTGTTGAACCATTCCTCAATATGATCGGCAATCTGCTCGGGAGTTCCGGCAAAAGCCCGTTTGCTTACAATCCGTTTGGCAAGCTGAATCAGCGTCAAATCTTCTTCCTTGAGGATACGTCGGATACGTTGTAAACCACTTTTACTCTGGTTAAAGCCTTCTACTTCAGGTAGAAAAGGCAGCGGTTCATGCAGCGGATAGCCGGAAACGTCTACCCCGATGTAATGTGATAGCAAGTCCAAAGCCAGTCGGTCTGGAGTAAGATTCTCCACAATAGCAAGCTGCTCTGCTGCCTCTTCCGCAGTAGCACCAATAATGGGCATCAAGGCAGGCAATATCTTGATCTCATCGGGAGAACGTCCATATTTGGAAAGCCTTCCCTTGATGTCTTCATACAGCGCTTTCCCTTCTGCGAATGTGCCACCAGGGGCAAATACAATTTCGGCCGTTGCCGCGGCTACCTCTTTACCGGCTTCCGAAGCTCCGGCTTGGATCAAAACAGGATACCCTTGTGGTGGACGGGAGATATTAAGGGGTCCTTTTACTTTAAAATGAGTACCTTCGTAATCCAGATTGTGCAGCTTGTTCTTGTCTGCAAAGTACCCATTTTCCTTGTCGAACAGCAGTGCATCCTCTTCCCAACTGTCCCAAAGTCCTTGCGTTGCCTCTACAAATTCTTTCGCACGTTCATATCGCAGCTCATGCTGCAGATGGCGTTCCTTACCGAAGTTCCGGGCCTCTTCGTCCGTCTGAGACGTCACAATATTCCACGCGGCTCGCCCGCCACTGAAATGATCCAGCGTCGCCAGCTTCCGGGCAATATGATACGGATCGTTATAGGTCGTCGAGATGGTCGCCGCCAAACCAATATGAGACGTTACCGCCGCCAAAGCGGAAAGCAGTGTGAACGGCTCCGGCCGAATGCTATTGGCATGGCTAATACCGGATTCGAATCGATCCCAGACGTACAGTTCATCGGCGTAGAAGAACATGTCGAATCTTCCACGTTCCGCCGTCTGCGCAATTCTTTTGTAATAATTGAAATCAAGGAGTCCCTCTGCTTCAGACCCGGGATGTCTCCAACTTGAAATATGCTCACCCGCCGGAAAAAACATCATTGCCCCCAGCGCAAGCTGCCGTTTATCATTACTCACAATGCGTCACCCTCTCTTATTAACTCGTTGTTAGACAACGTAATTACCATTAATTATTGATCCATCATGTAGAAATTCACTTGATTAGCCCTTGGGCTTTCAGCCAGTCCCTCGCAACATCAAGTGCCGGTTTCTGATCCTGTTCCACCTCTGCATTCAACTTTTGCATTGCCTTCTCATCCAGTTTTCCTGCCAACTTGTTGAGGACTTCTTTCAACTCGGGATGTTCATCCAGCGTCTGCTCACGAACCACTGGAAATGCATCATACGGAATAAACACATGCTTGTCATCCTCCAACGCTACGAGGTCATTGGCCAGGATTTGGCTGTCCGTTGAATACGAGAGCTTCACATCAATCAGCTTTTGCTTTATCGCCTGATACTGCAAGGAAGGGTCCTGAATGGACTTTGTCTCCTTGAACTTTGGTTTGTATATGCTCTCTACATAAGGCCAGGCATCTGGGCGATTCAGAAACTCCTCACTGGCTCCAAAAACCAGTTCACCTGATTTCTCAGCAAGTTGAGAAGCTGTCTTTAGCCCATACTTCTCAGCGGTTTCTCTACGTACTGTAAAGACATAGGTATTGTTGAACCCTAGGGGGTCTAGCGCAATCAATTTGTTCTTTTCCTTGAGTTGGGTTACGACTGTTTTAAATGCTTTATCTGCATCAAATTCTGGTTCCTGCTTCAAAATATTGATCAAGGCCGTCCCGCTGTACTCTACATAGGCATCCACATCCCCTGAGTCAATGGCATTCCAGAGCAGTGTGTTGTCCAGCTTCTTAATCTCTGTCTTCAGCTTCGTGTCATTCTCAACCAAGAGTTTGAAGGCGTTGGCCAAAATATCAGACTCTGCGAATCCTTTCGTGGCCAGTACGATGGTATCGTTACGCCCGGACGCATTGGAATTCGAGCACCCCACTGCTGTCAGCACGGTTGTCAACACCAGCCCAAGGGTGATAAGTAGCCTGCCTCCTTTGGTTACATTCCATCTTTTTTTGTTGGTGGTTGTCATGATTGGTGCCCCTCTCCCTAGGTAAAAGCTTAAAATTTATTCAAATGCCGCAACCCCTTTGGGGTAAGTGCCCTGTTAAGAAGCAGCAAAATGAAGTTAACGGAGATTACCAGCAGCGAGACGGGAATGGCCCCTTCCATAATGGTAACCGTATTGATCATGGCAATGCCTCTTGTGATGATATCTCCCAGTCCTCCTGCGGCAATATAGGTCGCAATTGTCGTAAGACTTATCGTTTGCACCGCGACGAGCCTTACGCCGGCCATGATGACACTACGCGCAATCGGAAGCTGAATCATCTTCATCATCTGCCATTTGGTCATGCCCATCCCGGTTCCTGCCTCAATCAGAGAAGGATGAACTCCATTAATACCGACATAGGTGTTCTGGAGCATCGGAAGCACGGCATATAAGGTCAATGCAATAATAGCAGGTGTTGTGCCGATGCCTACCAGCGGAATCATGAATCCGAACAACGCCAGACTTGGAATGGTCTGGATGGCAGAGACTACAGTAATGATTGTATCCGCCATCCGCTTGCGGCTGGTCAGATAAATACCAAGGGGTATTGCAATGATTCCCGCCATGAGGACGGAAATGAGGGACAGATACATGTGCTCTCCCATTTTCTCAACGATCATCGGCCAGTCAGCAGCTAACGTATCCCATATATGGTTCATGCACTGGTCTCCTCTCGGTGAAAATGTCTCCCAATGGCTTCAATAACACCTGAGCGGGTTACCGTACCGATTAAGCGGTTCTGATCATCCACGACAGGCAATATTCGTTGACTTTGCATCAGTTCGAATACATCAGAAATTGGTGTGTTCTCAAAGAGGGCGGGAGTCCCATTTTTCACAATATCCCCGACCTTCATTTTGCTGTCATGCTGCAGATGTTCACTGATTTCTTCAATTCCTACAATACCCAGCAGCTCTCCCCAATTCCCGGTCACAGCAAGGGCATCAGCCTGATTCAAACGCAAGAGATCAAGTGCCTCTACGATTGTTGAGATATTACTTATCGAGAGACCGTCAATCATAATATGCTGCGCCATCTCACTTGGAAAAGAAGGACGAAACCTCTCCTGACCGATGAATTCGATCACAAAGTCGTTTGCCGGATGGGCCAGCAGCTCCGCAGGTGTACTGTTCTGAATTACCTCACCCTCCTTCAGTAGAATAATCCGATCAGCGATCTTCAGCGCTTCTTCAATGTCGTGGGTGACAAAAATTATCGTTTTATGCAGCCGCTGATTCAGCTGGATCAGTTCTTTTTGTAGCTGGACCCGGCTGATGGGATCAAGTGCGCTAAAGGGTTCGTCCATTAAAATAATGGAAGGGTCTGACGCTAGTGCACGGGCTACACCGATCCGTTGCTGCTGCCCGCCACTAAGCTCATGGGGATAACGTTTGCTATATTGTTCAGCTGGAAGACCGATCAGGTTCAGTAATAGATCCACTCTCTCTTTTCGTTCTTCCTTTTTCGCCCCCTTAAGCCTCGGAACAATACCGATATTCTCTTCTATGGTCATATGTGGAAACAATCCAATTTGTTGAATCACATATCCGATATCGCGTCGGAGTTGGACTGCATCTGCAGCTCCTACATCTCGCCCTTCCACGAGAACCCTTCCCTGACTCGGCTCCTCAAGGCGGTTGATCATTTTGAGCAGTGTAGTTTTGCCGCAACCCGAGGGCCCAATAATTGTTACAATCTGACCTTTCGGTACCGTAAGATTAAAATCATGCAGCACACTACCGGAGCCATAATTTTTATTTACATGTTGGAACTCAACTGCCACTGCTTCAGTCATCGTTCTTCCTCCTCTTCAAAAGTACAGTAAACAAATTTGTTAACTCGGATAAATAAATAAATTTTTTTACTTCCTTACTTCACATTTAACTAATATTGCGAACTCTTGCTAAAAAAGAAGAAGGCCTTATTTCTCGCCAATAGGCGAAAAACAAGACCTCCACTGTTATGGTCAGCCATTTATTATTAACATGCGATAATTAGATTTCTTATTTCAATAATATTACCAAGAACATTCTTTTGTCAATCATTAATTCCACTATTTCTATCGGGATTAATTGTGATCGGTGATTTTTTCTATTCCCCTCCAAGTAGATTGGAGAGATGCTTGGACGATTCCATAACGCTATGAATCATTTCGGGTATCCTCTCTTTGGTCCCGCGAAATAAAGGACCCGCAATAGATAGGCTTGCCACGACAAGACCATGACTATCCAATACCGGTGCACCAATAGCGAACACATCGGGATCGTATTCTCCTTCAGTACAAGCGAAGCCCTGTTCCCTGACAGCTTTCAAGCTATCAATCAATTCCGATCGGTTCCGATCGGTTGTACTATTTGCTACAACCTGCTCAATCGTCTTTTCATTTTCAAAAGCCAGTATAATTTTTCCAGAAGCGCCTTGATGTAAAGGCAAACGTCTACCGTTCTCGATTACAAATTGAATAAGACCTCGGCCTTTCACATGTTGAATGCATACAGCATCATTTCCAGTTCTAACGAACAATAACGAAGTTTCTTTTGTAGACTCCATCAGATCGATCATAATAGGCAATGCAAGTGACAACAACTCACGATGAATTTGTTGGTTCAAGCTACGAGCTAAATCCAGAATACGCAAACCAAGTCCAATCTGATTCTTGCCCCTACGTTCCACAATCCCGTTCTTTTCAAGCGTTTGCAAAAAACGATAGGTTGAGCTTTCTGGAATGCTGACCTTTTCTGCGATCTCACTAACCGATAATGTTCCATTCGCCTCAGATAACGCAAATAAAATATCCAAAGCCCTTCCAAGAGTGTTTGTTCCACTTTTCCGATCCAAAGCGACGCTCCCTTTCATTGAAATCATCCATTTCTTTTATCATATAGTGAAAGATTGCGGAAATCACTATCGTTTTACTCGTTTGTATAAATGACATACAAATAGAATGCATACCCAATAGTTATATACAACTAACATAATGAACAAGTTCAAGATCATAAAATTACATAGTAATTCTAACCTTAGGGAGGCTCCAAATTCTTATGCCTGAAAAGATAAAACTACAAAAATTCGTGGATGAACTGCCTATTCCAAACACATTATCTCCTAGGAAGCGAAGCAGTAATAGTTCTTATTACGAAGTGACTATGAAGGAGTTTTCTCAGAAGCTACATAGAGACCTCGGGCCTACCCGTTTATGGGGCTATGACGGAACATTTCCAGGTCCTACGTTTGAAGTGATGAAGAATGAAACCGTGTTTGTTAAATGGATGAACGACCTGCCCAATAAGCACTTTCTTCCCGTTGATACTACGATTCATGGTTCGGAAATTACTGTTCCAGAGGGTAGGAGCGTTGTGCATTTACATGGAGGAAGAACGCCAGCTCATAGTGATGGCTACCCCGAGGCTTGGTTTACGAGAAATTTTGAGCAAACGGGACCTTTGTTTGAACGAGAGGTTTATACGTATCCAAATATTGAACGAGCTACAATGTTATGGTACCACGATCATACAGTAGGCATTACAAGATTGAACGTCTACGCAGGACTCGCGGGATTTTATTTCATTCGAGACCAAAATGAACAATCCCTTAATCTTCCGAAAGGAAAATATGAAATCCCTCTACTCATTGTGGACCGATCTTTCAATCCGGACGGATCTCTAAACTACCCCAGCAAACCGGATCAAAACGATGCAAACTTGCCTCATCCTTCCCTTGTTCCTCCTTTTGATGCGGATACCATTCTGATAAACGGCAAGGTTTATCCATTTTTGGAGGTAGAACCAAGAAAATACCGTTTTCGGATTTTAAACGCATCCAATAGTCGAATCCTTACATTAAAAATGGAATCCAATCAACCATTTTATCAACTCGGAACCGATAGCGGCTTTCTTGAGACAACAATAAGAATAAACGAATTTGTACTTTTAAGTGCCGAGCGTATAGATGTGATCATTGATTTTTCTCAATATTATGGTCAAACTATTATTCTCAAAAATGTCACCAAGAGTGCGTCCCCTGAAACAATAGATATCATGCAATTCAGAATAAGTGTCCCATTAAAAAGTATAGATACCAGCTCACTTCCATTTTATTTAGAAGCATTCGAACGACTCCCAAAAAGTATGGCAAAGAGAACAAGATATTTAACACTTGTCAGAGTGAAGGATCAATATGGTCGCTCCTTAAATCTATTAGATGGAAAAATGTGGATGGATCGAATCTCCGAAAGAATTGAAGTAAATACGATTGAAATCTGGCGTATCATTAATATCATTGATGATGACCCTCACCCCATTCATATTCATTTGGTTGATTTTCAAATTCTTGATCGTCAACGTTTTGATGTTTCTCATTTTCAGAAAACCGGAAAACTTATTTTCACAGGCCCGCCCAGTCCTCCTAATCCGTATGAAATGGGATTAAAAGATACTGTAGCAACCCCCTTCGGTTACGTTACAACGATTATTGCTCGTTTCGGACCTTTTACCGGGCGTTATGTATGGCATTGTCACATGCTTGAGCATGAAGACTACGAAATGATGCGACCGTTTGATATTTTTTAGCTCACTCCAGCACTGCAATGAATGAGTGGACATATCCAAAAAAATCACTAAAAAAGAGATATGTACCAGCTAACGGAACTTATAACGAACAAGTAGTTGTCTGTTGCCACCATCAGGGCCGTTACGATCTAACTGTAAAAAATTGCTGCGGTCAAGTTGTTCTACTTCGTCAAATTGAGCGACAGGTGCCTTCCGAGGTCATAGCCCTGTCACATAGACAATAAAAAAAGATTTTTGAAGCGGCGACTTTTTCCCGGATTCAATTGGGAAGAGGTCGCCCTATTTGTTTTGGGAAGATGACAAAAGTCACCTTAAACGAATTACTTTGTACACTGATATAAATTTTAAATATCCTCGATACTTAGGTTACACAAAAAACAAACGAGGTGCTTACCATGAATCCAATATCTTTAACAATCTCATTATTAATTGTCGTGCTTATCTTAAGGGGCGTTATCCAGGGCAGCAAGAAGCCATTGCACGAATCAGGCCGGAAATTATTAATTCCGATCCTTTATATCTCTTCATCTTTGTTTGAATTGTTCGACCCTACATTGGTGCTTACATCAGGCAGAATGATCAGTTCGATCGCTATAGGTGCAATTCTGTCGATCCCATTAATTCTGGTGACCCAATTCGAGCGGAAATCGGATGGCAAGATGTATTATAAAAGAAACGTATCTCTTTATGTTTTAATTATTGTTATCTTCTCGATCCGATTCTTTGACTTCTTGTTCATCTCAGGCATTGATCCCAAGACTCTTGGATTCCTGAATAATGTAGTTGCCCTGTCCTATATTGCCATTTGGCGTATAGCTAGCTTCATTAAATTTCATAATTCCAAGTCTAGTACGTTCAGAGCTTGGGACAAAACTGCTTAGTCGTACGATTAGCTAGAGCTGGTTGACTTGCCATTTCAAGCATGTTAACCTAGGCCGAGTATTAACAATGATTGTCAAACCCTCCTACTCTTATAATGATGAAAGGTAATTCAACAAATGATGATTTATAGTCGTCTCACCATCATGATGCCCCCCTTTCCCTAGCTAGGCTCATATTCTTGTTGTCATAAAAGAGTATAAGCTTGTAGGAGGGCTAATATATAATGAAGAAATATGCTGTACCATCTTTGCTTTTAATGATTGTTCTTATCGCTTTTCCACAAATCAGCGAAACCATCTACACTCCATCGCTGCCAGATATCGCAGCAGCACTTGGTGTATCTAATAGTTCCGTACAATTCACGTTAAGCATCTATTTTATAGGATTTGCCTTAGGCGTTTTCTGCTGGGGCTGGCTGTCCGACTTGATTGGTCGCAGACCTGCAATGCTGGGCGGTCTCATCGTATATGGGATCGGAAGCTTGATGTGCTTTTATTCGGAATCAATTCAGTTGCTTCTCGTCAGCCGTTTCGTACAGGCTCTCGGTGCCGCAACTGGCTCGATTATCACCCAAACCATGCTTCGCGAAAGTGTATCGGGAGATCGAAGACATGCGATGTTTGCGCAAATCTCTGCTGTCATTGCATTTACGCCGGCAGTTGGGCCCCTTATTGGTGGTTGGATTGATCAGGCCCTTGGCTTCAGATGGGTATTCTTTGCGTTAGTACTGATGAGCGTTTTGTTGTTCATATATGCTTTTATTAAACTGCCGGAGACAACGAACGTTTCTTTACGATCCAAGGTGGCTATACTTCCGGTTGTTAAAAAGATGCTCGCCATGCCGCGCGTAATGGTGTTTGGGGTATTGATCGGTGGTATTAACGGAGTTTTATTCAGTTATTATGCCGAAGCTCCCTTCATCTTCATTGAACACTTTGATCTGTCGCCTGGCGTTTATGGTTTTCTGGGCATTATTGTGGCCTTGGCATCGGTGGTCGGTGCAATGATCTCCAAAAGGTTATTGACCGTTTACGCACCGGAAAAGATTATTCGTTTGGGTTGTCTGGTCATGACCAGCGGGGCTCTGCTCCTAACCCTTGGAAGCAGCTTGTCTATGCTGCCCAATCTTTTGCAAATCATCTGCATGTTAACTGCCATGTTTGTTCTGTTGATTGGCGCAGGTATTGCTTTGCCCAATTGTCTAAGTCTTGCGCTTGTTCATTTTCAAGATGTAATTGGCACAGCAGGTGCCATATTCAGCTTGGGCTACTATTTGCTGGTAAGCCTTACGACATGGGGAATGGGTGCTCTGCATAACGGTTCATTGCTGATAATGCCCTTATATTTTCTAATCATTAGCGTCGGAATGTTGTGGCTTGGCAAAAGATTTATCTCAGAAGAATAATTTATTAGGGTAATTCATTTGTATTATAAATAATACGAAGAAATGTCCCGGGGCACATTTCAAAAAAATAGAAGCAGTCCAGTACTTTTATCGTATCTGGGCTGCTCTTATTCATATTGTTGAACACCACACCATATTCTGAAAGCCAAATCGGCTTATCAAACGCTTTTTAATGTTTTATATCCATATCTGCAACCTTAACTTTGAAGATTCCACGCATATACGGAAGCAGCGAAATTACACCTACCAAAGCCAACACAACCCCGACCCAGATCGGCGCAACCAGGCCGTAACCGGCACTAATGGCCAAGCCACCAACAGAAGACCCTACCACTACACCAAAGGTGACGATCGCGGTATGAACGGTGTTCACCATCAGACCACTTCCTCCCGCGCGTATCACTCGCGCGACCATAGGCGGATTCATTGGAACCCCGACCAACCCGATGATGACTACAGCAGGAATAACCACGGCAGCTGTATGTACGCCAATGGCGAATGTCAGAAGACCAAACGTCAAGAGAACAAGCCCTATCGTTAGAATCAGCATGGTGTATCGGTCCGCCAGTCGACCAGTAATCAGATTACCAACAACCGTAGCAGCTCCATACACAACAAACAATAGTGGCACCGCGGACGTTGAAAAGCCCGTCAGCTCTGTAAAAATTGGAGCAAAGTAGCTGAATGCTGCAAAGGTAGCTCCTATAATAAGAAAACTTGTCAGGTAAGCCGCCCATAGCTTGCGATTGCGAAAAGATTTCATTTCATGACGCAAACTTGTGGGCTCCGGTCTAGATAATACAGGGATCAACCTCAATGCAGTTACTCCTGACAGTAGAACAAGAATGGCGACCGCCCAAAAACTGAAACGCCAGCCATAAGCATCGGCCACCCACGTTGCAGCAGGTGTACCCAGAACCGTGGCGATCATAAGACCACCGAAGATTATCGACACCGCCCGTCCCCGCTGGTTTTCTTCCACCAGCGAAGCAGAGATCGAGATTGATACGCCAAAAGCAGCCGAGGAAGCAACACCTGCTATGATGCGTGAGGCCATCATAACCTCATAGCTACCTGCGATCGCGCCAAGCAACTGTCCAGCGAGAAACACACCGGTTAGCATAATAAATGCTTTTTTCCTAGGCATATTCAGCAGAGCAGCGGTTAGTAAGGGACCTCCTACGACCATCCCCGCTGAAAAGGCTGTAATCAAATATCCTACTTGCGAGACAGATACTCCAAATTCCCCCGCAAGTGTATTCATCATTCCAGCTACCATAAATTCTGAGGTAGTCATGCAAAAAATAGCCAAGCTAAGCACATAGATTGCCAATGGCATCTTCAATTCCCCTTTTCATATGAGTTATAAAACCACACTATTGTAATGATCGGTACAAAACTAATGCAAAAAAAAGTGCCGGATTACCCGGCTAGTAAATAGCTGCCAATGTACCTTCTACAATACTTTTTGCCAGATCACGGTTCTGTGAAGAACTGTTAAGCACGCGAAGTCCGTAATAGCTGCTTAGGAACAGGCTTGCCAGTTCTTTGGCTGGTCTCCCTGAAGTAATCTCTCCTGTCTGGACACCCTGCTCCATCAGATTATAAAGTGCATCCTCCAACAATCCGATATGCCGTGTCACCACTTCTTCAACCATAGGATCAACCCGTGCCCGTTCCATTGCTGCATTAATTAGGAGACAGCCTCTTCGCCCTGATTCCGAGAAATCTTCCTGTACACCCCACTCCAGCAGGCCGCGTAATCTTTCTTTCAACGGTAAGGGGCTCTGTAAAATCTCGCTTTGCTCCCGTATTCCTTCCTCATGGTAACGCTGGAGTACCTTTTCATATAAATCATGTTTGCTACCAAACGCATTATATAAACTGCCCTTCCCGAGACCGGTCTGTTTACATAGATCCTCAGTAGAGCACCCTTCGTATCCGTTCAACCAAAAGGCATCCATGGCTGCGTCAATCACAGCCGTATCCTTAAATTCTCGTGGTCTTCCACCTCTGGTCACTTCATTTCCTCCCTTCTCAACGAAATAATAAATCTTAGTATAGGTAATTTGTAACGTTCAGTCAAGAAGTTGTTTACAGCTCTATTGTTCTCTGTTACAGTGAAGAGGTCATACCATATTAAATCGGGAAAGGAAGTCGGAATAAATGAAAATCGCAATTATTGGAACGGGAAATATCGGTGGTAATCTCACCCGTCGTCTCACCAAACTTGGTCATGATGTCTCGATTGCTAACTCGCGCGGTCCTCATACCTTGACGGATCTAGCTGAAGAGACAGGCGCAAAACCGCTTGAAGTAACGGACGTCGCCCATGGAGCCGAGCTGGTCATTGTAACGATTCCACAAAAGAATATTCCGGATCTCCCTGATGGTATCTTAGACCAAACTGCACCTGGTGCTGCCATTATTGATACCGGGAACTATTACCCCCGTCAGCGTGACGGCTTTATTGCCGAGATCGAGGGTGGCTTACCTGAAAGCCGCTGGGTCGAGCAATTCTTGAAACATCCTGTCAACAAAGCCTTTAATGGGATTTCCGCTGTTAATCTGCTTGAACGTGGACTGCCTGCCGGCTCACCGGATCGACTTGCTCTCCCGGTAGCTGGTGATGATCCGGATACAAAGAAAATTGTACTTCAACTTGTCGAAGAGTTGGGATTTGACGCCATAGACGCCGGCGGTTTGGACGAATCGTGGCGCCAACAACCGGGGACTCCTAGTTACCAGGAGCATGGAGCGGATAGTCTTCGGCAGGCCTTATCGAATGCTAGTCCTGTACGAAGCGAGGACTTTAAAGCTTGATCATTTGAAATTCCAGGACATTGAATACGTCATCATCCACCGCCCTTTCGGGCGGTTTTTCGTTTGATCATGTCTATTCCATGAAATACAACTGATGCTTCTTGCGGTACTCTCCAGGCGTAAGGGAGGTTTGACGTTTGAACAACCGAGTAAAATAGTTATGGTCCTGCAGTCCACACAACTCGCCGATACGCTTCAGCGGAAGCTCCGAATGTGCCAATAACCGCTTGGCCTTCTCCATTTGCAGGTGATGCCTGTATTGGAGCGGGCTCATCCCCGTACACTGCTTCAGGCAGCGGGCCAGGTAATCAAAATGATAAAGCAGATCACGCTCCATCTGTCCTGAATCAAACGGCTGATCGAGGCGTTGACCAAGATAAGTTGCCACCTTCTCGCTTAGAAAATAGGAACGAGCCTGCGGGCTGTTCTGTCTCATTCCCTTCTGTAATTGCAGTAGGAATTGGCCCAACAGAACATGAAGCTCGAAGGAACGCTGACGGGTGAGTACATGGTGCAGCTCAAGCATTTCTTTCAGTATCGGCTCCAGGTTACGTAGATCCACCGCGGCGAATTTGGGAATTTCAATGACTCCTGGGGGAGCCTCAATATCCTGGTCTGTTTGTTGAAGCAAAGGCTGCTCCCAAGTCGTCTTTTCTTTCAAAATCATCTTTTGCACAGAGGGAAGCTGGAAATGAATCCAGTATACTTCCGTCTGCACATCCGTTGGTCTATAGCCACGGTGGTCTTTGCCAGGTTCAAGAACCAGCATCATACCTTCCGCAATCTCGTAACGGAGGCCATCTTCCTCCATGTACAGCGCTCCTTTGGCGCAAATAATAAGATCGAACACATCAAAGCTACGCTGGGCATGCTGCATCCCCGGTTGCCATTCGGTGTGCCCAATGGCTGCTAATAGCGGAAACGGCGGAACTTGAAGTTCAAGTACAAGCATGAGATCCCTCCTTTGTTCAGAATGTAGAGAATGTGCTATATGTAGTCGTAATTGTCAGCTGTATCGGAGCTGAAGATCGATTAGAGTGGTAGATATAATATGATTCTATCATTTAATGACCAGGGGGATGCAAGCATGAAATTTCGTCAAATTCATCTCGATTTTCATACGTCAGAAGCCATTGAAGGCATTGGCCGTGATTTTTCGAAGCAGCAATTTCAGGAGATGCTTAAGACTGGATACGTCGATTCCATCACCATTTTCTCCAAGTGCCATCATGGCTGGGCCTATCACCCGACAACCGCCAATCAAATGCATCCACATCTGAATTTCGATCTTCTGGGTGCCCAGATTGAAGCTGCTCATGAGATAGGTGTGAAGACACCGGTCTATCTCTCTGCTGGCCTGGATGAGCGACTCGCTCGCAAACATCCACAATGGCTCATCCGCAATCAGCAGGAGCAAATCAGTTGGACAGCCGACTTCATGACACCGGGATATCATCAATTTTGCATGAACACCCCTTATCTTGACGTGCTCACTCTACAGGTCGAGGAAGTCGTAAAGAATTATCATGCGGACGGCATCTTCCTAGATATCGTTGGTGTTCGGGAATGTTATTGTCAATATTGTGTTGCCGAGATTCGCTCACAGGGCTCCGATCCACGAAACATTCAAGATATGAAAAAACTGTGGGAACAGACGTATGCTCGTTATGCTAATCGAATGAATGAGACTGTGCATGCAGTAAAACCCGGATTACCAGTGTTCCACAACAGTAGTCACGTCGACCGAGGGCGGCGGGATCTCGCCCATGTAAATACCCATTTAGAATTGGAATCGCTACCAACAGGCGGCTGGGGGTACGACCACTTCCCACTCTCTGCACGTTATGCGCAAACACTGGGCATGGATTTCCTCGGCATGACCGGAAAATTCCATACCTCTTGGGGCGAATTCGGTGGATACAAGCACCCCAACGCGCTGCGTTATGAAACTGCACTGAGCCTTGCGAACGGGGCACGCTGCTCCATTGGAGATCAGCTGCATCCAGGTGGTCAGATGGACCTTGCCACGTATTCGTTGATCGGGGAAGCTTACCGCGAGGTAGAAGCAAAGGAAGAATGGTGCCGAGATACTACCGCTATGGCCGATATCGCGTTGCTGTCAGTGGAAGCAGCCTTATGGGAATCCGGAGGCGATCCTCATAACCAGCACAAACACCACGATACCGGTGCTGTAAGAGTTTTGCTGGAAGGCCACTATCTCTTCGATGTAGTAGATCTACAGGCTGATCTATCCAAATATAAAGTTGTTATTTTGCCGGATGCCATTAGCATTACAGAGTCAATTAAAACCAAACTGACAGCATTTCTTGCCGGGGGCGGCAAAATTCTCGCCACTGGCCGTTCCGGACTCTCACCGGATGGTACGGGCTTTGAATTCGATTTGGGTGTAGAATATCAGGATGTTTCCCCATTCCGTCCCTCCTATTTCCGTCCGAATTTCGAGCTTCCTTCGCTGCGTACAGCCTCTTTCGTCATGTACACCGAAGGACAGAACACAGTGCCCACGACAGACGGCATTGTACTTGGCAGTAAGGAAAATTCATATTTTA
Source organism: Paenibacillus sp. 276b (assembly GCF_900107875.1). NCBI lineage: Bacteria > Bacillati > Bacillota > Bacilli > Caryophanales > Paenibacillaceae > Paenibacillus > Paenibacillus sp. 276b. The sequence goes on along the minus strand of NZ_FNRR01000001.1, from coordinate 1,021,863 downwards.
ACCGTGACTTGTTCACGTTCTGCTCTCACCAGCATACCCCTTCTGATCTGCAGGAATCGGGAACTGGCATGGCTGAAGGTCAGGATGGAATCTATATCGCGTGGAATGTTTTTGAAGATTATGCGACGAAGGGGAGTTTGGCTGTCAAGGAAATCATCTGTTACGCGTTGGACAGTTTACTGAGTAACAACAAGTCGCTGATAACCAACCTACCTGCCCAAGGGGTTACCACGCTGCAGATTCAGAAGAACTCGAACCGTTGGGTGAATCATCTACTGTATGCCTCTCCAGTACGTAGAGGACAAGGTGTGGAAGTTATCGAGGATATCCCTCCACTTATCAATACAGAGGTGACGGTTGCGGCTGCCGAACAAGTACAAGATGTGTATCTGGCGCCACAGAACCTTAGTCTCTCATTCAGTCAGGTGAACGGCGTTGTGACCTACACGATACCGGAGTGGTCCTGTCATCAAATGGTCGTGATTCAATTTTAGAATTAAATTCATGGAACCATTAGCAGCAAACAAAAAAAAATAAGTCGCCATTAACATGGCGACTTATTCTTTGGCGTTTTACTCCGTCAATGTACTATCCTTTAGTGATTAATGATTATACACAAGCTTTCAATTTGTTCAGAGCCTGGGAAATATCCCGAATCAGTGAGTCCACATTTTCCCGCTGGGTTGCCCAACTGGTACAAAAACGAACGACGCTGTGTGTATCGGACACCTTTTCCCAGAATGTGAACGAGTAACGGCTGCGTAAATCCTGAAGCAGATCATCTGGCAGAATCGGAAATTGCTGATTGGTTGGTGAATCATATAGGAAAGTAATACCTTGCTCCACAAGCGAATCATGAATTAACATGGCCATGTCCACCGCATGCTGGGAAATTTCAAGATACAGACCATCTTCAAACAGCGTTTCAAATTGAATCCCCAACAATCTGCCTTTGGCAAGCAGGCCGCCTTTTTGTTTGATCATATAACGAAAATCTGGCTTAAGCTTGTCGTTCAGGATGACTACCGCTTCTCCCATCAATGCTCCGATCTTGGTTCCGCCAATATAGAATACATCACATAGGCGGGCGAGATCAGCGAGAGTCGTATCACAATTCCGGGAAGCAAGAGCATACCCAAGACGTGCCCCATCAATAAAGAACGGGAGACCACACTGTTGGCTCACATTAAATAATGCTTGCAGCTCTGCCTTGCTGTACATCGTACCGTTCTCAGTAGGCTGGGATATGTAAACCATTCCGGGCTGGACACAATGTTCAGGTGCTGCATCATTCCAATGGGCATCATAGACCGCTTTGACCTGATCTGACGTGATCTTCCCATCCTCGCTTGGTACCGTGATCACTTTGTGACCTGTGGCTTCGATCGCTCCCGTCTCATGGACCGCGATGTGGCCCGAAGTCGCTGCAATCACGCCTTGGTATGGACGCAAAATGGAGGCAATAACCGTTGTATTGGTCTGTGTACCACCAACCAAAAAATGCACATCCGCCTGTTCATTTTCACAAGCTTGTCGAATAAGGCTTCTCGCCCGATCACAATGGGCATCTTTACCGTAACCGCTCGTTTGTTCCATGTTCGTTGAAATTAGTCTTTGCAAAATGCGCTCATGCGCGCCTTCGTTGTAATCACATTCGAATCGTATCATCGTCTTGTCTCTCCTGCTCTTTTGTTCAACTTATCCTGAATATTCATCATTGAAGCGTAAACTTCTCTGATCTCTTCCTCATCCAAACCTTGCATTAACTTCACAATCTGCTGATCTGAACGTTCATTCAACTCACCGTAAAGCTCCTGCCCTTTTTCAGTCAGGCGAATCAAACTAACGCGGCTGTCAGCAGCTGAATCCACTTTCATCAGCAGCCCTTCTCGGGTCAGTTTACTTACAATTCGGCTCATGTAGCTGCGATCAATGGTCAGTGTATCCACCAGATTGTTCGCAATGCTCTCCCCTTGAATGCCAATTTCAATAATGACCCTTGCTTCAGCGAAGGAGTATCCCGTTCCCAGGATATGTTTATCGAGTACACCGAGTATATTGGTATAAAAACGGTTAAAACGCCGCATTTCAGTCAACATATCTGCATTTATTTGCTGAGAGTCGATGTGAAACCCTCCCTTTTAGTGGACATTGTCAACATTATAATAATCAGTTTAGTGGACGTTGTCAACAATATATAATATTGATGAACTTTATAGTTCAAATGAATGTCACTTTATTGAAAAACAAAAAAAAACAAAAAACAAACCGCGCAAATGCACGGTTTGTTTTTTGGCTATTAAGAATGGCTGTATTGCACCTGGTGAAGTCTGCTGTATATGCCTCCGGCAGCGACCAGTTCCTCATGGTTACCCTGCTCTGCGATGCCATCCGCATTGACTACAAGGATGCGATCTGCATTCTTGATCGTTGTCAGTCGGTGTGCAATAACAAGGGTTGTTCTGCCCACTGACAGTTCCGCCAAGGACTTCTGGATTAATGCTTCGGTTTCGGTATCCAGAGCAGACGTTGCTTCGTCCAGAATGAGAATCGGTGGATTTTTCAGGAACATCCGAGCAATGGACAGGCGCTGTTTCTGACCTCCGGAAAGTTTGACACCACGCTCACCAATGATCGTATTGATCCCTTCTGGCAAAGTAAGAAGCAACTCTTCCAAAGATGCACGACGGGCTGCATCCCAGATTTGCTCGTCTGTTGCCGTTAAATCGCCATAAGCGATATTTTCCTTAATTGTGCCTGAGAAGAGAAATACATCCTGTTGAACAATACCGATATGTTTGCGCAAAGATTCCAGCTGAACCTCACGAATATCAACTCCATCAACGGTAATCCGACCTTCCTCTACTTCATAGAACCGTGGAAGCAGACTGCAAATGGTCGTTTTACCTGCACCGGAAGGACCCACAAATGCAACGGTTTCCCCTGGATTGATGGACAAACTGATATTATTCAGAATACGTCGATTTTCCTCATAACCGAATGAGACATTTTCGAAGCGAATATCTCCACGGACGCTTTTTAGCTCCACGGCATTTTTCGCATCAGCGATTTCCGGCTCGGTATCAATGATTTCCAGATAACGCTTGAATCCTGCAATGCCCTTAGGATAACTTTCGATTACAGCATTTATTTTCTCAATCGGACGGAAGAAGATGTTGGATAACAGCAGGAATGCCATGAAATCACCCATATCAATTCTGCCATCGATAAAGAACCAGGCACCGCTAATCATAACGAACACAGTAACCAAACGCATCATCATGTAGCTGACCGATATACTCTTCGCCATCGTTTTGTAAGCAAGCAGCTTTGTTTTACGGAAGTTCTCGTTATCTACAGAAAATAGTTTTTTCTCATGCTCTTCGTTAGCGAACGATTGAACGACACGAATTCCGCCTACGTTGTCTTCGATACGGGAATTGAAATTCCCCACATCTCCGAAGAGGCGCCGATAGGTCTTCGTCATGCGCCCACCAAACACAATAATGACCCAGGCCATGATAGGAATAATGACAAAGGTGATCAGTGCAAGCTCTAAATTAATGTTCGCCATAAGCCAGAAAGATCCAATTAGAGTCATAATCGCGATGAATACATCCTCAGGTCCATGGTGAGCAACCTCTCCAATATCGTTGAGATCATTGGTAAGGTGACCGATCAGATGACCCGTCTTGCGATTATCGAAAAACCGGAAGGATAGCTTTTGTAAATGAGCAAACATCTTCGAACGCATGTTGGTTTCAATGTTAATGCCAAGCATATGTCCCCAGTAGGTCACGACATAATTCAAGACGGTATTCAGCGCATAGATCGACAGCAAGACAATACATGCGAGGATAATGAGTGGCCAATCTTGACCTGGCAGCAACTCATTAATGAACTTGCTTACAGCAAGTGGAAATGCCAGCTCTAGTAAACCAGCTAGTACTGCACAACCAAAATCAATTAAAAATAGTTTTTTGTAAGGACGATAATACGAGAAAAAACGACGAACCATTCTTATTCACTCTCCAGATCCTGATTAGGGCTTTCTTCTTCATTTTGTAATTCAAAAAGTTGGATGTATTCATCAATGACCTGATCAATGGCTTTCAGTTCACCACTTATCATCTGATGAATATTCCGGAACTCCTCCTGACCAAGCTGTCTGGCCAACGTAGCTCTTCGATTCTGCATTTGTTCCAAAAAGACTAAAATTCTTCCACGGCGAAACGTTTGTGCCCCATTGCCCCGTTTTCCGTGATGCTCTCCATGCCCTCTCCCACGTCTTGAACCTTCACCTTGTCGCTCTTCTTCCCCACGACCCCGTCTGGACCGCTCTCCATGGCGATCAGGTTGTTCGTTCACATTTATATGTCTTTCTCTCATTTTTGAAGCACCTCCATCTTCGTATACGTTTGTATACAAATTGTTTATGTATACGATTGTATACGTAAGGGATTTTTCTGTCAACCCGTATTTTTCCATTTTATTCTGTCCCAATTCATATTCAGTTCACCGTCCTAGAGTACACTAACTTACGTACCACCACAGAGATACCTAATCTACAGATAAGACAGGAGAAGATGAGATTGACACTGAAAAAACGAACTTCATTCGCCGCTGTAACCCTGGTGTTAACCATGTTAGCCCCAATGAATGCTCTCGCCGCACCGGCAAAAAGTAACACCAGTAACCTCACGTATAATATGACCCAAAAAGCGGTGATGGAGAAGGCCAAGCTCCTTACCGAAACATACGGTACAACAAGTGTGCAGTACGCACTCATGGATGAGGGAGAGATCGTAATCTCCGGACAAGTAGGCAAAAACGACCCGGAGAACCGTATCCCCCTTTCTTCTAATACAATGTATGGCATCGGTTCAACCAGTAAAATGGTGCTTACCGCCGCTGTGATGAAGCTGGTTGATGAAGGCAAGATTGATTTGGATGTGCCGGTTGTAAACTATATCCCAGATTTTAAGATGAAGGACAACCGTTACACACAAATTACACCTCGTATGCTATTGAATCATTCATCCGGGATTCTTGGAACCTCAAGCGGTAGTGCCATACTGTATGGGGACAATGATACCTATGCACATGATACATTTTTGGATCAATTGGCCGAGCAAAATTTGAAGGCAGATCCGGGAGCCTACTCGGTGTATAGTAACGATAGCTTTACGTTAGCTGAAATTCTGGTCGAAAAGGTTAGTGGCATGAGCTTTAGCCATTTCATCCAACAGAATTTCACCGAACCCTTGGGTATGAGCCATACCAAAACGCCGCAGGATCTGATTGATCCTGACCAAATGGCGGTAACTTATTCGCAGCTGAATAAGGAACAACTTCCACTAGAGAACACGAATATGATTGGCTCTGGAGGCATTTACTCTACCGCAGAAGACCTGGTCAAATTTTCGCAAATCTTTACGGGAGAGGTCACAGGTATTCTTTCCAGTGAGTCAGCAGAAGCCATGACGCAGGAAGAATACAAAAGTGGCCTGTGGCCAGAGGATAGCGATTCATCGATTTCGTACGGGTTAGGTTGGGATAGTGTAGACTTGTTCCCATTTAGCGAATACGGCATCAAGGCAGTTACCAAAGGTGGCAATACGATTGCTTATCATTCGTCATTAATTGTGCTTCCGGAATACAACATGGCTGCAGCCGTTACCTCTTCAGGTGGATCAAGCACAACCGACCAATTGATTGCGAGCGAGCTGTTGCTTAGCGCACTTGAGGAAAAGGATATTATTGAAGGACGGAAGCCGGAAAAATCATTTGGCGCCCCTGTAAAAACAACCATGCCGAAAGAGCTAACGCAGTATGCTGGCATTTATGGGGCGGTTGGCAGCTCGTTATTGAAGTTGGAAGTGAATGATGAAGGACAGTTGACGATGTCCCAGCTATTGTCGCCGAACAGTACCGAACAAAAGTATACGTATACTGAAGATGGCTCTTTCGTGAATGAGCAAGGTACAGAAAAGTTGAAATTCACTCAAGAGGATAACGGGAATACATACTTGTGGTCCCGTTCGTACCAGTCGGTGCCAGGGCTTGGACAGATCGCCTCCTCGGAATACAAGGCAGAAAAGCTCGAAACCAATTCATTATCCGAAGATGTAACAGCCGCTTGGCAGAAGCGTGAAGGCAACATTTATTACCTGGTGAATGAAAAATACACCTCAACGGTATATGACAGTGCAACGCCGATCATCCCCATTCATATGTTCGATGAAGCACCAGGTTATGTGTATACTAATAAAATTATTGATGCAAATTCGGCCGTGAACCAACTGCAAATTCCAGGCTTGGCTGGCCGGGATACGATGGAGTATAAGTTCTTCGAGAGAAACGGCGTAGAATACGTCTCAGCAGGAGGAAAGGTCTACGTCAGTCAAGAACTTGTGAGACCGCTCTATTCGGGGAAACAATCGAAGACAACGATTCAAACGAATGGTTATGCGACGTGGTATTCGGTACCGGCAGCAGCCGCAGGTAAAGTGATGACAGTGAAGATGCCTTCGAAAGGTGCTTTCACTGTATATGACCAGACGGGTATCAGTACGAATCATACCGTGGTTAGTAGTGAAAATGAAGTTACATTGCCTGAAAACGGTACGATTGTATTTGCTGGTGAAGCTGGTTCAAGGTTCGAAATTTCGTTAACCAATCAATAATAATGAGCAAGGAAAATACGCCCGTTCCCCTGTGTTCTACTGGGGAACGGGCGTTTCATTCTTTCTGAAATCCATTCTGAAAGATACTACGTTTGTTCTAAGTTTATTTTACTTCATTCATAAACTTCTTGAAGTTTTCGGCTATTTCTTTGGATCGGGTATGGTGTAAATAATGTCCACCTTCGAATGTCATCACTTTACCATGTACTGAATTTTTAACTTGCTCTTCATGCATAGGTATCCATCCTTCCGTTTCGGTATCATTCGCTTGTAAAAAGAAAATGACAGGCAGATCTTTGGGGAAGGTCAAGCCTTCAGCAGCTTTGAAATTGGGACCAAAATTTTCGCCTTCACTTAAGTTGTTCGGATTAAACGTATTTTTGAGTGAAAGCATTCTAATTTGTTCTCTGGTTTCATCATCAACAGCTGGTGCAATCAGTTGATCAGGGGCCAGTTTCATTAACAATCGGTAGAACCCTGATTTTTTGAGCAGTTTGTACACATCTGTTGGGAATGGATCATCGTTGCCTCCCTGCGTTGGAACGCTGCTATCAATCCCAACAAAAGCATTTACTTCGTTTGGATATTTGTTTACATAATCTAGTCCGTAGATTCCTGAAATGGAATGACCCATCAGCGTGTAATGAGTAATATTAAGCTGCTGTAGAGCTTCATGAATTTCACTGACCATATTTTCCGTGGTACGCTCTTTTTCAGTTATGTCACTTAATCCATAACCGAAAGGTTCAATGACGACGACTTTGTAAAACGGAGATAGCTCATCAATTAACGGTTTAAAATCGAGGGCTGGGGCAGGTGTTCCGTATCCCGGAAGCAATACCACGGTTTCTTCACCTTTTCCTTGGATCAACACATTCATGTTTTTCCCGTCAACCGCTACGGACTGACCATAGGGTTTTATTTTCCCTGCCTCCGACTTGTTGCTAAATACATTTACAAAATAGACAGTGGCAATAAATAATGCAAAAGCGATAACTATGGCTCCGAATATTTTGAGTAAAATGATTAATATTTTTTTCATCATGATGGTTTTCTCCTGTTGAGTTTGTTTGTCGTACAGCCGTTTGCAAATCCGTTAATTTACTTTTTTATTGAAATTTCAAATTTGGATCCAGCCTCACCTACAAATACAATGCGGCCATTCTCTGGTAAGACAACTTTATTCTTACCGCTGACCACGGTGTGATTAATACAAATTCCAGTCTGGTCATATACAGCAAAGGCTCCATTTGAAGGCAACTTGACTGTCATGACTTTTCCTTTCGCAGTCGCTGGTACCGAAAACCATTTGGCATATCCATCTGCTTGAATGGTTGTTGCGGATTGTTTACCCGAATAGATTGGTTTCACCAGTTCCTCACTGGCGTATACATACCCTAAGGCTGTAAGATACTCTCCTTCGTTCTTTTTAGAGAAATGAATGTCCATCGTATCACGTCCGGCTGTACCAGGAATTTGCAATAGATTGGCTGCTTCGTTTGCTCCAATAATCTTATGATTAGACATATAACCTGGGTTCTCTTTACTCAAATGAATAGGCAGGATCGATGAAGCATTCAGATAGACCATTGATGTGTATTTCTCATTCACTAGATAATATTTTTTACCATCGCGCTTTGCCCATGCGGCGTTAATCTCTTTGGATAATTTATTGGCTTCAAGCTTCTCCGCATTATATTCTGAGAAAGCCAGCTGTCCGAGTCCTGGAACAGATATATAAGATCGTGACCACAAGTAGGTTTTCCCATTTTTCTCCACAACGAATTTCAACTTATCTGTACCTTCGTTGTTAACAAAAGTACCATCTGCTGTATATGTGTATTCTTGAACCGGATTACTCGGAGCTGTAAGTGAAGATACAGTCATTTGTCCAGTCTTATTGATGTTGATCTTCGTAACTGAATTATTGCCACCATATATACCTGCAAACTTGGATATTCCCTTAGGCATATTGGCCTTTACGGGTACGCCAAATGATTTTTCCGGCTTCCGTTCTTTAATAACGCCCTTTTCCTCAAGTGCGCTGAGTAATAATTCATTGGCAATGAAATGATTGGTTAAGCTTGACCCGCCTGAGGAGATAACGGCTGCAGCCATGTTGTATTCCGGGAGTACCACTAATGAGGACTGATAAGATAACGTATCTCCACCTTTCATAACGGCCTTAATGCCGTATTCGTTGAATGGGAACAAGTTCACACTATCCCAACCTAACCCGTAAGACATAAGCGTATCGCTATCCTCTGGCCACATGCCTCTTTTATACTCTTCTTGCGCCATAGCTTCTACAGACTTACTGGAAAGAATGCCTTCGACCTGTCTCGTGAAGATTTGTGAAAATTTGACCAGATCTTCAGCGGTGGAATACAGACCTCCAGTAGCAATGATATTATAATTCTCTTTTGGAAGTTGTCCCTCATAAAAAGGGGAATAGATTCCCGCCATTTCTGCCGGATTAACTACATCCTGTGGTGTCTTGGTATGGTTCATGTCCAAAGGCTCTGTGAAATACTTGTGTATAAATGCGGTATAACCGATGCCGCTAACTCTTTCGACCAGAATCTCGGCTAACGTAAAGCCATCGTTGCTGTAGACTGAGTATGCGCCGGGATCTGCTTTAAGGTTTTGATTCGCCAATTGCTTCAAAAACGTATCATGTGAATACGTGTCATTATCTCCGTACAATGTGGCATTGCTGGTTGAGGTGCCCAGAAGACCGGCTGAGTGATTCAACAGCATACGGGGTGTGATCTGTTTGTATCGGTTATCTTTCATTTTAAAGTCAGGCATATAGTTCATAACAGGCACATCCAAATCGATCTTGCCTTCGTCAACCAGCTTCATTACAGCGGCGGTAAGCATCATTTTACTGGTTGAACCAATGCCATAGATCGTGTTCGAAGTAAGAGGTACCTTGTCGTTTATATCGTTCTTGCCCGTTTGACCGGAGACCACAATCTCTCCATCATCGATGAGCGCATATTGCAGACTCGTCGTACCATACGTCTCAGTCAGTAATTTGGCTTTTTCCATCACGGTTTTCTTCGTTGCCTCATACGTAAGGTTGCTGTTGTTCATGGCAGCCGGTGTGGCCATTGCAGATAATGGGGCTAACATGGTTAACGCTAGCGTTAAAGCTGCAATTGAAGTTCGTTTTTTGACTGTTCTCTTGAGCACTTTCATTTTCTCTTGTTGTATCATTTGCATCTTCTCCTGTCAGTATCTCTTTATTAAAGTATCATAGCTTTGGTACTAAAATAAGCTTAACCAATAGAAATGTACTCTTCGTGACGTCTATATGAACCGAGTATGAATAGGCAAAATAATTTGAGTACATGATGATTCACGATCCTTGATCCTTCCTTTTTACGTCATAAAAATATCCCCTTTAAGTAGACACTTAAAGGGGATAAAGACTTTGTCTATTTCAATGAAATTTCAAATGTGGAACCGACCTCACCTGCAAATACAATACGGCCGTTTTTGGGTAAGACAACCTCATTCTTACCGCTGACCTCGGTGTGATTAATACAAATACCCGTCTGGTCATATACGGCAAAGGCTCCATTTGCAGGCATCTTAACCGTCATAACTTTTCCTTTCACAGATGCTGGTACCGAAAACCATTTTGCATATCCATCTGCTTGAATGGTTGTAGCGGATTGTTTACCGGAATAGAGTGGTTGTACAATTTCCTCACTGGCGAATACGCTACCTACAGCTGTAATGTACTCCACTCCGTTCTTTTTGGAGAAATAAATTTCCTTTGTATCACGTCCAGCCATGCCAGGGATTTGCAGCTCAGTGACTGCTTCGTTTGCTCCAATAATCTTATTATTAGACATATACCCTGGTGTCTCTTTATTCGAATGAATAGGAATGATTGGTGACGAATGGAGATAAACCGTTGATGTATATTTCTGATTCACCACGTAATATCTTTTACCTTCACGCTTTTCCCACGAGGCGGTAACATCCTGGGATAATTCATTGGCTTCCAGCTTCTCCGCTGTATATTCTGAGAAAGCCAACTGCCCAAGTCCTGGCAAGGAAATATAAGATCGAGACCACAGATAAGTACTTCCATTCTTCTCCGTAACGAATTTCAACTTTTCTGTGCCTTTATCGTTAACAAAAGTACCATCAGCTGTATATGTGTATTTTTGAGCCGAATCACTCGGAGCTGCGAGTGTGGATACAGTCATTTGTCCAGCATGATTCATTTCGATCTTCTTAACCGAATTATTGGCGCCATACATACCTGCATACGTGGATATTTCTTTAGGTATATCTGCCTTTACTGGCACCCCAAATGATTTTTCTGGCTTCCGTTCTGTAATAATACCCTTGTCCTCAAGTGCGCTGAGTAATAATTCACTCGCAATAAACTGATCTTTTGCACTTGTCCCACCTGATGAGGTAACGGCTGCAGCTAAATTGTATTCCGGCAGTACGATTAATGATGAGTGATACGATATGGTATCTCCACCTTTCGTAACGGCCTTGATGCCGTATTCACTGAATGGGTACAAGTTCACACTATCCCAACCTAACCCGTACGAAATAGATGAATCGCTGTCCTCTGGCCACATACCTCTTTTGTATTCTTCTTGCGCCATGGCTTCTACCGACTTACTGGAAAGAATACCTTCGACCTCTCCCGTGAAGATTTGTGAAAATTTCACAAGATCTTCAGCGGTAGAATAAATACCTCCAGTAGCGATGATATTATAATTCTCTTGTGGAAGCTGGCCTTCATATAAAGGAGAATAGATTCCCGCCATTTCTGCTGGCCCAACCACATCCTGTGGTGTTTTGGTATGATTCATGTCCAGAGGCTCTGTAATATACTTGTGTATAAAAGCAGTAAAGCCCATGCCACTAACTCTTTCGACTAGAATTTCCGCTAATGTAAAACCATCGTTACAATATACGGAGTACTCTCCTGGATCGGCTTTTAGAGTCTGTATCGCCAATTGATCCAGAAAAGTGTCATGTGAATACGTGTCATTATCCCCGTACAGTGTGGCATTGCTGCCGGAGCTGCCCAGCAGACCGGAGGAATGATTCAACAGCATGCGTGGTGTGATTTGTTTGTAGCGCTTATCTTTCATTTTAAAGTCAGGGATATAGTCCACAACAGGCTTATCCAAATCAATCTTACCTTCGTCAACCAGCTTCATTACAGCCGCTGTAAGCACCATTTTACTGGTTGAACCAATGCCATAGATCGTGTTCGAAGTAAGAGGCACCTTGTTATTGATATCGTTCTTGCCCGTTTGACCGGACACCACAATCTCTCCAGCATCGATTAATGCATATTGCACACTGGTCGTACCGTACGTCTCAGTAAGGATCTTCGCTTTCTCCGCTACTATTTTCCTGGTTGGTTCATACGTCAGATCGCTGTTGTTACTCGTAGCTGGTGCGGCCATGACTGACATTGGAGCTAACATCATTAACACCAGAGTTAAGGCGGTGATTGAAGTTCGTTTTCCCGTTTGTCGTCCCATTCACATCATCTCCTGAGTTTAAATTAGAGTTCTTTCGGATCTATAAATTTCACCTCTGGATACAAGTCGCTCGGCCCCTGAATTAGAGTTCCGCCCGATCCTTTCAATTGCTTATTAAAGAAATCAAGTACATATTGATTTACGATGTTTGACCCTCTTTTACCATTGATGTCTCCTGTAATTCCGGACAGTTTAATCAGCTCCGAATAGAATTGAAGATCCGTGAAATTGAAGTGCTGGGTTCCTTCTATATAAATCACATTCCCCCCCTGATTGATAACCGTTTTCATAATGTGCAGCTCATCTGAAAGAAACTTAGTTACTTCGTCATCCGAATTTCTATCACTTTCAAAATTGGCTAACCAGTCTTCAAAATTTCCCGATCTGATAAACATAAACGGCTTGTTTATATCATCTCTATCTTCTACTTCATTCAGTGACCCATCCATATTAACCCCGGCCTTGATTCGTTGATCTAAATACGTTGCATTAAACGCCGTTGCTCCCCCAAAAGAATGTCCCATCGCGCCTATGTTATTTAAATCGATCTTCCCTTTAAATTGACTTTCAATTACACCTGAATTTAGCTTTTCGATTTGATCGATAACAAACTCAACGTCTTTTGTCCATATATCCCCAACTTCACTGCGGTCATCTATGGTTGTCATTTTTGTTGTATAGCCCGTTACACGGCCATCCGGAAAAAGGGTAGCAAAGGTGCTGTACGTATGATCGATTGTGACCACGATAAAACCATGACTGGCCAGATTCTCGGCCTGTGATGCTTGTAGAACTCTACTGGTTCCCATACCATGAGATAGCAGTACCACGGGATAAGGACTTGTGGAAGGTAATATTTCTACATTTTCATAAGAGTTGGTTTGACTATACTTCAAGTAGTCGAGCAAAAATTCGGGCAGTTTTAAAGAAGCAGAGAAGCTCTTAATATACGTTTTGAACATTTCTTTATCATTTGGAAACAGCGTGTCACGCTTGTTGTTATTCATGTTCTCAGTAGGATACCAGAATTGGACCATTAACTCCCTCTTGTCGCTTTGATCTTCAGTTAAGACTTCAGCTCTATTCTGGTCTGTAAAATGAAATGTTTGAGTACCCACTTTCTCTGGACCATCCGGCTTCGGCAAATTAAAAACAGGTAGGTATACAGACAAGGCAGTAGAAACAACCAGCAGAATGACGATTAGGGAAGATAAACTATATTTCAAGAACTTCCCTATTTTTAGATTCACCATCTTTTTGGAATGTCTGAATAAAACGATGAGTATGAACAGAGCCGTCATGATATATACCAAAAGCAACTGCCATCTGTATCCCTCAACAAACAATTGGACTAATAATATAACGCTACTTCCTATACCCAAACCCAATCCTATTTTCTTTGCACTTCTTTTAATAAACAATAGATCTACGAGTAAAGCGAAACAGGATAAAACTAAAAGTATTTCAAATAATCTCATTTGAATTCCTCTCTTTCATCACGGACATCGGCCGAATTGGATATACTATGGAAAAACCGCCCCACAGGACGGTTTTTTCATATTCATTTATACACATCTGTAAAATCTCGAGTAGACTTATACAGGATATTTACTTTGCTTCGTTCATGAATGCTCTAAAGTCCTCAGCTATTTCTTTAAATAACGTATGGTGTAAATAATGTTCGCCATCCATTGTGATTACTTTTCCGTGTACCGAATCTTTGATCTGACCTTCATGCAAAGGTATCCAACCTTTTACACCTTCATTATTCGCTTGAATAAAGAGAAGAAGTGGAAGGTCTTTGGGGAAGGTTAAACCTTGAGCATCTTTAAAATTGGAAGCAATATGGTCCATCTCATTTAACATCGTGGAACTATTCGAGTTTTTATTCGACAGCATTTTCATCTGCTCTACGGTGTGCTCATCAAATGCGAGTCCAGCATAAGGGTCACCACCAAATTTGACTACTAATCTTTGGAGACCTGATTTTTTAAGGAATCCGAACATTTTTGTAGGTAATTTGGCATCCATACCCGGTTGTGTTGAAACACTGCTGTCGATTCCGACAAATGCAGTCACCTCGTTTGGATATTTGTTCACATACTCAATGCCGTAAATGCCTGCAATGGAGTGGCCCATGAGGATATACTGGTTAATGTTAAGCTGTTGTAAAGCTTCATGAACTTCTGTTACGATATTTTCTGCGGTTCGTTCTTTTTCAGTTCCATCACTTAATCCATAACCGAAAGGTTCAACCGCCACAACTTTGTAATATGGAGATAGCTCATCGATGAGCAGCTTAAAATCAAGCGCTGGCGAAGCTGTTCCATAACCTGGCAGAAGCACGATCGTTTCCTTGCCTTCGCCTTGAATTAACACATTCATATTTTTCCCGTCTACAGATACGTGCTGGCCGTAAGTCTCTATCTTTTTCGCCTCTGAATTGGTACTGATCACATTCGTGATATAAACAATACCTAGAAACAGAACAATGACGATTACGATTGCTCCTAGTACTTTAAGTATATTGTTTCTTACCTTTTTGGCCCTCGAGCCATTCTTCGCTTTCTTTTCCTCTGGTTGTGTCACTCTCATCTTCTCCTGTCTTGAACTGTTTGTTCGGCTTTCTTCTGTGCTACTGATGTAATCTTAACCAATGAAAATGTACTCCCCGTGACGTCAATATGAACTGAATATGAACAACTAAATAAATTAATATTTACTGGGACGTCATAAATCCTCTGAATTTTTCAGCAATTTCTTTGGCATGGGAACGATACAAATAATGATTTGCCTCCAGCAGTACCACTTCACCATGTACAGAATCCTTTATTAACTTCTCGTGCTCAGGGATCCACCTGTCTGTTGCCGGATGATTCTTTTGAATAAAGAAAAGAACAGGGAGATTCACAGGGAACGCCCCACTGTTTCTTCTCTGTTTCATGTGTCACACTCATCTGCTCCTGTTCTCATCTGTTTAATGGCCGTAACAAGCCGTTAAATCAAGCCTAACCAACCAAGATGTCCTCATCATGACGACAATATGAACGAAGTATGAACTAACAAAAAAAGGCCACGTTTCACATGCAAAGAAGCTTGCATGTGAAACGTGGCCTGAACATATGGTTTAGACAATCGGGTGAATATTCTACACATCCACCCCTTATCCCTGTAAGCCCAACTATTCTAGTGGTGGAGTGATTGGCAACGTGACAATAAAGGTTGTTCCCTGACCAGGTTCACTTTCTACTCTAATATCCCCTTGATGAAGCGATACAATCTGTTTAACAATAGCAAGCCCCATACCACTGCCGTCATACTTGCGACTGTGAGAACGATCCGACTTGAAAAATCGTTCGAATATACGCTTCTGGTCTTCAAGAGGGATACCGATACCTGTGTCGGAGATTCGAATAGTCACGTTCTTGATATCCTGCTTGGTGCTAACGTGAATTACGCCGCCATCCTTGGAAAATTTGATACCGTTGCTGAGAATATTCGTCCATACCTGGTTCAACTGATCGTGATCAGCCAAGACTTTAACGCCTTGGAGATCAAGCTCAAAGTGAATGTTGCGAGCAGACCATTGTGGCTGGAGAGTTACAATAACCCGCCTGATCTGTTCATCCAGGCTGAGTGTGCTAAGTCGCGGTTGCTGTGACTGTGATTCAAGCATACTCAACTTGAGCAGATTATCACTCATTTTGGACATCCGCTTCGCCTCGGCGATAATAATCTCAAGATATCGGCTTCGTTCTTGCTCTGAGAGGTTTACTTGTTTCAGTGCTTGAGCATAACCGGATATCGAAGTCAGCGGAGATTGAACCTCGTGCGACACATTCGTTACAAATTCCCTGCGCATCTGTTCCAACTGCTGCAAATCATGCATCATTTCTTCGAAGCTGCGCGCCAGTGTGCCCAGTTCTCCGGTTTGCTTGATATTCAGCTTGACGTTGAAATCTCCAGCAGCGATCCGCTTCGTTGCTTTTGTCAGTTTTTTAATCGGTCTAACCAAGAATATGGAAGCAATCAGAATGATAATACTTCCTGCAACCAATGAACAGGTTGCAAAGATCGAAGCCCATTTGACGACAAACGAGGAAGAAGGTGGAGCGAGCGTCTCCAAAAACATTGCTTTTGTTCCCACTTCCGTTTTCACCGGCAACCCTAAAAGAACTGTAGCAATACCGTTCGGATTGTCCTGGACTACGCCTCCATCTAACACTTTCTTTAGTTGCTCTTTCGTCACCGCGGCCGATTTATGTCCGTTAAGCTTTCCATACGACTGGAACTGACCCGTTGCATCGTAAATTCGAATATGATATGAATTCAGTAGCTTCATTTCACTAACAAACGATTCTGCTTCACTTAATGGAAGGGTCTTGTAAATCTGCACGACATCTTGGCCGAAGTTACGTATGTTAATTTGAGCATTTTCATTCAATTGATCTTCGAATATCATCGTGGACATGAAAAAAGAAATGACCGTGCCGGCGATGACGGAGACCAGAAATGTCAGGACCACACGAATATATAACGATCTAATCATTCGTAAACCTCAAGCCGGTACCCCAGGCCTCGCACCGTTTCGATCCGAAAATCGGGTGTTGATGCGAACCGTTCACGCAGGCGTTTAATATGTACGTCTATCGTTCGATCATCACCGGCGTAATCAATACCCCAGATTTGATCGATCAATTGCTCACGTGTATAGACTTGTCCGGGTGTTCCAGCGAGTTTATAGAGCAATTCGAACTCCTTCAGCGGCAATGTAAGCGACTCTGTTCCGCTCGTCACCTTGTAGGTTTGTCGATCCAGGATGACGTTGCCGAAATGGATCGTCTGTGTGGAGCCGATTTTGTATCGTTTGAGTAATGCTCGGACGCGAGCCGTGAGCTCCAACGGATCAAACGGTTTCGTTAGATAATCATCGGTCCCCAGTTCGAATCCTTTCACCTTTTCCCAGGTCTCACCTCTCGCCGTCAGCATGAGCAGCGGAAGATCAGGATTGGCTCTTCGCAGCTCCTTACATAACGTCCAGCCATCCATGACAGGCATCATGATATCAAGCACAACAAGATCGACATGTGTTGAGCCGTAAACGGTCAGTGCCTCCTTGCCATCCGCAGCTTCAGCCGTTTCAAATCCGTCATTTCTCAAAAATAAACAGACGAGTTCACGAATATTCGGATCATCGTCAGCAACCAGTATTGTAGGCATTTGTTTCCTCTTTTCCTGTTTCCATGTCATGTAGTCGTAATCATTATACTATTATTGAATTTGTAAAAAGCAAGTAAGAAGTTTAATCTCGCCATTCCCTCAGAATGTTCTGCATCCCCGACTTCGTATGAAGAAACTGTTTCACACGAGAGCCATTGGCACCAGATGGATGAGGAAATCCCCATAAAATCTTCTCTTCATCTACCCGATGTTCATCAAGCAATTGATGTAGTACAGCCTCCACCGACTTTCCTAATGGAATAATAAGAGGATGCTTTAACTGTTCCAATTCAGGCAGAAATGACTCAAGTACAGCTTGATACAAAAATTCACTTTGAGGAATGGAAGGCTGATGTCCATTGTAATTTTGCTTATTCACCAAGACTGGATATCGAATCAGAGAAGTTGTATGTAACAATGTACAGTCTGCTTCAAATAACCTTTGTACATGGGACACTCTTATATATTCATGCAAGCCTATTTCCTGGAGCATTAGAATCAAATTGGTACGCATAGAGCCGGCCATTCTTGCCGCTATTTTGGCTTCTTTACAGGCTTGCTCATATGATTTGTGTGCTTTCAAAGCTTGGATAGCCGTTCTATAAGCAATCTCCATTTGCTGCCAACCTGGTGTGATGCCCACAAGCATGACTTTTGCGGCTGCATTGATATATTCATTATGTGGGGAATAGAACATCTCCATCTCTCCTGAAGAGCTTAATTTCAGCTCATTAATCAGCAGCTGTGCTTTGGAGTACTTGGGTTGTATCGGGAATGATTTCATCACGTCAATCAGACGCTGTTGTTGAGTGGGAGATATCAGCAGATTGCTCACTCCTTACGGGCCTTTATGTATTGGCTACCCTGCAGATTATCGCTTATATACCTTATTTTGTACAATAACAGCCGAATTAATTGAAATAAAAAGGGTAATTGACGGACAACATCCATCGATTACCCTTTTTATTATTATAAATGGACAGGTAGCTGTACAATAAATGTCGCACCTGCTCCTGGTTCACTGAACACGGAGACAGTACCCTCATGCATCTCCACAATTTTATGCACGATAGAGAGGCCCAGTCCACTGCCACCCAAGGCACGTGTGCGGGATTGATCCGCTTTGTAAAAACGTTCGAATATGCGAAGCTGATCCTGCTTGGTGATGCCGGGTCCACTGTCAGAAATACGTACACTGACCTTGCCATCACTTTGTGTAAGGAAAACATCAATTTTTCCGCCTTCTGGCGTGAACTTGATTGCATTATGAATAAGGTTGATCCACAACTGAATCATCAAGTCCTCATCAGCAAAGATTTCAACTTCTTCCAGCTCTACGTTCATATCAATTTTTTTGTCATCCCATTGGGGTTCACAGGCTAGAACCAGAGTTACCAGCTGCCGATCCAAGCGGTAAGATGTTTTATGTGATGCATGCTCGGATGAATCCAGAACGGCGAGCTTCATTAAATTATCACTCAGTCTGGACAAACGAACACATTCCGTCTCAATGATCGTCAGATACTTTTCCCGTTTTTCCTGGTCCATATCTTTATTTTTCAGCGCCCTGGCGAAACCGCTGATTGACGTGAGCGGCGATCCGATCTCATGTGATACATTGGAGATGAATTCCTGACGCAAATCTTCCATCGCTTTGAGATTTGCCGCCATGTCATTGATGCTTTCAACCAACTGCACAAACGGATGGGGATTTCTCTGTCTCCCGTTTCTATTGGCAAATTCCGCATCCAGATTCACACGAAAATCCCCCCGGGAAATGCTTTTCAAAGCCTGAATCATCTCATTAAAAAATTCATATTGCCTGCCTTTAACCAGCGGACCGATCATTGTAATGCATAATCCAAAAAAAATGAACCCCAGCATGGCATTAATCAGAAAAGCAAGCAATTCATGCGGTTCCCATGGGACAAAGGAATACACATATCTCGTAAGGTAGAAAGCTGCTGTCCAGCAGGCAAACAGGGCCAGAGATACCAGAATGACGTTTCTGGAAACATGAAGAAATCCACCCTCCTGCTTCATTGCCTTACCTCTAGGCGATAGCCCAAACCCCGCATAGTACGAATGACGAAAGCATGCTCTTCCTCCGGAAACCGTTCACGAAGTCGCTTGATATGCACATCAATCGTTCTCTCGTCCCCTTCGTAATCATACCCCCAGATCTTTTCGATTAACTGATCACGGGTAAAGGTTTTGCCAGGGTAACTCGCAAGGGTGAATAGCAGTTCAAATTCCTTGCGTGGCAACACAATATCCTGATCACCTTTCTTGCACTCAAACGTATCACCCCGCAGGACCAGTTCACCAAGCAGGATCACTTGTGAAGTCATAATCCGATATCGTTTCAATAAAGCCTTCACCCGAGCAACCAGCACCAGCGGATCAAAAGGCTTCACCAGATAATCATCCGTCCCCAGGGTAAATCCTTTGATGATCTGCGAGGTTTCCCCTTTGGCCGTTAACATCAGGAGCGGCAGATCCGTCTGCTGCCGCAACTGGCGGCATAGTTCCCATCCGTCCATGCCTGGCATCATAATATCGAGAACGACCAGATCTACCTTATGGTCAGCGAGTAATCGCAGTGCATCCAAACCGTCAACAGCCTCGATTACGTGCAAACCCTCCTGCTGTAAAAAATGTCCTACCAGCTCTCGGATATGCGGGTCGTCATCAACGACCAATACGCTTGTCAAAGTGACCACCTCCATTCTTTCAACCTTGCCTTATACTCCACATTCTGTCAAGAAAAAGACCTTATACCATGAAGGCATAACATCTCTTTCCTGACACGCTACACTTGTTTAACAATATTTGATGATTTCCAATTACGTTCTGCGCATATATGCTCGCACTGTCAATGGTGCAAAAATGGCTACAATAACCGCTGCTCCGGCAAGGCTGGTCACCAGATCTGTGCCCATTGTCCCTTGATTCGCCAATTCGCGTACAGCTGAAACCAAATGGGATATCGGATTGACATTAACTACCCACTGAAGCCAATTCGGCATCGTATCTACCGGAACGAAAGCGTTTGAAGCAAAGGTGAGCGGAAACAATACGAGCATGGAAATCCCTTGTACACTGGACGCTGTACGTGCAATAACACCAAGAAAAGCAAAAATCCAACTGATGGCCCAAGCGCAAATAATAACTAGCAATCCTGCCAAGGCAACATGACCCAATCCACCTGCAGGGCTATATCCCAATAAATATCCAATCGTAAAGGTAAGGAACGTTGCAATGGTATAGCGTATCGTGTCTGCCAGCAATGCTCCGGCCAGTGGCGCAATACGTGCTATAGGCAATGATTTGAATCGGTCGAATACCCCTTTATCCATATCCTCACGCAATTGCACACCAGTCACGACGGAGCTTGTAATTACCGTCTGCACAAGTATACCCGGAATAATGACCAACAAATAAGCTTGAATATTTCCCGAGATCGCACCACCAAAAATGTACGTAAACATCAATGTGAAAATGATCGGCTGTAGTGTAACATCGAATAATTGCTCTGGTGTTCGTCTAACCTTCAATATCCCGCGATAAGCCATCGTTAAGGAATTCCGGACGGTTTGCCCAAAGCTTGTGTATTTTCTGAGCTTACGGCTTGGATTTTGTTTCGCTATTGTACTGTTCATACTTGCAACTCCTCCACTGCTTTTGATTCTTGAGACGTATGAGACGCATTGCCACTCGCATCTTGACCCGTAATGGTGAGGAATACTTCATCAAGTGTAGGTTTCTGGACACTCATCTCTGCCAGATCAATGCCTGCGGAACGAAAGGCAATCAGCAGATCTGCTGCAATATTCGCATTCGCCATCGGTGCAGTAATCTTTCCTGCTTCTGCTGATACGCTGGTTTCTGTTCGAAGGATCTGCTCCACAATCTGACGGGCGTGTTCAATCCGTGTCGGTTCCTGGATGCGCAGTTGAAGTGATGCAGTGCCAACGGAGGCTTTCAAATCATCCACCGTACCTTCGGCCACAACATGGCCCTGATCAATTACGGCAACACGGTCGGCCAGTTGATCCGCTTCATCAAGATATTGTGTTGTAAGAAGCACGGTTGAACCAGTCTTGACCAACTGGCGAATCGTATTCCACATCTGTGCACGTGTCCGTGGGTCAAGTCCAGTTGTCGGTTCGTCCAAAAAGATCAGCGGCGGCTGAGCAATAAGGCTTGCTGCGAGATCGAGACGGCGGCGCATGCCTCCGGAGAACCCTTTGATTGGACGTTTCGCCGCCTCCGTCAAGCCGAACTCTTCGAGCAAATCGGCTGTTTTGCGTTTCGCTTCTGCGCGGCCAAGACCCAGCAGCCGTGAAAATATCATCAAATTTTCGTTGGCACTCAGTGACTCGTCAACCGATGCGTATTGTCCTGTAAGTCCAATTAGCTGGCGTACGATATGTGACTCCTTCACCACATCATGTCCAAATATTTTGGCTGATCCTCCATCGGGCCGAAGCAGCGTGCCCAGCATCCGAATGGTTGTTGTTTTCCCTGCTCCATTCGGGCCCAGTACGCCATAGATCGTACCTGCCTTCACGTTCAGATTCACACCATCCACTGCACGTTTATCTCCAAAAATTTTCACAAGCCCCTCTGCCTCAATGGCCCAATCTCCAAGTTCAGTACCTGTTGTTCTTTGCTGTATGTTTGTCAATTGTGGTTCCTCCCATATCGTTTATAGGGGAAGAATATCGTACTTTTATGAACTGAATATGAATGGAATCGGAAAGTTTTCCATTTCAAATCACAAAACCCCGCCAAGGTCCAAATGGACACCGGCAGGGTTCGGATGGGATTATAACACTCTAATTTGCAGGTTTGATATCAAAGAAGTCCAGTTCTCCATATCCTTCACCTTTGGAGAAACGAATTTTGTTCACACCAGCCTTTAGCTGAACTCTCGCTGTGGACAGTCCCCAGTTCTCCCATCCCTTGTTCGTAATGTAGAAAGGACTGGCTGTGCCTCCATTCACACTCAGCAGCAGGTTGGACCAGTTGCTGCCTGCTGTGCCATTCGCTGTCCTCGCCAGGAGAATATATGTGCCCGCAGTTGCTGCATTGACGTTAAATTCTACATAGCTGTCCGCCGTATCGATATGACCAGCTTTCATGCCGCCTGAACCAGAAGGACTCTGGGATGCATAAGCGATCCCACCAAAGGTTCCCTCTTCTCCTTCATATCGAACGATTGACTTTTCTCCCGAAGGTAGAGCAATAGGTACGTTGGGATTCACCGGTGTACCCAAATTCGGGGTATTGTCGGCATTCCAGGTGAACTTCTGTAAGCGGATCTCACGATTCCATCCGGAATTATTGAATTTCGCTGTGTGGTACATGATCCAGTCCTCAGTCCCGTCAGGCGATTTCGTAAAAGAATGATGACCCGGACCATACAAGCCGTTCCCCGATTGGAAGATAGGCTGACTGCGCTTGCTCCAGGATGCCGGATTCAGCAAGTTGCTTGAGGCGTTAGCGGTAATAAGCCCCAGACAATAGTCGTTGGTCCAACTACCACTTGCCGAGTAGACTAGACTGATAACTCCGTTTCGAACGATCACCTGCGGTCCCTCATTTACATTCGGGGAATGATTGGTTTCCCAGGCGTAGGTTGGTCGCGCAATTTCCACGCGATTTGAATCGATCGTCCAGGGATTACTCATATGGGCAATGTACAGATTTTGCCTTACATTCGTATCTGCTTCCCAGCCCGACCAGATGAAGTAGAGCTGTCCGTTCACCTGTAATACCGTCCCGTCGATAGCCCACTTGTTGGTGGGATCCGTAATCTGCCCTTTGTATTGCCAGGTCCCCTGTGTGGGGTCAGCTGACGTATTTTCCATGACATACATACGGTGATTGACGTTGTCTCCATCATCCTTCGCATAATAGATGTACCATGCACCGTTGATGTAATGAAGCTCTGGAGCCCAGATGCCGCAGCAGCCGGTATTCACCACAGTGGTTGGAGCCGCATCAATGGTTGTTAATTGAGCTGACTTCCAGATGGTAACGTTACCACCTGTTGTTTTGGTGAAATAATAGAATCCGTCAGTGTGTTTGTAGACCCATGGATCAGCTCCATCCTGCATTACGACATTATAGAAATTATTCTGAACGGTCGCTGCATGCGTCGTCTGTCCCATCGGGAAAATAAGAAATACACATAAGGCCAGCAACAATTTGTTCCTGTAATTCATTATTTTCATCTACAGTCACGCTCCCTATAGGATTATGAATCATGCGCGTACCTGACCTGCAACGTTCAATCTTCGATGGCAGCCTTGCGGGAATTAATGCGACGAATCGTTTCCGGGTCGAATTTGGGACGGCGGTCATACGTGTACAGTCCATTCACTTCCTGTTCCACATCATATAGCTGGGTATAACAAAACCCGAACATCTTCGGATGGTCCAGCAGGACATTGGTTAGTCCCTCATAACGTGCAATGAAAGCTTCTTCGGATTGTGGTCTGTCCCCGTAACCCCAAGCTTTCTCATCTTGCTGATCCGGATTCCACCAGATACCGCCATACTCACTGATAAAATATGGCTGCCCTTCATACGTCTGCCGCTCTGGAAAGGTATTAAATACTTCCCCACCGCTTTTCATCGGTTCATATCTGGCCCGGAACGTATCCGGGTTCTGATCATAGTCATGCAAATCGAAGATGTCCGTCACCACATGAAAGTTACCGCTGGTATCAATGACAGGACGTGTCGGGTCCATACGTTTAGTCATCTCATAGACAATACGCAGCACGTCGTTATCCTGCCGGGTTCCATCGCGATCCCACGTTTCGTTGAACGGACACCAGCCGATAAGCGAGGGATGATTAAAGTCACGTTCCATACCTTCCATCCATTCCGGTAAGAACCGGGCAAGGCTTTCGGTCGTTGTAATATCCTGTCCCCAGTTGGCATGTTCTCCCCATACCAGGTAACCAAGCTGGTCAGCCCAATATAGGAAACGTGGCTCAAACATCTTTTCGTGCAATCTCGCTCCATTAAAGCCAAGCCCCATGGAGATCTCGATGTCCTTGCGCAGATCTTCGTCGCTAGGTGCCGTGTAGATGCCATCCGGGTAAAAGCCCTGATCCAGCACAAGCCGCTGAAAAACGGACTTCTCATTGATACGAAATGCCATGCCATCCAGCCTTACCGTCCGCAGTCCGAAATACGAGTCTACCGTATCGATGGTCTGATCCTGCCCATGCAGCTTTAACTCCAGATCATACAATTTGGCATGCCCCGGCTCCCATAAATGGATTTCGGATAATGGGACGGTAAGCTTCACAGCAGGTCCATGAACAACCGCCGTTGCCGATCCAACATCCTTGCCGCCAAAGCGGGCAGTTGCAGCCAGCTCTCCTCCAGCAGCGTTACCGCATATTTTCACTTCAAGGTGCACACATGCATTATCCGGATCAGCCGCGACTTTCATGTCGGAGAGATACACCTCTGGCACTTGCTCCAGCCACACCGTTTGCCAAATGCCAGTAGTCCGCGTGTAATCGCAGCCATGTGAGTGGAATCGTTCGCTCTGTTTTCCTCGCGGCTGAAGTCCAGAACGCACATCGTCTTCCGCATAAACCGTGACTACATTCGTTCCCGACGAAACATGGGATGTGATATCAAAATGAAATGGCGAATAGCCTCCCCGATGTTTACCAACGGCTTTTCCATTGACCCAGATCTCGGCTTCGTAATCAACAGCGCCAAAATGAAGCAAAATGCGTCCATTCATCCAGGCATCCGGGATAGAGAATTCCCGTTTGTACCATACCGCAGCCATAAAATCGATATAGGCCACCCCGGACAGTTTACTCTCTGGACAGAACGGAACAGTGATTGTCCCAGAGAGATGATGTTCGGACTGTTCATAACCTCGTTCTTTTCCACTTTTGCCATGATCTATTTCGAACTGCCAAGTTCCGTTCAGATTGATCCAATGGTTACGTACCCACTGAGGGCGAGGGTATTCCGGGCGTGGTGTTAATGTCATCTTGTCTTTATTCATACGTAAATCACTCCTAATTAGCCTTTGATTGAACCGGTATATACTCCTTTTACAAAGTACTTTTGCAGGAAAGGGTATACCATCAGTATTGGAATGGTGGACACAACAATGGGGCAATATTTGTTCTGTATTTGAATCAAAGTATAATTACACAATAATTAGATGTCAACGTTTTCAATTTATTTTCTTGTAATAAAATTCGTCTGGTATTATTGCTTATATTTCCTTCAAACAGCATGGGAAAGTTAATTATCCACCGAATAACACCATTAAAATACTGTTCCAATGCGGAAAAATCCAGTTCAAGCCAAAATAATTATTACTTTCTTCGTTTAATGAGAGCATCCGTTTTCACCAAATCATTTATCTACTCCGCCATTAATTACAAAATAGTTGTAATTATACGCATACCCAGCCCCTATTCTCAAGTCTTCTGTTTTACTCTTCCGATGGAACTTGGAGCGCATGATCATCGCTGAAAGGCACACCAAAATCAGGAGTTCCATCCCTGTTCCATTCAAATTTTTGAATGCGCGTTGCCCGTAAACGCATAAAATAATAATAACCATCGGAGTGCCTGTAGACCCAAGGGTCTGCGGATTGCAATGCCACCGGATTACAAAATGTACTGGTTGTCATCTCTTTTCTCTCCCTTCATATCGTGCTATTTTCTATTATCTGGAAGAATTTGTTTGCAGACAATTGTGAAAACGCTTTTATTAAGTTGTAAAAAAAGACAACCTTCAAGCGATTTCGTCGGTCGAAAAAAACCGTCCTGGAGACGGTTTTTCCTGTTGAAGCTTTACTGAATGCTTTGCATCCGCCATTCCAGTGGGGTAACCCCGACAAATCTGACAAAATAATCATAAAATCGGCTGGACGAAGTAAACCCTACTCCCGAAGATATCATTTCGACTGCCTTGTTGGTTTGTTGTAACATCCGTTTGGCTTCCATTAGATGAAGATTGATAATGCATTGCTTCGGAGAACCCCCCACCGATTCCGTGAATTTCTTTCGCAGATTGCTTTCTGACAGGAAATGTCGAGAGGCCAATTCACTAACCGTAATCGGCGTGTAGTAAGACGAATGGATCTCTTTCAGGACTTCCTGAATGATGCCTTGAACCGTTAGATCGTTGACAGCATGAGGAGCTTCGACTGAGCAATTCCGCTGGAACAGTAGCAGTGCAGCATGTGAATGGGATTTGAATAAACCTTCACCCTGCTCCAGATGAAACAAGTTCGGTTTAAAACGCTCGATACTCATGATACATGAGGTACCGTTATTTGGCATATCTCGCATCCTGATCACCCGCATTCAGCGTATACCTTACCTGCATAATAATGTTCTGTTCATGATCTCCGAACTCATTGCCAAACAGGTTCATGCCTCCCTGATGCCTAGCATCCGGATGAATTCCAATGCGTAATCTTAACTTGTGTTTATCCTCAAGATGAAGATCTGACAGGGACACATCCGAAATTTTCTCCTTGTCCAGCATGGTCATGTTGTCGTCCACACGCCATTTTTTGAGAATGCCGTATTGTGTGGAACCATCAGACCACCATGCCGGATTCAGTTTACCTCGGCGGTCGCCCAAATCTCCGGGACTAGTCCACATCCCGATCTCAGTGCCATTCACCCAAATGGAAATATCCGAGGGCCAATCATTGTTATAAGTTGCTACTTCAGAACAGATTTCCATGGACAATTCCAAAGATTCAATCGTTGCACCTTGCGGAATATCCATTGGAAGCAAATATTCCAGATAACCTTTTGCCAGCCAAATGATCTGAGCATCAATATGCTTAGGATGATAGAAGCTTGCCGGGTCGTCTTCCTTCAGAATCATCTCCTCCGTGCTCGCCATGCCGCATGTTGGCTCAACTTCACAGTCGCTGTAATGCCCTATCGGCATCTGTACTTCATAAACATTCGTATCCCGTGTGGGAAAGGAAGTCACTCGATCCAGGGCGATATGAATATCATCATAATTGCGGCTGCAAACCTTCATGGCCCCACGAGAGGCTGGGAGCATCTCCGTATGTATTAAATGGGCTGCCTCCAGCACTTTAATATGGTTGGCTACCGTTGACACGGGCAGGTTAAGTGCTTCGGCAATTTCAATAATGTTTAATTTATTGGCATTAAGAAGCTGGAGAATGTCAATCCGGGAACGAGTCGACAAGGCGTGGGTTACAGTTACCAGTTTTTCCGGGTCGTTAAAGCTGAGTTCCAGCACGTATTTGCTCTCCTTTGGAAAATATTAATTAAAATAATTCTACTGAATAACAGGAATAAACACAATGTTGCTATGCTCCATCTTGCTTTCGGAGGAATCCATCTGAGAACATTTTCCACGTAATCTTTCCTATAACGAAGGCAATGAATAGAAGTAATCTGCATTTCTTGTGAAAGGAAGAGTTATACGTGATAAGTGAACTCAATAGCTGGATCAGGCATATTGCTTCTAACTATATATTGATTATTACGGCAGCTGTTATTTTCTTCGCGATTAAGGCTGTAATCGGATTCTACACCTACAAACATTACAACAAACAATTGGACCATTTGCACCATAAAGTCGATCTGCTCATCAAGGAACAGCAGCTTCTAGCTCAGCAGTTCTCCGTTCCCAACGGAAACAGAGACATGATGCACAAAGAAGACCACTTCGAGTCTTCATCGCAACCTCCTCTAATGTGATCTTCTCATTTGTCTTATGTGTGAGATGACCCTTCCCCTCTTTTAAATCAAAGGCTTACTCACTCACCGTAAGAGTCGACTACATCGTTCTGATCAGTCTTGTTTTATTTTCCCATTCTTTCCTGACAGAAAAAAGCCTTGAACGTTATAAAAGCCGTTGATCAGATGTTGTTAAACATCCAATCTACGGCTTTTGTTATTTTGACTGTATGATTTTAATCTATATCCTAATGCACAACCTTCATAGGCAAGTACGTCAGCGACTGACCTGGAGCCGAGACGGTAAGGTTGTTTTCCAAATCAAATGATTCAACCGATTCGATGAAAGGTACCCTTTCTACGAATGCTGTCAAAGCAACAATCAACTCCATTCTCGCCAGCGGAGCACCCAGACAGAAATGTGGACCATTTCCAAAGGTAAGGTGTTTTTTGTTATTGGGACGGTGAATGTTCAAGTCGAACGGATTTTCAAATATAGTTTCATCCATATTCGCCGCACTCATCCAGGAGATAACGACATCCCCTTTTTTCAATTCTACACCCAACAGATCATTATCCTTCTTAACGGTCCGGTGTCGCTTGGCGTTATGGAAGCGATAACGAAGCATCTCTTCCACAGCAAGTGGGATCAGTTCAGGGTTCTCTCGTAATTGCACATACAGGTTGGGGTCATCATAGAGAAAAGAATAAAATGTATTAGATACCATATGACTGGTTGTTTCGATACCGGCCCCAAGCAAAAGCATTGTGGTTCGAACAATCTCATCATCGGAAAACTTCTCGCCGTCTACATCTACTTTCAACAGATCTGTAATGATATCATCGCCAGGCTGAGTCCGTTTCTGAACGACAATAGGGTACAGGAATTGGTAATACTCCTGCGCTGCGACCTGCTTTTTCTTTTCCATTGCCTCTGCATTTTCTCTATTGGCGGGTTGAAACAGAATATCTACCCAACTTTTGAAGCGGTGGCTGTCCGTCAGCGGTATGCCCAACAAATCAGACATAACCATGGAAGGCAATGGTGCTGCCAGTGCTTGCACAATGTCGATTGTTGTGTTCAGCTCGATATCCTCCACCAGTTGCTTCGCAATGTTCCTAATCCGTGGCTCCCAGTTTTTCAGACTGCGGGGTGTAAAAGCAGCTGAGAGCAACGAACGGCTTTTTTGATGACTTGGAGGATCTATGCTCGAAATATTCATTTTGTCCGGCGGTGTGCCTTCCTTGTTTTTAGCTCCGACTGAAATGGTAGTTCTTGAGCCTTCGGATGAAAAATATTCATGATTGCTTAGTACCTGCTTGACATCGTCATATCTGAACACATTCCATGTGTCCGTATCCTCATGATAGTAGACAGGTTTCTCTGACAACATTTTCCGAAACCAGTGAAGAGGAAAAAACTCTTCCGATCTGGACTGGAAATTGGTAATATCGTGAACACGAATCACTTCTTTGTACATCCAGTACACCGCCTCTCGAACTATTTTATCCAAAGGAAAGAGGGATTTCTTCCATGCCTCTGATAATCATCACCAGCGCCACTTCAGTTCTTCGGCTCCCTTTGATTCCTCCTTTGTTGCACATGAATTGACAGTTCAGCGCACAACCAATTTTATACTAATCGTATATTATTTGGAATGAAACTTTCGAACTATATTCATTTTATGGAAAATTAAAGGCATATTTTTATACCGTTCGTATATTTAATGACGAGAATTAAGTTCTTAAGGGTTATGTATTTTTGGGCAAAATAAACAAGCTCAAGAAATGAAAACAATAATAATACAGGATTACAGATAGGTAGGGATGAACATGTCTAAACCTCATACGTGGACCATATGGTTTACTATGGTATGCTTGAACACTAGACTCATTTTTTGCACATCGAGGTTTCGTTCGGGAGGGATACAGTGAATTGGATACGTCCAGTGAATAGAGGAGAATCTGTTTTTAAAGTTAAAAATAATCGAATTATCTACTTTGCAAAATTATCTATTCCACTTAATGCCCTTATCGCAGTTGGGAAAATACTTTTAGGAATCTTTACGCTCTCCTTCTTTTTATGTATTAACGCCTTTTATAATATTGGCATCGCTGTTGCTAAGTATTACGCAGCCAAAGCACATGAGGACTCGAATCTTGATGATTCCAGCCCGGAGGAAATCCTAAAAAAACAATACGCGGCATACCGATATATAGGTAATATTGTGCTCGCTTCAAGTGCGGTGTACATCATTTATTGCAGTAAGTTATTATTTGTTACAGGCAGCAGAACGCATTATCCTCACTATGCCGCCTTCATCATTGCTGCCGTTACTTTTACCGAAATCGCAGTATCTCTTGGGGGCGCCATTATGGCGAGACGGAATAATGAACCGGTCATTGAAGCCATCAAACTGACGAACTTCTCTTCATCATTGATCTCACTTTCATTAACACAAACTGCGATCATGTCATTTTCATACAAAGGAGATCCCACCTTTTACAATGGACTGTCCGGCATCATTTTTGGTGCTCTGGCAGCACTCATCGGGCTGTATATGATTTTACGAACTCCGACAGGAGATTAGCCCATTTATAGTCTGTTGAAAAGACA
Source organism: Paenibacillus sp. 276b (assembly GCF_900107875.1). Lineage (NCBI taxonomy): Bacteria > Bacillati > Bacillota > Bacilli > Caryophanales > Paenibacillaceae > Paenibacillus > Paenibacillus sp. 276b. The sequence continues at coordinate 991,067 of NZ_FNRR01000001.1, read as the reverse complement.
TCTGCGTATAGTTGAGTCTAACTATAGCTGGATGTTTTTTTTGTTATATCAAGTCATTGTAAGAATAAGCACGAATTAAAGAGAACTGTTTGGCAAGGAAATGCGGTGCATAGGGCATGTCATTACGAAGCCAGGATACAATGGTACCAATCAGAGCTGAGGAACTGTACCAGATTGCGATCTCCTTATGAATACCCGCTTGTGAAAGAGAGCTTCCCAGCTCCAAGCTTTCGATCTTGGCCGAAACGAGTGTCGTTAGTAATTTCATGAGCCTCTCCGTAAAAATGGGGGTTCGTCTGGAAGCGAGAACGACACGATAGAATTTGGAATGATCAGCAAAGTGTTCAAGCAATTTTACAAGCACTGGCCAACCATCGTCTTTGGCAGCATCTTCAAATTGAGGAGCATATTCGTCCACAATTCGTTCAATGTGCTCGATCATCTCGTCCGCCATTTTCTCCATCATGTCTGTGATGTCACGATAATGCAGATAGAAAGTCACGCGGTTGATCGTCGCACGTTCTGCAATTCGATTGACGGATAGTTTCTCGATGTCCATTTCCTGCAACAGATCTACAAAAGCATCACGAATCAACTGTCTTGTACGAAGTATACGAGGATCTGTAGCAGACTTCTTTTCATTTTTCATGCAATATCACTCCTCAAATTTTAAAAATTACAATTTTAAATGATCAGTCGTTTATTTCTGAATTAGACGACATATTTTATTATTTAGTAAAATAAGCAACGAAAATACCCAAAATCGTAAATTGTAATCTACGGGAATATGTATATAATTCAATAAATACAATGTAAACTATACAACACGTTGTAAATTTAGTCACGTGTGGATTGAAAGGATGGAATGGATTGAGTCAGGCTAGATTAAAAGAAAGAGATGACGTAAAAAAGGGCCCCATACTGTTTGTTATGATTTTGGGTGCATTTCTTGCCACATTGAACCAAACCGTTATGAGCGTGGCAACTCCGGAGCTGATGGGGGATTTTAATATCTCAGCAGCAACAGCCCAATGGTTTACAACAGGCTACATGCTGGTGAATGGTGTACTCATTCCTATCACGGCCTATTTCATGCAACGCTTTTCGACACGGCAATTATTTCAAGCTTCGATGTTTATTTTCCTCATCGGTACGATTATATCTGCCCTTGCGAGTAATTTTGGTACACTGTTGACAGGACGTATGGTTCAAGCAGCCGGTGCTGGTATTATCATGCCATTGTTAATGCATGTCATTCTTACCTTGTTCACTCCTGAGAAAAGGGGCGCCGCGATGGGGATGGTCGGCTTTGCCATCATTTTCGCTCCAGCGATTGGGCCAACCCTTGCTGGATATATTCTTGAGAACTACACATGGCAAACGATGTTTTACGGGATGATCCCACTAACCGTTATTGTTATTGGTTTTGCGTTTGTATATCTCAAAAATGTATCGGAACGAATCAATCTCAAGTTCGACACACTCAGCGTGTTGCTGTCCACGATTGGATTCGGCGCATTGCTGTATGGCTTCAGCCGGGCAGGAACTCTGGGATGGTCAAGCGCAGAAGTAATCATATGCATTGCAGCAGGAGTCATTGCTCTTGGACTGTTCACATGGAGACAACTCGCGTCTGCAAATCCGCTGCTCGATCTGCGGGCTTTCAAGTATAATATGTTCTCACTGACCACAATCATTAATATCGCGATCACGATGATCATGTATGCTGATATGATGTTGCTTCCTTTATACCTCCAAAATGCACGGGGTTACACTGCATTGGAGTCCGGATTATTATTGCTTCCAGGGGCGCTTGTCATGGGCTTCCTGATGCCGATAACGGGTAGATTGTTTGACCGGTTTGGCGCAAAATGGCTGGCGATTATCGGGATGGTCATTACGATTGTAACCACCATCGGGTTCATCGATTTAACGGATTCTACTAGCTATACTTACCTAGTATTGATGTCAACAGGTCGCCGAATTGGTATGGCCTTGCTTATGATGCCTATCCAAACAGCAGGTTTGAATCAACTGCCACCAAGACTAGGACCACACGGTACAGCGATATCCAACACCGTGAGACAAGTGGCTGGCGCTGTGGGTACTTCATTGCTCGTAAGTGTAATGACCAGTCGCACAACGGCACATGTACAGGATATGGTGGCAACGGGCGCAGCCAAAGGTTTAACCCAGCAGCAATTGGGAATGGAATCCATGATCCAGGGAATTAATGATGCTTATGTTGTCATTATTGGCATTGCCGTTCTCGGATTGCTACTTTCCTTCTTCATCAAACGTACCAAACAAGCGACGGAGGAAGACTCCAAGCAGCCTGTAAGACAAAAAGTCTCGATGAATACAAATTAAGAGCAATATTTACATGAATTACATCATGTAGAGCCTATTGTATCTTATATAAAAAGCGGCAGATCAGGACACTAAGCTTTACGTCCAATCTGCCGCTTTTTTGTGGTGTATTACATAATATAAATGAACAATTGCCTGCCCACTTAAGTTAAGAACAGCTACGTTAACTCGTTCTCTCCATGAGGATCTGCCTGAATTGTTCGAGATACGATCTGCAGTCTTTGACAATCCTGTTTGCCTCACACTGAAGAGAAGACGATTCAAATTCCGTTTGAAACGCCTGTAGCGTTACTTCCAACATGGAGATATTGAGCTCTTTCTGCTCAACTAAAACAAGCAGCCCTTTGGTCAGTTCTTTCGCTTTAATAGGTACTTCCAATTGGAGAATAGAATGACTGAATTTCTGAAGACCTGCAATCAGGTTATTTTTATCCAACACAATTTCTTTGGAATCAGGAGCGATCATCAAAAGACTTGGAAAATCTATAATATGCTCTTGTCTTTCCAGCATGGAGCGAAGCAAGATTTCAATGTAGTTCAGGATTTTGGGCACAAGATGGTTCCAATCCGGTTGGTCAAGATGGAAGTTTCTCCACATGTTCGAGATTTGATGGATCATGCCAAAACCAAAAATAGCCCCTTCATAAGCAAAAGGTTTTAATTCTTTACCAAATACCTGTACCAGTCGTTCAGATAACCAATTTAACTGTATGCGAGTCAAGTTTTTCAGATCGCATTCTCCAGAGTAGAAGCCTGTCCAGAATAGCTCCACAACAAGCTTTTTTTCTGGCAAAATCATCGGCACCATAATCTGATCCACCAGTAAATCAAAATCGGAAGCATAGCTTTGGCTCTCCAAATCTTTGCGAATCATCATATCTTCCTGTACACGTTGCTCCAGAATGGCAAGAATACAATCATCCTTCGAGCCAAAGAATTTATAAAATGTTCCTTTGGACACACCTGACTCGTCTAGGATCATTTGTATGGAGGTGTTGGTCACTCCATGTTTCCCAAAGAGTACAAGCGCTGAGTCCAATAACATTTGTTTCCGCTTATTCATAAGTTCCCCCTGGATGATTTAGGTGGTTCACGTTACGATATCTAGTAACCTATTGCAAATCCACTGCAAACATCATATGTTCCTTCCAAATCCCCTTGATTTTAATATTCTGCCGGTCCGTCTCCTGAAAGCCCGCCTTGCGAAGCACTCGAATCGATCCGGCATTGTCAGGCAGCGCACCTGCCTCCACTCGTTTTATACCCGCTTCATTCATAGCAAAATCCAGTGCTAGCTGAAGGGCTTCACTCATATATCCCTTGCCATTCTGCACCTGATCGAGCACATAACCAACAATCCATTTGGTGGTGGAATCCAGTTCAAGCTCGAACAGAGAGATCTCCCCAATAAGCTCATGCGTATGGTTCAGAAAGATCCCGAAAGAGTACCGTTTCCCCTCTTCCCTCGCCTTGTTCCAACCTTCGAGAAGGGCTACTTGGCCCTCCAATGTATAGAATGTATCCGATCGTTCGCTTGCCGATATTTCTTCGAAAATAGCCCGGTTACGGAACTGCAAATCCAGTAGCCCAGCAGCGTCTTCCACGTTCAAAAATCGTAAATAGATGCGTTCTCCACGATTGTCCATCTGTATGTTCATCCTTATCTCTGGTTGTAGTAGATTGCATTCATCAGAAGTACGAGAGTTGCCGTTTATAAGCCATATCCCAGAATAGATATTCAAATTCAACACTTCTTCTGAATATGTCTTCAATGGCCTCCAGTTCCTGCTCGGTTTTATGTTCGCATAATGCATCCAGTGTATCATAGAACCATTCGAATGAGTCGCGGAATTCATCACTTGCATAATTTTCGATCCAAGTCTGATAGAAATTGCCCTCTAATGAATCTCGATATTGTTCTTTTAATCTTGTGGCATAGTCGTAATACGTCCACGCACAAGGGAAAATGACGGCGATGATTTCAGCAACCCCACCTGTTTGTGCAACACTCATCATATTCGACGTATACGCCTTGTTGTAAAGAGAGGGTTTGACAGCATGATTTTCATCCAGCGTAATCCCAAATTCATTCATATAATTTCGATGCAAATCCATTTCTTCGTACAGAATAGCGTGTTGAATCACCGTAAAGTTCGTCATCAGTTTTTCATCTGTCGCCTTCACCGCACCCATGGCAAAAATCTTCGCATATTCAATCAGATATGTATAGTCCTGAAGAAGATAAAACTTAAACGCTTCTTGATCCAGTGTGCCTTTCCCCATTTCATGTAAAAAAGGATGGTTGTATCCATCTTCCCATACGGTTCTGGACTTATCTTTTAACGTTCTTGAAAATGACATGATCATTTCTCCTTATATTAAAATTATAATGTTCCCGCTTCACATCCAGCTATCGCGTTCTGTCATCCAAAATGCAGACCAAAAAGCCCTTGTCCTATTTTCGGCAAGGGCAAAATAACATGAGTACATGTCATTTGCTCCCTACGTCAGTATTAACTAACAGGTTCAAAGGGTCAGGTTTTAACCTTCTCAACTGCGAACAGTCCCCCTGCAAATAGCTCAGGCTTATTACAACATGTGTTTTTCCAAATGTCAATCCATTCCTATTAATCTTCAAGTTCCCCTAAATCTTCTTGCAACTTCTTAAGTCGGGTGCGGATATCCTTAATCATACTTTGCAATTTGTTTAACTCATCTACCCATTTTTGCTCATTAGAGACGTTCGTCGCTGAATTTGAATGATACGCCGGAGACGTCTTTAACTTGTTTAAATCCGATTCGTAACCCCTCCGCTCTTCCTCGGCTTTTGCTAATTCCTCCTCGGTGATGCCAATCTGGTGCTCCAGATAAATAATGTCTGATGAGTTACCGTGAGTTAAGCGCTGTGAATACGTCATCGTTCACCTCATTTCTGATGATCCATTGCTTTTCCAAGGTCATATGGCTGAATATCGATATCCAATTTCATACCCAGAGCCAATTTGGCAAGTTGACTTCCAATAAAAGGCCCCATCGTTAGCCCAGACGCACCAAGCCCGTTGGCTGTGATTAAGCCATTCCAACCAGGAACAGCACCCATTACCGGAAGAAAACCTGGTGTAAACGGACGGAAACCTACTCTTACTTCCTGAAACGTGCTATCGGCTAAACCTGGAGCCAGTTCCAATCCTTTATTCAAAATTTCCTGCATTCCGCCTGCGGTTACTCTTATATCATAGCCTTCAATATCATTTTCGTGAGTCGCCCCGATCACAATCTTCTGTTGATCAAAGGCTAACAGATATTGATCCGAAGGAGGCATGACCACAGGCCATTTCCCAGTGTCTTCTCGATCATGAACCTGCAAATGCATAATTTGCGCCTTCTGATAATGAACCTTAAAATCAATGCCCAAGGGCTTCAACAGTTCACTAGCCCAAGCGCCGGCACACACAATAACCTCGTCAGCCGATATGACTTGACCGTCAACAACCACTCCAGTTACTCGGTCCGATTCATATTGAAGTGTCGCGTCCCCATTAATCAGGACCGCTCCATTTCGCTGTGCCGATCGGATTAAGGCATCACGCAGTGCACGTCCATCGATACGCGCAGCACCACTGATGTAGACGGACTGAAAGTTCTCCTCCAGGAGAGGAAAACGCTCATGGGTTTCTTTTGCATCCAGACGGGTAATATCGGCAATCTCCGGTGCATCTTCTTTACGAAGGTGTGCTCGCTCCTGCATCTTGTTGATTTTCTCTACTTCCGTATGAATACTAAGAGCACCCACTTGAGCGTAACCCGTTTCCGTTTCCCCTTCACTCTTGAGTTCTTCAATCAAACCGGGATAAAAACGTGCACCAGCCTTGGCAAGCTGATACCAATCCTGATTACGGCGCTGAGATAACCAGGGACAGATGATCCCGGCAGCAGCATCCGTAGCCTGCCCTCGATCTTTCCGGTCTATAATAAGAACTTCCGCACCCCGTTTTGCCAATTGATATGCTGTGGAAGCCCCAAGAATTCCTGATCCTACGACGATGACTTTCTTCATGACTGCATCCCTTTCCTAAATCACTGTATCCATTATAGCGTATACTGTTTGGTCTGATAATGGCAAGGCATCGACATGATGATACATAATCCTAAAAGGTTTTCGATAAGTCGTTCATCGAAGTAAATAGTTCGTTTAAATTAATGTTATTTATGTAATATAATTCAAATCAGGTTTCTTTTAACTCTGTATCCGCGCCATTTACGCACACGACCTTTAACGAAATGAGGAATAACACAACGATGCCGAAACCTAGTACGGGGAATTCACTGGATACCGATATGCCGCTTATGATTACAGGTCAAAACCAGCTGACCGTAGATGAATTAATGAATTGGAACGGCCATTCACGGGATTACAGTATTGTGCAGTGTATCGGGGGAACAGGGAAAATTGCAGCCCAAAATCATGAGTTTTCGATTCGGAAAGGAACAGCTCTTATTATGTTCCCGGAGGTCACATACCGTTACGACAATCTGAGTGATTCATTGTTGTTCGATTGTTTGTCCTTTAATGGCTATTTATTGCCCCGGTTTCTGCATACCTTGCAGATCGGGGAGCTGCGCGCCTTCAAGCCGGATGGGATGCTTCATATCCTGTTGCATGAAATAACGTTGGCGCTACAGTCCCGGCACAAGGATCAGATCTGGCACGTATCCGCATTGCTATACATGCTACTGGTCAGGTTAACCATTGATGGAGATCGTTATGGTGCTTATGAACGCTCGGATGCCCGATTAAAGCTGGGTGGACTGGTTACTTTTATCAAGCAAAATTATGATCAGGATATCTCGCTCTCCATGCTGGCTCAGCAAATGGACGTCACCGAACAGCATTTGAATCGGATATTCAAAAAGGAATTCCAAATGACTCCGCTTGATTATCTGACACGGTATCGGTTATTGAAAGCCAAAGAAATGCTCGTCCATGACGCCGGAATAACGGCCCACGAGATTGCCCGGGCTGTTGGTTTCAACAGCGCCAGTTATTTTGGATCCGTATTCAAAAAATATGAAGGAATCTCCCCTATCGAGTTACGCAAGCAATACCAGAGTTAAAGGATTTCCATCGTGATCTCTGCCAGCGAGGTTAACCGCAGATCATACTTCGAGAATTCCAGATTATGCGTTACCTCGTTAGGCACAATGACACAGCGAATCCCCGCGGCTTTGGCTGCCTTCAGTCCATTCGGTGAGTCTTCGAACACAACCGCTTCGGATGCCCCGATCCCGAGACTCTCCAGGGCGAGCAGATACAATTCCGGGTCCGGTTTAACCCTCTTGACGTCCTCGGCTGTATGAATGACATCGAATAGTTCGAAAATGCCGAGTGTGCGCAAATAACCATGAACCCAATCCCGGGTAGAGCTGGAAGCAACGGCAAGTTGAATTCCCTTTTTACGGGCAGACCGGAGCAACTCATGCACGCCTGGAAGAATTGCTGCCTGTCCCAGGTATGCTTCGTATTTCTGTTCAGAGAGCAACTTGATATGATCGTGATCGATCGGTTTTTGCAGCGCTTGCTCCAGGTATAGAAAAGGATGAAATTCTTCAAACGATGTTCCTACGTTTTTCGACCAAAGCTCCAGCCCAAGTTCAAGTCCATGCTCTTTATAAATATCGCGAAAAGCATAGAACCAGGGAGTCTCCGTGTCCACAATAAGTCCATCAAAATCCAAAATAAAGGCTTTTACCATTCCGCTTTTCTCCCTCCAATGATCAGCCGATTGGCGGGAAAATGGGCTTAGAAGCGTGCAGTCACGTCCGGACGGGTAACATTCATCGATAAAAAGTGACAGGTGCATCCCGTTCCGGCTGGTGACTGTCCAACAATTCCAGCCCGGATCTCCCCCTCTATCGGCATGCCGAAATATCGAATTAATTTCCACTCCACCCCATCGGGTGAATAAAAAAATGAAATGCAGTCCTCCACTTTGCGTATGCGCAGATAAGGATTCGTTACGGGAACTTCAACCGAATTGCAATCGTCGGATGAACCTTCCTTCGTTACTACCGACACAATGGTAGCTGCTTTTCCATCATACTCAAAACAAAGCTTGCACCAGTTTCGTTCATCCGCCATCACCATCAAACATCCGGAATCATACTGATGTTGCATGTCCACGGTTAGCTGGGTCGTCATTTCAAAATCGTTAGGCACCGGCATCGACAGAAATGGCGCGGTTGCACGGATGTGTTTACCCGCTGGGTCCTGGAAAAAGTCTGTATCAGCCTGAGCTTCTACAATTAGAACGCCTTGATCGGTATAAGACCAGGTCTTCGGCTCATTAATCCAGTTCATTTGGTTTCTTGTTTCTGTTGCAAATACGTTTGTCATTTCTATGCCTCCCAGGTTCATTTTCTGTATTATATATTCGTTCGTTATACAGAAAACCCCTTCTCCTACATATTTTTGTAAGAACTGATCACTTGGGAGTGTTTCTGGGGATCAGGGAGGAATAACATAATGACCATGAGTACGATGTAAAATATAAGAATGACACTGAATAACAGCACAGGATTATAGTGATACAGTAGCCCTGTCAGGTAACCTGATGGAATCGCGGTTAACGTCATGACGGTCTGCACTGCCGAGAACATATCCGCTTTTTCATGTGTACCCAATCGGTTCATAAGCAGTGAGTCCCGGTACGTTTGTAAGATGAAATTGCCTGCCGCCAGTACAATTAGAGTCAGAAATAACATGGCTATATTTCCCGCAGGGATCAACAGAAAAAGTATTGCCCCCACTGTACTCAAAATGATCGAGAAACTGACATACTTCTCTTCTGAACGCCGTTTCAGACGCGGGATAATGACCAAATACAAGAGCATGACGGTTACAGCGGTGACGACCGGGATAAATGAAATAATCTGATCATTGAATTTTAATTGTTCCTTGAAAAAAATCACCTGAAAAAAGTTCAGCTGCAGGATCAGATTGGAAAGCACCGTGATGAGAATAATCGGTAAAAGTCTCCGTTTGTAGAATGATTTGCCGAAAAGTCGCATACTGGAAGCCAGACTCTGGATCACCCGGGTCTGGCTATGCATTCCCATAAGTTCCTTCCCTACTGCGGTCTCATCCGTATATCGGTTGCGAATGAAGAACATGACGGTCATGAGGATGCCACCGACAAAATAAATACTGGCTAGTGTTGGCACAATGCCAACATCAGCAATCACTACCCCAGCGATCGGTGTCAGTACTCCAGCACCAGTAATGATCATGTTGAGAATGGCGAATACCTTGGATCGCTTGTGTTCCTCAACATCCTCAATAATTAGACAGTTGAAGGAAACCGTCACAAATTTGGAGGTTGCATTAAGCAGGTAAGCGATCAGAAACAACCAAAAATTCTGGGAGAAAGCCCAGATGAACATGGGAACACTCCAAGCAATCAGATCAAAAATCAGTGTTGTTCGCTTGCGGCCAAGCTTATTCGTGATTGAACCCGCAAATAACTGAAATATAAAGGCAAAATAAAGATTCACCGAATTGATCAAACCAATTTCAATATCCGAAAGTCCGGCTTCCTTCATATATAAGGGAGCATAAAAAAGAACAATCGTGCCCGGAATGGCCCATACCGGTTCAAGTAAGATGGAGTACCGCGGATTTCTCGGCAAATCCTGTAGCAGCTTCAATCGATATCTCCCCCTTTTTTGCGGTGGTTTTCACCGCTGCGAACTCCTTCTTTTCGCAGCGGCAAACCCGACAATGTCTACATACTTACAAGATTAGAGCTGTTTTAACCGAATTCATGGGCAATTTCTCTCCGCTACGCAGATGATACCCAATTGTCCCATTGAATGCCTGTTCATAATCACTCAGCAGTTCCTTGGAGGTAACCATTTGCTCCAGTTCCGGAATACTTTGTGCAAATTTCAATGCTGTACTGATCATCGAGTGATTAGCTACCGCACCAATGATACTAATACCATCATTAATTACGGCAGTTGATTTGAACGTCACCTCATAGCTGTCGTCATAACCCATAGGAATGATCTTGCCGCCTTTGGCAATCATCTCAAATCCCACATGAAGCTGGTTACCAACCGCGTCCACTACAATATCAAACTTCTTGTTATTATTGATCTCGTATACTTTATCCAGTGTCAGATCCTGAGGATAGAACACATGATCCGCGATCTCTGAAGCGAACTCTTTGCGGAATGGATCAACTTCCGTGCCTACAGTAAGCCTTGCCAATCGTTTGCTCACAAGCTGACACAGAGAACCGATTGCACCAGAACCGAGGACCAGTACAGAGTCACTTGGCTTAGTCCCTGCTTTCATGAACGTCTGAAGTACACATCCCAGTGGTTCAATCATCATAGCGGTTTCCCAGCTCATGGAATCCGGGATGGCATAGATATACTTCTCATCCCCTACGTAATATTCTGCAAATGTACCGTGCGTCGTCATCCCTACTTGATAGTCATCAAAATTCTCGCAATAGATGAAAAGACCTTCACGGCAATAGGAGCAGGTACCGCAAGATTGCGTGGGATCAACCAATACCCGATCACCTATCTTGAAACCACGAACTTCGTCGCCCACCTCAACCACTGTACCTACACCTTCATGACCAATAATCGTTCCTTTATTCGCCGGCACTTTGCCTTTGACAATATTCAGGTCTGTACCGCAGATGCCTGAACCATAGATTTTAATTTTTACCTGGTTTGGCTTTTGTATGGTTGGCTCATCAATATCCTGGTAAGTCACCTGTTTAAGATCCTGATATACGAGTGCTTTCATTGAATATTCCTCCTAGTCGATGTTCTTATTTGAATAAAATTTTAAACGTTTTCGTAAATCTCAATTCAAAAGGTGTTCCTGTTTCAGCATTTCTTTCCAGTCGGAAAGTGTCTGCAAGAGAGCTTCCTCCACCCACAATAATTCATCCCGGGTATGAGCATCTGAGAAAATAAAGTACCCTTTGGTAAAAATTCCGAAGTGGGCCATTCTTTTGACCATGAACTCACGGAACGGATCGGTATGAAAGTTTTCCTCCGAAATAGAGCTAATGGAGAAGCTCGCATAGGTACCCTTCAACACCAATTGATCGGTTAATCCAAGAAGTACGAGTTCAGCTTCAATCAGATCCATAATTCGAATGGTGGCCTCGCGCCAGCTAGGCCATACTTTAGCGCTTTTCATCAATCGCTCACATGCAATCGCTGCCGCGAGCGCAGTGGTCTCACTGGAATGCGCGTTGCTGAATCTGACCTGTCCTGATAATGACATCAGATGTTCTGGTCCCATTACGGCTGCGAGTGGCAGTCCATTCGCCATGCCTTTGGAAATACAAAGCAGATCCGGCCAGATGTCATACTCCCCAGCTGTAGCTTGCTTGCCCATTCGAATGCCGGAGGTGACTTCATCAAATATGACAATGATATCCAATGACCGACATAAGGATACAACTTGCGCCAACGGCTCACGTTTCCATTCATTTGGACAAAGGACAATGCAGGCGATATCCTCGGGAGAGGATTGGATTTGGGCCTCAATACGCTCTGGTGAGGGCTTATCTATCCAGATTGTTGTGCGCTCGATATCCACGGGGATGCCTCGTTCTTTCGTTTCGCGGCCATAGTATCCATACGCAGACCAGTCATGCCAGCCATGATAGGCCGTCGCGATGACCCTGCTTTTTCCACTTCCCGCACGAGCCAGACGTACGGCTCCACTGACTGCATCGGCGCCGCTTTTGGTGAAACGTAATGAGGGGTAGCGGCCTTCAAATCGTTCCAAAATCAGTTCAGCGCATTCAAGTTCAATGTCAGCAGGAATAGAATAACTTGTCCCTTTTTTCAGCTGATGGATGACGGTTAGTTGAACTTCATGCCGTGCATGTCCCCATGGCGCCGTACCCATGGCCATTTCACAATCCAGCCATTCATTTCCGTCGATATCTATAAAACGGGAATTGCGTGCCTCTGCGCAGCATACGGGTGTATATCCCGGAAATAATCGTTCTGGTGCTTTAGCTAACGTACTGCATCCGCTCGGAATAACCTTCTCGACATGTTCCAACCACTCCAGATTCCGTGTAAACCTTACGGCACGATCAAGCGTGCTCTCTTTTGATTTCACCTTTGGTTCCTCCCTGTTTACTTGGTTTGTGAGTTAGCGAACTTTGGAGCCTGGCCAGCAGCCATCATATATGCGATCCATAGTGATGACATTGCCATACAGATCAATAATCAGATCTTTAGCCCGATGAGCATGTCTCATCTCGATCCAGTAACGGTTTTCCAGCAACCGAGCGAAATTGTCCACCAGAAACAATAATCGGTTCTCGCTATGAATCAGCTCCTTACCCAGAACCTGCGGCAGCCAGATCGCTCCATTAGAGTTAAAGCGGTTGGAATAGTCACGTACCTCGGCAACAGGCGCAATGTCAGCTTCCTCCAGCTTGGTCCAGAACGTATCCGCGTCACTGCGTACTTCTGCAAGATCAATGCCAACGATCGGCAGATGATGATATTCACTCTGGCTATCCAGCTGTTCTTTCAGATGACCGAATACGAATGGCCAAACATCGGCCTCAATTTCCCCACCCCACTTTTTCCAGAAACGTGCCAGATTGTTTTTCCGGTTAAAGTTGCGATGAATGCCACTGCTCCGTTCCCAGTGATAGGCGAGAATATTCGGATTAATGACCGTATCATATCCGGCTGCCCGTGCTCGCATCTGATAATCAAAATCCTCATATCCGTTAAAGAACTTCTCATCCAGCTCGCCTACCGTTTCATACACTTCTCTCTTCATGCCGAACATGGCGAATACAACAAGCTGAACTGAAAATGTTTCCTTCGGAATGTCTTCAGGCGAAGCGTTCAGAAATAAGTGGCGACCAATTGTATCGGCAAATGCAATACCACAATGCTGCACACCTCCCGTTTGCGGATAGAGCAGAACACCGCCAATCATACCGATCGTAATGTCGCTGTCCATCGTCTCTTTCATCATTGATTGCCAGTTCGGTTGAAGAATCGTATCGGAATCCAGGAAGAAAATATAATCTCCCTCTGCTCGCCGAAGTGCGCTATTGATTGATACAGCGCAACCGAGTGGAAAATCATGCTGAAGAATTTCAATTGTTACACCTTCTTTAACCTCTTGTTTCAGTTTCTCCAAATGCTGTAAGACAGCAGAACCGGAACCATCGTTGATAAAAATGATTTGAGTGGACGGGCTTACTGTCCGTAGCAATGAGTCCGTGAAAAGGTTCAAAATGTTATAGTCCTGGTTAACTGGCACAATAATGGTGTAAAGCATGGAATCCCTCCTGTTGGATATGATGGAATGAGTGCTAAAGCGAGTTGAAACGTTATCGAGTTCAGCGCAGATTATCGACCTCCTTGTCGCAAATTCACTGTCTTAATTTGGTAATGATTTGAATCTACTAGAAATTTATATCATTTTTTGTAAGTTTGAAATCTTAAATTCTGAACTCTGTTAAAATTTGAATACGTACCGAAAAGAAAATATGCGCCTTTCAAGTAGCGCCCATAGCTAGCTCTCCACGCAAAAAAAACACCTCCAAAGTGAGTCTCGTATCCAATGACACGACCGACTCCACAATGGGGTGTAATATTGCATTATTGTATGTTGTTATAAGGTAGAGCCTACTTATCTGGCCCTAAAGCCATGATAGAACGTATCCACAACCAGCGAAGCTGCTGATTTACGCGCAATGTCACCACTTACAACCTGCTGCCACGTCAGAAAGAGGATAGAATATAGCACATCTACAATCCAGTTTTTATTGACATCCTGACGAAAATAATTCTTTTGCTGCAACAAGCTGACCGCATGCAGTATAGGCTCTCTCAGCTTCAAATCTGCTCCCTCAATCTCAGGGTTATAGTGTATAGCTGCATCATGGGTAAGGAAAAATATTTTATCTCCTAACGGAATAAGCACTTCAATTAATTGAGGAATATATGTTTCACAGTTTTCCTCATCCAGCTGAATGTTTTTCATGGCCTCACTGACCACCTCGATCGCACGCAAGCCCAGATAAACCATTAATTGTTCGCGACTCTCCACGTAACGATGAAGGGTCGCAATGCCGATCTTTGCAGAGTCTGCGATATCATTCATGGATGCATTGGGCTTTTCAATCAGCAGTTTGGTTGCTTTGTCCAGGATGGAATTAAGTCTCGTTTGCTTCATCGATGTCATTTCTTTTTTCAACGGGTTTACACCTCTTGGGGAGTTTATTCTATAAATTGATTCAATGAACCATCATTTGATTAGCTGTGACTATAAAATTATAGCATAATTCCTCATAATTCCGATGTCTGAACACTAACAAGCATCACCTATGATTGGTTATGTATTGCAAAGATAGATGTGATAATTAAAAGCCGCCAAGCGGCGGCTCTTAGAATTTATATCTTTTTTCTTTCCCTGTTGCTTATAGCTCGATAATTCTTGTTGCAATATTTGCGCAAAAATCACTGTCATGCTCTACAAACAGAAGGGTTGGGGAGTACTCCAGCAGCAAGTCTTCAATTTGCATGCGAGAGATGACATTTACAAAATTGAGAGGTTCATCCCAAATGTGCAAATGAGCTTGCTCACTGAGACTTTTAGCAATCAGCACTTTCTTTTTTTGGCCAGCGCTATACGTTGAGATATTCTTCTCCAATTGCAACCTAGAAAAATCCAGCTTTCTTAGGATGGATTTAAACAGGCTTTCATCGATTCCCTGCGTGACAGCATAGTCAGATAAATGGCCGCCGAGATTCGAAGTGTCCTGCGACACATACGAGATTTTAAGCTGGTGATCCTTTCGAAAATAACCTGTATAAGGGATATTCTCATCACAAATCAGTTTAAGGATGCTTGATTTCCCCGATCCGTTTTTACCATAAAGCGCAATACGATCCCCTTGTTCAACTGTGAAATTCACGTCCTTACATACCATATTGGAGCCGTATGCAATCGACACATGTTCCAATTCGACAAGTTCTTTTTTGTGAAAATCCAGTTGATGAATCTGTAGACGTTCTGCACTCTCAATATTTTTCAGAAGTTTGGACTTCTCATGAATGGCGGATTGCTGTCTCTGCTCGATATTTTTGGAACGTTTCATCATTTTGGCAGCCTTGTGTCCAATATAGCCTTTATCCACCTTAGAACCGGAATTTCTCGTACCATTTTTGGTTCTTTCCACTTCATGCGACCATCTACCCGTCCGTTTGGCAGAATCGGATAAACGCTTGATGTCCTTTATTAATTTTTCATTATTTGTAAGTTCAAACTGATCTTGCCTTTGTTTATTTTCCCACCAAGCGGAGAAGTTCCCTTTCTGAATCTCGATGTTATTTTTATTAATGGACAGGATGTGGTCTACGCTGTTATCCAAAAAGGATCGATCATGTGACACCAGAATAAATCCACTTTTGCTGCGAAGATAATTACTAACGAGTTTTCTGGCATGAATATCGAGATGATTGGTAGGTTCATCAATGAGCAAAAATCGATTATCCTTCAGAAACAAGGCAGCCAGCATCACCTTCGTTTGTTCTCCGTTAGACAAGGAATCGAAAGGCCGATACAGGATATCTTCCGAAACTTTTAACAGGTTAAGCTCACGCACAAGCTGCCATTGTAAATATTCAGGATAAGCATCTTCAATGATATCGAGGGTCATAGCTCCTTTATTCTCAACCTGAAAAGGAAAGTACTCAAAGCTGACATTCGCAGAAATAGTTCCGCTGTATTCATATTTACCAAGCAGCAGTTGGAGGAATGTCGTTTTACCTCTGCCGTTCCTTCCGGTAAAGCCCAATTTCCAATCCGAGTCCAGCTGAAAACTCACATTTTCAAATATATTATCGTAACTGCCATCATAGGCAAAGGTTAGGTTGGTAACGCTGATTAAAGACATAAAGATCATCCTTTTTATGTGAAATATAAAAGTTAACCGACGGGGTATTTACCACGACATGGTCCCTCACTTTATATTTGAACATAATCAGAATTTCAGTCCGCCCTTGAATGAATGACACATTCCTTCTGTCATAGTGATTAGAATATCCTCAAATGAAAAAACGCAAAAAAGCCCCCATTCACCGGTGCTTTTTTGCGTTACATCAACCTGACTATACGATAAAGAAACCTGGCGTCCAAAAATTTAACGCCAAGATGATCTATGCATAGGAGGATAAAGTGCCGGATTCTGATTAGTTATGTTGTGAACCATGTCAGTGTTCATGTTCGTTGACAGGTTCACATAAACATCTACAACCTCTAATTCAGTCATCGCTCTATCCCCCTTTAAAAGCTCCACAATTTAATATCAGAAACTTAACATGGAATACAGCCATGGGTCAAGGCGAGAAATCATGTCGATCCTTTTAAACTCCATCTTACACCCGACCCTCATGGATTTATAGTCACCATGCGCTGTATTCAATTTATTTCAATTATTAAACGGCCGCATACAGCGGTTTGTACACTGGATGCCACATGGCAGCTTTTACCGCCTCTTCAACGTCTTTCAGCTCTACACGCGCAACGCCATCTTCCACTGCCGCCTTAGCGACTGCCACTGCAACTTTGTACGAAACAGCATGCAGCTCTTTCACTCTTGGCAGAAGTGGAGCACCTGGAGCAGAGGAGTCTACCGAATTAGCTACGGCTACTGCAGCTGCGGTGAACATGTTTTTGGTGAACTTTGATGCTTTTGCAACAATCGCTCCCAGGCCCAAACCAGGGAACACAAAAGCATTATTGGATTGACCAATTTCATATAAAGTGTCATTAAACATGACAGATTCAAATGGACTGCCTGTTGCAATCAATGCTTTGCCATCCGTCCATTCAATCAGACTTCTTGGTGCTGCTTCGGCAAGTGAGGTCGGGTTGGACATTGGCATAATGATTGGACGTTCCACATGCTTCGCCATTTCTTTGATAACTTGTTCATTAAAGGCACCTGTTACACCAGAAGTGCCGATCAGAATCGTTGGTTTGATCTGTTTCACAGCTTCCAGCAAGCTGACCTGCCCTTGCTCATTCAATGCCCAATCTTCCACTTCCGCAGCTTTGCGCACATATGGTTTCTGGAATTCAAATAGGCCTTCCGTCTCATCAGTAAGGATTCCACGGTAATCGAAAGCCCAGAACCGGTTCTCCGCTTCCTCCCTCTCAAGTCCTTCTTCCATCATGGCGTCAAGAATCTGATCCGCGTTACCAATACCAGCGGCCCCTGGACCAAATACAAGGATACGATGCTCACGAAGAGGCACACCCGTCACTTGAACTCCGGACATAATCGCCGCAAGTGTAACCGCACCCGTTCCCTGAATATCATCATTAAACGTAAGCAGTTCTTCCCCGTATTTCTGTATAATATTTCTGGCATTCACGCTGCCCAGGTCTTCCCAGTGAAGCAGGATATCCGGGAACCACTTTGTTGTTTCTTTCACAAAGGCTTCGATAAATTGATCATATTTTTCCCCGCGAATCCGTTCATGACGGTTGCCCACATACAATGGATCATTCAGTAATTTGGGATTATTGGTTCCAACGTCCAGCACAACAGGCAATACGCGGCTTGGGTCAACGCCTACGGCTGCTGTGTATACCGCAAGTTTACCAATGGCAATTTTAATGCCGCCAACGCCCCAGTCTCCGATGCCCAGAATACTTTCCGAGTCGGTCACCACAATCAAATCCACATCTCCAGCATGTAATCCACTGTTGCGGAAAGCTTCTTCCAGTCCATCCATATCATTAATGGATAAATATAAACCACCCGGTCTGTGGTACTGATGGCTGTATTCCTGGATGGCTTGTCCGACCGTAGGTGTATACACAATCGGCAGCATTTCACTAAGGTGATCCTTCATTAGACGGTAGAATAGTACAATATTTCGGTTGAACAAATCACTAAGCATGATGCTTTTCCGCAAATTATCCGATTCATTCTGCAATTGCTGATATACTCGACTCACTTGTTCTTCAATATTTAAAACCATCGGTGGCAAGATGCCATTCAGGTTGAGCTCTCTTCTTTCTTCTTCGTTAAAGGCAGTACCCTTGTTCAACATGGGATTGGACAGAACATCCTTACCTTTCAAAGAGGTTTTTAAGTTTCCATTGGAATCCACAAAAAATGAGTTCATTTACTAATTGCCTTCTTTCATGATGTCTCTTGACGTTACGTCTTTTTAATGTATTTTTAACACTTAATAACTTTTGGTTAGTTATGGTTCTTCCGATGACAATTATAAAATATTTTCTATGGTATGTAAACGAACTCATGAAACTTTCATGAATGAAATTCAATTTCATTTCGATAAATAAAATTTATCACTTTGTCATTTTTCAACAAATTCATTTTATAATCAGATTATCGTAGAATACAAAAAAAAGCCACGAAATTTCGTGGCTTCAATGGAATTCATTTTTATAGTTTTCCAAATGATGGACGAGGTCCTTTGGTTGGATCTTCCCCTTCGATGAGACAGTATGCTTCAAGTGTGATTCCACCTGGCGCCTGAAGATAAAAGGTGTAGGAACCATGAACAATAGCCGGGCTTTCTACCTGAATTCCATCGTTCTTGAGACGTTGGTTCAAGTTATCCACCTCTTCCTTACTGTCTTGTGGGAACCCTACATGGAAAGTTTCTGGATATTTGATATCCTTGCCATACATTAAGTTTAATAAAAATCCATCGTCGTCGGTCATAGCCGCAAATGATTTACCTGCATTGACGTAACAGGTTAATCCAAAATATGTTTCGAGAAAATGTTGAACCTCAATAACGTCAGTTACCGTTAAGTTTAAGTGATTAATTTTCATATGAACTGCCTCGATTCTTCTATCAATTTATCTCGAAAATAAAGTATCTAGATTATCAAGATAAATTGATTCTAAATCAATTCATATCTCTAGTCAATGTAGAACCTGAACCATTTTATGTAATATGTCCCCCCTTGCTGCGTTCAACAGTCAAATTCACGGAACATAGGCATCCTCTACCTCAACCTTTCGTTCATTTCCGTTTACAATGTATCTTACGTGAATGACATTTCCTTTCTGAAATTGGGGAATATGTGTAACCGGGATATATGTCTCTACAATCGTGGGAAAGGTACGGCCGTCAACTTGGGTTACGGTCAAATCCAGTCGCACTCCCGGCCTTCCATCCATACTGGATGAAGTTTGTGTAATATCATGAATAACCGCCTCTGCGGGTATTCCCTCCGTTAAAATGCTTTTTCGAAAATGCTGTTTGTGTTTATTGTTACGAAGCAGTTTAAATATCATAACCATAGTGATTGTGCCTGTTATAATCCCAAAACCAATAACAGCAACAATAGTAATTAATGCAGTCGTCATAATGGCCTCCTTTTATTTGAAACTTATGTTTACTATTCCTTGGTTATATCTCTTATTCCTTCAAAATTTGTTTTAAATGGAAATCATTCATGCCAAAAAAGCCACCTTTTTGGTGGCTTCATACAGTTTATGACGTTTTTAAAGTTTTGAATTTTCTATATTACTAGCAGGAACTGTAGCAGTATATGTTCAAATTAATCTACTTTCGCACCATAAGATCGTACAAACAGAACGGCTTGTTCGCGATCCAAACGTACGCCTTTAATATCCAATGATTTCAGATCGATTCCTTCCAGATTAGCGCCTCTAAGATCGGCCCCTTGCAGCTTGGCTCTGCTTAAAACTGCTCTTGTGAGATCACAGTCTCTCAGATCCGCTTTGGTAAAATCCGTGTCCGTAAAGTCGGCTTCAAAGAAACGAATTCCTCGCAAATCCTGTTTGCCCAACCGGGTATGTCTCAGATTCGTATAAGACCAATCACCCTGACTTAGTGTAATACCATCCATTTGTGCACCGGAAAAGTCCGATCCCGTCATCTTGCAGGAGGTGAATTTGGAAGCAAATAGATTAGCACCACCAAATAAGCAGTTTTCAAACGCCGATTCTCTATGGATGGAGCCATTCATGGAAGCACCTTTAAAGTCACATTCGATAAAACGGCAGTTGCTTGTCTCGATTTCTTCCATCGAAGCGTTCATAAAGGTACACTGTTTGAAAACACAGCTGATTAGTTCTCCATAACGCAAGTCGCGTCCTTCAAAATGTACAGCTTCATATTCCTGATCCTTATATTGATACATCACGTACACCCCATCTTGTATGATTATCATGTGTTCACCATTAAAAGAGCTTTTTATAATATACCATACGGATGTCAAGTACCTGCTTAAACGTCTGCAAAAGTCAAGTCACTTTTTTATAGAAAACGGAGCTGCTTCAAATAAAAAAACCGCGAAAATCGCGGCTTTTGGCTCCATAAATGTGTTTAGCTAGTACTTTAATCGGATATGAACAGGGATACTTAACGATGTGTCTCTGTCCTTGTCTCTCTGGTCTTTACCTTGTTCTTCTTGCACAATCCACTGTCTGCCAACTAACAATTGCAGCAACTCGGTCTCTTGCAAGGTCAAATGAATATCTTTCAGTGTCAGATCTTCCTGGATATAATCCTGATCTGCCTTGAGATCCATCGTTGGTTCCTTGATCTTGGATAACAACGAAGAGAACTCTTTTCTCTGTAAACGATCAATGATTAATTCGCTCGGTTCACCGCTCGTCAGAACATTTTCGACTAGCAGAGCTACAGGAATGGATAACTGAACACGGTCATGCTCCGCCCTCTCCATCTTTGAGATATTGATTAAACCAGGCATTGACCTGTTCAAAGCTATCCACGCGAAGCCAGGGTTTTCCGCTTTTGAGCAAAGTGTGATTGGAGCCTGGATATCGAATCAGTTTGGTCGTTTTTCCATATCGTTTTAACGTAGAATATAACTCCTCCGCCTGTGCGATCGGTGTACGATAATCCTGCTCTCCATGCATAATCAGAAGTGGCGTTTCAATCTTGTGCGCATGAGCAAGGGGAGAACGGGCCCATAACATGTCTGCATGTTCTGTCGGATTGCCGCCAATTACCCCCTCCACATAGGAGATTCCAATATCACTGGTTCCATACAGGGACAACCAATTGGATATACAACGCTGCGTTACTGCTGCCTTAAATCGATGGGTATGAGCTACGATCCAGTTAGTCATGACGCCTCCGTAACTGCCTCCACCAATACCAAGACGTGTTTCATCCAGAAAATCATATGTTGCCAGTGCATAGTCCACCGCCTCAAGCAGATCACGACAGTCTCCCCCGGCAAAATCTCCTCGGCAAGCTCTGGCGAATTCCTGCCCGTATCCCATACTTCCCCGGGGATTTACCCATAGAACGGCATATCCCTGTGCAGCAAGTGTCTGCATTTCGTGGCTGAAGATGCCTGTATACATGGCGTGCGGTCCACCATGAATCTGTAATATCATCGGCACTTTCGTGTCCGATTTCTGCATAACCGGCTTCATCAACCAACCTTGAATGGGCCATCCGTCCGACGATGTAAACTCGACACGCTCAGGTACATTGACTTCCAAACCTGCCAAAAATTCATCGTTTCGCCGGGTGAGTCTGAACATATCACCACTGTTAACATCCACACGGTACAATTCTCCAGGGTGATCCTCAGTTAATACGCCAATGACCAGCGTCTTACCATCAGGTGACAGGGTATATTGGTATACATCCTTCTCCCCGCTTCCTGTCACGGCTTGGCAATACCCATCCTCGGTGATTTGATACACGTCCACATTTCCACCCTGTGTACCCAGTACATATGCCTTACGTTGCGCATGATGGTCATCCATCAGTGGCGACGGAGATGGGCTTGCCGATTTCATGTCTCCAAGTGCTGCGTTCCCCAACTGCATATCAACATCAGGTGCCAGCTGCTTTGGAATACCTCCACTACTCGGCACTTCATATAGTCTGTTGTGACTGCCACTTCCGTACTCTCGGTCGCTGGCGATCAGAATCAGTTGCTCTCCATCGGGTGAATATGCGAACTGGCTCACCTGAAGACTGGAATCCGTTACTCTGCGCTGCTCACCGCTTGCCAGATTCACGGTATGTACATCCGCAAAGTACAACAGATCGGCATCCAGCCCCTCATCCTGTACCTGCTTGGAAATAAAGGAAATAGCCTGACCGTCTGGCGACCATACCGGAGCAGCAACATTCCATGATCCGGTTGTTACCTGTGTAATGGTTCCATTTCCGATCTCATATACAAACAGATGGCTATACAGACCATCCCACCAGCCGGAGCCTTCTGCCTTGGGTGTCGTGCGCTCAAAGACCTTGCCTCTCAGGGGAGTTACTTTAACTTTAGGTGATTCGTTTGTCTTTGATGGTTTTTCTGTCTTTGATGTTTTGTCAGTTATCGCTTCATCTTTGCCTTCCACAACTTTGCTTGTAAATGCAATATATTGCCCATCCGGGGACCAGACAAATTGTAAAAGCTTGCGCTCAGGCGAGATGAGATTTATAGCCTTTGTATCACCTGACGCAAGGGTCCATAACCCTTTACCCCCACTTTCCAATCGTAAAAAAGCGAGCTGTGTTCCATCTGGTGACCAAGAAGGAGATGAATCCTTTACGCCGTCTGTAAGCGGCTTGTCCCCACTACCATCAAGTGAAACGCCACGAATTTGCGTAATATATTCATTTTTCTGCTGATCAATCGTCTGTTCAACGTATGCCACCTGACCATCTTGATTGATTACAGGCTGGCTAACCCAGCGGTAATGAACTAAGTCCTCTGGCAAGATCGGTTTTTTATTCATGTCCATGGCTCCCTTCTCCGTTCCTCTTATTTCTTGTTTGTATCCGTACGTGGATCAAGTACATCGCGCAGCCAATCTCCCAGGAAAATGACACCAAGAACCGTCAGCGTAATTGCTAGTCCAGGGAAAGTTGCCACCCACCAGCTTGTTGCAACATATTGTCTTCCATCACTGAGCATGCCTCCCCAGGAAATGTCAGGTGGTTTAATGCCCAGGCCCAGGAAACTGAGCGAAGCTTCCATAATAATCGTGGTCCCAACATTCATACCGCAGATCACGATAAAGGAAGATAAAATATTCGGCAGAATGTGTTTTAGAATCAATCTCCCATTCTTGGCACCGATTGATCTGGCAGCGTGTACAAAGTCCCGTTCCTTGATACTCAACACTTCACTGCGGACCACACGGGTGAAAGGCACCCAGTTCGTCACACCGATAACCAAAATCAGCGTCGTAATCCCTGGCCCTACAATAGCCATCACAACGAGCATAAACAGAATCGTAGGGATAGCCATGAATGCATCACCCACACGCATAATAACCGCATCCAGCCATTTTCCGTAAAATCCGGACAAGAGACCAAGAATAGCACCAATGATTCCGGACACGATGACTGCTCCCATACCTACAATTAATGAAACCCGCGCACCATATACGATTCGGCTCCACATGTCCCTGCCCAGATTATCCGTACCCAGCCAGTATTCAGCCGTTCCCCCATCAAGCCAAGCTGGCGGTTTAAGACGATTGAGAGGATTCACTGCACCAGGATCATGACTCGTTAACAGAGGTGCACATATGGCGATTAACACAACCAACAATACGAGCACAGCGCCAAATATTCCGGTCTTGCTGATGATCAGTTGTCTCCAGATATAGCGAAGTCCTGTTGGTGTACGTACATTCTCTTGTTCCTGTTCTGCACCCGGCATTGGCATTTCATTGCTGCCTGTCATCGATTGCACCTCCTTCTAATCGTATTTAATGCGTGGATCAAGCAGCCGGTAGGCCACATCTGTCAAAATATTGGTTACAACGACGATAAACGCAATGACAAAAACGGCGGCCTGTACAATCGCCATGTCATGGGTGTTGACTGCAACAACCAGCAACTGACCTAGCCCGGGCCAGGAGAATACCGTCTCCGTAATCAATGTTCCACCAATTAAGCTTGTGAACTGCAAACTCATAATCGTCACGACCGGAATCAATCCGTTGCGAAACGCATGTTTGCCAATCACGACCATCCGGCCAAGCCCTTTGCTCCGTGCTGTACGGATGTAATCCTGACTCAGAATTTCCAGCATGCTGGAGCGAATCAGACGAGTCATTTGTGCAGCAAGCCCTACCCCTAGCGTAAAGGCTGGCAATATCAGATGTGATACTCCGCCGCGGCCGGATACAGGTAAAACTCCCCACATCACGGAAAATAACAAAATGAGCATGATACCCATCCAAAAGTTTGGCATAGCTTTACCAATGACCGATATCCCGGAGATGATCAGATCGGTAAATGTATTACGTTTGACTGCTGAGGCAACTCCAAGCGGTACAGCCATAACAATGGCAAAAAACATCGCTGCAACAGCCAGTTCAAAGCTGGCCGGCAATCGTTCCAGTACAAGCTGTAAAGCCGGTTCTCCATAACGGAAGGATTGACCAAAGTCTCCCTGCAAGGCGCTGCCAAGGAACTTCATATACTGCGTGTATAACGGCTGGTCCAGTCCGAGTGCCTGCGTTAATACAGCGCGGTCTTCTGCAGTAGCTGTTTCGGGCAGCATCAGAGCTACCGGATCACCCGTGACGCGGACCAATATAAATACGATTAACGAAACAATGAACAGAACCGGTATAACCTGCAGTAGTGACTTCAGTACATATTTGCCCATTTCTCTGTCCACCTCCTTTTAAAAAAGAACGACAGGAACGTGGTGCAGTCCCTGCCGTTCTCGGCTTATCGTTGTCATAACAGGTTGTTCTGTCTGAAGTTACTGTGCAGGTGTAATCTCGTCAGCATAGAACATTTCATCACTACGCGGCTTGAAGTTCACACGGCTATCGGTACCATAAACCCCTTCCATCTGGTACAGATACACAGCTGGGCGATCTTCAGCAAGAATTTGCTGTACTTGCTGGTACTCTTTCTCCCTGGTAGCCGGGTCCATGTTGATAAGCGCAGACTGGAGCAATTTCTCCACTTCCGGATTGTTATAGTCCGACTCACCTTTGGCCTCTTCCAACATGTAACGATTGTAGTTATTTGAAGCATCAAAGAGGGAATTACCAATTCCGATCATGAAGATTTCCTTGAATGACTTGGAACTGTAACGTTCACTGAAAGCACTTGGTTCCAGCACGTCCAGGTTAATTTTGAAGCCCACTTGCTCCAGCATCGCTGCCACGACTTCGGCAGGCTCTTTGTATTGAGAGGATACCGAGATGGTCATCTCCGCTTCACCTTCTGCATAACCTGCTTCCTGCAACAGTTGCTTCGCCTTCTCTTGATCATAAAGCGATGTTTTGTACAACGAAGGATCTGCCCCAAAGTTGCCAGGCGTTACGGATGTGCGAGTCACAATACCTGCACCTCCGGCAATGCTGTCTACAATGCCCTGCTTGTCAATCGCCAGATCAATGGCCTCCCGAACCTTCGGATCAGCTGTGACGCTGCCCTCTGTTTGGCGGAAAATCAACTGAAGTACACGCTGAATCGGTGCTTTGACGATCTTTTTGTCTGCTTCGCCTTCAATGCGAGCAATATCTGTCGACGGTATGGATGCTGCGATATCAACACCACCAGCCAGCAGTTCCGATACACGTGTGGAAGCTTCCGGGATGACACGGAATACAACCTCATTCCATTTCGGTTCAGCATCGAAGTAATTTTCATTTTTCACCAGTTCAACGCGATCATCTTTTGTCCATTTGCTGAATTTGTATGGACCTGTGCCAACCGGTTGTTTCAGGAATTTATCGAACCCATTGTCCTTAATATATTTTGCTGGCAAGATGCCTGCCCCCATTTTGGACAGACGGTTAAGCAGCAACGGATCTGGTCCGTCTGTAATAATATCTACCGTATGTTCATCGACCGCTTTCACTTCAACAATGTTTTTGAAGTAGCTGTTTTGTTTCAGTGTGCTGTCTTTAGCTACGCGCTCCAGTGTATACTTCACATCTGCTGATGTGAATGGATCACCGTTATGGAAGGTCACGCCTTCACGGAGCTTAAAGCGCCATGTGGTGTCATTCACTTGCTCCCATGAAGTCGCGAGACCTGGAACCTTCTTCTGTTCACTATCATTTTTGATCAGATAATCAAATACGTTGACCAGTACCGCTTCACTGGATGTATTATTGTTGTTGTGCGGGTCAAAGCTCTCAATATCCGTAGCAGCTGCGATTGTAAGTGTAGTGCTGGCAGCAGTACCGCTGCCAGATTCACTGGATGCCGAATTGCTATCCGTACTCTTACCACCGCAAGCGCTCAGTACCAGTACTACAGCCAATAAAGTGATCCACATGCTAGTCCATTGTCTTTTTTTCATTTCCCATGCTCCCCCTAAGAAGTTGTGTGTCTTGCCAAATATTCAAGCGCTACGGCGGACAGCATGCCTACACCATAAGGCATGACCGTCTCATCCAGATCGAACATCGGATGGTGAAGCGGGTAACGGGTTCGCTCTTCCTCGTTCCCTGAACCCAATCGGAAGAAAACACCCGGAATCTGTTCACAATAGAATGCGAAATCTTCGCCACCCGTAGATGGCGGAATACTACTCCATCCCTTCGCCCATTCGAGTCCATCAACGGTCTCCGCAAGCAGGTCAACCATACCCAGATCGTTAACCACAACGGGGTAGCCATCACCATAGATGACCTCGTGACCCGCCCCGAACGAACTGCACACACCACTTACGACCTGTTCAATCAAGGCTGGCATGCGTTCACGAATGGCTGGGGAGAGTGTACGAACCGTGCCGATCATCTCAACCTCCGGTGCAATGGCGGTTCCCATGTAGCCTCCAGTTATTTTACCGATCGTTACCACAACCGGCTCCAGCGGGTCTACCATACGACTAGCCAGGTTCTGTAGTGCAGAGATGACCTGAGCAGATACGGCAATGGCATCGATACCTTCATGCGGCCTCGCAGCATGTCCACCCTTGCCAAGTACCCGAATCACCAGACGGTCTGCCGAGGCAAACGCCACACCTTTGCTTACCCCGACGGTACCCGTATCTTGTCCCGGAGTCATATGCAATCCTGCAATCGCGTCCACTTTCGGATTCTCAAGTACTCCATCCTGAATCATGGCACGTGCACCTGCCAATCCTTCCTCCGCAGGCTGAAACACAAATTTGATGTTACCCGCTTTCGGTCGGCCGAGGCTCGTTAGCAGCTCCGCCGCTCCCATCAGAATGGTTGTATGTGCATCATGCCCGCACAGATGCGCCTTGCCTTCTACTTGCGAACTGTACTCAGCCGACTTCTGATCTTGTATAGGCAATGCGTCCATATCTGCCCGAAGTGCAAAAGTGGGGCCCTCTGTCTCTCCTCTCAACAAGCCTACAACTCCGGTTTTTCCGACATTACGCGTCACTTCAAGACCCAGACTTTCCAAGTGTTTGGCTACGATCTCTGACGTTCTGAATTCTTCATAGCCGATTTCCGGATGGCGATGGAAATCTCTCCGCCAGGCAATGAGTTGGGGCTGCAATGCTTGTGCACGTTGATATAGTTGTGATTGGTCCATTAGTTCTCATTCCCTTCTTTGTCATCCGATTCTGATACCAGTCGGGCATAGATCGCATCAGCCGAGAATTCGATGTGTCTTTTCATGGTCTCCCGGGACTTGATGCTGTCATGTGCTTTCAGTGCTGCAAGAATCTCCATATGTATCCCATGATTGACGGAGCGGATTCGGTCATCATATGGCATTAGGTCCAATGCCGGATTAATTTTTGTTCGGATCTGTCTCACGGCCGCCTCGCAGTATGGATTCCCGGATGCCTTGGCAATGGTTAGATGGAACTTCACATCCAGAGCCCGAAACCATTCCCTTGTACAATGAGGTTCAATGCTTTGCTCCATATAAGCTTCCAGCAGCTCCAGCTCGCCTGCGGTAATCCGCTCAGCAGCCAGAAAAGCCGCTTCCGGCTCAATAATGGTCCGGTATTCAAACACTTTCAGCATCTGTTCCCAATCCCGTTTAATTTCTTCTCTTGTGCGTTTATGAGAATTGGCTGTCAGAGGCAAGACAAACGTTCCACCCTTAGCCCCCACGCGCTTCTCTATCAGACCTTTGTCTTCCAACGTAGATAACGCCTCACGTACCGTAATGCGACTTGCATTAAAAATCTCGGCCAGTTCTCGTTCCGAAGGAAGCTGTTCTTCACTCATTAATTCTTTGAGTATGATGGCTTCTTCCAGTTGTTCTCTAATAAATTCACTGACCTTTTTGGTAGATACTTTTTCAAAACGAAATGAAAACGTACTGGACATGCAAACACTCCGATCTGTAAATGGTCTAGACCTTATACCATTAATATAATTCCGACTAAACAGATATGCAATACTTTTTTTTGAATATATTTAAAAATAGTTTTCAACTCGACCCGTTTTCCAAATAAAAAAAGATGCATCTGCATTAGACAGAAACATCTTTTTAATTTGGATTATTCTCTCTATATACGTACAGAAGTAAGGCACGGTATAGACAAATGGATAGCGTATAAAAGAACAAAAACCTTTATCCTCCTGATGAGGATAAAGGTTTTTGGAATGTATTTTAGGCTTGATTGGATTCGTTCATGTAAACGGCTTTACCTGTACGAGCGGACTCATAGAGTGCCTCCAGGATCTGTGAAACCACCAAAGCCTGTTTAGGAGTTACAACCGGCTCCAGATCTTTATCGATCGCTTCAATCCATTTTCTCATCTCTACATCCGGTGCACTTTCACTCTTTCCATCGTAGAAAGCGACCCCGCCTGCACTCAGTTCAATTTCGTTGGTGTACAAACGGCTGAATTTCTCGCCATTGATGCGCAGGCCATTCTTCATATCTGCACCCGCTTCGCTTCCGCTCAAGCTGCATTTCGCTTCATCCACGTCCAGTGAATTGAGCGCCCAGCTAGATTCCAGCATAATTGTCGCGCCATTCTCCATTACGATCATACCGAAAGCGGAATCTTCAACCGAGAATTTTTCCGGGTCCCATGGGCCCCATGCATTCGCTGCATTTTCTCTTTGTGAAAGCTCGTGATACGTTGTGCCCAGAACAACCTTCGGTTGATAGTTATCCATCATCCACAGCGTCAGGTCAAGTGCATGTGTACCGATGTCAATCAACGGTCCGCCGCCTTGTTTTTCCTCATCAAGGAAAACACCCCAAGTTGGTACTGCTCTTCTTCTGATCGCATGTGCTTTGGCAAAGTAAATCGAACCCAGTTCGCCAGCTTCACACAGCTGCTTCAGGTACAAGCTGTCTTCTCTGAAACGGTTATTGTATCCGATGGTCAGTTTTTTACCCGTACGTTCGGCTGCTTCAAGCATTTTTTGCGCTTCAGCAGATGTCTTGGCCATTGGTTTTTCACACATCACATGTTTTCCGGATTCCAGTGCGGCGATAGAAATCTCTGCGTGAGAGATATTTGGCGTAAGAACATGAACAATATCAATCGTTTCATCCTGAAGTAATTCTTGATAATCCGTGTATACCTGTGCTTCGGAACTACCATACTTTTCTTTGGCTTCTTCTGCACGTTCCTGAACGATATCACAGAAAGCAACCAGTTCTACATTATCAAGCTTGCTCAAACTTGGCAGATGTTTGCCGTTTGCAATCCCGCCACAGCCAATAATCCCTACACGATACGTTTTACTCATATCTAATCACCCTCACTTTTGGTTTGGTTGTTTCATTTTACGGAAAGCCGATGGGGTCATCCCCAGACGCTTGCGAAAAACAGCATGTAAATAATTAGCATTGGTAAACCCTGAAGCCAGGGCAATTTGTTCGATGGAAACATGACTTTCTTCCAGATTGCGGCACACCGCGCGCAGGCGGATATCCTCCAACACACGGCTGAAAGGCATTTCCGGCTGAACCTGATAAAAGATTCGTTGCAGTTGTCTGCTGCTAATATGCAGCTTCTCCGCTACATTCTCCAGCGTTACTGCTGAGGGATGATTTGCCTCCATATACTGAATGGCATAATCGTACCTGTACACAGACATGTCTCGCACAGGAGCCTCCGCCCGATTCCCCCCGATATCGTAGGCTCGGACGGTTTTCAGCAGAATACTGATCACCTGCTGCTTAATGGACGTGTAATATCCAATCAGTTTACGGTCACAAGCCTCATAAGCTTCCAGGAAACAGTTCATGGCGCGATGATAATCATGTACCGGAGCAAGAGGAAGTGTTCTAAGCTTTTCGATCGTTTCCTCTGACTCTGCTGCCTCCCCGGGATCTACACCCTCTCTGGGATGTTCAATGATATCCACATGCAGGCATAGTTCATCCATGGCCTCTTGGGAATCCGCCTCCTGATAATGAACAAGACCCGGACCCGTTAAATACAGCATGCCTTCAGAGAGCGGATGCATCTCATCCCCCAGAATGACTTTTCCTTTCCCTCTCGGGATGAAATGTAACTCGAATTCCGCATGGTTATGAAAATCAACGATTCTGCCTGCTGGAAAAGAAGTCAGATGAAATCGCAGAACTCGTATCTCGTAGTGTCCCCACAGGATCGAGACATCCAATCTTTCCAGGATATCCTGTCGTTCAAGCATCTTCTCAAAAGGATATCGGCTCAATGCGGCACCTCCCAAACCCTATCCCTGTAACTCCTTCAAGGAGATTTTGCGCCCTTCCTTCGCAGAAAGGTTGGCAGCCTCCATCAGGCGAGTCAATTGAGTAGCCGTCTGCAAATTCTCGGTAGCAATCGTATCATTCTGAATATGGGATACCCACTGGCTGAATGCGCTTTCTCTTCTGTCCAGCAAAGGAATCTCTGTCCATTCCTTCTGTTGATCTGAACCAACATTCGTGCGGATTAGCAGCTTATCCTCTGGTGTTCCGTATAAAAGTGTGCCTTCCGTACCATGAACCTCTATCGCAAACGGCGAATGACTGTTCACAAACCCAGCCTCGACTACACCGATTGCTCCGGAATCCGTAAATAACGTAGCAACCGCGTTATCTTCCACTT
Organism: Paenibacillus sp. 276b; assembly: GCF_900107875.1. Taxonomy (NCBI): domain Bacteria; kingdom Bacillati; phylum Bacillota; class Bacilli; order Caryophanales; family Paenibacillaceae; genus Paenibacillus; species Paenibacillus sp. 276b. Next base: position 959,658 of record NZ_FNRR01000001.1, on the reverse strand, counting down.
CTTTTCCAGTAACATATCCGAAATTAGCATTAACCCCAGTCACTTCTTGACCCAGGAACAGATTCGTCAGATACATCGGATGACAACCGAGGTCAATTAATGCCCCGCCCTGACAATCTTCCAGATGATAAAAATGCTCAGGCAGCCAATTGCCAATCGCACCGTTATGCGATAAACGCACACGAACATAAGTCACCTTACCAAGTAGTCCTTGGTTCAGAACATCTTGAATCGTTAATGTATATCCATCGTTCAAACGCGGTAAAGATACCGTCATTTTCACTCCGTTATCCTGTACATCCGAAATGATCGTATTTACTTCTTTAATCGTTGAAGCGATAACTTTTTCTGTGAAAATGTGTTTGCCCGCTTTCGCAGCAGCAGTGATCACCTCTTCGTGAAGACGTGTCGGTGCATCCACAATGACGGCATCGATGTTGTCCTGTGTTAGCATATCTTCCAGAGAAGCATAGAATGGCACGTTCAAACGTTCAGCAGCTTCCTGTCCGCGCTCGGCATCTTCATCCCATACAGCAGCCATCACCGTATCTTCGTGCTCCTGAGCCTGTTTAATATAATCCCAGGCATGTACGTGCCATAAGCTTATTTTACCTATTCGAATGGTCACTATGATTAACCTCCATACTATATGATATTCTGACATCTAACTATAAATTAACACAGACCTGATCTAATTTTAATAGGAACTTACGACAATAACTATATAAAATTACGACATGAATTAGAATGACCTTCTTAAGAAAACAAGCAAAAAAGCTTCCTGCTCACCAAGTCGTGATAATAGGAAGCTTTCTCTGCATGTAACAATTCGGAATCAAGGATGTCCAAAGTTAAGCTGAAGATATTTTATGGCTTATGATCCGTATGGCGGAAATACCGAATTACCTTGCGATACATCGTCTTGTCTTTTAATTGTTTAAAAATATAAGGGTCCGGCTTGGCATTCACTTCAATGACCCAGGGTGTCAGACTTTGATCCAGTCCAATATCCACGCCAATTCCCTTCAATCGCTTGTATTTCTTGTTCATATGACGAGCTATCCCAACACCCAGCTTATTCATCTCCTGAATCAGTTCATTTCTGCGCTTTGCGGACACATGAGATTCCAGAAGCTTATGAATATCCATTGGCTGACCGCCGTTATGATAATTGGTTACTATTTTTTTGGAATGTCCAAGTCGACCGATAACCCCCGTTGCTTCCCACTGCTGTTCTGGGCTTAACTGTACCATGACCCGGATGTCAAAGCGCCTGTTGTTGTGTTTTAGCAAATGTATTCCTCTTTGAATGAGATAGCTTCGCTGTTTCACAACGTGTGCAAGACTTTTATAGAACGAATCAAAGCTATTAAACGTCAGACGTTTTTGATTCATCTGATACGCAAAATCATGTTGATTTTCCATCTCAGCCTTAATGACGCCCACTCCATGAGTTCCTATTTCAGGCTTGATATATAACATTCCATATCTGGCTATCATGGATTTTAGATTCACCTTGTTAAACTTTTGTGTATCAGGTATGAACGGTTTTATTGAATCATTATTGATAAGCTGCTTTGTTTTTAGCCATTTGCTTCTTAACGGTTGTGATTTCTCAATACCCACAGATCGTTCCTCCAGTCTTCATATTGAACACATATCGCTGTTTCATTAAGTTCATGCATCATATGCAATATCATTGAACGAATCTTAGGCAATACTTCTTGAATTTACATACAAAAAGCCGACAAGCCCCTCTTCTTTGGGCTTGTCGGCTTTTGACTTTACATTTTCAAATCATCGTTTCTGTTTCAATTTGAAGCTGGATTATAAGCATCTCCGTGATGCTTCGATTAAGGTAACAGATTTTCGTCAACTGGCACATTCGTGTCGGGAGCTTCTGCTGCAGATACGAATAACCGTCCTGGCGCTTCCACTTCGACTTTGTTTCCTGCTGCATCCTGAGCACGGATCACGATCACTCCACCCTCAAGCACCAGCGAAGAAGCGGTGGTATAGGTACCTGTATAATGACCAGGTTCCGTTTCCACCAATGGAATCTCTGCGCCAGCCTGTGGGCTCAAATTGGATGGCAGTTCAATCCGGAAAGAGGCCTGTAATTTGGGGATACTGTCAAACGAAACCGTTACGGTTTCTCCTGCCACAATCCGTACATCCTCAGCCGGAGAGATATTGGTCAGTTCAGGCAAAGACGTTTCCACATAAACAGTCCGTGTCACGGTTGTTTTATTGCCTGCAATATCTGTCGCAATGATTGTAATCGTGTTCTTGCCCTCATTCACAAGTACGCGGTGATTAAAGCTTCTGTCTTGCTCCAATTTCACCTTCTGTCCGTTAATGGTCACTTTGTCGAGGAATTGGTCCTGTACATCGCCCGTCACATGAACCACTTCTGTGTTAGTTCGACTTCCTTCTTCAGGTGTAAGGACAGTTAACACAGGTGCTGTCTGATCCAAGATGATCACAACTGGAAGGGAGCGATCGGTCGTTTTCCCGTTAACTACCGCCTCGGCAGTAATGGCATTAACCCCTGCACGAAGTTTAACATTCAGCTTAAATTTTCCATTCTCCACTGTCGTTGTTCCCGCTACTTCTTTTCCATTATATACCTTGATCTGGGCTCCTGAAGCTGGAGAAGTTCCAGACACAGCAAATGTCGACTGATTGGTATAGGTGCTCGTCGGTTGTGTGAGTACAGGTGCATTCACTGGATATTTCACGACTGCACGAATCATATAGTTACCCTCTTCTGCTGGTGCAGTACTCCATACGCCACCTACACGCTGCCAGCTCCGCCCTGCATTCACACCGTTTTCATCGGTTGCGAGTCCAGGTGCGCTCGTTCCAACAGCAGTCTGTACATACACGATATAGAAATCGCCTTGCACCACTACTGGCTCAGGAAATTCAACGGTTGTCCACTGATCATTGCGCAATGCCGTACCGTCGAAAGGTCCTGCCAGCAATCGGCCTGGCGCTCCACCCGATCCGGAGGCATCATAGACGGCATATTTGAATGCTGTTCCACCTGGTACAGGCCATTGTGTATTCCAGAATCGAAGTGATGCACCTGTAAGCTGTGCTGTCTCTAGTTCTGGCGTCATACGTACAGCCCATGCGTTATCTGCGGCCACAAAGGCTCTTGCATTTTCAGCCGTTCCATCGTCATAAGCGATTTTACCAGGAAATCCGATAAATGGTTTTAAGGCAACTTTCGCTTCGACTGTACCGTTTCCAGGTACTGTTACATTTACCGTTTTGCTATAGTAGTCCGTCTTGATGATCGATAACGTATAGCTTCCTTCCAGAACATCCAGAGCAAATTTACCGTCTGCTCCTGTGCGTACAGCACCTACTTGAGCATCTTCCAACACGAGGACGGATGCTCCAGCGATAGGTTTCCCTGTCCGTTCATCGCTCACAATACCTTCAATCTTTCCTTGAGGAATGGTTTCCAGATTGAAGTTGGCTGTTGCTCCACTTCCATCCGTGATGGTTACCGCCTTCGTTTGAGGATAATAGCCATAGGCCTCAGCCTTCAACGTGTAATCACCCGCCACGTGAGTGAAGCTGTATTTGCCTGTCGTCGGGTCCGTCTTCACTGAACGTCCTGTTTCCAGAACAGTGACCGTTGCACTTGCAGGCAAACTTTGCGGCGTTACAGAACCTGTTCCAGGTTTCTGTACTTCGGGCTGTTCCTGTTTGGTTTTATTAAATTCGGCCTTGTCCGTACTTGAAATTTTGTACCAAGAAGTATCATATTCCGGCTTAGGCTTGTCGCTGTTCAGAACAACTGCCGTATCTTTTGTAACCGTCTCAGCGGCGATACCCAGAATGCGGAAGTCATCGATGTACCAGCCTTGCTTGACGACACTGCTGTCTGAAGTCAATCTGAACCGGAATTGAACTTCATTCCCCATCAAAGCTGCCAGATCGTAAAATACCGGAGTCCATTGTTTTCCATTTGAAGAATGAGAGAATTTACCGAGCTCCGACCATGTGTTGCCACCGTCTTTCGTGGCTTCAACATAACCGTAATCGTATCCACTTTCGATTTCATACCAATGATTGAACGTCAGCGTAGCTTGATCCACCTGAGTTAGATCCACGACTGGCGATACCAGAGAATAGTTAGAACCGTTCTCATAGGTACTGTCCAGATCGGTTGCCCAAACATTCGGCGGAGAAACCGCACTGGCAGGTCCAACGACAGGTACTCCGCGTTCCCACTCGTCCTTGGTGCCGGAATGAGTCCACTCATTGTCACTGTTGCCATCAAAGTGATCGATGAAGATATCTTCAGGGACCTCCACGGTCACGGATACCTCATTCGACTTGTCACTCTCATTGCCACTATAATCAAGAGCGGCTACCGTATAAAAATAAGTCGAATCTGTTACTGTAGCCGTATCCGTAAATGTCGTTGCAGATGTATTTCCGAGCAATTCATAACCTGTGCCTGAATTCGTTGAACGATATACGTTGTAGGATTTCAGATCCTCATCGTCCGATCCCGTCCAGGACAAGTTTACATTCCCCAGTATGTCGGCAGAAGCGGACAATCCGCTTGGTGCTCCCGGTGCAATATCATCTGGAGCTTGTACTGAAAAGTCATCGATATACCAACCAGCCTTCTGAACGGAATTGTCACTGGTCAGATTAAACTTGATAAATACCTGTTGACCGGCGTATTCACGCAAGTCAATATATTGCGTTTTCCAGCCTCCACCGGCACCTGTAAAACTCAATGCCTCTTCAAATACGAAGTCACTATCCTCTGTTGCAATGTACACTTTGCCAAAATCGATATTGCTCTCCAAATCATACCAGTGCTTGAAGGATAACAATGCTCCCTCAGGGCTCTGGGTAAGATCAATTGGTGGTGCAAGTAAGTAAGCATTACTGTTGGCTGCATAAGTCCCAGTCAGATTAGTTGCAATCACTTTGTCACCAGAGTAGGCACTTCCCGGTCCACTTGTTGGTGCTCCCCATGCCCAAGTGTTGCCAACTCCACCCGAAGTAAAGCCCAGATTGTCTTCCTCAAAATCTTGCAGATACCCAGGCTGGACTCCATTGGAGACAGCAACCTTGTAAACTTCACTCTCGAATCCGTTGTTGCCATAATCATTGACCCGGATATAGTACTCCAAACCCTGTGACTCGATTAGAAATGCCGGAATTGTCGCTGTATAAGTTCCATCTTTGGCATCCCCAGCTACTCGATTCATCGGCAGATATACGTATTGGCTCGTGCCCGTTGTTTTGGCAAATGCCTCCACTGTGGTTACACCGACATTATCGGTAACACGTGCAGTCAGTGGAATATCAAGCCCCGTAAAGGCAGAATTGACAGGCGTATGTTCCAGGACCGGCGCTTCCAGATCGTCACCTGCTGTGACAACCCTGCCAGATACCGTGCCTATGCCTTCGAGGACAGAGCCCACAGCATCCAGTGCATTGATAATGCCGTGACCGTAACCGTTATTTGGCGAATTTGGATACCGGCTGTCTGTTCTCGGTGTCGCTGTATCCATAATGATCTGCTCTAACTGATCAACCGTAAGGGAATGATTAGCTTGAAGCAGGAGTGCGGCCAGTGCAGTGGTATGCGGGCCTGCCATGGACGTGCCGTTCCAGCCACCCTCATATACTCCGCCCGGAACAGAGGAACGGATGTTAACACCTGGAGCCGAAACTTCCGGCTTAATTTCCTCATAAGGGGAAGGACCAAGAAGGGAAAAAGAAGCCAGATTCCCGTTGATATCCGTTGCTCCCGTAGCGAAGCTCTCTGGATAATTCGCAGGGTTCGCCACCGAACCTGGACCTCCCGGATTCGTCAGTGTCACATTCCCGGCTGAAAATTCCGGAAAGATCTGTGCATCACGCCAAGCCTGTACCATTGGACGGAACCACTCGTCCAATCCTGGACCACCACCCCAGGAATTGTTAACCACATCCGGGGCAAGCTCAGGATGCAAGTTTCCTTCAGCATCCACTGGAGCAATCAGCCATTGACCGCCATCCAGTATAATGGCATCCGTGGTACTCGGATTGAAAATCCGAACGGCAATCCATTTTGCCCCTGGAGCAACCCCAATCTTGTTGGTGCCGTTCGCTTCGGAGCCTACCATCGTACCCATGGTATGTGTACCATGACCATCTCCATCCGCAGGAAGCGAAGCATTGCTATGGGGATCGTACCAGCTTAGTTCGGGATCAACGATATTTCCCGAAGCATCAAGCCCTCTCCATTTGCTGCGGAGAGCCGGATGGGTATAATCAACCCCGCTGTCCAGGTTGGCAACAACGATTCCTGTACCGTCGATTCCTCTATCCCAGACTGCTGGCGCGTTGATAGAATCGATATTCCATTCTACGTTCTCTGTCTGCAGGCTCTTATCGTTAGCCGCTGCGCTTTCTTTCGCTGGCGACTCTTTTGCCGGGATCGTTGTAGTGTCTGCCGCAGGGGCTGCGGTTGCTTTTTCATTGCTGACCTCGGTTTTTTGCAGAAAACGCTCCTCATTTGGTAATATTTTATCTACCTCAGGCAGAAGTGCAATCTGTTCCATGACTTCTTTGGTGCTCGTTACTGCGAGTGCATTAACGATAAAATAGCTTTTATATTCTTTGACCTTGCCAAGGTCAAGTTCCTTTTCAAGAAAACTTTCAAGTGTGTACTGAGATCGCGAGGCCGTTTCCCGCAGAGAACTGACAACGGTGCTTCGTACCGACAGTTTCGTTGCCGAAGCCGTTTGCTTTTCGATTGTTGCCTTTTGCATGGCTTGTTTGGAGACAGAGGCAGTATCTACCTGTTCTTTCATTTTCACCAGATAAGTTACATAATCATTACTCTCAAATTCCTTGCTTAATTTGGCGTTGACTTTGGAAGTAGTGATTTTGTCCGAACTGGATTTCATGTCAATCTTCTGCGATGCGGCGTTTTCAGCTGAAACCGGTTGTATGATAGATAATGCAAGGAGAAGCGACAGGCCCATGGACAGCGGCTTGCGTAAACGATTCATCTTTATCAAACTTTTCCACTCCTTTTACCCGGTTTTTGTAATACAGTGATTTACTGTATCCATTTCTAAAAATGAAAACGATGAAACGGCCTCAACATGGGCAGACGTGTTGCGTTCATTTACATCAAGCCTCACCTCCTTTACAGGACAGGTTATTAAATTACATCGCATGTGAAAGATTATAGATAGCCAAATTTAGCGTATATGGAAGAGGTGAATTTCAGATCAATTAATCTTGTGGGTGGAAGTTTATTCGCATTCATTAAGGAGGGTAATCACCGGCGTTAGCAAGAACGCTTACTTTACATGGGAGTATGATTGATCTGGATAGATCAGGAGATTTCTTGAATATGTACAAACACTTTTAAAATTACATATAATATAAAATTTAGAATCTAATTGTATATTTATGGTATATTATAGAGTCATAAAAAGAGATATACAAGCAATTTTATAGAAAATAATAGAAAATAAGCCTTTTTAATGCTTTCATAAGTCTAATGACTCTCCGTTAATCATATGTTTTTCGCAAATGTGAATACCACGGCTTTTTAATTGATCCAAACAGTTCTTTATAACTATGACTGATTCACTCAGATAGTAAAAAGAACGACGCGAGAAACTTCGCGCCGTTCTTTTGGGGTTCTCCCAAACCAACCTTGTCATGTTCGTTGTTTCAGACGATCCAACACCAGATACACAACGATGGCATCATCCAGATAACCAATCGGAAAGAGATAGTCCGGGATCAGATCCGCAGACGAAATAAAATATAACAATGCACTACCGATCAGAGAACGATCGTTCTCGGGTGTAATCTCATCACAGTATTGAATATGCATTTCCTTCAAATGTTCAATGAACGGTCCTGCACCGTTTATCTGATTGATTTTTAGATCAAACTCCTTACATATTATTCGATGCCCTTCATCTGTACGTGCATATTGTTCGTACTTAATCATTTCCTGTTCTATCCGCTCTGTTGTCACATCGAGGTCAAATAATTTCGTATGTTGCAGGACCTTCTTGATCGATTCAAGCGAATCCAGAATCCCCCGCTCGGCCACTCTTTTTGCGTTATCGATTTTGTAGCCTGCAGCCTCAATGAGATGATCCAGAGATACATCCAAATGTTCGGAAAAGATCTGTAAATGCGTGAGCTTCGGTTGCTGCTTTCCGTTCAGAATCCGAGAAATGGTGGCCGTGTCCATTCCGCACAACGTACTGAATTTGCGCATCGAGAGAGAGCGTCTGGCAAGCAGAGGCTTGATCAAATCTCCGATATGGCAATCCTTTGTTTGATCATTTGCTCTCACCAGCATCCCTCCAGAGATATGATCGATAGTCTAGTATATGGGACAATGTGGTGAAAGTTTACTTTATTCTTTCTTCATCAGCAGCGTTTTGTTGCATTTTTCTCAAGGACGGGCACATGAATCTCAACACGACATACATTAAGAGCAGAATACAGATCATGAGGTGATTTTATGGCGTGGATGCTCATTCTTGCTTTGGCCGTCTCTTCGAGTCTTGACAATCTGGGTGTCGGACTATCGTACGGGATCAGAAAAATCAGAATCAGCCTATTTTCGAATTTTTTGATTGCCGTTGTTTGTTTATTGTTCAGTTATTCAGGCATTTTGTTCGGAAAATGGATTTCGATCGTGCTACCTGGCGTTTTCCCTATACTACTGGGGACATTTATCCTACTCGTTATCGGTTTTCGTATCATCTTGTTATCCGTTCCCCGTAAGAAGAAAGATCACGAAGAGACCGATTCCCAAACCCTTGGGATCGGGTCTATTTTACAAAATCCGGAACGGGTAGATTTGGACAAATCGAATCATATTGGAGTTCTGGAAGCATTGATTCTGGGTGTTGCCCTTTCGACAAACGCACTGACGAATGGCTTAAGCGCAGGGCTGATGGGCTTATCCCCCTTGTATATTTCCCTTACCGCAGCGATCGGCAGTTTTGTTACCGTATGGTTTGGCGTGTGGATGGGGTCCAAAGCGGCAAACGTTCGTATTGGTTCATTCACATTGGGACAATTCGGAACGCTTGTCAGCGGGGTTCTCTTATTGCTGATTGCAGCCAATAATTTGTTCTGATCATGTATGCAAATTCCAAAAAGGAGACATCTGATCAGATGTCTCCTTTTTGAGCATGTTAAACCTTTTGTTAACGGATTATTGTCTTGTCAGAATCCTGGGTTATTTACCCGTCTTATTTCAGTGCCGTAACCACTTCTTCACTGGAGCGAATCCGACCCAATCTAGGGAAAATGGTTTTACAAACGTAGTCATGCTCTTCCTTGGTAGCAGCTGTCATTGCATCTTCTACAAAAATCTGTTGATAACCGTGCTGATAAGCTTCTCTGGCTGTAGTATCCACTCCGATTGACGTAGAAACGCCACATAATACAATGGTATCTATTCCCCGACGTCGCAACTGGAGGTCCAGATCCGTACCGAAAAAAGCACCCCATTGACGTTTGGCAACCGTATGATAAGGAGTATGGGCAGTCATTTCAGGCACGAATTGATCCCAGTCTGCGCTAAACTGAATCGCTCCCCGTTCCAGATCCGTCTTTGGTTTCAACATGTCTTTTCCATCGACTGAAGAGACTTTTACAAGCACCACAAAAGCTCCCTTTTCCGTGAAAGCCTGTGCTAACTTGGCCGCATTCTGCACCACCTGCTCACCTGTATGTGGAGACTGTAGCGGGCTATTCACAATCCCCTTTTGCAAATCAATCACGACCAGCGCTGTTTTTTCAGCTGTAAGCTGTTCAGCTTCTGCTTTTTTCAAGTTTTCCATGATCTTCTCTCCCAATCGTTTCAAGTTTTTTGTATACCTTAAAATACACCCAGCCAGCATTAATCAATATCAATGCACTGGTAATCAAGAACACATATCGTATTCCCATCCAGGCAGCCACTTGTCCGCCTAAAACAGCACCGCCGAATACTCCCAGATATCCTGCTGACATGTTAAAACCGAACATTCTACCAGTCAGGGAAGCTGGTGTAATTTTTTTGATCAGAGTATTCACCGAAGGAATTAGCCCAGCTGCCGCCAATCCCAATAAGAAACGCAGGCCCATCAACTGCCACGGACTCGTTACAAACGCCTGTGCTATGAAGAGAATTCCGGCAGCTAGAAGAGCAACCAATATGACCTTCTGTGCACCTATTTGGTCCGAAAGCTTACCCAGTCTTGGCGCAGCAATGAGATTGGCCAATCCTGATGCCGAGAACACGATTCCAGCCAACAGAGCAACATGCGAAGTGTTACCGGAAAGCTGCGTAATATATACGGTAATGATAGGCTCCACCGAATATAAGGCCACAGTGAGTACAAAAAAAGTAACAAACAAGTTAATCGTCAGACTTTTCTCGGGCACTTTTCGCCATACTTCCCTAAGACCAAGCACCACCTTGTCCTCTCGCGTGAACGATTCTTTCACAAACAAAGCGGTCGTAATAAAGGCAATCATCATCAGCCCACCCGTTATAAAAAACGAATTTTGGAGCCCCCAATTTACCCCTATGAATCCACCAATTGTCGGACCGATCAAGGAACCTGCGATGTTGGCGGTTGAAAGTGTTCCCAAAGCATAGCCCGCATGTTTGGAATCGGTTTGGGTCGCTATCAGCGTTGTACAGGCGGTGCTATATCCTGTGATGACACCCTGTAGCAGCCGAAGTCCAATGAGCATATACACATTTGTTGAGAACCCCATACAACCTACCACTACAGCCATCCCCAAACTGGCTCGAAGTAGCATTGGTTTTCTCCCCCATCGGTCGGCAGCCGCTCCCCATATGGGGGAGAAAATGGCGGAAAGTATAAACGTGATGCCAAAGGCAATTCCGGAGAATTGGGCAATCGCTGCTGAGTCATTCACACCAAGCTGCTTGATGTACAGCGGCAAAATCGGTGCGATCTGACTCATGCCTACTCCGGTCACAAACATTCCGAACCAGCATACAATCAAATTTCTTTTCCACAGCGGCATATCAACAAGCCTTCCTCCCGCTTCAGAATCATATCCTCATCTTAGCCATCAGAACGGCTATGCACCATGCATTATGTTAAACTCCATGGACATTTTTGCTGTAAAATTCCGTTGGACTCATGCCTTCCAATTGTTTAAATAGCCTACTAAAATAGAATTCATCCGTGTAACCGAGTACCTGCGCCACCTCTTTAACTTTGTTGTTTCCTTCCAAAATGATCTCTTTTGCTTTATCCATCTTCAGTTTGTTAAAAAATTCTATTATGGAGTATCCTGTAATCTCTTTGAAAGCTCTTGATAAATACGGGGCTGATAACTGCACGAGCTCAGATAGTTCGGTCAAGGTGACTTTACGATGCAAATGTTGATTCATATAGTTGATAATCTTTTCCACTTTCAAGGATGTCGCATAATTACGATGCCGCTTTTTTATATTTTGGCCGATCGCGATAAGCAATTGCTGTAGTAAGGACTTGGTGCTAAACTCATAACCCGGTAGTTTCGTATGCCAGGTGTCTACCATATGTTTAAATACTTCTTCCAATTGATAATAATCCTGTAATTGCTGGACAGCTGGTAAGGGAAACATCTCGACGTCCTCGTTTACAGTCCATGTATTGTCATTCTGCTCGATCCGGACATAACTGAAGTGAACCGAAAAAAAACTTATGGGATTCTTAAAGTCAATCTCTATCAAGTGAGGCACATCCGGTTGAAGGTAGATCAGGACGCCTTCCTGAATGGTATGTCTTTTACTCTCAATGGTAATCTCCGCTTTGCCGCCTGTAATAAAAATGAGTTCATGATGCTGAAGCGTTCGCACCCCTTTATTGGAAAATGTCCGAAGTTCATTCGGCTTCCTTGAGTTGCAGTATAAAATATGAAAAAAAAGCTGTTCTATATTCATGGTTCCCTCCACGCACATATCGTTCTTGCTGTCTCATTCGCTCTTCCGGTTCACCTGTTCAGGATTTCCAAAGAGTGGCATGTTTAGTATACAGGGGTTTCAGCTGAGAATGGTTTTTCAGTTGATTCATTCAATCCTGTTTGTGACGAAGATAAACCTAAAAGAACAAAAAAACAAGCTGTCTCCAATACAAATGGAGCTCAGCTTGTTTCCTGACTTATTTATTCTCATTGCGTGTTAGTAAATCAAGTAATATTCAAGCCACCACTTGCATAGCCGACAACGGTATTCACAAGTGTGAGTCCGGCAGCTGTCGCCGAGAACACCAGCAACAGACGTGTCTGTGCAGTCACCGGGATAGCCAATCCGGTTGTTATACCATTGGAGATGGTGCCCAATGCGATAATACCTGTAAGTGGAGGTGCCAGCGTCACGACAGCTCCAGGAACAGCCGTAAATGCATTGTCTGGCGTAGGCGAGCTGAACAGTTGTGCTGTGATGGTTACCGTTGAACCGACTAATGACAAGGCTGCGGTTGTGCTAAAGTACGCAGCAATGGAAGTTATAACGCCATCCCTTGGAGCTGAAAATGCAAAGTTAATGAGTGGGCCAACTACTGACCCTGTTAAATCAATGGTGCCCCCGACCAAGCTTATTCCCGTTGCCGAGCTACCGAAACCAATCAGGCTTGTAGTACCAACCAATCCACCAACGAGTGTTGTCAAAATGGCTGGACCACCAGAAGCAAACGGAATGATGGCTCCCGAACCTGTAGCTCCCGTTACGCCAGTAACACCAGTTACTCCGGCCAATCCCGTAGCTCCTGTTATACCAGTAACCCCAGCTACTCCTGTCGCTCCTGTATCACCGGTCACTCCAGTGACACCGGCTACTCCTGTCGCTCCAGTCACACCGGTGGCTCCAGCCAATCCTGCGGCTCCCGTAGCACCAGTCACACCGGTGACTCCAGCTACTCCTGTCGCTCCAGTCACACCAGTAGCTCCGGCCAATCCTGCGGCTCCCGTATCACCAGTCACACCGGTGACTCCAGCTACTCCTGTCGCTCCAGTCACACCAGTAACCCCGGCCAATCCTGCGGCCCCAGTAGCTCCGGTTACGCCTGGATCACCTGTGGCTCCCGTAACGCCCGCTGCACCGACAGCTCCGGTCGCACCCGTTACGCCTGCCGCTCCTGCAGTTCCTGTCGCTCCAGTCACTCCGGTGGCTCCAGTTGCACCACCTGCTGGACCTGCTGCACCCGTGGCTCCGGTTGCACCCGTAACTCCGTTCAGACCAGCTGCACCTGCTGGGCCTTGGCTACCCGCCGGACCGATCGGACCAATGGGTCCCGCAGGCCCTGGGTTACCCTGCGATCCCGCTGGACCTACCGTTCCTTGAGGACCAGCAACACCTTGAGATCCGGCCGGACCGGCAGGTCCTGCTGGTCCAGCGGGTCCAGCAGGACCCGGAATTCCTGAGTTTCTAAGTGCGTTGGCAAGAGCTACCTCTACTGCTCTGATGGCAATGACCAATTGGTCTTTGTCCGCAGAATGGATGCATTCTTGTAAAACAACAGACAACAGCGTATCAAGCAATTGCTGCAAGTTGGTGCCTACGCTTATTGGAGAGAATGGGATGACCTCCGCTGAAGCAATGGAAAGTTCCAAGGCAGCTTCCAAGTTGGCCTTGTTTCCTTTCTTTAATTTCAAATGATGAACCAAAGCCAGCAACTTGCGCAGAATTTCAATCAAAACAGAAACATTAACCTGAGTTGGATTAGCAAATACCTGTACTATGGCAGCTTTCAATTCGCCAATCAATTTGAGGAGTAAATGGGCTTCTTCCCCAATACCTGTGAGATGTGATTCTCCTCCACCTTTTCTAAAGCCGCTTCCGCCGTGCACACTGCGTTTCTTGTACTTCATCTTCCATAATCTCCTCCTTGGGAGCCCTGTTAATGTCCGCAGGTCGGGCGAACATCACTTGCTTGATGTCAACAATATATTACCAACATCAAATTTTGTGATGAATTCACCTAAAATTATTGCAATTTAATTAATTCAATTTGTTAAACGACCATCTTTGTGCATCCGTACCGTTATCATTCCATTGCTGGATTGCAGCTCCATCCGCCGTTGAAGAGCTCGAAACATCTACCGCCAATCCATTCACCTTGGAAATGATTTTATAGAAACCGTTACCCGCATCCTGGATGCTCCACCTTTGGGCGTTAGAGCCATTATCATCCCATTGCTGGAGCTGTACGCCGGGTGATGCTGTTGAGTTAGGCACATCCAGAACCTTTCCACTGTGAACCGCCGTGAGTTTATAGAAACCATCCCCCGTGCTGTCGACCCTGAACGTTTGGTTGCTCGCACTGTAGTTGGTCCATTGTTGTACTTTGGCTCCGCTTGCCGTGGATACATCCACAATATCCAACACTTTACCGCTTGCTTTGGAACCGATCGTATAGAGACCCCCGCTGACAATGTTCGGTGTACTCGCTGCTTGATATACCCGCACATAATCCACCAGCATTTGTGATGGGAAAGGTGTCGCATTATTAGGGCTGCCAGGCCAATTCCCACCCACAGCCATATTCAACAGGAGGAAAAACGGACGTTGGAACTCCTCCGTGTTGCCTGTTCCATTTTCGATGTAAAACTCATTGAACTGTTTGCCATCCACAAACCATCTTATATATTTGGAATCCCATTCGATGCTGTAGACATGAAATTGGGAAAAATCAAGATTCTCCGATATCTTTCCATAATCGGCATGCCCGTTAGCATCCCAGTGTACGGTACCGTTTACAAAAGCATTGTTGTTGACCCGCTCCATAATGTCGATCTCTCCGCTCTTAGGCCAGCCAACGGAATTAATGTTGCTTCCCAGCATCCAAAAAGCAGGCCACAGCCCCTGACCGGACGGCAGCTTGATGCGTGCTTCAACTTTCCCGTAAGTAAAATCCTTCAAGCCTTGGGTTTTAATTCGTGCGGAGGTATAGCTGCTGCCATTGTAATTTTCTTTGCGTGCAGTGATGACCAGATTGCCACCTGTAACTTGCAGGTTCTCGGTGCGATTCGTATAATACTGCAATTCATTATTTCCCCATCCGCCGCTGCCGGTACCAATCTCTGCAGACCAATTCGACGTATTCAGAGAACTTCCATTGAATTCGTCACTCCACACCAGATTCCAATTGGTCGCTGCGTTTGTCGTCGTGCCAGGCAGTAAAGCGATTAGGAAACTGAACAGCACCAGCGTACTTACGATTTTTCTTTTTCTCAACAATCTTTTCCCTCCCCATATTAACGGACTGATTCTGAACGGGGATACCCCATTTTTTCTCAATCCGTAACAACGTTTACATTAAATGTATTCTGTCTGCAACTGGATTATTTCTAACAGCGAACAGGATATTCCATGGACAAGACGGCATTTGAAGTATTTTATCAGGCCTGTGCGAATGAACGGTTCATACCTTGTGACCTTTAATATATTAGGGACATGGCAAATGGTTTGTTCTCAACGTGAGGAAGGAGTAAGCGGTATGAGCAGGCAAGTAATCATTAATGCGGATGATTTCGGGCTGTCGCCCGGCGTTAATCAGGGGATTATTCAAGCATATCAGGCTGGTGGAATTACGAGTACTTCGATGATGGTGAATATGCCGGGCTTTGATCATGCACTGAGTTTAGCCCGATCGCTGCCGGACCTCGGAATCGGATTGCATTTTAACCTGACTTACGGGAGACCCGTATCCGATCCGGCTATCGTGCCTTCTTTGGTGAATCCTGACGGTGCTTTTCATCAAGGCCAGTGTGGATTAATACGAGATTCCACTGATATTGCCAAAGAACTCGATGCTCAATGGAACGTTTTGGCTCAAGCGTCACTTTCCCCTACACATCTCGATTCCCATCAGCTGCTTCATCAAAACGATCCCATCATATTCCAAATCATGGCGGAGAAAGCTGTCCGGGAAAACATCCCGCTTCGGCGATCTCAGGTCCGGCATGCAAGCCCTGAAATGCCAGTGCCTCGGATGACGGATACGATTCTGCTGGATACTTACGGAGATCATGAGGGTTTACAGCGATTGCTACAACATTTATCTAAGCTCCCAGATGGCATTACCGAGATTGTATGTCATCCCGGATATGTCGATGATGCTCTGCGTGAAATTTCCAACTGGCTGGACATCCGCGAGCATGAGCTTGCAGTATTTGTCGATCAGGAAATCCCCCGAACGATACAGACGCTGGGTATTGTGCCGATAAGCTACAGAGCCGTGATGGATACCATGGAAGAACCATGCGAACTGCCACCAATACAAATGACATCACCTTTCAAACCAGTAGAAAAAAGACGACCTCGTCATGTGCGGCAGCGCTTGTTGAAGCGGCAGCGTTTGGCGAAAGTACATCGCTTGTCCAAAAAACGAAGAACACTCCGTCGATCTTCTTCAACCCGTAAACGAGTGTAATCCATTACAGAATCGCACAAAGAATAGGACTATAACCAGTACATATTACTGTTGGTTATAGCCCTTCGATCTCATCTCTTAATCCAGTTCTAATTTAAATACGACGGGTGAGAAGCTATGCACGTTCCTTGTCGTTATCGTCAAGGACTCTTCCGTCCTGCTCCATTCCGGTTCTTCGTCAAAGCCCAATACCTGAATGTCCCTGATCAGTCCATGGAAATGATGAGAATTCTCTTTCAGCGAACGAATATGAACGATTCCGTTCTCCGGGTAAGCCATAACCGTGGCATAAAGGCAGCTTTCTTTTACAGTGAAACGAATGTCCTCACTTGTAAAGATCTTGGTCTCTCCATCTGTAAATTGTCCTTCCTTCACCTCGGTCGGCCCTTCCCCATACGTCCGCCAGAATGTCGTGTCATAAATCGCCTCCCCATTCACGTCCAGCCATTGACCTATGGCAAGCAAAATATCCCTGTCTTCATTCGGGATACTTCCATCTGCCTTTGGTCCAACATTCAGCAGCAGGCTGCCATTTTTACTCACAATATCGACGAGGTCCCTGATGATCTCATCCGCTGTTTTATAGTTGTTGTTTTCTGTATAACACCATGAATTCTTTGCTACAGCGGTATCTGTTTGCCAGAAATACGGTTTCAAATCGGCGAATTGCCCACGCTCCACATCTGGAACGGCACAACCGAGCATAAAGGCATCGTGTTTGTAGTTAATCGCTACCGGAATGCCCCACTCATCACCTTTGTTATAGTAGTAAGCGCTGAACTTTTTCAAGTAAGGTTTGAACGCTGCCGTCTGGATCCACCAATCAAAATAAAAAACGCTCGGCTGGTATTGATCCACCAGTTCACAGCAACGAAGCAGCCAATCTTCCAGATATTCATCCGTTGGAGGTGAGCCGTATAAATCCTGATGATCCGGTTCTGGCATGGCAGGCCAGTAGAAATCACCGCGTCTGAGCGGCTCCTTGACATCTGAATCAAAGTTTTTTCCATGGGACATGAAAAACCAATGCTCAGCACGGTGTGACGAGACACACAAGGTAAGTCCCTGCTTCTCATACGCGACCTTCATCTCACCCAACAGATCCCGTTTGGGTCCCATTTCAACTGTGTTATAGTGAGAGATGGAGCTTTTGTACATTTGAAAGCCATCATGGTGCTCAGCTACAGGCATCACATAACGGGCTCCTGCCTTTTTAAAAAGCACGGCCCACTCATCTGCGTCAAACTTCTCTGCAAGAAACATCGGAATAAAATCTTTATAGCCAAAATCCTTTGGATGACCATAAACGCTAAGGTGATGTTCATAAGCTTTGGAGCCCTCAATATACATATTTCGTGAATACCATTCACTGTCATACGCAGGGATCGAGTAAAGACCCCAATGAATGAAAATACCGAACTTGGCGTTCTTGTACCACTCGGGAACCTCGAATGCGCTAAGTGAATTCCAGTTGTCCTTATACTTTCCTTCAGCAATCGTTTTGTCGATCTGTTGCAAATATTCGTTTTTGTCCAGCATTGTTCTCATTCGGTTCTCATCCCTTCCGTTATCGGCTGCACTTGTATTGTAGTAGCTAGTTGAGCAGATAGACATGCATAACGTTAACTTTAGGATGGACAATAATAACCTTTGTAGGGAGTTGAGGTTAATGAATCATAAGACGTTGCTCACGAACCACTTATCCAATCTGCAGGTTGATTTGTTCATGGTCAACTTCAATCGCTGCGATACGGATTGGCGAGACCTCGATTACACACCCGATTACAGCAAATTTTATTTGATCTGTGAAGGCGAGGGCTGGCTCAAGATCGGCGATCAGGAGTATTATCCTGCACCGGGACAGCTTTTTTTGATGCCGGAGGGGGTCACGCAGTCTTATTCAGCCATCAGTGATCGTCCTTTTCTCAAATACTGGTGTCATTTCAGTGCGAAGGTCGGAGGCATCAACCTATTTCAAATTCTGAATTTCCCCCACTTCTGTTCATCGGATCGGCCCGAGCTGATACAGGAAATATTCAACAGCATTCTTGATTACGCCCGATCCGATGAAGTCTATGCGCATATGATGGCAAAAAGCAAATTAATAGAATTGTTGTCGCACTACATTATGCATGTGGATCAGGAACAGATTAGTTATATCAATGTGCCTGTTATGGAGAAAATATCTGCAATACTGGCCTATATTGATTCCAACATTGAGGAAAATATTTCTGTCCGGGATCTGGCTCAGATTGCCTACATGCATCCCAATTATTTCATTCGTTTCTTCAAACAGCACATCGGCGTTCCACCCATGCACTACATTGCCAGCAAAAAAATGGACAAGGCAAAAGAACTTCTGACCAGTACGCCAAAAACAGTCACTGCCATTGCCGAGAACCTTGGGTTTAGTGACTT
Source organism: Paenibacillus sp. 276b (assembly GCF_900107875.1). Taxonomy (NCBI): domain Bacteria; kingdom Bacillati; phylum Bacillota; class Bacilli; order Caryophanales; family Paenibacillaceae; genus Paenibacillus; species Paenibacillus sp. 276b. The sequence continues at coordinate 940,780 of NZ_FNRR01000001.1, read as the reverse complement.
ATATTATTTCTCAAGGCAATTTAAAAAGCATACAGGTCTTAATCCAACGGAGTATCGCAAACAAATCATGGTATGAATTTCGATAAGCTGGCATGATTGCACTCTCCCAAAAGCAAATGGAGCCCCACAAAGGGAACTCCATTGTCATAACTTGCTGCGTTTTCTCTCTCCTTGCTCTACCACTCTTTTGACCTCTCTCAAATAGGCGTACCCATAATCGTCATCCGGTTCAAGGTACGCTCCTTCCGCCCACTCATTCCATGCGTTAACAAACAGGAAGCCACTCCCGTTCAATTCCCGGGCTCTCGTCATCTGTCGAGATAAATACAATCCGAATTTTTCAGGTGTTGCGCCTACAGTACTCTGTCCATCAACCGACCGGCGCGGCGTATTGTCCCAATTCACAAATGCACCAGGATATACAACTTCCCCGTTTCGATGAGGTGTTCTTTCGAGAATGGATGACCATACTTTATCGTAGTTCACCACAATGTGCTTCTGCCCCTTGATATCCAGTTCAATCCATATTCTTCCATTCATATGACCATGCGCAAACGTATAGTGGGGCTCAAATTCCATGCTTGCGTCAAAGACGGGACGATTAAAGGTAGGAAATCCACCGATCGTCTGCACAAAATGAATACCTTCCAGCCCATGTTCTATCGCAAGCCTACGCCAATAATGAATCATTTCCTGGCATCGAGGTATGCTTGCAGGCCTATAAATCAGAAATAGTGGTTTTCCCTCTACACAGATGTATCGTTTATCCTTAAACGCTCTGACCAGATAATCGAAATGTTCTTTCCAATCGCTCTCGTCCCCGTAGTCTTGCGAAATAAGAATATCCTCTTCGCGCCCGTCCCATTTGCGTGTCCAGGTTTCATTGGCCCATGACAAACAAAAAGGAAAATCCGGTTCCCCGCTGTGCAAAATCTCATCAAACGGCTTTTCAAGCAATCGTTTTCCTTTAAACCAGTAGTGATAATAACAGAATCCGTATATCCCGTGATTTTTGGCCGTTTCGGCCTGCCATTTGCGTACCTTGGGGTCCGTTAAATCATAGTAGTTCTGATGCAATGGCTTCTTGGGTTGTAAATGGCCTGAATAAAGGGGAGTTGTTTTTTTTACATTGGTCCATTCTGTAAATCCGTCTCCCCACCATTTGTCATTCTCCGCAATTCGATGAAATTGAGGTAAGTGTAACGCAATAAGCTTCAAGCAGGACTCCTCCAATTAACAGACATATTCATTGGAAAATAATATCCATAAGTTGCAAACTTTTATGAAGATAGGATTGATTGTACTTTATATAAGAAAGTGCCTGGGAGGCAGCCAGTCTTCGTTGATCCACATGGTCCCAATAATGTTCAAGCTTCTGTATGAGTTCTTCAAATGTTGCATAGCGTTGGAAATCATCCGTGTTCGCGGGACCGCTTGAGGAAGCCAAAATAAGTTGAAATGTACCGCACGCAGCTACTTCCATGATACGTCTAGCGGATGAGTTGTCCTGAACAACAAGTTTGGCGCCGTTGTATAACTTTTCCCGGATCTCCTGATGTTGCACGGGCACAAATGCACCGAACCTCTCCCACCCCTGTCCTTCAACTCGCACTCTTTTATCCGATAACCACGCGTGAGTGGCAAGATCAAATAGGCAGCTATCAGGGTGTGCATCCCCAATGATATAAACATCGGATTCATATTCTCTTCCCACCACCTGTGGACAGAACAGTGTGGGGTTCGGTGGAAAAGGTATTTCATGACATGAGATATTCCCCATATGCCGATCGGAGGGAATGTGGGTCGAATGCTGTGTAAACACATAATCAAAAAAAGGGATGATCGATTCCATCTGTTTTACATCCGACTGGTCCGACAACCATATCGCCTTTTGGGCAGAGGAAATCCTCAACGCTTCCAAATTCTGATTCGACAAAGCATCTTCTCCATCCAGTACCAGAATCAAATCCAAATCCTGCTCTGTCGTATGATCTGCAACGGACTGAATTGTTTTGATTTCATTGACATGTTGAACCAAATGCCTCAAGCTCTGTTCAATCAAAATAGAGTTCGCAGAGCCTGCTCGTTCCATAGCAGGAGTAATCAGTAGGACCTTCAGCTGTTTATAATGAACACGGGGAGAATCCAAAACTTTCCCACTGTCTTTACTTTCCATTCTCTGTTCCTTGCCGTCCTGAATCATTTTCATAAGATGCTGCTGCAGATCCGATTGCTGTACCACCAGATGATGCCGGATTGATTTGAGTTTTCGGTTCAATGTAGCGTTCATTTGTCTGAGGTATACCTGATTGGGATGCTGGACAGGACGTCGATTCTTTTGGGACTTGGCTGGCATACGCCTCCTTTTTTTGATGACCATACCCTCCAATCACGAAGCGGATTAACTCTCATTGCCTACAATATGCATCTGCCTTTGGCTAGGTTTCTATCGCCTCATTTTTAGGTGTTTAACTACTCAAAGATGGGCTTCACCCGTGTCTTTAAATGTGCCACAACCCCGTGTCCATCCGGTTCTTGTCCTCATAAAATATATCAAACCAGATAGGAGTTGATATGATTGCCAACATTCGATAGCATTTTTGTCACAGGAAACCAGACCATTAATCAGGATTTGCAGGTAAACGGTAATGAAACGATTGGATTGGACCTGCAGGTGAACGGAGACCAGACGGTTGCTGGCAGCTTGCAGATTAACGATAGCTCCTCCATTACAAATCACCTAGGTGTCGGTGGGGTTATCGAGGCGGGAGACAGTGTAAAAGCAACGACGCAGCTAATGGCCATGAATCAGCCGACTCTTCCAGTTGCCTTGCCACTCAACCAGCAACTGTTATATTATAATCCCGGTATACTGAATCAGCCGGGTCTAGTGTTAACAGGCACTAGTGGGAATAAATATGTTCTGTTTATTGATGAGAGCGGAGGAACACCAAATCTAGCGATCCAAAGAGTATAGACTCACTGGATGCAATATAAAAAGGCGATACTCAGAGTTAATTCTCTGAGTATCGCCTTTTTTCACTACAACATTATTATTATCCTTGGTTAATCAAAATGGACAAAGCACTTTTGGATTCGAGTTGGAAACTTAACAGTTCTTCTTCTCTTAGCTGAACCTGCACATTTCCTGTCTCTTCTCCGTCATTGAAAAGCACGAGAGCAATCGAACCATCCGTATTTTTGAAGGCTACGGAACGAATGGATGCCTCATTGGAGGACGAGTCAATACGTACGGCTTTGGGACGAATCAATGCACTGAAATGAGCCAGAGCATAATAGTCCAGTGTATAGGTAAGCTCTTTCGTTTGCTGGTTAACCTTCACAATGCCGCGGCACGTACTTTTCCCGAAGCCAGGAACGGTAGGACCGTTGTTCTCATCCAGTGCCATATTCCAGAGCACAAAAGATTTGCTGTAATTGCGAAGAATTTCAATACCCGTTCTGATCACATTGGAGAAAGCTTGTTCGAATGGAGGGATCCATTCTCCTCCTGATCCTTCGGTGAAGTGTACCTCTTTACCGGCAACAGCTTCATACACCTTTGTTTGTGCCGAGGCTTCGCCCCCATACCAGTGCCAAGCGACTCCATCTACCTCTTCTGCCGCCTCATCAAGTACTGTCAGCGGGTAATCCGGACGATCCCAGTTGTGATCATAACAGAGGATTTTGGACTGAATGTCATTTTTGACCAAAGCCGGCTTGAGATGATTTTTGATAAAGTCTGCTTGCGCTTCAGCTGGCATCAACATGCCGGGATAATGACCTGGTTCATAAAGTGCTTCATTCTGTGGTGTTACTGCATGGATAGGCAATCCATGTGATGTGTAGGCTTGGATATATTTCACAAAGTATTCCGCATACGCCGGATACCACTCATTTTTCAGTTGACCTGTAATCATCGAGCCGCTTGTTTTCATCCAGCCCGGAGCGCTCCAAGGTGAAGCGAATAGCTTCAGCTCAGGATTGAGCTCCAAAGCCTTTTGAGTCAAAGGAATAACATCCGCTTCATCATGTGCAATGCTGAACCCGGATAATTCCGGGTCCGTTTGATTTTCTGGCAGATCATTATAGCTGTATACCGTTCTGGCATAGTCTGAAGCGCCCATCGGATTGCGGATGACCGACAATCCAATGCCTTCCTCGGGATGGAACAACCGAGTCATGACTTCCGCTCTCTGCTCATCGCTTAATACCTGGTTAATCAGATAGGCAGATGAGTCGGTAAAAGAAGCCCCAAAACCATCCATTTCCTGATACGTTTGCTGATCATCCAGAAGGATAGTCGTTGTTTCCTTGGCGGAGTCCTGCGATTTCAATTGATGCTGGGACACGGATACAAACAATGCATCTTCTCCCGTGGATTTGTACATTTTGAATTTCGTCATATGCTTTCCCTCCACATTCCTCTTATTGGATACCCAATTTCTCTTTATTCTGTTTCATTTTCTCACTACGGACCTTCAGGATATCATCCCAACGGTTTTCACCTAAAAATGACTTGTAAGCGGCGAGCGCATTGTCAAAAGAGGCATCATCTTTGGCACGTACCATGCTTACCAGGGTTGAATTCCACTTGGCGTTGATCGCCGACAACGCACGTGCTTCAGGTGTTCCTTGATTCGGACTAATATTCTCCAGAATGAAGTGTGGTTTCAGTTTGCCTTTGCCCCACTCTTGCATTTGTTTAATCGCTTCCGGGAAAGCATCAGCACTCAGTGCTTTGTAACGGTCATGGCCAAAGAACATGAATTCGCCCATCCGGTATTCCTTCTTGAATTTGTCCGCATTATGAAGTTGCAGGTCTTTCACAGCTGGCATCAACTCAACCGTACCATCTGCATTCTTTTTATACGTCTCGCCTTCAATACCATAGTTCATCAGAAGCTGACCTTCTTCACTTAGCAGGTACGTAAAGATTTGAATCGCTTTGGCTGGATCTTTGGCGTCCTTGGAGATGAAGTTGATCATCCAGCCTGTAATACCGGATTGATTAAGTGTCGGTGCATTACCCTTGGTGCTTTGTGGTCCATCAACGGCAACATACTCTTTGCCTTCATTGGCACTCAGATAAATTTGCAGATTTCCTCCCTGTTGAGGTGTACCATCCAGCAGCATCGTTGCATATTTTCCGGATTTCACTTTTTCCTCAAAGGCCGTACCATCATCAGCAAAGCTGTCATCACTGATATTTCCGTCTCTGTATACCTTATTTAAAGTCTTCAGCCATGTAAGATAATCTTCATCCTGATTGCGATCATAGAATTCTCCATTTGCAGTTTCAAGCGGCACGCCAATGAAGTCTTGCAACACGTCTCCGAGTGAACCTGTTCCTTCACCGATAGAGTTAAAACCAAATGGAATCAGCGTTGGGAACTTTTCCTTGATCTGTTTCATCACACTTTCGAATTCCTCTGGTGTTCCCATGACAGGACTTCCCAAAGCTTCGTATACATCTTTACGGATGATAAATGCCGTTTTGGCTGGGATGTTGCCGCTATCATAATCGGCTTGCGTATTGGAGTAGTTTGGATAGCCATACGTCTTGCCATCAGCCTGCTGGAACCAGTTCAGGGTATCGGCAGCTGCGACTTTGTTGAAGTATGGATCATATTTCTCCGCAAGATCATTCAGCGGCATAGCCCAGGTTGCGGCTTTTTGCACCACAGGAGAGTTAGAGTCAAATACTGTCAGCAGGTCAGGCATATCTCCACCGGCAAAGAACGTATTTAACTTCGTGTCATCACCTGTAATGAATTTGATATTGATGTTCAGATCTTCCTTGATCTTTTTGGTTACAATGTCTTTGCCGAAATCCGTGTTCCACCAGTCGGCATTAACATACCAAGTTAGGTCTGTAGCTTCTTCCTTTTTATCCAGCTGCCAAGCTGGTTTTTCCGGATCGACTGTATAGCGATCTTCAATGGAAACCCAGTTTCCTTCGCTCGAACCCCCTGATCCACTACTGCAGCCTGTAATCATGATCACCGCTGTCAGCAATGCCGCGCACAGTTTAACTCCTTTTTTGCCTGCTGCCTTATTCATCTTGAACATATTGTTTCCTCCTTAAAGTTAGGTGAGAAATATTGAATAGAGCGAACTTTCGAACAAGCTTAGATTCCTCTTACTCCTTGACTGCTCCCAGCATCATACCCGAGATAAAGTATCTTTGAAGGATAGGATAGATCAGTATGATCGGCAGAGTAGTAATAACAATCGTAGCCAGTTGCACCCCTTTAGTCGTTGTTTCAATGACTGCCGAGCCGCCCACATTTTGCATGGATTGCGTTTGGGACTGAACAATAATCTCGTACAGCATCATCTGCAGCGGATACAGCGACTGATCGGTAATGTACAACTTAGTTGTCATAAAGTCATTCCATTGCCCTACTCCATTGAACAATGCAATAGTTGCCATCGCTGGCATGGACAGCGGGATGAAGATTTTGAGGAAAATATGCCAGTCTCCTGCACCATCGATTTTGGCTGACTCCTCCAGGGAATCCGGTACATTCCGGAAGAAATTCATCAGAATGACGACATCATAGAAGCTGAACAATGCCGGAATAATGTACACCCAGAAGCTGTTGAGCAGGCCAAGTGATTTGATCAATAAGTACGTTGGGATCATTCCGCCAGAGAAGAACATCGTGATAACTCCCATGGCTACGTACAGTTTACGGCCACGTATGTGCTTTTTGCTCAGACCGTAACCGACCATGGCACAGAAGAATACGTGTGTAACGACTCCGATTGTTGTTTTGGAAACGGAGATGAAGAACGCTTGCCAGATGTTCGAATCGTTGAATACGGCTCTATAATTCTCCAGCGAGAACTCCGGTGACCAGAAGATGAACCCGCCTTCCGCCAAAGCCTTGCCCGAGCTAAAAGAAGAGATAATGACATTCCAGAGCGGAACCACAATAACGACAGTACAAATAGCGAGTAAAATAATATTTAAGGTATCAAAGATCCGACTATCGAGATCTTCTTTAGCCACCTTTCCATTCACACGGGATGCCTCCTTCTACAGCACAGATTGATTATCGTTTAATTTGCTTGTAATTTTGTTCGCGGTGACCAACAGAATAACGGACACGATCGAGACGCCCAGACCAACTGCGGTAGCATACGAAAAGTCACCCTGTGACATCCCCATACGATATACATACGAATTGATAACTTCTGCCTTGTCACGGTTTTGCGAGTTCATCAGAACGAGCGTCTGGTCCAGATTGGAACCAAGTAAACCGCTTACAGTAAGAATCAGATTAAGGCTAATGATTGACTTCATGTTAGGCAATGTGATATTCCAAATTTGTCTGAGACGGCTTGCACCATCAATTTTGGCTGCCTCGTAATACGTAGGATCAATCTTGGACATAATCGCCAAATACAGAATCGTTCCCCAGCCGGCCTCTTTCCAAATATCGGATAAAACTGCAATCCACCAATACTTGCCTGCATCCAGCAAAATGTTCTGCGGTTGCGAGATCACTCCCAAGCTGAGTAGCAGCTGATTAAACAATCCCGTTGTTGAAAACCAGGTGATCAGCATGCCGCCCAATACAATCCAGGACAGAAAGTGAGGTAGATATGAAATCGTTTGCACGAACTTTTTGAAACGTCCGCTGTTTAATTCATAGATCATGATCGCCAGGATAATGGGAATGACAAACCCGATACCCAATTTCAAAAAGCTGATCCCCAGCGTATTCACTACGGCATCCCAGAAGTATTTGTCTGACATAATGATTCTGAAATTTTCCAAACCGACCCATGGTGCGCTAGACAGCGTATCAATAACGGTGTAATTTTTGAATGCAATCGTCAATCCGTATATCGGAATGTAACAAAAAATAATCATAAAAATGATGCCGGGTATAATCATCGATTGAATTTCCCATTGTCTTCGATAATCGATGACGAACTCTTTCATTCTTTGTCCGATTGGCTTCCTTCCCCCCGGTCTTACAGGCTTTTTACCGGTTGACGACGTCTCTACGGCTAATTTACTCACGCTCTTTTTCTCCCCTCCAACTTAAGCATTTCCTCATAAAAACGTTTTTATTTTATGACAAAAAAACCCCCTAATATCAAATCTATAATTAAAAAAGACCGGAAATGATTGAATCAGTTATGTTAAAAAATCACTCCGGTCCATCTTCACATGACTTGAGCCCCGTATGATAAGTTCACCCGCCAGTTTTTGTGAAACCCCATGTTCCTTCTTCTTGATCATGCGAACCAGGTGATTGATCGCCAGGATACCCTGCCTTGCAATCTGGTTTCGTACGGTACTTAATGGCGGGGAAAAATATTGGGCAATATCAATATCATCGAAGCCTACTACACTTACATCTTGAGGAACCTCGAAGCCATGAGACTTCAACGCATGGATGCAGCCGATTGCACTCACATCATTTCCTGCAAGAAAAGCATCAGGCAGCTTGGCAGGATGCAGATGAAGAAAAGATTTTACAGCACTGTAGGTGCCCTCTTCCTCAAAATATCCCTGTAAGATGTAATCATCATCCAACGGAAGCTGGTACTCACGCAAAGCGGCCAAATATCCATCTCTACGCTGATTACTGTCAAACATGGTGTCCACGCCGGATATGTAAGCAATTTTCTTGTGCCCCAGTCCAATTAAATACTTGGTTGCTTCGTAACCCGCTACATAAGAGTCAAATATGACGCTTCCCATAGTATCGCTCTGATAGACCCGATCCAGAAACACAGCCTTAATCTTGTCTTTCTCCATAGCGACAATATCCTGCTCATCAATCCGCAGTTCTTCGTAGATGATAACGCCATCCACACGCCGTCCCAGAATATTACTCATAATGACCTGCTTATCCTTGGTCACAAACACATTCAGCCCGTAGCCCAGACGATCGCATTCGCGAGACATGGATTCAACCAGCTTATAAAAGTATGGACCCGACACACTTGTGGTGAAAAAACCCAGCATTTTGGTTTGCCCGGATTTTAGCAGCTTGCCGTTCAAGTTGGGAACGTAGTTTAAACGCTCTGCCACCTTCAGGACATGTGATTTGGTCTCTGGGTTTAAGACATCCACGCCGTTCAAGGCGTTGGAAACCGTAGAAATGGATACCCCGGCTTCCCTTGCAACATCTTTAATTGTAATCTTTCCCATAATTTTTTGGTCCTTTGCTATAAAAACGTTTTTATATATTTTAAATTAGCATAAAACCGTTTTCAATACAACACTTATTCACTGATTTTTTTTGCTACTCATTTATTTACGATTTTTGGCATGGTACAAGATACTACGAAAGTATACGTGTAGAGACTAACTATGCGGAAGGAAGATGATAATGGCCTTTATTGAAAGGTATGCGATAAATGAAAATGGTGCAGTGACTTTCACAGGCAATACGCTTGGACTTAGCCGCTCTGAAACTGTTGGTGTTCCCGGGACAGTTGACAGCATCGGGGCTTATATTACGACGGATACCACACAGCAGTTTGGAACATATCCACCAGGAACAACGAATCTTTTTCAGAACAACAGCTCCTCTGCTGTACTACAAATCCTCGCAGGCAGCAGCATCCTGTATGCCGAATTAATCTGGGGGGGTACATACATTGACAATACGGAGAACAATTCCGCCTTTATCAATGATGCTGTACAGTTTACAACTCCAGCAAGTCAGACCAGTGTTTTTCCGGACCCGGCAACCAGTTTTGAAGTCATCTTGTCCACCGCTTCCGGATTCCCCACAACCTATGCCTATGTTCGTTCTGCAAACGTTACAAGTCTAATCTCTGCTGGAGGAGCAGGAACCTATACGACCAGTGGAGTAGTTGGAACACTGTCCATACCCGATCCGACCTCCAACCATGCGGGCTGGACACTTGCGGTAGTGTACCAAAATGCTGCCTTGCCTTTGAGAAACATGTCCATTCGAGTGAATGCCGATGTCATTCTTTCCACTTCGGGTCCTGTCAACATGATTATTGATGGATTTGCCACACCATTCATGGGTCCACTGGCAGGTCGGGCACAATTCAGTACACAGGAGGGTGATGCGAACAAGACCGGGGATCAGGCTCGTTTTGGACCGACCATTGCCACTGTGACGAATCTGTCAGGTCCGAACAACTTCTCCGACAACTTCTTCGCTTCACAGATCAATGATGATGCCGGAAACCTCGATACCTCTGGTACGTTCGGGACAAGGAATCAGATCAATGGAACCCCTGGTACAAACATCGTTGGTGGTCGTCAAGGCTGGGATATTACGAACGTGGACGTCGGATTTACATTGCTCAATACACAGACTCAAGCTGCCTTCCAGCTTACAACGAATGGAGACGGCTATCTTGTTGACGGCAACGGATTACAGATCGATATCAACCTCCCTGCCCTTAATGCCGTCAAAAGTGCCAACGTAACTGATGCTGTCGTCGGAGATACGGTAACATATACTATTATCATCTCTAATACTTCATTGGTTAATGCAACGAACGTTATGTTCTTTGACAACATTCCTGCAGGAAGCTCCTTCGTAACGAATAGCATCACACTCAATGGGGTTTCACTGCCGGGTACAGATCCGGTAACCGGATTTCCGATTGGAGATTTCAACTCGGGAACCTCCGCTACCGTGACCTTCCAGGTATTGGTCACATCCGTACCTGTACCGGCTCAGTTGTTTAACCAAGCCAGAGTCGGTTATACTGCCCCTACCGTACCCGATGGTCCGATTATTAATACTGCGGTTACCTCCAATGCAGTGGTGGTTCCCATCTATGAACCCAATGTGGCTATTGTCAAAAGCGCAGACACAACCAATGCTCTTGTCGGAGATACAGTTACCTACACGTTGGTCGTAACCAATACGGGAAATATTGATGCCACAACAACCGTCCTAGACAATATACCAGACGGTTCCGTCTTTGTACCGGGCAGCGTAACCGTCAATGGTGTTTCTCAACCAGCTTCTGACCCTGTTGCAGGAATACCTATTGGTCCGGTTGCACCCAACGCAACCTCTACAGTCACTTTCCAGGTAAGTGTTGTTAGTCAGCCAGCTGGATTGCAATTGGTCAATCAGGGAACAGCCTCCTATACCTTTCAGCCACCAGATGGCCGTGTAATTCCCGGATCTGTTACATCTAACACGGTTGTCATCCCTGTCTCGCTACCTATGTTGAGTGTTGTGAAATCAACTGCTGCTACAGATGCAGTGGTTGGTGATACCGTTACCTATTCCTTTACAGTTACCAATCAGGATGCCAGCAGCATTACCCACGCTGTACTGACCGATAACATTCCAACGGGTTCCTCGTTTCTAACTGGAAGTGTCACGTTAAATGGTGTACCCCAGCCTACAGCAGATCCTGTTTCTGGTATCTCTGTCGGTACTCTCTTGCCTGGTGCATCAGCCACAGTCACTTTCAGTGTTCAGGTAAATACCCTGCCCTCACCACCTCAACTAACAGATCAGGCCCAGGTGAGCTTCGACAGCGGTACCTTTAGCGGAGTTTCCTTTTCCAATGTGGTCATCATTCCTGTGTTCCAGGCCATTATAGCCGTTGCTAAGGCTGCTACACCTACGTTTGCTGTAGTCGGGGAAGCCGTGACCTTTCAGTTTACCGTGACCAATTCAGGAAATATTGGCGCAACAACCACATTAACGGACATCATTCCGCCAGATGCCACCTTTGTTGCCGGAAGTGTACTCATAAATAGCCTTCCGGTCCCTCTTGCCGATCCGAATGCCGGCATTTCTCTAGGCCTCGTACCGACAGGTGGCTCGACCCTGGTCAGTTTTCAAGTCGTAATTACATCATTACCGGCTTCGTTTCAGATTGTTAACCAAGGTAATGCCAGCTTCACCTTCACTCCACCGGACGGCCGCATTATTCCTGGCAGCAGCAGTTCCAATCTAGTGGTTATTCCCATTTCGGCAGACAATCTGACCGTAGTCAAAACAGCAAGTGAGCTCCAAGCCGTTATTGGGGATATTGTCACATACACGCTAGTTGTTCAGAATAATGATCCGGTTGACGCAACCAATGTCAGTCTCACAGACCCTATTCCTGTTGCTTCTGTTCTGGTTCCGGACAGCGTAACGGTGAACGGTGCATCTCTCCCAGGAGTCGATCCTAGCGCAGGAGTCCCTATCGGAACAATTCCAGCCAACGGCTCTGCAACCGTCACGTTCCAGGTCAGTGTGGTCGGAACAGCTCCGCCGGTTCCTTTTCCCCTGTTTCTGGTTGACCAGGCCACCGTTACGTTTACAACCGGAGAATTCACTGGAACGGCCTTATCCAATATCGTCAATGTCCGGGTGTTTGAACCCGTCATTGCGCTGGTAAAATCAGCTGTCCCATCGACTGCTGTTGTGGGTGATATTATTGCGTATACCGTTTTAGTGTCCAATGACGGTAACTATAACGCTGACGTTATCCTGGTTGACCCATTACCGGCAGGAGAGGCTTTTGTACCGAATAGTGTGCTGATCAGTGGTAACCGTTGGAGCAGTGCCAACCCAATAACCGGAATTAACTTGGGAACGATCCAGCCCAATTTTCCGGTGACGGTTACTTTTCTAGCCACAGTGACATCCGTGCCAACTCCACCCGAGCTTGTCAATCAGGCTACTGGAGATTACACCTATACTCTTCCTGACGGGCGGATCATTCCGGGTTCATCCTTGTCCAATACGGTGACGGTTCCCGTGTCCGAACCAGGGGTTCTGTCCCTTGCCAAATCAGCTGACGTTACCGCCGCGGCCCCAGGAGATATTATTACGTATACGCTGCTCGTTCAAAATCCTACAGAATTGCTGGCAACATCCGTCTTTCTTACGGACCCGATTCCGGCTGGGTCAAGTTTTGTGCCTGACAGCCTCACCCTGAATGGTGTAGCTCAACCTGGGGTTAATCCCTCCACAGGTGTAAGTATCGGCACTATAGGTGCAGGCAGCTCCACGACAGTGACGTTCCAGGTCAACGTCAATGCACTTACACCGCAGCCTGTGACCCAGACGTTAACCAATCAGGGCACCGTTACCTTTGCCATAAACGGAGTAAGTGGAAGTTCGCCGTCCAATGTCGTTTCCATTCCTGTCTATAATCCTGTCATTACCATTCTTAAATCCGGTACCCCCGATGCCGTAGATCTTGGAAATACCGTGTTCTATCAGCTTGTTGTTCAAAATACAGGCAATATTGCAGCCGATGTAACCGTTATTGATCCAATTCCACCTGAATCATTCTTTATACCTGGATCTTTAACCGTAAACGGAGTGGAAATAAGCGATAATCCGGTTAGTGGTATTCCATTGGGGGAAGTGGCACCAGGTGAAACATTCACGATTAACTTTCAGGTAAATATTCTGTCATTCCCATCGAATAATCAGGTTGTGAACACAGCGATAGTCAATTATAATTTCACTCTTCCTGATGGCAATGTCATTTCCAATTCTGTGGAGTCCGATTCAGTCACTACTTTTATCAGCGATCCTCTTCTGGAAATTGTCAAATCTGCTTTGCCGAGTCAGGTCGTCCCGGGAGAAACGATTACGTTCTCCTTCCTGCTGACGAATGGTAACAATGTCCCGTTTAGTGCCATTATATTTACGGATCGAATCCCTGAAGCAACTACTTTTGTTAATAACAGTGTTACGATCAGAGATGTGAGTGTACCCGGAGTCAATCCGATTAATGGATTTGAGGTAGATAATATCGCACCCTTATCCGCGATTCCTATCACCTTCCAAGTCATTGTGAATCAAGGAATTACATTGGCTCAGATCACCAATCAGGCCAGTGTTTCCTATACATTGGGCGAGGTTTCATTTAACGTTCTGTCCAATGTCGTTCTCATGCAGGTGATTTTCCCAGTTCCACCAGTACCGCCAGTACCACCCGGGCCTCCTGAGCCTCCAACGCCGCCGTTACCACCTGTTAATCCGACTACACCAACAACGCCTGGTTCTTCACAACCGTCCACCCCATCCGTTCCTTCCATACCAATCTCAGCACCTGTGATTCCTGTCCAGAAGACGGCAAGCAAAAGCATTGTTGAGGTAGGAGAAAGCGTTGATTATGTGGTCCTCATTCAGAATACGAGTGCATTTGCAGCCAAAAATCTGGTTCTCACGGATCAACTGCAATCTGGCGTTACTTTGGTTTCTGGTAGTGTCACAATACAGGGTATTGCTCAACATAATTGTAGTTTGGCGAGTGGAGTCTCCTTGGGTGATCTGCTGCCAGGAACATCGGTGGAGGTTGGATACACAGCCATAATCAAACATCAGCCATCCAACGGAAAGGTCATGAATCAGGCTACAGTCTCCCTTTCCTTTGTTCTTCCAGACGGCAGTTTAATTCCCATTACGCTGGCTTCCAACAAGGTTATCGTCACTGTTGTTGAGGCCGAAGAGTAAAATTCAATCTCTTTTCTTTTTCCGCTTTGGTGATCGCATATTGCTTTTGCGTCCGGACTTTAAACGACGGTTAACTGTCGTGCCTACACTCCTCTTACTGCGTTGCGGTAAGGGGAGTTTTTTCTCTGGTATTTCACGCTTCTCTTGCCCTAATGTGGGAGACAAGTGTTCCAGATAAAAGGGCTTCTCCAGTCCTTCCTGATCCTGATATTGAATTCTTTGCTCTTTGATGTAATCCGGCTCCTCCAGCAGTTCGCTTGATTGGTATCCAGCAACTTCGGCATCTGAAATCGACTGCTTTACAACAAGGAGATGATACATAATCTGATAAGCTACATTCAGTTGGGAGTGTCGTAACAGTTCCAGTTCCGTTTCATTGTATAAACCGTGATAGGAAGGGAAATAGAAAAACTCCATGTTGAGCAACCTGAAATCGATAGGGGATTCTACTGTCTCCTCCTGAAGCTGCAGGCGATCTGAACTATACAAAGGTGACTTGTCATCATGTATTTCATTGACCTGAGAAGTCCAGAATTGGGGCATGTATTCATTAAACAACTGCTTGAAATGGGGATTAACCATATGTGAGGTTACATGTGCATAGGGGGCTACGATACAGACAATCGCTTTGTGTGTACTAATCCTGTATATTTCCTCCATCACCTGCTGCAAATGATCAACATATTGCAAGCTGTGTGAACACATCACAAATGTGGCACAGTTATCATCAATCGGGAGGGGCGAATTGATATCGTGAACAATGTTAGTCGTGGGATATGCTATTCGATCAATTCCCGTACAATTTTGGTGTTTATTTTTTCCGCTACCCAAATCGATTCTCAATCCGCTCACTTCTTCCTCATACAATTTAATACTGTATTTTATTCCAAAGTGGGACTACGTGTATAAGCGTTCACCCTATGTTCATGGCATATTATGCAAAAAAAGCAGCTCATATATGAGCTGCCGATAATCATGCTTCTAATTCCCCGTTCTGGGTGTACATACGATAAATTTGTTGTACCTGCTCTTCCAATCGATCAAAGCGAACAAAACGATCGGCTCGAATATACTCCTTCTGCTCCACCAACATAATCATCGTGGGAACTGTGAAAATAAGAAACCTGGACGCCACCTCTTCTACTTGGTTAGCATTGATGTGGGCCAAGTGCACCATTGGATACGGTTCAAGTAACTCCCTAATCTTAGGGAGTAAGGCGTGACATACACTGCACTCTGGCCGTGATACGTACAAAAAAACCAATTCATGTTGCTTAATCATTTCTTCGATCATTTCTATGGATGTTAAAGTATGGAGCTCTTTCATAGGGGTCATCCCTTTCGGTCAGTTGGCAACTATAGTTAAACTATAGTTTATCACGAATGATTGACTGTACAAATCTCGCACTCACCTAAACATTTTCTTTTCAAACACAGCCTATCTGCATTAAAATGAAGTTGGAAGATCATCCCATATGAAAAGAGGTTATTGTATGAAAAAATCATTTGTTTTTCTGCTTACTGCCCTGATTGCTGTTATCTCCTTCTCCGCGTATGCACCTGCATCTGCATCTGATGCCTCTGGTGATATTGGAGTTAGCCTGCTATCCGATCGTCAATCAGGCACAGTAAAATAAGCGTTCGCACTCTTTCCAAGAAAGAATTTGTACAGAAAATCAGCAGGCGGCCAGTTCGGATAACATCCGGGTTGGTCGCCTGCTGTCATTGTCATTGTTCTTTTCAGCAATCTTTACTTCCAATCCCTCTTGCGAAGATAGGATTCGAATACAAATGTTCCAAAAGGCAATAAGCCTGCTACCAATCCCATGAACCAGCGTGAAGCTTTCCACTTCTTCACAACTGCCAAATGCACAAGTGTAATCAGATATAGCGGAAAAAGAATACCGTGAATCATACCCATAATCATTACTGGGGAAGACATATCGGCTAAATATTTTAGCGGCATGGCTATAAAAATCAACAGCAGCAATGATATACCTTCCCAAATGCCTGCAATTCTAAATCGACCCGTCACTGTCTTCATCCTGTTCAATCTCACCTTTCCAGCGGCTAGTTTGTGAAATGTGTAACTTGTTAAAACATGTTTCAACTTGAAGCCACATCATCTATAATAATGCAGCTTCTCTTGAAACGTCTTGTTCAGTATACCGCATGGTTCAGGTCCGGAAATGCTTCAATTTTGAATAATTAATGACTGAACTATCCGTGAATGAAATGTTGAGTTTTAAATTCAAAAATCGCATCAACAGCATAATGATATCCGCCTGATTTTCGAAAGGATTCCCTCAAATTCGCAGCAGCTTTCTCAAAAGAAGGAACGCTCAACACATGATCCACAGCTTCACGCAGCTGACTGGCAGTCAAGGTTTGCATTTGTAAGCTGATACCTGCTCCTCTACTAACAACCTGCTCAGCGATGATCGGCTGATCGGCGCTTTGAGGGAGTATAATGAGGGGAACCCCATAATATAAACCTTCATTGGTACTGTTCATCCCGCCATGTGTAATAAATAATTTAGCGGACTGCAATACATCCATTTGTGGAACATAACGTTTAACCATAAAATTCCCCGGAATTTCTCCCAGATCCGTAATTTGTGTTCTATCCCCTACAGACATGACGATTGTATGATCGGTATTCCCCAATGCTTCCAAGCAAAGCTTATAGAAATCAAGAGCTTGGTTAAAAATTGTACCCAGTGAAATGTAAATAGGTCTTTTCCCTTTAATTGCTGTCAGGTCGAAGTCTTCATGCGTTAATCGCGAGAAGATGGACGGACCTACAAAATGATACGTGTGGTCGAATGCATCTCCATAAGGCTGAAATTCCCTTGTTGTATATACGATGGTAAGCGGCGCGGGATTGCAAAACACTTCGTAGGGAGAAGCAATCTCCACATCATATTTTTCCTGTAACCTGATCGTCAGGCTATGGAGTGTATCGTTTATAGGTTGGGCGATTTCGGTAGGAACATTTAAGAAAAAGTGTTGCATCAAATGATCGAAAGATTCTTCATTCTGCGCAAAAGAAGTGCATGAATTAATTGCAGGCAGCTTCAGAATTTGCGCAAGTAAACGTCCGCAGCCAAACATGGAATCATGGATGATGTAGTCAAAATGTTCACCCTTAATCTGTTCAAGCACGCTCGGAATGACGATATCTGCCGTAAGTAAAAGACCGTTGACTCGCTCGAGCACATAATCTCTGCCACCTGAGACAAAGGCTTTAATGAATTTTTGACCGTCAAAGGTTCGGACTATAGCCCCCGTCTTTTCCATACGTTCCCGATAAGCTTCTATAGTGAAGTACACGACCTCTTCCCCGCGTGAAATAAGCTCTTGCACGACGCCAATTGTTGGATTGACATGACCCTCTGATCCACCGTTAATAAATAAAACACGTGCCATAACGATCCCTCCTTTGCTATGCTACGTTCTCTAAAAGGTGTAAGAATTCGTATGCAATGATGTGCTTTTCCCCAAAAAAATTTAGGTGGTTGCACGTTCTATCAGTTGAAATTCCAATTGCTGAGGCTGTAGCTCCTGCTTGCCAAGGACGGCCCATAATCGATGAAAGGCCTGCGTAGCTTGTTCTGCAATTGGATTATGTATGGTTGTTATTCCAAGCACACGCGACAACTCAATGTCATCGAAACCAACAATAGCAAGTTGTTCAGGAACTTGTATATTCTGTTTGCGTGCTTCGGACCAGATTCCAATTGCTGCATAATCATTCGAACATAACACCGCTTGAGGAAGTTCTGGCCCACTTGCCATTCTTCGCATCGCCTCTTCTCCGTCAGATGAGCTGAACACGGAATATTGATAAGCTTCACGCAATACAGGCAGACCCTTATCTGCCATAAATGATTCATAGGCTTCCCGCCGACTCTGAGTATTCAGGCTTTCTGCTCTGCCAAAGGCATTGGCAATGCGGGTATAGCCTTTGGACACCAGATGTTCAAGAGCTAGCCTGTAGCCTTGCGCCTGGTCTATAGCCACTGACGGAATTTCGTCATCTCCCATCCGCTGCCAAGATACAATCGGACCATACTCGCAGTAGGCTTTCAGTTTGTCTGGATGATTGACACAGGTCATAATCACCAGTCCATCTACTCGTTTACTCCGCAGATCCTCGAACGCCTGCAATTCAATCTCTTTATCTCCACGCGAAGTATAGATCAGGGTCTGGAATCCATAATCCATCGCTGTATCAATGAATTGATTCATGAACGTAATAATAATTTCGTTGGTTGCGGATGTGACAATTCCAATTTGCTTGGTCTGTCCGGTAGATAACGAAACGGCATTTCGGTTCGGGATATAGTTGAGCTGTTTCATGATTTGCGTTATTTTCTGCCGGGCCTCGTCACTCACATGTGGTGAATGATTAATTACTCTGGACACCGTGGCCTTCGAGTAGCCGGACAGCTTCATAATTTCATCGAACTTGGACACATGAAGTCTCCTTTCTTGCTGACTTTCTATGATGATTTACAGTTTGCCTCAAAATAAATAAAAAGTAAAACTTGACGTGTAACCCGTTCCAACGATTAAGCTTTTTTTATGCAGTGCTGCTGTATGTAATATTCACAACGAATTCATAACGATTGGAGCGATACACATGACTCATTCTCAACATCCATCATTTCATTTCCCTGAAAACTTTCTGTGGGGTGGTGCGATTGCCGCCAACCAGGCTGAAGGTGCATATAATCTAGGTGGCAAAGGTTTGTCCACTCAGGATGTGGCTCCCAAAGGTATCATGGGTCCCATTACTGAAGAACCGACTGAAGATAACATGAAACTGATCGGGATTGACCTCTATCACCGTTATAAAGAAGACGTGAAGCTGTTCGCTGAGATGGGATTCAAGGTATTCCGTACTTCCATCGCCTGGTCCCGTATTTTCCCTAAAGGCGATGAGCTGGAACCCAATGAAGAAGGCCTTCAATTCTATGATGATCTCTTTGACGAGTGTCTTAAATACGGAATCGAACCACTGGTCACCCTTTCCCACTACGAGACACCTCTCCATCTCTCCAAGGAATATGATGGCTGGGTTAATCGGAAGATGGTCGGCTTCTACGAGCGTTATGTGACTGCTGTATTTAAACGTTATCAAAATAAAGTGAAATATTGGCTCACGTTCAACGAAATCAATTCGATTCTGGAAGCACCATTCATGAGCGGTGGGATCTACACACCAAAAGAGAAATTGAGCAAGCAGGATCTTTATCAGGCAATACACCATGAGTTTGTAGCCAGCGCTTCTGCTGTGAAACTCTGTCATGAGATCATTCCAACTGCACAGATTGGTTGTATGATGCTCAGTATGCCGACCTATCCACTAACACCGAATCCCGATGACATGATTAAAGTGATGGAATTCGAACACAGCAATTATTTCTTCGGAGATGTACATGTGAGAGGCCGCTATCCTGGATACATGAAACGTTACTTCCGTGAAAATGGAATCCAGATTCAGATGGAAGATGGCGACGAAGACATGTTGCTCCATACCGTCGACTTCATTTCTTTCAGCTATTACATGAGTATCTGCCAAACGGCTGATCCGGATAAACAAGTCGCAGGTGAAGGTAACCTGCTTGGAGGTATACCTAACCCTTACTTGCCTGCAAGTGAATGGGGATGGCAGATCGATCCGCAAGGACTGCGTTATGTTTTGAATATGTTCTATGACCGTTATCAGAAACCACTCTTTATTGTGGAAAATGGGTTGGGCGCTGTGGACGAGCTTATTACCGGATCTGATGGTGAAAAGACAGTTGAAGATGACTATCGCATTCAGTACTTGAATGATCATCTTGTTCAGGTCGGGGAAGCCATTGAAGACGGCGTTGAAGTTATGGGTTATACGTCCTGGGGATGTATTGATGTGGTCAGTGCTTCGTCAGCACAATTGAAAAAGCGTTATGGTTATATCTATGTTGATCGCCATGACGATGGTTCAGGAACACTCGAACGGTATCGCAAAAAGTCGTTCCACTGGTACAAAGATGTCATCGGCAGTAATGGCAAAAGCCTGAAACGCTAAGAATGGATACACCTGGAGCAGGTACATTCCTGCTCTCCCCCAGCAGAAAACAAGGACATGCATTGGTATACGATGTGATGATGTATTGTTTTCTGCTGAGGGATTTTTATTAATATGGGAGTCCCGTCTTCAGTTGAATTGGACCAGGTCCGGTTCCAACGATTTCAACGTTAACCATCTCATCCCTGCTTCAAAGTCTTCCTGGAAGGAATCGATCAGAATGATGTCAGGATAAGATGGCATCGACAGATCGCCTTGATACATTTGCCACGCTTGAACCACTGCATCTTCTTCAACCATCTTCTGGTAAATCACAACCTGGTCTGGAGCAAGAATCGCATTTACCATTTGAATCATTTTGCATACCGTTGCAATAAACGCTTCCTTTTCCACTGTATCATACCAATCAATTCCCATAGGAAGGTATTTGACTTCCCCGGCCATGCCAAGTTTTCCTTTGATCACTTTACCGTCCACATAAATGCCCATGCCTGGAGGATATTTGGTTGGAAAATAAATTCCGATGACACACTGATCCTCGTCTAACTCTTTTTTTGCGCAATATCCGCTAATTGCAGCGTTCACATCATTTTCCACCATGACTGGTAATCCGAACTGTGCTTCAAGATCTTCAATCATGCGGACACCTTCTAACTGCCGGTGACTGCTCACCGTAATTTCCCCATTCACGGTTTGCCCCGGAATACCGATACCGATGACTTTAATGGAAGCATGTTGAGCCAGTACGTTCCCAATGATTTCATAGAAGTGTGTCTGGTCAAAGGCGGGCATCGTATATTCTTCTCTGAACACCATGTTATCCTCTAAGTTAATGACAGTGGCTGTGATCAAATCCTGCCCCTGCTTTTCGTTGATATACATGACCAAAGCCAAGCTAAAATCGTAATTATATCTGTAGGTTAATGCAGGTCTCCCCCCGTTGGAAGGTACTGTCTCGTCCTCAAACAGTTCACCCAGTTCACACAACTCTTTGACCAGTGAATTGACGGTTACTACACTGAGCTTGGTCAAAGAGGCCAGTTGTGGCTTGGTTGCTGTTTCTACCCGTTTCATGACCTGGCGTACATGGTTTATATTAATTTCTTTCATCAAATACGCGTTCGCTATTTTCATAAGCACCCCTACTCCATAGTTTCTTCTCCAATGTAGTAACTATACAATATCTCCAAAGGGTTTAAAAACACCCGATGAAAAAACATCGGGCATTCTGAGGGTTCGTATACATTTGTGTTAGCTTCTTCTATACTTCGTTTTGTCTGCTTCCGTTATTTTGCGAATCACTCTGCATGGATTACCCGCAGCAATTACATCCGAAGGAATGTCTCTGGTAACTACACTTCCTGCACCGATGATTGTGTTATCTCCAATGGTCACACCCGCAAGCACAGTCACGCCGCCACCAATCCATACATTATTGCCCACTGTGATGGGACCTACAATTTCAAGCCCTTCGTTACGTTGTTCCACATCATAAGGATGACCAGCAGTGTAGAATCCACAATTCGGTGCAACAAAAACGTTGTCACCAAACCGGATTTTAGCTCTATCCAGCATAACTATATTATGATTGCTATAAAAGTTCTCGCCAATTTCAATGTTATAGCCGTAGTCACATACAAATGGCTGCTCGATCAGGAAACGATCCGTCGTTTTTCCAAGCAACTTTTTGATCAATACTTCTCTCTCAGTGATCTTACCTGGATGAAGCTGATTGTACTCGTAACAAAGTCCCTTCGCGTACAACCGCTCATCAATTAATTCTTTGTCGTAATTCGCATTATACAGTAGTCCCAGTTGTGATTTCTCTTTTTCAGTCATGAATTCTTATGCCTCCAACTCTTCTGTCCAAAATGAATAGATTAAAGCTCTATCTCTCTAATGATTCTAGCAGGATTTCCACCAACAATCATATTGTCCGGAACATCTTTTGTGACTACGGCACCGGAAGCAATAACGACATTGTCCCCAATGGTGACCCCTGGATTAATGACTGCCCTGCCTCCGATCCATACATTATTTCCTATGGTTACTGGCTTACCATACTCTGCACCTGTTATCCGTTCGAATGGATTCAAGGGATGGGTAGCAGTATATATGTGAACATCAGGTCCCATTAAACAGTTATCCCCAATGCGCACTTCACATACGTCAAGTATCGTACAGTTAAAGTTGGTATAGAAATGCTCTCCAACATGAATGTTGTATCCATAGTCAAAATGAATGTTCGGTTCCATGCTCAGGTGTTCACCCGTTGAACCCAATAGCTCTTTCAATACTTTTGTACGGAGCTCACCATCTGTTTCTGTAGTCTGATTGTACATGCGTGTCATTTTTCTAGCATGTTCCCTGTCTTCAGACAATTGGGGATCGGAAGCCAAGTACAGCTCACCATCGATCATCTTTTGTTTTTCCGATTTTGTTGTAATACTGCTCATGATTGTTTCCCCTTTACGTCTATATTAATTTTTGAACCGTTAAATTAAGATACTTTATAAAGCTATAATAATTATATGGGATAACCTAAATAAATCAAGTTCCTTTGCAAATTGAATATAGAGATATTATGCCTAATGTTATTAAAAAAACCTCTGCGATCCAATAATTATTGGATCGCAGAGGTTTGCTGAAGTAAAAAAATATATAGCAGTTTGCAAAGACAACTTTTAAATCAACACATTATCCAGCCGCCTGAACAGTTTGCTCCTTGCGACTAATTGCGTAAACGGCCGACACCAGACCCATAAGGATCAGAACCGATCCCACCCATCCTGTATACATAATGGACGAATGATCGATAACCATCCCACCTATATAGGTTCCCAGAGCAATACCAGCATGTGCAATGCCTGAATTGGTGCTAATTAACGTTTCAGCCGTTGCCGGTGAGGTTTTGATAATCAGACTATTCTGTACCGGTGTAACGGTCCAGCTTAATGCACTCCAGATACTTAGCAGAATCAAGAAGGCAATTAAAGGCAACCCGGTACTAAATGGAATAACCGCCATGCTTATGATAAAGGGTATCAGCACGATAATAATGGCTTTGGCTGGGTGCAAGCGATCTGATAATATGCCGCCGATTCCTCCCCCTGCCACAGCAGCGATACCAAACATCATATAGATAAAGGTGACCATTGTTGAGCTGGCTCCCAGCGCTTCCTGGAGAAATGGTGTGAAATAAGCATATAACGTTAAGTGTCCTGCGAGCACAAGCAATGTTGTAACATGGATTGCCAGCATTTTCGGGTTCCATAGAGCAGTAAGCTGCTTCTTCAGGGATACTGCCGGAATCGGCTGCACACGATCCATGGCAATGCCAATGGCAACCATGACTACTGCAGTCAAAATCGCGATCAACATAAACACTTCACGCCATCCTGCGATATTACCCACAAAGATTCCGAGAGGTACCCCCAGAATCAGTGATGCACTTCCTCCCATCGTGATTATTCCCACAGCACGCCCTTTATATTGGGGCTCCACAATACGAGCTGCGAGCGTCAAAGACAGGACAAAAATCAGCGAGCCCGTTGCAGCCCCCAATGCTCTGCCTGCCAAAAGAATATAGAAATTAGCACTGAACGCAGAGATGAGATTGCTGATTAGAAAAACGAATAAAGTGCACATATATACTTTTTTACGTTCGAATCTAGCCGTCATATTTAACAAAATAGGCGCAGATAACGCATAGACAAGGGAGAAGATGGAAATTAAATACCCGGCTTTGGCCAAGGTCAGATGAAGATCTGTTGCAATCAAGTCCAGAATCCCGCCTAAAATGAGTTCAACGGTACCAACCACAAATGCCGCGATTGCCAGGACATATACTTTTTTATTCATTTTTGAAGCCTCCTCGAAAGTTACAACTACGATAGTAACTTAATCAAGAGAAGATTTCAATACAAAAAAGCTATTCTCCGAAAGAATAGCTTTGGAACCATCGTTTTAATAAATTAATCGCGCCAGCAGACGTGCGATTTCTTCGTCCTGAAGCAGCTGGTCACCATATTTTTTGGTAATTTGAGTAAGAGCGACGTCATGATAGAAATAATCCGTCATTGCTTTAACAATCGGTTTGGACGTTGTCTTGATGGCCTTCCATGAATCATGTTCGATTCCTGCAAACAAGAGATAGCCATGGTCAACAATGATTAGCTGCGAGGGCTCAAGATTACTGTCCTCAAGCATCGGAATTAACGAATATTTATGGGTTAGAGACGTTTGCAGTCCTCCTACAGCCAAGACCTCTACATGTACCCCTTCGGCCTCTTTTCTCTCCAGAAGCTCCCGGTATTTCTCCATTTGCTCGTTCCAGGCCAGAAAAAGGATATACGAATCCGCTTCCTCAATGAGCTGTTCAATGTTCGATGCAATGGATGATGCATCCTTCAATGTCCAGATATGTTCATCTGTGAATGTACGTTTGATTTTATATGTCTTTAATTCCTCAATATCCTTCTCAAAGTCAGCCCTAATTTTGAGGATAATGGACTGAAGATCAACCGCCATGTACAATTTTTTCTTCCCATGCATAGTTGTTAGGACGATTCCCTTATCAATAAGCCGATTAAGCACTTCGTATATCTTAGCCTTGGGTACATTGGAGTAATTAACAATGGATGTGGCATCGAGCGGTGCATCCTGCGCAAATATGGCCTCATATACCTGACTTTCATATTGTGTAAAACCGAATTTCTGCAACATGGTTTGGATCGGAGCATCCCTTCTTGGTTGTATCGTTCTATACAGTTTAGACGCCTGAACTTCCCATGTCCAGTTTATCCCACCTAATTACGTTCGATCCCAAAAGCGTTGCTGGGTCATTGCTTGAATGAATTGCTCTGCAAACGCCGCTGGTTGTTGTTCCACAATGACGCCAGGTTTGCCGATAATACCGACTGGCTGGATCAGTGCCTCCCCCGTCGGTGTAGCTCCTACCGGTTTAAAATGATTGTACGTTTCAATGGCATAGGATCGGGTGTATTTCTGAAAATAATTATCTTCCTTCTGTCCTCCAACAATGAATAACCCATCATATACTAAAGGTGATCCGGTCAAAAAGCTGTCATCCACTTTCAACTCCACACCGCTCGTTCCATGGACCACACCTTGTCTTTCATGAACAATGACTGGACGAAGTCCCGCGCTCTTAAACTCATCCAAAATGTATTGTGTGCTGGGACCATCAAATCCTTCACCGACAATCACCCCGACGCGCAGTGTCTTGGGAGAAAATACGGTATTGGCCATGCTTAGCGCAGGGGAGGATTTTGTCACCGTAGATTCGGAAACCTTAGGTACAGCGACTCCAAGCTCGCGAGCCAGAATGGTTGCCAGCTCTGTGCTGATATTCCCTAACATATCGACGACCTGTTGGCGAATCGAAACATCTTTTACTTTCCCAAGCTCAAACGTGAGTGCCTGAATGATATGACCCTTCTCCACACCAGTCATGCTGTTCCAGAATAAACGTGCCTGTGAGAAATGATCCAGGAAACTAGCTGCCGTTTTTCGTTCCTTGAGACCTTGCACCGTGGAAGGATACGTTACAAACCCACCTTTTGTACCGGGCACAGTATAGGGAGAATTATTGGCAAGAGAGTTATCGTGATAGGCGACTCTTCCTCGATCAATGGTGTAGCGGGAAGCACCGTCTCTCTGGTTGTTATGTACAGGGCACACGGGACGATTGATCGGCAATTCCTGATAATTCGTGCCCACCCTTGCCAATTGTGTATCCGTATACGAGAATAGCCGGCCTTGAAGCAGTGGATCATTGCTGAAATCAATGCCACGTACAATGTTGCCAGGATGGAAAGCCGACTGTTCCGTTTCCGCAAATACATTCTCGACATTTTGGTTAATCGTCATTTTGCCAATGATTCGTACCGGAATGTCTTCTTCTGGCCATAATTTCGTTGCATCCAAAATATCAAAATCAAACTTGAATTCATCCGCTTCCTCCAGCACCTGTATTCCAAGTTCGAACTCAGCAAAGTTACCTGCATTGATATTCTCCCACAGGTCCCTGCGATGAAAATCCGGGTCCGCACCGCCCAGCTTCTGCGCCTCATCCCACACAAAAGAATGCATGCCAAGTACAGGCCTCCAATGAAATTTCACGAATCTGGATTTGCCTTCTTTGTTCACCAGCCGGAAGGTATGTACTCCAAATCCCTGCATCATTCGAAAGCTTCGCGGTATCGTGCGATCCGACATAATCCACATGACCATCGCTGCCGACTCCTGATTATTGGCGATGAAGTCCCAGAAGGTATCGTGCGCAGTGGAGCCTTGTGGAATTTCATTATTGGGTTCCGGCTTCAGTGCATGAATCAAATCCGGGAACTTGATCCCATCCTGAATGAAGAAGATCGGAATATTATTGCCGACCAGATCAAAGTTGCCTTCTTCGGTATAAAACTTCACTGAAAACCCACGCACATCCCGATTCGTTTCGTTCACTCCTTTGGAGCCTGCAACCTCGGAAAAACGAACGAATAGCGGTGTCTTCACACCGGGATCCTGAAGAAAATGTGCCATCGTTAACTCTTCAAGTGACTCATATAACTCAAATTCACCGTAGGCTCCATATCCCCGGGCATGCACAACTCTCTCCGGAATGCGTTCCCGGTCAAAGTGAGACAGTTTCTCACGCATCAGAAAATCTTCAAGCAGCGTGGGTCCGCGATCCCCCGCTTTTAGCGAGTTACTATCATCCGATATTTTAACCCCTTCGTTGGAAGACATCTCTTTTCCGTTATTATCCCGAAGAAAGGCATTTCGCTGTTCTATCTTTTTGTTCTCATCCATGGGTTCCTTGCTCATTCCAATCACCTCCAGCATTATATGTATGGGACTGGAAGTACACTTATGATTGACTGATACACCATACTTTGGTCCGAATCATGTGTGTGAATTACAAATATGAATTGCATGAACTTATCAATGGGTATAACTGGGGATTGTCCCATTTATGAAATATCGCGTCCTTTGTCTAGCACCTTCCTCATTCCCTTTTCATTTACTATAAAGAATCTAATAGAAAAGAGATGATGAGGATGGCTAGTGTAAAAGCTGTTCCACAACCGGATTTGGTATTGATCTACTGGTCCAGAAATCCGCTCGTTCCCGGTTCTGCTCGCCGAATCAGAAGTGTGCGTGTGATTGGGAACACATCCCCTTGTACCTTCACACTGGTGCGTGGTGCATTGCTGATTAATGCCTTAAACTGTTTGCTGGACAATGATATTGGTTTTAAAGTGGTGTATAGCAAAAAAACATCGAGCATCAGTGGCGTTTTATTATTGAAACGCAGATCTTAAACGAACAAACAGGTGCCCTCCTTCAATAAGGAAGTGCACCTGTTTGTTATTTAATCAATGAATGATGTGACTGAACTCCACTCTATTTGACGTTCATATAACGTTCGAAGGCATCATTACGGATGGTCAGTAACTGTTCAAGTCCCATATCATTCAACTTTTTGATATAAGCATCCCAGCCGTCTTCGATGCCGCCTTTGGTTACCCACTGAGCTCGCATCGTCGCTACATAACCGTCAATATCCGTTGTCAGCGTTGGCAGCTCCTGGAACTCTTCAGCATTGTACATAACCTTAGGATAAGGTGTCGTTACATCGGCACTGCCCAACTGATCAATTTGCAGCTTGAGTCCGTCACCAGCCTTCGGATTAAGCTTAATTTTTTCTTCAAAGGAAGGGCTTACATATTTGGGTCCGAAATCACGCAGGGATTGATCCCAGTACCAAGCATCGGCGCTAGTGCCTGCTGGCGGGTCCATCAGCGTATATGTGCCATCATCATTTTTCTTAATTACAGTTCCGATCGCACCCCAGAAATTCTGAATGCTGGCTTCGTTGGAATAGAACTGATCAGCCCAGCGTGCCGCTACTTCTGGAACAGTACATGAACTTGTAATCAGCAGTTCATTACGGGCCAGATTCATACCGCCTGGATCACCTGGTTGATAGCGTTTGCCATCAGGTCCGGCAATAGGCGCAATCGCTTCATATTCGTCGCTCCACTTGCCAAATACCGCATCGGGTGTCCACTGGTTGCTGAAGCCGACGATTGGAATGTCTGCATTTTGCCATTTGGCTGATGTCATTGTATTGTCTTGTGTGAACAGTTCCTGATCAATCAACCCTTCTGAATACAGCTTGTGTGTATAAATAAGAGCTTCTTTATAGGCGTCAGTCGTTGGGAAGAAGACCGGTTTACCGTCCTGCACAATCATACTGCTGGCATTAATGTCAGTGATTCCAAATGGATTGAGGAAATCCACATTCAGACCCGTTTCCGTGTACGGAATTTCGTCCTTTTTTCCATTTCCATTCGGATCTTTTTCCTTAAACGCTTTCAACACTTGATACAGTTCTTCTGTTGTCGTTGGTGCTTTCAGCCCCAGCTTATCAAGCCAAGCCTTATTAATTACAGGCTGGTTCCGGCTCTTCGGACGGGCAGGCAGTCTTGTTGGCATGGAATAGATTTTGCCATCAGGAAACGTACTGATTTTCTTCATATCTGGCGTCTCTTGCATAGCAGCCTTCAAGTTGGGCATATACGAGTCAATGTACTCATCCAGTGGACGGAAATAGCTCAGGTTGTTTACAATGTCCGAATCGCTGAACACCTGGTCACCCAAGATAATGTCCGGGAGTGTACCACTGGCAAGCATAATGGATTTCTGCTCCCCCCAGTCATTAGAGGACATGACCTGCCACTCAATCTTCACATTGGAATCCTTCTCCAAATCCTTGAGCCATTGGTTCTGTGTAAAAGTGTCTCCCATATTCCCCCAACGAACCGTCAGTACCTTGAGTGTGACCGGTTTATTGACAATCGGAAGACCTTCCTGGTTAAAATCACTTGAAATCGTAGTCTCCGCAGGTTCACTACTATTTCCACTACTACAACCAACAACGCTGACCAACATGGCCGACACGAGAAGCAGGCTGTTCATTTTGGTGAATAACTTCTTGCCTATCTTTTTCCCCATTTGGGAACCCCCTTGATTCGTAATGAATTTCAACCCGCCTTATTCCTTCACTGCGCCGATCATCACCCCCTGATTGAAATACTTTTGGATGAACGGATACACACACATGATCGGAATTGTAGCGATGATAATAACGGAATACCTCATCAAATTGGCAAGACGCAGGGCAACTTGTGCTGCTTCTCCTGTACCCATGCCGGACTGCATCTGATTCGTGATGAGGATATTACGTAAAATTAGTTGCAGCGGATACAGATTCGGATCTTTTAGATAAATCAGGGCATTAAAATATGAATTCCAATACCCTACAGCAATCCATAGTCCAAGGACTGCGATGATTGCTTTGGACAGCGGCAATACGATGAGTACAAAATACCGCAGGTTACCACAGCCATCGATCTGGGCAGCTTCCCATAAATCTCCCGGAATACTGGTCTGGAAAAATGTCCGGGCGACGATCATGTCGAAAACCACGACGGAGAACGGAAGCACCATCACCAGGAACGTGTTATAGAGATGGAAGTCGCGGATCGTCAGGAAGGTTGGAATCAAGCCGCCGCTGAAGAACATCGTAAAGATAAAGAACAGCGAGAAAAATTTGCGCCCGACCAGATCTTTTCTCGATAATGCGTAAGCCGCCGAAATATTAACGACAAGCCCGAAGAGTGTTCCCACCACCGTATACAGAATGGTATTTCGATATCCGATCCAGATATTTTCGTGTCGCAGCAGTTCCCTATACCCTTCAAGCGTGAAACCTTTGGGGAAAACCCACACCTGTCCGTTAGCCACAGATGAAGGATCACTGAACGAGGCGATGACAATAAAATAGATCGGATAAATGATAGCAATCAGAAAAAGAACAGCAAAGGCATACAGTACAACTTCTGCAACCGTAACACGTGGTCGACGTTTTGTACGGGGAGTTCTGGTCATTGCTGCCGGTTCCATAACGCTCATCTTGTTTGTCTCCCCCCTACCATAGACTGTTTTCACTATATTTCTTGGACAACTGGTTGACCAGAATAAGCAAAATGAAATTAATGACGGTATTAAACAGGTTTATCGCTGAGGAGAAGCTGTATTGGCTGCTCAGTAACCCGATTTTGTATACATAAGTAGACAGAATCTCACTTGAGAGAATGTTCAGGTCATTCTGCATCAGATACACCTTCTCAAATCCTACGCCCAGTAATCCGCCTACCCGCAGAATAAGCAGCGTGATGGCAGTCGGCAGCAGCATCGGAATATCAATATAACGAACCTTGTGCCATCGACTTGCCCCATCAACCGTGGCCGCTTCATAGAGGCTTGGGTCTACGGCAGACAGCGCGGCAATATAGATAATGCTATCCCAACCGACATGCTGCCACACGTCAGACCATACATACACACTGCTGAACAGAGCTGATGAACCCATTAAGTCCGGTGCTTGTGCTCCAAACAGCTGATACATATTGCCAACGAGCCCTGTACTTGGCGAGAACAGGATCAGCATCAACCCAACCATAACTACCGTTGAAATAAAGTGAGGCATATAGGAGACTGTCTGAAAAAGCCTCTTGAATCTTCCTGCTCTCATCTGGTTCACCAGTAGTGCAAGCATAATTGGGATCGGAAAAGTAGCCAAGCTGTACAGACTGATCACAAGTGTGTTACGTATCGTATTGGTAAATTGATAGGAATGAAAGAATTTCTCAAAGTATTTGAATCCAGCCCAAGGGCTGTCTCCGATTCCCAACGCCGGACTGTAGTCCTTAAAAGCGATTAATACGCCGTACATCGGCTTGTAGGCAAATAAAAGTGTCAACAGAACCGCTGGAAAAAGCAAAACGTAAAGGCCCCAGTTTCGCCTGATTCTCTCCAACGTTCTTCCAATATAAAGTGGATTGGTCCTCATGGTTCTTCCTTCCCTCCTGTAAATATACTGATGCTGCTCTCCCGTAGGACCTGTCATCTCTGGAATAGCTTCAGTATAAACTGCTTCACATTGGGTTTACCGGACCGCTAAGGACGTTATTCGGACTTCTATGGTTCCATCCTTGAACTTTACAAGTAACCAAGATGCTT
Source organism: Paenibacillus sp. 276b (assembly GCF_900107875.1). Classification (NCBI taxonomy): domain Bacteria; kingdom Bacillati; phylum Bacillota; class Bacilli; order Caryophanales; family Paenibacillaceae; genus Paenibacillus; species Paenibacillus sp. 276b. The sequence continues at coordinate 909,145 of NZ_FNRR01000001.1, read as the reverse complement.
ACAAGCAAAAATCATATCGTTATCCAGACTTTCGTGTGTGTAATCCGGACTTCTGAATCAAAAGATGCAAATCTTTATGTTTTTTTCAAATAAAGGTTTTATACTATTCCTGAGATATTAAAGCGTATTCATAACCAAGCAATCAAGAAAGTGGTGCATTGTTCCATGGCAAACCTGAACACCATCAAACCCTACCCCATTCGGCATTATATCCGCATGATGTTCGTCATTTCCTTTGTCGTGCTCATCTTGGATCTCGTAATCAGCATTGCTTCCATCTCCATGGTCAAACAGCAATCCACCCAATACTTGCAGGATGCAGCCGATCTGTATATCAATCGCATTAATCACGATTTTGCGTACATTAATCATTTCATGGGGTGGACACTGGCCAATGACGAGAATCTCGACAACATGAATACATATGGCGTGAACAGTATTCCGTTCCTAAAGGCCAACGAGAAATTACATTTGCTCTTTGCCGAACTACAGCGAAACTACGGGCAGTCGTACAATTTCTTTTATTACTTGGAGAATAGTGAATATTTCCTCAACTGCGCTCCAATAAGTATCTCCTATTCGGATTATTCAGAAGTGAAGAAGCAGATCATTACGCTAACCCGTGATAAAGGTGTGTATGAGAAGTTCTATTCCCATTGGACACCAATTCACGTGAACGGCACTTCTTATCTTATCAATATTGTGCCGTACTACAACCGTTATCTTATTGCCTTGATATCGGCAGATGAACTGATCGCCCCTCTCCAGCAGATTAATCTGGGGGCCAACGGATACGCCTCTCTGGTAGACGAGAATGGAGTGCAACTTTCTGGACCTGCCGGCGGGGATCACATACCAGAAGTGAGACATTCATTTCTCGATCTGTTCCAGTCTCATAATATTGTCAGCAGCGACTTCTCCAATGCGGCATTCAGCGTGCGCATGGCCATCAAGTTTGGTGCATTCGAGAAAATTATGGTAGCTCAGCTGCTCATTATGCTGCTTTTTCTGATTGTTACCTCCACATTAAGTGCAATCATCATGTTTTTCAGGAGAAATCTGCTTGTTCCCATTCAGCGATTCTCCAAAAATTTGGCGCGTATTAACGAAGGGGACGAAGCGACAGACTTCAAGAGCAGTCGGATTATGGAACTGGAGCAGGTCAATGCACAGTTTAAAGAACTGGTAGCCCAGATTAAACGGTTCAAGATCGATCGCTACGAGCAGGAATTAGAGAAACAGAAAATACGATTGGATTATATGAAATTGCAGATTAAGCCCCATTTCTTCCTGAACTGTCTGACGAGCATGTACAGTATGGCACAGATGCAGATGTACGAGGAAATTGAGAGTATGGCCCTGGCTACGTCCCGATATTTCCGATATATCTTTCAAAGTGGGGAGAATTTCGTTCTTCTGAAGGATGAGATTGAACATGTGAGAACATTTCTGGATATCCAGAAGTCGCGTTACCGCGATGCTTTTTCCTACCGCATTGAACATCCAGATGTGATCACGGGCATCGCTGTGCCACCACTCGTCATTCAGACATTCATCGAGAATGCCGTCAAATATGGGGTCTCCCGAGATCGGGAATTATGCATTACTTTATCCGTAACGGAACAACGACAGGAAAATGGCGATCATGTGCTGATCCGGATTTCGGATACAGGTCCAGGATTCAGCCCGGATGTTCTTGACGCACTGATGCGTGGAGAAGCGCTGGAACAAACCGGTGGTAACCGGATTGGCATTATGAATACCATCCAACGTTTGGAGTTGTTATATCGGGATGAAGCGAATATTACCTTTGCAAACGATGCAAGTGGCGCCCTGATCACGCTTTCCTTGCCTAAAATGATACTGAATTCAGATACTTCGGGAGAGGTGACAAACCATGAATGCATTGCTGGTTGATGATGATTATTTTGTAGTTATGGCTTTGGAAAAGAAAATCGATTGGAAGGCCTTGGGGATTCATACGATATTCACAGCCTATAATATTGCGCAGGCCAAGGAGGTTTTGCAAAATCATCCCGTTCAAATTCTCATATGTGATATTGAGATGCCCCAGGGCAGCGGGCTGGAATTACTCGCATGGGTCCGGGACGAATCGCATAATGTACAGACGATATTTCTGACCAACTACGCCGATTTCAATTATGCCCAGAAAGCAATTGAGCTGCAAAGCTTTGATTATTTTCTGAAGCCTATTGAGTTTGACAAGTTAACGCTTATTATTCAAAAGGCGGTTGCCAAAGCCCGAGACCAGCAGTTCATTGAGAAAGCCATTCATGAGGGTGAACTGTGGCAGAAAAATCGGAGCAAACTAATTGAGGATAGCTGGCGCAGGCTGATCTCCGGTAAAGCCTTTCCTTCCGGCCCTGCCGACGTCTCTGCCTTTTTGACAGAACAAAACCTGCCTTATGACACAACAGATCTGTTTCTGCCTATTCTGGTTAACCTGTTTCCGTATGATCATACGCTGGGCAAGACCGACAAGAACCTGTTCGATTACGCTTGTTTGAATGTGATGGTTGAACGGTTTCAGGACACTCTCTTCTCCATTGAAGCCATTACCGAGATCAAGGATCATAACTGGATGATTATTCTAAAATGGAACAGAGCGCCGGATGCACAGCTGATCGAATCCATGTGCGGTTCGTTTATCCCGGAGGTTAATAATTACCTGAAGTCGGATGTCTGCTGTAGTATCGGGTTCTCTCTGCCACTGGGTCAGATTCGTCATACCATCAACGAGTTGTTGCTTATGAATGAAGAACGAATCAAACACCGCAACCAAACCTTTTTACTGGAAAACTATAATAGACCTGAATTGAATTACACACCGCCTGATCTGGGATTGCTGGAGAAATTGTTGAATGAAAATCGCTTCCAGGCGTTTCTGGATGAAACAGGGCGTTATATGCATCAACTTGTCCGTAAAGAGGTGGTAGGCACCGCTGTTCTAAGTCTGTTGCGTCTTGATCTGGTGCAACTTGTGTATGCCCAATTGAAGAGTAAGGAGATCGAAGTGCACAAGCTGTATATGGGCAAAACGAATGATCAGTTGTTCATGCAATCTCTGCATTCTATTGAAGACATGCAATCCTATATTGCCTACCTGGTCAATACGGCTGCGGAATATCTGAATGTTGCCGAGCAGCCCAAGTCGGTTGTACATGAGATTACCCATTATATACGCACTCACTATGGAGAAGATCTAACGAGGAATAACCTGGGGGAGATGGTCTATCTGAATCCAGATTATCTAGCAAGACTGTTCAAGAAAGAAATGGGCATTTCACTGGGCCATTATGTCATCCATACCCGTCTTGTGGCGGCCCAACATTTGCTGGAGACCACCGCACAATCGGTGCATACCATTGCTGGAAATGTCGGTTATACCAACTACTCACACTTCACCAAACTGTTTAAGCAAGAGATGGGCTGCAGCCCCAATGAATATCGCAAAAAGCAGAAAGAGAACTCTCATGAAACAGGATGACCTTTCTCGCTTGTAATACAAAATGCCACCCTGCGTATCGCACGCAGAGTGGCATTTGCTGTTTGGCTATGCCTTATTTATTCGCATTAATGACTTCATTCACTTCCTGAGTGATCTGGTCTCCGCCAAGCTTTTTCCAATTTGCAACAAATTTATCGAACTCGTCAATAGACAGGTTGCCATAGATGATTTTCAGAAACGTCTCAGCGCGCAATTTATCCAAGGTTGCCTGTTTGGTGTTCATGGTTCTCGTCGGGGCGTAGATAAATTCATTCATGACAATGAGGTCGTTATCCCGATAATATTTAATGACACCCTGCGAGCTTTCCGGTCCAAAAATACGTTCCATATGCCACTTATCCAGATTTCCATTGCGGTAATCCATAATATCATCGTAGAATAGCTTTGCTTCGAGCTCTAATCCGGAAGTATCTCCCGTTTTGAGCGCCTGCTCGACTTCATCTTGTGCTTTTACGTTTTTGTTGGCAGGCAGATTGGATACGGTCGCATTCTGAAAACCGAGTCCGGTTACCCCGTTCAAATATGCAGCACGCTCTTCCTTGGCTGACTCACCGAACATTTTCTCTGCTTGGAAATTCAGCAGCTTGATTAAGGCTTCCGGGTGCTCGTATCCTTTACGAACGGCGAATATGCCGCCCAAGCTAAGGTGGTTCTGCGTTTTGGCAGGCTGATCATCAATAGATTGAACCGGATAAGGCAGCCAGTCCACATTCTTATCCTTTTTGATCATGCTGCTGACTTGAAATGGTGCCCATTGTGGCAGGAAGAATATGCCTGACTTACCCCCGTTGACATCCTCCATCATTTTTGCAAAGTCCTTCACTCCAAACTCAGGATCAATAACGCCCTTCTGGTACAGATTTTGCAGTTCTCGCAATCCTTCCTTCACTTCAGGCTGAACGGTACCATTCACGACCTGACCCGATGCGTCCTTGATCCAGGTTTCGAGATAACCATGATATCCGAGCAGGAAGCTGTTGATTGGCAAATCCTTGTTTAATGCAATACCGTAGGTATCATCTTTACCATTTCCGTCAGGATCTTCAAAGGTAAAGGCTTCCGCAATCTTAATGATATCCTGCATAGACTTTGGCGCTTCCAGTCCCACTTTCTTCAGCCAGTCCTGACGAATCCAGACCATATCTGAGGAATCAAGTGAGCCTGGGAAACTCACCATCGCGTAAATTTTCCCATCCTTGGTTACCGGTTTCAAGCCTGCTCCATCCTCAGCAGACATAAATTCCTTGACCAGATCGGATGCATACTTATCATAAACCTCTGTCAAATCTTCCAACATCCCAGCTTCATGCAGCTGTTCAAACTGCACAGCACTTACTTTCAATACATCCGGCAAATCGCCACTCGCCAGGGTGACGTTCATTTTGTCGTTGTAATTGGCATCCGGGACAATCCAGTCGTAGGTGACATCGATCCCAAGCTCGTCCTTGTATCCTCTGGTCCATATGTTATTGGCGTGTGTATCGCCTTCGGCGAGCGTTTCTTTCCCTGTTTCATTCATAGTTGATGTTAATTTGATGGGTGGATCATATTTCGTAAGCGGGCCTCCCGCATCCTGCTGTTTGTTCGGTTGCGCTTCATTCTCAGCACTACCCGTACCCGATGAACAGGCTGCAAGCGTGGTTGCCAGAACCATGGTTAACGTTAACAATGAGAATTTCTTTAATGACATGTTCATGCGAATCCCCCTTTTTATTCCTCCGTGAGGTATAATTTCATTTTAGTAAGAAAGCGCTATCACTTCGAGTGTACCCCGTTGACATCTGGTATCTTTGATTTACCATTTCAGACTTGATCTAACTTTTTTGATCCCGATATTCCTGCGGCGTGCAGCCGGTGGCCTTTTTGAAGAAACGATAAAAATAATGCTGATCACTAAATCCGACCTTAGCGGATATTTCATGCATTTTGCAGGTGGAGCCGAGAAGTAATTCCTTGCTGCGCTCGATGCGCCGGTCATGGATATAGTCGGATATGCCTTTGCCTGTAATACGCTTGTACCAACGGGACAGATATGACGGATTAAGGGAAACCTCCTGTGCAATTCGGGTTAGCGATAGGTCATCCTCCAGATGGTGCTTGATATAATGATGAATCGTAATTAGAATCTGCGACTGATCATGGATACGTGTAACACTTCTTTTGGAGATAATCCATTCATATGCCGATTGATAGAAAACCACCAGATCAGACCAAGGCGTATGGATGTCAAAATAAAGCATACGAGATAACGCAATTTCCTCCATCGCTGATTCGTACAAGCCCAGTTCATGAAGAATCTCAATCAGTGCATTACCTGCGCATGAATAGATCTTCATTCGAAAGAATGGATCTTGAAGTCCTTCTTTTGAAGCCTCTGTCCATTTGTGAAACGACTCCATCCACTCCCTGTCTCCTGTTGTAACGCGCTGCCTGATCTGATCCAGATGAAGAGCTGCAACACTCTGCTGATTCAAAATATTGGGGGTGTATGGCGAATCATGCTGCACTTTGACCCGAAGAAGCTTCTCCATCCCAAGTCCAGGGCCCTCATGGATCGACAGGCGCAGCTGTGCAATCGCCTGACTTAACTCCATCCACTCCACCGCCTGTTCGCTCACCATAATGGAGACGGACAGATTCAGACAATCCGCACAGGATTGCTGCACAGACTCCAGCGTTCCATAGACGAAACGCAGTGTCTGTTCCCGCTTCTCCTGCTGTCCTGTATGGAAGCTCGATGGCTCCACCTTTGGCTGAACAAAGCAGGCGATCACCTGATAATCCAGATCAATAGCCTTGACCTTGGCCTTATCCTGAAGCAGCTCCTCAGCAACGTTGGCAACCGCATAGCGAATTAAACTCCGGTCCGCCTGGGATTGATAGTTGTTCCACTCCTCAACCCGTATAATGACCGGGATTACAGGCTCGTTGGACATGAAAGGTAACTGGACCGCATCCAATTCTTCCTGAAGCGAGGCGATATCATTTCTTTCTGTTCGTTTTAGGAGATCCAGCAGTAACTGTCTCTGTAGCTGCGGCAGCGCTCTGGGCAGCTTGCTGCGAAACCAGGCATGCTGGTAACGGAAATCATTTTCCTCCGAAATTTGTGTTAACGCCCGCTCTACCGCTGCGCGAATATGACTCATGCCCTCTGTCTTTAACAGGTAATCCACGACACAAGGGTTACGTATCGCTTGATGTGCATAATCAAATTCGTTATGACCTGTCAGCAATAGAACTTTGCATCGTGGCCAGCGATCCGTTATCTTCTCGATCAGCTCCATACCATCCATGCCTGGCATACAGATGTCGCTGAGCACGATATCAATTTTGACAGAATTCAACCACTCGATTGCTTCAAAGGCAGAGTATGCCTTAATGATCTCCACATCCTGAAAATCCGCTTTTTGAAAGAACGCATAAAGACCATCCAAAATAACCGGTTCATCATCGACAATTAACATGCGCTGCATACGATTACTCCCGTCTCCATGGAATATTTAAAATCATGCATAAACCGCCCATCTCACTACGCTGCGCACAAAGACCATAGCCCGTCCCGAACTTGATCCGTAAACGTTGATTCACATTCATTAGTCCCGTAATCTCTTCATCCCCATGTCTCGGGTTTGCAGATTCCTGAAAGGATGCTTGCAGGCTGCTCAGGATTTCATCTGTTAATTGATCGCCATCATCTTCTATCCGAATGGACAACTTGTCGTGTTCCACTTGATAGGATAATTTCAGAATTCCTCCCTGACTGCGTTTGGCAAGGGCATGTTCGAATACGTTCTCGACGATTGGCTGAATAATGACTCGGGGAATGGCGATGTCTCGATACTCCCTACTTAGTTCCTCCAGTTGCAGTTGGACTCTTGAGCCAAATCGGATTTTCTGAATAGAAGCATAGACCAAGGCATGGTCCACCTCTTCACCTAGCGAAACCTCGGAATGAGAATCCCTGGACATATACCTGAAATATTGACCCAAATAGTCGGTGAATTCCTGAATTAATTCAACATTCTCGACCTCGGCCATTTGCTTGATGCTGAACAGACTGTTATATAGAAAGTGAGGCTGAATCTGGGACTGCAAATGTTTGAGTTCTGCCTCGCTGGTTCGAATCCGGGCAACATAATTTTCATCAATCAAAATATGTAAGCGCTCTATCATGTGGTTGAAGCGAGAGTATAAATAACCGAATTCATCGCGTCTGGATTGCGGAATATGAATATTTGTCTGGCCCTGCTCCGCCATTCTGAACCCGCGAATGAGCACAGATAACGGCTTGTGAATTGACCTGTAGATCGAAAAGGAGAAGATCATAATGATAACAATTGAAATAAGCGTCAACGTCCACAGCCATAGGTTGTATTGTTCCAGCGGAGCTTGGAGCACATCATTAGGGATACTGGCTGTCAGCGTGAACGAGTGATCGGGATCATAAAGCGAATAATACAGATATGGATCGGATTGAAATCTCGTCACTTGCATGGATACAGGTGATACCGGTGATACCCGTTGCAATAATGCCGCCGACGTAGGTTCGTCTGAAGAGGAAATGGCGACATTGTGCTTCTCTCCGAAGCTCAGCGTAATATCACTGCCTCCTGTTTCCGCGAGCTGCTGTAATCTGTGCTTCAGTTCTTCTGCAGACAAGCGTATGCCTAATATAAAATTGGGTGGTTCTTCATGATTCATGTTATACGGATTGCTTTTGAGAAAATAAAGATTGTTATCCGAATAAGACAACTCACCATTCAGATTTCCCATAGTTTCCAGCAGATCCTTCCATTCTGTATCCTCTACATTGCGAATTCCGTCCACCGCGCTTACTCGTTTATGCAGAGCCGGAACGTAATACACAACATCGCTGATATAGGGACTCGTCACCATGATCTGCCCCAGCTTGTTGTGGATATTATTGAGACTGGAAGTCACCTCATATCTACTCATAATCGCAGCTCGTGTACTTAGGGTGGACATCGTTTCATCGAACGAAAATTCGGTAACAAGCCCACTCATTCTCTCCAGTTCGAATTGCAGATGATTGTGGTAAAAATAAAGCTTTGATTCATGCGCCTTCTCCACTTCCGTCTGCATTTGCTTGGAGCTGGTATGCGTGATCATAATGCTGATCCCATATAGGGGCAGGATGACGAGCACAAAAGCAATCATCAGTTTGACGACGATGGATGCATTTTTCCAGGTGCCCACCGCGAATCTCATTTCCCTTTCACTCCTCTCCTCAACGGCAAAAAGGAGCCGGAAATCGGCTCCTCCCATTGGTTTTCCTCCATCGATCTTATCCCTTTACACTACCGACAACAAGTCCATGAACGAAATACCTTTGCAGGAACGGATACACGAGCAAAATGGGGATAACAGACAAAAAGATTTGAGATGCCTGGGTCGTTCTATCCGACACCTGACTTAATAGTGTTGCATCTTCAAGGGTCATCATCTCACTTTGAATCATCGTCACTTGCTGAAGCATCGATTGCAAATACGTGGCTAGCGGATAACCTTCCGGACTTTTCATATAGATCATGCCGTCAAACCAGGCGTTCCAGTGTCCCACCATGGCAAACAATGTAATGGTTGCGATACTGGGCAATGAAATAGGAAGGTAAATGCTCCATAGCGTGCGGAAATGGCCTGCGCCATCCATCCAAGCCGCCTCTTCCAGCTCCTTCGGCAAACCCCGGAAGAAATTCAGCATAAGCAATACATTAAAGATCGGAACCGCTCCCGGTAATATCAGAGCCCAGATGGAATCCAAAAGGCCTGCTTCCTTGACGATCAGATAACCTGGAATCAGTCCCCCACTGAATAGCATGGTAAAGACAAAAATCCACGCATAGAACGTTCTGGAACGGAACTTTGCTGCCTCTTTGGAGAGCGGATAGGCTACAAGAATCGTGAAGATCAGGTTGGTCGTAACTCCGAGTACCACACGGAGAAGACTTGTACCGAATGAATTTAGAAACTGCTGATTTTCGAGAATATATTTATACGAAGAAAAGGTGAAGTCCACCGGCCAGAATGTGACACTCCCCGCCTTGACTGCATCACTCGAACTAAACGAAATTGCCAGAATATTCACAATAGGAAACAGACATAGCAAGGCAAGAAGGGTCAGGATGACATAATTGATTCCCAGAAACCAACGGTAGGCTCTTGAAGCGTGATGCATGTTCTTGCCTCCTTTCTAGAAAATCCGATAATTGGCTAATCGATAGGCTAGGAAATAACCAAGCCCGATAAAGATAAACGAAACGACTGACTTAATGAGACCTAATGCGGTTGATACCGAATACTGCGCATCTTGCAGACCGATCCGATAGATCATCGTATCCAGAATGTCTCCGGATTCATAGACCAGTGGATTGTAGAGGTTGAACACTTGGTCAAAACCACCGTTAAGCACGTTACCCAGACTCAGTGTAACCATTAGAATCACGATGGGACGAATGCCAGGCAGCGTAATATGCCAGGTCTGCTTCCATCTTCCTGCTCCATCCATGACAGATGCTTCGTACAGGGATTTATCAATGTTTGTCAGTGCGGCCAAATATATAATCGTGCCAAATCCGAATTCTTTCCATTGGTCCGTAATGACGAGTATGTAAGGAAACCATTCGTTACTGGCCAGGAATTGAACCGGCTCTACACCTACTGCTTTAAGCAGCATATTTACGATCCCGGTACTGGGAGATAATACATCCACAATGATTCCGGCCAAAATGACCCAGGAAAAGAAATGCGGCATATAGATGACCGTCTGAATCGTTCGTTTAAAACCTGTTTTGCGCACCTCGTTCAGCAGCAGGGCCACAAGTACCGGAATGACCAAACCGGACACAATTTTCATCGCGGAAATAAATACCGTATTCCATACGACCTGACCGAACCCCGGCAGATCGAACAGATACCTGAAATTGTCCAGGCCGACCCAGTTCATATTTTTGAATCCGGCAATGGGAGAGAAATTCTGAAAGGCAATGGAGAGTCCCGCCATCGGAATGTAACCGAATACAATAATGATGATCAATCCAGGCAATATCATGAGATGAAGCGGAACGTTTCGTATAAATTGTCTGTAGTTGGAACGCATGAGCTGTCTCCTCCTTCAAATTCATTATAGAATCCGTCAGGAATCGGCAATAGTGTAGGCTATTTACTTTAGGTATCTTTTGTTGACTCTCTTCCCGGAACACCAAAAAACCGCGAGTATCGCGGTTCTAAGGCTGCATGAGGTTACTATTGAAAAATTAAAACTTATTATTTCTGGACATCCATAACCAATACATTGACCGAATGAGCAGGAAGCTGCAAAACAACCGAATCCTCCTGCAGATGAATCACTTGTTCTTGTGGAACAATTTTCTCATCATTCTTCTGGTTCACATTAGGCACATGTAGCAATGCTTCATCCCCACCAAGTGTTATCCATTTCGCAACAGAGGTAACGTTCAGATCTTGAAGGTGAATTTGGGTTGCTTTATCCACCCCATCTGCGTTCACCAGTTTCACATACACATGCTGCTCGTCTCTCGTAACGGAATGGAATACATCCCGGTTGTATGCTTCCAGCTTGTAATCCAGAATTCTGCTGGTCGTGTGACCATCGGTATAAGAGCAGATCAGATTCTTCCCTGTTTCACCACCATAATTGACCGTAATCGTATAATTCGTATCGTTCTCCAGCGGTTCATAGTTGGCTGCCCGGAGATTTCCCGCCGCGGAACTGGAAGAATAATCACCCAGAGTGTAGCCTTCTACCCCTTGTTTGTATACTTTGACTCCCGTTGCATTGCCGCCATATCCGATTGCGTATTCGATGACATCCTTTTTCTCAGGTGATATATCCGTCAATCCAACACCGATGGTGAAGCCATCCTCACCCGCTATACGCTGAGCCTCGACTTCCACTTTATAATTCGACCATTCATCGTTCAGTAGGTATAACCCATTCAGTCCGCTTGACTGGGCTTTCAAAATCAGTCCTTTTCCCTTCTCCAGCGTGTATCCTGCCGATCCCGGAATCGAATTCCATGCCTCATTCAGAGCTGTCCGCCCCCTGAAATCTTCTGTAAACAGCACGCTGCCATCCTGGTTCGATGTGACCGTAATCCGTTTCACCACAATATCGGCATCGCCTGTCGCAATCTCGATACCGCCTCGTGGAATGAGTTCCATCGGTTGACCCTTGCTGTACGTTGAAAATGAAGTTTCTAGCACCTGCTCACCCACATACTTGGCAAAAAGCTGCTGCACATAGTAATTCGGTGTGTACCACACCGTTTCATCATCAAACCAGATGCAGTCCGGCGTCCAGCGATAAGTGCCATCCGTCAGTACTTTGTTGAACAGCGGCGCATAGGCAGCCAGACGAACAACGTCCGCATTATTTTCAAAACCAGTCATGACTGCAGCTTCTGCGATCGCACCTGCCAGTGTATTTTTGTCCGTGGATGCATATTCTCCCACAAATACCTTGGATGTCTCTTTCCAATCCATACTGCCGTCTTCATGATAAGCCCGCTCATAATAGTTGTACCGATCCACGTTGTTCAGCAAATAGTCATTGGAGCGATAGTAGTGCTCATCCGCAATGGTATCCATATAGTTGTCCTGGTTCTCATACCAAGTGACCGTCTCCTCGATGACCTCTCTGCCATCTGCAAAAGCAACCTGAGCTGATCCGGTCAGATTGCCGCTCAGGAATTTCCAGCCCTGTTGGTACGCATCATCGTCCGCCTGGGCGCCGACTGTCGAAATGATATAAAGCTCATGATCAGGATAATTACGTTTCATATACTCATCAATTGACGTCTTGAATACTTCAAAGTTGGCAAAAAATTCGGTTCCCCAGTTCTCATTACCTACGCCAAGATAACGTAGATCGAATGGTTCAGGATGTCCCATGCTGCTTCGAATGGCAGCCCATTCATTATGTTCAATATCCGTGCTGAGCGCGAAATCGATCAGGTCTGTAAAGTTTCGGATATAGTAATCCCTCAAAGCGCCACCCGCCGGGTGTGCATAATCCGAACGAGCCTGACACAGAACGCCACAGGCCATGACCGGCACCGGAGCAGCATTCAAATCTTCTGCCAGTTGGAAATACTCCATATAGCCGAGACCCATCGTCATCATGTAACCCCAGACGTTATAGTTCTCTTTGCGAAGCTCCACCGCTCCCACCGAATCCTTCCAGTCATACACATTGTCCCAAATAAACGAACCTTCGGAAATGCATCCCCCCGGAAAACGCAGAAACTTCGGATGCAGATCAACAAGGGCTTGAACCAGATCTTTCCTAAGCCGATAGTTCGGATTCCCGGTGTAGTTGGTATGTGCTGAAGCGGATACTCCCTGCTCTTTCGGATCGGCTCCCCATACATCCTGCGGAGTCAACGACACCATGTCGATGGAAATGTCTCCTTCAAAGGTAAGTGCCAATTGCCCAAGCGCGGTCTCCGTTCCGGTCAGGGTCACGTTTGAATGGGTGATATGGGGAGAGCTGGAGTGAGTCAATACATGGCTGCCAGTTGCATGACCGCTGATCTCGCCATTGGCCACAAGGACACGGGTATCGGAATAGGCGATCCCGTACTTCTTCCATGTGTTACCGCCTTCAACTTGCAGCGTAACTGAATCACTGATGGCATCACCGTTCCCGTCCTGCAATTGAACCGTAATCGTTCCTGCGGATACTGCCTTGGCCCAGACGGTAAAATCATATGCCTCTCCTTTCTTGATGGACATGGCACAATGCTCATTGGAATCCGAGAATCCGCGATTTCGAATGGTCGCACCCGTCTGAACCGTTACATAATAAGCGTTCACTTCCAGGTCTTCTACGTTAAGATGAGTGTTTATTCCATCGGTATGCTGTACGATCATTTTCTCGGTATCCCCTGACCAGGCAAACAAAGGATCACGGTTCCGGCCTGTCGAACAACCACATTCGCCAGAGTCATGCGAGTACGTATCGAATGCAAAGGATTCGAACGAACGGTTCTGAACTAACTCCGCATAGATTCCCCCATCTGCTGCATTGTTGATATCCTCGTAGAACAGGCCGTACATCACTTCACTAATATCCGCCACATGCTGGTCCCCATGGATTGTAACGGTATAAGGCGGAAGATGTTCTGGCACAACGGACACATCAAAACTTTTGTTCAGCGTATTTCCACCTTTGGTTAAAAGTGCGTTCAAACGAATCTCCTGTGCTGAGCTCAGGGGTTGAACTTGTCCATTCGCTGACAGAACTTCTGGCTGACTTGATTTCCATTGAACGTTTACCTTGCCCCCCAGCAAATCTACAGGCAATGACACATCTTTGGTAATAATCCGGGCTGGAGCAGACAAATATTTATCTCCTGCCAGCTTCACAATCTCTTCATCCGTCAGGGACTCGCACATGACTTCGATCACTTCATCCATGGACAGAGCCGCCTGATAAATCCGAAAATCAGACAGTGAGCCTGCAAAATCCACATCTGCCGCGTACTGAGAACGTCCAATATAATTGCGGCTATAATTCGCAGGATCTACGAACGAATCAAACCATCTGCGCAGCTTGGCATAGTTGCCACTAGACGTCTGACTGATGGAGCCATCCGCTACTTTCTCTCCATTCACATATACAACCGGACCCGCGCTGCTGCGTGTGCCGCCCTGACTGCCTGCTACTGACAAAGCAACATGCATCCATTCACCACTGGCAAATCCACGTCCCGGGTCTACAACCAGATCATCACCTGCATATAACGTGCCCCGCATCTGACGAGTCAGAAATAAATAGGGGCCCTTTTCTCCTTTGCCGAAGTCGAAAATCCGCTCCCACACGTTCGATCCCTTGCCCAAATGGACCCATGATGCAACAGTTACTCCAGTGTTGTCGCTTACATTTTGCAGCAAATTCGAAGGCAATTCCAAATAGGATGTTCCGTTCGATCCTCCAGTAAAAGTAACCGCCCATCTGCCATTCAATTCGGAAATGTCGGGTATTTTCTCTCCTGCGGCGCCTCCAACGTGCCCATTTCCTGAACTATCCTTGCCAATGTCGGCTGCATCTTCAAACTTGTAGTGTGCAATTAGTTGATTATGAAATGTATTCATGTTCATTCCTCCTATGTAGCGTAAATTATCGTAGATAAGCTTTCTTTAATTCGTATAAATATAAATTGATTGATAAATATATAAACACATGATCTAATCGTATAGTATCTTATTCCGAGTAAAGATTTCAATCCCAAAATTACAAAAAATCCGTTATATCATAGGAATTATTTCGAATACATCGACCTTTTGCTTATCTCCCTCTCCATCCTAAAGTCACCCTAACCCTGATATTTATGGTTTACAAATATATAAATTGATTGATAATATAACAAATGAAAGCGCTTGATAATTTATGAGAACCAAAAGGAGGGCTGTCAGACCAAATAACGTTTGCGGCAATGAATAGAGTTATTTTTCATTTCAGGTATTGGGAAAGGGGAAACGTATGAAACGTTATTGGGTAAGCGTACTTAACATTTCTTTACTGAGCTCTGCATTACTTACGACAACAGCTTTGGCTCCTGTCTCCGTATTCGCGGATAGTCCGGGGGCAATCCGTTCCAACCCGCAAGTTTCCACATCCATTGAGAATGCGGTTCCAGCATTCAGGAATGTTTCCGTTCATGACCCTTCCGTTATTAAGGTGGGTGATACCTTTTATATTTTTGGTTCACATCTTCAAGTGGCAAAGTCCAAAGATTTGATGAATTGGGATTCGGTCGCCTCCGGGGTTACGGATGACAACCCTGTTGTCCCTAATGTAACCAAGGAATTCGCTGAAGCCCTACAATGGGCGCAGACCGATACATTATGGGCAGCAGACGTCATCCAGTTGGCGGATGGAAAATTTTATATGTACTACAATGCGTGCAAAGGGGACTCTCCCCGCTCTGCGTTAGGTGTTGCTGTGGCAGATAACATTGAGGGCCCTTATAAGGATCAGGGTATTCTGCTCAAATCCGGCATGTGGGATGAGATTAGTGAGGATGGCACCATATACGATGCAACCATACATCCGAATGTGGTCGACCCTGATGTATTTTTCGATAAAAACGGCAAGCTCTGGATGGTATACGGTTCCTATTCCGGGGGGATTTTCATTCTGGAGATGGACGAAACGACGGGGAAACCTCTCCCTAATCAGGGGTATGGCAAAAAACTGACCGGAGGCAATCACAGCCGAATTGAAGCACCTTATATGCTCTATAATCCCGAAACCGACTATTATTATCTGTATCTGTCCTATGGCGGATTGGGTGCTGACGGGGGATATAACATTCGCGTAGCTCGCTCCAAAACACCGGACGGCCCTTTCCTCGATGCTGAAGGAAACGATATGATCAACGTCAAGGCGGACAAGGACAAACCCTTGTTTGACGACCGTTCGATCGAGCCTTTTGGCGTCAAATTACTAGGAAACTTCCTGTTTCAAAGACAGATCGGTGACCCCGGCACAGGTCAAGGTATCGGCTATGTATCACCAGGACATAACTCCGCTTATGTTGACGCTGAAACGGGAAAACAATTTCTGATCTTCCATTCCCGCTTTCCAGGACGCGGCGAAGAGCATGAAGTCCGCGTCCATGAGATGCATATGAACTCGGAAGGGTGGCCTGTTGTTTCTCCATATCGCTATGCGGGCTTAGAAGAGGATACTGCCGCATTGAAAACCCAGGATATTGCTGGTCAGTACAAATGGGTGAATCACGGGAAGGAAATCACGGCCGAGATCAAATCTTCACAGACCGTTCAGTTCACAGCAGATGGGCAGATTAGTGGTGCGGTGACGGGAACTTGGAGTCTTAAAGAAGACAATCAGGTGCAAATCACATCGAATAATGTTCTGTATAAAGGAGTCTTCACTCATGAATGGGAGCCATATTCCCAAAAGACGGTTCTGACCTTTAGCGCTCTCTCCTCGTCTGGCGTGGCAATCTGGGGAAGTCAGATGGCTGCAATGAAGGATCAGGATATTGTTAATGCGGTGAAAAAGGATCTGAGTATCGGCGACACAGGGAACGTATTCTTCAACCTGTCCCTCCCGATCAAGGGAACTCGTGATACTGAGATTACGTGGAAATCTTCCAACACCTCTGCGCTGTCCGCTACCGGAGTAGTGAATCGTCCTCGCACGGGTAAGGGAGATGCCAAGGTGGCATTAACGGCAACGATTCGCAAAGGTAGTGCGGTAAGCTCCAAAACGTTTAACGTTATCATTCCACAGCAAGCGGTTAGTCCTTTGCTTGGAGAATATACTTTTGAACAAAAGAAACTTGCCAAAATCGCACAGGATTTCAGCAAAAATAAATATCATGGACAAGCCTTTAATGTGGTGACTTCTGCTATTAGCAGCAAGAATCAGGCTGCTGCTTTTAATGGAACCGACAGCTACATCCAGCTGCCCGGAATCATTACCGATACGAATGATTTTACCTTTAGTGCATGGGTCAACTGGAGTGGCGGCGGAGCCTGGCAGCGAATTTTCGACTTTGGAAATGGTTTGACCCGACATATGTTCCTTACTCCCGCCCAGCATAACGGAGCTATGCAATTCACCATTCATGATCAGGGACGGGATCAGAGCCTGATTGCTGCTGAACCGCTGCCCTCCAATCAATGGGTGCATGTCGCTGTTACCCTTCAGGAAAATACCGGCACGTTGTACGTGAATGGAAAAGCTGTAGCAAGCAGCACGGAAATCACGTTTAACCCGAAGGATCTGCAAGTGACGGAAGCTTATTTGGGCAAAAGCCGCTATACAGCTGATCCTTTCTATAAAGGCTCAATGGATAACGTAAAAGTATATGATAAAGCGTTAACCTCTACAGAAATTCAGCGTCAGGCAAAAGAAAAGCCTTAATCAGGATACCTGCCGGAGGTGTTGGATCTATAAAACAAATACCAATAAAGCAGCCGATTTCTCAGGCTGTTTTATTGGTATTATCATTTAAATCTTCTGTATTTATTCCTGTGGTCCGGCTGCTGCAATTTCCGCAATTCGTTCGTTTACATTCCCTTCATACCAACCACCGTGATAACAGAGGATTTTTTCGATGTCATATGCAGCAAATTTGCTTAGCGATTCGTAAGCTTGCTTCAAATCCGGTGTCTGCACGGGGTTAGGTCCTTGCAGTTGTCCCCCGCGAATTAACATGGCATCACCAGCAATTAATGTTTTGGAAGCAGGTTGGTACAAACTGATATGCCCAGGTGTATGTCCTGGCGTCTCAATAACAATGACTCCGCCACCGAATGCCAATTCGTCGCCATCTTCAACAGTATCTGTAACGACAGCTCCAGACACTAAAGGGAAATGGGACGTTTTGAGCTGCACTGTTGGAGGCATTTGTTTTAGAAGGGGAAGCTCTCCATCGATATAAGGACGATCAGCAGCATGTGCATACACCTTTTTACCCGGATAGGTCTTGATGATTTCGGTTAGATTGCCAATATGATCCGGGTCCTGATGCGTGAGCAGAATACCTGTTAACTGTTCAATGGAATATCCAGCTTCCTTCAACTTGGAGGATACTTCTTGCACCATTCCCGCCACGCCTGTGTCCACAAGAATTAATTCATCTTCCGAATATAACAGCGAAGGCGTGAATGTCCACATGCCTTGCGGAAGCTCAATACCGAGTTCGAGAGAAATTACACCTGATTTTTTCATTTTTATGATCTCCTTTTACGCTTGGATTGTGAGTTCATTCATTAGTTCACATAATGCTTCAATGGCATTGTCCGAGAAAAACAATTCCATGTTGGACTGGGTAACGGTTGCCGTTTCCGCCGCGTACTCAAACATCTTGGTTTCATATTCCTGCACGGCTTTGTCAAGATCAGCATGATTTATAATGGAATTGGCAAGCTCGGCAGCATCCAGCATCGCCAGATTGGCCCCTGCTCCCGCAAAGGGAGACATCAGGTGGGCGGCATCGCCTATCAGTGTAACGCCAGATTTATGTTCCCACTGGTGAGGGACAGGCAGCATATATATTCGTCTGGGTGTGATTGCCCCGTTAGCACATCGGATATAACTCTTCAGTTGTTCGTCCCAATCTTCAAATAACGGCAATATCTCTTTCTTCGCTTCTTCCAAGTTCTCAAAAGGAATATTGCTCTGTTCCAGCCAATCTCGTTCCACCTGGAAACCCAGGTAAACCCGAATCCGTTTGTCACCATTCAGCTGTGCCATAATTCCTTTGTGATCGCCCAAGGCATACATACTTCCCATCCCATTAAATGCTGCAAGTTCGGGAAACTGGGCTGCGGCATTCAGGATGTTAAGTTCAATCATGCTCACACCCGAATATTCTGCGGTTGCATCACTGACCAATGGACGAACTTTGGAAAAAGCACCATCTGCTGCAATGACCAGATCAACGGTTTCGGTAAACCCATTTTCAAACCGCAGTTCATGTTTTCCCTGATCAAGCGGTACAGCCTTCAACAATTTATACCCCCATTGAATGGAATTCGGCTGCAGCGAGTCAAGCAGCATCGTCCGCAGCACGGAACGGTCAATTTCAGGACGGTCATGTTCTGTAGGATCAAGGTCTCCCTGGGCATCAAGCAGAATGTTTCCTCTTTTATTCGAAAGTTTTAATGCCTGTCCTTCAAAACGGCAAATGGCATGGAACTGATCGAGTAGTCCGGCCATCTGTAATGCTTTTTGACCGCTCTCCTGATCCAAATCAAGTGTACCTCCTTGTTCGCGAAATGCAGGATATGGATCACTTTCATACACGACAGGACTGTAACCAGCCTGCTGCAAAATTCTTGCCAAAGTGAGTCCGCCAGGACCCGCTCCAATAATAGCGATACGTTTATGTTGATTACTCATAGCAATCACTCCTAGATTTATTATTTAATTTCATGTTGTTTCCTGTTCACAAACTTATCTTAGCGCTTGAAGTTAAACGGAATTTAAATGGATAAAGAAATTAGCATATTCATCTTCTCGTCAGAATGTTTCACATCTGAAGATCTGACGAAAAACCAAAAAAGCACCAGTCGTTAAACGACTGATGCTCCACTAAATCCGATCCCAAATTCCACACATTCAATCTAATTTCAGGATTTTTCAGTGATCAGGGGTAAACTCACAACAAATTCCGATCCCTGTCCCAGCTCACTTTTGGCAGTAACTTGTCCGCCATGCATCATCACAATTTTTTGGACAAGAGACAGCCCAAGTCCATTGCCTCCCCGGGAACGGGTTCGAGCTTTATCCGCCTTGAAAAACCGTTCAAAAATGTGCAGCTGATCTTCTGGTGAGATGCCCACGCCATTGTCCGTGATTGCACATACGACCTCATCTTGATGACAATCAAGTTTTACCCCAATAGTTCCTTCTTCTGGTGTGAATTTGATTGCATTGTGCAGCAGATTGATCCACACCTGACTTAGCAAATCCTCGTTCCCTATAATCGTGGTCACAGGCATAGATACATCCAATTGAATTTGTTTTTCAGCCCATTGGGGTTCCAGCATAAGAAGGATGTTCTCAAGTTGTCTGTCCAAACGATAAGCTTTCTTCTCCATGGAAGTATAATCGGACTCCAATGCGGAAAGACGCAACAAATTACCACTCAGCTTGGATAATCGCTTACTCTCCGTTTCAATAATATCTGCATATAATACGATTTGCTCCGGATTCACACTTTTATTTTTCAGCAACGAGGCATACCCACTGATGGAAGCGAGCGGGGACTGGATCTCGTGAGATACATTGGATATAAAATCCTGGCGCATCTTTTCCACCGAGCCAAGTTCTCTAGCCATGGTATTTACGCTGTCCACCACCTCCTGATACGGGCCCTGTTCGACCTCCATCTTCACAGATACATTGAAATCTCCCTTGGCAATCCTGCTCATCGCTTCAAGCAATTCTGTACGTTGTTTATTGAAAATGAATCTGCGATCCTTCCGTTCTTCGCCACGGATCCATGCCCACACGTAACCTACCAACGGCATAAGAGCCAAGCCAACAATCGCAGTAAGAAGATGGGCAATCAGTTCCGGGGGATTCCCAGTCACCTTATAGATCCACTGCATTAGCACATATCCAACACATAGAGATACACAGAAGAGCACCAGGAAGAAAATCGTTCGCCTTATAAACATATCCATCTCCGCTCGATTGAAAGCCCCTTCTTTCTTCAAGGTGTCTCCTCCAATCGATAACCCAATCCTCGAATGGTTGTAATCTTGAAACCTGCCGTCTCCGGTTGATAACGTTCTCTCAACCGATTGATATGTACATCCAGTGTGCGTTCATTTCCTTCAAAATCATACCCCCATAAATCCTCAATCAACTGATTACGGGAGAGTGTTTTATTGGCATTACCCGCAAGCTTAAATAACAATTCAAACTCTTTCATAGGAATCGTATGAGTATTCCCCTCCATAATGACAGCATAACTGCTTCTGTCTAGCGTGATTCGTCCAACGGTAACCGATTGGGCGGCATTTATTTTATAACGCTTCAGCAATGCCTTCGTACGGGCTATCAGTTCAGCAGGTTCAAACGGTTTGGTGAGGTAATCATCCGTACCCATTTCAAATCCTTTGACTTTTTGAGTGATATCCTCCTTCGCAGTTAGCATTAAAATCGGAATATCCTCATGATAGCGCCGAAGCTCGCGACACAATTCAAAACCGTCCATATTTGGCATCATAATATCTATAATGCAAAGGCTTGGATTCACTTCTGCTACTTTTTGCAGCGCATCATGTCCATCAACCGCTTCAATTGTAAGAAATCCCTCCTGTTTCAGGATCGTACTTACAAGTTCGCGGATATAAACATCATCATCGACAATTAGAATTTGATTCATTACCGGACCCCCTTTCACTCATTCAGGAAGATCGTACGACACGAATTTAAACAAAATATAAATAGCGTAGAATCTATTCGTATGACCATCTCATTTTGAATAATGGATGACCATGCTTAATTTATTCGCAGAGGCACCCGAATTTTTATAGCCATGGGGTTTGTCCGCGCGAAAACGGATCGACTCCCCTTGTTTTACCGTATAATCCTCTGCACCAACCCGAATCGTAACTTCCCCTTCAAAAACTGTAATAAATTCCTCTGCTCCTTCTATATGTGGTTCAGCATTCAAAGAAGACTCTTCATCCATTTCCATCATGTACATTTCAAAACGGCGCCCCTCTTCGAAGGGAAAATGGGGATATATCCGAATCTTTCCCTCATCCTCCATCAATGCTTGAACATCACTGCCCGTTACAACTGTAGTGTCCGACTTTGGCTCGTGGATTAAGGCAGTGAACGAAATTTTCAGGCCATTCGCAATTTTCCATACCGTCGCTATTGTAGGGTTGGATTCACCACGTTCTATCTGACCCAGCATCGTCTTGCTAATTCCAGACATCTCAGCAACCTTGTCCAAACTAAGCTTTCTTTGTTCCCTAAGTTGCTTCAAATTCTGAGCCAGAACAACATTAATGTTTTTCAATATACTGTCACCTCTGTTTTAAAAGATTATATTGTGCTATATAGCGTACATATTGTACAATTATAAAGAACGTACGTTATATCGCACGTTTCAGTTAAATATAACATACAACAAGAATGAAATGTGGAGGACTTATGAATATCATTCCGTTACTGACTTACGCAATCGTTGCTTCATTCACACCGGGTCCCAATAACATCATCGCCATGACTCACGCAAGAAACGAGGGATTCAAAAAAATTATTCCGTTTATTGCCGGCGTAGCAGCTGGCTGCCTGCTTATTATGTTCCTGTCTAGTTATTTCAACCTTATTCTGCATCAATACATCCCTAGGATCAAACCGGCCCTGAACATGTTGGGGTGTGTATACATGATCTATTTGGCGATCAAAATCATGCGAAGTAAACCTGCAAATGCCAAAGATCCAAAGGTCAATCGTTTTACGTTTCTCTTTGGCTTCACCCTGCAATTCATCAACCCCAAAGTCATTCTGTATGGTCTTACGGCCATCTCGGTATTTGTTATGCCTCTCGGAGACTCTCATGTTCATATGATCGTATTTTCGTTACTTCTAACCATCATTGGCATTAGTGCCAATATGACTTGGGGGTTATGCGGTATGTTATTTCAGAGCTTTTTATTGAAATATGAACGTCCTTTTAATATTCTAATGGGTGTTTTGCTCATCTATAGCGCCCTATCGATTTTAAAATAAATGCAAGAGAAAAAGCGCCCTCCCATCTAATGAGCTGGACGCTTTTATGTTTATTTCAAATTACCTCAGTTTGATCTCCACCACGGTTGGCTTGGGTAAGCTCCCGTATGCAGCACAACCTTCTCACCGATTTTGGGTGTTGCAATGGTGACATTCAGGGCATGTGCAGCCTTGGTGATCCGTTCAATCGGCTCGTTCCAGGCATGATAGGCCAAAGTAAATGCTGCCCAATGAATCGGGATGAGCAGCCCTCCCCTTACATCCAAATGAGCCTGTACCGTTTCTTCCGGCATCATATGAATGTTGGACCAACGCTCATCATATTGTCCGCATTCCATCAGGGTCAGGTCAAAGGGTCCATACTTACTGCCGATTTCCTTAAAATGAGGACCGTATCCGCTGTCGCCGCTAAAGAAAACCTTCGTTTCTTGTCCAGCAATAACCCACGAACACCACAGTGTCGAATTGCGGTCCAACAACCCTCTGCCCGAGAAATGCCGCGCCGGCGTGCAGGCTAATGTCAGACCTTTGAAGGATAGCTCATCCCACCAGTTATGTTCGGTAATCTGTTCCGAGGGCACACCCAGTTGAATTAGTCTTCGACGCACGCCAAGTGGGACGATAAACCGCTGTGTTTTATTTTTCAATCTGCGGATAGAGGAATAGTCCAGATGATCATAGTGGTCATGCGATATAATGATCGCATCCAAGGCTGGAAAGTCCTCGGGTTGAATTGGCAGGTTAGTGCTGTATCGTTTCGTACCCGCCCAAGATACAGGAGATGGACGGTTGCCCAGCATTGGATCAAAGAGCAATCTGTGTCCTTCGATCTCAAGCAAAAAAGCCGAATGACCGAACCATGTTACCTGCGGATGATCGGATACATTTAACGATTCCGCTGGTTCATATTTTTCTACGGGAATGTTACCCGCAGGTCTTCGCTCTATACTTTTCCGCATGGAATCTTTCAACATGCTCACGAGGGAGCTGAAGCTCATACCTGCGGATGTCGGAACCTGATTTTCGTATTTTGTCATTATTCATACCTTCTGTTCTCTATAATCAATCATTCGAGCGATCATTCAATCTTGAGTAAAACAGGAGCAATATTAGCCTTTATATTAAATCATTGCTCGTTTATAATCAATTCGCCTTCGGTTATCTGAATGTAATATTTCAATTAACTTCATTTCAATGGAGCAATTCGAAAATTAAGGTGGAATTAAGACTCTGTTTTCTCTCCAATAAGATTGGGCATATATGATAGAGAAAATACAGAGAGAGTATGTGAGAGATGATGAAAAAATTTCGCAGAAGATTATTTAAGACGTTTATATTCGGAGCAGTGGCTTTACTTCTCCTTCTGGTTACGGGCTTGATCTATCAACAAGTGAGTACCCGTCAGGATCAGAAAACATTTATTCCGCCTGGCAAGCTCTACAGCATACATGGTGACAATATGCATTTATATACGGGTGGTCAAGGAGATGCAACAGTTGTCCTTGCATCCGGGTGGGGCACAGCTGATCCTTATGTAGACTTTTATCCGCTCTACGAAAAACTTGCACCCTACACGAAATTCGCGGTTTACGATCGCTTTGGTTATGGTTATAGCGATATGACCGATAAGAAACGCGATGTCGATACCGTGGCAGATGAATTGCACGAGTTATTAGGGGTATCTGGGCAAAAGCCACCATACGTTCTGGTGGGGCACTCCCTCGGTTCGCTGGAAACACTCCGGTTTGCGCAAAAATATCCGGATGAAGTTCAAGGTATTGTCATGTTGGATGGGGGAAGTCCGGAATATTACGCCAATGACACTGACGATATAGCAAGTGTGATTGGTGGCTTCATGAACCAATTCCGGATCAAAACGGGTTTGTTTCGGTTGACTTTACAGTCTGACGCTGTTGTGGAAGCTTCCAATGCCAATCGCAACGGCCTGAAGTTTGTACCAGATGATCTGAAGAAAATAGATACCACGGCTCTATTGCTTAACTATGGGAATGCCAACACCGTGGATGAGTTGCGTGAAATGACAGCCAATGCCAAGGTTGTCGTCGACAACAAAAAGCCCTTCCCGTTTCCGCTTACCATACTGACAGCAGATTACTTCGGAGCCAGTGAGCCGATATGGGATAAAACCCAAGCTGAATTTACGTCCTGGTCGGAACATTCCAAACATGTAACTGTTAAGGATACCGAGCATTATATTCATCAATATCACCCGGATCTTGTTGCCAATGAAATATTGGAACTGGTCAAGAAGTAGATTCCCTGAACAAACGCTAAACAAGCAGTACAATTCGTTTCAAAATAAAACCCTAACGATTCTGGTAATCGTCAGGGTTTTTATTTCGTTAGTGCCGTTACTGTGCTAGTGCCATCCTCGGTGTTAGCGATCTGAAATGTGCTAATGCCTCTTGGACCTCCGTGGTCGTGAGACCGTGTCGATCAAAATAATGCACGATCTCCCCCAGGTCAGCTCCATCACCGCTGTATATCCGCTCAATCTTTCGAATAATCTCTTGTTGTAATCGCTCTCGAATCCGCAGGCAACTAACAGGTTCACATAGCCAAAAATCAGTTCGTTTGACCTCCCCTATGTCAGTCCATAGCAAATTCTCATATCGAATGACATCCCAATCACGATAACCTGCCTGAATCTGCTGAAGTTCTGTTGAAAACATATCATATATTAGATTGTGCGGTATGTGTCCATACGTTGCCCGATATTGTCTCAGATTGAATCCTTCGATCCATTCTGTCAGCACAAAATTCCCAGGAGCATACGCATACAGTTCGGGAACATGAAGGTTGTTTTGCAATGACAAGAGCGCCTCACATTCCAATTCTCCATCCACTTTTCCACGAGGCGTATATACCTTAAGGCAGTACTCTTGTAAACGATAAACAACCGACTGCTTTCCCATTAGTGAAGCTTGCATGGTCAGATGACCATTTTTCTCATAACGATCTAGCAATTGTTCAATATTCGCAGGAATTGATTTAACGATTCTCATAAAGACGTCTCCTTGATTATAAAATACACTCTAAAACGTTTTCCTCTATCCGTTATCATTCATTAATCTACTCTCTATATTATCTTTAAAATTCCATATGAACATATACAATTTCACCAGAACATGAACTATTTGCTTCCAACATCGAGATTTATTCTTTTCGACTGGCAGGTTTATTTTCACTCTAATGGATGGAACCCGTTTCATGTCAAGGTACAAAAAAACGATGCCCTCTATTGAAGAGAGAGCATCGTTTCATTTCTTATATGACTTTTAATTAATGCATAGGACCTTGTTGGCCCTGCTGAGCACCGACCTTAACTCGTTTTACGAAGAGTGAAGTGATCAGACCAATGATAGCAAGTACCAGTGCGAAAATAAATGCATTTTGTACACCGGATGTGAAACCTGCCAACTGATTCTCTGGGCTCTCAGGATCCGTCACACCGCTCAAGAAGCGGGTCTGACCTGCGCTCAGTATACTTACCGCAACAGCTGTACCAATAGCTCCGGATACCTGCTGCAATGTATTCATAATCGCCGTTCCGTGAGGATAGAAATCAGGTGGCAATTGATTCAAGCCGTTGGTTTGTGCAGGCATCATGATCATTGAAATCCCGATCATCATGAAGATATGCAGCGTAATAATCTTGCCCAGAGTCGTTGTCGGAGTGATTCCAGTGTACAAGAAGAGTACAACAGTTACGATCGCAAGACCGATAATCACAAGCCACTTCGGACCGAATTTGTCAAACAGACGCCCCATAACCGGGGACAAGAATCCATTCAGCAAGCTGCCCGGCAGCAGAACCAGACCGGCAGTCAGAGCCGTGACCGCCATACCTTGTTGCAGGTACATCGGCAGAATCAGCATGGATGACAACATCATCATCATACAAAGGAAGATCAGAATCAAGCCGACTGTAAACATTGGATATTTAAATGCCCGCAGATCCATCATCGGCTGTTTCATTCTCAATTGACGGATGCTGAACAGCAGCAAAGATAATACTCCAATAACCAGTGTGGCTACAACGATAGGACTGGTCCAGCCACCGCCACTTTCCCCATGTCCTCCTGCACTACTGAATCCGTACACGATACCACCAAAACCAAGTGTGGAGAGCACAATGGAAAGAACATCAATTTTGGGCTTGGTCAGCTTCGAGATATTCGGTAAGAACAGCAAGCCGCATACCAATGAAATAATGAAGAACGGCAAGGAGATCCAGAAAATCCAGTGCCAGCTCAGATTGGCCAGAATCAGACCCGAGATACTCGGTCCACTTGCTGGTGCAAACATGATAACCAAACCGATCAATCCCATGGCAGCGCCACGCTTTTCAATCGGGAAGATAACCAATATAGTGTTGAACATTAGTGGCAGTAACAGAGCTGTACCTATAGCTTGCAATACCCGCGCCACCAACAGAATTTCAAAGCTCGGTGCAATAGCAGCAACTATCGTTCCTGCAATCGAAAAAATCAGAGAAGTCGTGAACAACTGTCTCGTCGAAAACCATTGTAACAGCATACCGGAAACCGGCACCAAAATACCCAAAACGAGCAAATAACCTGTAGTTAACCACTGAATGGTAGTAGGTCCAACTTCGAGCAAGCCCATAAGCGGTGTCAATGCCACATTTAGTGCCGTTTCACCGAACAGACCAATAAAGCCGCTAAGTAACATGGCGAATAAAATCGGAAATACTTTATATTGTTTTGTTTCTTGTTGATCCTGTACAGAACCAGCCTTCATGGAAGCCTCCACGATCCCATCCTCCTCAAACAATCTGACGATTTCTATTTCTCTTTACGAAGCTTATTGCTTCTCTTTTGCATTCTTCGCCACAACGGACAAATAATCAGCAGCCGTCAGCAAAGGCTGTTTGTCCTGGTTGGTCAGGCTGATAATTAATGCGCCCTCCATTAAGGAAATGACGAGTAGTCCCATCTCTTGTGCTTTCTTTTCACCTATGCCATCCAAAATCAGATGTTTCGTAATGATTTGCTGCCATCCTGCAAACACGTCCTGACAGGCAATTCGCAATTGTTGACTGATGCACGAGGTCTCCACGGCCGCCCAGAAACTAAATGGAAGAAAACCCGTAAAACCTGCCGCCTCCGTTTCAATGGCTAGATCATGAATAAATTGCTGAATGGCATCCCCCGTATTATCATGAGCAGCAAACACTTCTTCAAACTTCTGCAGAATGTTTTCATTGGCTTTTTGAATGCACTCATGAGCGAGCTCTTCTTTGCCATGTGGGAAATAATGATATAACGAGCCTTTTGGCGTACTGCTCTCCTTAATAATCTGATTTAGACCGGTCGCATGATATCCTTGTGAAAAAAACAGTCTGGCTGCTGTGCTGACGATTAGTTCTCTAGCATTAGACTTTTCACTCAATAAAGCCACATCCTTAAATGAATTATAACAATCGGTCTATATAATTAAAACCGTTTCGAAAAACACTGTCAACCCTTATATTTCGGCCAATTTTCGTGATAGCGCTATCAATTCAGTGCACGGAAAGAACAGGAGCAAATTATCCTTGATAACATTTTAAAAACATAATATCCTATTTGGATAGTATGCATTAACCATGATATACTGATCATTACAATAATGAATAGAAAGGTGTTTGCCATGGAAATGCGAATGATCAAGACCTTTCAAACGATTGTAAAGCTCGGGAGCTTTCAACAGGCAGCAGAAGCTTTGCAGTATTCACAACCCGCAATTACACTGCATATGCAGAAACTTGAGGCCGATCTGGGTATGAAATTACTGGATAGAGGCAAAAAGATTAAATTGACGGAAGCGGGGAAAATATTTTACGCTAGAGCCGATCAGCTTCTGAAGGAATACGAGTATTTGACAAATACGATCACCGACATTCAACAGGGACAAGCGGGGTTTGTACGAATTGGAGTATCCGAGCCAACAGCCAGCCATCGGCTTCCTACTATTCTATCTTCTTTTGTAAAACAGAATCCGAAGATTAAGCTCAGCGTGCGCATCGGGGATAGCAAGCTTCTTAATGAACTGCTAATTGATGAGCAGCTTGACTTTGCCGTCTGCCCTTCTCCTGAGACGAGTATGGAAACCGAGTTTCAACCGCTGCTTTTTGAACCGATGGCATTGCTGTTGTATGATTCACATCCATTTGCTCAGGATGATGAAATCCATTTGGCAGATCTGAAAGGACAACAATTCCTATTCACACCCCCTAATTGCCCGATTCGCATCCGCATTGAGCAGTTATTGGCCGAGAAAATCGACAGCGATTATCAGGGAATCGAAATAAGTAATATCCGGTCTCACAAGTATTATGTACAAGCCAAATTAGGCATAACCATTGCTCCGATTGCAACAATCTGCCCAGCCATTACCGGTACTGTTATCCAAAAAATTGCCGATCTCAAGGTTGGGCCCATTGCAGGCATTTTGCGTAAGCGAAATATACCGCTTGGTTCCGCGAGCGAAAAGCTGATGCTAGACATTCGAGCTGCGCTGCTTCAGAGCAATTTATATGTTCCTGAATTTGAACTCCCTTCCCAGCTGGCTATGCCATAAAATTGACTCACCAGCTGCCATTCTATTTTCTTTTTTAGGGCGCAAACTATTACTTGAGTCTGCCTGCCGTGCGTCCACCATCTACCGTTAATATGCTGCCTGTAATAAATGAAGCCTGCTCAGAGGTCAGATACAATATCGCTTGAGGAGCGTCATCCGGACCTGATGTCCGGCCTAGCGGTGTAATGTTGATCATATGTTCTGTATGCTCCTTCGTCATCACACTAACCTCGCTGCCGGGTGCATAACCCGGCACAACCGCATTTACCCGAATGCGATAGGGGGACAACTCCAGGGCAAAGGTTTTGGTCAGCATCTCGATTCCTACTTTCGAAACCGAATAATTCCCCATGCCGACACCTGCGGTGGAAGCTGCCCCAGAACTTATATTAATGAAGGAACCTTCGACCTCGCTCGCAATCATCTGTTTGGCAAAATGCTGAATAAGCAGAAATGGTGCTGCCAGATTTAGATCCATCGTCTCATTCCAATGTTGAAGCGTCATGTTCATGAGTGTGCGGTATGGATATATTCCCGCATTATTGATGACGATATCCGGCGCTTTCCATTGCTGTTCGACCACTTGAACCAATTCATTAATGGACTTTTCATCCACAAGATTCGTTACATGCCAGTGAACATCCACTCCCTCCTGCTTCAGCTTATCTACTGTATTCCTTAGGGCATCCTCGCGGATATCGGACAAATAAAGGCTTGCGCCTTCGGCGGCGTATGCTTGTGCAATCCATTGGCCAAATACACCTGCCGCTCCGGTAATGACTACCTTTTTCCCTGCAAATGTTCGTTCCGGCATGACTGTCGCTCCTCTATACCATGATGTTCTTGCTGTAAACAGGCTGCTTCACCTTGGGTTAATTCCAAACGAGATTCTTTTCGGCCTCCACGACAAGTCGCTCTGCCTGCTTTATCTCATAGCCAATTCGATTCACCTGACGTATAAGTGATGTTTGGAGTCTGAAAAAGGCTTCACTTCCTTCTTCGGCTACCGCCAGAAGCTCGATGTCTGACAGCGCAGGCACAAGTGAATGACTGCCTGCGGCGTCATGATCATACCGGCTGCCTCGAACATAATTAATGGGAACCAGCCATCTGCTAAGTGACAATATCGTTCGGTTCGCTTCTGTAACAGAAGCATCCGGGAGGGACGAGGAACCTATCCGGTTATAGAAATGATCCGTGGCTTTCTGTAGCTGCTGGACCCTGCTTGTTAAGCGCGAAAGATCAAGCTTGTCTCCGATAAGCTCTCTATAATAGCCCATTCGTTCGGAAAGGGTTCGGATTGCCTGTCTCTGATCAATTGGAATAATGGGAGCAGAGGCAGCATTATAGACGGCAGCTACGTACACTTTGCAATCACGGGCCAGATAATCTCCGTCAATTTTGTCCAGCGTATCCTCTGTCGTATGCCACCACCAGCCAAACCAGCCCTCAGGCTGATAGGACAGCCCCATAAAAGCAGACGGAAGTCCAGCACCCCAGAAAGACTGATCTCCCGACCTTCCAAACGGAGAACCGCGAAAAGGTTCATCCGTTACGGTGCGTATGGCATCAGCACATAGTGTCCGTGTCTCTGACATTGTATTGGCTGCACCGAGGTGACTCGCTCCCTTGGCGCCCACGGAATCAATATTGATATGAAGCACCCCGTTTTCGTGCAAATCTTCCCAATGAAGATCGCTGTATAATGCAGAGCCGGCATATCTGCCGTGGGAATGGCCTGACCAAAATGCGAACCGAACGGAGCGCCGCAGCGCGTTACGATGCAATGATAATACCCGTGCCGTCTCCACCATGACGGCATTGGCGGAGCCGTTATCCATCGCCCCATAATGCCATGAATCCACATGTCCGCTAAACAGCACAAAGGATTCAGGTTCTTCCGTCCCCTTTATCTCAGCAATCAAGGTCGGAATGTTCACCCAGTCTGTGCGCACTTCCGCGGTCAACGTAATCTCTAGAGTCTCTCTTTCTTTCGGGACTATTAACGACTTGATCTGCTCCCCATCCGAATGGTTGACCGACAGAACAGGAATGGACGGATAGCCATCATACTCCGGTGTCGGATTTCCCCACACGGTGGAAACGATCATTTCATGCGTATACGCACCACTATTGATAAATATGACAGCTACTGCACCCAACTGTTGCAAACGATAAATCGTGGGCCCATTCGCAAGTCCGTGAACGACCACCGCATGACCTGTCACTTGATTGGCGCAGTCGGTCTGGTCTGAATCCTTTAGCTCTATGAATCTCAAAAGCGTGCTCAACTGTTCCGTCTGGGCTGACATGGAGTGCGTAATAGCTGCAAAAGAAATGCCGCCGACCTTAAGTTCTGCTCTGACAGGGATACTGATGTAGGCTTTGTTAAACGTAAGCTCGGTGGTCAACCCAAAATCCTCAAGCTGTTCCTTAATATAATGGAAAGCCCGTAGTTCCTCTTCGGAACCCGACAAACGAATCTCCTTCGCAATCTGTCTGTTATATTCAAGCAGGAGATCACGGTCGATCTCATGCAGTATGGAGTGCACCTCCGACTGTTGCTTCAACTCAGTCATGTCGATTCCCTCTCTCCTCATTGCCTGCTGCAACACCCAGGGCAACCCTTGATTCATCATCACTGCTCTGGTTCAAATAACGGATGGCTGTTTCTCCAAGAACCGATATTCCTGTAACAATCGCTTGCTCATCAAAAATAATGGAATCACTGTGAAGGGGAAGCTCTGAACGGGCATCTTCTTCTGTTATTGTGCCGAGTCGGAATATGGCACCCGGCACAAATTCGAGATACGCACCAAAATCTTCGGCGCCCATGGATGGCTCCTTCAGATACACCACGGCCTCCCGGCCAATAGTATCTTCCGCTGCCTGTTCAATCACATCGACGATATGATCATCGTTTATTACAGGAGAACCGCCGCGGTAGTAATCAAATTCCGCTTTACCACCGAACCCTTCGGCAATGGCCTCAATGAGGCGCTTCATATATACGGGCACAGCTTCACGCGTCTCAGGATTGTGCGTACGAATGGTACCTCTGAGTTGAACCTCCCCAGCGATAACGTTATACGCATTGCTATTGCTTTGCAGTTTCGTAATCGAGATGACGGAAGAATCAAGTGGAGACAGGTTTCGGGATACTACCGTTTGCAACGCAGTTATAATCTGGGCAGCAATGATGACCGGATCGATGGTTCGATGTGGATAGGCAGCATGTCCACCTTTTCCCGTCACTCGAATATCAAAAGCATCTGCCGCTGCCAGCATGGCCCCTTTTCTCAAACCAATCTTGCCAGCAGGCAAATCCGGCCACACGTGGAGCGCAATGATCGCATTCACTTCCGGATTATGCAAAACACCTGCAGCAATCAGATCTGTTGCGCCTCCCTGAACTTCCTCTGCAGGCTGGAATATAAACTTCACTGTTCCCAGAAGCTCATCCCTGTGCTCACTTAATGCCGCTGCTGTTCCAAGAAGAATGGCGGTATGCACATCATGCCCGCAAGCATGCATCACCCCTTCGCGAACGCTGGCAAACGGCAATCCTGTCTTCTCTTCAATAGGCAGCGCATCCATATCGGCACGAATTCCAATGGTTCTTCCCTCGCGTCCACCTTTCAAAAGCCCAACAACCCCTGTGCCGCCTACACCCGTCTCTACTTCGAGACCAGCATCCTCCAAAAATTGAGCAACCAGCTTGGCTGTTTCAAACTCCTGGTGACCAAGCTCAGGATTCTGGTGAATATGGCGGCGAAGCCGTATAGCCTCGTCCTTCCACTTTTCGGCTGAACTACGAAAACTCATGTTTCATTCCTCCTCTATTCATCGTATAAATGACACTGCACTTCACGGTCAGGAGCGACAAATCTTTTCTGTGGAACGACCTGTCGGCATGTCTCCATAACGTATGGGCATCGGGTATGAAAAACACAGCCGGAAGGCGGATGAAGTGGCGATGGAATCTCACCGCTTAATACAACTCTTTCCCTTTTGGCACGGGGATTCGGGATCGGTACCGCAGACAATAATGATTTGGTATAGGGATGCAGAGGATCGGCGAACAAAGCTTCCGCTGGCCCCTGCTCCACCATCTCTCCCAAATACATCACACCGATGCGATCTGCAATATGGCGTACAACGCTAAGGTCATGTGCAATAAATAAATAAGAAATACCAAGTTCCTCCTGAACCTCTTCCAGTAAATTAATGACCTGGGACTGAATCGATACGTCCAGCGCTGATACCGGTTCATCACATATAATGAGCTTCGGCCCAAGGGCCAACGCTTTGGCGATGCCCAGCCTTTGACGCTGACCACCTGAAAATTCATGGGGAAACCGCTCGTAATGTTCTTCACTGAATCCAACTTTGCGCAGCAACGACATAGCTGTTTCCATTCTGTCCCGTTTGTTGCCCTTCTTGTGGATTAATAGCGGCTCTTCAATGGAGTATCCGATGCGTTTACGAGGGTCCAACGAGGTGTACGGGTCCTGAAATACCATCTGCATATGCTGCCTGTAGCTTCGCAGTTCTTTTTTGCTTAACCCCAGAATATCCGTGCCCTCATAAAATGCTTCCCCTGATGTTGGCTCAACAAGTCTGAGAATCGACCGACCGAGTGTGCTTTTACCGCAGCCGGATTCGCCCACCAGGCCAAAGGTTTGTCCTGTGTGGATGTCAAAGGATACCCCGTTGACGGCCTTGACTTGCCCCTTGGTTCTGCCAAAAGAAGATCGAACAGGGAAATGTTTGTTCAGATTGCTAACCTGTAGCAGCGGCTTCGACTCAACCAATGATTTCGAGTTCATGTGTCTCCTCCTGAATCGTTGCTATTCCGGGATACCAGCAGCGTACCGAATGGTTCTCGTCCACCTGTTTTAAGGAAGGCGCTGCCCGTAAGCATTGTTCATCCGCATAAGCGCATCTTGGAGCGAATCGGCAGCCTGTTGGAACCTGATGCAGCGCGGGTACCATTCCCTCAATGACGTGAAGCTTGCTGTGCTGTTCGCCATCAATACGAGGAATGGATTTCATTAAACCTGACGTATACGGATGCTGGGGATTGAAAAATAAATCGTCCACGCTTGCCTCCTCCACGACCTGTCCAAGATACATGACAGCCACTCTTGTACACGTCTCCGCGACTACACCCAGATCATGTGTAATCAGGATGACACCAAGTCCCGTCTTCGCTTGCAGACTTTCAATCAGCTCTAGGATTTGCGCCTGAATCGTCACATCCAGTGCCGTCGTCGGTTCATCTGCAATAAGCAGTTTCGGATTACAGGCAAGCGCCATGGCAATCATGACCCTCTGTCGCATCCCTCCGGAGATTTCATGCGGATGTTCATCCACCCTCTTCTCCGGTGAGGGAATACCTGTCATACGCAGCAGGTCCACGGCAGCCAGACGCGCCTGTCTGCCATTCATGCCTTGATGCAGCTTCAAGCTCTCGGCAATTTGTTTGCCAATCGTCTGAACCGGATTCAGGGAAGACATGGGGTCTTGAAAGATCATGGAGAGTTCATTGCCACGTATTCGTTCCATTTGTCTTTTGGACAAGCTTAAGAGATCGGTACCTTCGTAGAGGACTTCACCCGAGTAATCCACGTAATCTTCATCAAACAGTCTAAGAATGGATTCGGCGGTTACGCTTTTCCCGCAGCCGGACTCACCTACGATGCCCAACGTCTCCCCGGCAAGGACGTGGAAGGAAACACCTTCCACCGGGTGAATGGTTCCTTTTTCGGTTGAAATGGACACTTTCAGGTCCTTCACCTCAAGCAGCGGTTGTTTTCCCACGACGTCTCCCCCTTTTCACCTTATTCGCATGTGGGTCGAGCAGATCTCTAAGGCCATCGCCGAACAGGTTCAGACCCAGTACAACGAGCACCAGGAAAATGCCTGGGAAGACAGTCATCCACCAAGCGTTGTAAATCACCGTTTTCCCGTCAAAAAGCATATTCCCGAGACTTGGGGACGGGGAAGGAATACCTGCTCCAAGAAAACTTAGAGAAGCTTCCGTCAAGATCGATACGGCAAAAATAAAGCTGGATTGGATTATGAGCGGAGACAGCGTATTGGGCGCCATATGAATCCAGATGATGCGCCAGCTGCCTGCTCCCTGTGCATGTAATGCTTCGATATAAGTTAATTCCCGAATGACCAGCGCCTTGGAACGAATAATTCGGGCCATCGATGGAATGAAGATAATACTTAGAGCGATAATGACATTGCCTGGATTCGGGCCAAGAGCCGCCATAATGGAGATGGCAAGCAAAATGGACGGAAAAGCAAACAAACCATCACAGATGCGCATAAAGATATGATCCAGTACCGAATAACTTGCAGATAACAGCCCAACAATCATGCCGATCAATGAAGATACAACCGTAACAGCAAAACCAACCGCAACTGAAATACGCAAACCGTATACGGCGCGAGTGAATACATCACGTCCAAAGTTATCTGTGCCAAATATGTGCTGCCCGTTGGGGCCTTTGAGTCGATTCACCGGATCAATCTGTAACGGCCCGTATGGTGTAAGTATCGGCCCCATGATTACCAGAAGCACAACAACAAGCAGAATTCCCGCCCCTGTGGTTAACAACTGATTATGCATAAAGCGTCTGAATACGATGCGCCTGTTCTTCCTTTTGTGAAGTCCTGACGTAGCGATGGTGGTATCCGGATTGGTTATCAAGTTGTCTCCACCCCCTTCATTTCTTGCTTAATCGAACTCGTGGATCGACCAAACCATACAACAAATCAACGATTAGATTTACAAACACATAAGCTACCGTGACTAGCAGCACAGAGCCCTGAATAACCGAGTAATCTCTTCGACTAATCGAATTGACGATGAGCTGCCCCACTCCCGGGATATTGAATAGCGTTTCTATAACCGCAGCACCAGTAACGAGCCCACC
Organism: Paenibacillus sp. 276b; assembly: GCF_900107875.1. NCBI lineage: Bacteria > Bacillati > Bacillota > Bacilli > Caryophanales > Paenibacillaceae > Paenibacillus > Paenibacillus sp. 276b. The sequence continues at coordinate 872,781 of NZ_FNRR01000001.1, read as the reverse complement.
GAACGATTCACCAATAACTGTGAGAATAGGGATGAATGCAACGCGTAACGCATGTGTATATACGATCGTTTTTTCTCTGACACCCTTGGCTTTGGCGGTTTTGATAAAATTGCCGGACATCACATCCAGGACGGAGGATCTTGTCATTCGGGTAATGAGCGCTGCCTGAATGATGCCGAGCACGATGCCAGGGAGCAACAGGTATTTGATATGCTGCCATAGCCCCTCACTTAACGGTTGATACCCTGCAACGGGAAGCCAGCGCAGCTTCACGCTAAAGAACATGACCAGCAGTGAACCCAACAGAAAACTCGGAATGGAGATGCCCAGCATGGAGAAACCCATCACCGATTGGTCCACGATGGTCCCTCTTCGCTTGACCGCTGTAATGCCGAGGAACAAGGCAAGAAACACACCAATCACCTGGGCAATGATCGCAAGGGACAATGTAGGCGCCAGTCGTTCAAAAAAAGCCTCTGTCACAGGCTTGTCCAGAAAGATGGACTCCCCCAAATTGCCGGATAACAGCCCCAGCAACCAAATGCCGAATTGCTCATAGATTGGTCTGTCCAACCCCAGCTTGCTTCTTAGCTCATCGATATCGGCTTTGCTCGCCTCTTCACCCAGTAGAATCGCAGCGGGATCACCAGGTGTGACATGAATGATAGAGAACACAACGATTGCCACCACAAAAAGGACAGGTATCAAGGACAATAACCGACGAACAATATATCCACCCATATGAGGGCCACCTCACTTTCCAATGGCAAACGGAAAGGCGTATTCCTGTGGAAGCGATTCTACGCCTTTTCATCCGTTGCCTTCCTTATAACTACTTGTTATTGGTTGTATTCCAGAAGATCGGGCCCAAAATGTTCTGGAAACCACTGATATTTTTCGATAGCGCTGTAACCTGTTTGGTATGCCCGATCTGAGAGAATGGAACTTCGGTCCATACAAATTGCTGCAATTCGTCAATGAGCGGCCTTGCGGCCTCTACTGAATCGGACGTCCGGATTCCTTGAAGTAGCTCGCTCAGTTTCTCGCTTTTTAGCAGCCCTGCACCGCCTCCCCAAAACGCATACTGGTAGAACGTAGGCCGGAATGCATAACTCATCGGGTAGATATCCCACCCTGTGCCTGTCCCGAGTTTTTCTTGCAACGTAGGCCAATCATAGACATCCAGCTTAACCTTGACGCCAATCGACTCCAGCTCCTGCTGCAAAACAACGGCTACGTTATATTGATCCACATAATCTCTCGTCGTGAAAATTTTGATTTCTTCGCCGTTATAGCCTGCTTCTTGAAGCAATTGCTTTGCTTTATCCGCGTTAGCCTGGCTGTACGATTCCTTACCTGCTTCTGAATACCAATTCGGATATTCGGGTAGAACCAGAGAGGATGTCTTCACATAAAATTGTGGATCACGGAATGCCGATGTCAGTATGTCATCCACATTCTGAACGGCATTGACAGCCTGCCGAAGTTTGACGTTCTTGAACAAGCCGTCATTACTGTTATAGAAATATCCAATCATGCCTCCCGGACTGAGAAAGGTTTGCAAGTCGGGATTGTCCGCAATCTGCTGTTCATTATCCACAGAGATATTCAGCGCAATGTCGTATTCCCCGGAAGTAATCCCGGCAAGGCGGGTTGACTCGTCTGTTACGAAGCGGAAGTACAGGTCATCGACCAACGCTTCCTTTTTGCCGCCTGCTCCATCACTCGGCTCGGTCCGGGCGGAGTAATCGTCATATTTTTTCAAATGAATATATTGATCCTGCTTCCACTCCTCCAATTGAAACGGACCTGTACCGATGAATGATTTGATACCTTTATCATCTGCTTCATCAACCACTTCTTTCGGATAGATCGCCGCTGCGGGAATCGGATCAGCTAGAAGTTGCAGTGTTAGCAGAAAAGGTGTTTTCAATTGAAGTACGACAGTATACGGGTCCGTTTCTTTGGCCTCGGCACCCACAAAGTTCGCTTTACCATGACTCGACAGTTTGATCCAGCGATTCAGGGAAGCGACAACGTCCTCCGCTTGCAGTTCCTTGCCATTATGAAACTTCACACCTTGGCGCAGATGAAATGTATAGGATAACTTGTCGTCGCTGATCTCATAGGATTCAGCCAGCAGCGGAATAACCTGTGCATCTTTATCCAACGTTACCAGCTGCTCGTAGATCTCGCGTGAAATATCCTTAACCGCTGTATTGGAAGACACATGTGCATCCAGTGTGACCGGTTGTGTTGGATAGCCAATGTTCAGCGTGCCGCCTGTCTTTCCTTCAGCCGATGTCTGCTGCACCGGAGTTTCACCGGTTGTTGAAGAGGCCTGTGTATTCTGCTGGCCTTCTCCACCTGAAGCGCAACCTGCCAGAAGCAGGAATGCCAGAATCATCATTAAAGCAGGCTTGGTATGTTTTCTCATCATGTAACCCCTCTCGCTCTCATGCATAATGTTAAATCCAATTTCACTGTCCTGAATGATATACAAGTGTTCATGTCGGATTAGTGAAAATTGGTATTTTCAGGCTAAGGGAACAGATGACTTTTGTAAAATAAGCAATCGTAATGTGTTGATTCATTTTTTGTAATCTACGAAAAAGCGTGATTCTCTGTACTTCCAACTATTCCGATGGTAATATACAACTTAAATTTCATCCTTTATCTGGAAGGAGTCACGAACATGACAACGATACAACGCTTGGATGCTGCACTTGCGGCACATATCGAGAAGGTTGAACATTATAAACAGGTACAAACCCTGCTTGCCTGGGATGCTCGCACAGGGGCACCTCGAAAGGGCGCATCCTACGCCGCACGAGCCAAAGCAACATTGGCCGGAGAACTATTCAAGTTACAGACCGATGCTGAATTCGGTTTGCGATTAGAGGAAGCAGCACAACAAGAGGAACTTGATGAGCTATCCAAGCGAATTATTGCAGAGCATTGGAAAACGTATAAACGCTGGAGTGCCATTCCGATAGAGGAATATCAGGCATTTGTACAGCAGCAAGGTCTTGCAAACGCCGCTTGGCTGGAAGCCAGAGCTGCCAATGATTTTTCCATTTTCGCTCCGCATTTGAAACAGATCTTCAATGCAAGCTTGAAGTTTGCCGGATACTGGGGATACGAGCAGCATGCATATGACCCACTCGTGCAGCAGTTTGATCCTGACCTGGATACGGTAACGTTGGATCGCATTTTCAGTGAGCTGAAATCCGCTCTAATACCGCTGATCCGTCGTGTCACCTCTTCCGCTAAACAACCGGACACATCCATATTCAACCATCCTTTCCCACTTGAACAGCAGCGGCAGCTTGGGATCGAGCTGTTACAAGCCATTCGCTACGACTTTGATGCCGGGCAATTCGGTGCAACCGTGCACCCGTTCAGTTCTGCCATCAATCCTTACGATGCACGTCTCGCAGCCAAATTTGTTGAAAATGACGTTCGCGTTTCCTTGTGGAGTGCTTTACATGAAGGAGGCCACTCGCTCTATACACAGAATATTGACCCCAACCTGATACATACTGGACTTGGGATCTTCACTTCGTACGGCATTCATGAATCCCAATCGATCTTTTTCGAGAAATTCATTGGCAGACATAAAGGCTTCTGGGAAAACAACTATTTTATTTTGCAAAAAATCAAACCTGAAACGTTTGGCCATGTGAGTTTGGATGACTTTTATTTTGCTTTAAACGCAGTAAAACCAACGTTTAACCGTTTTGAGGCCGATGAACTTACCTACAACCTGCATCTCATTATTCGATATGAGTTGGAGCAAGCCATTATTGCTGGAGAAGTGGATTACGAAGGATTGCCTGAAGCATGGAATGATAAATATGAGGAATATCTGGGGATTCGTCCCCCGACTCATCTGGAAGGCATATTACAGGATGGACACTGGAGCGCAGGATTTGGATTATTCCCTTCCTATACACTCGGGTTTGTCTATGCAGCACAAATACACAAAGTCATCCGCCGTGAACTTCCCGATTATGATCATTTGATTGAATCAGATCATATTGAGACAATTACCGGATGGCTAACAACTCATATTCATCAATTTGGTAAATCAAGATCGGCGGACGAGCTAATCAAGTCCATCACCGGAAAAAGTATTGATACCGCTCCATTGATTCGTTACTTAACGGATAAATACGAGCAGCTATATGAACTGTAATGATTCTGTGATTCTGCACACAACAAAAAAAGCGAGAGTAGTTCCTCGCTTTTTTTGTGTATCATTTTTTAAATGGAATGTTGTATGGATTGTTGCCCCCTACCAGCTCTACCCATTTAAAATCCTTTTCTTCAAAATACGATTCACTTGCTCCGAGCTGACCAGCATCAGGATAAGGAAAACAAGTACAACCAGCGGGAAAAATCCGATATTGGTTTTCGCAGCGAGAACGCCAAAAAGCGGAGGAAGCAAAGTCGTTCCTGTGTACGCCAGTGCCATTTGGTATCCCATCAATCGGGCAGAATTCGCTTTGCCGAATCGAGTTGGAGTTTCATGCAGAAGTCCGGGATAGATGGGTGCAAGCCCCAATCCAATTAGCATAAATCCAGCCAGTGCAAACGAAATCGATAATGGAAGCAATAAAATGATTCCACCCACAATGGCGGTCACTTGACCCGCCAGAATTAACACTCGATTTTTTATTTTTAACGTGATAAAGCCTGTTATCAATCTGCCTATCGTAATACCACCGTAGTATAAGGAGATCCATCCTGCAGCCGTTTCCGCCGAGATGTTTCTTGCTCCTACCAGATAGCTGGCTCCCCATAAACCGACCGTCGTCTCCACGCCACAATAAAACAGAAATGCAATCAGTGAGTTTTTGACTCCCTTAATCTTCAATACATTCCGTTCGGGTCTGTTCTCACTCTGTACTAACGTGTTGTCCGCTTGCACAAGATCTGATTCGTTGTTCATACTTGTACTCTCCCGACTTGCAGCAACACGCTTCCACAACGGCAACGTGGCAAACAAAATCAGGACGAGACAGCACTGGACGACGGCTACAGCTGTATACCCGCTTCTCCAGGAATGATGTTCCGCAATGTAATACGACATAATGATAGGCCCTGTCGTCGCGCCCACACCCCAGAAACAGTGCAGCCAGTTCATATGGTGTGCCTTGTAGTGCTCTGCTACATAATTATTCAGCGCAGCATCAACGGCTCCAGCTCCAAGACCCAGAGGAATGGCAAGAATGACGAGCCATACCAATGAAGGTGCGAAGGAAAATCCAAGGAGTGCTCCGGCAGTCAGACAACAGCTAATTAACGTAACCTTGCCTGTTCCCCATTTTTGAATAACCGTGCCACTGGCCAAGCTTGAAACGATGGTTCCCGCTGCAACAACCATTGACAGAATTCCTGCTGACCCAAACGAAGCGCCAAGTTCAGGCCACATGACGGGCCAGGCTGAACCTAGTAGGGAGTCCGGAATCCCCAGACTGATAAACGCAAGGTAGATAATGATAAGAAACCAAGTTGCCATAAGTAGATCCCTTCCCTGCATATAAATTAAAAGTAAATGAAACACAATAATGCTGATTAAACTTCTTTATTTATATACTTTATAAAGTTCATTTATTATATTGCTTCAAAAATTTTTCTTTGTCAATAGATCGTATCAGCCAAATTAAAACAGCCGCCGATCTGGATGAGAAACTCCAGATCAGCGGCTGTTTTTCGGATAGGTAGCATTATTCAATGATTAATTGATTAATAGGTGACATAGCCCTCATAGGTAACAGTCCACGTATAGCCTGTCTGACCATCGACTGATTTTAATGTAAGTATTCCCCTGTACGGATCAACATTATAACTTGCTGTCACCGGGATATCACCAAGCGTTGGGAATTGAGATTTGGGTAGAATGGTCTGCCAGGTTATATACTTTTGTGCGTAAGGAACTACTTGTGTACTTTCTGGTAAACTACTTGTTGAAGTTGAAGGTACACTAGCTGCAAAAGATGTAGAGCCTAGCGTGAAACATGCAACGACAGTTAAAAGACCGACCATAAGTTTCTTTTTCATCTTCATCTTCCTTTCGTTTTGGAGTACAGTTCTATCATATAAGACAGGCTTCTATTAAAATGTAATATTTGTCATATAGTGAAAATATTTGATGTAAAATGTGTGAACTATTATTTGATTTTTAAGTATATAACTTAGTTAATGTGAACACATACTGATCTTTTCTCTTCTCACATCATCCAACAACATAAGAAAAAGGCGGCTTATCGCCGCCTCCATCTTAACGTGTCTCAACATACAGGAGCTTTAGCCGATTCAACGGGTCTTTTACATGCCCACACGTCCTGAACGTAACGGCCCTCCGCCTGGAGCTGATTGAGCCAATCTTTTGCCTCCTGAAGGGTTGCACCTTTCGCCTTCTGGTATGCTTGCCTCAAAGTCTCTTCGACGGCGGGAGCCATTTGGCTTCCGTCACCACATACGTAGATTCTCCCTTTTTCATCAAGCAAATGGAGCAACTGCCCCCACTCCTGATTCATCAGATGCTGCACATACGTTTTGGGCTTATCCTCCACACGTGAAAAAGCTGTGTGCAGCTTGACGATGCCTGCCTGTTCGTATTGTTCAAGTTCTTGACGATATATGAAATCCGAATCATTCCTGCAACCAAAGAACAAATGTGCTTCACTCAGTGGCAATCCTCTCTCTTTTAGTACAGATCTGGCCTGGAGGAAACCTCTGAACGGTGCAACACCCGTCCCTGGACCCACCATAATAATTGGAACATCCGGCTCTTCTGACAGCTCAAATCCGGGTTCTGGCGTACGTACAAACATCGAAATACTCTCTCCCGTCTGGCAGTCTGCCAGATAGGATGAAGCCACACCACGGAATTCACCGTTGCCGCTCCAAGCAGGCTCTTTCACAACGGACACTGTGATGCTCGCCTGCTTGGCATTAAAGTGTGGAGAGCTGGATATAGAGTAATACCTGGGTTTGAGTGGAGACAGCAGTTCAAGAAATCTTTCGAACGGCAGTTTACAGGCCTCATACTTTTCCAGCAGTTCCAGCATGGTAGTTCTGTTTTCAAGTATATGTTCCCTGTAGTTGTTCTCTTCGAGCATCGCCTCCAGCTCACGCTTATGAGGTGGGCACACCGTATTGTTAGCTAACTCCCGCAGCTGCGTTCTTGTAACAGGTGCTTGCAGCTCAACGCAGGAACGGAGCAATTCATTCACTTTGACAGGACGGTTCAGAGGAAGATGTGTCAACTGTGTCTCGTTCGAAGTTAATTGGATCTGAACGTCCCATTTTAATCCAAAACGATGCAAGATGCGATTCACGATTTCATCTGCATTTAGGGGCAATACGCCAAGATGATCGCCTTCTTTATAGGTCATGCCTTTAGGCAGCAGCATCTCAATATGACGTGTACTCCGCCCACTATCCATGGCCTGAAGCTCTTCATTTACCACTATAGTGGCATAGCTGGCATTGTAGGTTTGTGCAAGTGGCAGATCGGCTTTCTCGCGAACAAATTCCATTTGAATTGTACTTCGTGAGGAGTGCTCCATAGATTCCTCGCTAATCCCCAACGCTTTTAACATTTGGGGCCACAACATCCGCTGCCACTCTTCCACTTGTTTCTCCATATCCCCGCCTGCATCGGCTTCTCCCCGAGGTAACAGCCTGTTGCCTCCCAAGCTCGCAAGCTTCTCATCGACCAATCGAGGAATGCTCTGGTAGGTACTGGACCAGCTCCGATCCCCGCAGCCCAGAACTGCATAGGTCACACCTTGCACCTTCTCTGACTCGGCTTCCTTTAACCACTCGATAAATGCCGCTGCATTTTGCGGAGGTTTACCATTATACGAAGCTGTCACGATGAGAACTATCCCCTTTTTGGGCAGACGGCCAATCCATTCATTCAATGTTGCGGCTTCGCTTGGAATTCCATAGGAACGAGCTTTATCTGCAAAAGCTCTGGCAATGCCTTCTGCCGTCCCCAGGTTGGAGCCGTATAGAACCAGTATCGTTGGATTGGCATTTACGGAAGTCGTCATCGATTCCTTCATAGCACTATGACCAGCTACATTTGTATGCATACCCTGATCCTGATTCGGCTTTTCATCCGAGCGAGCAACAGATGTACTCAGTTTCGGTGAAACGGTCCGTGCTCTCACCTGTATTCGAAAATCGCCTGGTTTTAACGTTAACGTTTGTTTCACATCCAACTGATAGTTGCTATAGTCTACCAGTTCAAAATGTTTAAGTACCATACCGAGTACAAGGGTTGCTTCATATAAAGCAAACTGCATGCCGATACACGCTCTCTCTCCATTGCCAAACGGTTTATACGCATGGTGAGGCACTTGAGTCGTATCTTCAAAACGTTCCGGGCGGAATAGCTCTGCATCCTCTCCCCAGGCGCCTTTGTCACGGTGAAGCTGAGGCAGAAGAATACTGCAGCTCTCCCCTTTTTTCAGTGGATATTTGCCACCTATGACGGTGTCTTCTTTGGCATAGACGTCAAATCCCGGGGCGGTTGGCCATAGACGTAGCGATTCGCTAAGAATCATGCGGATATAAGGAAGCTGAAGGATTTCTTCGTACTGTGGTGAGTCACTCACCAATACCCGGTCTACCTCATCATAGGCCTTTTGAAGTGCTTCTGGATTGTTCAGCAAAAAATAAAGGGCAAATGATAACAAACCACTCGTCGTTTCATGTCCGGCAATGAGGAACGTAATAATCTGATACCGAATGTTCTCATCGTCCAGCGCTTCTCCGGTTGCCGGATCTTTGCCATTCAGCATACGAGCGAGCAAGTCAACCTCTTCAGGAGCAGCACTTGCTTTACGTTCCTCAATAATCTGATCAACTAATGAGAACATCGTTTGGATGTCTTCCTCGAACTGTCGTTTGGTTTTCACCATCAGCAGATTTTGGATTTTCAAACGCGAGCTTTTCTGCATAGCTTCATTTAATGCACGGACCATACTTTCGATAAAAGGACTGTGGTCCTGTCTGTAAAAGCTGTTAAATCGATAATTGAAACCGCATAGTCCAATAGTATCCAACGTAAGTCGTGTCATGTCGTCTGCTACATCAATGGTGTCGTTGGAATTCAAACGTGCCCATTTGTTTATCAATTGTTCGGCTATGTCGACCATCATCGGATGATAACCCTTCATCGCCTGTTTACTAAAGGTGGGAAGCAAAATATTATGTGCCTTTTTCCAGTTCGGCTCGGATGTTCTGCTTGTAAATAAACCATCACCTCCAAAGGCACGTACATTTTCGAGTTCATTGTATACAAATTTATCAAATCGAGACACGTCACATAACTCAGCCACCAAATCTGGGCCAGATACAATCAATCCGGAATAACCAGGAACGGTCAGTCGATATATCGGTCCATATTCCTCAGCAAGCTGTCCAAGGGACAATGTTGGTTTCTCTTTATCAATCAAGGGCAGATTCCCGAGCGGTCCGTACATTTTGGGCTGTGGAACGTTAGTTGCAATGCTCATTTTAAACACCCTCTCCCAGAGTTTAAAATGATAGTATTATCTATCATTTGATACAATAATAAACCGTTAAGGAATGAAAATCAAATATTGGGTTTATGACAAAAACGGTCGGAACTAGTCCACTTATCGATGGAGAAGAACTACTAAAGATCTACTAAAAGATTGATTAAACACAAAAAGGGAATTGCTTTTTTGCATTCCCCTTTTTGATCAGATCTATTTTGTTGACTTATCGTTTGTGCAAAGTATTGGACAAGAAATTGTACAACGTAATTCTACGGGTTTAAATGTTTACCGCGCTCATCCCAGGCTTCCATATTAAGCTCACTGTTAATCGTTACAGCGGTTAATGCACCAAGGGACGCCGCAGCAATGGCCTGGTACAACTCCGATGCTGCATCTCCAGCGCTGAACAGACCCGGTACGGTTGTTTTGCCGAAATCATCTACAACGACTGTACCCGCATCCGTAACCTCACAGCCTATCGTCTGCGGAAGTTCTGATCCAGCCGTTAGTTTCGGTCCAAAGAAAATCCCCGTGCACGAGATTTCGGTACCATCTTCTAACACCACTTGCTGCACCATACCATCGCTTGATTCAATAGATTGAATTGGAGAGTCCCATACCGGGACACCATGCTGCTTCAATTCCTCCCTCTGCTCATCCGTTAATTCATCAGGTCCATTCGTGCAAATGGTAAACTCGCTTGTCCAGCCCGAGATCGTCTTGGCCATATGAAATGCCTTGGCTCCATTCACAATGATGACAAGCCGTTGATCTCTTAATTCCCATCCATCGCAATAAGGGCAGACAAAAGCACTCTTGCCATATACCTCTTTCAACCCGTTAATATCCAGTGGGAGGTCTTTTTTCCCCACTGCAAACAAAATTTTCTTCGTGCGATAGACGACTCCTTGGGCCGTTGTAACTTGAAAATCACCATCTGTTCCTGTCACTGAAGTCGCTGTGTCCCCTACAAAATGAACAGACGGGTAAGCGCTAATCTGTTCTTTCGCAACCTTCCGAAATTCACGTGGACTTGCTCCATCTCTCGTCAGAAAACCGTGCGTTTCACGCGTAACCCAATTGCGCGGGCGTTCATCATCTATGACCACAACATGTTTGCGAGCTCGTCCTAGTACAAGTGCAGCATTAAGACCCGCTGGTCCTCCGCCTATAATTAATACATCCATCTTTTGATCCATATTTAACACCCTTTCCAGATATTCAATGTCCTTTATTGTTACAAAAAAAAGCCTATACTGATTATACCTTGCCGCTTGCAGCTATTCTCTAATAGAAAAAAACGTAAGAGGAGATCACTCTATGCCTTTAAAGATCTCTTATATCTACAATAAACAAATACAACTCAACATGCAAGAAAAATATTCTTTTCTTGTTATCGCTGCTATTTGGTTTCAATGACCTGTATCACAGAAAATCATTTTTAACAATTAAAAAAAACCGTGTTTTTAAATTGTTCACAATCAAATGACATTATTTAAAAACCTAAATCGTTAATTAATTCACATAGTGTATTGGATGCTATAATAAGACCACGAGATATATAAGAATAGATATAGGAAGTGAGTTCTTGAAAACATTGAATAAAGGGTCACGGCCCGAAATCAGCCTGGAGTATACTAGCTCGATTCCGAAAGTATTCTTTGATACGATCAAGATCGGAATTATCAAATCCAATCTAATCGCCATGTTTGCCGGTTTAAGTTTGGCTTTGTATGTATTTGATGCATCCATTTTAGCTAATATTGTACCCATTATCCTCTCTGTCATCGGGTCTTCCCTGATTATCGGAGCGGCCGGGGTGTTTAACAATTTGTATGATCGGGATATCGATGCGATCATGGAACGCACCAAAACACGTCCGACGGTAACTGGTCGTGTAGATACCAAAACAGGTTTGATCCTCGGTATTGCCATTACGATTATCGGGGGCATCATGTTGTATATCGCTTCCCCTTCGGCTGCCGTATTCGGCATATTGGGACTGTTGTTGTACGTGTTCCCTTATACGATGTGGACCAAGCGGACAACGGTATACAATACGGAAGTAGGAAGTCTTTCAGGCGCTGTTCCTCCACTCATTGGTTGGGCAGCCATTTCGCCAGAACTGGGTCATTATGAAATTTGGGCTTTGGTTGTTACCATGCTGTTGTGGCAGATGCCTCACTTCTATGGCATTGCCATCCGGAGATTTGACGAATACAAAGCGGCTGGCGTTCCCATGCTTCCTGTTGTAAAAGGAATCAGACGGACATACATCCAGACAAATGTTTATCTGGTATTGTTGTTATTCTCCAGCTTCTTGTTCTGGCCGCTGAGCCCGTTCATTGCCATTGTTGCGTTTCTGGTAAGTTTGGCATGGCTTATTCTTAGTGTGGCAACTTTCGATAAGAAAGAAACCAAGAAATGGTCACATAAAATGTTTATTTTCTCCATTAACCACATCACGATTATCTTCCTGGTTATCATTGCGTATTCATTGATTGCACAGCTGATCAAATAAAGATTGACCCAATTAGGAATAATAAAGCCGTACAGATCTTAACTCTTTCAAAAAGAGTTGTCTGTACGGCTTTTTTCATTTTTATATATCGTATATCTTATCTTATCCCACTTTAACCGGTGTTTGCTCACCTTGCCATAGTAATTGCATCTCTTCATTTGTAGCAAGCAAATCTGATAAGCTGCCCTCGGCCTCAATTCGTCCATCCTTCATGACGATGATATGATCTGCCTTCGCAAGTGCTGCTCTGCGGTGAGACACCGCAATACATGTAACATCCGGCTCCTGGAACAAACCTTCCCAGACCTGTTGCTCGGTTTCCACATCCAGTGCACTGGACAGATCATCGAAGATGAACAAGTCCGCTTCCGTCATCAGCATGCGCCCAGTTGCTGCGCGCTGGATCTGACCACCAGACAACATGACACCTCTTGGACCTACGGATGTTTCGAGTCCTTGATCCAGGTTTTGAATATCCTTATCCATTACAGCCAATCGTATGGCTTTTGCAAGTGCGACTTCCGTACGGCCCTGTTTGCCCTGAACAATATTCTCTTTCAGCGTATCACTGAACAGTCGAGGTACTTGCGGCGTATATGCTGCTCTGGGCGGCATCAGGAAGGTAGCGGGATCTACATCTTTACCATTCCAGCGAATCGTGCCCTCTTGTTTGGGCAGCAGTCCCAGAAGTGTGCGGACCAGAGTCGATTTGCCAGAACCGATCCGTCCAGTGATGACCAGAAATTGTCCCCGCTTCACACGGAAGCTGATATCCTGTATTCCATTTGCAGAATGTGGATATTGGTACGCCAGATTGCTGATCTCCAGCTCTCTTAGCTTCTCTTTGGGATCTCTCTGTTCATTAGGAAGCTCAGGCGGATCTTCATTCAGATAAGTCTCTCTGAAATCCATGATCCGGTCTTCCTCACCAGGACGAAACAGGGTTCTCATCCGGTCAAATGATACTTTGAGCCGTTTATGCTGAAATACCATATAGCCAAACAATGAGATACTAAAGCCAATATTCGCTAGATAACTGGTGAACAAGGCAAAATTACCTACGGTGAAATTGCCAGATTTCATCTCAGCTGCACACATCAGGAGAATGAGACCTGTACAGATACTGAGCACATGCTGATTAAGTGATCTCATCCACTGCTTGAACAGATTATCCCGGAGTGCGGCTTGACGACGTTCTTCATTGAGTTTGTTAAAACGAGTAGAGACATGCTCTTCTGCCTGCCCAAGTTTCAGTGCCTGCACCGCTCCAAAGGTTTCGGCAATGAAACTGGTAATTCTCCCTGTCGACTCACGATTGACCTGAGCATATCGACGAGCCCGATTACCTGACAAGTTATTCAGCAACGTCACGACTACTAGGGGCAATACTGCAACTAGAGTGATTTTCCAGTTAATGTTCGCCATGATGACGATGGATACGATGGCGAACACGAGCCTTCCCCAAAAATCCACCCAGGATTCTACGTACTCAACCACTTCATCCACATCATCCCGAAAGCGACTCATCGCCTCCCCCGGTGAAGCTGGCAGATTACGTCCTGGCCAGCGCATAATCCCAGCGAGCATGTTGGTACGCAGAATGGCCTGAATATGGTAGATATACGTGATCCATGCATAGAATGCGGCAAAAAACGTGCCTACTCTTGCCGCTCTGATCAAAGCAATGAAGATCAGCGGAGCTGCCAGCCACATATAATCACTGGAACCTGCCGTTGCCCGATCAAAGAACCACTGCATCCCTATTCCTATTGCCAGCGGCAAAGAATGAAATATGCACCATAACAATCCGTTGATCAAAAATAGAAAAGGCCTGAATCGAAACAAACGGCCTATAAATCCTGTCACATTCACGCCAATTCCTCCTCTCGCCCTGTAATCAGCAATCTGGCATAATGTGAAGCCGGATCGCTGGCGAGTGCTTCTCTGGCTCCGAATTCCAGTACCTTGCCATCACCCAGTACCATAATCTGATCGACCTTCTCCAAAGTAGCCAGGCGATGTGCAATGATAATTCCCGTACATTGCTTCATCAACTGATCGATGGCAGACTGAAGCATGCTCTCTGTAGCGGCATCCAGCCGTGAGGAAGGCTCATCAAGAATAACCAGACTAGGTTCAGTCAGAAATACTCGCGTTAAGGCAAACAATTGAGCTTCCCCAGCGGACAATGAAGAACCACCTGCCTTCAGATGTGTATCCAACCCTGCGGGCTGTGATTCGATCCAGTGACTTAATCCCAGTCGATCCGTTGTCTCCTTAATAATCTGATCCGAGACATCTTGGTTGAACAGCGTTAAATTATCTCGCAACGTACCATCGAACAGCTGTACATCCTGCGTAACCATACCAACCCTACGGTAAAGTGCAGGCAAGGTAAGCTCTGTAATATCTTTGCCACCCACACGAATTGTTCCGCTATCCAGATTGTACAAGCGCAGAAGTACCCGACTGAGACTTGATTTTCCGCTACCAGTACGACCGATGATGCCCAGCCGTTCGCCAGGTTTAATGGCAAAGTTAATATTCTGCAATACAGGTTTATCCTCGTTATAACTGAAGTTCACCTGCTTGAATTCCAGACCAAGCGGCCCTTCTGGCAGCTGATCCTCTTGTCCGTTTTCGATCTCACTGCGCAAAGACAACAATTCTCTTGACCGAAGCATACCTGATTTCGCCTTCTGAAACTCTTGAACCTGATCGCCCAACATCTCAATCGGATCATTAAGCATCTGTGTGTATTGATATATCAGAAACAGCGTTCCGATGCTGATAATGCCTTGCATGTAGTAATGAACACCGAGCAGAAGTACTGCCGTGACTGCAAGGGCGAACAGAATGACCGTCGTATTCCAAGGAATCACTCGAAGCAGCCAGGCTTTCCTTCCTTTTTGAAATACAACACGCATCGTCCGATAAAAACGATTCATCACATACGGGACATGCCCGTTCGCTTGAACATCTTCAATTCCCGCAATACGCTCTTCAATTAATCCGAACAAGGTTGCACTCGCTTCCCGCTCATTTTTGGAAGAATTTACTCCCAGATTCCGAATGAACACCATAAACAGAATCGATAATAATGTAAACACCGTCATGACGATCGCAATCGGTACGTTTACGCTGAACATAAATCCGAGGATTCCGGCAAGCAAGACAAAGCTCCCAACCACTTGCACAATGAACATCGCGAAGAAGTTGGAGATACTCGTCACATCACCATCCACCCGTTCAATCATCTCTCCCGGTGTCTTAACATTATGAAACCGCATATCCAGACGCAGACAATGCTTCAGGAGATCTCCCCGTAATCGGTTCGTTGCCCGCCAGGCCACATCGTTACCCAGATAACTTACGGCTACTGTAATCAGTTGATTTACAACGGCAACAACCAGAAACAATCCGGCAAGCTGGAACAGGTTAGAAAGGACTCCCCCACTTGCGGCCGTATCAATGAATCGTTTGATAATTTGTGGATTCAGGAGCTGCAGTCCCGTTGACGTCAGCAACATCACCATAAGCAAGGCCAATCGTCCTTTGACTGGTTTTAGATATTGTAGCAGCCAGGACATGGAGCGTTTCTCTGTTTTGGGCATAGCCCCTCACCCCTTCGTATAACATTTCTATTTTATTTTGTGATTCAAAGCATTTTAGTTCCTCGCTAAGATGAATCATACATAATAACAATAAATGCAACATTTCCAACCCGTGGATGAATCTTACCAAGTGTGTTTACCATTTAACATTCTCCCAATCCCTCTGGCATTCTTCCCGAAATCTTTGCACCCATTGTTCAGAAATCTCGTCTGCGATCGGGTCAAAGAAAGGGGGCGATACGGCAACACCGGCAGATTGAACATCCAAAAACTCTAGCACTTTCAGGACGGTCCCTTCGTAATCTGCTATAAAATCCTCATAAACAATCGTCAGCGGCACAATGTCTGACTCGGACAAGAAATCTTCAATTGCTGCTTCGCACATGTTACTCTCCACAAGCAGATGTTTAATCGCATCAAAGTTATATTGATCTGCAATATCTTGTAACTGAGGACTGTCCCCATGCTTGCGGTGCCATTCACCCGAGACGATGGCTCTCCACCAAGACACAGCCAATCTGACTTTGTTGCGACGCGTCATGTAAATATGCTTGCTGCAATTAGGGAAACCCGTACTCCATACCTTCGCCCGCGATAACGCTGTTGGCAGACTATAGAGACTGCGGAATGCGTCAATCCATCGTTGTTCAAAATTAATTTTGATTCCGAATACTCCGTTCGACGTTGTTCCCTGATCCCAGATCTGCTCCAGATCTTCACGCTTTAATGTGTCTGGGCTCTTATGCTGATAATGCAGCCACTCCCTCGGATATCCTGCCACCCCCGTAGAACTTAATGCTTCACCCAGCAGAGTACTGCCGGTTCGTTGGGAAAACCAAATGGTATAACTTTGAGTAGGTTGTTTCATATCGCTGCCTCTCTTTCTCCCCTTAGGGGTAGTTTCATACCAAAAAGCACTGCAAAATCTCCCTTCCATGTGCAACAAATTGGGTGGAATGCATGCAAAAAAGCCATAGATGAACTAATGTTCATCTACAGCTTGTAACAATAAGAGAATCATATGAAATAAGAAGCGTTTCCGGATTTCTCCTCTGCACGCAATAATGATGAGCGTCCACGACAGGGGTGCACAAACATGACTGTCCAAACGCCAACACAAAAAAACATTGGTTAAGTCACTTGCTCATGCGTATTCAGTTATCGATTTAGAATTCGCCCTGTCTGGAACATGTTCATCTTAACCACCCGTCACACATATTTGTTGTTTATTGTATTCGCTCCACCGTAATCCGTCAAGATAATATTAACTCAGTTGTTATTTTCTTCATATCACTGAACATCATATGCTGTGATTTCAACGATCATAACCCAGATAGGGAATTTCTCTGAGATTAATCATTAACTGATTCACTTTCCATACACCATGACTGTATACTAGTTCAATATTTCGATCATTTACATAATGAGAATCACCCGTTAATGTATTTCCGATTACGAACGATTGGGATAATGTCGCTGTTGTACTGCTTGTATAATAAACGGAAGTCTCTGGAGCATCATATACCATCCAATCACTTACTAGATCCTGTCTCTTGAGAATAAATTGGATTAAATCTTCAGTGAAATAAGGCTTGAAATACGTACTGACCTGCTTTATCTGAGACAAGCCTGAAATTTCATTCAATTTCTCTGACAAAACATTTATTCTTCCCTTTGTTATTTTCACAGAATCAGGTATTTGGATGGTCTCCTCTTGCATACTTACAATCATGTTTTGTTTATTCAAATGGATGGTTGCCTGTTTAGTTTGTGGATTCCACTCTAGCTTGGCTCCTAACGTTTGGCTAACAAATCGCAGCGGAACATATGCTGTATTTCCAATTATTTCAACAGGAGAATCCATTCTAATGATCTGTTCATTCACTTTCGCATTTTTAAAGTTAACCACAAGCCAAATTTCTTTTTCATCCGTTTGAATTCGAATGCTCTTCCCTTCCTTATACCACGTTACTTCTGCTCCCAAGTTGCTGGACACAACCCTCAAAGGAATTAACACCCGGTTATTGGACAATACGCCAGTCCCAATCTCTAGCGTCGCTTCCTCAGCTGAACTCGGCGTTGAAAACGCGGCAAACATAACACACGCCAGTAATGCTAAAGTAAACTTTTTTAATATCATTTGGAACCCCCATGAGGAAATGTTTAACTAATTAACGCTGATTTCTCAATGAAAGTTACCTTTCTCCAAAAAAAGTTAAAACAGCTAAAGCTTATACGCCATGCAACTGTCATCGCTCAAGCTAGGCGCTCACTTGTATGGGTGGTGTTTCCCTCTCCCTGACGACAAGGCGTTTATGCGCTACGATAAGAAAAGGCAGTCCAAGTGCAGTGGTCAGTGCCAGCGGTACAAAAACGAACAGGCCATTCCCCGTCCCATATTGAGTTAATAGGAGCCCTCCAAGAATCGGTGCCATGACGCTTCCCAAGTTGTTGAATCCAATTGTGCCAAAGTAGGTCCCTTTCCATTCAGGTTTGGCAATCCGGTCAATCAGCACATCCATCATGGTGAACATGAGCACTTCCCCAATGGTGAAGAGAATGACACTGAGCATCAGCAGCATAACGCCTTCAGCTATGCCAAACAGGAACAGACTTGTTGCGACCAGCAAGTTTCCAAGAATGAGGGGCACAACCGGCGGGAATTTGCTGGCCACCCGCACAATCGGGAATTGGATTACAAGCACAGTCAACGCATTAAGTGAAAGCATATAGGAAAACACTTGACTTCCATGTTCAAAAAGAGGATTCTGGGCCACATACTGAGCCAGGGTTGAGCTAAAATGCCCATACCCGAGCACGCAAAACGTAGTCCCGATAAGTACTGGCAAAAATACACGGTCGCGTCCCGTAGTAGCGAGTGCATCTCGTAAACGAGGTGCACTGACCTGAACATGTTCCGGCAGATTTGCGCGTTGCAATCGAAATTGCAGGAACAAAACGAGGCCGTAAACGATGTATACCAACCCGGAGATCATAAACGGAAACGTAGACTCCGCTGATCCAAGCTGAAGACCGATAATCGGTCCAAACACAACCCCCAGATTAATGGCTGCATATCTGAGGTTGAAGACAAGCAGTTTATTTTGCGGTGGAGTAATATCCGATAGAAGTGCACGTGACGTGGGCTCAAACACGGCGCGGCATAATCCGTTTAACGTATTGGCTACAAAAAATACCCACAGATGCTCAGCTGCTGAAAAGATGAAGAAAACACAGGCCCAGCCAAATACGGAGACCATCATGACCACTTTGCGGCCGATTCGATCCGAAATATAACCTCCATAAAAGCTGACCATGACCCCCGCCAGAGAACTGACCGCGACGGTAATTCCAGTCTGTGTGGGTGTAGCTCCCAGTACCTGAGTCAGATAAATGGATAAAAACGGGATGCTCATGGACGTAACAAGACGTCCAAACATCGTTCCAACAATAATTGTCCAAGCTAATGGGTGAATTTGACGTAAATGTTGCTTCATGCGTATGGTTCTCCTGTTCTAGATGTTTTTGTCTCAGATGGGCTACCTTTGCCCTATCCCTTTATGTATAATTGTATGGATAAAAGGGGGAAATAAAAGTGTAAGAAAACGTGAGCAGATTTCACCCTTTAAGAAGGAGCACTTCATATGGATACAGCAACAACCCATTATCTGCGTCTTGCCACAGCAAAAGAACTTTCTCTTAAATTTCATGAAGCGGTTCCGGTAACGATTGAGAGCCTTTCTGCTGCCCTATGCTGTACTCCACGCAACGTGAAGTTTATTCTGCGCAAGCTGGAGGAACAAGGCTTTATACACTGGCAGCCCGGGCGTGGCCGGGGTCATCATTCTGAGATGACATTGCTGCGCAGTGTGAATGAGGCGCTCGAGGAGAGTTTTTTGGAGCTCATGGGCAGAGGCAAAATGAAGGAAGCGATCGAGTTGATCGGCAGCACAGAGAAGAATGATGCTCTCCGGGAGCGACTGCTGAATTCGTTGAACAAGCAGATGGGATTCCACAGTCATGCCGAGAGCTCTTCCGGTCAGGACGTGCTTCGCATGGTGAGGTCACGAAGGTTGGCAGAGCTGGACCCTGCTTTTGTGTATACTGCTTTTGAAACCTATCTGCTTGGGCAGGTATGCAGCACGCTAATCACCTATGACGCCAAAACAGGAACCTTCTTGCCGGATCTGGCGCATATGTGGGAGTGCAACGAGGATCAAAGAGTTTGGATTTTCTATCTGCGCAAAGGTGTGCGATTCCACCATGGTCGGGTAATGACATCCCGAGATGTCCAAGCTACATTAGAGCGCTTGCGCACTGTAGACAGTCCATTCATTTGGCTATACCGGGATATTGAGCGTACCGAAGTTGTCGGGGATTACTGCATACGTTTTTATCTAAGTCGGCCTAATCGTTTTTTCCTGAACTTGCTTAGTTGTGTCTCCATGACGATTCTCCCCTATGATGTCGATGTAACCCAACAATTAATCGGTACCGGACCTTTTCGGATCAATGAAATAAATGAAACGGTGTTGATCATAAGCGCATTCGATGCCTATTATGGAATCCGTCCTCATCTGGATCGAGTAGATATCTGGTTTGTGCCCAATCTGGGTCCTTATGAACGTCATTATGAGTTACCAGGAACAGACCGACTTAAATTGGCTACAGACGATACGGGGAGCAACAGTGTTGATTATCCAGCAACAGGATGCCGATATATGCTGATTAATTTTCGTAAAGCCGGTATTCACCATCAACTGGAATTTCGGCAAGCCATGCGCATTGTTTTCGATCCAGTCGCTTTGGTGAGGGAACTTGGCAGCAATCGAATTACACCGGCAAACAGCTTTCTTCCCTGGAAAAGCGCAGAGCATCCTTGGCGCGAGTCTTCACTTGAGGATGCCCGTGAGCTCCTGTACAGCAGCGGATACCAGGGAGAAAAGATCATACTTGCTTATACTGTAGCTAAAGATCAAAAAGAAGCAGAATGGCTTAAACAACGCGGAGCCAGCATCGGTTTATGTATTGAGTTGCAACCCTTCGTTGAATTTCTCAATGTGAGAGAAACAAGCGAAGCCGACTTGATTATCGCAGAAGAAGTTTTGGAAGATGACTGGCAATTTGGCATGATTAATTTTTTCATCAACAAACGTAACTATTTTCATATTTGTTTATCACCCGATTTACAGTCCATATTTTATCGAAAGATGGAGAATTTCCTTCAGCAGAATGAAGAGCAAAGGTCTGTGATGCTCAATGAAGCCGAGGATTTGCTTCGCGATAACTGCTGGATATTGTACGGCTGCCACATGAATAAAAAAGCCCTGCTTAATCAAAGTCTCTTTGGCCTTCATACCGCTGAGTTTGGGTTTATGGATATCTCCAAACTATGGATCAAAAATCAGTAATTTAGTCATTCCCGGAATGGGACAATAGCAAAAAGGCCGTTAACTTATCCATGGATAAGTTAGCGGCTCCATTGCCAATCAAGAATCCGTTCCTACGGAATGTTGAATTCAATTGTAAGTAGTGGGATATTTCTTTATTTTGTAGAATTCCTCCATCACTTGCATAATGGATTCACTTTTAATTGGTTTGCTTACATACGCATCCATTCCAGCCTTCAGACATTTGTCCATATCCCCACGAACTGCGTTCGCAGTAACCGCAACAATATAAGGGCATGCCTCTGGCCGCATTAATTCCTTAATGGCTTTGGTCGCTTCGAATCCATTCAGTCGAGGCATGTGCACATCCATAAACACAATATCGTACGCACTTCTTTTGACAGCTTCCACTGCCTCTATTCCATTCACTACATAATCGACAAGATGTCCCTTCTTCTCAATCATCCGACGCAGAACAAGCTGGTTCACCTCATTGTCCTCGGCAATTAGAATTCGAAGTTGATCTGTTTTATTCTTTTTCTGTTGTAAATCGTATCTGTTGAATTCCTCCATGTTGCTGGCTTTAAACGACACCGTAAACATAAATGTAGTCCCCGGATCGTCGGACTCTTCAATCCAAATATCACCGTGCATAAGCTCTACAAGCTTCTTGCTGATGGCCAGTCCAAGTCCAGTACCTTGAGGCTTGCGCGTCATGAAATTCTCCAATTGGTAGAAGGCTTCGAATAAATGCTTTCTTTTCTCCACTGGAATTCCAATCCCTGTATCCTTCACCTTGAACTGAAATTGAACGTCATTGTATTCTTGTCCGGTAACCTTCACCTCGATCTCAATACTGCCTTCCGGGGTGAACTTTACTGCATTACCAATAATGTTGGTTAGGACCTGTTTTAGACGGTAAGCATCTCCGAACAAAGGAACAGGAATGGCGTCATCCAGGCTTAAACGAAGATCCAACTGTTTCTCCCGAATCATTGGCGTTACGATATTAACCGTTTCTGTCACAATTTCCTTAAGATCAAAGGGCTCATCCACCAGATCGGTTTTACCCGACTCTATTTTGGAAAAGTCCAGAATATCATTGATAATCGCAAGCAACGAATCCCCACTTTTTTGGATGATTTCAATGTATTCCTTTTGTTCTCCGCTAAGACCAGGCGTATCCAGAAGCAAATCCGTCATCCCAATCACGCCGTTCATAGGTGTACGGATCTCATGGCTCATCATCGCCAAAAACTCACTTTTGGCCTTATTCATTCGTTCGGCAGTCTCTTTGGCTACAAGAAGCTTTTTCTGTTCTGTTATATCTTTGGCAATGAGGTAGAACCCTACGTTTTTCTCATTAATAATGATTGGCGCAAGCGTTGCCAAAACTTCTGTCTCTGAACCATTTACGTGCTGAACGGCATTGATTTCTTTTTCAGCCATCTCATACTGGCTATTGAGAATCAACCCTAGATGGTAAGGTCCGATAAACCGACAGATACTTGTTCCAATCATCTCCACAACCGGGCATCCAGTCATTTTCATAGCTACCGGGTTGGCATTTATGATATTGCCGTCCATATCAAAAGAAATGATGGCATCATGATTATATTTTTTGAGTGAAGTATAACGTTCCACCGATTCCTGAAGTTTGAATTCGACGAGTTTACGCTCCGTAATATCCTGCAAAGTTCCGTTCAGCTGAATCGGTTGTTGATGCTCATTAAAAGTAACTAACCCTCGCAGATGAATATACTTTTCTTTACCAGCCGAGCCCAAATGCCGATATTCAAAATCAAGCGGTTGGCCTGTTTTCACCCATTCAATACAGTCCTTCAACCGCTGCTCCTCCGCCTGTTCCATGAATGCAAAGATATCGCTAGCCATATACTGCTTGTTGTTATCAATTTCAAACATCTCGTATATCTGATCGGACATGGAAACATGGCCACTCAGCATGTTCCACTCCCAACTGCCGATCATGGCTATCCGTTCAGCCTCTGCACTAATTTCCTCATGTTTCTTTCTCTCCGATATATCGCGACCAATGGCAAGGATTTGTTGTTCTTGTCCAGGCTCCCCGATAACCTTATAGGTGGTCTCAAACCAAAGAGAATGCCCATCTTTATGGCGAGCCTGCAGATTCAACATATGACCTGTGCTCAAATCGATTTGCGAGACACGTTCCAGGTCCTGCGAGTGGAAAACAGCGGTATTGTTCTTGCCCACCACCTCTTCTGGTGAATAACCAAGCAGATTATAAATGGAAGGAGAACAATAGCGACAAATCCCGTCAATGGTCGCAATATAGATGATTTCTTGTGCATTATCAGAAATAAGTTTGAACATTTCTTCCGTTTGAAGCAGTTTTAGTTCGGTTGTTTTATGATCCGTAATATCTACAACGTGGCAAATAAAATACAACGGTTCACCGCTGACCTCGTTTCGAGCCAATGATATATGCAGCGATATCCATAAAATATCTCCATTTTTCTGAATATAACGCTTTTCGTATTTGTACTCACTCAATTTACCTTCACACAGTTCGCGCTCGTACATCAGATCCTGTGCTAAATCATCGGGATGGGTGATCTCCTGGTAATGAAGATGGATTAATTCTTGAGCTGTATAACCCAGCATACTGCAAAAAGCAGGATTCACTTTCATCCACTGTCCTGTTGGAGCAACAAGTGCAATCCCAATAGGTGCTTGATTATAAATCTGCTCAAACAATTCGTGATGATCGACCTTTTGAACCTGCATCTTAAGCTCTCCTTTTGGTGTATAAACACAATATTTGCTTAATACCCGAATTTTTAATTGTTGAAACATCTCATTTTCTAAACGTTTGTGTCATTAAAGCAGAATAGACCTGGATTCTATTCGCATGGAATCCAGGCAACTTTGTTTCATTTCATATAAACCATGTTGAACACATGGGAATGGGTTTTAGTCAGAAACGATTTTACCGCTCCCGTCCAATGATGTAATCCAACAGATGTCTTAGAAAAGAAATCGGCTTTGGCATTTCGTTCAGCGCATCGGTTGCGAGACAATAGTGCTCCCACATCTCTTTCTTCGCGCCATCTTCACCCAGAATGGATACAAAGGTTGAGCTGTTGTTCCGTACATCCTGACCTGCCGGTTTACCGAGTACCCGATGATCTCCTTCCAGATCCAGCAGGTCATCCTTAATTTGAAAGGCGATACCTGCATGATACGCAAACTTCTTTAAGGAGGCAATCTCCACTTCCTTCACCTGAGCCAGAATGGCTGGCATCACAAGTGCAGCCTCGAAAGCAATACCTGTTTTGTAGAAACAGATCATGTTCAATTGTTCCAGGGTCAATGCTTTGCCTTTGGCATTCAGATCCATCGCCTGTCCCATACACATATCTTCTGCTTTTTCAGCGGAATATTGAATCAGGGTAAGCACGGTTGCGGCATCAAACTGATTGAGGGAAGATTGCTCGCCAATGGCTTTTTGAATGAGAAATAAACCTGTCAATTCTGCTGTTGCGCTGTTATGCACCTGATGTAAGGTAGAGCGCCCCCGCCTGGTCGAAGCATTATCCTGGGTCGGCAGATCATCAAAGATCAGTGAAGCCGTATGCATGTATTCCAGTGATCTTAGAAGAGGAATGATAGATGATTCATGCAGACCATATTCACGCACACCCATCACCCAGGTCAGGATGGGCCTTAGCCGTTTTCCATCTCCTTGTAAACTGTAATTCGCTGCATCAATAAGTGTGCCTTTCATCTCCGGAAGTCCACCCGGCTTGGATATCTGCAATTCAATATTGATCTGTTCACGAACCGTGCGAATCGTATCCAGAAAATCCTGTTTTTCCTGCTTGTCATTCTGCAATTGAAGGATGACCTGATCCCGCAGCAATTTATCCAGGAAATCCACATCATCGGCTTTTCGCACCATTTGCTGAATGAGGCGATTGAATTCAGGTTGTCCGGAGGCAAAGATGTTCATCACTTCGTTGTATTGTTCTTGACCCAAACGCTCTCTACAACGCTTAAGACCATTAATAGCACGATCCAGTATGACCTCCCGGGTCTTCGCATCTGAATGGTACACCTCATGAATCAGATAAGAGATAACCGCCCAGTATAGTTCATACGGATTGATCAGATCGGGCCGCAGGTCACGATACTTCAGATAGTAAGTATAAGGAGTTACTGCCTCCTCCTCCATATCGTCAAACATATCAGCGAAATCGTCCGCGAGCTGATTATAAATGCCATAGTAGAATGTCCGCAGATCAAAACCTTCATCCGCAGATGCACTGAGCACGGAACGAACAATGAGTCTGGAGGATGAGGATTTAATAATGATTGGAATATAAAGTTCTTCATTAGAATAATTCGCGTTCGATAGTTTCTTGGCACGGTCTATTTCCTGAGATTGAAAGAATACATAGGATTGCTCGAAGAATGTGCGCTGCGTCTCAGGGCGCTGGTAGTTCTTGATATACTCGAACGCATCACGCAGCTCGGCATGAACATATTGAATGACTTTGAGATTGTCTCCCTTCCATTCGCCGATATCCGGCACAATCCCGGTGAGAAGCGCATTGCGAATTAAGAGAGAATACTGTTCCTTCTCTTGCGCAGTCAACGCCTGCGAATCAAGCAGGTCGTCAATAAATGGATAGGTCAATCCGTAAGAATAACCGAGCCTAACCGCA
Source organism: Paenibacillus sp. 276b (assembly GCF_900107875.1). NCBI lineage: Bacteria > Bacillati > Bacillota > Bacilli > Caryophanales > Paenibacillaceae > Paenibacillus > Paenibacillus sp. 276b. The sequence goes on along the minus strand of NZ_FNRR01000001.1, from coordinate 847,002 downwards.
GCGTCCAGCCTCTCGGAACGTTCTGCCTGGGGAGTCTCATCATTCATATCATCGTTCACATGCAGAACAACACCAAGAATGATCTTGAGCAGCTTGCGCTGTGCCTGTTCTGAATCCAGTTCTTTGGGAATATTGGAAGCAACATTTTTCAATTTGCTGATGACCCAGATAACAGCTGTTTCCACGTTTTCCTTCTGGGCCCAACGATACAAAGCGGCCAGACTGATATAATCCGGGCTTTCCTTGCGGTGGGTTGTATTTGAACGCATAAAATACGCTTTGGTATCCTGAGCGACACGCTGAATGCGTGCTTGGGTATCCAAGGAGTCCAGGGCTTTGCCCAGATCTCGCATATAAATGTAAGAAATACTGCGATCCAAGTAATCATCCAGTTTGCCTGTAACATTAAGCCAATGGATATATCTATGAGCATCCCGGGAATCCGGTTTTCTTTGACTTGGTGATAAAAAAGATAACCAGGAAAAAGGTTGAATATGTTTTTTTTGCCACAAGTGAATATCTTGCGTAAGTGCAGTGGTATATGTGTTATTCAGAAGTTGTTCATGAAGAGAATTAAAATACTGAGCTGCCTTCTGCTCAGCCAACCGATATCCTGCATCAGCCTGATCTGTGAGTACGTTATTCATAGGATGGATACCTCAACTTCTCATAATGTTAAACATGTATCCATGAAAGGAGTTTGAGGGTGCTCCATGGACGAAAACTGATGTGAATTCATGCAACAACAAATTCGCCAGCTCATGTTCATAACCTTTATACGGCATTCCATCCGTTTGGTTACGAAATCGTCATGGACGCTTCAATCCTGTGTGGTTTTACAAAATCGAAGACCATACCTTCACTGCTGTAATGGCGATAAGAACCATCAGTCCGTACCTAAGAAGTCTCACATTAATCATTGAACTCACTTTGGAACCAAGTGAAGCACCAAGCAGACTCCCGATAACCGTATAAATGATGGGCTCCAACGGAATGTCCCCACCCAGAATTTTTCCCACCACCCCACCAATGGCGGAGATGAATACAATCGCAAGCGAAGAAGCAATGGTCGTCCGGGTAGGGATCTTAAGCACGGTGAGCATGATCGGAATCAATATAAAAGCACCACCCGCACCGACAATTCCCGAGACGATCCCTACGGCAAGAGCTGCTCCTGCCGCAACATATGTGTTAAATGTCACCTGTTCAGCCGAGCCTTCTGTTCCCTTACCCGGAATCAGCATAAGTACAATCGCGATAATGGCCAGAATGCCATAGATCAGATTGATGACTTCTCCATTCAGGTGACCGGATATGAAGCCGCCAATCAGGCTGCCGACCAGAATACTGGAGCCCATGTAAGCCACCAGACCTTTATGAATGAGAACTTCGCTCTTTTTCCCGTTCCCTGCTCTTCTAATGTAGGCAATCACACCAGCGAGCGAGGCAAAAAACACCTGAAACATGCTGATCGACGACACCTCATGTGCCGAGAACGGTTCCAGCCCCATGAGAGAAGGTACATACAACAACAGCGGGTAATTAATTATGGCTCCACCTATACCCAACAAACCGGAGAAGAAGGAACCGACCAGACCCAGTATAAACATGATGACAAAAAGCAGAGTATCCATCGGTTTTTCTTCCTTTCTTGCGGTGTAAAAAATGATGCAAAAAACAGTATACGCAGTTAAAATAATCGGCTATAATAAAAACCAAGTAAATTAATCCGAAATGAGTGATTAAGCATGTTTAACGTGTTGAAGACTCTTTTTGAAAATAAATGCCCGCAGTGCAACGAAAAATTACAAGTTCACAGTGATGCGTTATGCGCTACAAAAACATGCTCCCAATGTCACTACAAAGAAGAGAGCTATGGCTCTCTAGGTGTGCGTATTGTCTATGACACCACAAAATGATAAAAGACGCATGCCTGCTTATTGTATCATGATCTCTGAACTCCCAGGATGACTATATAGAATTATTTTCATAATAAATACTCTTCTTATATTGATTGCAAAAAAACGGTGCAGAACGATTTATTCGTTCTGCACCGTTTTTTCTTTTATTTTTCAGAGACGGACTGCACTACCTTACTGTCCAAATCTTATTTTGTTTTGAAGCTGAGGAATCCATCATCTACTGCAACCGTTGTACCATTCACTGCACTGGCAGCGTCACTGAACAGGAAGGCTACAACACTCGCAACTTTCTCCGGTTGAATGAGCTCTCCGCGCATATGTTGGGTGGCAAGCGCATCCTTCATCGCTCTGTCATCACCCAAAATCGGTGTCTCAATAAAGCCTGGAGCTACACCAACCACACGAATGCCATGCTCGGCAAGTTCCAAAGCACCGGATTTGGACATCATCACGACAGCCGCCTTGGCTGCATTGTAGTTAAAGCTTCCCACAGCGGCAATACTTCCATAGATCGATGCTGTATTTACGATGGTGCCTTGTACATTCAGTTCAACCATTTTTTTGGCGCCATAATACATACCGTAATAGACACTGTGCTGGTCAACATCGATTACTCTGTGATAGGATTCCGGGTCCATCTCCAGAAATGGCTTCACAAGTCCAATGCCCGCGTTGTTGAAAATACCGCTCAATGTTCCGTATTTCTCTACGGTCCAGTCGATCAGGGCTTTGATCTCGTCTCCTTTAGACACGTCCACTTTGTATGCTCCGGCTGTGCCACCACCTGCTTCAATCTCAGATGCAAGCTTTTTGGCACCCTCTTCGTTATAGTCTGCTACAACAATCGTTGCACCCAGATCCGAAAGCTGAAGCGCTGTTTCTTTACCAATACCACTCGCTCCGCCGGTGATAATGATTACTTTTCCATTTTGTTCAGACATAACGTAGGTCTCCTTTGATAAGAACATATTGTCATATCGTGCACACAAATCCATTACATAGTCTTGCTAGTGTGAAGCTAAATATTCATCTGACTCGGATGCAGGGTCAAATTTTTCCTTACTCATAAACCAAGCAGCCAATAGAGCAATAACGGCCGGAATGATGGCCCAGGCAAACGTATGAACGATGGATGAGGACAATGCTTCTGTAATCTTATCCAACATTGGCGCAGGAATATCAGCACGAGTGTCCGGTTTTAGGACTAAGCTAGGATCACTCAGATTCACGCCACCACCCTGCTCACTACCATTACTATTTCCAAAGAAGGAAACCAATTTACTTGCAAATACGTGACTCTGTACGATACCAAATACCGTAATTCCTAACGTCATACCGAGTTCCCTATTGAAGTTAAGGGTTGAGCTGGCAGAACCGCGCTGTCTTGCTGAGAAACCGTGAATGGCTGCATTGCTCAATACAGAGAACGAAGACCCAATGCCCAGACCAACCAGAATCATGAAAATGGTCACCATAAATCGGGAGGAATCCGTCGTTAACGTTGTCAGCAAGGCGATACCAATGACCAGCAGCGCAAGTGTGGGTAACATGATGGAGCGGTATCTGAGCTTGGTAAGCATGGCTCCTCCACCCGCAGCTGTTACAACTGATCCAAGCATCATCGGCAGCAGAACCAGACCGGAGTTGGTAGCTGATCCACCAAGTACGCCCTGAATATAAATGGGGATATAGATGGAAGCTGTAATAAAGGCTGCACCGCTAAATATAGCCATTAGATTACTCGTGGAATACAGCCGGTTTTTGAACATGCTGAATGTAATAATTGGTTCTGCCACACGCCGCTCTATGAACACAAATGCAGTTATCAGCACGGCGAACGAGGCAAACAAACCCACGATCATACTGGAATTCCAGGCATATTCCTTGCCTCCAAGTTCAAGTGCAAACATGAGACACACGATGGAAGCTACCAGTGTGAATGCGCCAAAATAGTCAATTTTCTGTTTGGAATGCTCTACGGATTCTTTATAGAAGAATGCAATCATGACAAAGGCGATCAGACCAAGTGGCAGGTTGATATAGAAAATCCAGGACCAATGAATGTAATCAGTGAGATAGGCTCCAAGAAGGGGGCCAAAAATACTGGATAAACCAAAGACTGCACCAAATAGTCCCCCCACTTTCCCCCGTTTGTCTGCGGGAACGACATCGAACATAATGGTAAATGCGATCGGCATCAATGCTCCGCCGCCGATTCCTTGAATCGCACGATAAATGCTGAGCTGAATGATAGAATCCGCTGTCCCGCACAATGCAGAACCAATCATAAATACGATGATTCCAAAAATGAAAAACCGCTTGCGGCCATACATATCCGATAGTTTACCGAAGATCGGCATACCCGCCATCTCTGCAACCATATAGGCAGAGGTGACCCACATTAATTTATCAAATCCGCCAAGATCACCCACGATGGTACCAATTGCAGTGGCAACGATGGTGTTATCCATCGAAGCCATGAGTATGGCAAGCAGTAAGCCTGCAAGAATAACGCCTAATTTATTGCTTTTTACCATGATTATTTTTCCCCTTATCGATTCTGATTAAAGCCCCTCGGCTAATATACGCTTCAAAAATTGTCCTGTATGGGAGGCTCTGACCTCCGCCACCTGCTCCGGCGTGCCTTCGGCTACTAGCTCACCACCCGCTGCGCCACCTTCTGGGCCAATGTCAATAACCCAATCGGATTCCCGAATCAATTCCAGACTGTGCTCTACAACGACAACGGTATTCCCCGACTCAACCAGCTTATCCAGCAAAATATGGAGTTGCTTGATGTCTGACGGATGAAGGCCGGTTGTTGGCTCATCCAATAGATAGAGCGTGTGTTTTTTGGTCTTTTTACTCAGCTCTTTTGCCAGCCTGATCCGTTGACCCTCACCGCCTGACAATGTTTTGACGGATTGACCCCATTGGAGATAACCAAGTCCAACTTCACACAACATCTCGACGAGATCGGCGATTTTGGTCTGACTTTTCAGGACAGGCAGACTTTCGGCTACTGACATATTCAGTACATCGGATATCGAGAATCCTTCGTATTGAACCTGTAACACCTCATCCATGAATCGTCTGCCCTTACAGTCATGACAAGTAACCTCCAGATCAGGCAGGAAGTTCATGTCCACAGACAACACTCCCAGGCCTTGACAGGTTTCACAGCGCCCTCCGGGTGTATTGAACGAGAAATGCTTCGCAGTAAGCTTTCGTGCCTTGGCATCTGGCAAACCAGCGAACAGTTGGCGCAGGTGCGTAAATACATCTGTGTAGGTGGCAACATTCGACCGTTGCATTCTGCCCATTGGCGTTTGGTCAAAAATAACGATATCACCTACGTTCTCCAACCCTGTTATCTCTTCACAACCTGATGGTTTCTGAAGTGATTCCATTCCCTGTGCGAGGATATCAAATACAAGCGTAGATTTGCCGGACCCTGAAACACCCGTTACGGAGATCAGCGTGCCTAATGGAAAAGATACAACCGGAATATCAATGTTGCGCAAATGCGCTCCCCGAATGGCAAGATGCTGCCCCGTACCTGTTCTTCGGTTATAAGAAGGACTAGCCACAGATTCATTTCTCAGATAAGCGCCCGTAACCGAAAGCTCACTTGCCATTAAATCCTCCAGGCTCCCTTCACCAACAACCACCCCTCCATTGACTCCAGCACCAGGTCCAATGTCGATCACATGATCAGCAGCACGCATCATCTCAATATCGTGTTCAATGACGAGGATCGTATTGCCCAGATCACGAAGCTCCTGAAGTACGCGAATCAGGCCAATGGTATCTTTCGGATGAAGCCCTGTCGTCGGTTCGTCCAGAATATACAATACGCCCGTTAAACCAGAGCCTAGAAGCGATGCAAGTCGTAATCGCTGAGCTTCACCACCAGATAAAGTTACGGTCTGACGATCCATGGAGAGATAGCCAAGTCCAACATCCATAATGCGTTTCAACTTGGTGGGCAGATCATGAAGGATTGGATCAAGCAGGTGATGTGCCTCGGGTGAGATCACTTCTTGTAGGCCTACCGTCCATTCCAGCACTTTACTGAATGACCAGTTGGTTACGTCGGAGATGGATGCGCCAGCTACGCTTACCAAAAGAATTTCTTTTTTCAAACGAGCACCCTGACATTCAGGACACTGCTGTTGATGAAAAAAACGTCCGTCTTTTTCCGTTCCGCCACCTTCTCCTTCCTTTTCTTTATATCGTCTCCACAATCCGGGGATCACACCTTCGAACTTGGTTCCCTGAATGGGCTTGATATTAGGGTAATGCTGCTTAAACGCTTCGCTCTCGACGCCGTAGTACAGCAAATCGCGCTCGATTTCACCAAGGTCCTTCAATGGACGATCCGGATCGAATCCGAATCCAAAATGCTGTCCAGCTGCAACCAGAATTCGGATCTGGATATCCCGATGCACACCATTTAACGAAGCAACACCTCCATCCCGCACACTAAGCTCAGGATTGAATACAGCCGCTTCGTTGATTGATGCCACATGACCAAGCCCACTACATACATCACAAGCACCCTCCGGTTTGTTGAACGAAAAGTGTGACATGCCCAACTTCTCAAGCACGGCATTGCAATGTGGACAATGTATAGTCTGATGACCCATGTATTCGTCTTCCTCGGTTAAATGACCAGCCGCTTCCCACGATGGTGATATGGTGCCATTACAGGATGGACATATACGCTCCCCAAGTCTGGAAAAAATGAAACGAACGTAAGTGTAAATGTCTGTCACTGTTCCTACTGTTGAGCGTGGATTCCGATTAGTAATGTGCTGTCCTACGCTGATGGATGGAGAAAGACCTGTGATGGACTCCACTTTCGGTTTGCTGATCGAATCCGATGTTAATCCCATCGATTCCATGTATTGTCTCTGGCATTCTCGCTGAAGGGTATCCATTGCCAGCGTGGATTTGCCGGAGCCGGACGGTCCCGTTAGAACCACCAACTTATACTTCGGAATCGAAAGTGAAATATTCTTTAGGTTGTTCTCCCGTGCTCCTTTAATCATCATTGTTTCTCTCAAAATCGATCGTCCCCTTTGCAAATAAGTACAGAGTTCGTTAAAATAAGTTGAAATTAATCATACGTTAATCTAGTATCTCCAAAATTTATTATCTCGTTAATCTAATATCTCGATAATCAAGATATATGTCATCTTAAGAGGAGGGTTATCTTTTGTCAAGAGAACATCAACAACAACCTACCGAATTACAGGAGAATTTTACGTTGCGAATGCGGAGCCTGGGTACCCGAACCGTTTTATATCAGCAGCATGTGGCTGCCTCTTTGGGCTTGTACAATAACGATTTCATATCCGTGGATATCCTGCGCGAGAAGGGGCCAATCACTGCAGGTGAACTGTCAAAACTTACCGGTCTGGCCACCGGAAGTGTTACGACATTAATTGACAGGCTTGAGAAGAACGGCTTTGTCCGTCGAGAAAATGACCCCAATGACCGCCGTAAAGTCATCATTGTGCCTTTGTACGAAAACAAGGAAGAGGTCAGCAGCACCTACCTCACCCTTCATGCAGCTATGGTTAATCTGGCTTCCACATACACAGAGGAAGAGCTGGAGCTTATTACAGGGTTCCTAAGTAAAGCAGGAAATGTTCTGGATGGACAGATTGAAGATCTAAGCTCCAAAATCCGTGGCAAATCATCATCGTGATCCATGTTTATATTTTGTAAAAAATGTGAGTTATATTAGAAAAACAAAAAGGACGATATCCGCAAGTGATCAAAATCACTCCGGTATATCGTCCTTTTTGGGGATGAAGCCGCTTTATACTCAAGGCATTTCCTGGTTTAAATCTTAATTGGCCTCGATTCCAAGACCGCTTAACGGATCTTTTAAACCATTAATATTGGTGATCAATTCAGGAATACCTGTCTTCTCCCAGTTTTCTGCCGTAAAACCCTGCTCTGCAAGCGTGTTCTCAAATTGACCCACAACTTCGGTTAATTGATTGTTGTAACTGACCAGATTTTCATGAATGCTTTCCCCTATCGCTGGTGCTGTCAGCTGAGAGAATTCGCTGGCTTCTGCCTGAATTTGATCTATTTTCTCCTGGACCTGAGTTGTTATTTCAGGGTTACTCACCGCTCCTGATGCGAGTTCTTGCAGATCGGCTCCGGCGTTTGATACTTGCTCTATATAATCAGTAGCCCCACTAACGTAATTCAAACTTTGATTCGCTTGTTCTACAACGGAACAGGCCGATATCGCAAGAATACTTGACGCAATGAGGCCTGCCATCATCAATGTATGCTTTCTTTTCCGTTTAATCATGACCATCTCCCCTTCTTCATATTGAAGTGTTTCTTCCAGATTTATGATAACTGCTCCGTATGCTTCATTGCAAATGGGTCTACATTCAGCGTTATTAACATGTATAATAAAGGAATCATACGGTAAAGGGATGTCATGAATATGCTTCAGGCCTTAAATGTACGCTTGAACCGCATCATGCCACTGATTACTCCAATCAGCATTATTATTGGCGTTCTTTGCGGGAGTCTTCTTTCTTCTTATACCTTTTTGTCGCCATGGCTTTTTGCATTCATGACGTTTGCGGGAAGCATCAGTCTCGGGATACGGGATTTTGTGAACGTGCTGAAGAAGCCTTTTCCACTGTTCGTTTGTCTGTTTATTCTGCACCTGGCGATGCCTCTGATTGCTCTTGGCATGGGTCACCTGGTCTTCCCAACGGATGCCTACACGATAACGGGCCTTGTTCTGGCTGCCGTTATTCCGACAGGTGTGAGCAGCTTTATCTGGGTCAGTATCTATCGGGGCAATATCGCTCTGACGCTGTCGATTATCCTGATTGACACCATGCTTGCTCCTTTCGTGGTACCCGGCGTATTATCCTTGCTGATTGGCACTAGCGTATCGTTGGATATAGCAGCCATGATGAGCAGTCTGTTCTGGATGATCGTTGTTCCCTCCTTGCTCGGGATGCTTTTGAATGAATGGACCAAAGGGGCCATTGTTCCAGTCTGGGGGCCTAGACTGAATCCGTTCTCCAAATTGTTCATGGCAGCGGTTGTCGCGATTAATGGCTCTGTTGTTGCGCCCTATTTAGCTGACTTTAACTGGCAGCTCGCTGGTCTAGCAGCAATCATTATTTTTCTGGCCTCATTTGGCTATGCTCTAAGTTACTTCGTTGCCCGATTACTCGGTTGGAATGAAGCCGATCAAGTCGCACTTGTATTCAACGGAGGCATGCGCAATATTAGTGCGGGAGCGGTGCTTGCCGTATCGTATTTCCCTCCACCGGTTGCCGTCCCGGTTGTACTCGGCATGGTATTCCAGCAGGTGTTGGCCTCGCTTGCAGGATATCTGCTTGGCCGCCGTTCGCAGACTCTTCACAATGCTGATAAGACGTCCGCAGCCTAGTACAAAATAAACAAATCAAAAACGCCGACAGTATTGTCGGCGTTTTTTTGATTAAACTTTATCAAGCTACGTATTCATAAACCTAGTAATCCGAGAGCGAAATTCCAGCTCCAATGATAAGCACGAACACTAGAATATACACAACAATTCCGATCGCTGCCCACAGCAACGCTGCTTTGGCATAATTGGCTTTCGAAGGATTGGAATCTCCAAATGCCCATACAAACAACATAATAATGTTTACAAGCGGAATCATCATAAGGAACAACGTGAGCATCCAACTACCGAAACTTACTGGCTGTGGTCCTTGCTTATGTACTCTTTGACTAGCAACTTCTGACATAATATTTCTTCCTCCTTTCTCCTTCATTTCAATTGCTACCTGCTAAGACAATCTACTTCTACTTTATAAATAAAAGTTTGCCGTTAATAAAAATACCGGAAATCTCATGAATTTACAATGTAATATTTACCATATTAGTTTCGACATAAATTTTTTATAATATATCCTGATTCTGTATAACACAAAGGACCTGCAATAAGTGACACTTATGATTAAAGTGCCTACCCTGCAGATCCCCATTCACTCTATTTCTCTTTTCCTCACACTAATTCACAAGGTATCACAACGATTTCAAAAAGCCCACGATTCTGGAGGCAATTCTTTCATGTCCGGCCTGGTTGGGATGGAGCCCATCCGGTACACCATTATCACCTGTAAAATATAATTCTTTGTGGATTGGCAATAATGGCTGGATTCCAGCAATGTTCCACAGATCACAGACCGGGATGGAGTACAACGACGCGACCTCTCTAATCGCAGCGACATAGTCACTGTATATCCGTCTGGTTACCGTATTGGGCAGGTCTTCTGGGACAGCTTCACTTGATCCATGGGGCGGAGTAAGAAACACGATCAGCTTGGTTGGATAGCGCTGGATCAACTCTTCTGCTATATGTTTAAGCGCCCCATAAAAGGTATCCTTCGAATTGGGCGAAGTACTGATATCGCCAAATGCCGTCATACCACTGGAGAAGTCATTTCTTCCGCCCATGAAAAAGATAACATCCGCTTCCGCGTGCATCTGCCCAATGCGATTACACATCGGTTCAAACCCTCCGTCCGCCACACTGCTTCCGGAAATGCCATGATTCTCATGGGATTGAAATCCCAATGCTCTGCAAACCAGCTCCGGATACGAATGTTCCCCTTCCTGGAGTCCATATCCGAAAGTTATGCTGTCTCCCAGAAAAACAGCCTTTTGCCCTTCATAGGATGATGATTGTGACGACATGAGCAGATCCCTTCTTCCCTTGTAACAGATATGTATAGTAACGATGTCATCCAAATACCGAAGCAAAACGGCCTTTCCAGCCTTTCATCGTTCGCTACACTATTGTAACAAAAGTTTTCGTGCCACACGATACCGAGACAATCTTAATAGAGAAGAAGATCAGCATCTATCGCTCTACGTTCCAGGCATTCTCCACTAAAATATTACCTTGTTACATCACGCACGGTGCTGTTCCTTGCCTGGATGATGTCTCCAGTGGAAGCCATTGGTGTATCACCTGCTACGGTATGCGCCAGCATTCCGGCTGTCGCAGCAAAAGAGATTGTCTCCGCTGGCATCCACCCCTCCAGTTCACCATACATGATGCCGCTCGCAAACGCATCGCCCGCGCCGATCCGGTCATAAACAGAAAAGGTCAGCGGCTCGGAATAAGCAAACACCCCTTCCTTGAACATATAGCCCTGTAGGCAGTGTCGGTTATCGCTGTATATGGTACGATGCGTTCCAGCAAGGGTACGCAGGCCATACCGTTCGGCAACCAGGGGAATGAGCTCAGTCAGTTGCTCTTCCCTTTGTACTTTGTCCGTATTTAACCCCAGAATATGAAGAGCATCCCGCTCATTCATCAGGACGATATCTGACAAATGCAACATTTCCTCATAATGCGGCTTCGCCGTGGCATAACCCTGATCCCCCCATAAAGCAGGACGATAATTACAATCAAAAACAACTGTGCCGCCTTGTTCTTTGACCGCCTGTGCCAATTGTTTCATCGCCAGTCTCACCGAATCATTCATCGCCAGCGTGATTCCGCAGAAATGAATAGCGTCCATGCCTGATGCAACTGTCGCAAAGGGATACGTGCCTTCAGGCGCAATATTAAAGCTGCTCTCCATCCGGTTAGAGTAGGTCACCCGCCCAGGTCTGGCCCCATAACCATTCTCCAGAAAGTACATCCCGATATACTGCCCTCCGCGACGCACATATTCGGTGCTCAGGCCCAGTCCGCGCAAATAGGATTCGGCGGCATCACCCAACGGATTGACCGGAAGCCTCGACACCAGCAAGCCTGCATATCCGTAACGTGTCATCGCCGACACTACATTGACCCCACTGCCCGAAAAGGAGTATTTCAGCCGATTACTCTGAATCAACAGATCATGTCCCGGAACTTCAAGTCGCATCATGACTTCGCCAAAAGCCCCTACGCGTTTAACCATACTTCTTCGCCAGCGACTTCATTGATGCATATAACGACTGCACATCACTTACAATGGTCAGACCCTCCTGATCAATAATGGAGGAATACACATGTGGAATAACCTGCGGAACCCCCGCCTCCAGTGCGATTTCGAGAATGGCTTCAAAATTATCCATATCGATGCCACCGGTAGGCTCCAACGCAAAGTCCGCTTCTGCACACGCTTTCGCTACCGCTCGCAGTTCATCTTCCCTTTTTAGCCCCTGCATCGGGAAGTACTTCAGTGCATTGCCACCCATATCCCGTACCAATGCAATGGCCGCGTGTACAGGCACCACGGCAAGCTCGGATTGGGCAGCGCTCACTGGACCCGTCGAAATATTGACAAAGCCCGGCTGACCAGTCGGGGAGACGAGGCTGTTAATCCAGCTGTCCCGGTCCCCGAGATTCGCTCGGGTTGCGCCGACTGCCGGAAATACCTGATTGATATGACTGCCCGGAAAATGCTTTACGATTTCGGCGACGACAGCAGCCTGTCGATTGTCTCCGGCACCTAGTCCAATTGAAACGGCATTGTCAATTTCCCGCCCATAGGCTTCCATCGCTTCCACCGCTTCAGCCACAGTGGCATAATCCTTGGAAAGAACGCCAACCAGAACATGGCCCTCAGCCGCATCAAAAACCTCTTTTGCATTCGTAATGTCCTTGGCGAGCACATTCAAAGCCACCCGATTGTTATAAAATCGTTTTGCAATCTCAGACATTTCCTTCTCCTCCTGTCAATTGTCGAATTCGATCTTCAATGACCCGCATGTCATCCCCCATCAACGGACGGGGATCGATATCGAAATAACCTTGCCTTACGCCATAATCACGAGTATAAATGGCGATAGGACCGCCTCTCAGCTCCTCATTAAGCTGTTTGGCACTGATCCCCGCCTTCGCTTCGTCGACCTGGATGCGCCCCCTGTAAATCGCTCGGCCCGCTTCGTCCTGGACAATCGATACCTGAATCCCGGCTATCTGATTGAGTGACATTAACTCCTGCAAGGAAGCCTTTTCCTGCTCACTATGGTCAGCTTTGACTGCATATTCATCCAAAGCCTGAAGCAGGCCAAACGTAGTTTCTTTACCAACTTTCATGCTGCGCCCAATCCCGTGAAGCTGAACCTTCAACCATTCGATATAGGTTCGTTTACCTGCCACAATGCCGGAAGTTGGGCCTTCAATGGCCTTGGAGCCGCTGTATATGGCTAAATCCGAATACTTCACATATTTGTGCAGGTCCTCTTCCGCAGCCGCATCGACAATGAGGGGTACCTCACACTTCTGGGCAACCTGCCAGGCTTCCTCTATGGAAATCATGTTTTTCTGTACCGCATGATGGGATTTGACGTATAGGATCGCAGCCGTTTTGTCTGAAACCGCATCCGCGATATGCTCCGCCCGACCTTCATTGGCATATCCGGCTTCGATCAGCTTCCCACCACCAAGGTAAACCATCGTCTCCACGGGTGCTCCATATTGTACATTGTGGCCTTTCAGCATAACAATTTCATTGTTCGAAATGACTTCCTGATGTAGCTTCAAACTTTCGTGGCGGTTGCCCTTTGTTACCATGGCAGCTACGGCGAGCGCGATGCCACTAGAAGCGGAATTGACAACAACGGCCGCTTCGGCACCGATTAGACGGGATACATAGTCCCCTGATTTGTCTACAAGATCTGCGATCTCCACATAACTCTGCCCGCCTTGCTTCATGGCATCCATGACTGTGTCCGTCGGTGCAGATACGCCGAGGATACTCATCCGCCCGCTGGCGTTGATAACACGTTTCAGTCCATATTTAACATTCAATGAATTGGTCACCCACAATCACTCCTTTTACTTCAATTTGACGGCTGCCTACCTTATTTACTCCCTCGGAGTCCACAAGTGTTACAGGCTTGTCTACCACTTTAAAAAGTGTCAAATTGGCTTCATCACCTGCCTGAATCCTCCCCAGCTGCGGTCTGCCCAGCCACTCTGCTGCCCGTAAGGTCACCCGATCTATCGTCTCGCTCAACGAGTAGCCAAGGGCCAGAAACTTACTTAACAGATTAGCCATGCTATAGACCGGGCCGTTCAGACGATTGCCCCTGTAAATATCCGTACTGATCGTATCCGGGTCAATGCCATGCTTCTTGGCAGCTTCTGCAACCTGAAATGAAAAACTCGCTGTCCCATGTCCCACATCCAAATGCACACCGCGCTTGATGGCATCGTTCAATACATCCAGCGGCGCGCCTCTATCATCGAACAAATTATTGTTTTTTCCATTCAAATAGTGAGTGACCACATCACCACCCTGTAAGAGCGGCATGACCTCACGAATATCAGGTGGGGCTGATCCAATGTGAACCATAAGCGGCAGGCCTGTTTCCTGCGAAAACTCTCTTGCCAAATACAGCGGCCGCAGTCCACTTTTGCCAACCACACTCCCACTGATTCTTGCTTTTAATCCCACGATGAATTCAGAATATGCCCGGGTAGCCTGTAACAGCTTGTCCCGATCAATCCAGTCCAGATTCGACAATTCGTCAGTACGCAGTAAGCCGAGGCGAGATATGTTCAAAAAGGCAAACACCCGGGTAGCCGCCTTATGAGTGCTTATCGCCAGATCGCCAATTCGATCAGCACCGCAGCTGCCTGCGTCCACAATCGTAGTAACGCCCTGTTTTACACCGATTTCATCAATGTCGTCCCCATAAGGATCAAACTCTGGAAAAGCATGCACATGCATGTCGATCCATCCGCTGGATATGTAAGCTCCAGGCGATTCCCATATCCGATCTCCGGTTGCCGTTCCACCAGGAGCGAATTTCACAATCCTGCCTTCATTGATAACCACATCCACCTCTTCACCACTTGTAAGACGGACTCGACGCAATACCAGCTGACCGTCCATCACAATCCCCTTCCTGTTCTGGAATATTGGATTCACGTGTTCCTGCTTCATATGTATTGATATGAAAATACCCCTCTGTTCAACAAAAATAAATTCATCTTCCCAGATGCTCATACTCTTGTCTACTAAAAGGGGTAGCCTGTCAGTAATATTCTATTACTTCTATTCCTATTTCCACAATGCCTGTTTATTTCGGCTGAATATATCCTTCAGCTTTGAGCAATTCAGCGATCAGAACAGCACCGCCTGCTGCTCCGCGCAGCGTGTTGTGAGACAGTCCTACAAACTTGTAATCATATAGGGAGTCTTCGCGCAGTCTGCCCGTTGAAACGCCCATACCGCGCTCGATGTCACGATCCAGCTTCGTTTGTGGTCTGTTCTCTTCTTCAAAATACGTAATGAACTGTTTCGGTGCGCTTGGCAGACCCAGTTCTTGCGGACGACCTTTGAATTGCAGCCAACGGTCCAGAATTTCTTCTTTGGATGGTTTTTTCTCAAAGGATACAAATACTGTCGCCAGGTGACCATCTGTTACCGGAACACGAATACATTGTGTTGTAATTAATGGTGAGGACGCTTTTACAATCTCATTATTTTGAATGCTTCCCCAGATGCGCAGCGGCTCCTGTTCACTTTTCTCTTCCTCGCCACCGATGTATGGAATCACGTTATCCAGCATTTCCGGCCAGTCGGTAAAGTTTTTACCTGCGCCTGAGATCGCTTGGTATGTGGAAGCCACCACTTGAGTTGGATTGAACTCGCGCAACGCGTGAAGTGCAGGTACATAGCTCTGAATCGAGCAGTTTGGTTTAACTGCGATGAATCCGGTTTTCGTTCCGAGACGTTTGCGTTGAGCTTCAATCACGTCCAGATGTCCTGGGTTAATTTCCGGAATAACCATTGGTACATCCGCTGTCCAGCGGTGAGCCGAGTTGTTGGAAACAACCGGAGTTCCCGTTTTGGCATAAGCCTCTTCGAGCGCTTGAATTTCATTCTTTTTCATATCTACAGCACAGAATATAAAATCAACCTGGCTTGCAAAAGCTTCCACTTGGGAAGCATCCTGCACAACGATGTTTTTCACTGCTTCCGGGATCGCAGCAGCGAGCTTCCATCTGCCTTGTACGGATTCTTCGTATGTTTTGCCTGCCGAGTTAGCACTTGCTGAAATAGCCGTTACTTCAAACCATGGGTGTTCATTGAGCAGATCCACAAAACGCTGACCTACCATCCCCGTTCCTCCGACGATACCGACTTTCAATTTTGCTGACATAAAATCATCATTTCCTTTCGGTGTGAGTTTCCCCTTATTAAACACTATTCAGGCATTTCCAAAGCGTGTAGCTAACATCCCGGAAAAACCAAAAAATCCCATCCCCAAGACAAAAGTCTCAGGGACGAGATTGTTACACTCGTGGTACCACCCAGATTCGCCAATATGTCGCCATACCAGCCTCTTCGAGTTAAGGATAACTGCATTCAATTATGCCGCATCCGCATATACTCTCGCTCTGTAACAGGAGCTCCTGTCACACCATCCCTCAAGCCTTAAAGTTCCGATGTGCTGCTCTGAGTCTTTATTCAATAAAAAATTCTTTACCCCTTTTCAGCTACCGGAGCTCTCTGTAAAAGAAACCTTTTATCTACTCATCTCTTCGTCGCATTTGATATTGCGATTATAATATCAAAATTACCATCGTGAAGTAAACACATTTTTTTAGATAATGGAATTTATACGTTTTCAGCGGAGCTGAACAATTCAATTATCGCAAGAAAAACTTCAGCTAAACGCGGTCTGTCTTCTGTGAAAGTACGTCGATAGACGTTTTTCTTATAAATTGCTGCAAATGGCTATTTCTTTACTGCTTTTTGGCAACAATCGCATACGTTCCCAGTGGGCTCTCAGGCCCCGAGGCATGATGTGTCCTAAGTAATTTCAGTTCGGAAAGAAGAAGTGTTTTTACCTTATTCGGAATCGGAAGCATCTGCAGTTCCATAGGCGCTTCTGCCAGTGTCATTTCGGTTTCCCAGCGACCGTCCTGCAGCTCGGGAGAATGGATCGAAATCTCTTCCTTAATCGTCCAGCCCGCCGCAGAGACAAGCTCTTGAATATCCTCCGGTGTAAAAAGCGTGCGCACATTGGAGAAGCTGTTCTCCTTGTAACATTCGACCTGGGACTGAATCAGAACGGATAACCAATGTGAGAGCTGGCTCACATCTGTAACTCGTGCATCCCATTCGGCGAAACATAACTGATGCCCCCACTTCCTAACCTTGCTAAGAATCTGGGCGAGTTCGTCAAATGATTTCAAGTACCAAGAACAATGGGAAAGTACAATCACATCAAACTCATTTTCGCCGAATTGGGCCTGATCACTTAGAATGTCAAAATCATAATCCATTCGAATTCGGTCACCCAGCGGAGATTTCCGCAGTTTGGCTGCCGCTTCACCTACGGTCAGTGGTGCACCATAATCCTCTGGTGCAATGTCTACACCATGAACATACCCGTGCTCCCCCACCAGATGTGCAAGCACGGCCGTTGTATCTCCCTGACCACAACCGATTTCCAGAACGCGGCTGCCTTCCCGGATCCCCCAAAAGAGTCCCAGTTTCATCCGATGCTCGGTCTGAATGTATTGAATGGCGGCATTGTCCTCCACGTCCATATACTTAATAAGGTCACTGATGATAGCCTCACTCATGATTCCTCACTCCTCAAAGAGCAACTTGAACTTCTTGCTCATTGTATCGTGACAGTCACCATTGTACAATGCTGGAGTCTATGCCAGAACCATGACACAGAGGAGACTCCGTCCTACAGCAGATCTAAACTTCGCTACATATCAATCCCTATCCCCACTGCGTTGCAAGCTTCTGAAGATATGGTGTCAGCATGGGCTGTAATTCCTTACGCATCAGTCCGATCTCCAAGATCGCCTGAATATATCCAAACTGATCACCAATATCGTAGCGACGCCCCTCCAGCTCAAGGGCCAGCAGCTCTTCCACCTGGCTTACTTCTTTCAGCGCATCCGTTAGCTGATATTCCCCTCCAGCCCCTCTCTCGATTCGATCAAGAATTGGAAAAATGGAAGGTTTCAGAATGTAACGTCCCATCACGGCGGTTCGGGAGGGTGCTTCTGCCATTGAAGGTTTTTCTACCAGATTGGTGATCCGGTGAACCCGATCCTCTGCGCCCTGTGAATCGATAATTCCGTATTTACTCACGTCAGCATCCTGCACTTGCCGTACGCCGACAATCTGGCTGCCTGTCTTTTCATATAAATGAATCATCTGTGCGAGCGCCGGAGGATCAGACACCATAATATCATCTCCAAGCAGTACGGCGAACGGATCATCTCCCACAAACTGACGAGCACACCCAATCGCATGGCCCAATCCAAGCGGTTCTTTTTGACGGATAAAATGAATACTCGCCATTTCGCTGATCGCTTGCACTTCTTCCAATAGAGCTTGCTTGCCTTTGGCATACAGGGAATGCTCCAATTCAACCGATTTGTCAAAATGATCCTCGATCGATTTTTTATTGCGTCCGGTTACGATGATGATATTTTCAATGCCCGATTGTACCGCTTCTTCCACAATGTATTGGATGGCTGGTTTGTCCACTATTGGCAGCATTTCTTTGGGTTGAGCCTTGGTTGCCGGCAAAAATCGGGTGCCAAGCCCCGCTGCCGGAATAACTGCTTTTTTAATTCTCATATCATGAAACACTCCTTTCATTAGCATCAGATGAAGGATCAGATCCTTGAACGGGCTCTGCCCGGAACACCCAATACCGACTGGCAATATAGTTTATAACCATGCCTGAGAGAGTCGCCAGTATTTTACTCATTACAACACTCCAACCTAATGTGCTATTGCAGATATACAAAATCAGGGAGGATAAAGACAGTACCACCAGATTGGTGATTACAAAACGCATGATTTCGTTTTTTTTGCCTTGTCTTCCCGCATCCTGGAAGGTCCATTTGCCGTTCCACCAGTAACTGTTCACGACCCCACAGCTATACGAGATCACCTGAGCAATTAGAGCAGGTGCGCCTGCGGCAGCGAGCAACGTGAATACCATTGCATCCACCGCCGTATTCAGGACACCCACAATTCCAAACTTAAATATAGTGACCAAACGATTAGTCATGATGAGCAACTCTGCCCGTTAACCGTGACTGACTCGACTGACTTTCCACCTGATACACATCTCTTACGATATATAGCGGGCGCGCCTTCGTTTCATCATAGATTCGGCCAACATACTCGCCAAGAATGCCCAGCATGATCAGAATGAAGCCGTTAAAGATCAGCATGATGCTGACCATTGAAGGCCATCCTTTGATCGTTGAATCTGTAAATATCGCTGAAGCGATGACACTTAGCATATAGATGAAACCGCCGATGGATAGAACAGCTCCTACGTAACCTGCCAGCTTGAGCGGTTTGTGTGAGAATGAGGTAATGCCGTCCAGACTCAGCTTCAACATGCGTTTCAGTGGGTATTTGGTCTCCCCTGCTAAACGTTCATCCCGTTCGTACTCAATGGCCGTCTGACGGAACCCCACCCAACTGACCAGTCCGCGAACAAATCGATTTTTTTCCGGAAGACGTTTCATCTCATCACATACCTTGCGATCAATCAGACGAAAATCGCCGGTATCCACTGGAATATCCGTATCCGTCGACGCACGCAGTACGCGGTAGAACAGGCTTGCCGACCATTTCTTGAAGCGGGTCTCCCCGCTTCGTCTGGTCCGACGGGCATAGACAACCTCATAGCCCTCTTTCCACTTGGCGATCATGTCCAATATCAGCTCGGGAGGGTCCTGAAGATCCGCATCAATAATGACGACCGCATCGCCTGCTGCATAATCCATCCCTGCTGTAATCGCGATCTGGTGACCGAAGTTGCGTGCAAAATCAATCAGCTTCACACTCTCGTCCCAACGGGCGTAGTCACGAATCATCTGTGCACTTTGGTCCACGCTACCGTCATTGACAAACAGCAGCTCGTAGCTCTCTCCTGTACTGCCCATCACTTTTTTCAGACGCCGATAAGTCTCCTCAATCACCGCTTCTTCGTTATACATCGGAATGATAATGCTGTAACGGCACTTTTGAGCCATGTTCGTTCCCTCCCTTATACCAATCGATCACGCTTATAATTTCACTTCATATAAAGTGGTTTGACCACCGAAACCGGAACCGCTGTCCGTACCTGTCTTCCACTCTGAAGTTGGAATTTCGGTACCATGCTCCTTGATCCAGTCACCGATATCAGAACTTCCACCTCGGCCGCCCATGCCACCTACCATGAAGTATTTCACTTGTCCACTCTTCACAAGTTGTTCCAGTTTTTCCGTGGTATACACCGGATCTGAGCCCGAGAACCCCCCAAGCGTAATGACTGCTTCATTCTCATCGATGATATATGGAGCTGCCTGGTTATAGTCCGTCGTTGCGAAGAGATAGGTTTCACCTGTGTTATGCTCTCTCAGATAACTCAGTGTAGTGGTGTCCACTTCTTCGTTGCGGTTTCCCGCTCCACCTCGCCCACCTGTCGTAGGCATGCCTGCTCCGCCATTCATGTTTCCGCCTGAATTCGGAGGTGTTCCCATGCCCGCATCGTTCGGGTCAGTTTCATCGGATGATGGGAAAGCCTGATCGGTGTCGGTGTCATTTGATGCATTCGGCGGAACCATACCGCCACCATTGCGACCACCTTGTCTATCTCCCATCGCCATGCCCATTCCACCGAACATCCCATTGGAACCTGTCGGTCCAGCCGCCGGAATCATGCTGTTGCCTCCATATGTGATTGGGGTGAATGCCCAATAGGTTGGACCGATCAGCATGACCATGAAGCCTGCGATAATCAAACCCTGTTTCCAGGGGTGTGAACGATTAAGCATCACAATCAGAATAACCGTGATCAGAATGCCTGCGATCAATTCACTTATGGACCAAGCTGCCCCGATCGTTTCGTTATACACCTGCATGATGTACCAGCCGAAGATGGTCGTAAGCAGTACGGATATCGGAAGCAGCCAGGCTTGCCAGCCATTGCGTTCACGATACGCCGTCCACATGGCTGCAAATCCTGCTCCGGTTAATGCCGCTACAGGAGGTGCGAGCATAATCAGATAATATTGATGGAAAAAACCAGCTACACTAAAGAAAGCAGCTACCGGAAGCAGCCAGACCAGCCAGAACAAAGCTTCCTTGTGCTTATCTGTTATATTTCTCCGTCTTAATCCTGCAAAAATCGCGATGCAGCCAAGTAATACCATCGGCAAAAGCCAACTGGCCTGGCCGGACAGTTCGGTCTGGAATAAGCGCAGAGGACCTTTTTCCCCTGTACCAAACATGCCACCCATGCCTCCACCGCCGCCATTACCGCCTCCGAAATTCCTTCCATTAGGCATCTCGCCACCGTTTGGCATCTGACCGCCCGGGAAAGTCATTCCGTTCATGCCACCCATTTCACCATTTCCCGGTGCATTGACTGTTGGAGCCGAGCCGCTGCCCGACTGATCGGATGCTGATGTCTGGGAAGTTGCGTTGCCACGGACCTTGCCTTCATCAGAGGCGTTTGGCATGCCTGCATTCGCTGATCTGTTCTGTTGTCCCGTGAGACGGGATAAGCCGTTATATCCAAAAGCCAGCTCCAGCACCGAATTGGTTTCACTGCTGCCGATATAAGGCCGTTCATCTGTCGGTATAGAATCCACGGTAACTGCCCAGGATAAGGAAACAACTGCCAGCACTGCCGTACTTCCGATCAGCAGGATGATTTTTCTTCTCCACTTTGCATTGAATGCAAGCAGATAGAACAAGTAGAAAGCCGGAAGAATCATGTAGGCTTGCAGCATTTTCATATTAAAAGCAAGTCCAATGAGTGCAAAGGCAACCAGGATGCGCCACGTACTACCTTGCTTGCTTCCCTTGAACAAAAACCATGAACCCAGCAGCAACGTGAATACCAACATGCTGTCAATATTGTTGGTACGACTGACCGCTGCCACAACAGGAACAGTCGCCATCGCAAGTGCCGAGATTCGCGCCGCGGCAAGACCAAATGTAGGCTTGACCATGAAATATATCAGCAGCACCGAACCGATCCCCGCTAACGCTTGCGGTAAAATAACACTCCATCCATGTAATCCAAATACGTAAGCAA
This sequence comes from Paenibacillus sp. 276b, assembly GCF_900107875.1. NCBI lineage: Bacteria > Bacillati > Bacillota > Bacilli > Caryophanales > Paenibacillaceae > Paenibacillus > Paenibacillus sp. 276b. Next base: position 824,992 of record NZ_FNRR01000001.1, on the reverse strand, counting down.
AAGCGGTTTGAATCCAGAAGACAACCGGTGGTTTGTCTACGGTTACCGAACCAGCCGAGTCAAGCGATGCGTAGAAAAAGTTATGGAAATTTCTCAGCATGCTCCCGACGGCGGTCGTATAATAGGAATTGGCATATTGGTCGTTCCAGATGCCATACCCGTTCAGAAATGCCGCCAGTAAAACAATCGGCAGAAGGACAAGGTCAATCCTTCGTTTGGCGTTATTCAATCTCAATCACTCCTTCAAGTTCTTCATGTCTACTATTGTGACATGCCAAAGTAAAACTGGGATGAGTGCCCGCTGAATGTTGCCTGAGGATAACTTGCAAACTTTTCAGCTAATTTTCAGTTTGGCGAGCGATAATACAGCATATAGACCTCTAGATTTGAGGGTATGTAATCGATGGATTTAACGGGAGGGAACGCCTGCTTATGAAGCTAAGTACTGGCATTAAAATACTATTGGCAGATGATGAACCACATATTTTGCAATTTCTGGAGCTTGGGCTAAGCAACGAAGGATTTGACGTACGTACGGCCCCGGATGGAGCCGCTGCGCTTGAATTGGCACTAGACTTTCGTCCACATATGGCCATTCTGGATGTCATGATGCCCGAGATGGATGGGTTTGAGGTTGTTGAGCGTCTGCGCAAGAGCGGGGCTCAGGTCGGGGTGATCATGCTGACAGCCAAAGATGAAGTCGAGAATCGGGTAAAAGGCCTATGGCTTGGTGCTGACGATTATATGATTAAGCCTTTTGCGTTCGATGAACTGCTTGCACGGATTCAGGCAAGGCTGCGTAATCAGTTTCCTTTATTAATAGGGGCAGTGACTCATGGTCCATTCCGAATTGATGATCAACGCAAAGAGATTACCTATCACGATCAGATTCTGGAGTTATCTCCAACCGAATATGAACTATTAAAATTCATCGTGCTTAATCATGGCATTGTCCTGAGTAAAGCGACCATTCTGAACCGCGTGTGGGGATACGATTTTGGTGGAGAAGAGAATATTGTGGAGGTGTACGTCCGCTCCTTGCGTGACAAACTGGGGGATAAAGAACATAAGCTCATTCGTACACTTCGAGGTGTCGGATACAGGGTGGATCTCTAATGACCTCTTTATTAAAGAAAGATAAACATTTTTGGACATGGCTTCATCAATGGATATCGCCACATTCGCTCCGCTCTCAATTACTCGCGCGATCCCTGTTTATTATGGCTGCTCTGTTATTGTTAATTGGCATTCTTCAATTCTGGATTATGGAAAGCTTTCTGTATCGCAACCAGGCAAAAACTATGGAAGAACAGCTCATGTCCATGCCTCCTGTGTGGCTCGGATCGTCTTCACGAAATGGTGCAACGAACAATCCTTTTGGTGGGCAATCTGGATCAGATCCAAGAGGATCAGGCAATCGTTTCTTATACATTCCTGATCGTTCACTGGCTTTATTTGATAATCAAAGTGGCTTCGAGGACATTTTTGGTGAAGACGGTCTGACCGCTCCTCGCTTGACATCAGTTGAATATCAGAACATCACAGATCGGATTAACGATAAACAACATGTTCCGTACCGGATTGTAACGGATAATCAAGGCAATGAGCAGTTAATCGTCTTCTCCTCGCCTGGACCGCGTAATCGCGGCTTACCCATGGTGCAGATGGGCACCGCTACAAAACCGCTAAAAGATTTGATTGTGAAACAGCTTCTGATCTTCTTGATGTTATCCCTGCTGGCTATGGTGGCTGGACTCGTTCTATACGCCAAGGCACTTCGCCGGACACTGATTCCCTTGTCCAGTATGGTAGATACGGTGCAACGAATCGATGCAGGAAGCTTGGCCGAACGCCTTCCCTCTGTCCAGGGACAACAGGAAGTGGATCAGCTGGCGCTTTCATTTAACGGCATGCTCGAGAGGCTTGAAGACTCGTTTGAAGCAGAGCGGGAATCGAAAGAACAGATGCAGCGTTTTCTGTCTGATGCTTCCCATGAACTGCGTACCCCTCTTACCTCCATTCACGGATTTATTGAGGTGCTCAAGCGCGGCGCAGCTTCCAACAGCGAGCAATTATATAGCGCTTTGAACAGCATGTATGGTGAATCAGTGCGGATTAACAAACTTGTAGAGGATCTGCTGATGCTGACCAAGCTGGATCAGGCGCCTCAGCAGGAGCAGGAAGTCATCCAACTTGACAGTCTGCTGCTCGAAATGCAGCCACAGCTGATCATGATGGCTCAGGAAAGACAGGTTCATCTCGACCTGACCGCTGAAATTCATGTAATGGCCGATGCTCACAAACTAAAACAGGTTGTACTCAATCTGTTCCACAATGCAGTGCAGCACACCGATTCAGATCGGGGAACCATCAGTATTTCGTTGTATGCCGCTCAGCATAAAGCCGAGTTAACCGTCAAAGATAACGGCTCTGGGATTGAACCGGAACATCTCCCTCATATTTTTGAACGCTTCTATCGGACAAGCTCTTCCCGTTCCAGAAAACAAGGGGGAGCGGGTCTCGGCCTTGCCATTACCCGTTCGATTGTGGAATCGTATGGGGGGAAAATAACAGTGCGCAGCCAACTAGGAGCAGGAACGGAATTTACGATTTTGCTGCCATTGGTCAAGAGTGAATCCTAAGCTGAACGAGGCTTGTAAGATGCAGCCTTTCGTTTTATTGCGGCTCTTATCACATGACAAATGCCCCTTTCATTTCTGCGGAGAAATGAAGGGGGCATTTGTTTGGTATCGGATTGGTAGAATGGTGAAGAGTGCATATGTATCAAGGATTATCGTTGGTCTGCGAGCCATGCGTCAATTTCAACAATCCATTGATGCTGTTCATCAGCAAGTAATGTTTCCCATCCCAGCTCAGCAGCAGGCTTCAAATTTTTAGCCTGATCATCCACGTATATAATACGTACATCCCTGTCTAGATGAGATTGTACAAGTTCATATATCTCTATATTGGGCTTGCAATATCCGACCTGATTGGAAATGGTTATGCTCTTGCAGTACGGTTGGATCAACGGCAAAATAGATTGAATCCATTCATGACAATGATTGCTCAAGAGATGAAGTTCTGCCTGCTCGCTCCATCGTTCAAGACAATGCATGGCAGGTAGCAACTCTGTTGTTTGTTCAAGCAATTCATAAGCATACATCTTTTCAATATTGGGATATTGTGTTTGCATCCAGATCCAGAACTGTTCCTCCGTCAGCCTCCCTGTCCACAAGTCCTTGCGTATACCGCTTAATTGCTCGATTAAAACAGGAAAAGGCGTACCTGCATACCTAGCAAGCTCCTGCCAGAATGAAGAGGAAAGATTGGTGATCAACACACCCGCCAGATCTAAAACAAGCTGCGGTTTGGAATCCATGAGATCACTCCTGTACAGTCATCTTGACCCAATTACAGTAGGGTTATCGTTGGTGCTTCAACAGTTGATAATGGTTGTACGGTTCATTCTCGATTTCGATCAAATTTAGCCATTCGAAATTGCATTTCTGTATTACCTTATTCGATGCCTGATTCGTTAATAAAGCAATGGCATTCAATACTTCAACGTTTGTATTTTCAAATAAATACTGCGTTATGCCTTGTACTGCCTGCGTTGTATAGCCACGGTTCCGGAAGTGTTTCGAAATGCCGTACATAATCTCCCGATTGGGCGCTGGCAGTTCATCCTTGATCCCCGAACAGCACCATCCAATAAACTCATCATTTTCTTTGAGCACGATAGCCATACGTAAACAGAGGTCTCCAATGTCCCCTTCCGCCAAAACAGCTTGTTTAAAATTCTGATTCTCAGGGATTTCGTATTGAGTGAGCCAAAGTGCTCTATCTTCAACCGCAGCATTCCATCCCGGCAAAAATTCGTAAACCTCAGGTTGCCAGGTGATTTCCTGCAATTTCTTCAAATCCTCAAGTCGATACTCGCGCAAATAAATATCTTTGCATTCAATGATTAATTCATCACTTTGGTTGGTTTGTTTCATAATGCCTCCTGGTGTACATCTTATCTACCCTTTTGCGTCTCACTTTAAAGCTCGATAACAAAAAATCAATTCAAATTATAAGCTCGTATTACGTTGTTCTCTTCATCAAGAGCATACACATTCGTGAACGTTGCCATTAACATCATTTTGTCTTCACTCTGGTAAGCTTCCGGCATCTTCACGATAAATGTATTATTGCTGGACTCAACCTCCTGAGTTTCACCGTTTGTATATTCAATCTTAAACTTGTGTACAGGCATATCCGAATATAAAGCGCCCCATATAAAATTCCCTTTGTTGTTCTTCGGTTCCGCTTGTACCAAAAAGGCAGGCCCCACATCTGAACTCGCTGTCCAACCTGATTCACTATCGGTATCATAGTGATATCTCCCATTCTTCAGTTCATAAGCAGCGAAAACATATTGTGTTTGGTCCAGTGACAAAACCAGTTCATTTTGTTGATCTACATTAACCACTTGAAGGGGGTATTTCCATGTAGACTGAACAGCCTTCTCTAACGTTTTATATCCAAAAATATCATTCCAGAAGAATACACAAATACTAACCAGTACACATACAACAAAGCACGAACTTATCCATAACAGCTTCCTCATATTCCCCCCCTTGCACATTGCCAGTTACCCAACTAACATTGGCAGACCATAAACACCGTACCACTTTGATTTAAAATGGGACTCACGCAAGTTCCTCCTTTTTCATGAACTCGTCTTTGGTTAATCCGAACAGGATCATATCCTGGTATTTCCCCTCGGTATAAATCACCTGACGACGCACGCCCTCCTGCACACATCCAAGCTTTCTCATCATCGCTGCAGAAGGTTCATTTCCTTCCAGAACATAATCATTGAATTTATTAAGCCTGCGCTCGAAAAAGGCATATTTCAACAATATTCGAATGGCTCTCGTCCCGTATCCTTTTCCGCGATGATCCCTGTCAATTTGAATCCCAATACTGAAGGTTCCATTCCGCTCATCGATGCTGTTCAGGTTCACGCCCCCAACATTCTCACCATCCATATTTTCAATCGTGAACATGATCCATCCTCTGTCTAGAGAGAAATCGGAAAAGGCTTCCGTAAATTTCTTCGCCTCAGCATTCGTAGGTGGCAGCTCTACTGCACATTCCAGTAAACGACGAGCGTGTGAATCAAACCGGTTATAATAATGATCCTCCCAATCTTCCTCACGCAAAGCACGTAATCTGACCTTATCATCCTGCCAAAAATAATCGCTATAGTTAATCTCTCTCATTCTGATATCCCCCACTTGGCCATGAAATGTTTTCATTTTAATATGAACTACGCCTATGATAACCCATATTGTGGAATTTGAGGAGATTTGTTTTCATAAACGGTACAACTAAAAATAGCCCCCGGTCAGGAAAATCCTGCCGAAGGCTATCATCTATTTTATATAATACGTCATTACAATTCTTCTTCTTCCGGGTATTGAGGCTTGGTTACATTATCGGGGACCGTTTCATCGTAGACGTCCTGACCGGGATAATCCCGAACTTCCCCTTCGTGCAGCTCATGATTTTCATAATCGAAACGATGCGCGGTCCTTTGATCCACTCGCCACGGCGAGCTTTTGCCAAGAGATTCAGACATTAGAGATGAGCCGTAAGGACCTTCAGGGAACTCTTCGAGTGTGATATCATTTCGCTGCGACTCCACCGTGGACACATCGGTATATTCTTGTCTTTCTTCTTGCAAAAATTTATCCTTCATCGTTCGTCCCTCCATATCTGCTTCGTGGTGATCAAAGCATGTTTATTTTGAGCGGAAATGAAAGGATTTATGCATGATCAATGGCAAACACTGCGTTTCAGTCTCTGATCCAGATATAAAATACAAAAACAATAAGTCCGATTATGCAAGTCCATGTATCTCGTTTGGACCATACCAATAAGGAGGAACGTGCTCCAAGCAGGGAATTCTCTCTAACTTTCCGCATTTCCATCGCAATCGTCATATCTTCTGCACGCTGAAACAACGCCATGAGCAAGGGAATGACCATTGGGCCAAGATCACGTACCCGTACCGTATTCGGTCGTAATGCAGCTTTGCCGCGTGCCCGGACGATCAGCGAGAATCGCTGCCATTCACTCCAGATCATCGGGATAAAACGAAAGATTAAAGACACGGCGAGTGCAAACGACGACACGGGCAGCTTGATTTTTTCGCCGATACCAAGTACCCAATTCAGTCCCTCGACCATACGGCCATAAGGCGTAGTCAGTGAAAACCAAAGACTTGCTAACGTAACGATAAACAAACGGTAGACATTCATTAACGTCCCCTCCGCCTGTATCAGGGAAAATCCGAACTGTAGGGCGCCACCTTCTGTAGAAAGAGTTGTGCCCGACAACGCGGTTGATACGAGAAAGAACAGTACGAGCGGTTTCATTAATTTCAAGCATCCCATCAGAGCCTGACGTGGCAGCATAACGAGCGCCAAGATGACTGGCACCAACGTAAGAGATAGACCTAACCAGTCGTGTTGAAGCATCGCAGCGGTCACGAGCAAAATGTATAAAACCCATTTCAGACGCGGGTCCATGGCACCATACAATCCTCTGTTGGATCCTGATTCTGCGTGGGTGTGTATGACCCCCTGTGTGCCTTCTCCTCCCAAAGTGTCGGAGCTTGAAAAGGCAAGCTTCGCTTCATCTGTGAATTGATCCTCATTACCAATAACATCAACCTTCTGCTCTAAAGGCTCATTGACGGACTGAACAATACCTTCAGCCATTTCCTCCGGAGTCAACGCAGTAGAAGGAAAATGAATGCCCGCCGCCGCAAATTGTTGTGCCAGCTGCATGGAGGGTGGCAGACCAATTCCGGCAAGCTCCAGCAGATCTGGCCTTGTATGAAGTTCCCTTGGTGTGAGATCAGCAACCAGACGCCCCTCCTGCAACAAAAGAACCCGATCTGCATGTGGTAAAAATGTGTCCAGGTCGTGTGTAGCCACAATGGCTCCATCACCTGCAGTTCGATGCTGATTCAAAGCATCCAGCAGCATAAGCACACTTTGTGCTTCCAATCCGGCGCTGGGTTCATCGAGCAATAGCCATGAAGGCTGCGTAGCAGTTCCCAGGGCAAGCCCCAGTCTTCTCCGTTCCCCCCCACTTAGTGCAAAGGGTGATCTGTCCGAATGGAATCGTTCTTCCCCTCCCTGACCCGCTGGGGAGTCCCAGCGCTCCAGTGCTTTGGAAATCTGCTTTTTCTTTTGTTCATCCGGTAGACGATATGGACGCAGAGAATAAGCAAATTCACGCCCAATGCTTCGGGCGAACAGCTGTTGCTCTGGGAATTGAAAGACCAACCCCATTTGCAACAGAATGGACTGCGGCACTTTCCCGTTCTGCCAGAAAGGCTCTCCGTCCAGCTTAAGGCTACCCTTATCTGGAGGTTTTAGGCCAGCGATCGTTTGCAGCAGTGTGGTTTTGCCTGATCCTGTGCAGCCTAATAATAAAGTGATTTCGCCACGGTTCAGTCGGACAGTGATATCTTGAAGCAGCGCTCTTTTGTCAGCCTGTGACGAAGCTATACCTACATGTTCTAATTCGATTGCCAAAGGGCTACCTCCTTAACCAACTGCTCTGGTCGCAGAGGTGTCGCATGTTGCAGCAGACCTTTCCGTTTTAGGAGTAGAGTCGTCTGCACTGTAAAAGGTGGAGCAAGCCCAAGCTGTTCGCAGGGTGATGGTTGTTGTGCTTCTTTTCCAGCGTCAGCCGTCGTCTCTTCCTTATCTTTTCCATAAAAGAAAGCCGCAGGCACTCCATCGTAAACACAGCGTCCCTGTTCCATGGCAATAATTCGATCGCACAGCGTCGCTTCCTCCAAATGATGCGTAATCCAGATTACCGCCGTCCCTTGCTGGACAATGGCTTGGACTACCGCCTCCATTCGTTCTCTGGCTCCCGGATCAAGCATGGCCGTAGGCTCGTCCAGAATGAGTACATCCGGCTTGGCCGCCAGCGCTACCGCGATATTAAGCAACTGCTTCTGTCCTCCAGACAGAATCGATATTGCCGCCTCCGGCGAGTGCTCAAGTCCTACCGTATGTAATGCGTGCTCTCTCCGTCGTAATTGTTCATCAGGAGATTCCAGCAGCGAGGATAAGGAAAAATGAAATTCCTCCTCAATGGTGTCTCCAAGTACCTGCGCATCAGGCTGCTGGAGGACTCCACGAACAACCAGTTCCGAAGAAGCCTTCCTTTCCCCACCGGATAGCGGAGTGAATCCGATTAGCAGCCCTGCCAGCGTACTTTTGCCACTACCATTGGCTCCCACAATACTTATCCATTCTCCCGGAGCTAATTCCAGCGAAACTCCATCCACTGCCTTACGAACACGTCCTGACTCCGACGCATAATGAACACGGACATTCTCTAGTTTTATCAAAGGTGTAACGTCTTGCATCGCAAATTGGTCCTTTCCCTTTTGAATCTTTTGTGGTACGATCCAAATCGTTAACCACATCAGTTTAATCGGTTAACAATAAGATTACCAAAATTGAAAGGAATGTTCAAACATGAAATTATCTTTGCGAGGTATTGTATTCAGCGCACTGATGGCAGCCATACTTGTTCTTTTTGGTTACATAAGTATTCCCATTGGTTTCTCTCCTGTGCCGATTACGCTGCAAACTCTTGCGGTTATGCTGGCAGGCGGACTGCTTGGCCCATTATATGGTTTTCTAAGTGTCGCTTTGGTCGTGGTCCTGACTGCAATTGGCTTCCCGCTTCTGCATGGCGCAGGCGGACTTGCAGTACTCCTTGGGCCTACCGGGGGATATGTTATGATGTGGCCCTTCTCCGCATTGCTCATTGGACTATTGCTCAGCAGAATCAAACTGAACGGATTCGTTGGTTATTTCCTGGCCTTTATTGTATTTGAGGTGTTTGGTTCAATGTTGATCTATGTTTCGGGCGTGCCTTGGCTGGCCTATGCTTACAAAATGTCTATACCCGAAGCGATGATTCAAGGATTCTATCCTTACATCATCGGTGATCTGATCAAAGCCTTGTTCGCTGCGATCATCATCGCACCTGTGCGCATGGTCTTCCCTCCGCAACGACTGACAGGCAATATGAACTCAACGGTTGTGCGAGCAGATTCTTAGGACATCATTGGATCGTGAATAAAACGAAACAAATGCCTCCAAAATTAATTTTTGGAGGTATTTTCTTTTGTGCCAGAACGTCATGTCCATATTTTCCATGCTTCAAGTCCATATTCAACATGTTCTTCAAAAGAAGTCTTGACTATAATAATTGATAATGATTATCATTATAAAAGAAAAAGGGGATTTCATTATTATGTTGCGTCATCCAAATAAACTCCAGCTTTCGTGCATTATCCTTGTGCTAACCTTGCTTCTCTCCGCTTGCGGTCAAGGGAAACAAACATCATCACCTTCTACTGAAGGTAATTCTGCACAGCAGACAGAAACGTCAACCGATACTGCCTTAGAATCGGCAACTCGCGTATATAAGGATGCTCTGGGCCGTGAGGTAACGATTCCAGCCCATCCCCAACGTGTTCTCACTACACAATATTTACCGGAAATGCTGGCAGCAGGACTTAAGCCCGCTGGGGCAGCATCTCATCTGCTTAACAACTATGTCTCGATTCAAGATCAATTGGAAGGGATCGAAGATATCGGGGTCTCCAATAAGCTGAATTTGGAAAAGGCACTCGAACTGCAGCCGGACCTCATCATTGCTGCAGAGTGGAATGAGGATCAATTGGAGCAGCTGTCCAAGATTGCCCCTACGGTTGTTGTTCAATGGGAAGGTGCCGATGCATTCCAACATTTCAAGTCAGTGGCTGACGTTATTGGCAGAAGCGAACAGGCAGAGGAATGGATTCAAGCATTTAATCAGAAATCCGAAGAGGCACGGACCAAGCTTTCTTCCTTCGTTTCACCAGATGAGACATTCGGTGTTGTGGTTATTGGCGGATTTGAAAAAGGTCAACTCAGAGTGTACGGGAACGCTAATGTCGGTTATACCTTATACGATGCTCTGAAGTTCAACATGACGGATACCGTCAAAGAGGAATGGGCAAAAGGGAATCATGAACTCGGCATCAACATCTCTCTTGAGAAACTGCCGGATTATGCTTCAGCAGATCGACTGTTTGTGGTAAGATTCGATAATGATCCTGATTTCCTGAAAGAGGTGGATGATAGCCAGTTGTGGCACTCACTGCCTGCCGTCAAAAATAATAAAGTTTACGTGGTTGATGAGAGCCTATGGTTCTCTTACGACGTGATGTCTCTCAGTGCTCAATTGGATGATGCCGTTCAATTGCTCACCAAATAAAAGATATTAATCACATCATATGCAATAGAGGAGAAGTTCTTCAGCGATCCTGCCTGAAGAGCTTCTTTTCAGCTTTTGAGGAGGGATACCATGATTTCGCTGGTCTATATACTTACAGGGACATACTGCGATGCGATATCCGGTCCGTGTACAAAATCAATACACCGTCATACATTGATGATCATCACCGAAGGGCGTGGTAAAGTCCATTCCATGGATAGACAGACTGAGGTTATGCCAGGAAACTGCTTTCTATTTCATCCCGGTATGGAAGTGCAGCTTGAGAGTCTGTCAGATCTTCCTCTGCAAGTATATAGTATTGAATTCGAACCTCTGCCCGTGACTGTTCAGGGTACGCCCCGAATGGCTGCATTAGCGCAAGGACAAGTATACCCTGAACATGTTTCTCGCATGATTCAATTGGTACACTTGCTGCATCCCGTGGAGGATCTTTGCGATGAAAAGGAAAACTACAGCAAACATGTGCTGTTTCAGGAATTGATTTTACTAGCCATGAAAGCCGACACGATGGATAAAGAGCATCGCAGCATACAGGCCGTGGATACACTCCTTTAACGGTTGGAACAATCCGTTACACTTGACTATACTTTGGATCAACTTGCCGCAGAGACTGGGCTATCCACACGCCATTTTTCACGTCTTTTTCGTGAGCACACCGGACAGAGCCCTATCCAATATTTGAATGCCTTGCGAATGAATCGTGCCAAAAAACGTCTGCTGGAATCAAACGATTCGATTCAGGAAATTGCAGGACACATCGGATTCCGCGATCCTTTTCATTTCAGTCGCAGCTTCAAGCAATATACCGGTGTATCGCCGCGTTTATATATTCATTTAAGAAAGCATACAATGCGTGTCGCCTCCTTTCAGTTCCTGGGTGAGCTGCTGGCGCTCGGCATAACACCGATTGGTGCACCTTACCAATTGCTAGACTGCCGTTATTACCAGGGTCATGTGCGAGGTGTTCCTTCGATTGGAAATTCCGTGGTAACGCCATATATGGATAAGATATCGGAGCTGAAACCCGATCTCATCGTGACTTTTAACGGGCATCATTATGCCGAATACTCCAAAATTGCTCCTACACTGGATGTTCCCTGGTCCCTGCCCTTCTTTGAACGCTTTCGTCTTATTGCGGATTTGACTGGAAGGACATCTGTGGCAGAAGCCTGGATGGAAAGCTATATGAACAAGATCAAGGAAACCCAAAGAGTCTTGTCTCCTCTTCAAGATGGTGACCAAACAGTTTCATTCTTCTGGATGAGAGGACTTCCCGCTACCTTCCAGGTCTACTACGACGTAGGTGTGTTATATCGTGATTTGCAATTAAAACCACCTGCTCCGGTGCTGGCAGCCCAGCAAAATAAATCTCATCCGTTCAAAGAAGATATTCCTTTGGATCAATTGCATAAGTATGCGGGTGATCATCTCTTTATCGTTGTGTCGGGCGACCCGGAATCCATCAGACAGTTTGAACAGCTTGAACGCAGCAAGTATTGGCAGCAGCTTCCGGCAGTGCAGAACGGTCAGGTTTACCGTATGACGGAAGACTGGCTTCGGGAAGATCCAATCTCCATGATGGGACAGGTTCAGGATCTGATGAATTTGATTGGGTAACAGCAAAAAAAGCCGCGTCCACGTAAACAGAAATCGTTCTGTTCCACCTTGGACACGGCTTTTGTTATTTTTACTCTTGTTCCTGTCCCTTTCCTCCATACAGGGTAAGTAAAGGCTCTTGAACCCGAACTTGTCCCGTAGTCAAAGGAACCACTTCCTCATAATTCGCAGAATTCGTTACAATTATAGGGGTTACCGTATGATAACCAGCGGCCTTAATTGCAGCGATATCGAATTCCAGCAGCAAATCTCCTGCTTTAACCCGATCTCCTTCCTGAATATGTGATGTAAAGTGCTGACCATCGAGCTTGACGGTATCCACCCCAACATGAACCAAAATCTCCGCACCTGTATCCGATACAACAGCCAGGGCATGTTTCTTTTTGAAAGCCACGGTAATAGTACCGTCAAAAGGAGCAACGACTCGGCCAACTGCTGGCTCAATCGCAATGCCTTTGCCCATCGCGCCGGATGAAAATGCCGGATCTGGCACCTCAGTCAGTTCAACAATGGTTCCCTCAATCGGGCTAAGAACTTCTTGATCCAAGGAATCCGCTGTTCTTACTGATGCATTGGTGGATTCCGTGCTTTTTTCTTGTTCTTCCTCTTCCACCGGATCTTTGAATCCCATAATGTACGTCAATGCAGCCGAAACAACAAAGGATACACAGATCCCAAGAATCAGTCCAGGGAAGCCCTCTCCACCTGGTCCATAGAAGATCGGCAAAGTCAGTAATCCTGGAGCGCCCGAAGCAAATGCCTGAGTACCTGCCTGACCAATGATGGCCCCACCAACAGCACCCCCGATCACTCCTGCGATGAATGGACGTTTGAGTGGCAGAGTGACACCATAGATAGCAGGCTCGGTAATCCCGAACAAGGCTGTCAATGTCGATGAACCCGCCAGCGTTTTCAGCTTTTTATTTTTGGTTTTCAACATAACGCCGAATGCAGCTCCGGTCTGTGCGAAGATGGAAGCCGTCGCAGCCGGTTTAACACCATCGCGTCCATATACAGCAACGTTGTTAATAAATACGGGAATGAGTCCCCAGTGAATTCCGAAAATAACGAGCAGCTGCCAGCTTGCACCCATAACTGCTCCTGCTAATAGAGGACTGAATCCAAAGGCGGCCACAAGTCCTGATGCAATGGCATTACCTACATACACTCCAAATGGACCGAATACGAGCAAGGTAAGAGGTACCATAATAACAAGCAAAAATAATGGAGTGACAAAATTTTTCACACTTTCGTGAAGAACTTTATTGAAGAATTTCTCCAATTTGCTCATAACGATGACTGCCAGAATAATAGGGATAACGGTAGATGAATAATTCATCAAAATCACAGGGATACCGAAGAAATCGGTTGGCGTTCCCTCCGCCTTGAGCGTGACGATGGAAGGATAGATTAATGCGCCAGCAATGGTCATTGCTACAAACATGTTACCCTGGAATTTGCGAGCGGTTGTAACCGCTAACAGCAAAGGCAAGAAATAAAACAGGCTGTCTGCTGCTGCAAATAAGATCTTATACGTGGTTTCCGTTGTTTCCAGCCAGCCAACATTGCTTGCAATGAGCAGCAGCCCTTTCAAGATACCTGCTCCCGCCATTACCCCTAGCAGTGGTGCGAAAATACTGGAAATCACATCGATAATGCCGCCTAAACCTTTCGCGGACTTCTTCGGCTTTTCCTTTTCGGAAGAGTCATCCAAAATGTTGCTGATCTGACCAATGGCGCTATATACCTCAGGCACCTTATTGCCCACGACCACCTGAAACTGACCCCCATTTTCCTTGACTGCGATGATTCCTTCTGTCTTTTCTAGCTTGGCTTTGTCTGCCTTCGCGTCATCCTTCAATACAAACCGCAAACGTGTTGCGCAATGTACCAGTGATACCACATTCTTTTCGCCGCCGACCAGCTCGACGATCTCTTTTGCGAGTTTTTCCTGACTCATGATGTGCACCCCCATATTTACTAAAACAGGCACCTTACCGATTTTTTTGCACGCAAAAAACCTAAGCCTTGAGTAAGGTTTGGACACATTGGTCCTGCCTTCTCATGACTTAGGTTTTGCCTGCATAACCAGTAACAATCCCAGTTAAATCGTATTCAATTCCTGTTAATCTCATATTATTATGATTTAACCAAATTTGTCAACATTTTAATTATTATCGATTAACGACCCGTTCAATGTGGACGGTCAGATACAATTTCTCTTCGTTGGTAAGCTGATGGTTATATTCCTTGTTGACGAACATTTCGATTTTCTCCGTACATGCCGCCGCTTCCGGGTGCTTCTCTTTGATCATGTCGTAAAAGTGGTCATAATTATTGTCATAATGCGTCCCGCTTAATACCCTCTGGGAGAAGAATTTCAGATGCGTAATGAAGCGAAAATAGCTGAGAGACTCTTCATCGAATTCCATCTTGAAGTGATACTTCGCTATATTAATAATCTGCTGAATAAACTTCGTTATGTTCATCGTTGTAATGACTTCTTCATTCATCTCCGCATTGACAATATGCAGGGCAATATACGCTGCTTCATCCGGTGGAAGCTCGATATTAAGTCTGGACTTAATCTGCTCCAGCGTTTTCAGACCCAGTCCGAACTCAGCCTTGTACAGCTGTTTGATTTCCCACATCAGTGCATTCTTGATTTCAACTCCTTCACGATATCGTTCAATCGCAAAGTTAATATGATCTGTTAGGGAAACATAAATATTTTCATTCAGGTTACGGCCCAGATTCTCTCTAGCGTAGGTAATAATTTCTTCCACAATTTCGATCAGTTCCATTGGCACTTCGCGCAGCAACATTTTGAAATTGTCGGATGTCTGCTTGTTTTTAAGCGCAAATACTTTCTGGATGCGGGTCTCGTCTACTTTATCCCCGGGCTTTTTCTTAAAGGCAATCCCACGCCCCATCACTACAAGCTCTGCTCCATCCGCCTGATAGATGCTAATGACGTTATTGTTGATAACCTTTGCTATTTTCACTTCAATCCCCCCGTCACGATCCACTCTCTTGGCAGTCATACATCGCCTTTTGGGCATACAAAAAAAACCTGAAGCATCACAAAATAAACAAGACATGTACGTCTGTTTTTTTGGTGCTTAGGTTTTGCCTACTTCAAGTAGTAACAATCCCAAAACGATATAATTGCGTCAAGTATAGCGCGAAGAGACACAAATGTCAACGCTTTCAACGAGGGGACAATCGGAAGTTCCATGAAAAGTGGTCCTTCCGATATGATCATGGAGAATGTCCCTGTTTTTTCCCTGTTTTTTCCCTGCTTATTCCTGTTCTAAATTGCTGCCATCTGATTCAATCACATTTTTGTACCAATGGAAGCTCTTTTTCTTGATCCGCTTCAAGTCACCCTTACCTTCATTGTCACGGTCCACATAGATGTAACCATAACGTTTTCTCATCTCTCCTGAAGAAGCGCTGACAATATCAATTGGCCCCCAGCTTGTATAACCAATGATCTCTACACCATCCTGAATAGCTTCACCCATCTCGGCAACATGGCGTTTCAGATAATCAATCCGGTACGCATCATCAACCTCACCTTCAGGGGTAACCACGTCATTGGCTCCAAATCCATTCTCTACAACAAACAGCGGTTTTTGATATCGGTCGTGCAGTTGATTGGCTGTAATACGGATGCCTTTGGGATCAATCGTCCAGCCCCATTCCGATTTTGCCAAATATGGATTCGCTACAGAACCAAATACATTGCCGCTCGTCATGTTTTTGACGACTTCCGGGTCTGTGGAGGTTGTACGACTTGAATAATAACTAAATCCGATATAATCAACCGTATGGTTTTTCAGAATTACCGCATCACCAGGCTGCATGTTAATATTCAACCCATGATCCTTGAAGAAACGTTTGGCATAGCCCGGGTACTCTCCACGCGACTGAACATCAATGAAGAAATAAGACTCCCTGTCTTTCTCCATGCCCTGGAACACATCATCCGGATTACAGGTATAAGGATAAAAGCTTCCTGCCGCAAGCATACAGCCGATCATTGCGCCCGGGATGATCTCGTGACAGGCTTTAACCGCCAGTGCACTGGCCACCAATTGATGGTGCGCTGCCTGATACTGAATCTCTTTCACATGATCGCCATCCTTGAAAACCAGACCCGCACCAAGGAATGGCAGATGAAGCAGCATATTAATTTCATTGAACGTCATCCAGTATTTCACCTTGTCCTTGTAACGGCTGAATACGGTTTTCGCGTAGGTTTCGAACAGAGTCACCAACTCACGGCTTCTCCAGCTGCCATATTTCTCAATCAGATTAACCGGTACATCGAAGTGAGCAAGTGTTACTACAGGCTCGATACCATGCATCAACAGTTCATCGAATAATCGATCATAAAACTGCAAACCCGCTTCATTCGGCTGTGCATCTTCTCCGGTTGGGAAAATCCGCGCCCAGGAAATGGATACACGCAGCGCTTTGAAGCCCATCTCGGCAAACAGCGCGATATCCTCGGGATAACGATGGTAGAAATCAATCGCTTCATGCGAAGGATAAAACTCGGTTTCCAGCGGGGTTAATGCAAGGACATTACCCTTCATGATGCTTCTGCGATTCTCTCCTGTCGGCAGCAAGTCAACAATGCTCAGCCCTTTGCCATCTTCCAGATAAGCACCCTCTGCCTGATTGGCAGCAATGGCTCCACCCCACAAAAAGTCTTTGGGAAACTTAAAATTAGTCATCCTTATTCTCCTTCCAAATATGTAATTCTGTTATCCGCTCAAATCGCAAGAAACATTAAAAAAACAAAATAGAAAAAACCCGAACCAGCCCGGATACACGTTGCAGTGTATACAAGCCAGCTCAGGTTATGCCCATATCGGTAACATTCCCAGATCACAATTATGCGGATTGGATAAAACTTTAGCAAGAATTAGGGCCATTGTCAATTTAATAAGCGTGATATATATCCTGCATCTGCATGGAACGTTGTCCCTGCAACATACGAAGACGCATCGAATACTAAGCAAAGACTAGAAAGATCGGTAATCGATCTCAAGTAGAGTTCATGCTATTGTCCACGGAGGTTTTTCATGCAAAAAAACCTGTTTCGCGTACCACATATAATATTCCAAAATTGTCATAACCACTAATTTTTACATGAAATATTAACCAATTATACTGGTATTATCTTCTATTAAAGCATGATATATTTCAATTCAGAAAACGCTTTCAGTAATTTTGATTTGGAGGTGATCCGCGTTTTTAACAAGCTTACGGCTTGTTTTTTGTTGAGCTTTATTGCCAATCTTTGCAAGCATCCTATTTTAGTTCAACGATTATAACTCAAAGGAGAATATGTTAATGAAAAACAACCGCAAATCGGCTCTCTCACTCACGCTCGTGACTGCGATGATCCTGTCCCTCTTCTCATCCACCATCGCTTCTGCTGCTACTGATAACTCGATTCAGGCAAGTGCAGCCGCTGCTCCAACCAATATTCAGTCTTATGTCACTGCGATGGAGCCGGGCTGGAATCTGGGTAACTCGCTGGACGCCGTTGGAGCAGATGAGACGGCCTGGGGTAACCCGCTGATTACTCAGCAACTGATTCAAAATATCGCTAATCAAGGCTATAAGAGTATTCGTATTCCAGTGACCTGGCAAGCTCATATAGGTGGAGCTCCTAACTACACTATTGATACCGCTTACATGAACCGTGTACAACAGGTTGTAAACTGGGCGCTTGATGCCAATCTGTATGTCATGATCAATATCCATCACGATTCATGGCAGTGGATCAGCTATATGGAGAATGACCATGCCAATGTCCTTGCACGTTACAACTCTGCCTGGACTCAAATTGCCAACAAATTCAAAAACTCATCCACTAAGCTGATGTTCGAAAGTGTAAATGAACCTCGCTTCACCGAAGGTGGTACAACGAATACTGCTACAGCGTATGCTTTACTGGATGAGTTAAATGTATCTTTTCATAACATCGTGAGAGCATCCGGCGGCAACAATGCAACACGTCCATTGGTCCTCCCAACGATGCATACTTCTTCCGCTCAACCAGATCTCGATGCATTATCTCAGACAATTGCGAAATTAAATGACCCTAACATTATCGCTACCGTTCACTACTATGGTTTCTGGCCATTCAGTGTGAATATCGCAGGTTACACCAAATATAATGCTGAAGTGCAACAGGATATTACGACTACATTTGACCGAGTCTACAATGCATTCACAGCCAAAGGTATTCCGGTTATCGTCGGTGAGTATGGCTTACTCGGCTTTGATCAGCACACAGGTGTCATCGAGCAAGGTGAGAAACTGAAATTCTTCGAATTTATCGGCCAATACCTGCGTCAGAAACAGATGACCACCATGTTATGGGATAATGGACAGCATTTTGGCCGTACCAGCTTCACCTGGTCTGATCAGGATCTGTATAACACAATGAAAGCAAGCTGGACAGGTCGCTCTTCCACAGCTGAATCCGATCTGGTTTATCTGAAAAAAGGGGCTGCAATTCAGGATAAAACAGTAAAACTGAATCTCAATGGCAATACATTTAGCTCTCTTGCTAATGGCAGCACTACCCTTGTTCAAGGTACAGATTACACGATCAGTGGTGATGTGCTGACATTGAAATCAAGCCTGTTAACCAGACTGACCACCTCAGGCAATCTTGGGGTTAATGCCAAGTTGACCGTCAAATTCAACAAAGGTGCAAACTGGAACCTGAATATCATCAAGTATGACACGCCTAAACTGAGCAATGTAACGGGCACAACGAGCTCGTTTGCGATTCCGAGTACCTTTAACGGCAATCAGTTGGCCACCATGGAAGCAACTTATACAAGTGGCGGAAACGCGGGTCCGCAAAACTGGACTTCATTCAAAGAATTTTCCTACGCTTTCAGTCCGAATTATAGTAGCAACGTCATTGAACTGAAACAAAACTTCTTCAACGAAACGAATAATGGAGAAGTCATTCTCAAGTTCCACTTCTGGAGCGGAGACGTAATTACGTACAAAATTACAAAGAATGGTTCCAGTGTTGTCGGAATCTCTTCCTAATTGGATTTTACAACTCAATCTACAGCATATTGGAATTCACGAAACGTTCTGTCCAGGGCAAGAGGCTCTGGGCAGAACGTTTTTCATTATTATACTTGGTTAATCTGACTGGCGACGAGGAGCCACTATCGTACCTTTACAATAAAAATGAAACATCTCCACTCCGGCTGTGAATGACATATGTTGCTCCCAGACCTTTATAAACAAGCTCAACAGGTGCCCTGTTGGTAGAAACGACATAGAGTTGTTGCGGACACAAGCTGCGACACAGCTCAATGTCCTGGCAGCACTGCGGCAAGCTATTTTCGAATACAAAGGCGTTTTTCACTACAAATTCTGGCGGAAGCTGATTACGGAATGCCATTTCCTGAATGTAACGCACGGTGACTGCACCAAGCGACTGGAGTTGTTCCCCCTCTTCTTCGCTGTGTACAAGCACGACAACTGCAAATCCCCTCTTCAGTAATACATCCACAAAATTCTTTCCCGCCTCACCGTGTCCTGTCGATACCACCATCATTGCTTCATCCATTGCCGCCAACCTCGCCTTCACATCAGATCCTGCAAATGCCATCTGGAGTACGTTATGTGCGAATCATAGTCCTCTGTCTGCATCTCTGCAATTCAACTGCATCCGATTTCTGCACCGTTCTGATCGATTCCAGACAATCCAGGTGAGCAATTCTTGCCTAATCTCCTCTTTTCGCAGTCATGCGGCATGTTGCTCTGTCTGTCATAAGCGGAAGAAAAAATCGAGTTATTCGTGTCCAAAACGAAGATATATCACTTGTTAATCGCTTACATGTGTGAATTCTATACCAAAAATCGGAAAATCAGGCGTATATCCATTCCGGTTGATTTTACTTGAGCTGTGTTCAGTCGTAATATAATCGGCAGGATAACAAAAACAATAGAAAACAATAAGATGATTTTGCCTATGGAGGTTGGAGCGTGTGATCGCAGATTGTGATGTGGAAATTCGAACGGAGATTTGTGTTGATACCCGAATTAGTTCCATGGAGATTATTCGGTACGATATGCGAAAATTACCCTTCATAGCGCAGGAACGTTCATCCTGCTACTGTGGATTGTTCAAAATCTCATGCGGGAATGTTCATGGTTTTGCCGAATTTGAATTGCCTGTGGGCTCCCATCCCTCTGATCTGGTAAAATGGGCTTCGGTGTTCAGGGCCTTAAAAGGTATGGAGCTGTCACAGGTCATGCATTATATCCAGAAGCATCAAGAGCTATGGGGAAATGAACGCATGCTTTTCCTGCATGAAGCCGTCAGCAATTTGCTTCTTAACCTGGAGCAAGCCAGCACATCTGATGTGATGTTAAACCGGGAAGAAATTCGTGCCTTTATGATGCAATACGCACTGACGTATTATTCTTTTTGACACCTTCCGTTTAGAAGAAAAGATACATAAAAATGCAAAGAAACCCTGGTGATATACACCGGGTCTTTTTGCATTTTTCGACCTGTCTTTTTCAAAAGTTTACGCTTATTGCGGTTCAGTAAATTTCACAACGATTAGTGCTTCTCCATTAGCTTGAACAGGGCCGGTCGTAGTTGGCATCACCTGTTCGATCTTTTCGTTCCCATTCGGGATGAGCACAGGTGTAATCAATGGCAGCCCGGCAGCCTGGATCGCTTCCATGTCAAATTCAATCAACAGTTGACCTGCGGTTACGGTGTCTCCGCTATTCACATATGCGGTAAAACCTTCACCCTTCAGTCCAACGGTATTAATTCCAATATGCACAAGCATCTGAACACCGGTTTCATGTTCCAGGATTACGGCATGTTTGCTTTTATTCATCACATGAGCGATGACGCCGTCAAAAGGTGCAAATACTTTGCCCTCAGAAGGCTCGATAGCGATCCCTTCTCCCATATGCTTTTCCGAGAATGCAGGATCAGGAACCTGCTCCAAAGCAACAGCTGTGCCTGTGATCGGTGATGCAATTTCCAACATATCTACCTTGGTGCGATGGTTAACGGCCTGGCTGGCAGGTGAGTTTGACTTTTGCGACAGAACTTCCGTCTTGCTCTCATCTCCTGCATTGCTCGGAACTTCCTCCGCAACCGGCTGATCCTTATATCCGAAGAACCAGGTAAGTGCAAATGCAATTCCCATGGCCACCACGTTGGACAAAATGTACAAAGGCAATTGACTGTTCAAATACAGCAGGGTGCCCGGAATAACCGTCACCGCCATACCTGTACCTTGCAAATGGAACAATGACGCGATAAATCCACCGACAGCGCCTCCTACAAGGCCCATGATAAACGGTTTCATATACCGCAAGTTAACCCCGAAGATAGCAGGTTCGGTAATCCCTAGAAATGCAGAGAATGACGAAGGCAGTGCGAGTGCTTTCAGCTTTGTATTTTTGGTCTTCAACCCCACCGCCAGACAAGCTGCTCCTTGCGCAGCCATAGCGCATGTAATAATCGCGTTGAACGGATTAAAGCCCGTTTTCTCCAGCAATTGAATCTCCAGAAAGTTAAAGATGTGATGTACACCGGTAACAACAATAATTTGATGGAAGAAACCAATAATAATACCCGCAATACCAAATGGCAGTCCCAATACGGCTGTTGTTCCATGCAGTACCCACTCCTCAAGAGAATGGAATACCGGACCAATTGCGAAGAGGCCCAGCGTAATCATGACCGTCAGCGTAATAAAAGGGGTGAGAATTAAATCGAGCGCCTCTGGCACGCGTCTTCTTAGAACCTTCTCAAACTTCGCTCCGATCAATCCGACGAAGAACGCAGGCAGTACGGAACCCTGATACCCGACCACCGGTATGAATCCGAACATATGCAGCGGTTGTGCTGATCCATCGGCCACAGCGTATGCATTCGGAAGCGCCGGATTCACAAGCATTAGACCCAAAACGATGCCGAGAACCGGACTCCCGCCAAACACGCGGAACGCAGACCAGGCTACAAGTGCAGGCAGAAATGCAAATGCCGTGTCCGTCAGGATTTGAGTAAATAATAAGAAATTGGGCGAAATGTCCTCCGGTGTTGCACCAAATAGCGATAGAATTTCATTTTGAGTGAGCAGCCCGCGCAGACCCATGAAGAGCCCCGTTGCGACCAGCACAGGAATAATCGGTACAAAAACGTCACCAAACGTGCGAATGGCCCGTTGAAAAGCATTGCCTTCCTTTTTGCCCTGACTCTTCACGTCTTCCTTGGAAGACCCTTCGATGCCCAGCTTCTCAACCTCTTCAAATATCCGGTTCACTGTTCCTGTTCCAAAAATGATCTGATACTGGCCCGAGTTGAAAAAGGCCCCTTTCACTTTGTCAATGTTCTCGACCTGCTTCTGATCAATCTTGTCCTTGTCATTCACCATGATCCGAAGACGTGTTGCACAGTGTGCAAATGATGCGATATTTTCTTTGCCCCCGATGGCACGAATAACGTCCTGGGCAATCTGCTGATTATCCGACATGGTTCTTCATTCCTCTCACGTTATATCTAATAATCCCATTTTGATGCCTGAAATCCTGCCTTGCCTTCATGTGCAAAGAAGCGAATCTCCACACTTTCCTTGCTTGGGAAGATACGGCTTGTGAATACCTCTTCTCCATCATTGACAAAGATCTCAACAGAAGAAGAATCCACAAAGATATGGAACTTAAGCACGTCTGCATTCAATGCGCAGCGCCGAATATTCCCGTTCTGATCCGCGAGCGTGGCGCCTGACTGCGAACGATTCAGGGTTACTTTCTGAGTCAACCGATCGTATTGCAACAAGGTCTTCTCTTCTGCACTCGCCCGCAATTCAATGCCTACTACCTCTGCGTCAAAATCACGGATTTCACATTCCAATTCATAAGCCATTCCAGCAAAGTCTGCGAAAGATCGAGTCTCATGATCCATTGTGAATTCCATGTGAGTCCCTTCAGAATCCCCACGCAGCTTCACCATTTCAGAGACTGGCTGCTGAATTAATTTCCCCTCCCGGAGTGACAACTGCCGCGGAATTGTTAGGCAATGTGCCCATCCACTCTTATCTGTCGGATACTCCAAATCGGGAAGTCCCATCCACCCCACCAAAATTCGTCTTCCATCCGGCGCCTGCATCGTCTGCGGGGCATAAAAGTCAAATCCACGATCCAGCTCCTGAAACGGACCATGTTCGAAGTGCCTTGTCTGAAGATCCAGTGGTTCGCCAATCAGATAGCCCGACTGAAAAATGTTGTGATACTCATCTCCCTGACTCTCTATTCCCTGCGGCGAAAAGATCAGTACACCCTTACCCTGCATCTCCATATAATCGGGGCACTCCCACATGTAGCCAAAGTTAGGTAGCCCAGTATGAATCTCTCCTAGAAACGTCCAGTTTCTGAGATCTGACGAGCGATATAATACGGTGCATCCCGTTTCATCTACACGCTGGGCTCCAATCACACAATAATACGTGTCACCTTGCTGCCAAACCTTGGGGTCTCTGAAATGTTCCGTGTAACCAGAAGGTACTTCAGAGATCACAGGTTGCTGCACTTTGGTTATTGAACCGCTTTCATGCATAATCGCCAGACACTGATACGGATGCCTGATCCAGTCCTCATCTCTTGTATTGCCTGTGTATAGCAGATTGAGCTGGCCATCTTTTTCAATAGCACTGCCCGAATATGCCCCGTGTGAATCATATGTGTCGCCCGGCTGGATTCCGATTCCGACTTCTTCCCAATGCACCAGATCCGTTGAACGGGTATGATACCAATACTTCATTCCATGCTCGGTCCCGAGTGGGAACCACTGATAGAACAGATGATAATATCCCTGGTAATAGGAGAATCCGTTAGGATCGTTAAGCAGTCCGGTTATCGGCTGGATATGGTAATGCAGTCTCCACGGACAAGCAGAGATCAAAGCTTCCAGCTTGCCTATTTCTCCAGGCTCTGCCTGCTCGATACGTCTGTAGCGTTGCTCTCTAGTCATTTTCATAAAAAGTGTTCTCCATCCTAGCGAAAAGTAAAACCTAAATTAGAGGAACCGGTTCCAACACGCTCAAAAAAATAATTCCATATGGCTTTTTCGCCTGCCACCGTGTTCCATATCCTTAATGGATATTCGGAGTGGAACCGGTTCGATGGAATTATCATAAAGGATTCATTTATATCTTGTCAACGCTTTCTCGTGGAATAATCTCCACATCAAGAATCGTGCACTGCTCCACCGGATCGCCTTGTACCAGACGAATAATGTGCTGGGCCGCCACTTGACCTGCCTCAAAATAATGATATTTTACTGTCGTTAGTGTAGGATGAATCATCTCGGTAATTTCATAACCACCAAATCCGGTAACCGATAAATCCTGCGGGATTTGTATCTTATTGGAAAAAGCAATCTTCATCACACCCAGTGCGATGTTATCTGTTGCGCCCACAATAATCGTCGGTTTGCTTTTTTTCAAAATCGCTTCTGCGGTAATGATCGCCTCGGACATTTTAAAGCTTGTCTCGTAATATGTCACATCACATCCACCGCATTCGTCGATCGCACGCTTGAACCCCTGTTTGCGATGGATACCTACCGCCTGATCTCTCTCGGTAACGCCAATATAGACGATTTTCCGATGGCCCTTTTCCACAACATGTTTACCCATCTCATACCCCGCCTGATCATCATTATGAACCAGACTGTGTAACTGTTCATGCTGCTGCCCTACCAATAGCACCGGAATTCCGATGTCTTCAACAGCTTTGAGATGTGCATCGGTCACTTCTGCGGCAAGCAGAATAATGCCGGATACCTTCTGTCTGGCAAAGTCATATATGGCATCAATCTCGCGCTGCATATCCTGGCTCGTATTCGCGATCAGCATCTGATACTGATTATTTCTTAATTCTTCATCGATGCCGATCAATGTCTGAGAGGTTGCAAAGGAATCCAGACGAGGAACAACCGTTCCAATAATACTGGTTTTTTTGGCTTTAAGACTCTGTGCGAACGTATTGGGTACGTAATTATATTGTTTAATAATGCGCTCAATTTTCTGCCGTGTATCGTCACTAACAGAACCACCATTCAGGAAACGAGAGACGGTGCTCTTCGCCACGCCTGCCATTTGGGCGATATCCGAAATCGTTTTATTCATAACTTCTCCTCTTATTCTCATTCGCTTGAATTCACTTATATTACCTTATATTATACTTCGAATGGCAAACCCTTGCGAATACTATTCCCATGGAGATATTAGTAAATCTCACAGAACTCTGAAAGTGCATGTGCAATGCGTCACGGTAAAGCGTTATTGATGCATGGCATTAATTCAGCTTCTTGCAGACAAGGAACATGAGATGCTAGTATAACTTCAATTCATAACGTGCATCATGAAATACAGAACCGAATATCATTATTCATACAGGCTATGACGGAAAGAGTACGCGGAGTTATCGTTCATTACAGGGACGTGGTGCCGAAGACTGAGAGCACCCGAAAGGAACATGCCGCCGAAGTTCACTCCCGAGCCGATTGCTGAAGAGCTGCTCCTCATGGATATAGCTTCTAGGACAATCCGTTCCTTGCGTTAAAAGGTCAAAGTGAGAAACAGATCGGCTGTATTCAATCAGCAGGACCGTTTCTAATTAGGGTGGTACCACGGCTTCTTCGTCCCTTACGGATGAAGGGCCTTTTTGTGTTTTTTCATAAATTTAAATTGAAGGAGTGGATCAGCATGGATCAAAGCATGAACTTGGAACAATTAAGAGGCCGATTGAGTGAGATTAATCATAACCTCCTGCACTTGTTGTCAGAACGGGCCCAAATTACACAGGAAATTGGTCAAATCAAGGAAAAACAGGGTGTACCCAAATTTGATCCGGTTCGCGAAAAAGAAATGCTGGAGGAACTGACTGCTGCCAATCCTGGGCCTTTCCAAGACGATGCCATCAAACTTCTGTTCAAACAGATTTTCCAGGCTTCCCTGAACCTTCAGGTCGACGAACATAAGAAACAACTGCTCGTTAGCCGCAAAAATCAGCAGGAAGATACTGTCGTCTCCATCGGAAACGTCAAGGTTGGCGCAGGCAAACCCATTATGATCGCTGGCCCATGCTCGGTTGAAAGTTATGAGCAGGTACGCGAGGTCGCAGCAGCGCTGAAAGCGGCCGGCATTACCGTAATGCGCGGAGGTGCATTTAAACCTCGTACTTCTCCATATGACTTCCAGGGACTCGGAATCGAAGGATTGAAAATTCTGAAGGAAGTTGCCGACGAGTTCGGACTGAAGACCATTAGTGAGATTGTGCATCCAAGTCATATTGAATTGGCTGGACAGTATATTGATGTCATCCAGATCGGTGCCCGTAACATGCAAAACTTTGAACTGCTCAAGGCTGCCGGGGATGTTAAGATTCCTATTCTGCTGAAACGTGGTTTGGCGGCAACCATTGATGAATTCGTTCATGCTGCGGAGTACGTTGTATCCCGCGGGAACAAACAAGTTATGCTGATTGAACGCGGCATTCGCACCTATGAAAAAGCAACACGAAACACACTAGACATCTCTGCCGTGCCGATTCTGAAACAGGAAACCCATCTGCCTGTG
The DNA here is from genome assembly GCF_900107875.1 of Paenibacillus sp. 276b. Taxonomy (NCBI): domain Bacteria; kingdom Bacillati; phylum Bacillota; class Bacilli; order Caryophanales; family Paenibacillaceae; genus Paenibacillus; species Paenibacillus sp. 276b. The sequence continues at coordinate 798,326 of NZ_FNRR01000001.1, read as the reverse complement.
CTTGTGGACGTCACCCACTCTACAGGGCGCAAAGATATCCTTGCCCCTTGTGCCAAGGCAGCACTTGCTGCGGGTGCAGATGGCGTTATGGTTGAGGTTCATCCGAATCCGGCCGTAGCCCTCTCGGATAGCGCACAGCAATTAAATATCGAGCAGTTCCACCAATTCCTCTCCTCTGTGAGACAATCTGGATTGCTGAAGGATCAATAGGTTAGTTAACAATAAAAGCCTGACTGAAATGTGTGGTTCATACGAAAAACGGTATGATCCTACATTTCTCAGGCTTTTGACTATCTTAATCTTAATTTTAATCCACATCTTAATCTCTATACATCGGCTCTGCTCCACTTTCTCAAACCTCAATAATAATGGGCAGAATCATTGGTCTTCGTTTTGTCTGGGCGTAGATGTAATGACCGATCTCGTCTTTCAGCTTTCTTTTGATCACATTCCACTGATTCGCTCCGCTTCCGGTTAACTCATCCATCTTGTTCTGAACCAGCTCATGAATCTCTTTCATGAACTCCTCAGAATCCTTCACAAACACAAAACCTCTGGAAATAATCTCAGGCGCTGTCACCATATGTTTCTCCGTTTTGCTCAGCGTAGTCACAATCACCAGCATTCCATCGGATGACAGTTGCCGGCGATCACGCAGCACGATATTCCCGACGTCGCCCATGATCAGACCGTCGACCAGACTGTTGCCTGAAGCAATTTTGGGACCAGGAGATGCCACGCCATCTTTGTACTGAATCATATCCCCATTGTTCACGATGAATACATGATCCCGTTCGATCCCCACGGACTCCGCCAGTTGTCTATGCTGATACAGCATGCGGAACTCACCGTGAACTGGAATTAGATAATCAGGCTTCATCAGGGTCAGCATCAGTTTGAGTTCTTCCTGGCTGCCGTGTCCTGATACATGCATGCCTGCTGCTCCGCTTGAACCGTAAATGACGCGTGCTCCGAGCACATACAGATTATCAATGACATGCGCAAGATTGCGTTCGTTCCCCGGGATCGCCCCAGCGGCAATAATGACGGTATCTCCAGGTGCAATCTTCACATGAGGATGTTTGGAGGCCGCCAAACGGGATAAAGCAGCCATCGTTTCACCCTGACTTCCCGTACAGAGCACAACGACCTCATCAGGTGGAAACTGGTCCGAATCAATGGCCTCAATGAGCAGCCCCTCTGGTACATCCAGGTATCCCAGTTCACTAGCTACGGACACTACATTAAGCATGCTTCTACCCAGCAGAGCCAGCTTGCGCCCCGTCTCGAACGCTGCATTTACAATCTGTTGAACCCTGCTTACGTTGGACGCAAAGGTAGAAATAAACACTTTTTGTTTGGCACGAATAAACGCGTCCAATATGTGGTCACCTACGACACGCTCGGAAGGGGTGAACCCCGGTCTCTCTGCATTGGTGCTCTCGGACAACAGCACGTGTACACCTTGTTTGCCAATCTCGGCCATACGGTGCAGATCGGGATACGGCCCATTTACAGGTGACATATCAAACTTGAAATCCCCGGTATGGACGACATTTCCTCCAGGTGTTTGAAAGAAAATACCCAGGCAATCCGGTATGCTGTGACTGGTCGCAAAAAAAGAAATCTGAATTCCACCCAGCGTAATGCTGGATTTGGAATCAACCGTATGCAGATCTGCTTTGCGCAGCAGCCCATGCTCTTTCAGTTTCAGTTCAATTAATCCTCGTGTCAGTCTGGATGCATACACCGGGATATTGATTTGTTTTAACAAATAGGGAATGCCGCCAATGTGGTCTTCATGTCCATGGGTAACCACAAGCGCCCTTACCTTGTCCTGATTTTCCAGCAGATACGTCACATCCGGAATGATGAGATCAATGCCCGGTAGGGTTTCATCCGGGAATTTGGAGCCACAGTCGATGACAATGATGTCCTGATTATATTGGATCAGATACATGTTCTTACCTATTTCATTCAAGCCGCCAAGTGCCGCGATATACAATTTGTTGTGGGCGAGATTCAAATCGGATGCATCCTCCTCTACGTTGCAGTACTAGCATTGAAGCTTTGCATTTTTCTATGTATTTTTAGTATGGAAATTCTGACCGCAGTTATGCATTTCGCAGCTGTTTCCATGCAAAAAAGCCACAGTGGAAAACTTCTCCACCGTGGCCTGCATCACCCTATACGAAAGATTTATCTCGTTGAAGTAAAACTTCCTGCTCATAGGTTTTGATCTCAGCAATCCACTGTTCACGTACAGGTACTTGCTGCTGGGCGCAATAATAATCCCAGATCGCGCCGAAAGGATAGGACTTAAACTCTTCTGTCAAAGCAAGACGAAGGGTGTAATCCCCTTCCAGCTCCGCTGATTTCAGAGCATCCACAGGTTCCAACATCGCACGTAGCAATGCTTTAATGGTGTTGCGTGTGCCAACTACCCACGCAGCAACTCGATTGATGCTTCCATCAAAGAAATCGAGTCCGATATGTGTCGTTGGAAGCAGATCATGACGTACCAATTCGCGAGCAATTTCCAGCAGCTCATCATCCATAATGACAACATGGTCACTGTCCCAACGCATTGGACGGCTGACATGCAGCAGAATGCCGTTGGTAAACAGGGCCAGTGAAGATAGTTTGTTAGAAATAACTTCCGTTGGATGAAAATGTCCGGCATCAAGGCAGATTAACGTATCATTTTGCAGTCCATAGCCCATATAGAATTCATGAGAACCAACGACATACGCTTCTGAGCCGAGGCCAAACAGCTTACTCTCGACCGCATCCAGATGATACTTGGGATCAAGCTTCTCGGCAAATACCTCATCTAGTGAATCCTTCAGCCGCTTCCGCGGTGTCATGCGATCGACCGGATTATCCTTGAACCCGTCCGGCACCCATACATTGGTTACACAAGTCTGGCCCAGCTGCTCGCCAAAGTAAGCGCCAATGCGGCGGGATGCTTTGCAGTGATCAATCCAGAACTTGCGAATCGCCGGATCGGAATGACTTAGCGTGAAACCGTCACTTGATTTTTCATGTGAAAAACAGGTTGGATTGAAATCCAGACCGAGCCCTTGTTCTTTGGCCCATTTTACCCAGTTCTCATAATGCTTCGGCTCAATCCGATCCAGCTCTACTTGTTCGTCCGTATCCGCATAGATCGCGTGCAAATTGACCTTATGTTTGCCGGGAATCATGGAGAAGGCTTGCTCCAGGTCTGCCCGAAGCTCTGCGGGTGTCGTTGCAGCCCCCGGATATTGACCTGTAACGGATATTCCACCCGTAAGTTCCCCATCTTTATTCAGAAAACCTTTTACATCGTCCCCTTGCCAACAGTGAACAGACACTTTGATTTCCGCGAGCTTCTTCAGCACTTCATCCGTATCAATTCCATGCTGAGCATATAATAATTTGGCTGCTTCATATGCTTGCTTGACTTGATTTTCCATGTGCGAGAACCCTCCTTATTATCGTGTAAATGCTGCTGGCACACCGCCATCAATCGTCATCATGCAACCGGTTGTTTTTTCTGATTTGGAAGAGGCAAAAAAGGCGATGCCTTCCGCAATATCTCTCGGATAAATATTGACGAGCAAAGTTGTTCGTTTACGATAGTACTCTTCCAGTTGATCCGGTTCGATACCATAGGCTGCTGCACGTTCATTTCTCCATGAACCGTTCCAGATCGCTGAACCTTGCAGGATGGCATCCGGGAGAATCGTATTTACACGAATACCGTATTCCCCACCTTCCGCCGCGATGCAGCGGGCCAAATGAGCCTCAAGTGCTTTGGCCGAGCTGTAAGCTGAGGCGCTTTTACCCGCATAGACTGAGTTTTTGGACCCGATAAATACCATACTGCCGCCAATCCCCTGTTGTTTCATCAACTTGAAAGCTTCACGTGCCACGAGGAAGTACCCAGTACCCAGCACATTCATGTTCAAGTTCCATTCTTTTAACGATGTTTCGTCAAACGGACTAGAGGTGGCCAGGCCTGCATTGTTCACGATAATATCCAAGCCGCCATATTGTACAGCAACTTCGGCATACGCAGATTGCACGGCTTCCTCATCCGTTACATCCATCTTCAATGCATATGCTCGATTGGCACCATATTGGTCGTTAATTTCCTGAGCTACCTTCTGTGCTCCTTCAAGGTTGAGGTCCGCGAGAACGACATGTGCCCCTTCAGATACCAATCTGCGTGCGGTTTCACTTCCAATTCCACCGGCACCCCCGGTAATAAACGCCACTTTGCGGGAAAACTCAGTCTCCGCCGGAGCCAGCGATAATTTGTAAAGCTCAAGCGGCCAGTACTCCACATTGTAGGATTCATTGGCGCTGAGGGATACGAATTGGCCCAGACTTGTCGCACCCCGCATCACGGCAATGGCTCTATGATACAATGCCCCGCTCACCTGGGACAGTGCCCAGCTCTTGCCTGTGTTGATCATGCCCACACCTGGGATAAGAATGACGCGAGGTGCAGCTTCGAACATCACGTCACCATCATTTTTGTTGCTCTCAAAATATTGTTGATATTGTTCTTTGTAGGCGGCTACGCCTTCCACCAGTTTGGATTTCAGCCCTTCAATATCCTCCGCGTCCGGTGTCCAATCGATGAATAGAGGTACCGCTTTGGTGTGCACCAAATGATCCGGGCACGCCGCGCCTACCTGTGACAGCTTCGGCGAATCCACTCCTCCAACGAAGGCGAGCACATCCTCCTGATCGTCAAAGGACAAAATCATTTTTTTGCTATCCGATACCGCTCCGCGAATGGTCGGCATTACTTTGGATACGATCTGGCGACGCACTTCTGCCTCAAACGCAGGATACTTCTCTCCGCCAAACAGGCTTCCTTGGTCAACACGTGCTTCAATGAAGGCTTCCGCTTCATTAATAATTTTGATCGTCTGGGCGTAACATTCTTCCGATGTTTCTCCCCAAGTCACGAGTCCATGCTTCTCCATCAGAACCAGTTCGGCATTGGGATTCGAGAATACGCTTTCAGCAATCATCTTGGATAGTGTGAATCCTGGACGCACATAAGGAACCCATACAAATCGATCCCCGTAAATCTCTTTCGCCAGTTCTTTTCCGTTATCTGCACAACACAGACTAATAATCGCATCTGGATGGGTATGGTCCACATGTTTATATGGAAGGAATGCATGCAGCAACGTCTCAATGGATGCACGCGGGTGTTTGGAATCGATCATGCAATGACCCAGGTATTCGACCATCTCTTCATCCGACATGGATTCCCGTTCGATTAATGGACGAATATCTTCGAGTCCAAGGCCTGTAAAATGCTTCGCCTGCATAGAAGCCAGATCAGATCCGCTGCCTTTTACATACATCACTTCTATATCACGGCCGCGAAAATCTTTCACCGTCGTTTTGGTAGACGTGTTGCCTCCGAAAATGTTACATACACGGCGATCTGACCCAATCAGATTGGATCGGTAGACCAGTTGCTCCAGTCCGGTTGTTTTCTCCGAAGCCTGTGATGAATTCCATAAACTCTGTACCATTTGTTCCCCTCCGATAATGTTTGTTTTATTCCTAATCAGAGTTTATCATCTTTGTTTTGTTTTGAAAACAAAAGATTTTGAATATAAACGGAAAAATTCAAAAGAATTCTGTTTTGATGATTTTTCTTTCAAAAAAAAACACCCTGACGTGTTGGTCAGAGTGTTTGGAAGAGATTTTGTGGTCACAACAAGCTTAATGTCGCTAGTGGATTGGATGAATCATTTTAGCAAAACTAGACCCTATAGACCCTAGTAGATCCCTGCTTTTTTTGAAGTATTTTTGATTCCGTAAGTGTCGTTGACGACTGTGTTTCCAAAGCTTGTCAAACTTCCGTTAGGACCCGTAGCCAAGTCCAAATAGTTCAAATCGGAACTGTTGCCATACCAGGACCATGCGAGCCAGCCTACCCCTTTTTCCTGACCATATTTCATGATCGCATATTCATCGACATCTCCGTTCGTGTGGTATCCGCCGAATTCACCGATGATCAGGGCCAGACCTTTGTTTAATACGCTTTCCATGTTGGCTTTTACGGTTGCCGCGTCTTTACCGGCATATTCATACATGTGAATCGAAAACACAGTATTTTTCTGTGTATCTGCTGCAAATACACTTTGTCCATAATCCACGATGGATTGTGGGTACTGCCCCCAGCCCGCTGCATCCACGATCAACGTATTGTTAATCCCGGCATTTCTCAGCTTCGGAATCGCTTTTTTGTATCCGTCAGCCCAAGCACTACCGTTCCATGTTCCATACCATTCGTTCGCGATATTTACGATAACTCTGTCTTCTTTGCCAATGAGTGCTTCCTTGATGCTAATCCAGTAATTCACTGCTGCATCCAACGAATTATAGTCATCCTTACCTGTTGCATCATGTACTTCAAGCACCGCAATCATTTTGTTTGCGCTTACAACATTAATGATGTTTTTAACGGAGTTCAGATCGTCTTTGGTGTACTGCACGCCATTGGAGAGCACAATCCGTACGGTGTTGGCACCTGTTTTGGCAATTGCAGGAATAGCCGTGTTCAGGTCGTTCTTAAACCATGAATGTCCATGATTGACACCTCTCATGACAAATGCCTTGCCAGTGGAATCGTACAATTTGCCTCCGCTTACATAAAATCCTGTAGCAGCAGACGCTTTGGGTGCAGCACTCCCCAGAATCACCAACATAAGTGCAGCTATTACGGTAAAGACTGTACACTTTTGCAACTTGACCATTCGCTAGAACCTCCTACATTTTTTTATTTATTTCAATTAACCCTGCTCAAGGCAATAAGTTAACTAAAATCAAGAGTATCCCACACATCCATAAGGTTATCAAAATCAATAAGTAACTTTATAATAAAACAAATAATTTAATTTTATTTACCTTATCGTTAAGGTTATGGACATATAATAAAATGAAAACGCTTACTGGTCAAGTTATTTTTACCATGATAAGGAATTTATTTTGTACTCGCTACCTCCCCCATCAACACTCCCTATTTGGCAATCGACCCCCTAAACACTTCAAATCGTTTTCAAAACAAAGAGAGCACCTCGTTCACCCCTAAAAGAAGTGAATAGGTACTCTCTGTTTCATATCCATGGTCAATGGATATCATCTACGCCGGGCAAAGTCCACAAATCTGAACTTGTCCGGGCGATGCCTTGCCTCTGTGAACTGGAATTGACTTGCATCCTCCAGGTAAACCTGACTTCTAACCACAACTACATTGTGGAATCCTTCGAGATCAAGCAATTCCCTATCCTCAGCAGTAGGCTCCTCCACCAAAATTTCCTTTTTGGCAAAAGAGATGGTCAGCCCGAGCTCTTCCTCAATGTACTCGAAGATGGAGTCATTACATATTTCCTTGCTCAAACCGGGAATAAGCCTCTGGCTTATATGGTCCTTGTCGAGAATGACATGTTCGCCATCCACTTGCCGTACACGTCTGATCTCCCAGACCTTTTCATTCAGGCCAAAATTGATTTTCTTGAACAAGGCCTGATCAACCTTTTTTTCTTCAAAAACCTTAACGTACGTTTTGGCCCGATGTCCCATTTTTTTAGCCAGTTCCTTGAAGCTGACGAGGCCCGAAATAGGAAAATCAATTTTACGTATATCCAATACAATGGAGCCCTTACCTTGAATTTTCTGAATATAACCTTCTTCAGACAGCATTTTAAGCGCTTTGCGAATTGTCTCTCTAGACGTTTGATAACTTTCCGATAAATCAAGTTCCGAGGGAAGCAGCGTACCTGCTTCAATTTCTCCAGTCCGAATACGAGCTGCAATATCTTCATAGATTCGGATAAATTTATTATTCATCATTCATCACCACTGTCCATTACCCTTTTTTATCATATTGGCAACCTATTATAACATTAAAAGTCGAATAACGGATAATGTAGCATCTGAGGATGATGAAATGATAAATTTCCATGTGATTCAATCCTAGTTTTTTTACTCCAATTTTGACATGTTAGCCTTACCGTCTATATCAATACTCGTTCCTTTATCATCCATAGTTCGGTTCTCTTCCTCCATAGTTTGACCTTCTTCTATAATACGGATCAGTTTGTTCAGTCGGAAGATCAGGGCTGCGGCTTCAGATCTGCTCAGATGCTGCATGGGTCGGAAACTGCCGTCTTCGTACCCGGTAAGCATGTACATTCCAGCAAGCTCTTCAACCTCTTCTTTGGCCCAATCGGACACATCCATCTGATCCGTAAAAGCACGACGTGAAGTTGCGGATTCCGGCTTAATTTTGCGAATAACATTCGCAATGATCTTCGATGCCTGTTCCCGGGTTACCAGCGCATATGGAGCAAATTTACCATTACCCATGCCATGTACCATACCAAGACTTACGGCTGCTTCGATCTCAGGAGCAAACCAATCCTGATCGTTCACATCCCGAAAAGCATGCTGATAATCGGCAGATGTATCCAGACCCATTAATCGCACAATAAGTGCTGTGAACTCAGCTCTTGTAATGGGACGACGGGGTTCAAAGTGGGTTTCACTCACACCTTGAATGATGTTTTGCTCTGCCAGCCATATAATCTGATCTTTATTGAATGTTTGACCAATATCAATGAACTTAACCTCTTTCTTGGCTGTTGTTTCCGCTTTGTCATTTTGCTCAGGTTGAGACACTCCGGACGACTGAACATCCTCCGGTTTAGAGGAAGGTGCAGGTGAACCAGCTCCACTTCCGCTTGGAAGTGGATATGGCAGAGTCACGGCAGTGGCCTGCTGGCTTTCACTTTTTTCCCCGGCTGAATTTTCAGTCCACAATATGACATCATAGCGCTGTCCGCCCGTTAGTCCTGTCCAGATGTAGCTTCGATCTTTTCCACGATAGATTTCCCGCCCACTACTAGAAAGCACGATCGTTTCATTAAAAGATTCCAATTTCCAGCTCAATGCAATGCTGCTTGTGCTCTGGGAGTTCGCTGAAACGGTGAATTCTTCTGAAGGCAATGTCTCGAACTCGGGTACATCGACTGTCTTTCCGTCTCCCGCCTTATTGAAAGGCACAATAGAAAAGTCGGAATAGACCTGGGCACTTTTCAATTCAGTCACATGAATCGACGTTTCCATTGTTGTCGCAATCAACTCGTCTTCCTGATAGATGCGATAGCCTGCTGCACCAGGAATCATATCCCATATAATATCTGCACCGTGCTGAGCGCGTTCTTCCACTTGAGGTGGAGAAGGAATTTTGCCAGGCAGCGTTACTGCTGTTATATTGAAACCGCCCTCGCTCTTACCGGAAGCATTTACGGTTTTGATGGTATACACATAATTTACACCTGGCTCAAGCCCATGGTCTTTGTAATAAGGCTCGTCAACAGACACTCGGCCGATCTCCGCACCGTCACGTTCAATGATGAATTGCTCAACCCCCTTGACATGGCTCTTTTCGAACTGAAGTTGTATGCTCTCCTGTGTCGAACGATATTCCACTTCCTTGGGAGCTTCCGGTTTGGTCAAGAGTGTATATTCTAGCTTATGAGATGTATCTCCCCGCCCGTTCTCGGTATACAGTTCGATGTAGTAGTTCGTTCCGCCCTGCAGCTCATTTACGATATACTCTTTTTGTTTGCCTCTATACAGCTCAATACCATCCATTAGAACCACAAACGTTTCGTTTAAATAAGGGAAATTCCATTCCAGTCTGGCATGATCCGTCTCCGGATATAGCTTCATCTCAACAGAATCGACATGAGGCAGGGTGAAAAATGGAGCAATGACCATTGGACTTCCTTTACCCGCCGTATTATAAGGAACGATCTGTACTTGATCATATTGAGCTGCGCTGGTAAGTCCATTAAGGGTAACCTCAGTCAAATCATTCTCTGTAATGGTTGTGAATTCGTTATCCGCTATCATTACAATGTAACCCTCTGCCCCTTGAACCTTTTTCCACTTAATCACTGCTGCCGTCTCTTCAATTACATCTGGGTGCAGCGTTTCCGTAAATGTTGCAGGCAGGGTACGCAATTGAACATCAAATCCCGTATCGCTATCGCCCGAGGCATTCGAAGTCTTAACCGTATAGGTGTATCTCTCTCCCGGTGTCAGGTCATTGTCTTCATAAGAAATGCTGTCAGCCGGAATACGGTCAATTTCAATACCATCTCGCAATATGATCAACTGTTCTGCGCCTCGTGTGGCGCTGCCACTCAGATCCAGCGTTGCCGATTGATCGGTTACGGCAGCAATACTTGCTGTTTGTGGGGATATGGGTTTGGTCAACAAAAGAACCTGAACAGGAGAAGAACGGTGACCATCCTCATTCATAACAGTAAGTTCAAACTCATACGTCGTGCCATCCAATAAACTGGCGAGATGGACCGATGGTTCGGACACAGTCTGTACTTCCCCCGTTGTCTGATTGCGTATTTCATATGCGACGGCTCCCTTTACTGCTTCCCACGCCAAATCAAACGCGTGCGTTCCCTTGATCGCTGTAATCCCATCTGAGGATAGTGGCAGGGTTTGAGTGGTTATTCCATAGGTAAGGGAAGCACCCGAACCACTTGCATTAACCGCCCGGATCTTATACGTATATTTCGTGCCTGGCGACAAATCTTCATCTACGAATCGGATTTCACGCGCATCCATGCGAGCAATCTCTCGCCCATTGCGTTCAATGATGTATTCGTCTGCACCCTTTACCCCTGTTTTGGTAAAATCCAGACTAAGACTGTTTTCCGACACATCCAATGCCTTAATCTCCACTGGTTTCTCAGGCAATGTCAGTACAGATACATTCGTCGCTTCGGATGGGGTTCCTTGTCTGTTCATGGCAACAAGTGTGTAGTGATGCATCGTTCCATCCTCAAGTCCTGAAATCAGTGTGGTCAGCTCTGTTCCACGGTAAATCTCTTTGTTCCCCCGTTGAATTACATACTCCGAAGCGCCTGCTACCGAAGCCCATGACAAGTTGGCTTTATGTACCCCTGGTTCAACTACGATTTCTGAAGGCGGTGCTGGTTTAGATAATCGAATCAAGCTGGCGGACTGACCGACTCCAGACGTGTTCACGGCCTGTACTTCCACTAAATACTCCATGCCTGGTGACAATTCTTCAGCCGTATAGGCAAGTCCAGAAGTTCGACCCACTTCGATCCCATTGATACTCACAATATAGGATTCGGCTGTATTTACAGATTCCCATTCCACCCCAATGCTCGTTTCATCCGTACGCGTTACTTTGAGCCCTTTAGGTCTGGTTGGCAAAGTAAGCAGTTCACCGCTTGTGGGTGCACCATAACCAGCAGCATTTCCGGCCTCCACCTGATACGTATAGTGGCGGTTGCCTGATAACTGATGGACTTCAATCTGTGTATCTGAAATCTCATAACTCTGCCCCTCAAGAACGACCCGGTACTTCGTCGCGCCGGGGACTGCATCCCATCTGAGTGTTGCTCCTGTTTCAGTCGGTTGAACGAAGTGAAGACCTGAAGGACTTTCGGGAAGCGTCGTTCCAAATACTCGATTGGATTGACCTTGTCCACTTCCATTGCCTGCCTGAACGTCCACCTGAACCAACGTTCCCGCAGTCAATCCCGTTAGCAGATATTCATGGGTTCCAGCAAGCAGCGTCTCCCGCTTCTCCCCATTCACAAAGACTTCGTATCGCTCCGCGCCTCTTACAGGATCCCAACTGAGATGCATGCTCGTTGTTGTAGCATTATCTATACTCAAGCTTTCAATGGCCCCCGGCAATGTCAGCAGCTTCTGCAAACTTGTTACTGGACCTTCTCCTGTCTCGTTTGCGGCCAGCAATTCATAGCTATACTCTGTTCCACTATCCAGACCTGCGTCCACATACTCCGTTTCCAATCCTTCGTAGACTCCAGCTCCACTGCGTGAAAGGCTGTAATACGTAGCTGAAGTTACCGTCTCCCATCCCAGAGAGATCTCATGCTCCCGAATCTGCACTGCCACAAATTCACCAGGTGCTGCAGGCAATGTCAGGAATCCCACCCTGCTGCTTTCTCCCGTGCCACTCTCATTCAGTGCTGTGACCGAAATCGTATGAATGCTCCCCGGGACCAGATTGGTCATGTACGGAATATTGGAAGAATCGGAGATCGTCTGGTCAAATACAATACTTCCATCCGAAGTTGCAGCCGTGATACGGTAGGCAGTTGCACCTTGAACCGAATCGAAATGTACTTCTGCCAGCTCAGGCTGGGAATCGACTTTTCGAACTTGTAATGATCCCGGTGCCGCGGGGATTGTCAGTGCACGGACAGATACTGCATCACTTATGCCAGTATGGTTTCGAACTCTCACTTCGTAATCATAGACTTGCCCACCACTTAGGGAGTGATCAATGAGCTTATGTTTAGGATAATCCAGTGTCCAGGACTGGCCTGTCGTATGGTTTATGATTTCATACTGATACCCGTCGGTATACCATTCTCCTGTGGGCAGATCCCACGTAAGTTCTGCCGAAGTCTCACTGATCTGTGTAACGCTCGCATTTCCCGGCTGCTGTGGCTTGCGCTGGATCTGATAAGGTGCTGATACGGTCTCATATGTATTCCCTGCCATATCTATTGTTTTGGCATGGATATACCAAATGCCTTCGGATTCAATTGAAATTACAGGCTCATTCGAGCGGGCTTTATTCCAGTTGTCTGGCGATGCGGTACTGTTGGTCACACTGTACAATCGCGAATTCTCATTGATACCCGAATCAGAATCTTCATATTGAACGGTAGCAGATATATTAGTGTCAATCCAGCCTTGTCCATTCGGTGTAAATGTAATCGTTGGAGCAACCTGATCGACATAAGCCGTACGACTGACCTCCTTGCTAACGTTTCCGACAGCGTCTCTCGCTCTGGCTCGAATTACGTTGGGACCGTTTGAACTCACTGTACCTGAGTTTCCTACAATATACGGGGCCCCATTCAAACTATATTCATAAGAAATGGCATGTTCGTCTACGCTGCCAGCAATCGTAAATTGTACAGCTTCCTTGCTCCAGCCAGACTGACTTAATGTAATAACCGGCTCTGTTGGAGCAGTCTTATCCAGTCGAATGAGTGCTTTTGTAATAGTACTTACATTCCCTACCCTGTCAAGCGAGCGCGCATATACTGTGGTTTGTCCTTCTTCGGTAACCTTCACTTCTCCAGTGTAATCGATCCAGGGGCCTTGTTCGTTTAGACGATATTGGCTTTTGGCAAGTCCACTGCCTGTATCTTCACCGCTGGTTATTTCAAAGGATACATCCTGATTCGTCCATTCATCAGCACTGAGTGTAATCTTTGGCTCATCAGGCCCTGTCTTGTCGATCCGGGCATTGGCTGAAGTTGACGCACTGACATTAGAGGCCCGATCCACACTTCGCGCCTGAATCTCGGTGATTCCTTCCGTATTGATGGTAAATGGCTCTCGATAATCGACCCAAGTTCCTTCAACTCCAAGTCTATATTGCGTAAGACCCACTCCACTTGCTTCATCCGTACCTGCCGTTAACGTCACCGTTACTGCCGAATGGGTCCACTCCGTCGGATTTAACGAGATGACGGGAGGTGTCGGAGCTGTACGGTCCACTCGTGCTGTAACAGAAGCCTCCTGTCCTGTATTGCCAAATGCATCTATGCTGCGTGCAATAATGAGTGTATTTCCTTCAGAAGCAACCGTAATGGGAGCAGTGTATTCCTTCCATTCTCCCCCAATCCCCAGCTTGTACTCAGTCTTCTGTACACCACTTAAGGCATCCGAGCCTGCTGTAATCGTAACCAGGACATCTTCCTTGGTCCAAGAAGAAGGATTTACTGCTATCGAGGGAGCAGTGGGACCGGTTGTGTCCTTTGTGATCTGACCTGCAGAGGTAAATGCAGTCTGTATGCCTTCTCCATTCAGTGCTGCTACATATACGTTATATAATCCGTCTGCAAGTCCAGTTAACGCAAGTTCAGTCCGAGTTGATGAAGTTGTACCCGATGCAAGCACTTGTCCGACGGAGTTACGTATTTCCGTTTTGTAACTCGTTCCCGCAGGATTGCCATTGTTGTTCCAACTAGCCGTAACGGAGTTACCTGACTGGCTCACAGCTGCATCGCTTGGTGCATTGGCTAGTGTAAATTTGCTAGCTGGACTTGAATACCCCGTATACGAACCCACTGTATTTTTAGCGCGCACAGCAAAAGAATATTGAGTATTCGGTGTAAGCCCGGTCACCTGCCGACTATTTGTTGTACCCGTATCAAAGGTTTGATTCGTCGTTACATTTTTCAGTTCATACGTCACGGAAGCATCATTCGCCTTTTTGTCCCAGTTGACCGTCAGATTATTATTGTTAACAGATGTAAATGACGGTGTTCCCGGAACAACGAAACTTTTCACCGTGAAGTTGACAGTGCTCGCAGAGGAGACCCCTCCCTTGTCATCCATTACCCACACCTGCAACGTATGTGCGCCATCTGCGAGCGTGTCTGGCAATGTGTAATTCGTGTTAAACGACTGATTGGAACCTGTAGCCGTCATCTGTGTCAACATGTTTTCGGAGCCTCCGTCGATTGACCATTTGACAGTCAGAAGATCTCCCACATCCGTATCCCGGGTTGTACCGGATATTTGAAGCTGTTCTCCTTTGTAATAGGTCTGGCCCGAAGACGGTGCCGATAGTGCAAATGAAGGCGGTGCATTTTTGGGACCAATCCCCACAATCGTCGAAAATTTGCGTGAAGCCTGGTTCGCGGTTGCTTTGCCGTTCCACCAAAACTGCGCAGCAGTATCCGTTGCGGTAACGGTCTGCCCTGGCGTAAAGGAAGATGGAGAAGAACCACCTGTCAGCTGCGCATTGTCCGGGCTATTGTACTGCCCCATGAAAATGCGATCTGCGTCCACAACGTTATACGTGTTGGCATAAAAAGCAGTTACCTGAACACCTCCACTGTAATTGCGCCAGCCGTTCTCAATCACTTCAAACGGAGAAGCATCGTTGCCATTCACCATCGTATCCCAATAGAACGTACCTCCCAGATTCAGCGTAGAGCCGCTTCGGTTAACAGCCTCCAGCTCCACCTTCATATAACCGCCCTGAGATGTGGCATTAACGATGGACACGCGCAAAATATACTCTACGTTGTCTTTCTGCCTGGACATTTCGATTACATTATTATTGATTCGATAATAATTAAGGGGCAGCGACTTAAAATTAACGGGTGTTCCGTTATGATCAATAATGGTGGATACATTCCCGGTATCGCCACCGTAGAATACGTTTGTATTAGGAAGCAACACAATTCTATATTTGCCATCACTATTCATCTCCACTTTCACCTTGGAGGATTGAACAGCCTTCATGCTGGAAGTATCGGATACAATACTGATGGTTTCCACAGCTTCAGCCATAATGGCCGTTGAACCCCATTCGACCAGCAAGGCTTGGGGTGACAGCAGAGCAAATGCAAGTACCACTTTGGTAAGCTGCTCGGCCTGTTTTTTAATACGCTTCTCAGATTTCTTCAACGTCTGCTCTCCTTTTCTGCACACAAAAAAAGGAGGCACCCCAACAAAGGAACAAAGTCCTCTGTTGGGGTGCCTCCCCTAACAAGTGTCATTTTTTCTTGATTATAACGATTCGAATAACGAAAGTAAATACTTAATAATGCTGAATATTGTCAATTACGAACGATTGATTGATTGATTGATTATAACGTATGGCTAAGAAACCACTTGTACAATTCCGGGTTGTCATACGTTTCGGTCCAAGCATCATGATTACCTTCAGGATATATCGTCAGCTTCACATCCGCGTTCAACGCTTCAAGCGCATGAACAATTTTCTCGGATTCCGTAACATAAACGATGTCATCCTTGGCACCATGGAATGCCCAGATCGGTATATTATGCAGTTCTTCCGCTTTGGAAGGGTCTGCTCCCCCACATACAGGAGCCAATGCAGCAAATGTATTGGGGTAAAACAGTGGCAGATCCCAAGCACCATACCCGCCCATACTCAGACCTGTAAGATACACCCGGTTCGGGTCAGCAGCTTCGTTTTCCAAAACATGTTCCAGAAGAGCCATAACAGCTTCGCGATGCATACCCCAAAATTCGTCCACAGGACATTGCGGTGAAATCACGATAAACGGGAAACTCTTGTCCTGATCGGCAATAAGCGGAACCCCGTGTGCTTTAAGCTTTTCCAGATCATTTCCACGTTCTCCAGAACCATGAAGAAACAAAATGACAGGCCATTTCTGGTCCGCAGCAAGCGGTTCCTCCGTCTCGGGAATGTGCAGCAAATAGTCCAAAGTGACGGTTTTGGTGATTTCCTTTACCAGTCGATGCCCGGTTTGGGACATATGCTCGCCTCACTTCTCATCTCTAATTTTCAGCAACGCTTCATCCAATACTCCAACCACCTTGTCACACCATGCATCAAATTCGGGATCTTCGGTCTGCAATTCAGGATGTGCAAGAATATATTCTATGGTGCTCCGGATTCCTTGATCGGCCCTGATCGTTGCCACAAATTCTGGAACAAGCCTTTTTAGCTTACTGTTATCAAATACAACCGTATTCGCCTTGTCTCCCAGCAGACCGCCTCGAAGATCCTGATCACTGCACGCCGCCAAAAACTCGGAAGATACATGAACCGCATGAAGCTTGACACCAAGCACTCCTGCAATAATCTCATAGATCTGATTCCAGGTTACTGACTCGTCCGAGGTAATATGTACCGATTCACCAATGGCGTGAATATTGCCCATAAGGCCAATAAATCCTTTGGCAAAATCACGGTTATGCGTTATGGTCCAGAGAGATGTACCATCTCCATGAATGAGTACGGGTTTATTTTCACGTATGCGCTTGAGGACCTGCCAGCTTCCCTCTGCCCCGTGTACACCGAGAGGTACAGAACGTTCACTATACGTATGGCTTGGACGCACAATGGTTACCGGAAATCCTTCTTCACGATACTGTTTCATCAAATAGTCTTCACATGCAATTTTGTTGCGTGAATATTCCCAATACGGATTGGATAAAGGCGTACCTTCCGTGATCCGATAATCAGCAAGTGGTGTCTGGTAGGCAGATGCCGAACTGATAAATATAAACTGCTTTGTTTTGTCTTTGAACAAACGGTAATCTCTCTCCAGCTGGGAAGGTACAAACGCAATAAAGTCTGCGACAACATCGAACTCCAGGTCGGCAATCAGCTCCGCAACCCGTGCTTCATCGTTAATATCGGCTTGCAGCACTTTGATTTGCGCAGGCAAATTATCATTTTGATTACCCCGGTTGATCAAATAAAGTTCACAGCCTTGCTTGGCAAGCTGATCGGTAATTGCTGTACTGATGGTACCTGTTCCTCCAATAAATAGCGCTTTCATATTTGGCCACCTCCAGATGAAATTGATCACTAGTCCATGATATCACGCACACAAAAGAGGAGCAAAGATTCTTCAATTGAATCTTTGCTCCTGTCCACTATATGACCTTAACCGTTCCGTAAATCATGTACATGCCACAGTGAATTTCATATTCCCCAGGCTGGAGATCTTTGTCCAAGGTGTAGTAATTATCACCCTTTTGCATGTACATATCCATGCCCAGCTTACTTGATGCCACAGATTTAACGTGTGTGACCTGCCGGGTAAGAATAAAGTTGATTTTGGTAGGGACTCCGGATTTAACTTCAATAACATCAGGTTCAAAACCGTCATTGCTTACGTTAACATTAACAACTTCATATCCCTTCAAGTCCTCCGGCGTCTCGGCTTTGGCCGTTACGGCACTTCCTGAGCCTGGGGACATGTCCTTGCCCATAAAATACACCATAAAAGATCCAAGCAGCACAACTACAGTAATTCCCAGCGTAAGCCAAGGCCAGGTTTTGCTAATCCAGCTTTTCATCTCAACGCTCCTCTGTCTATGTTCCCATTCTATTGCAACTCTTCTTCAGCATACCCCATCCGGTTAAAATTGAAAATGACTCGAATGGGCCATATCGATGGGACGTCACTTAGCCCAATAAATATATTCATCAAAAAAAGAGCCTGAATCACTCAGGCTCTTTCAGTTATAGCTATTGTCTTTATCATTCTATCTAATTCCACTCAGGAATATAGAGGTGTATTTCGACTTCGTCTCATCCGTAACTTATAGATCTCTGGCAGTGCTACACCAATTAGCACCACAATAACCCCGATCCATTGCAATGGGCTCACATGCTCGTGAAGCACAATGGCTGAGAGCAGCACCGCGATTGGGAGCTCAACTGCACCAAGAATTCCGGCCATGTCGCCCCCAATATGAGGCACACCTACTGCGAACAGTACTGGTGGGATAAAAGCTCCGAAGAAGCCAAGCAACAATCCGAAGACAAGCAGCTGGCTCCAAATCAATCCGTTAAACAGGAACGTCGGCGGGAACAGGATGCACAGCAAGACCAGACCTCCGGTCACCATCCATGCACTGCGAAAAGCCGGATGTGCTGATGGAACCGCTTTACCACTGAACATTACAAACAGGGAGTAACTTACAGCCGCCATTAAGCCAAGCGCTATGCCCAAGCCGTTAAACTCTCCGAGTCCCTGTTCCAGGAAACCTGCTGCCAGCAATGTTCCGCCAAACAGGATAATCAAAGTCAGGAACGTTACTTTGTCAGGACGCTGACGTTTGCTCACGGCCTGAATCAATACGCTAATCCACGTAAATTGGAACAAAAGAATAATGGCAAGTGACGCGGGAATGTATCGTAAAGACTGATAATAGACAAGACCGGTAATCACCGTCGGCGTCCCTGCAGCCATCAATATCAAACGTTGCTTCCACGTTAATTTCTGAAATGCTTTTGCCACGGCAGCTGATGTTTTTCCATCTGCCTGTGATTTCCGTTTCATTCTAAACTTCGAGTATAATGCCAGCATCCAGGACAGGATGAAGCCCGTGATCAGCTGTGTGCCCACGACCTCTCCAAGTTTGTACCCTTCGCCGTAAGCCAGAACCACAATTGTGGATAATATGCCATAGCTCATCGCTCCTGCGAGAACGGACAGATAATATTTCATTGTAGATAAACCTCCTGATGATCGAAAAATGCGTCCGCATGTTTGATCCATGCCAAGGTCACAGACACCATCCAAATGCAAAAATCCTAACTACGAGCAAGGAATACAATGATTCCTGGCATCGTAGTTAGGAAGTATAGGCTTCCCGTAGAGACCCTCGCCCTGTGTACACTTTCGGCCTGCGAGGTTATACGAAATGAAATATGCATTTGTTGTTTGCGATTCGTGTGTGACGACTTTTCATATATTACATGGCAGGTGAGGTGGTGTCAACCCTGATTCACAATTTAAATTTTTTAAATTCAAATTAAAAACAAAAGACATACGTTATTACGTCATTTTATAGATGAAGAATCCCATGTTAACGTTTGCTGCAATCCTTCTTTGAGACCATTTAAATCCAATCCATCCACTGCAAAGGCCTCTCGGATCAAAGGAGGAGCCACAAATTCATCGTATTTACCAAGATACGGTGCTTCATCTTCTGAAAGTAACGTAGATGCGTCTTCCGCTGTTCGACATTCACTCATGATCTCGGCCAAAAGTGTGCGACCATCCACTTTGCCTGACACGACAAAATAATAAGGCTCCATAGGTACAACAGATCGCAAGGCAAGTTTGTCAGACAAATTGTGCTTCATTAAACGTTCCAGTGTGCGGAAAGACTTGCTTCCCACCCAAGGTAATACATACAAGGAATCTCCTCCAGCTGGAATGACAACCTGTTTCAGCAACCCACTTTCACGTGCAAGTCGACGGGCGCGTTCCAATCGATTTACCGCTTGCGGAGACAGATACGGATATATCACCGTGTCGGACAGTACTTCACGCATTTTCTGGACGACCGTCGTATGAATGTCCCCACCCGCACCCAGCCATAACGTATCCACTTTGCCTTTGGCCGCCTTCACATACACAGATTTATGCTTGTGATCGACCTCTTCCACTTTCCACAGTTTCCCGGCAAGAGAGAAACAGTATCCAGGAGGCGGCACGGTTGTAATCGACCCGATCTCCTCGGAACCGTTCAGCACTTTGTGCTCTTCATCATCTTTGAACACCGCATAAAAGCGATAGTTATTGACGGTTTTCTCACCCGTAAGCCCGATGATTAAAGTCCGATCTTCTGTCCATTGCAGATGATCAGTCTCAATCAGATAATTTAGAAAAATCTGATATTGATCTGCACGAATCTCCTTGAATGGTGCGAGCGAAAGCATGGCCTCAGCCAATTCTTTGGGTTCAGCCTCCCCCATGCTTTTCAGTATGCTCATCGTCTGATGATAGAGCACACCCATCGGCATCTTCCGGGCCTCAAGTGGTTCAACCCACTTGGTCTTTACATACAATTCAATAACAGCAATAGCCCGCATGAGTGTCCATGGCATCCGAGCAGGCAATTGAGCTTCCTCATCCTCTTCTTCCGGACATACAAATAGCATCTCGGAAGCCATATCCTCACGCCTGCCTGACCGTCCAAGGCGCTGAACAAAGCTCGATGCACTATAAGGTGCTCCAAGCTGCACAACTCGCTCCAGTTCACCCAGGTCAATCCCCAGTTCCAACGTTACGGTAGCCGCAGCTACCGCTGGCCCTGATCCGGTTCGTAAGGCGGCTTCGGTCTCTTCTCTCAACATGGCGGAAATGCTCCCATGATGAACATGGAATACGTCCCGCTCCTGTCTCCGTGCGGCGACACGCCGCATCTCAAGTATAGTGACTTCGGCATCCGTTCGACTATTGGTGAATATCAAAGCTTTTTTGCGATGTGTACTCTCATAGATGAAGTCGTAATAGACTTTACGTGCGTTAAGCAGATGTTCCGCCTGTTCTTCATCCCGTGCATCTGGAAACGAAAAATGCTCCACCCGCAAACGCAGCTTGCGACCACCGGGGGAAGAAACCACATCCACCCCCTGATTAGTTCCAGCAGCGAGCCAGGCTGTAGCAGCATCATAATCACTTAGTGTCGCAGATAATCCCACTCTTCTCGGTTTACATCCAGCCATACGTTCAATTCGCGCCAGCTCACTCAGTACCTGAATGCCTCGATCCGCTCCCATGAATGCATGAACCTCGTCAATGATGACATATCGCAGATCATGAAATAGCGCCGGAATGGCATTGGGACGATTCATCAGCAAACCTTCGAGCGATTCAGGCGTAATCTGAAGCACACCGGATGGACTTCGCATGAGACGTGTTTTCTCTGCCTGAGGCACATCTCCATGCCAGTGCCATACCGGAATATTACCCTCGGACAGTAGGTCCTTTAGTCGCTCGAATTGGTCATTAATCAGCGCCTTAAGTGGCCCGATGTACAAGATGCCCACGGATTTGGAGGGCCGTTCATGCAGCTCGGTCAGTGCAGGAAAAAAAGCCGCCTCCGTCTTGCCGGAGGCTGTACCTGCCGCAATCAGCATATGATGTGGGGTATGAAAACAAATGTTGCAAGCTTCAATCTGGGCAGGCCGAAGTGATTCCCATCTTTTTTTATAAATAAATTCCTGTACAAAAGGTGCCAGTCGATAGAAAGGGTTCTCACTCATAATTCAAACTCCGCCAGAAAATCATCCAAATCATCAGCAGATGAAGAATCCGTTCCTTTTCCTGCTTCCTGCGGTTTGACTGCTCGCTCACCAAGCAATTGAACATAGGTCACTTCAGGATTCTGATGGAGCGTGTGCAGCACATCCATGAAGTCCCGTACCACTTCACGTGTGGTCAGTAACTCATCCGCGCCGAGCCTGTTGACCGCTGTTTGCATAAAATCAACTAAATCCTCGTCTGTTAGACTAGCACTATATCCAAAATGCAGGGCATGTATCTGACGCAGCTTCTGCAACAGAATCAAAATCTCTTCATGGGACAACATCGAAAGTTTCAGGATCGGTCCTGTGTAATTCGCATATTCTCTTGCCGCATAGCGGCCATCAATGAGTCTCGAACGAAGTGCTTCATAACTGAAGAGTCCGCGTCTTTCATCTTCCACAAATTGTGGTGTGCCGCCTACAAAGATACCAAGGTGTTCTGCTTTGCCCTGCATCGTATCATTGAACATGGTAAGCAGCTTCTCGTAGTTGCTTTGCCGGGATATGCTGTTTGTAATTTTGTACAGATTCACCGCTTCATCTATGAACAACAGCAGTCCTTTGTAACCGATCCGTGCCGTAAATTCGGACCATAATTTGAAGTAGTCATACCAGTTATCATCATCAATGATGACGCCGACAGCTAGCTCTTTCTTGGCTTCCGTCTTGGTTGCAAATTCGCCTCTCAACCAGCGCAGCGCCGCCTGTTTGCGGTCATCATCCGCCAATTTATAGCCGTTCCAGTATGAAGCAAGCACCTTGGCAAAATCGAATCCATGCACCATATTCTGCATTTCGTTCGTCACCGCATAGATTTGCTTCTCGACTTCAGCAGGAAGAGCCGGATCATCCGGGCGCAAGCCCTGACTTTGCATCGCTTGCTGCTGAAGACCAGCGATCCATTTTTGCAAAATCGGTTCCAGTGCCCCGCCATCCGGACGTGTACGAGTAGACAGACGAGTCATCAGCTCACGGTATGTTGCAAGCCCCTGACCTTTGGTTCCCACCAGTCTGCGCTCAGGTGACAAGTCGGCGTCCGCCACAACGAATTCCCGATCCATCGCATAGTTCCGAATCATCTGTAACAGAAAACTTTTTCCGCTTCCATACCTTCCTGTAATCAGCTTAAAAGCTGCCCCGCCTTCCCCAATGTTGTCCATATCCCGCAAGATCGCGTCCACTTCAGACTTCCGACCAACAGCAATCTGCTCCAGTCCGATTCGTGGCACAACGCCAGCTGTCAACGAATTCACTAGTGCGGTAGTCAGCCGCTTCGGTATTTTAAGTTCTGCCACTGCCCAATCACCTCTTCACATGTTCAAACACATTTATATAATCCGAAACCATCCGATCACCTTCAATCAAAAGGTCACCAATCGTTTCCATGGCCATATCATTAATTTCATCCAACAGGAGTGTAGGCATCGTGCCGTATTGCTCAGCCACCCGCATCAGCTCCGTATCCGGGTTGACGCCAAGCAAGGCGTGAATTGCCTGTACATGCTGCTGAGATAGCATTTCAGAAAACTGTATCCACTCTTCATCCAGATCAGCAGAAAAATCCGCCTCCCATTGTAATGATAATGGCTCGTTAATCCCGTTTTCTTGTCCTCCATCAGTATTAAGCGCTCCCTCAACGTCAACCTCCTGTTGGTTAGACTGCTTAGCACTTTCAGCTTCTTCCGTTGAATTCTGGATCACGGTAGTGGGTAGGCTGCTCACATTGTTTGCATCCTCATCTTCGGAGGTATGATTTTCTTCGATCATGAGTGCTCTGCGCACATATTCGCTTTCCTTTTGCAGCGAAGCAAGTTTCTCTGCATCAATCCGGACTATCGGTTGCTCTACAACTGGCATTTGCTCGATTGCAAAGGCCTTGTCCAGATAACGTTCAATCACGTTTGCAAGCTCAGGTTCAAGCGTCTTTCCACGAAGTCGCCCTCTGAAACCGAGCAGTTCACGGCATTTATTTTCCGTGCATCGAAAAACTCGGGTTACAAACTGGACAAAATCTGCATGCTCTCCAATCGGAACATATGTCATTTGAACCGATTTTCCATAAATGGATTCGTCATATACAGCTTTTCGAAACAGCGTACGTTCGATAGTCCTTTCATGATTTAACTCAAACTGATCCAATATGCCTGCCTTGCGTGTACGCAGTAGATAAGAATCCACCAAAACCATAACTCGGGGAATGTACTGTTCCAGAACCTTCATACCGCCATCTCTGTAAAATTTACTGAGCGTAATGTCGTAGTCATAATATCTTTGTAACAACTTCAGCGAGATATCCGATATATTGCTGCTCAACAGCCGTTGCAATTCCATATCCAGAATCTCCGGTGGAAGATAACCACTCGAAAGCTCCACCATCTCGGATAATGACATGTTCAACTCATGGACTAGATCATAATCAATAATCCAATCCTGCATGTACACATCCAACTGCGGAAGCCGTTCACGATAGTTGATCCATAGTTCTTTTAATTGGTCGTAACCTTCCTCAGGTTCCTGCCAACCAATTCCGTTTATCAGCTCATAAATATGAACAAACAGATAGGACAGATCCGTATCAGGGAAACGTCCTTGCCGGACTTCCGTCCTCCAATACATATACCACTTGCGCTGGGGTTCGTTCATTACACCATAAGTCGGCCAATAACTCATAAAAGGAACAAAGGGTGCCTGCTCCCCTTCCACTTCAATGAGTTGCCTTGCTTCCTCTACAAACCTTTTCTCAGAAGACAATATGCCGCCAGGTAATCTTATATCAAAATCAGCACGGACAATCGTTGAACGATCAGGAACCGGGACTGCCGCTGTGATAGGCTCTTCGCTCAGATCTATCTCCATAAATTCCAGTTGTCTTGAATCCTCTTTCATTGAATTCCGTTTCACCGTCCTCTGCGTGTGAATACGAACAAGTGTATCCATATTCATCATTATAACACTTGTCCTGTGCCTGCGGTGATGAAAATAATACTTTCCTAATTAGCAGAAAAAAGAAAGACATTCAAACTGATATCCAGTTTAAATGCCTTCCCTCTATACCATTTTGCTGCACCCTTTACAGTAAGGCTAGTAAAACCTCGTATCAAACCATGATAGCCCGATTTTTTCCGTCACTCTTGGCTTGAGCAAGGGCCTGACTGGCTTTTTCAATCAGATTCGACATCATCAGCTTTTCTTCAGGAACCATTACCGCACCGCCAACGCTAACAGTGACCACGTCACTCGGGCTGGACAGATCTCTCTGAATTTGAAGTGCAAGCACATGTTGTCTGATTTCTTCGGCAAGCTCCGCTGAACGTTCTGATGTTGCATTCTTCAGTTTCAACATGAAGGTTCCTCCCCGAAGACGGGAGATGATGGCATCATTCTGCTCACTGACCACCGCCAGCACTTCTCCAATCCACTGCAGGCAAAGATCGCCACCTTGAAGTCCATAAGATGCATTATATGAACGGAAATCATCGATATCTATAATAAACAGTCCCAAACTGCATTTCTCCTGCAAACATTCATTCCAATCATCCTGAAGTTGAGATTGGAATATGGTTTGAAGCGGCATGTCTGTTAACGGATCTGTATTGAGATAGTTCTGGAGCTGACTGGTTGTCTCCGTATAATGATCCTGATCATGATTCGATGCGCCACCGTTCAGAAGGACCATCACTGAGGGTTTGCCTGCATGTGTAACAGAAGCCAGTGTAATCTCAAGCAGCAGGGACGTGCCCGTTGCTGTGGTGAAGTACGCCTGGTTAGTAAACAGACGCGTATTATTGAGCTTCAGTTCCTCCAGGTTTTGCTGCAAAATCGTTTTCGTCTTATCAGGTACAAATTCCCTGAAGTCCTTGCTGATGAGATTTTTAGAATTTTCATAGCCAAGCAATTCAGCTGCCTTGTTATTGCAATAAATAACGAACCCGTCCGTCAACGTAAAAAACGCCACCGGGGAAAACTCCATCAACTGTAAGTAGCGCTGCTCATTTTGACGCAAAATACGTGCATTCTGCAACGCCTGCTCCTCTGCCTGAACAAGCTGGTTCTCCGTTTGACGGCGTACGATGCTTTTGAGCAATGGAAGCACATTCAGCTCCTTCGTTGTCCACAGGTAGGAGGTCGATTGGACAATCTCTCTCCATTTCTCGAAGGATTTTCGGGGGGACAGACGCATGCCATCATCGGTTTTGATCACGGCTTTGGCTGGATCACCTGCCCAATCCACAAGCTGAACCACTTCAGGCCGGAACCAGATGATATAATGATGCTGCCCAGGGGATATGGCCACATAAACAATACCCGATGCTTTTTCCTTGTAAGCTTTAGCAGGATCATACTCCAAACTCAGCTTGGAGGTGTGATAACTGTAATCTACCGACTTGCCCGCTAGCCATGCAGCCAATTCCCGTACTTGCTCTCGTGCCGGCGTATCGCCATATAACAGCAGCTTGTCCTGATAACAGATCGCAGCTCCCGAAGCATCCATCAAACTCAATAAGGTCTGCTCTTCGCCCTGCAATTCCTCAATAATCCTCACTGGGCTTGTATTCCCAATAAAAATATTGGCAATTTGGGTAGCCGCTTCACGTGACCTGATTTCAGCCTGATATTCATCCAGCTGCTGACGTTGAAACAGTTCACTTGAGAAGAATGAACCCAGGAAGTTACACAAATTCCGAACACGATGAGGTATATATCTGGCTGAATAATGATGACATGTAATCAGGCCCCATAGTTGGTTGTCATGAATCAGAGAGATGGTTACGGTTGCTCCGACACCCATGTTCTGCAAATACTCAATATGCAACGGGGATACACTACGCAGAACCGACAAGCTCAGATTAAGTGGTTTGCCCGTCAAGGGTTGAAGCAAGGGCACGATCTCCACTGGCTTATAATTTACGTTCACGATGGTGCGCAACCAATTACGCAGGTACAACTCGCGTGCCTGTTTGGGAATATCTGACGCTGGATAATGGTGCCCTAGAAACGGTTCGAGCTCTTCCTCACGTGCTTCCGCGATGACCTTTCCATTCCATTGTTCGTCAAATTCATAGATCATAACCCGGTCATACCCGAGCATTTCCTTCACTTGTTCGGCTGCTACTTGACTCGTTTCCACCCGATTATCAGTACTTTTAAGTCGGCTGAAGAAGCTGGAAATCCACTCAAAATCATTCCCTTCCATATTTCCTTTTTCATAGGAAGGCTCCATTTCCAAAATTAACAGGCCTTCACTCTCATGAATGACAGAAGTGAAGACCTGCTCATTTCCAGATACGTTAATCGTGAGATCCATATATTGCAGGTCTGATGTTACAGATGCACTGAAGGTGCGTGCCAGTACCTGCCTTATATTATCCTTGCCAATCAGATGTTCGAGTGGAAGGCCCAGCACCTCTTGCGTAGTAAGACCGAGATGTTCCTCCGTATTTTGGCTGCATTGTACAATAGTCGGTATATTGTTGGTGCTCACAGCCAAGAGCACACCATGAGGTTGAATGAAGCCGGGGATATGAATGGGTTCTTTGTCGCAATTGTTTAGATCAATTGGATCATTGGTGTACGTACCCTGATTAAGCAATGTACGGTTAAGCAAATTATTTTCTTTCTTGGACTTCGATTCGGGCATAGCCTGAAAAATCCCCTCTCATGATGTGATAACTCTATTTTCAACTTACAGATTATCCGTATTTGTATTGATCCATTGATCAAGTAATCGGAATGTTTCCGAAGCCGTGTGCACCATGATGTCGTGATCTTCTTCCCCCGTGATGGATTGACGCAGTAGTTCCGTGAACTCTGCCCATCTCGTTCTGGTTTCCGTACCGTAGGCATTAAAATATTCCAACCCCCGATCTGCTTCAATCGGCAGGAACTGCGACAAACGTTTGGTCATGATCTGACCTCCGTTCGTAGATCCTTCAATGACATATAAATAACCGAATAACCTTGCTGGTGTCGATATATCAGGAAGATCCTTACATAAAGGAACCTGTCTGATTTCCTCTTCACTGGCGCCCAGATTCCGCAGGTCATTTTCAAGCAAATTTGCTTTTCCTCTAATCCCGATATCCAGTCCCGTGCTTTCCCAGAAAGGCTGCTGTACAGCTTGTTCTTCCAATGGTTTCAGGAACCCGTAAAATTTCTCCAGATATTTCTTATACTCTACCAAGCTAACGGTTTGATTCATAATAGCCTTGGCATACTCGTTCTGTTCCACTTGTCTGTGATAATGAGCTGTCTCACTCTTCAGACGTTCCATAATGGTACTGGCTGTCATGTAATCATCGCCCTTCTAAGTCGGATCTCTTCATCAGAATTAAGACTTATACTTAACTGAATGTTCAGTGTAGGTTAGAATGGATACTCCATTTCATCTAGATAAAGACTCTATGTAAGTATACTTTTTCTTGTACGAGAAAACTATATGAATCCAGCATCGTTACATCTTTATTACGTTTGTTCGATTATACTAACCAGCTTGAACTCTTTAATTCTATTTTATAGGAAATAGTAAAGACGACCCCTGACATATATTGATCAGGAGTCGTTAGCTAAGCATAGATTAATATTAATTATTTATTTTCATCTGATTTAGATCCCCAATTCGCTAACTTATGCAATAGACTGATCAAAGCGGGTAACAAGATTGGGAGCATCACAAAACTGAGTAATACCAATCCAATGATGACAGATATAGCAACTTCAATCAATGTAACTACACCGGAAGGAATCAGGGCAGCAAAGGTACCTCCCAAAATAACAGCGGCAGAGATGACGACTCCTCCGATATTGCGGGAAGCCTCCGTGATTTTATGAACCGGATCACCTTCAATCTCGCGATATCTCATCATGAGGAAAATGCTGTAGTCCACGCCAAGTGTAACGATCATAATCAGACTGAAGAAAGGAACGTTCCAACTCAGATAATCCACGTTAAGCGGCCCCACTACTAACAATTCATTCAGACCAAGCGCAACGTAATACGTCAGGAACAACGAGCCAACAATGATTACGGACTGCCAGAATGAACGAATGATTACCAGAAGAATGAGCCCAATCCCAATCAACATAATCATGGAAGTTCTGCTCAGGTCACCTCCAGCTAATTTTTGTAGATCAAGATTTTGTGAAGGCACCCCACCAAGCGCCACTTTGGCTTCGCTCAAATCCGTACCAACAAGGGCTGTGTTCAGTTGGTTGCTCAGATTTTGGACAACATCCATCGCCTCTTTAGAGTAAGGATTGTCTGTTAAAATGATGGATATTTCCGCAGTCTTCCGGTCATCAGACATATAAGTATCTAGCGATGCTTGGAACTCCTCTCCTGTTAATACCTCTTCAGGAATATAGAAACTTTTGGCTGCATCGGACTGTCCCAGATTGCCCAAATACTCCTCTGCATCCCCAAGACCTTTGGAAACATCTGTAAGCCCTTCTGTACTTGCGGTGAGTCCCGATTTCAATTCACCCATCTTCGCTTGCAAATCGTTCAGACCGGTCAATAACTGATTTTGTCCTTGATTAATTTGTACTAGTCCTTTTCCAACTTCAGACGTTTTCCCAGCGATCTGCTTGCTGCCACTTGCACCATTAACCAGACCTGCAGATAACTCTCCGGCTCCACCTTCAAGTTGACCCACACCCGAAGTCACCCGAGTTAAACCTTGGTTAACCTGAGCCAGGGCTTTGTTCGCTTCCTTGAATGAACCCAGAGCACCATTGTACTGCACCATCAGCGGGTCCATCTGTGTGTATAACTTGTTCAGATCACTTTGAGCCGCCTGGGTAATGCCGATGATTTGTACCGCATCTTCTTCCTGCTGTAACTCAGGATGATTCGTAATGAGTCTTGTCATACTACTTTCGATTTGAGCGTAGGCATCTAGTGCACCCTGAATTGCTGTTTTCATACTATTAAAAGTATCTCTGAACGAACCTAGTCCCTGTTCAAGATCAGCATATCCTTGATGCAACTCAGTTGTACCTTTAGATAGTATATCTACTTTTTCTCTGAGGGTAGCCAGGCCATTTTTCAATGTATCTGCGCCTTTCCTCCCATCGTTCAACCCGACTGTCACCTGATTCATGGCTTTCCCCAGAGCTGACACTCCTTCTTGCAACTGGCTTGTACCATCAATCAGCTGCTGCACATCACTCAGATCATTGGAAGATTGCAATTGGCCTGCAGCAGAAGATAATCCTTCGTTGATGGTGCCTAATCCATTGTTCGCTTTCCCAATACCTTGATTAAGCTCATCCGCCTGATCATTGATATACAATTCCTTAATTTTTGTTCCGGTTGGTCGGGTAACGCTATAAACTACGGACACACCATCCATTTTGAATACTTTATCCGTCAGATCATCCAGTGCTTTTAAAAACGTTTGGTTATCCATCGACTGCTTGGATTGTACAACCAGTGTGGTTGGGGCAGAGAAACCTGGTGGGTAATGATCCATGATCAGATTAATTCCCTGTTTGGATGTATAATTGTTATTGACCTCAAACAGATCATTATAACTAAGCCGGTTACTGTAGCTGAACAAAAACGGAATGCTGATTACGGCAACAAAAAAGATTGCAAGAACAGGTCTACTTGCCGCGTTCCGAGACAAAAATCCCCATAAGCGGCTATCTGCGTGACCTTCAAATTTCCTCGATGGCCAGAACATCTTTTTGCCTAATACAACCATGAAAAATGGATTCAACGTATTGAGCACGACAATGAGAACCGCTACTGCAAATGCCACTGAAGAGGTTGCCTGGTACAACTGAAACTTGGCGAGCATCAGAGCAAGGAATCCGATGAATACAGCAATACCACTATATAACACAGTACGTCCTGCCGTTCTAAACGTCGTTTTGGTTGCGAGAAGTACATCCCCGCCCTGTCTGCTTAACTCTTCCTTAAATCTGGTGTATAACAAAATATTGTAATCCGTACCGATCCCAAACAAAATCACAACCATAAACACTTGGGTAAAGTTAGAGAACGGAAAGTTAAACATGTCTACAAGATGACCCACAATCGCTAATGAAACAACATATGATATACCCACCGTAAGCAGTGAGATAACGGGAATGATCGGTGATCTGAAAATAATAATCAAAATAACGAGGATAAAAATAACCGCGATAATTTCTGTTTTCTGTACCCCATCCTCAATCGATTTGCCAAAGTCATCACCAATCAGATCTGCTCCTGTCAGATATGTATTCACATCTGAGATGGCTGTCGCCTCATGTAACTGACTCACCACTTCCGAAAGGGGAATATCCTCATCCTTAGTGACTGTGATTTGGGTTAAAATCGTGGTTTCGTCCTCGGATATAAGTCGATCAGCTTGCTCTTCACCATCCAGATGGGTTGTGAGCGTCTCTATATTCAGTTGTTTTTCCTGATTTTTCAGGTTGGACAAAACAGATTCGATTTCCGTCTTCTGCTGCTTGGTTAATGCCTGTGCACCTTCTCCACTGTTAAATACAGCGATGATTGAATAGGTATTCCCACTATCCTTATCCATGTCTTTCATCATCGTAGCTGCAATTTGGCTCTGAGCCGTTTCAGGAATTGAAATTTCTCCTTTTTCTTTGACCAGCTGACCAAAATCAGGCATCGTCATTACAGAAACTACGGTAATAAGTATCCATAAAATCAAGGAAAGCGTTCTGGGGTTTCTAAGTTTACTCATACTTTATCCTCACACACCTTATGTCTAGTATAGGAATGAACATTCATTCCGTTTATGTTGTAAAAAAGGCCAATAGAATCAATGGACTCTAATGGCATTCCACAGGCACTCCTCAAGCTGGTTCATTAACTCCGGCGTTGCTTCCAAAAGACCTTTGTTAAAGTGTTCAAACAAATGCATAGAAGCACCGTAGACAATGTTCATTAACGCTTCTGTCGGCAACATAAGAATAGCTCCCTGCTGCTGCCCCTTATGGATGCATTCATTCAGAAACCCCATAAATTCATTGACGCTTTCCTTGCTTTCATCGTGAAAATGCAGTGCATTACCAGTAGAGTTAATAAACTTTAGCCGATCCGGGTTGGACTCAGCGAACTTAAACAATCCACGGAATATATGATGAAACTGCTCACGTACGGAAATGGGTTTATCCGGAAAGCCTTGCCTCAAGGCATCAAGGAACTCCTTGATACTTTTCTGAAAGAGTTCATTCAACAATACTTCTTTATTCGTAAAATATCGATATATGGTTCCCGCTCCTACCTGAGCCGAATCCGCAATCATCGGCATGGTTGTTGCATCGAACCCCCGTTGGGCAAAAAGCGTTAAAGCAGCTGCATAAATATCATCTTTTTTGCTGCCTTTAGCCATGAATCTATCCCTCCTTATTTTAGGAATGAACGTTCATTCCGTTTCTTTTGGTTAGTATAACCTCTTTTCCCCTATCTAGCAAGTCTAATCTAAAGTGCCGTTCTTACTTCAAAATGGTAAACTAATCCTATATCCTGTCACTGGAGGAATTATACCTATGAACATAACGATTCAAGACATTATACAACATCTCACGGAAAATGTTGAGTTACCTGAACACACCGTGGATCAACTGATTACGGGTTCACCCAACCAAACGGTCACAGGCGTTTTTGTAACTTTTATGCCTACACAACATGTGATTGAGCACGCCATAAAGCGTGGAGCTAATCTAATTATCGCTCATGAACCTCCCTTCTATAACCATCATAGCCATACCGATTGGCTGGCTGATGATCCGGTCTATGAAACCAAGAGAACGCTAATCGATAATGGTGGAATTGCGATCTATCGTTGCCATGATGCAATTCACCGCTTTCAACCGGATGGCATTACGGAAGGATTGGTTCAGGCATTAGGATGGTCCCCTTATGTGGTACAGCGTAAACCGGAAGCTGACATTCTATCCTTTCCGGAAGGAATGACAGTTCAGCTTATTGCAGAACATATTAAACGTTCGCTTGGAATCGAATATATACGCCTGGCTGGTGATCCAAGGTTGGTATGCAGACAAGCAGCAGTGCTTGTAGGTTTTCGAGGCAACGGCAATCTGACCATTCCTCTGCTTCAACAGGAAGAGCTGGATCTGATTATCGCAGGTGAAGGATTCGAATGGGAGACACCGGAGTACATACGAGATGCTGTGCAGCAAGGAAAACAAAAGGCTCTTCTTATGATCGGCCATGCCGAGAGTGAGGCTTCCGGAATGAAGCTTTTGTCTGAAAGATTGGCTACAGCTTTCCCGGAATTGCCTGTTCATTTTATTGGTGAGCAACCGGTGTTTCAAGTATTGTGATCTTCAGAATGACGAGCCATCCTGAGTCCTGTCTGGATTTTGTAGAGGGTTTAATGTACTCTAAATGCTATAACTTCTGAGCTGAGGACATTTGTCCTTGGCTTTTCGAGTGGATATATCATTTAATAGAAATCGAAGAAGTAATGACGCGACAAGGAGAGTACAACCATGAGAGGAATTATTTTTGCACTATTAGGCGGTGCATGCATTACCCTGCAAGGGGTTGCCAATACCCGAATCAGTACGGACATGGGCACCTGGCAAGCCGCAACCATTACCCAACTCACCGGGTTCATTCTGGCGGCTCTGATCCTTGTATTCGTGCGGGACATCAACCTGCAAGGATTGAAGCAAGTGAAGCCCATGTACCTGGCGGGAGGCGCGTTTGGTGCAGTGATTATTTTCAGTGAAGTCACAGCAATCCAGCAAATTGGGGTAACTTTTACGATCTCCGCCCTGTTGATTGCACAGCTTTTCCTGACCTTTCTGGTCGACAGTAACGGATGGTTTGGTGTTGTGAAGCAGAAAATGAAACTACCGCAATTTCTGGGTATAGCATTAATGGTTACGGGCGTCATTATTATGAAGCTGTAGCTGGTCGAGTATATAGTCGGGGGTGAAAGACGTTATGGAAGAGTTTCAGAATGAGCATCAATTATTGCACTATTTAAAACAATATCAACTCGAATCGGTATTTCACCAGCCCCTGCGTCCGCATATGACGTTATGCCACTTCGAGAAGTGTGAATTAATCTGCCGTGAAGGCGAAACATCCGAATATTTATATGTGCTGGTCGAGGGGAAAGTCAAAATCTTCACGACCTCACCACAGGATAAAACACTCGTTCTTTGTTTTAAAACACCGCTTGAAGTGGTTGGTGATATTGAGTACGTTCGGGAGAGTAACATCGTGAACACCGTACAAGCGGTCTCACCTGTCGTGATGCTACGCATTCATTATCAATGGTTAGTTGAACTCGCTAGCGATTACGCACCCCTGTTGAAATTTTTACTCAAAATTATTTCCCACAAGTTTTACATTGATTCGAACTTCTCCAACTTCAACCTGATGTATCCGGTCGAGGTTCGATTAGCCAGCTATCTGCTCTCCATCTCTACCGAAGAAGCGGGGACTGTTGTCCACGAAGAACTGGACGCCTTTAATTTGACAGATATCGCGAATCTGATCGGTACGAGTTATCGGCATTTGAATCGGGTGATTCAGAAGCTGTGTGCAGATGGATTAATCATGCGGAATCAGGGCTTTATTATGGTCAAAGATCGGGCAGGTCTGGCAGAAGTGGCGGGTCACAACATCTATGAATAAGGAGATCTCTATCCTATGATCATTACAGGTATTTTACTAGCGTTACTGGCAGGTTCTCTTGTCAGTCTGCAGACCATCTTTAATAGTAAGGTAAATGAACGTACCGGCTCGTGGTCCACGACAACGATGGTGCTTTTCACCGGGTTTATTGCATCGTTTCTGATTTCTCTAGTGGTGGAGGGCAAAAATACGTTCAGCTTCCAACATATGCAGCCCTGGTATTGGCTTAGCGGAGCTATCGGTGTTGGGGTGGTCTTCTGTCTCGTTCAGGGCATGAAGCTGCTCGGTCCCACCTTTGCGATCTCTATCGTACTTACATCCCAGTTAAGTTTCGCCTTGCTGTTTGATTCCATGGGATGGCTTGGACTGGAGCAGATTCCATTCTCGTGGAACCAGCTTCTTGGTGTTCTTGTCATCGTGGGCGGTATTGTGTTATTCAAGTTTGGCGGTAGCAAATCGGCAAAATCGAAAAAATCTCCTGGTGCATTGCAATCCGATTCATAGGAGAACAATAAAAAGAGTGTCTGTCCAATCCGTTGATCGGCTAGACACTCTTTTTGGCAATCAAACCACGTATCGTTTAGTTCGCTTAAACGAACTCTACGTTGTGATACACTTGCTGAACATCTTCAAGGTCTTCAAGCGCATCAATCAGTTTCTCGAACTGAGCTTGTGCATCCTCTGGAAGTTCAATATGGTTTTGCGCAAGCATCGTCAGCTCGGCTACGGTAAACTCAGTAACACCGGCAGCTTTAAATGCTTCCTGTACAGCGTGGAATTGATCCGGTTCTGCATATACGATCACAGCATCGTCTTCGTCCACGATATCACGTACATCCACATCTGCTTCAAGCAGAAGTTCCAGTACTTCCTCGGAGTTTTTGCCTTCTACCCCGATTACCGCTGTAGGATCAAACATATAAGCAACTGAACCACTCACACCCATATTGCCCGCGTTTTTGTTAAATGCCGAGCGCACTTCCGGTGCAGTACGGTTCACATTATTGGTGAGGGCATCCACGATAACCATGGCACCATTGGGCCCGAATCCTTCATAACGCAGTTCTTCATAATTTTCGTCCCCGCTGCCTTTTGCCTTTTCCATGGCACGGTCAATAATTGCTTTGGGTACGTTATACGTTTTGGCACGTTCCAGCACGACTTTCAGTGCGCGGTTCGCTTCCGGGTCCGGTTCGCCCTTCTTGGCAGCTACATAAATCTCAACGCCGAATTTAGCATAGACCCGGCTAGTATTTGCATCTTTTGAAGCTTTTTTTTCTTTAATATTATTCCACTTACGACCCATATCGTTTCCGCTCACTTTCAACATATAATCTGCTTTCTACTTTGTCATTATATCTTGTTGGGCGTACTTCAACAAGTTTAGACTCACGAAAAAATGGTAAAAGACAAGTTGATTTCACCTTACCACGTTCAGAAATCCCAAAGAGAAACGATCCAAAAACGCCAAAGAAGCAATTCCCTAGGGAATGCTTCTCTTCACGAATTCATCTAATTAGGCATGAAACTGTTGACCGTCCAGCACTTCAGGCACATAACCGGCACGAATGACGAAATCTCCAAAATGCTCACCATCATTGCGCTCTTTGGCATATTGATTCACCATTGGAGTCAATGTATCCAAAATTTCGGTTTCGCCAATATTTTCTTTGTACAACTTGTTCAAGCGATGCCCGGTAAAACTTCCACCGAGATACATATTGTATTTTCCCGGAGCTTTGCCGATAAACGAGATCTCAGCCAGCATCGGTCTCGCGCAGCCGTTCGGGCAACCCGTCATACGAATGACAATCTCTTCGTCTCTCAGCCCCGCTTCGTCCAGTACAGGCTCCAGCTTGTCGATCAGTGATGGAAGATAACGTTCGGATTCCGCCATGGCAAGACCACAAGTCGGAAGCGCCACGCAAGCCATAGAACTTCTGCGAAGCGCCGAGTAATGAGCACCATCGGTCAGATTGTATTGCTCAATCAGTGCCTCAATCTTTTTCTTCTTCTGGCTGCTGATGTTCCCGATCATGAGATTCTGATTGGCTGTGAGACGGAAATCTCCAGTATGGATTTTGGCAATTTCACGCAGACCTGTCATGAGCGGATAACCGTCCACATCCTTCACACGTCCATTTTGAATGAACAAGGTGTAGTGCCATCTGCCGTTGCTGCCTTTCACCCAACCGTAACGATCTCCATTATGTTCAAAATGGAACTCGCGCGCCGCATCCAGCTTCCAGCCGAGACGACTCGTCAGTTCTTCCACAAACCAGGCGAGGCCGCGGTCATCGATTGTATATTTGAAACGGGCATGCTTACGTACCGCACGATCCCCATAATCACGTTGAATCATAACCGTCTTCTCCGCAACATCAATCATTTGCTCTGGTGTACAGAAACCAATGACTTTGGACACCTGCGGATAAGTCTTCGGATCACCATGAGACATGCCCATACCACCGCCGACAGAAACGTTAAAGCCTTGCAGCTTGCCGTTCTCTACAATAGCGATAAATCCGAGATCCTGCGAAAACACATCTACATCATTGGATGGTGGAACAGCAATCCCAATTTTGAACTTACGCGGCAAATACACTTTGCCATAAATCGGTTCTACCTCTTCATCTGTGTCTTGTGAATCGATAATTTTCTCTCCATCCAGCCACAACTCATGATACGCACGAGTCCGTGGATCCAGGTGATTACTCACCTGGCATGCCCATTCATATACTTCAGCATGAATGTCCGATTGGTCTGGATTCGGATTACACATGACGTTCCGGTTCACGTCGCCACAAGCAGCTAGGGTGCTGAGCAACGAATCGTTTAC
The DNA here is from genome assembly GCF_900107875.1 of Paenibacillus sp. 276b. Taxonomy (NCBI): domain Bacteria; kingdom Bacillati; phylum Bacillota; class Bacilli; order Caryophanales; family Paenibacillaceae; genus Paenibacillus; species Paenibacillus sp. 276b. The sequence continues at coordinate 761,159 of NZ_FNRR01000001.1, read as the reverse complement.
TTCACGAATGGTATTTTTGAGGTCCCATTTGAGCACACCATGCAGTTGAAATGATTGGCGCGTCGTCAGACGAATGGTCTCATTCGCATATTTATGCGCTACACGATCCATCATCAACCACTGTTCGGGTGTAACAATTCCTCCGGAAGCACGCACACGCAACATGAATTGATAGGCAGGCTCCAGCTTGGATTTATTCCGCTCATTACGCAGGTCACGGTCGTCTTGCATATAACTGCCGTGATGTTTCATCAGACGGTTATCGTCCTCAGGAATCGCACCACTGATCCGATCCGCCAGCGTTTCAGTCAGACTTCCACGCAAGTAGTCACTTTTGATCTTTATATCTTCCACATCACTGTTCGTGCGCTGCGGGTTAAGTAAGTTATTATAAGTCATGCTGCTTTCTCCTCTCGTATCTCCGGGATGCCTTATCCGGCATATGATCTGTAATTAATACACATCCCGCTGATAACGTTTTTCCTGCTGCAACCGTGTCAGATATTCCGCTGCCTGTTCAGGTGTTAGGCCACCCTCTTGTTCAAGAATGGTCGCGAGTGCAGCATGAACATCATGTGCCATTCGTTTCTCGTCACCACAGATATATATAACTGCACCTTCCTGTAACCATTGATACAGCTCTTTGCTATGCTCCAGCATCCGATGCTGCACATATACTTTCTCTTCTGCATCACGGGAAAAAGCGACATCCATCTTCGTAAGAACGCCGTCCTTGAGCCAGCGCTGCCATTCGGTCTGATAGAGGAAATCGGTGGAGAAATGCTGATCGCCGTAGAACAGCCACGTCTTGCCTTCTGCACCCGTCTCTTCACGCTCTCCAAGGAAAGATCTGAACGGAGCTACACCTGTACCTGGTCCAATCATGATGATTGGAGCATCCGGGTTATCCGGCAGTTTGAAGTTTGGATTTTGTTGAATGAATACAGGCAATGTATCACCTAATTCGACTCGTTCAGCCAGATGAACAGAGCACACACCATAGCGCTCTCTGCCCCGTGACTCATAACGTACTGTACGAACGGTAAGATGAACTTCATCCGGGAAAGACTTCGAACTGCTTGCGATCGAATATAAACGTGCTGGGATTTTACGAAGCACAGCTACGAACGATGCAGCCGGAATACCTTTAAGCCCATAATCCTGTACCAGATCCAGCAAATCACAACTGTTCATGGCTTTCCGGAATTCCGAATCATCTGCGAGCAGAGCGGGCAACCCGCTACCCGGGCTCAGCTTTGCCAGCTGCTCCACAACGGGTCTTGTGACAGCAGTAATTTCGAAGTAACGCAATAATGCTTCACGTACAGAAACCTGGTCTCCACTTTTATTAACCGTAACGCGCTCATCTGCATTCCATTCCATGGCTGCAATCAGCTCATCGACCAGGCGTGGATGATTCTCAGGGAACACACCCAGGCTGTCACCCGGTTCGTAGTCCAGATTGGAACCTTCCAGAGACAATTCAATATGACGTGTCTCACGGTCCGATCCTCTGCCGTTCAGGTTAAGATTTTCCAGCACTTCCGCCTTGTATGGATTCGTCCGGTTGAATTCAGATTCACCGCTACTTACTGCGGCTCCAACCGCTTCACTGGTTACCACTCCCGCAGCAGCCGGTGTACTGCTAAGTGAAGCAAGCACATCATTCATCCACTCTGCAGCCGCTTCATCAAAATCAACATCACAGTCCACACGTGGTACAAGCGCTGTTCCGCCAAGCTCCTGCAAACGAATGTCAAAATCCTTTCCTGTCTTACAGAAGTACTCATACGAAGTATCTCCCAAAGCCAATACGGAGTACCGCAATCCATCAAGCTTCGGAGCCCGTTTGCTATGCAGGAATTCATGCAACGGAATCGCATTATCCGGCGGTTCGCCTTCTCCATGTGTGCTGACAATAATGAGAAGATTCTCTACTTTTTTCAGTCCGTTCGGTTTGAAATCTCCCATTGACGACAGGGTCACCTGGAGCCCCTGCTCTTCCAGCTTTTTCGCCAGTTTCTTGGATAGTCCGCTGGAGTTCCCGGTTTGTGATCCAAAGAGTACCGTAACTTCCCTGGACACCGCAACAGGTGCACTTTCAGGAGTAATACCTGCTGAAGATGCAGGCTGTTGTTCCACACCAGCAGGTGCAGCTACAGCCGCAAATCCCTGAATGGCTGTCAGATATCCGCTAAGCCACGTTTTCTGTCCATCGTTCAATGTAGGAATAAGGCGATTGAGCAGCTCAACCTGTTCCTGATTAAAAGGGCTGTTTGTCACTTGAAGTTCCACCATTTGCCACCTCGCGCATTACGTCAATTTTAATTCCTACTAAAATGATCATATTAATTTCTACTCTCTTGAACCTACCATACCCAATGGTAGGGGTCAATTTCGATGATTTTATGGTATTTATCAGTTTCACTGATAAAGGACAAAAAAACAACAAATACCCTCCTCCTCGATTCAGGAAGGTTTTTGTTGTTTTTTGATTTGGGAGCAGTTTAGTTCAAAGTCGAAAGCGGAATATATTCGCTAAAATGATTCTCCAGTACTTTGTTTTTATCTCCATATACTCTGTCCAGATGATTCTCTCCCCACATACAGATGCGGTCGATGATTACCTGCAGTGTCAAGCCATACTCGGTCAGCTCATACTCTACTTTGGGTGGAATCTGGGGATGAATAATTCGATGGATGATTTCATTCTTTTCAAGATCACGCAGCTGCTGGGTAAGGACCTTCTGAGTAATGCCAGGGATAGCTCTGCGAAGTTCGCTTGTTCGTTTTTTACCTGTTATCAGTTGATGCAGAATAAGAATCCTCCATTTCCCTCCGACCAGTTCCAGCATTGCCTGCACACCACTCTCATATCTTTTCAGTTCCTCCACTGGGAATCCCCCTTAAATCACATATATGTATATCCATTATTATAAGTAACCGAAGAACCTTAAGGTATCTACAGCACTCGAAGGTGCGTACTTCTCAATAAGATGTCATGAAACTTATAATAACATTGGTCAGAACGTTAAACCAAAAAATGAAGGAAAAAGGATAGTCACTCATACATGAAAATTAAACTGGTCGTTACTCACCCAAGACAGGATTCTCTAACATTTGCCGTGATGAATCGTTTTATAGAAGGTCTGAAGGAGAATCACCATGAAATTGATATCCTTGATCTGTACCATGATGGATTCGATCCGTTATATAGCGTAGAAGATGAGCGAGATTGGCAAAATCCCGATAAGCAGCATGCCCCTGTAATTCGCAAAGAGCTGGATCGCGTGCTCGCGGCTGATGCCATTGTCTTTATTTTCCCGGTATGGTGGTACAACGTTCCTTCCATGCTCAAAGCTTATCTGGACAAGGTATGGAACATGGGGCTGCTGAACAAAGCAAACTCCAAAAAGGCACTCTGGATTGCACTAGCTGGAGGAACGGAGGCTTCATTCCATAAGTACGATTATTACAACATGATTTCGAATTATCTGAATAATGGGATCGCTGGTTATGCAGGATTGCAGGAATCCCGAGTCGAGTTTCTCTATGAAACCATATCCGAATCCAAAACGCATATTGAAGGCTTGCTGGAGCAAGTGTATCAAATTGGCAGACATTACAAGTAACCTCTGCAACGCAAAAAGACAGCGTCCATTTAACCTTGGCGCTGTCTTCTGTATGCTTGTTCATGTTTCTTCTAGTGCAGGCACTAAAATTAAAATACCTTCGTTGTCCACGACTCACAATTCCATGTCTCCGTAACCACATCACGATAGAATTCAGGTTCGTGAGAGATCAGCAGAATGCTGCCTTTGTATGCTTTGAGTGCGCGTTTCAACTCTTCCTTCGCATCAACGTCCAAATGGTTCGTCGGCTCATCGAGTACGAGCAGGTTTGTTTCGTTATTGATCAGTTTGCAGAGACGAACTTTGGCTTTCTCGCCACCGCTCAGTACCGCAACCTTGCTCTCAATATGCTTGGTAGTCAGTCCGCATTTTGCGAGTGCAGCACGCACTTCAAATTGGGTATAGGAAGGGAACTCCTGCCAGATCTCTTCGATACAGGTATTGTAGTTGGCATCCTTCATCTCTTGTTGGAAATATCCAATCTCCAGATGTTCACCGCGCTGAACGGTTCCTTCCAAAGCTGGAATCTCGCCCAGAATGCTGCGCATCAGGGTTGTTTTACCGATACCATTCGCACCAACGAGAGCGATCTTCTGACCACGCTCCATGCGCAGGTCCAGTGGTCTCGACAACGGCTCATTGTATCCAATGACTAGGCCTTTTGTTTCGAAAATGAGCTTGCCGGACGTTCTTGCATCACGGAAGTTAAACTGTGGTTTCGGTTTTTCCTTGGCGATTTCGATGACATCCATCTTGTCCAGCTTCTTCTGTCTGGACATCGCCATGTTGCGTGTAGCCACACTCGCCTTATTACGGGCCACAAAATCCTTGAGATCAGCAATTTCCTGTTGTTGACGCTTATAAGCCGACTCCAGCTGCTGTTTTTTCATCTCATGAACTTCCTGGAAGTGACTATAATCGCCCACATAACGGGTGAGATCCTGATTTTCCATGTGATAGATCAAGTTAATTACACTGTTCAGGAACGGGATATCATGCGAGATCAGAATAAAAGCATTCTCATATTCCTGCAAATAGCGTTTCAGCCATTCGATGTGCAATTCATCCAGATAGTTCGTAGGCTCATCCAGGAGCAGAATATCCGGTTTTTCAAGCAGCAGCTTGGCGAGCAATACCTTCGTACGTTGTCCACCACTAAGGTCGTTAACGTCCTTATCCAGACCGATATCGGTTAGACCCAGACCGCGTGCTGTCTCGTCGACTTTGGCATCGATCATGTAGAAATCCTGGTTAGTCAGCGTATCCTGAATCGTACCTACATCCTCCAGCAGCTGTTCTAATTCCTCCGGAGTTACATCGCCCATCTTACCATACATATCATTCATTTCTTGTTCCATGTCAAACAAATACTGGAATGCTCCACGAAGGACATCACGAATGGATTGTCCCTTGCTGAGCACAGCGTGCTGATCCAAATATCCGACACGCATACGTTTGGACCACTCCACTTTGCCTTCATCCGGCTGGAGTTTACCTGTAATAATGTTCATGAAGGTAGATTTCCCCTCACCATTGGCCCCGATCAGACCAATATGTTCGCCTTTCAGGAGGCGGAAAGAAACGTTGTTAAAGATAGCACGGTCACCAAAACCGTGACTTAATTTTTCGACATTTAATATGCTCATTCATGACACCTTTTCTATATAGACTTAATTCTTTGTATATTATAAGCGTTATATCATGCACAACTCAACGCCCTATTGTAAATTTAGCACCATTTTTCGATGAAATGTCCTTCGTTTTGACCCCGGATCCACTCAAACTGATATCAATGACATTTGCCTTATAGGTATGGATGAGTTAAAATTTTTCCTTAAACGACTTACTACTATAAGAATGGAGCTCTCTTGGAGAGCATCAGGTGAAAATCATGATTGAAGTGAAACAATCCAAATTGGGTAATGGCGAATTTAACCGCGGCGTATTTGCAACCGTAGACATTCCAAAAGGCCAGCTGATCCATCAGGCTCCAGTTGTCCCTTATCCAAATGAAGACCACGAACATGTTGAGAAAACAATTCTCGAAGATTACGTATTCGAATACGGAGCCAATCATACGGCTATCCTGCTGGGCTATGGCAGTTTGATCAACCATTCCTACGAGCCTAACGCCACCTATGATATCAACTTTGAAAACCACACTTTTGACTTCTATGCTTATACAGATATCAAAGCCGGCGAAGAAGTATTGATTAATTATAATGGCGAGGAAGATAACATGGACCCATTATGGTTTCTGGATGATTACGAAGAACGTATGCGTGAGTTGAACGAAGTAAGTGATGGTGCAGAGGATGCTGATGGCATCGAATCTGACTCCAAGGATACGGACTCAAGCAAATAAGACCTTGAGGATAAACGACAACAGTATTGCAACTTCATGTGAAAAAAATTCAAATAAGCCTCACCATAATCGTTGAAGGCTTGATAAATTAACCTCATGGTGCTGCCTAATTCAAACGAAAACAAGCAAGTCCTCCACCAAGGAAGACTTGCTTGTTTTCGTTTGTTGCAATAAAGTCACATTTCCCAACCAACCCCATATTAATCGGCAATGGGAGGGTCAGTGTGCAGATCCTGATCCGGTTCAGTCAATTTCCATTTGGTAAACGCAACCTCGAACCCGGCACGCTTCGGAGAACAGAGAAACGGGCCTGCTTGCTTGTTCGTCGGATAGGCAAACCTCGCGACCCGAATGGTACGCCAAGGATGCTCATCCGTGCGGGCACGAATAACTACGGCTTCGTCATGGTATGAAGCCCGAATGGTAACGATGCGTCCACCCCACTCCGGTACAGGAGAAAGCGACCAATCGGAAAACCGATCCGTTACGACCGCCCCTACATGAGCCACGCCGTCATTTACTTCAACCCCCGCCTTGATCCATTGATCCTGTCCATGCCAGAGCATTAACCCTGCCTGATCATATAATTCCGTGAATGAACTCAGATCAAATGATACTTCGATTGCCTTGGTTCCATCCCATGGAGCAAGCATGGCATGTCCATTCTGATGGCAGAAACCATAGAAGGTCTTCTCCCAGAAGTCACTGCCCTCCTGTGCCTCCACAATCAGACGGTCACCTTCCGTTCGCGCCTGAACTGGTTCGGTTGTCCACTCGGCTTCATGAATCCGATGAAAATGAATTGACATGATTCTTCCCTTCCTTTCACACCATCACATTAAAATAAAGAGCCCATATCCGATGCGGCTGTAGGATATGCAAAATTCATGGTGTTTAACTGATCGGTCGTCAAATCGAACTGAATTGCCATGGCGAACAGGTTAATCAGTTCTTCTGTTTTGCCACCCAATACATGGGCACCCAGGATGCGTCCTGTTGCCTTGTCGACTACAACTTTGGCCATGGCAAATTTTTCATTCGTACGTTTATAAGTATACCATTTCGACATGTCATTTACCTTCACCTCATAGCCCTCTTTCTTGGCCTGCTCGACATCAAGGCCAACAGAACCCAGGGATGGCACGGTAAATACAATGGAGGGCATTACTTTATAATTAGGTTTGTTATGATTGCCTTCAAGCAGATTCAAGGATACTGCGCGTGATTCCTGGCCTGCGAGCGGAGTCAACGGAAGTCCTTCCGTTGCGGTAACATCGCCGGCCGCGTAGACTCTTGGATTGCTTTCGCTCTGCAAGTACTCATTAACGGAGATGCCTTTTTTCGTATAGCTGACATTTCCCTTCTCCAGTTCAAGCCCCTCTACATTCGGAATACGCCCTGCTCCGTGAACGACAAGTCCACATTGCCATTGATGATCAGCCCCATTGCGGGTTCCACTGACCACATATGTGTTTCCCTGCTGACGAATTGCCTTCACTTCCGCATTCAAGTGTACATGAATGCCTACTTCTTCGGATTTTTGTAGCAGCATGTCCACCAGTTCCGAATCAAACTGTTCCAGCGGCTGTTCACCTCGATGAATAATATGGACTTCCGTACCAGCTCTGGCCGCAATATGTGCAAATTCAAAAGCAATGTAACCTCCACCTACCAGAACCAATTTATCTGGCAGCTGTTCCAGATCAAGAAAATCATCGCTGTATTTCAGATGCTCTACACCATCAATAGAAAGTGGTGCTGGACGCGCTCCTGTTGCGATGAGAATATGTTTCCCGTGTAGAACTTCGTCCCCTACACGAATATGATCTTCGTCAACAAAAGAAGCCTTGCCATGGAACGTATGCATCCCGGCCTGCTTGAACTTATCCTCGCTTGCTCTCGGAATACTCTCCGTAAATGTTCGCTTGAACGCCATAAGTTCCGACCACTGAATAGAGGCGTTACCTTCCACTCCTTTGCCCTTCATTCGTTCATTCCAGTCGATCAGTTCAGCCGCTCCTGCAAGTACTTTCTTGGGATCACAGCCCCGTAACGCACAGGTTCCGCCAAACTCTCGTTCATCAATCACGGCAATTTTCCATCCGGCTTCGGCGCAGCGGGATATAACAGAGCTTGCAGCGCTCCCGGTTCCAATCGCGATCAGATCATAAGGTTGTGTCATGTTAGTTCCTCCTCTTCATGTATAACCGTAAATATCAAGCTACAGTAACCCTGCTTTTTGCAGATAATCCGTTGCCACTTGCTCTGGAATCGCTCCATTAACGTTCACTTCGTAATTCATTTGACGCATCTCATCGTCCGTGATCCGGCCTGCAAGTTGATTCAGTACCTCCACAAGCTGCGGATATTGGTCTGCCGTTTCTTTGCGGAGCATCGGCGCCCCCTGATATGGCGGGAACAATTCCTGATCATCCTCCAACACAACGAGTTTATACTGTCTCAGTTCACTGTCTGTGGAGTAAGCATCCAGCAAATTGATATCTCCACGCTGTACGGCTGCATAACGCAGTTTCGGTTCCATTGTGGCCACGTTCGGGAATTTGATGCCATACTTCTTCTGAATACCAACATATCCGTCTTCCCGATCAGAGAATTCCAGTGTGAATCCTGCCTTGATCTGCTGCTGTACCGACTTGAGATCTGATATCGTCTTCAGATTATACTGATCCGCAACCTTCTGAGGCACAGCCAACGTATACGTATTGTTGTAATCCATCGGGTTCAGAAGAACCATATCGAATTGGCTCAACATCCCGTCTCTTGCCTGTTCATAAACTTCTTTACGATCAGTGCTAACTGCGGTTTCCTTCATAAATTCCGATATGGCGGTACCCGTAAATTCTGGATAAATATCAATATCACCTGATTTCAGTGCATTGAACAGAAATGTGGTTTTCCCCAATCCTGGTTTCAATTCAACCTTGAGATCGGTATCTTTTTCAATGAGCAATTTGTACATATTAATCAGAATCTCTGGTTCGGCACCCAGCTTGCCAGCAATAATCAGATCTTTTTGCCCTCCACGGGAGAGCCAAGGAATTGTGATTACCAGAACGGCCACCAGAGCGAGTGTTCCGAGAGTGACCAGCGTTTTCTTGAATGATAAACGTTGGAACTGGCGGAGCAGCACATCAAACAAAATGGCAAGCAATGCGGCTGGGATGGCTCCCAGAATAATCAATGCCGTATCATTTCGATCAATACCTAGCAAAATGAGTTCACCCAGACCTCCTGCGCCAATCAGGGCTGCAAGCGTTGCTGTACCTACAATCAGAACCATTGCGGTACGAATGCCTGCCATAATGACAGGCATCGCGAGTGGTAGCTCTACTTTGGTGAGACGTTGACGACTGTTCATGCCCATCGCATTCGCTGCCTCGACCATGGAAGGATCGACTTCCGATATGCCCGTATACGTGTTGCGGAGTACCGGAAGCAGGGCATACACTACAAGCGCAACAATCGCAGGAAATGTACCGATGCCGAATAAAGGAATGAGCAATCCGAGTAGGGCCAGAGACGGGATCGTTTGCAGTACGGCTGTTACCCCAATTATCGGCTCAGCCACTCTTGGCTTGCGTGTCAGATAAATGCCAAGCGGGATAGCGATCAGAACGGCAAAGAACAATGCGATAAATGAGATCTGAATATGCTCAAGGAGAGCGGATAATAACTGTCCTTTGCGCTCACTGAACACCTCTGTAAATCTACTCATGTGCTTCACCTCGTTCCTGCAACTGCCCGGACCAGTACTGGATCAGATCAGCTCGACTGACCTGGCCTATAATCTGGTGGTCCTTCTCGACCAGTAAATGATCATGAGATGCCATGATTTCCACAAAATCAGGCAGCGTAATTGATACGGGAACAGCCGTTTTGGCCGACTTCGGCACATGCCCGGGTGAGAGCGGGGACATGATCGATTCAAGATCAAATATAGAAATCAGTCGTTCTTGTTCGCCGGAGGCCGTTTGTAATTCATACATCGGGTCGCCCGCACCAGATACAGGCTGTGAACTCCTATCCGGACCAGAACTACCGACAAAGTCACGTACGAATTCATTCGCTGGCTGCTGGATTAGTTCTTCCGGGGTGCCCACCTGTAATACTTGCCCATCCTTCATGATGCAGATACGATCACCCAGCTTCATCGCTTCCTGAATATCATGGGTAACAAACACAATCGTCTTCTTCATCTGACGCTGAATATCCAGAATATCGTCCTGTAATTTCTCACGGCTCATCGGGTCAAGTGCACTGAACGGTTCATCCATCAGTACAATTTCGGGATCGGCAGCGAGTGCGCGCAATACACCGATTCTCTGTTGTTGTCCACCAGATAGCTCAGCAGGCTTGCGATCACTATATGTGGTACCTTTCAGTCCGACCATGTCCAGCAAAGTATGTACGCGCTCCTTGATTTGCTCTGACTTCCACTTTCGGAGTTCAGGAACAACCGCTATATTTTCGGCAATTGTCATATGTGGGAACAACGCAATCTGTTGCAGCACATATCCGATATTCCACCGCAATTCATGAATGTTATATTCATCGATAGGTCGTTCATTAATTCGTACGGTCCCATCTGTCCGCTCGATCAGACGATTGATCATTTTGAGCATTGTGGTTTTGCCGCAACCGCTCGGACCAATCATGACGAACAGCTCTCCCTTGTTAATGTTGAGATTAACCTGATGCAGAGCATGGGTTCCATCAGGGTATTGCTTGGATACATTTTCGAACTGAATCATCCGTTCTCTTCTCTCCTTTTATCAAACATTCATTCTCATCTATTTCCCCAAAAGCGTACACGTATAATCACCATGCTGGATTGGGGTATTGTTAAAGGTTGAACAATCAGCAAAAAAGACGGGCGTTCCGGCACCGTCTTCTTGTTATTCAGCAGAATTTGCTTCCAATATTTTTATAATAATTCTTATATCATTTCCCTTAATGCATATGCTGCCTAATAAATTGCTCCAGAGAAACCGGGCTTTGCCCTGTGACTTTCAATACCGTCTCCGTCGTTTGATCTTCTCTTCCTTCCTCACGGATGAATACATCCAGCCCTGCCAGAGCCGTGGCGTAATCTTCTAACATTCCCGCCTGAATCAGGCTATTTCTCAGTTCTGCATCCGACAATGATTCATGCTGAATACGCTGATCCAATAAACGACTAATGATGTCCGCAACTTGCCCATAAGACAATGTCTCTGGCCCCGTAATGATATGAGCTGTATTATGGGGGACAACATCTGTCAGAGCAAAGAAGGCAACTGCTGCGATATCATCTGCGCTGACAAAACCAATTTTACCATCACCAGCAGCACTGTAGATTTTACCCAACTGCTTCATCGTCTCCCGATGCGGTCCCTCTGTAAAGTTCTCCATAAAATAGGAAGGCTGTAGTACAGTCCACTCAGGAGCAAGCTCCTTCAAGCTTTGATGTACTTTGCCAAATATAGGTCCGTCTTCATCAACGGAAGCACTGCCAAGCAAGACGAATCGTTTAACGCCGCTCCATAACGCTTCCTTGATGAACGGAATCATTATGGCTTCCAGACTGATCAGTCAAGAAAATAAATGCTTTGATTTTTGCCAAAGTGGTATAATGACAGTAGAAGTTGAATCAATTCATTTACCATTACAATCATGCCAACATATAAAGGAGTGTAGCGATATGCATATTCAAATTACAGATTTGGCTGCTGCGCGATTAACTGAAAGCCTGAATGATCAGCCCGGTTATTTCAAAGTGATCTATGACATGGAAGGTTGTGGCTGTAACGGAATTATCGCCATACTTATCGTGGATGAACCCGAAGCTCTGGATGTACAAATTGAAACCAATCTGGTGCCATTCTATGTCGATCCGAAACAACAGTTAAACCTGGAGCAGCACATGAAGCTGGACACGGAACTTAACTATCCTTCCTTCAAACTAAGCAGTGATTCCGGTGTACTCAGCAGCAATGTCCGTGTTCGGGATGCTCGCGCTGTGGCTGCTGGAAGCTCCGGCAATTCTGTTTCATGCGAGCTGTAATTCAAAAGTTTGTGGCTGAAATAATGAGCATTTGATTCGCCTATCTATGTATACAGAAAGACTTTGCACAAAAGGTGCAGAGTCTTTTTGTATGCTCTTTTTCTCGTCAGACAATTAAAAGCTATGAATCTCGCAAACTTTGTTTACAACTCGGAAACAATTGGAGAACCTATGGATATAATCCTCTAGTATACTCGGTATATACCAAAGAACGAGATTGATATAACCTGAGGAGGAACACACATCATGAAATCTTTTACACGTAAATCCATCGTATCCACGATACTTATAGGTTCTGTCGTAGCAGGCTCAGCATTCACAACGCTGCCCTTCACTAAGGAACTGAATCCGGTCGCATCTGCTGCCAGCTCCAGCTTCACTCAATTCCTGCACGATAATGCACCTGGACGCACAATCAAAACGAGCAGCAGTGGCCTGGCAACGGTAACGAATCTATCAAGCACGGTTGTGCTAGTGAATAAAAAGAGAAACTTGCCTTCAACCTATGCCCCTCAGGATCTGGTTGTTCCTAACATCCCATTTAGCTTCTCCGGCTCCAGTCCGAAAAAGCAAATGCGTAAAGTAGCCGCTACCGCAATTGAGAACTTGTTCGCAGCAGCAAAAAAAGACGGCATTGATATCAAAGCCGTGTCCGGTTATCGCTCTTATGCTACCCAAAAATCCATTTTTGACCGTAATGCAAGTATCAAAGGCGAAGCCGTTGCGAATAAAACCAGTGCTCGTCCTGGACAAAGTGAACATCAGACGGGTCTTGCGATGGATATCTCCAGTGCATCAGCGGGATATGATTTGCAACAAAGCTTTGGAAACACCAAAGAAGGCAAATGGCTGAAAGCCAATGCACATAAATACGGATTTATCATTCGTTATGGCAAAGATCAGGAGAAACTGACTGGCTACTCTTATGAGCCATGGCATGTGCGTTATGTTGGCGTGTATATTGCGGGGGAAATTACGAGTCAGAATCTTACACTCGAACAGTACCTGGAGCGCGCCAAATAAACAGTAGAAATCTGATGACAAAAGGTATTCATTCCACTCTCATATGACTATCGTATGTAAATTACAGATACAACTAACAGGACGGGGCCCGATTTCGGGCGCCGTCCTGTTGCATTATATCTACAACATTTTAATCGTTCTCCAAATCGAATAGATAAGGGATCAGTTCAACCACATTGATGTTAAGTTCGATTCATTTCAGATTTAAGGTTTACTATTCAGTTCTGTGCTCCATTCCTCTACAGCATCAACGACCTGTTTTAATTGCTGCTCTTCCTCAATCGCTGGATCATTGTCCCCTTTTTGCTTCCCATAAGAGCCAAATTGGCCATGGTTCCCTCCTTCTACACTGACATACAAAGTGTCAGCAGGTAGATTGGTTTTGGCACTTTCCCAAGCTTCTTTATTGAGAACTCCATCTGCTGTACCTGTAATTTGCAAAACAGATAAATCAGTGTCTTTTATGGATCCGCCCTCATCCGCATAAGAAGCCAAGAAAAATACACCCTTAAGCTTCTCACTGTGTTCCGAAGCATATCTCGCTGCAAATGAACCACCTAAAGAGTGACCCCCAATAACAAATGATTCGTCTGGGTGTTCTTCAAGAAAGGAGTCCGCTTTATTTTGACCGAAAATGGCTAGATTCAGTGGCATTTCCGCAATATATACGCGATGCCCCCGTTGAGCCAGTTCTCTGGCAAATGGTGAGTAGCTTTCAGGTTCTACTAAACCTCCAGGATAAAAAATAATATTCGGTTCGATTACTTTCCCGGTTTGTGGCTCAAATTTATAACCGTCTTTGACCTCTGTTACTTTGACCTGATTATCATTCTGAAAAGCGAGTTCCGCTTGATTGGAAGGACTGTAGGTTATCGAATTGAGGTATACCAATAAGCCAATGATTACAATTATGATGAGGGAAACTCCCCATATCAATATTTTAGTCCATTTGTTTTTTTTCTCTGTTTTTGCCAAAGTTAAAACCTCTTTCAATCATTATTTTGGATTAGGTTATCATTGATTTGCTGCTTCAGTTCTAGTAAATTATATTTACCGGTAAGTAAAATTACAAGTCTAATCTTATTCAATGGATAAGTTGTCATCAAATATTCACGGAGGTAATGATGAAAATGAATACAGATTCACAACGCTCACCAGGAAGACCGAAACAAGCAGAAGATGATTTACCCGTACAAGAAATAATTCTTCAAACGGCCGCCAAACTCTTTATGGAGCATGGGTACGAACCTGTTTCACTCCAACAAATCGCTAAAGCTTGCAATGTGTCTAAACCATCCATTTATTATCACTTCACCAGTAAACCGGAACTTTTTAAGATCGCGGTTACGACCATGTTTAAACATGTGCACCAAGCTACGTCACGATTATTAAGAGAAGCAGACAATCTGGAAACAGGACTGCTACATGTGGCAGAAGCAAGGTTAGCTAATCCTCATGCGGAGATTGAGACTCTGCTCAAAGATGCGGAGAGATATTTGAGTGAGAAACAGATCGAGGAAATCAGAGCAGCGGAAAATAAAATTTACGTAGAGCTGGCTGATTATTTTAAAGATGCGATGGATAATAACCTGCTTCGAAGCAACAATTCCATGCTTCTCGCGCAAACTTTCTCAACAATGATGGTCATCGGCAATAAGGTAGATACATTAAGAGAATATGATTCCACTTTAAATTTAGGTAAGGAGATTGTCGAAATTTTTTTACGAGGTACAATGGTGAGATGATTAGCCGCCAGACTTATATAAAAATGGCGTTCCTCTCTCCTCGTTCGGGGTTGGAGCAGAAGACATGGAGTGTAAAAAAGATGAGACGTGTAGGAGAGGTTGAAGAAGCGCCTGCAAAATGCTAAGGAACCCCAGACACGTTAAAACGGGGTTTAGGCCATATGTAACGTTTTGGAGCATTTTAGGAAATAACGTGTCCGGTGTCCCTTGCAATTGAAAAAGAGAGCCAAGGAACCATAAGCCGTCTATTCCTTAAGTAAAGAACATGCTCATGCTCCCTGAACCTTCCTGCCGACCTGTTATTTTTCTGAAAACGACTGGCAGCCTCTTCACACTCTCCGTCCCAGCCCAGGAACCAACGCCAGCAAGAAGTGCATTATGAAACCAAAAAAGTGCAACATTATACGCGATGGTTCCCAGTACCATCTCCACCACCAAAAAACGTTTCAGCGTGGAGGATTCGATGACGTATACCTGAAATTCATTTCGCGACTTTCCAGCTCTGTACCTAGTGATGAATGTTTTCATGAATCACCTCTTCTGTTTTATTTTATCGTATGGCAGGCAGATCTTGTCTTATTCAAAAATAATACTTACATAAAGTAACTTAGTGTGTTATAGTCAGTTTATAAACCATACATAAGCGAGGGAAACTACCATGAGTGAATTGGAGAATCTGGTCAAAAACCGTAGATCGGCCGTTATTTTTGAAGAAGGAATTGAGATTCCAGAGTCAGAATTGCAAGAGATGTTTGCCTTGAACAAATTCGCACCATCCGCCTTTAACCTCCAGCATACGCACTATCTTGTGCTGACGGACCCGGTTCAGAAAGAAAAAGTCTATGAAGCTTCCCAGCAATATAAAGTAAAAACGGCCTCTGCGGTCATTGTTGTCCTCGGCGATGTCAACGCACACCATCACATCCGCACAATCAATGAGGGCCTGCTGAACCTTGGTGCGATGACTCCGTTTCAATACGAGCAAGAATCACAGAGTGTCATCGAATTTTACGAAACGCGGGGAAGGTTCTTCCAGAGAGAAGATGCAATTCGTAATGCCAGCCTGTCAGCGATGCAATTGATGCTGATCGCTCAGGATCGTGGTTGGGACACCTGCCCCATGATTGGCTTCGACGCGGAAGAGTTGCAACGCAGTCTGGATATCCCCGACCATTATGTACCTGCCATGCTAATTACAATCGGCAAAAAGTCCGAAGCCAAACAACGTCCGCGCGGATACCGCAAACCGATTAACGAATATGTAAGCTTCAACAAAATGCATGCCGAATAAATTGGGAATGTGACATCCGTAACTTTTCACTGATTCCATTACAAAAGAGAGGCCGATGATCAGATCATCGGCCTCTTTCCTATTTCCCCAGAATAAACAAATCGCACGTCAAACCAATCTCTCTTTCGCCAAAAATACATATGAATATTTTTTTATACCATGATAGCATTCGAGATGTAACCCATAATCGTAACGAAAGGAATGAACACCAATGGAATTCCACATCGAAAACCTGCCAACCTCCCGAATTGCTTATGTACGACAAGTCGGTCCGTATGGTCCTGCTAACAGTCACGCGATGGAAACATTAAAGACCTGGGCAAGATACCAAGGCCTGCTTACAAGCTCGACCATCTTGTTCGGCATTCCGCAGGATAACCCGGAAACCACCCTCCCCTCTCAATGCAGGTATGATGCATGTATTGTCATATCAGAGGATTACTGCCTGGATGAGTCGACTCCCCAACTTGAAGAAGCTGAACTTCCTGGCGGGCAATATCTGGTTTGCAAAGTCAAACACACAGCAGAAGATGTGCAGCAAGCCTGGACCGAGATTTTCCCGTATTTGCAGAGCAATGGTTGTATTATGGACAACAAACCCATTTTGAAAGGTATGCCGGTGATCTGCTTCTTCTGGATTTTTGCGAAATATGTGTACCCGTTAAGCCGCTATAAATCATTTAAAGTTGTGGATGCCAAAAACAACAAAAGCGACTTCAACGTTGAAGTCGCCTTTGTTTCTAACTTATTGCCTTGTTTTCACCAATTAAAATGCCCAGTTCCCTTTGCGGAATACAGGTTCCACCGTTCCATCCTGCAACTCACCATCAATGTCGAGCTCTGCGGAGCCGATCATAAAGTCCACATGGGTCAGACTGACGTTACATTCATGTTTCAGCAATTCCTCGTTAGACATCGTCGTACCATCCTTCATGTTGAACGGGTATGCACTTCCTACGGCCAGATGGCAGGATGCATTCTCGTCAATACCGGTATTATAGAAAATACGATTCAAGTTGGAGATTGGCGAATCATGCGGCACGAGGGCAACTTCGCCAAGATAACGTGCACCTTCATCGGTGGCAAACAGGTTTTTCAGATGCTCTTCACCCGAAGCTGCTGTAAAAGCAACGACCTGTCCATCCTTAAACGTAATTCTCATCTGGTCCACTAGTTGACCATTCAGGTTCAGCGGCATCGTGCTGCTGACGAATCCGTTGACTCCACTGCGCTTCGGCATTGTAAATACTTCTTCTGTCGGCATGTTCGCAACGGTATACACACCTTGCTTGTTTTCGCTACCGCCGCCACCCCAGATATGGTTGTTCACCAGCTCAATTTTCAAATCCGTTCCGGGTGCGCGGTAGTGCAGGCTTTTATAATTTTTCTTGTTCAGCAAATCACTCATAGCATTCAGGGTGTCCAGATGTTTTTTCCAGTTCTGAATAGCATCTCCGCCATCGACACGGTTCATTTTGAAGATGGTTTCCCACATCACGTTAATGCGATCTTCCTCTGGAATGTCGGCAAATACTTTGTTCGCCCACGCCTTGGTTGGCGCTTTGATCAGACACCAGCTAATTTCGTGGTTACGTGTATATTTCGAAAATCCACGACGTGCATGAGCCGCCGCTTTGGTTGCACGCGAAACATTGTCGGAATTGATGCCTTTGTATAATTCAGGGTCAGGTACTTTGATCGTGAGCGTAGCGCCGCCTGCTTCTGCAAACTTCTCCATCATTTCCGCCTTCCAGGCCGGGTAATAATCGAAGCTGTCATCAGAGCCATGTTCAAAACGGCTGCGTGTAATATCGTCATCATCAAAATCAACCTGTACATACTTGGCGCCAGCCGCATACGCTTTTTGCACGATAAGACGTGTGAATTCCAATGTTTCGATGGGTGCCGTTACGAGCAGATCCTGTCCTTTCTGAATATTTACGCCAACTTTGACAACCAGCTCTGCGTATTGTTCCAACGATTTTTCAAAGGTTTGTTCAAAATTACTCATGGTTGTGTTCACTCCTGTTTCATATTTGAATACTATTGCTGCACAATCATTTAAGCCTTGCGTTTCTCCTGCTCACGCAGCTCTATCCGGCGGATTTTTCCTGAGTTTGTTTTCGGCAGATCGGCTACAAACTCGATTTTGCGTGGATATTTGTAGGGTGCTGTCCATTCCTTCACATGGTTTTGCAGTTCGCGCGCCAGTTCTGGTGATGCGAGAGACTCGTCTCTCAGCACTACAAATGCTTTCACTACGTTACCACGGATCTCATCAGGACTTGCTACGACCGCACATTCCTTCACGCTGGCGTGTTTCATCAGCGCTTCTTCCACCTCGAACGGTCCAATCGTGTATCCCGAACTGATAATGATATCATCACTTCGACCTTCAAACCAGAAGTAGCCTTCTTCGTCTTTGCGTGCGCGGTCACCTGTTACAAAATAATCCCCACGCTGATTCGCTTCCTTCCGTCCCTCATCCTGGTAATAGGCACGGAACAAGGCTGGCATATCCTTATGCACTGCGATATCTCCTACTTCACCAGCAGGTACAAGTTGTCCCTCTTCATTGACGATCTCAATAAGGCCTGGTGTAATGGACTGCCCCATAGAACCAATTCGTACGGGAGCATCTTTTAAGCTGCCGATCAGCAGCGTGCTCTCGGTTTGTCCATATCCGTCCCGGATCGTCAGGTCAAAGTGACGCTGGAAAATTTCAATTACTTCCTGATTCAACGGCTCACCAGCAGACACGGCGCTGCGCAGTGCGGACAGATCATGGTGACCCAGATCGTCTGCTTTGGCCATTAACCGATATTCCGTCGGCGTACAGCACAAGACGTTGATCTGATGCTCCTGCAACAGTTCCAGATAACGTTTGGGTTGGAATGATCCATTGTAGACCAGTCCGGTAGCCCCTCTTCCGAGTACAGACAGGAACGGACTCCAGATCCATTTTTGCCATCCCGGTGCTGCCGTTGCCCATACCGTATCCGAAGGCTGAATATCCAGCCATAACGA
The DNA here is from genome assembly GCF_900107875.1 of Paenibacillus sp. 276b. Classification (NCBI taxonomy): domain Bacteria; kingdom Bacillati; phylum Bacillota; class Bacilli; order Caryophanales; family Paenibacillaceae; genus Paenibacillus; species Paenibacillus sp. 276b. Next base: position 742,012 of record NZ_FNRR01000001.1, on the reverse strand, counting down.
TGAAGCGATCCGTAAATGGGCATACCCCCAACCATGACTATGTACTACGCCTTTTGGATTACCAGTCGTACCGGAGGTATAAGCGAGAATAGCCATATCGTCACGATGTGTTTCCACCGCAGCCATCGTATCGGATTGGCCTTGCATTAACTGGTGTACATTGACCCAGCCTTCTCCAGGTAAGCTATCATCACCATTTGGTGATGCAACGATGCGGTGTGCCAATTCCGGCAGATCTGCATCTATTTTTTCAACTTCAGCAGTCGTCTCGGACCAGACAATGACAGCCCGGGCCTCGGAATGCCGAAGACGATACTCCAGATCTTTCGCACGCAGCATCTCGGAAGAAGGAATAACAGCAATCCCCAGTTTCAGGCAGGCAATGTATATAACATAGGCAATAATTCGGCGTGGTACCATGACCAGCACCCGGTCGCCCTTCTCCAAACCAAGATCACGCAAGCCTCCAGCAAGACGATTTGCCTGCTTCAATAACTCACCATAAGTGATCTCTTCCAATTCTTTATGATCGCTCAGCCATCTAAGTGCAACCCGATCCGACGGGTGATTCTCCATCTCGGATGTCAGGTTATAGGTTTCAGGCGAAATCCACTGTTGAAAATTCAAATGGAGCCTCTCCTTCATATTTCAAATGTATAGCATCTATATATTATACCCTAAATCCTAGGACCTGGTGCTATGATATGAAATAGTTTAAGAAAAAAATAAACATTGGTCAATTAAGCCGAAGCTCTAAAAGGTCTATCTCTACATATAAAGAACGATAAGTAAGACAAAAAAAGTGTCCTCCCGACTACAGGAAGACACCTTAGTTATCCCAACATATCTATATCATGGGGATCAAATTAATCATTGTAGACATGACTCTAAATCTCCAAAGTCGTATCTCTCCGTTACAAGTTTACCAAGCGTAGTTTCCAATGCCATCCAAGATGCTTTCGATTTCATTCAGCTCTTCTGTCGTCAGGTCTGGTGCCTGAAGGGCCGCTACGTTTTCTTCAATCTGGGATACACGGCTTGCGCCGATCAGAGCGGAAGTAACTCGGTTATCACGCAAAATCCAATTCAGCGCCAACTGGGAGATCGTTTGACCTCTACGTTCAGCAACCGCCTGAAGTGCTTCGAACTTGGCGATTCGTTCGTCCGTATAGGCTTCTTTTCTCAGATTGCCTGTTGGATTAGCGCGCTCTTCCTTGATCTTGTCCACATATTTATTCGTCAACTGTCCCCGGCCAAGCGGACAGAATGCGATCGATCCTACGCCGTGCTCATCCAACACATCCTGCAATCCATCCTCAATCCAGCGATTCAGCATCGAATAGTTTGGCTGGTGAACCAGACAAGGTGTTCCGAGACGACGCAAAATAGTAACTGCTTCTTTCGTCTGTTCGGCATCATAGTTGGACAAGCCTACATACAGAGCTTTACCCTGTCTAACGATATGATCCAGCGCAGTCATCGTTTCTTCGAGCGGTGTCTCCGGATCTGGACGGTGATGATAGAAAATATCTACGTAATCCAGTCCCATCCGGCTCAGACTTTGATCCAGACTAGCAATCAGGTTTTTGCGAGAACCCCATTCGCCGTATGGACCGTTCCACATATGATAACCTGCCTTGGTTGAGATGAGCAGTTCGTCGCGGTAAGGACGCAGATGTTTTTTGAGAATGACACCAAAATTCTCTTCGGCTGATCCTGGAGGTGGTCCATAGTTGTTGGCCAAGTCGAAATGGTTAATCCCCAGATCGAATGCGCGCAGGATCATCTCTTCCTGAATATCCAGGGTGCGGTTTCCACCGAAGTTCTGCCATAAGCCTAGTGCTATTTGCGGCAGTTTAATTCCGGTTTTGCCAGAGCGGGCATATTTCATTTCACTGTATCGTTGTTCACTCGCAGTATAAGGCATCGTTAATCTCTCTTTTCCTGTAAAAGTTATTGAATACCCTTTCATCTTAGACACTTTCCATGTAAAACGATATGGCATTTCACTATAACGATATGGAAAAATGATTGGTATCTTCATCAAATGATATTCATAAAACGATCCCTTTTCACCTTTTATATGTTAAAATGCAAGGTATAACGACCTCATAACAGGAGTGAATAGCCTTGATTACGTATATGTGCAAAAACAATCACTTTCAGGAGCTGCAGCTCCTTCATTACGGCACAGAAGCTTGCGCACCCGGTCACCACTTCGGCCCGGCCATGCGGGATTATTACAAAATCCATTACATATTGGACGGCAAAGGTACCTTCGAAGTTGGAGGCAAAAAGGTTACGCTGCGCAAAGGTCAGGGGTTCCTCATCGTCCCCCATTCTGTCGTTCATTATGAAGCAGATCAGGATGATCCGTGGGAGTATAGCTGGGTTGCTTTCCAAGGAAGCACCTGCCCTTCGTTATTACAGCAGGCCTGCCTGTCTGAGCACCATCCGATCTTTGAGATGGGTAATGACGATGACGAGATGCGCTCCTGTCTGCACCGCATGATTAGCTCTCGCAACACCCATAAGGGATGGGAGATCAGCATGACGGGATTGCTCTTTCAGTTTTTCTCCATTTTGATTGATCGAGCCGGTGAGGACAGACCTATTCCGCTCCAGGACTATACGAAAGAAACTTATGTCACTCAGGTGATGGATTTCATTGAGATTAATTATGCTAATACCATAACCGTACAGTCCATTGCGTCTCATGTTGGCTTACAGCGCAGTTACTTGTGCTCTCTCTTCAAAGACAAGATGGGCACCAGCATTCAGTCTTATCTGGTCAATTACCGCATGCGCAGGGCGGCTGAGCTGACGCTGGATCCGGCTTTGACCATTGGGGATATCTCCCGTTCCGTTGGATATGCCGACCAGCTGCTTTTCTCGAAAATGTTCAAAAAAGTTATGGGCGAAGCCCCTACGTATTATCGCAAACACAAAACAGCACCTTCCCATTTATGCAGCTAATGGGAAAGTGCTGTTTTGTATTTTTACACAGGATATCACTACCTGCTTATGACTGAATTCCATTCGTTCGTTCTAATCGTTCTGCTTTAAACTTGCTCCTGCATGGTCACGCCTACCACTTGAACTTTAATTTCATTCACCATAATGCCTGTTAATTGCTCGACAGCTTGCTGCACATTATGTTGAAGTTCCTGACAGACTTCATGCATCTTTCTGCCAAATTGAACATTGATTCGCAGTTGGATAGATGCCTGGTCATCTTTGATCACAACGTCAATCCCTTTCTGCAAGCTCTTTCCGCTGATACTCTTGGCGATTCCTTCGGTAAGACCAACAGACATGGAGGATATTCCCTCTGTAGTCTGAGCGGCCATGCCAACAATTTTGGATACTACATCGTTGGAAATATGAATGGCGCCCATTGGAACAGATTGTGGCTCAATATACTCAGGTTCAGTGTATGGTTGTGGGATGATTTCAGACATGATTTCCACTCCTTCTATATCATTTATAAATGTTTAAGCATTCTGCCATTTGTCCTTGAAGAATAGCTGATAGATTCGAACCAAAATAATCTTAACGATCATGTAGACAGGGATGATAATCAGAATGGCAATAATGCCGCCCAGATCCCCTGCACCCAGCACCAATATAATGGTGGTAAGCGGGTGAATATCTAGTTTTTTGCCGAATACATACGGTGCAACCAGATTATCCTGAATTTGCTGCGCTACCAGAATAATAATGAGTGACCAGATCGCAACCGAAGGGGATACCACCAGTCCCATAATAACAATAGGAACGGAAGACAGGATCGCCCCGATAAACGGAACAAAGTTCATAATAACCGCAATCACGGTTAACAGCAGTGCATACGGGAGACCGATGATCAGGAAACCGATATACATCAGCACGCCCAAAGCCAGATTCACGAGAACTCGTCCCACGATAAAGCCGCTTAACGCCTGATCGATCTCAAGTACCACATCACGACTGTCTTTTTGGAAACGTTTAGGTGCAATGTGCACCAGCTTACGACCGAATTTCTCTCCCTGCTTCAACATGTAGAACAAGATGATCGGGAAGGTAAACAGAACAATCGCAAAGCTTGAGATGAGTGAGAAGAATCCACTCACATAGTTCGTTACAAAGGTGAAGCCTTTGTTAATGTAATCCGTAATCTGCGAAAACGGGGTCGACCCTTCCGGGAACAAAGCCGTAATGGCACCGTTCTGCTCGAGCTCTTTAAGCTGCAAACTCAGTGAATTGATTAAATTTGGTGCGTTTTCTACCAGGTTGATCAACTGCTCGCGTAGTGAAGGCCATAACCCTATAATAAACAGGGCGAACAGTATACCAAACACCAGATAGATCAACAAAATGCTAAGTGTGCGATTCAGCTTCTTTTTTTCCATGTAATTGACGAGCGGCCGCAGCAGATAATAAAAGAATACGGACAACATCATCGGCACGGTAATCACCGTAATCATGGTAACAAGCGGTTGGAAAATAAAGCTGACACGTGATAACAGATAGATATTGATCAGTATCAGTGCCAGTGCAATACTGAAACGTACAAACGAATTTACTTTGAACAAAAAGTTTCCCCTCCACTTAACCTTTTCTATATGAGCATTTTGCAAATGGTGATCAGAATGACAACATGTTTATGTCAACCTTATCCTTTATGTCGGTTCTTTATTTCGGAATCTGTATAGTGAACACCGTCGTCTCTCGTCCACGCTGGGAAAGTGTTAATCGTCCCCCCATTTTCTCGGTGTTCCGCCGCGCAATTGCTAGTCCAAGCCCGGTACCCCCGGTTCCCGTACGAGCCTCATCCCCTCGCACAAATGGATCAAAGATGGTTGCCCACAACTCTTGAGGGATACCCACACCGGTATCAGCAACCTCGATAACCACATGGTTGTCCAGTGGGATTAACTCCACACGCAGCTCCGTCCCCCGCGGGTTGTAGGACAAGGCGTTTGTAATCAGGTTCTGAATCACTCTGGACAACAGTTCCGGATCATACCTTGCATAGATCTCTTCATCAGGAACGAGCACATGCAGGCCAAAATGGTTCTGCTCAATCTCACCATATGTGTCGGCCATAATTTCACGTACAAATTCGCCGATTTCCCGCTGCTGAATGTGCATACGGAAGTCAGGTGAATCCACTTTGAGCAATTCCAGCATGTTCTGAATCATGCGCGCAACCTGAACGGACTTGTTGTAGATATAACCCAGATATCGCTGCTGCCTGTCCTTATCTTCCCCCCGCCCTTCCACCAAAGCCTGGGCGTATCCTTGAATACTCGTGATCGGGGTCTTGAGATCATGTGACAGATCCACAATTAAGCGCTGTTTGCTCTCTTCAGCATAACGTTTCTCCGCAGATGTATTCTCAATGACGTCCGCCATATAATTGAAGGTTTCTCCAATCTGGACAAATTCCCTCTCTGCCGAGATGGACATGCGTGTACTATAATTTCCCTGGATCATCTGGGTAAGACCTAGAGAGAGAATACTTAGCGGCTTTTTGATTCGCCGGGCGACCCAATAGCTGTATACAAATATCAGCAGCAAGACCAATCCGATCCCGATCATAATGTAGAACGATAACGGATGCTTCAAATTGGTAATCAGCTGATTATCATTAATTCGCACACTGACCAAGTCACGCGGAATCTTCAGCAAAACGTACTTTGCAGCTCCCTCTGTTGAAAGTGGACTAATGGAGTAATAGTACGGCTGTTCATTTCGGTTTTCGAGTCCTGCATATAGCTCAGCTTCACTGTACTGAGTGAACGTATCCTGCTTGTCCCCGATATAACGAATGACCCTGCGATCCGCATCCAGCACTTCAATCCATCCCCCACTGTCCTTGAGACGCTGAATTTCGGTATTATTGGTCTCATCGGAACTACCGGACAGCCATTCGTTCTCCAGTTCTGTCACGTACACATGTGCCTCCACATTCAGATCAGGATCCACCACCTGATCCGAAATGCGGAAATCAACCACATCCAGATTAATGATAATGTACACGATGGCTACCAGTAACAACAAAAAGAAGTTGAACAGCAAAAAGTCCAGTGTCAGGGACGTTTGCAATAGTCTCTTTTCTCTAGCTTTCCATGGGCGCTTCAATTTTGTATCCCAGTCCCCTTATCGTTTTTAAATATTCCGGTTGCCTGGAGTCGCGCTCGATCTTTTCCCGAATGTTACTGATATGTACCATTATCGTGCTGTCCTCGTGAGCGTAATAATCTCCCCAGACGGCTTCGTATATTTTTTTACGGGTGAAGACACGGCCTGGCTGCTCAAGCAGAAGCTCCACGATTTTGTACTCTGTTGAGGTCAATGTCACAGGTTTACCCGAGCGAAAAAGGATACATTGGGATCGATCAAGCCTAAGCTCACCCAGCTCAAGATTTAACTCCTTAGCAGCAGGCACGTCAGGTGCATCAAATTGATTGACTCTTCTGAGCAAAGCTTCCACTCTGGCGACAATCTCCAAAGGATTGAAAGGTTTGGAGATGTAGTCGTCAGCACCCAATCCGAGTCCAAGGATTTTGTCATGGTCCTGGCTTTTGGCCGACAGGAACAGAACGGGCATATGATGTGTGGACCTGATTTGTTTGATCAGCTGGAGTCCATCCATTACAGGCATCATAATATCCAGTATGACCAGATCAATCTGAGTTGAACGGATACACTCTAGCGCCTCTACTCCATTAACGGCTGTCACAATGTTGTAGTCCTTCTCAAGGTACAGCTGAAGCAGTTCCACAATTTCGGGTTCGTCATCTGCAATTAATAGTGTGTATCTCATGCGAATCCTCTCATTCCTATTTCAATAAATTCAGTTTTCATTCGAATTCGTATCCGTACATTCCATTTGTTATTGTTCATATGTCTATACGTTACTACTATATACTACGTCTCTTAAATCAATCTAAACCATTTCTAAAGATAACCTAAATAAAAAGCCCAGGCATCAGGCCAGAGCTTCAAATATAAAGCTAAAATAAGTAAAGATTCAGTACCATTCATCACTTGCTACGTAACCAGGGTTCAACCCGGGCATATAATCGGTCCTTATCATATTGCACATACTGACTCGCCCGATTGCGTACCGGGTCACCGGCATAGAAACGTTCATACAGATCATGTCTGGCTCCCAGCGGACTTCCTGTCAGCTCCCAGGCAAGCTGAAATAATCGAATCTTCTCTGGTGCCTGCATCGTTACGCCTCCAAGATACTTGTTCATCATAGGGCTGATACTTCCTTCCAGCTCCAGCTTCCCGGAAGGAATCTGAATAAGGCCACCTGCAGCTATAGTCTTCAAAATCTCAACAGCACGCGGGTAATAATGGTTCCCCAGATTACGGGCTGTTTCGATATATTTGAATGATGGTAGCCAGTTCCCATGAACATCCGGGGCAGCCTGTGCCTCAGATGCGATGATGAGTCCTTCAATCGTATGCATCTGGCTGATCATCTCCCCAAGCTGTTCCTGTACATTCAGGAAGGCATCCACTCCAATCTCCTTGGCAATGGAAGACGTGATGGCTGTAATGAATTCCAGCTTCGAATGCAGCCGAATAATGCTCTGATGATAAGCCAGACTGGAGGATGCCACGTTGCAGCGAATCTGCCATACCGCTTCCGGATTGTTGTGCAGCAGTACACGCTCCCAAGGTACAAATACGTCGTCAAAAAATAATATAGCATCCATCTCATCATACTGACTACTGAGCGGATGAGCAGTATCTGAATCTAATGTTGCAAAAGATTCTCTACATACCATATGTAATCCTGGACTTCCTGCTGCCACTATAACCATATGCGCCAATTCCGGACGATGTCCAGGAATGCGCTGAATCGGATATGCAATGATATCGTCCGCATATGGAGCAGCAGTTGCCACCATCTTGGCACCACGGAGGACAACGCCCTCTGTATTGGTACGAATGATTTGAAACATTGCATCTTCATCTTCCCCTACAGGCAGAGCACGATTAATCTGCGGGTCCCGCTGCACAATGGTCAGGAAGGCATCCTTCCGTTTTGCCTCATCATAATAGGCAGCGATTTTACCTCCATATGCTGGGTCATATGCAGCCATCGCATCCCGTGTGGCGTACCATCCGGTCAGGCGGGATCGGGCGTAATCCGAGAGACGGCTCATTACCCCGTAGGTGCGATCAGACCACAATCGAAAGGCTGCCGCCCTGCTGCTGATCTCCTGAGCATTGCAGGGTACTCGAAAAGCCTGATGTACATATCCGTTCGTCTGCTCATCCCAATAAGCCACTGTTTCTCTCGTGTCCGCATCATCCACCAGATTGAACAGACTTTCAATCGTTTGTAAGGTTCCCCGGAAGGCAGAATGCTCTGTTACTCGAATACGTTCTCCATCCAGCCATACATTCCGTTCATCGTTCAACCGTTGCAGATAAGCTTGTCCACGGGACATCGTTATGCTCAATGTAATCCTCCTTCTCAGTTAGAAAGGCTAGGAAACTCAATGATGATAATGTTTTTAATCATTTCGAGACTCAAGTTAACTAAAATGATACATATTGTATCTATTGAAATAGTACTTTGCTTTGGAGGAAAAAGTCAACAGACACCAAACCTAAGGTCCGGTGTCTGTTCTATTAGATTTATATTAGATCAATTTGGCATACATATGACGCAGATAGCGCCAGCGTACCAGAAGGAAGAACAGAATCTGCATGGATGCAAATACGAGGAAAATGCGCAAAGTATAACCCATAACAGAGAAATCAACCAACTGCTGTAATGCAACAAATGCAACGGAACTGTGGATAATGGCCAACACTATTGGTAGGAAAAACATTAACACCAGCTGTCTGGTTACGATGTTGCGAAGCTCCGGGCGACTCAGTCCCATCTTACCAATCATGCGGTACTGTTCTTCATCCCGTTCCAGATCTGCATATAACCGGAAGTAGGTAAAGCTTGCAGCAAAGGTGAAAAAGACAATGCCAATCAATCCGCTCAGAATAAGGATAATACCATTAGTTTGTTTGGAATTAAGCCAATCCAGCACGAGAGCGCTGATCTCGAAGTACCCCTGACCATCTGAGTCATTTTGAATGGATTCGACCAGATCAGGAGCAAACTTCCGCGTTCCCATCCAATCTGTCACAACAAATTGAGTTTTTTTATCGGGATAATAATTTTCATCAGCCTCGATTTGAATATTAAATTCCTTATTCATCTTGTCGTACAGCTCATTAGATACCACATAAACTTCCCTTTTGAATTCAACAGGGATGACGATATCGGTTGCAGGTGTTGTTAATCTGACCTTTTCCTGAACTTCCCACATACTGATATTTTTCTGAGTTGAACCCTGCCCAGCTTCTGCTCGTAATGTCTTACGACTCGTAAGATTGCCCGGAGTCATAAAGGAATCGTTAACATTCTCGAGAGTTCGCTCTTGGTAACCGAGCGCCTTGGCAAGATGATTATATTCACTTAGTTTGATGATATAGTCCCCTTCGTCATCAAACAGCGGAATATAACTTCCTTTCTGGTACGGAACCTCATTATCAATCAGTGTCTCTTCAATCTTCCTGATGTGCCGTTCTGCGCCAGGTGTATCCCATGAATTTTGGTAGGTAAACGCATATGGATTTGACATCGATGACAATCCCGGATCAGCGATCGCCAGCATCGTGCCAATGCCTGTAAAGGCGGAAGCCGAAATCACACTCACCATAAAAAACATGACCGCATTATCTTTCATTCGATAGGTAAGTTCGGACAGAAATAGCAAATTCGTTTTGCGGAAAAACAAACGCTTATTGCCTTTGAGCGCCCGAATGGCATACACACTAAGTTGGGTGAATAACAAATACGTGCCTGCAATAACCAAAACAACACTACCAAGCAGCAAAGGGAAAGAGTATGTGATCCATACAAAGGCAAATACACCCACATATCCACCCCCAATGAGTATGACGGAGAGAAGTGCTAAAAGACGAGAAGCCTTTGGCTCGGGTTTGGGTTTTTCCTCTGATTTTACAAGGTCAATCAATGACCCTTTTCGCATCAGCAGCGATGAGCTCAGCGCAATCACAACAAACAGCAGCAGAAATGCTCCGACAGTAAGTGCGATTGCTTTTAATGGAAAATAGAATCGGAGACTTTCTTCCACCGCCAGCATCGAACCGCAGATCAACAGGATCAGCTTGGCAAAGATCATTCCTAATCCAACGCCTGCCACAATGGCGGCAAGTCCAATGCACAAGTTTTCCATAAATAACAGTCGGTTCATCTGTTTACGTGTCATGCCAATGATTTGAAATATGCCGAATTCTTTTTTACGCGTCTTGAGAAATGAACCTACGGAATAGAGCAGAAACAGAAACGAAAAGATGAAAATAATGATCTCAGCAATCAAAAACCCCTGATTCGCAAGCATGGTCACTGTCCCACTTGAACCCTTCAGTCCATCCTTCAGATCTGGGTGAAACAAAAGAAGTGCATACGTAAAAAAGATCATGACGGAAAACGTACTGCTCAGAAAATGGGCCAGGTAAATTCGTTTGTTCCGAACAACATTATTAATGGCGAACTGGCGAAAATTCATGTCCTGAGCCTCCCATCAGGGATAATACGTTGATAATTCGTTGATAGAACGTCGATCGGTTATCTCCGTAATGAATCTCGTTGTAAAGACGTCCATCCTTAATAAATACAACCCGGCTGCAATAACTTGCCGCAACAGCGTCATGCGTGACCAGCAGCATGGTGGCTCGATCTTCCTGGTTGCGACGTTCCAGCATCTCCATTACATCACGCGCTGCCTTCGAATCGAGATTTCCTGTAGGCTCATCGGCCAGCACCAGCTTGGGAGAATGGATCAGGGCTCGTGCGATTGCTGTCCGCTGGGCTTGACCTCCGGAAATTTCATACGTGCGTTTGTTCAGAAGAGATGCGATGCCCAGCTTCTCTGCAAGTCGATCAACACGTTCATTCATCTCCTCAACCGGTACTCCATCCAGCGTAAGCGGCAGGACAATATTTTCTTTAACCGTGAGTGTGTTGAGCAGGTTAAACGACTGAAATACGAACCCCAGCTCTCGGCGTCTGAACAGAGCCAGTTCATCGTGATTCAGTTCAAACGGGTTCTTACCCGCGATTTTCAGTTCCCCTGAAGTAGGGTGGTCAATGGTTGAAATCATGTTTAGCAACGTTGTTTTGCCGCTGCCTGATGGACCCATGATGCCAACGAATTCACCCTCCTGAATACTGAGATCAATACCTGACAAGGCTTCGTATGACACGATCCCTTTATAAATTTTGCTAATCTGTTTCACTGAACATATCTCCATAGGTTAATGGCTCCTTTTAGATTTCGGATTTGAATTAAACAAAGTTGAACTGAACTTCATCGCAATTCGAGGTCGTTCTCTACTTTCTGACTTCAGTCTATCGAAGTTTCGACCATTCTCCTATGGATTAACCTTTCATCTTCATGACATTATTGTAAGGTTACATGTCACGTCGTCCTTTGGGGTGTTTCATCTATGTAGAAAACGAGAAAGACGCCGATCCCTATCAGGGCACCAGACGTCTTCTCAATTCGTTCCGCATTATCCGCTTATATTTAGTTTTCAAATGTAATGGTTACAGTGGTTCCTTCTCCCTGAGCGGATGTAAGGTCAATCCGATGGTTCATGCGTGTCAGGACATCCTTTACAATATACAGTCCCATCCCCGTGGATTCTTTAAAATGTCGCCCATTCTCTCCGGTGAAAAAAGGCTGGTACACGCGGTTGAGATCCGACTTGGGAATACCCACTCCTTGATCCTTCACTTCAAGAATGATGGACCGTGTGGCTTCATAAGCCTGGATGGTTACCTTTTGCCCTTTTCCCCCGGAAGAGTACTTGATGGCATTGGATAACAGCTGTACGAGGACAAACCGAATCCACTTCGCATCCGACTGAACCATTAACGCAGAATCAATTTTCATCTCGGGATACACGTGATTGCGAATGAAGAATCGTTTCAGTTCATGGATGGCTTCTTCTCCGGCCGCCTTGAGGGATACGGGCTCCACACTGAAATCCTGTTCAAATGTCTCCAGCCGCGCCATGTATAGCACGGTTTCCAGTCCTCGTCTCATCTGGTCTGCTTCCTCTCGAATGCTGATGAAACGGGGGTCCTCATCCTCCTGATCCTCAACCGTCAGTTCAATGACGGACAAAGGTGTCTTCATCTGATGAACCCATTGATTCATAAAAGTCAGATATTCCTGTTGACGCTGTTCCAGACGATGCAGATGTGCATAATAATGACCGTACTGTGAGTCCAGCAGTTCTGACAATGCCTGTGGCAAGGGAGCAGGCTCATTCAATGGAACAAATTCTTTTAGATCATTCATTCGATGGGACATCCGGGAATAAAACATGCGATGGGACAGATACCGATAAATGAGATAGGCTGCGTATAGGACTAACCCCAGAGATACCGCATACGTGGCCGTTAACCAGTGGTCGTAGCCGTCGTACCAGAAGACCGCAACCACGGTGAGCAGCACAACGATTACCCAACAAGTCAGTACAATATGTTCTTTGATAAACAACTTCATGAAGGCGACGATGCCTTCCAATTACTGTTGAGTCGATAACCTGAACCTCTTACCGTCTCCAGCGCATCTGTAATTCCCAGCTCAGTCAATCGTTTACGAACGCGGGTCACATTCACGCTAAGTGTATTATCATCCACAAACGAATCGTCCCACAGCTTTTCCAAGATGGTTTCACGACTAACCAGTTTGGGACTGCGACGCAGCAACGTCTCCAGCAAAATGGTTTCTTTCTTGGTCAGTTGTATCTTGCGGTCACCGAGCTCCATCTCCAATCTTTCCAGATAAACAGTTAGTCCATCCAGTTCCACCTTGCGCTCTTCATGACGCGTAGCGTAATCGCCATACACCCGGCGCAGCTGACTTCGAATTTTGGCCATGACAATCTCATGCTCAAACGGCTTCGTAATATAATCGTCCGCACCGTTCTCAAGCGCCATGACCTGATCCATCTTGCCACTTCGGGCCGAGATGAAAATAATCGGACATGTGGAAATGGAACGAATTTGGCGACACCAATAGAACCCATCGTAACTCGGCAAGTTGATATCCAGCAGCACGACATGCGGCTTAATTTGTTCAAACTGCTGAACGACTTGCTCAAAATCCTCAACCGCAACGGCCCTGTCACCATATCGCTCGATATGGGATTGAAGAAGACCCGCAATCTTCGGATCATCTTCAATAATCATTATCGTATACATAAAAAAGGTCTCACCTCTAACCTGTCGTAATGGAATATGCAATTCTCTTTCCAAAATCATAACACAGGTTGGTACTATCGGGCATCGACCTGCTTGCGCCAATCCACAATGTCAGCGTTCAGCTGCTTCAAATCTCCTGACGGCTGCTCCTCATCGGACAAGTTATACTTCTGCTTCAAAGCCAGAATTCGATATACACTTTCATTAATTCGGGATTCTGAAATCTCCCCTGATTTCACCGCACTCTTCAGCGTATCAAAAATAGTCTTGGCACTCTCATAACTGTGAGCTACCAGCAGAATATCACTTCCTGCCTGAACTGTCGCTACGGCGGCATCGTTCAACTTATAATTTTTCGCGATCGCACCCATGCTCAGATCATCTGTGATGACCACACCGTCATACTTGAATTTGCCACGCAACTGCTGACCAATAATGACGTCCGACAAGGATGCCGGATGGTCGGGATCAAGCTTGGGAAACAGAATATGGGCTACCATAACCGCTTCCACCTGTTCCTTCACCGCTGCCTCAAACGGAATCCACTCCAGCTGGGCAAGTTGCTTCTCCGTTTTGTTCACGACAGGCAGATCCAAGTGGGAGTCCACTGACGTGTCTCCATGACCGGGAAAATGCTTCACCACCGGAATAATCCCTTCGCTGCGCAGCCCTTTCATCTCAGCTATGCCCATTTGTGAAACCAGACTGGCCGAACTTCCAAATGAACGATCCCCAATTACCGGGTTATTCGGATTACTATTTACATCCATCACTGGAGCAAAATCGACGTTAAAACCTACCAGCTGAATTTGTCTTGCTAACAATTTGCCCATCGTTTCAGCCAAATCAGCATCCTTCGTCTTCCCCACTTTCCCATTGGAAGGTATAGACTCTACCGTTTCTGGCATTCGACTAACTTTGCCACCCTCCTGATCCACACTCATGAAAATTGGAACTGGATTGGAACGATTGGCATCCTTAATGGATTGCACGAACTTTGCCGTTCCTGGCACGGTCGAGACATTATTCGCATAGAAAATAATCCCTCCCACCTTCTGATCCGTGATCATCTGTTTCGCTTGAGCATCCAAAGTGGTTCCCTGAACACCCGCCAGAATCATTTGTCCGATCTTCTCATCCAAAGACAATTGGTCGAGCTGCTCTTCTACCGGATCCTTCTCTTCCTGTGGAGGCACTGTATTCTGTTGATCATTCTGATTGATTGCACCTGTGTTTGAATTCGCATTGGTCTCCGTTCCGGCATTATTGTTATTTTGCTCTGACGAGGAAGGCTTCTGTGACTGCCCACATGCGGATAAGAGCAGCATTATTCCGAATAGCAGGCACAACATTTGAAGCGTGTTTATGTGTTTGTTTTTTAACTTGCGATTATCGATATACAAGGATGGTCATCCTCCTTAAGCATTGTTGTCATTCAGTCTGAATGTGGTTCAGGCATAACCTTATCATAAGGTGCTTCATTTTCAAAATGGAGACGGCTTAAGTACAAATTCTTATGATGCAGCCTAAAAACGCAAAAAAATCCCCCTTTTTGGGCTTAAAGTGTGGTACTTCATGGTGTTGTTCCTTAGGGCGTGTGCGATTGGAGGGGATGAGAAAAGGTGTCAGCGGTGCGAAAAATGGTTTTCTATTGTGAATTTTTCATATGTTGAAATTATTATTATAGGGAGGTGAAAAAGCCGCCTTTCGGCGGCATCAGGTTTGTTTTCAGTTTAGAGTGTTTTCAATGCTTCTGCTGTAAAAGGAACAATTTCGGACAGGCGCCCTTCGCGAACTTTGTTTGGCCATTCCGGATCACTCAGCAGTACACGTCCCAACGCGATCAAGTCAAATTCATTATTTTCCATTTTCTCGTTCAACTGATCCAGATGAGCGTCACCTGTTCCCTGGTTTTCGTTCGCTCTGTCCACGAATTCCGCTTCGAGACCTACCGATCCAACGGAGATCGCCGGCTTGCCACTTATTTTCTGTGTCCAGCCTGCAAGATTCAGCTCTGAGCCATCAAATTCCGGCAGCCAGAATCGACGGGTAGAGCAGTGGAAAATATCTACACCTGCAGCCGTGAGGGGTGCAAGGAATTGCTCCAGTTGTTCTGGTGTTTCCACCAGCCGTGCGTCGTAGTTCCCCATTTTCCATTGGGAGAAACGAAGTACGATCGGGAAGTCAGGACCTACTGCAGCGCGACATGCTTCAATAACCTCAACAGCAAAACGCGTGCGCTGTGTCAGATCGCCTCCATATTTATCCGTACGACGATTGGTGTGCTCCCAGAAGAATTGATCAATCAGGTAGCCATGAGCCCCGTGAAGCTCAATACCATCAAAACCGATGCGCTGCGCATCTGCTGCTGCTTGGGCAAACGCCTGGATAAGACCCTTGATCTCGTCCTCTGACAATGGTTCTCTCTCAGGTTCACCTGCCATGCTTATTCCCGATGGGCCTACCGGCTTAGCTTCTGCATTAGGCAGGTCCCCTGAACGGCGGGCTGTACCCACATGCCACAATTGCGGCATGATTTTGCCACCTGCCTCATGGACTGCTTTGACTACATTCGCCCAACCCTGCAATGATTCTTCGCCATGGAACAGCGGAATGCTCGCGCCACTAATGGATGAAGGGTGGTTAATCCCCGTTCCTTCCGTAACAATCAGCCCTACACCTCCGGCTGCTCTGCGACGATAATATTCCACGACCTCTGGTCCGGGTACTCCTTCGGGTGAAAATCCACGAGTCATGGGTGCCATGACGATCCGGTTGGACAGGGTAAGCTTGTCCGAGGTAAATGGTTTAAACAAAGCTGACGGTACATTCATTGTGTAATGCTCCTTTACGATTAGATTGGAAGAAAAGATGTACACTTTCTTGCACATGCTCTTGTATAACTACCACAGAAGTTAATCAGTGAGTTGGTTAAGATATATCGCCTTTCTATTTTATAGTTTCTGATTTTTATTTTCAAATTTTCGATTTAAAAGGATTATTAATCTCTTGAACATAAAAATAGAGCAAGCTCGATGTAGCTTCATCTAAGAAGTTCTACGATCTTGGCCTGCTCTGTACAATTAACCTAAACGGCTCTCTCTGTAACCAAAAATGTGGATGAAGCATAGTATATAATCCATAATCTTCCTTACATTTAATTAGAATTAACAGGGATATCATTGCGATTAACTCTGAGTAATTTGCCTGATGAAGTCGATAGAACGTCGGGGTCTGTGCCCAGCCCAAAGTAGAAATCACCTTCGTGTTCTTCAAAAGACTTGGCGTACGTGTCCTGGTTAAAACGGAGAATTTCATTCCATGTGTTCAAATCTGTGGATTGATATACCCGGTTTATATAGAGATTTGCACTTTTGCGAGTGTAGGTGAGCACATAGACTTTCCCTTCCCGAAGCAGTAGATCCGTAGGAAGAGCTAGAGTATCTGGCAAAATGACGCGCGCTGCCTGATTAATGTCGGTCATCACATTCAAGGATTTGGGTAACAGTTGCCCATCATTGAATACCCCTCCGGCAATATAAAGCAGCTTATTGTTAAAATTAATATTTTTCCCTATTTTATTATACGGAACTGTGCCCGTTTGATAGGATAATCCTGGGAGCATTTTGCTACCATAAATGACCACGTCTTTCTTTTCAAGCTTCTCATTAATCTCTAATACATTGGTTTTATCGCCCCAAATTTTATTGGCAGGATACATCATGCCTGATGCATATAATTTGCCCTTGATCTCAAATAACGTATATGCCCTGAAGCCAAACGTATTGATAGTGGCGAATTTTTGCCAACTTTCGCCTTGATCATGAGAGATTAATACGGTAGGTTTCTGCTCGGTACCCAGCGCTGCAAACAGTTTGCCCTGATAGGACGCCAAATCGTATACGTGTACACCTAGCGGCAGATTGCGATACTTTGTCCATACATCTCCATCTAACCGGTAGAAGTTTCCCATATCCCACTGTTCACCATCCGAATCATTTCCGGGAATATACAATTTGTCGTTCAGCACTTTATAAATATCAATCTGTTCCTCATCTACAAATAATTTGGTCGAAGGAACGATGCTCGGATTGCTATTGGTGACGGACTGGGTTATAAATTTGGGATTGGCTGTATCGTAATAAATGACTGGAATAGGACCCGCATTAGGTGAAACACCTAAATTACTGCTGTTCCCATGACCCATATATATTTTCCCTCTGTACAGCTGCAAGTCCCAAACATTATTGGCATACGGTGCTTTCTTAAAAGGTTTTCCAAGCAACTCAATCTTGGACGTCACATCAGCGGATGTGATAGGTGCACTGGACACCTTGGCAAGTGCCCGTTCGGCAGTCGGCTGATGATCGGTTGAAACATTGTTTTTGGGTTTCGAATTACCCATAAGCAGCCAGCCCATGCCTGCAACAATCGTCAAAATCACGGCTGCCCATTTTGTATTGCTCTGCATGTCCGCTTCCTCCTTCATTTTTATGAAATAACACCTTTACATCAAAATGATACAAATTGTATCTTTTCATATTATGTAAAACGAAACGTACTTGCAACAAATTCCGCCCGTTCTGTGCAAAAAAAATAGACAATCGCATCCGAAGATGCGTTGTCTATTTGTCATTCATTCATTGTAGTTGCCCATCGCTTGCACATCAGCTCCAGTTGAGCTCCAACTGGGTACTTGTTGCCATTAGCTGACTTCCACTCTATTACTTGGCTTGTGATTTGCTTGGTAAATTTACTCAGCTTTCACCAGAATTTTAACCTGGTTTTTCTCTTTCAGCAGTGCTTCAAATCCATGCTCTACCACTTCATCCAGGCTGATTCGTTTGGTTACCAACTTATCAGCCGGGAAGAAACCTTTAGCCATCAAGCTAATCACAGCCGGGAATACGTCACGGTAACCGATAATGCCATTGACCGTACGCTCCTTCATGACAATGGAGTTTGGCAGGATCGGTGCTTCCTGTTCAAAAATGCTGACGATCATCAATTCACCGCCAATACGTGTTGAATCAATCGCTTGTTGCAGCACCCGTGGAACACCGGTTACTTCATAAGCTACATTCACGCCACCTTGGGTGCGTGCATGAATTTCTTCCACTACTTTGTATTGTGTAGGATCAATAACAATAGCGCCAAGTTCTTCCGCTTTGGCTTTACGTTCTTCGGATAATTCCACAACATAAATATCCGATGCACCAGAAGCTTTCAACGCTTCAATAACCAGCAACCCGATTGGACCTGCACCAAAAACAGCCGCAGTGTCGCCAACTTTCAGTTTGCTTTGACGAACAGCATGAAGAGCTACTGCGGAAGGCTCCACCAACGCTCCTTGCTCGTACGAGATGGAATCAGGAATGGCATGAACCATATATTCCTCAGCCGTTACATACTCCGAGAAACCTCCGCCTCCCCCAGCCAGACCCAAGAAACCCATCTGATCGCACAAATTATATTTCCCTTGTTTACAGGCTTCACAATGACCACATGCATAGATCGGTTCCACCACAACGCGGTCACCTGCCTTATAACGTGTCACGCCTTCTCCTACTTCAACGACTTGTCCTGAAAATTCATGCCCCATCACAACAGGTGCTTGTTCCCCTGTTAGCGGATGCGGTGCTTGAGCCGGAATGAAGATCGGGCCAGCAGTGTACTCGTGCAAGTCACTGCCACAGATACCACACCACTCCACTTTTATTTTAACCTTTCCCTGTTCAGGGCGGGGTTCATCAATATTTTCGAGACGCAAATCTTTTACTCCATGCCAACGCAATGCTTTCATTTGTTTCATCTCCCAGATCATAAGTTTTGATATAATCGGAAACGTTTCCGTAAGTTAAATATGTCACATTTTAAATAGGCTGTCAAACATAATTTGTCACACATATGTCTATCTTATGAATTTTACGTCGATAATTCTGGTGTAATAACAGCGTTTTCAATATATCGATCATTTTTTGCTCTGTGGCTTTCTGTCCGTTCTCGTGTATATGTTTAATTCAATGGATATAGAATGCGCGATTTTTCTCTATTTATCCATTTGGTTCTTTTGGAAAACCAACAGACATCTCTGTCCTTTCAATCGTATTCACGGGATAGTTATTGGCTCAAATGTTATAATCAAGGTATAGGATTGTCTTTGCATTCGTACATATTTTCAAAATTCGGAATCGTTTCCGATGAAGTGAGGTTAACTAAACGTGAGTAAAGATCAGAAGATTACGATCAAGGACGTTGCAGAACTTGCAGGTGTAGGTATCGCTACCGTCTCCCGAGCCATTAACAATTCCGATGGCATCAGCAACAAAACACGGGATAAAGTCTTGCAGGCCATTGAGGAGCTTGGATTTGTCCCCAATACCTCTGCCCAGAGTTTGAAAATACGGCAGACACATCAGATCGCACTGGTTGTTCCCGACATACGCAATGCTATCATTCCCGAGATCTCTTGGTCTGTTGAACAAACGGCGAAGCAGCATGGGTATCATGTGGTTCAAATCAATACGGCGGGTAATGCACGAACGGAACTGGAAACCATTCGTACGATCAAAAAATTGCATGTGGACGGGCTTATTTTCATGCCTTTGGCATATCCCAAAACATTGCCTGGTTTAATTGATAAAGCTCCCCTTCCCATTTCCATGATCAATTACGGTAAAAAGTTGGACCCTGGTATGAAAGCTGATGTCGTTTCTCTTTCACAGCCTGAAGGGAAATTGGTAATGGAACATCTGATTAAGATTGGACGGACCCGCATTGCATACGCCGGTGCTCCCAAAGACATTATTGAAGAGCGTTATCGGGCTTATGAGCAAGCACTCGGACATGTAGATATCTCGCTTGTTTACTTCGGAGAAGATTTTTCATTGAATACAGGAGCTAATGCAGCGGATTATTTCTATGGACTGACTCACATGCCAGATGCCGTATACGCGATTAACGATATGGTCGCCATCGGACTGGTAAATCGGTTTAAAGAACTCGGCGTTCGTGTCCCTGAAGATATTGCAGTTGTGGGCGTTGATAATAACCAATGGACTACCGTTACGTCTCCGCAGATCAGTTCAGTCTCGATTATGGGCGAAGAAGTGGCCCGACTTGCTACGGAATTACTGTTAAAACGGATTCGAGAGATGAGCACCACGGATTACGAGCATATTCAATTTGAGCCACGGTTAATTGTGCGCGAGTCCAGCGTTTCCATGATCCGCTCATCTTCACAAGGACCACGCGCATAAGAATGATTGCGAAGACACCGGATCTAATGGACTGTCCAAACCTTCGATAAACACAAAAAGGTGTTCACCAGGAATGAATTTCGTCCTGAGAAACACCTTTTTTTATCTTCATTCACACCCTTTTATCTCAAACCCACCTCCGAGCAATTACTTCTTCGTAAGCAATTGTCTAATCGGTGTTCCTTTCATAAACATCTCAATATCCTCTACGGTATGGTTAAAATAAATGGCATAGTTGCCTTGAGTCACATAACCCAGATGCGGTGTTGCCAGCAGATTGGGCAGTGTACGCAACATATGATTCACAGGAAGAGGTTCCTGTTCATATACGTCTAGACCGGCCCCGGCAATCCACTCATTCTGTAAAGCTTCGACCATCGCCTCTTGATCCACAATGCCTGCACGGGACGTATTGATCAATAAAGCAGTATTTTTCATCCGTTGCAGCTCGGCTCGTCCGATCAGATTACGAGTGCGATCACTGAGCACCAGATGAATGGAAACAATATCGCTTTGTTCCAGCAGCTGTTCCTTCGTCTCTGACCACTGGACTCCCTGCTCCTCTGCTCTTGTCTGTGTCAAATTCTTACTCCAGGCGATCACGTTCATGCCAAAGGCTTGTGCAATCTCTGCCATCCGGCTGCCAATCTTGCCTAAACCGAGCAGTCCCAGTGTCTTTCCGTACAAATCCATGCCAACTGTACTCTGCCAATTCCGATTGGAACGCAGTGCGTTATTTTCAGTTACCAGCTGTCTGGACAGACCCAGTATCAGCGCCCATGTCAGTTCCGTCGGCGGGTTCGAGCTGCCTTCCGTGCCACAGACGATTACTCCACTTTCTTCCGCGGCCCGGAGATCAATGGAGGCATTGCGCATGCCGCTTGTAATCAGAAGCTTGAGCTTGGGCAATTGTGTAATCACGGATTCAGGAAATGGTGTACGCTCACGCATCAAGACAATAATTTCAAAATCCTGCAGTTCCTGAACGACCTTCTCTTCTGATCCCAAATAGTTATTGAACGTCTGAACCTCAACTCGATCCAGGATAGGAGTCCAATCCGCTGAAGAAAGGGCTACATTCTGATAATCATCCAATATGGCACAACGCAACTTCGTCTGCATGGTTGAATCTCCTCCTCATATATGTGCATCATCAAACATTCTTTGAACATGTTACCCGAATATGTAAATCATAGTATACACCCTAATTTAATCTATACCCTATCTGTATTGTATCAACTCAAGCCCTCATCTGCCCAATGTCCTCAGACACAAAAAGAGCAGGAACAGATTCCCGCTTCTCGCTCTCACTTCAGAACAGCTTGAAAAGCAGCGCCGTCATCAGTATGGCCATCGCCACTTGAAGCAAGGACCGTATTTTCCAAAAAATCGTATCTAATTTCGATTGATCATTCTCTGTTAGCGAACCCACAATAGCAATAAAAGCAAGCATGCCAATCACAATCAAACTGAACTCGATGATCCCCATCCCGCCGTATGTCGTCAGCAGCACACCTATAATGTATAAAACGACTAGGTAGATCCTATGAAAATAACGCTCCATATGAACACCCTCTCTAAAAATGAAATCCTTCCCTCATTCCTCAAGCAACGATAACGTAACCTTAATACTCTGCTGCACAAATGAGCGATCCGGCTCCGATTTCATCATCACGGTCAATCCAATCATCGATACAACCAGAGACTTGGACAACGCACTTGCGTCGAAATCATTAGACAGTTCCCCGTTTTCCTGCCCCCGTTCAATCGTTTCCTTGAAAATCGCCCCGAGATACATCTGGTGCTCGCGTGTCAGAACAGCAAATTTGGGGTCATGTGGAGCCAGTTCAACCATCGTATTGATGCAAAAACAGCCGTGACGAGTATCTGTCACGTCCCCTTCTGCTCCGATATGTTCAAATAAAGCACGGAAGGCTTCTTTTACAGAGGATGTATGTTGAAGCCTGGATCTGACCTGCCCGGCATGCAAAGTTGTATATCTGCGAAGTGCCGTTTCAAACAATTCCTTTTTGTCACCAAAAGCCGCATAAAGACTGGGACGTTGAATTCCCATGGCTGTTGTCAAATCACTTAGGGACGTCGCCTCAAATCCCTTATCCCAAAAAATCTGCATCGCTGCTTCCAGTGCCTGATCCGTATCAAATTCCCGTTGTCTAACCATGTATTCACCCTCTTTATGTATCGATCAGTATACATCTATTTTAATCTAGATCCAATTTCCATGTCAAACCTATCTTTATTTATAAAAGAAAAATCAACCATTCCATTTTATTTCTTGACATCGTGTCAAAGCGTGAAGTATGTTTATTCGGAATCATAATGTACTGATCGGTATATTTAAATTCAACCGTGTTCTTACCGCTCCCCCTAACTTACCACATTCGAATACAGAAAGGTGAATCATCCATGCAAAATCCATCTCATCAAGCACATCCCTTCAGCGAAGGACGTCCAGGCATGTCCCGACTTGTCGCGCTGTTATTTGCCCTGTGCAGCGGACTGGCGGTAGCCAACATTTATTATGCCCAGCCTTTGCTCGACTCCATTGCTGACGAGTTTAGAATCTCTCATTCCTCTATTGGAATCGTTATTACCGTAACCCAGATTTGTTACGCCCTCGGATTGTTATTACTGGTCCCACTTGGTGATCTATTGAACCGGCGCAAGCTGATCATGATCCAGATGCTTTTATCCGTAATCGCCCTGGTTACTGTCGGTACCTCATCATCCAGCCAGGTTCTATTCATTGGAATGGCCGCCATCGGGCTGCTTGCCGTGATTACACAAACACTCGTTGCCTTTGCCGCCTCCCTGGCTGTACCTTCAGAACGAGGGCGTATCGTCGGTCTGGTCACAAGCGGAATCGTCATAGGCATATTACTGGCGCGAACCATAGCAGGCACCTTAAACGATTGGATCGGCTGGAGATCAGTCTATCTATTCTCTGCCAGTCTGACATTACTCGGGATTATCGCCCTGTTTCTTGTACTCCCAAAACACGAACCCAAGCGAGAGAAACTCAGCTACACCCAATTAATTGTTTCAGTCATGCAACTGTACCGTGAGTTGCCTATTCTGCGAACACGCGGCGTTCTCGCCATGTTAATTTTCACAGCCTTTAGCACGTTATGGACTTCCATGGTGTTGCCACTTAGTGCTCCGCCACTTTCCCTGTCACATACTGCTATTGGAGCCTTTGGTCTCGCGGGAGCTGCTGGTGCCCTGGCTGCTGCACGTGCTGGAAAACTGGCTGATCGGGGATTGGGACAAAAGACGACGGGCGTCGCTCTGGTCATATTGCTTCTATCCTGGCTGCCCATTGGCTATGTTCACCACTCTTTATGGCTGCTTGTAGCTGGGGTAATTATGCTGGACCTTGCCGTGCAGGCCGTACATGTCACCAACCAGAGTCTGATCTATGAAGTTCGACCAGAGGCGCAGAGCCGTTTGACGGGCGCCTACATGATTTTTTATTCAATAGGAAGTGCTACCGGCTCCATTGCTTCTACTCAAGTGTACGCATGGGCAGGTTGGACTGGCGTTTGCTGGCTGGGTGCAGGCGTGAGTGCCGCTGCGCTTCTGTTCTGGACCATTGATCGATATATCCATCGGAATTCGGATCAATAAAAGAACTTAATCCAGCTTATTCCATACCACGATAAACAGAGTGGCTAACGGACCAAATAACAGGGAAATCAGAAACCAGTTACGACCACTTCTGTTTTTTCCCTGAGCAAGTCCGGCATTAATAAGGGCAAGTGTGCCCCAACCTACAAAATATTCGTTTTCCATCAACTATCATTTCCTCCTTACAGATCGGCTCTATCTATTCTCTAGTAACGCCTTTAGCTTCAAATTACGGCTCTCCAGGAAAGCCTGCATATACCTCTTGAGTACAATCCGCTCTGCAACCCAACCCAGAACGCCAAGGGGAGCTTCGAATCTCAGTGTGTCCCTCATACAAGTGGTCTGCTCTCCAAGCTTGTTGAAGCTGTGTTCATGTCTCATGCTCTTGAAAGCACCTTTCTCCATCTGATCCACAAAGAGATACGGCGGATTGTACTCGGCGATCCGGGAAGTCAGCTTCTGTCTTATCCCGAAATGGCTCGCTTCGAAAGTTACCGTATCGCCTTCACCAATTCTGCCCGTTGTAACACCCGCTACAGCCTGCTCACGGGTATGTTTCCAGACGGTCCGGGTATGAATATCAATGTCCCGAGCATAGTCAAAGCATCGCTCAATGGGCGCATGTATTGTAATCTCGGTTACCACTTCAATCAAGGACGATCACTCCTTTTCCGCTTCCTTTGCCTAAGGCTATGTTAAATTCTAATGTTGATATTTGACCATAAGAAAACCGCAATCGTTGAAAAGGCGGTTTATTGCTATCGTGTCCCGTTAGCGCAAGGACTTACTCTGTTGAATTTCGTGTTCCTCAACATAAAGCGGCATCAGAGAAGGCGGATCGTACCTTATCAAGGCCTTTAAACGACAAAATGGTGCCGATAGCCTAGCCCCACAGCCGAAACGAAATAATGAGTCTAATCCGACAGTGCCCGCATGATGTTGGATTTCGCCTCTACCGCAATCGCTTCATTCCCATCATCGACCGCTTGCATTAAGACCAGTATGGGGATGTATACCGCGATCAGCCGTGCCAGCAGCTTCGTTTCCTCGTCCGCTCCTCCGTACGTTTCAAAAAACACGCCGCGAGCGTAAGGTGGTAAAAAGCTATAAGCAACGCTCAAATCGCAAGCCGGATGGCCTACGCTCAGATCGCCCCAATCAATGATGCCGGAAACGATCCCGTTCTCATTTACAAGCATATTTTTGAAATGAAGATCGCCATGTAGCAGTGCATTCACCGCCTCGACACGGTCCTTTTGCAGCCTGCTAATATACGCTTCGATCACACCGGACTCCTCCGGCGACAAGTGTTCAACCACCTTCGATAGAAAGCCCTCCAATTTCACTTTGCGCGATGCTATGTCCGTCAAGTTTCGATGATCTTGCTGAACTCCGCACTTCAGCGCCGCCTGCACCGGAAACTCATGCAATCTCCGCAAAAATTTCGCCAATGTCTCTGCCGATAAAGCCCGGCGTTCTTCCGTCAAACCGATTGGGAAATCTCCTGACACGTAGGCATAGCCAAGAAATGGTGCCGGGTATTCGTCACTTGCTTCGCCATAAAACAACGGTTTCGGATAGGGGATGGTCATATATGGCTCCAGCTTCGGCAGCAGCTTCCCTTCCATACGAATAGAGCCAACTGCAATCTTTCTTCTTGGAAACCGGAACACATACTCGTCACCGATGAGAAAAACCGTATTGTCCCAGCCCCAGCCCAATCGCTTTACTTGCTTCGATGACAGCTGAGGGAATTGTCTGCCGATCAGCGTCCGCGCCTGCTCTTCGTTAACCTCCCACTCCGCATCCCATACATTCGTTCCTCCCATGAATTGTCTGCCTCCTCGTTCCTTACGTTATTTAGATGTTTACATTCCCTGGAATTTACGCATAACTGCCCGTTAGCTTAACAAGAATAAGTAGAAAGCCGAGTCGGTCACAGTAAACAGACACAATTTGACCAACATATTTTTCTTATTCGACGCGGTATTCTCATACTTGCTGTCTAAGTAACGAAACCACGCCAAGTAATTCTGCAAATACTTTGTTGCAACACCATTGATGCGATCCATCCATTTCTTCAAGCGGCTGTGGTAGCTGTTGGTTCGGGACTGCAAAAAGTAGATAAGTTCTCGCTTACCATTATCGTCCAACGTATCAGCAAGCTTTTTCAGTTCCTTTAAATCCATGGGCAAATCATCTCCGAACAGTTATATTGCCCTTATTAAAGAACACTTGTTCGTAATTTTCAAATATCAACAACAAATTTCAACATACCCTTGCCTAAAAAGGAAGATTAAGGTCTTTGCAAAGTATACTCCTGGTCACCATGAAGAACAATTCAGTGCATGATCTAAATTAAAAACGGGTCCCCTGTTATCTTATAGGAGGCCCGTTTTCTGTATGAATTCATTTGTTATTCAAACTTAGATAATTAATTCATTAATGGCAAGAGTGCGTTCTTTGGACAGATCACGATATTGTTCCGATTCCACCTTGATCAGTGGTTTAAAAATATCGGATGTATTGTTCATGACAATAACACCCCGCTCGCCGTTGCTCAGCAGTACTTGTTTACCAATAAAATTAGGAAGCAGATGCTGCATCAAGGCTTGAACCGGCTTCTCATTCAGTTTGCCGAATCCCATCGCATAAATATCGCGCAAGTTATTGATCAGGTTCGGATTGCTGCTTCCGTGACTGCCGGATCTCATCCCGATGTATATGTCAGCGACTGATACGATCTGTGTATATGGATGAATTTCGTCTTTCTTCAGTTGCATCGGATATCCGGTACCATCCTCCAGTTCATGATGCTGAAGAGCTACCAGCGCTGTAGCCTCATCGGTCATGGAACTTTTGATAATATCATGTCCGTAGATCGTGTGACGCTGCAATTCGAGCTGTTCATCTGCGGTTAACGGTTCCACCTTGTTGCGTATCCGATGAGATACCTTGCATTTGCCGATATCGTGAAGATAGCCCCCACGACTGATCTGATAACTTTCTTTTTGGGAATAACCAAGCCAATTAGCTAGGTAAAATGACAACAGTCCAACCTGAATGGAATGTGTGTAGTTATTGACATCATCCCGTTCCAGCATCATCAGGAGATGCACGACATCCTTTTGCTCGTCCAATCCCTCCACCATCGGTTGAAGCGCATCGTCCACCATTGTTGCGTTGAACTTGCCCACCGTCAGCGCTTCGAGAAACGCGGATTGATAATTATGTACAGTTTGTATAAATTGGGATTTCATTTCTTCTTCAGGCGGTTCTTCCTTGGTGCTTGTGCTTGTGCTTGCTCCAGATGCAAATTTTGCTGCAGCAGCAAAGAATTCCGCTTCCGTGATCTCTTCCTCGCGTGGTTCAATATCCACATAGTCTACGCGGTGCTGCATCAGCAAGGTGATATCTTCACTTTTGATCACAGTACCCTGACCCAGAACGTGTAATCCCGCTTCGCTGAATGTATCCGCAGTTAGACGGTCTCCATCTTGCAGGTTCATAATATGGATTCTCAAATCGGTATTCCCCCTGAACAATCATTTATAGTCAACAGTACCCGTTAGATCGGGTCCCAAAAATCCCTATACTACTTTATATCGATAAATACATTCTTTTTCTCCATAGTCCAAACGACCTTAATCGTAAAAGGAAATACGAACGTATAAGACTTTATTCTCAGTCCCATTTTCAAAAAAGTCCCGGTTTGAATTTGTATTTAGATATCTGGCATATCGCTTTACACATATATAACCAAAAAGCCCAAAAAAATCTTTGGGCTTTTATTGAATTCAACTAAATTTTGATTGAACTCAGGCTCGCTCCCTGTACGAAAAAGCGTTCAATCCCTTTCTCAACAGATGGGTCTGGAATTAATGGTGGTGCCTGATGCGGCTTCACTCTGGCATCGATAATGATCTGGTCACAGCCCCAATGTTTATAGTTGTAACTGCTGTTCACACCGTACATATCATGGGACGGATTACTGCGGGTAAATGTCGCCCACAAGAAGTTGCTGAGATTCGCACTCAGGAAAGAACTATCGTCACATAATACAATCATTGGACAAGAAGACAGGTCTCCTTTTTCCTTCAGCATGTCCGTAAATGCCTTCATTTCTTGTTCTGTATCCGCATAACTATTGAATGGCGCACCCTGAATAGCTACAATTCCTGGCATCACCAGCTGCG
Source organism: Paenibacillus sp. 276b (assembly GCF_900107875.1). Classification (NCBI taxonomy): domain Bacteria; kingdom Bacillati; phylum Bacillota; class Bacilli; order Caryophanales; family Paenibacillaceae; genus Paenibacillus; species Paenibacillus sp. 276b. Next base: position 713,594 of record NZ_FNRR01000001.1, on the reverse strand, counting down.
GATTACTATAACCTCGGATATCCTTCAATGTCTCCGGTACTTCACGGCACAATTCCCGTTTCTTGTCCCCATAGGCTGCAAATACAACCTTACTGCCGCTGTTCAACCCGGTTCCCGAGTAATCCAGCGTATCGATCGTTGTGTTGGTATGGAAATGAATGTCCCGTTGCAGATCCATTCGTTCCAGGATATACGTCAGGAACTCCACTTCTCGGTGCGTATCCAGCGGTTGCTGATCTTCTGCTGTGATAAACAAATACTTCGCCAGACTGAGCTGGCCTGTACCCAGAATACGACTCGCAATCGTCAGCAGCTCTGTTGGCTGTTTTACCGTCTGATAGGGCGTATACCGCTCACTTCCGATCGCGAACAGAAGCGGATGCACTCCTGCTGCATCGACAGCATGGACTTCTTTCACACCGGGAACTTCCTGTTTAATGGCATCACCCGTAATTTCGTGAATCAGATCCCCAAATGCAGTATCCTCTTGCGGAGGACGACCCACCACGGTAAATGGCCAGATCGCATTCGGCTTGGCGTACACTTTATGCACTCTCATTAGTGGGAACGGATGGGTCAGACTGTAATATCCAAGATGATCACCAAACGGTCCTTCAGGCTTCGTCTCGTCCGGGTAAATATCACCCGTGATGACAAAATCGGCGTCATTGCTGATGCAATACCCATCCTTATAGCTGTAACGGAAACGCCGGCCGGCAAGTAGCCCCGCGAAAGTCATCTCACTGAGTCCTTCAGGCAAAGGCATCACTGCAGAAAGTGTATGTGCCGGCGGACCCCCAATGAATATACTCACTTTCAGGGGTTCTCCCTTTTTGACTGCTTTGGCCTGATGAATACCAATTCCGCGATGGATCTGATAATGAAGTCCAATTTCCTTATTCAGTTCATAATCATTACCACTTAGCTGTACCCGATACATGCCCAGATTGGAGTTCATGATGCCTGGCTTGTCTGGGTCTTCCGAATAGACTTGAGGCAGCGTAACGAATGCTCCACCATCCATAGGCCAATGCTTGATCAACGGCAGATCCGAGATTTGAATCTCTTGCGCGGTTACAGGCAAACTGATGGACTTCTGCTTAGGTAGAGCCTGCCACGCGGCAAGACCGGTGCTGATATGCTGAAAAGGCGTCTTGAGTGCCTTCATTGGATCATCCCGGACAGCCATGACACGTTGTACACCTTCAAGCGTTCCACGGAACATGAATTTGCTTCGTTCCAGTGTACCGAAGAGGTTCGAAACAGCCTGGAACTTGGAGCCTTTCACATTTTCGAAAAGCAGAGCTGGGCCTTTCGCCTCATGCACTTTCATATGTATCGCTGCCATCTCCAAATGAGGGTCCACTTCTTCCTTCACTCGAATCAAATGTCCATGCTGCTCCAGATCATTAATGCAATCTTCCATATTGCGATATTTCATTGGATGGCTCCATTCTGTATATAATAAATTGTTATGTTCATATATTCACATAGATGTGCAGGGGTAGCGGATAGAATAAAACGTTGAATCTAATTTACTCTCGTCACCATATAAATGGATTGATACTCACATCTCTTCTATCTTATCAAATCATCTGCCACTAAACAAAACAATATATCAGATCTTTCACGCAGTGCTCACCAAAAAGCAATATTTAAGCAACAGGGTCTTGTATTCTAAGGACCAAGATTGCTTCAATATTGCTAATTGAGCTTACTTAAGATGTAGTCGAAGGTCTGGGGATCGTAACCGTAAACTGCGTTCCTTCTCCAACCCTGCTCTCCACATCAATTGTACAATCATGCAATTTCAAAATTTTAATCACGATGGAAAGCCCTAATCCATTGCCTCTAAGAGCACTGCTCCGTGCTTTGTCCACCATATAAAATCGATCGAAAATATACGGAAGGGCCTCCTCGGGTATTCCTTGTCCTGAGTCTCTAATCGATACCTTCACGAATGACGTGGACATCTCGATTTCGATGTGAATGGACCCATCGGTACCCGTATATTTTATCGCATTGTTGATTAAATTCTGCCAGACCTGCTCAAACAAATCTTTATCGACCGTGATCTCGCAAGGCAATAAATCCAATTCAATCCTGATATTTTTGTGCGCCCACTGGGGTTCTGCTAATACGATCGTTCTTCTTAATTGCTCATCTAATTGGAACGTACTGAGATTAAACGGATGGTGCTCCGAGTCCAGCGAGGCTAACCGAAGTAAATTATCACTAAGCCTGGAAAGGCGTAATGTTTCCTCGTATATGATATCCAGATGCTCTTTCTGCTCTTCCAAAGGGATGACACCATCTTGCAGCGCTCTTGTGAATCCTCTAATCGATGTTAGTGGGGACTGCATTTCATGAGAGACATTACTGACAAAATCATCACGCACCGAGTCTATTTTTTGCAACTCACGGGCCATATGATTAAAGCTTTCCATTAGCTCACCAAATTCATCTGGATTATTATGTTTCAACCGGACAGACAGATCGCCTGAAGCCATTTTCTTAGCTGCAGCAGTTAGCCTTTTGATCGGTTTCACAATGTACCCAGACATGAACATGATTAATAAGCTTCCTATAACTAAGACAGTTAATAGCGATATAAATAATGTGCGTTTCACATTATGAAAAATCGATGAAAAATTAATTTTGATCAGGAGCGCATCTTTTTCTTCATTCATCCTGGGAACACCGACAATAGCTGTTTCATCTTTATTGGATAGAATAAACGCTTCCCTAGTATTTTCATCGAATAATTCATGAACTTTATCATCTGGTAGTGAAGCAAGCACTTCACTTTGTTCATTCACGGAGTTTATGTCCAAGCCGTATCGTGCAAAGATATCCAAGCTTGTTTTCACTTTTTCCGGATCATCAATCAGATTTATCATCGTAGCTATGTCTTCGGCAATCGTAACCATAGAATGATTTGGTGTGTTTTCCTGAGACCGCATATTTAATATAAAGGAGAGAATTAAACTGACGATCACAATACCAAAAAAGGTAACTACGATTCGTAGACGCAGGCTTTTCCTCACGATTTTCATACACTCTCCAAACGATATCCAAGTCCTCTTATCGTCGAAATGATCAACTCAGGGATCGGTTCAAGCCGTTCTCGTAACCTTTTGATATGCACATCAACGGTACGCTCATCACCTTCATAATCGATTCCCCATATATCTTCTATAAGCTGTGTACGTGTGAATATTTGCCCTGGCAAACTCGCTAGAGCAAACAACAATTCACATTCCTTCTTTTTCAATTCAACCGTTTGAGCTCCTGCCTCCACTGTCAAATTGCTCAGATCAATCGTTGCACCGCCTATATGAATAACATTCGATGAAATCTTGTTGTATCTCTTCATTAAAGATTTCACACGCAAAATTAACTCCACAGGATCAAAAGGTTTTACTAAATAATCGTCTGACCCTGCATTGAATCCTCTGACTTTATCCTTGGATTCTCCCTTGGCAGTCACCATCAGAATCGGAATATCCAGATAAGATCGAATGTCTTCGGTCAGTTCAATACCATCTACTCTTGGCATCATCACATCTACAATCGCTAAATCAATTTTGGTATGAGACAAAATGTTCAGTGCTTCTTGGCCATCCGGCGCTTCCACGACGGAAAACTGATTTTTTTCGAGATAAATTCGGATTAATTTGCGGATATGGGAATCATCATCCACCACAAGAATCGTGTTCATGTATCCATTATCCTTTCCGCAATTTTCATTATTCACAACTTAAATTTATTCGTATCGTAAGGATTCCATCGGGTCCAGCTTGGCAGCCTTCGATGATGGCATCAAACCAGCGATGATACTAATCACTGTACTTACAACGATTCCGAACACAATGTAGTATCCCGATAGATTTATTAGCTTAGCTCCAAAAGCGTTGTCCAAGAGAATATTCAACACATAACTAATAATTATCGCAAATACTACCGCAATGATACCACTGAATACCCCCAATAGAGCAGATTCAGAAAAGAAAATTCGCTTGATGTCCTTCTTTCTTGCTCCAATCGCACGAAGGATTCCGATTTCCTTCGTTCGTTCCACGACACTAATGTAAAGCACAACCAATATCATAATACCGGATACGATTAACGAAATGCCTGCAATACCAGACAGAACGATCGTGGCCATGTTCACGTATGTCGTGATATTTTCCATGATTTTTGCCGTCTGGGAGCCTGAGAAGCCCGCATCAACAGCTGCTGCATTAATATCATTGACATATTTCATATCGGTTGCATAAGCGTTAACCTGAATTGGCCCAATCGTTATTCCTTTGTCCGCATACATTTGCTCCAACGTCTGTGATGAAATGTAACCCGGTGATTGCTGCATTGGTGATCTTTGATCTGATGCTTCATAAATACCAGATATGGTTATTTCTTTCTCCAAAGTTACGGGTTTATTATTGCCATCCATCTCATTGATATATAGAAACACAGACTTGCCGATCATGGATTCAGCTTGGTCATTTCCACTTAATTTATTCGCCGTATCGAGGGGTAACAACATCTCATTTTCTACCGGAAGCTTACCCGTTGTTAGCGTTGCTGGATCAAAAGCATCCGTTAACGTCGTTAACTGCGTAAGTGCCACACTTTGCTTTGAATTAACCATAGTCGATTTGCCTGTAATGGTAGTGATGGTCTCTACATGATCCACATTAGGGAATTTGCGAATAGTCTCAATGTCGACTGTTGTAAAAGGGGCGCCTGCTGCCATCAAGGCTTGCGGGCCTTGCATATCTTTGGCATCTGCACTGGGCTTCGTTATATCCACAAGCAAAGGGTCCATACTTGAATTGATTTCGTCGTTCATATATGTCGTTATTCCATTACCCAAGGAGAGCATCAGGAGTACGCTTAAAATCCCGATCGACCCACCCAATGCAACCAGTACATTACGCTTGCCGTTGAGTTTCATATTTTTGAGAGCCATTTTGAAAGAAGCCAGTAAGCCCAAGTTTCTGGAAGCACCACGACTGCCTTCATAAGTGGTCAAGGAACGATCTTTTAGATGGATATCATCCTTAATCCGTCCCTCCTCAACCTTCACAATACGCGTACCGGAATCAGCTACTTTCTGCGAGTGAGTTACCGCAATGACCAGCATCCCTTTTTGCGCAATACTGTCCAGCAGAGCCAAGATTTGATCCCCGTTTTCCTTATCCAAAGCACCTGTTGGTTCATCCGCCAAAATAATGTCTGGATTGTTCGATAGTGCACGAGCAATGGAAACCCTTTGCTTCTGCCCACCCGATAGCTGGTTAGGCCGTTTGTTCAGATGACTCTTCAGCCCGACCTCGGTCAAAATATCTATAGCGCGCTTATTGCGTTCCTTTTCACTTGTGTCCGTCATTTGCATGGCAATCGTAACGTTCTCCAGCACAGACAGATGCGGGATCAGATTGAAATTTTGAAACACAAAGCCGATATTATTCTTCCGATAATCATCCATTTCCTTTTCAGTCATAGCACTTAAGTTCTTTCCATGAACAAGGATCTCCCCTTCAAAATCGGAGTCCATTCCACCAATAATATTCATAAGGGTTGACTTTCCGCAACCCGATTCACCAAGGATCGAGACGAATTCTCCTGTCTCAAAGCTCAAATTCACATCATGGAGCACAGGAACCTTTTCCTTACCATACAGCGTGTATGATTTCTTCACATGTTTTACTTCTAAAATAGTCATCTTGATCTCTTCCTCTCCAAGTCATACACCCTATCTATATTGGCCATTTCACATTCTAACAAATTTGTGTGAACTGATAATGAACTGGACAATTCGCGTCTGCCTGGCAAAAGAATTGTAGCTGTCAAAAATCAATATGTAAGGAAAAGCAAACGGAGCCCTACATTCATTAGGACTCCGTTTGCTTAGTTCCGCTTGGCACATTAAATCCCTTCCACAATACGCTTCGAACGAACCTCTACCTGACGGAAAAGTTCTTCCTCATCTATCGTTAGCAGCTGCCTGCCTCTCATCAACACACGACCATTCACAATGGTGGTATCTACATCGGCGCCATTCACGCTGTATGCAAGCAATGATTCCAGCTCATGAACCGGCTGCAAATGCGGTTTCTTCAGATCAATCAGAATCAGGTCGGCCTTGCGCCCAACTTCCAGCACACCTACTTCATCCTGAAGGTTCAACAGACCTGCACTTCCCCGTGTAGACATGTGTAGTACCTCTCTTGCCGACAACCGGGTAGGGTCAGCATAATCCAGCTTTTGCAGCCAGGTCGCAGCCTTGATCTCTTCAAACATATCGATGGTTGTCGCACTGCCTGCCCCGTCAGTTCCAAGACCCACGTTAATTCCCTGTGCAATCATCTCGGTAATTGGGGCAATTCCGCAGCCAAGCTTCAGATTGCTGACCGGATTATGCGCTACTCCACCACGCATGCCTTTCAATCTGCCAATATCTCTGCGATTCAGGTGTACACCATGGGCAAGCAGTACATGTGCCTTTTCGAACATACCTGCCTCTTCCAAGTACTCCGTTGGCGTCATGCCATAGCGTTCACGAATTTTCACAACTTCCTCTTTCGTCTCAGCCAGATGAATGTGGATAGGTACGTTCTCCCGTTCCGCCATCGCGATGACTTCCCGCAAAGGTTCTACTGGGCAAGTATAGGGAGAATGCGGGCCATACATCGTCGTAATTCGCCCCTCTGCCTTACCCGACCAACGCTGCACCAAATCGACAGCTTCCTGTAATCTGCGCCCCCCGTCATCCTCCACGAATACCATGCCGCGTGTGAGCGATGCCCGAATACCGGTTATCATTACCGCTTCTGCAATTTCATTCATGTGAATGTACATATCAGCGTAAGCTGTAGTTCCTGAACGGATCATCTCGGCGATGGATAATTGTGCTCCCCAGTATATATCTTCGGGTGTCATCCGGGCTTCTGCAGGCAGCATCTTACGGTCAAGCCAGTCCATCAGCTTCAGATCATCCGAGAATGCTCGTAACAGACTCATCGGTGTATGCTGGTGAGCATTGATCAGGCCCGGCATTGCCACTTTATGTTGACCATCCATAATGTCATCACCCGGTTGAGCCTGAATGTGGGGAGCAATCTCTACGATACGGTCGCCAACAATGCGAATATCCCCCTTGAAGGGGGAATCGGTGTCTTTCATCGTTAAGATTGTGGCTTGCTGGATTAAAATACTCATTCGTTTCACAACTCCTCTAGGTTTGGATTGCCTTACTTCCAAATCCGAGGATAAGCCTTCACGTAACGGCAAGGTCAAGACTAAGTTAATTTTTGAGTCGTCATCGTTCTGAAAGTTTGGATAAAAGGTTTGGGATCTATGTTGACCATATAAGGATAGACTCCGGTGCTGGTATGTAGATAGAAAAAACCACCTTCATTCCCCATTCTCCGAAAGGACATGTCGAACACTTCCGTAATATTAAACTCGCGGTATTTCGTTACAATCTTGTCCGAGTACAGGATCATGGACCGATCACTATGCAGTACTTCCTGTGCGAGACCCGTCACTTCTCTCTGTACTTTGTAATAAGGCAATACAGCAATGCAGTTCATGATCTCCCTCCGTTCTACCATGATTATTTGTTCCATCATAGCAGATCGGAGAGCCTGAGCAAAAAAATGATCCAACAACATATATGATTTACGTAATCTTCGTTGTTACTTTCAATGGAAAACGAAGTGCTTCCTGAATATGCTGCAAGGAAAGGCATTGTTCAATGTGAAAAACGCCATGCGGTAGTTCCGTCCGATACATTCTCTCCGCTACCGCCGCCGCAACTGCTGCTGTTGCATCTGCTTCACGCTCGCCAACCAGCAGCTGCTCGAAATGGACTTGTTTGCCCTTTTTCCATCCCACTGCATCTACCTTGACTGCAAACATCGGCTCCCCTCCGGGAATAACCCCAAAAGCCTTGACCGTGCCATTACGAAGGGAGGGAATACGCAGTAGTGTGAACAGCCCCATACGTTTCGAAATTGCCATGAATCTAGTCATCCAACGGGAATCGAGACATAACCGAGTGGAAACCGTTGGAATATCAAGTGTACGAGCAACGACGTGTTGATCCGAAAAGTTAAACCGATATGCTTTCCTGCGGCCCAAGTCTGCGCCAAAATCAATCCATTTACCATCGTGAAAACTTTGCACTTCCGCTGGCTTACCTTTTTTCATGACCTGATAGGTAGCATTCATCTGATCCACAGTCCACTCCACCGCGGCTTTTCCGTGTTTTTCACCCAGCCCCAGCATGACAGTAATGTCCGCTTCGTCTACTTGCTCCATATGGGCACCTGCTTCACGCACAAGCAGATTGGTCACCCCAGGCGACAGTCCCACACTAAGCATGGCTGTTGCTTTGGAACGCTGCATTTTGGAATGCAGCTGTTCGACCTGACCCAGAAAGTCATAATCGGCTGAAATATCAATATAATCTGTCTCTGCTTTCGCACAAGCCTCGACAAATCGTGTATCCGTTTGGTCCACACACATGATCACCAACTTGACCGATTGAAGCACAACAGGGTCAATCGCTTTTCGTACATCCAATTGAAGCGGCTGGACTATACCACCCGTAGATCGGCTGAATTTCTCAGCCCGATTCATCCGCGTACCTGCCGCCCATACCTTGCCGGGAAACAATCGTCCCAGTTGCGTACATATCATTTGCCCCACCTGACCGTATCCGCCAACAACCCAAATCTGGTCTTTCACAGAATCTGTTTTAGTCTCGTTTCGCATAATATCCCTCCACCCAAAATGCTCCGAAATAACGTGTAATGTGCGAGAATCCGCATTCTTTCATCAGCCCAATCATTTGTTCAGATGAGATAGGATCCGATTCTCGGCCAAGGGAAGCTGCAAACCGCTCCCATTCTTCAAGCTGAATACCATTACTTAACATGTGATCCTGCCAGGCTTGCATCATGGTTGGATATACAGGCGAATGAAGATCGGCATTCACTGCTGCAATAATGAGTGGCGCCCCAGGCTTGAGTCTGGCCGCTAGATTGGACAGGAACCGTCTTTTGGACTCGATCCCCTGAATAAAATGCAGCATTAGCATACTTGTTGCCCCGTCGTAGACCTCATCTTCCGGTAACGCTTCAAGCATCATGAATTTAAGTTGAACTCTGGCTTCGATTCCCGCTTCCTGGACTCTTCTCTCTGCTAACTGAAGCATCGGCTGGGAAGAATCTACTCCAGTAAACGTCCATCCCGCATGGCGAGAACCAAGCAGAGCTATTTCCTTACCTCCACCGGCTCCGACAATTAGTATTTTAGCCTCGTTGTTATCCGTGATAGAAGCGACAAGCAGCCGCTCCATCAGATCATGCATATGAGAATAACCCGGAATTTTCAGGGCTATCGATTGTTCGTAACGGTTTTCATCCGCCGTATCCCAGCTCAAAGATGGTTGATTGTGGTCCATCGATACTACACTCCTCATGGATTCAAGTTAGACTTGACTCTTCGTTCGTCTAATTTCATTATAGAATGATACGCAGAGCGTACAATCCCAGAACAATGGGATATCTGCATGTGGAGAGGAGAAAGCTTTATGACATCACGCATGGAACCGAACCAGCGACTCATTACTTCTCTCGAAAAAGGAACCTGGACCTCGCGCACATACCGGGAAGCTGTCCTGAAACAAATTCAGAACATCGTTCCCTATGACGCGTATTGCTTCACAACAGTTGATCCACAGACTCTTCTCTCAACAGGTGCCGTGACGGAAGACGGCATTGAAGCCATTCATGACCGGCTGTTCGTTAATGAATACATGGAAGAAGATATACATAAGTATGCTGATTTGATTCACAGCGGCGACTATACAGCGATCCTTCATGCATCGATAAGCGAAAACCCTATTGTAAGCGCTCGGTATCATAACATCCTTCAACCCGCAGGTTTCGGTGATGAACTTCGGGCTGTACTGGTCAGTGGCGGAGCCTGTTGGGGGTATCTAACCCTATATCGCAAGACGGAACAACCCGTATTCACGGAAGAGGAGCGACTAAGCATTCAGGCCTGGACACCTTCTATTGCTTTGATGTTACGATCCACAAGTCTGACTCTTATGGACGAGATTAAGAGCGGAAGTCCCTCGGACCCTGGTATTATGATCACATCGGACGCTTTCGAGCTGTTATCCGTGAACGCTCCCGCTCAATATTGGCTATCACAATTACGTTTACTGGAGCAGGTGGGACCAGATGTATTGCCGCGCCCAGTCCGTGCAGTCAGTTCGCATTTACAGCGTCAGATTCGTACAGATTCCGACCTGATCGTTGCGCAAGAACCTATCCTTCATTCGCCTTCCAAAGTTTGCATTCAACTCCTGGATGGCCGTTACCTTGTGCTTCATGCCAGCCGCATGCAACAGTTTTCAGGTCCGGATCAGATTGCGATCAGGCTTGAACAGGCTATGCCGCAGGACTTACTGCCATTACTCGCAGAGAGTCATGGGTTGTCCATTCGGGAACGAGAACTATTGGGTTACGTGCTGCGCAGCTATTCTTCCAAAGAAATTGCCGAAGCAATGCATATATCAGCTTACACGGTACAGGATCATTTAAAATCCATTTTTGCCAAAACAGACGTATCCTCCCGCCGTGAGTTAATCTGGTATTTCGTATCCCGTTTCCAGTTGTCTGATGAACCAGCTATTTGAATGTTATAACTGGACATACAAAAAAAGATGCCTTGTCCCATGGGACAAGGCATCTTTGCACTGCATTATGGTGAAGAACATCAGTTATATCAACACATACGTTTAATTCATTCAATTCTACTGCACCATTCTCATGAGTGAAAACTTAGGACTTAGCGGGCTTCGCAGGTTTGATGTTTTTGTTCTTTACCTGCACAGCCACGGGCTCTTGCGGGTGTTCAACCGGATACAATTTGCGGAACAATAACGTCTGCAAGACCAGGAATGAACCGCCGATCGTCCAATACAGCGGCATCGCTGCAGGTGCCGAAAGCGAGAAAAAGGCCATCATCAAAGGAGAGATATATCCCATGATTGCGAATTGTTTTCGTTGTTCCGGCGCCATATTGGCTTGCGAAACCTTGGCTTGGATCAGATAAATAATAGCTACCACGACTGCAAGCACATAGTCAGGCGCTCCTAATTTGAACCACAGAAAGGAGTGAGATGACAACTCTGGCGTAAGCCGAATAGCCGTGTAGATACCTGACAGAATAGGCAACTGAATCAGCAGTGGCAAGCATCCAATATTCAGCGGATTGAACTTGTGCTTCTTGTACAGCTCCATCGTTTCCTGCGAAAGCTTCTGCTTATCGGCTGGGTCGTTTTTGCCCTCATACTTTTTCTTGAGCGCATCCATCTCCGGCTTCATAGCATTCATGATCACTCGGGTACCTTGCTGAGATTTTGCTTGTCGCATCATCAATGGCAACAACGCAAGACGGATAACGAGGGTAATCACAATAATGGCTACCCCATAACTTCCATTAAATATCGTTGCAATGTGCTGAATGAGATACGACAGTGGAAATACAACATAATGGTTAAAGAACCCCGGTGTTGATGAATTAATCTCTGAGACGTTGTTACTGCATCCAGCCAGTAGCATCACTGCAAAAAGAATTGCAATCAGGCCATAGATCCGTCCCTTGCCAGATGTAAAAGTGAACCCCTTGCTTGTCTTATGTTCCATATATATCCTCCTCGTTGATTTGTAGAAAGTACATACAACGAGGAATGGCAATCTGGTTCATCTTCATCCGGGGATTCTCTTCGTCTGACGATTCGACTTAAAGCTTCAGGTCTGTGTTGTCCGTCCAAGGACAAGGTTGGCAATCCAGGTTCCAGACCACCTCCGGCGCCACCTTCCATCCAGTACTCTGTAATGCCGCAATGCAGATGGGCAATATAAGCGTAACTGACTGTGAAAATGAGTCCGAGTGAAAATATATACGGTATCAATTCCTGAAGTTCAAACAAGGGATTCACCCCCTTTATAGGTTAGTTTTTATAGTATAACACTTACATATGGATTTTGCATAAATTCATTGCTGGAAAACAGGTAGATGAATTCATTTCATTCTCAATTTGGACAATTCTAGCTTAGCTCTATGTCTTGCCATATTAAAAGAAGCCCAGGAACTGTCTGTTTCTTCCAGGTCAAAGTTAGCTTGATGCTCCAGCATTTCCCCTTTCAAATCCGGGTACTCCCTCTGGGCAAACTCTCGCAGTATCGGAACGGCATCTGCAGATAAACTCGTCAAGTAGGATGCATCAATAATGCCTGTCTGATGATATCGTGTAATATTAAGCTCTGCAATCCGATTATCCATGCCCACATAGTTGACTGCCACATAGGCTGCTAGGGACAATACAATATACCAGCGGATCAACGGTATGGAGGTATAACGGATTCGAAGAGCTGCAATAAGCAGCAGTAGCGCCAGAAAAATCATGAATGCATGTACGAGAAATCGAATGTAGGTATATCCATAAGCCTGTTCATACAGGTTGAGGCGTATAAACGCCGAGTACAGCATGATTGCGGAACAACCCACCAGGACAAAGAGCAGCACCTGATGCACAACAGAACCTATTTTGCCGCTTGAACGCGTGAACTGAAGAGCGATAATCAGGATGAAAAAATTAATGCCTGTTACCAGTATCAGCTCCACAAATCCACTTCTTGCATACTCTGCGTAGGACAATTCTGACGGAAGATGTCCCTCACCCGCCCCAAAAAGATAAGAAAATTGTACAAGTACAAACAGAACATACACACAGTTGATGACCAACAGCATCGTGCCCACAATGATGGGGTCCAATCTTAAAGGTTCACGATGAGCTTGAGTAGAAATTGCCTCAGGTGCGGGCTTATTTGCTGGCTGATCCTCTATGATTGAGTTCAAGGAAGGACTCTCCTGTATGGAATTCACGGAAACATCTTCTCGCTTTTCGATTTCTGAAGTAACCGTAATTGCTTTTCCATTTTTCCAATGTGCATTTTCTCTCTTATCTGCTTCATATTGCATCGGCTGCACGAAACCCCATACATAACTGAACAATAAAACGCCCGCGATGAGAATCCAGATCACTCTCGGAAATCCTGGTGTCAGTGTCATTTTATTTAACCATTCCGGAAAACCGGATAAATACTCATTAAAAATCCCATCTGCTGAGGTCAGCAGTGCTACAACCACGATGAGGATGGGAACGGATGCTATAAGGCCAATGAATACTTTGAAAGCAGCCGTTTTCTGCGTTTTACCTAGCCCACGTCCTCCTGTTTTCACAACAATGCTTGCGACCGTTCCCCAATGACGGATGGATTGTGGCAGCAAATGGTCCATCGCGGTACCGATCAATCCAATGTCCCACCATTGTCTCTGTTTTCTGCCGACCAGATAAGTCATATGTAAGATAATAAGCCCCGGTACGATCAGGAAATTAAGGATACGCAGCGGTTCATTGTCGTATAACAGAAACGTTAGCGCCAGCATCAGCACCACCCCAGCCATAAAAGCATCAATCATGGTCAATGGCCGCATTCGGTCCCTGGCAAACAAGAACATAAAGCCATAAAAGAGGATAACAAAGATGGGATAAGAAACACCAATATCCTTGCCATAGAACAAATACTGATGAATGATAGCTAACATTAATGCGGATAGTAGCGTAATTAAAGCACGGTTGGGTGAAGCCATTATTTTATCAATCATGGGAAAAACCTCCATTAAACTTTCTAGGTTTAATTCTAGATGATAAAATAAGAATATAAATAGAAATTAAAAACGATAAAACTTCTTATTTTATTATATTGCATCAGCTACAACCTCCAGGAGGAATCAAAACCTTGAAATTACATCAGCAATATTTGCTGCTTCATAGCCGGTTTGGTCAACTATTAGAACATGAAGTAACGCTCTCTGACCTTGCGGAACTGCTCGAGTGTACACACCGTAACACATTAACAATCGTCAAAAAAATGGTTGCCCAAGACTGGATTCGGTGGGTGTCCCAGCGCGGACGTGGACGGCGTTCTACGCTGACCCTACTTGTTCCGGCTGATCAAATTGCAGCAGAATACATGATGCAGGCCATGAATCGCCGCGAGTTGCAGCAAGCCGCCGAACAGGTTGGTGCTTTCTCTAGTACTACGACAATGCAGGATCACCTAAACCAGTGGCTGCTTGGTTATTCTGGACACCATACGGAAGCTGGTAGCCATAATGAGCGAATTGATACGCTCAGGTTACCGATCCGCCAACAACTGCACGCCCTTGATCCCCTTTTTATCAATTTGCTGGCAGAATCTTTTGTCACTAGTCATGTGTTCGACGGGCTGGTTCAACGTAATGAACACGGAGAGATTATTCCCTGTCTGTCTCATACCTGGGATGTCAGTTCAGATCGGAAAACATGGTTTTTTTATTTGCGTAAAGGGATTACTTTTCACAATGGACACCTGCTGACAGCCGCGGATGTGGTGTATACATTTGAACGACTGCAATCCACAGAACGGCGGACATTATACCGCGATGTGAGTAAACAAATTCTATCGATTGAAGCAGCAGATCCCTTGACCGTTTGTTTCAAGCTCAAAGCCCCTCACGAACTGTTTTTGCCCTTTCTTTCTACGAGCCGTGCAGCGATTGTTTCACAAGCCGCTTACGGGCAACATAAAGATGGAGACAATGAACCAGATCTACCGAATACCATGCATAAGCCTATAGGAACGGGGCCTTTCAAGGTCACAACCTGGGATGATCACCTGTGCAGACTTGAAGCTTTTCCGATGTATTTTCAAGGCAGGGCCCATCTGGACCGAGTAGATATTCTACAAATCCCGTGGAGTGCTCCTGCACATTTGGATGAAAAACAAGATATCGAATCTCCTTTCTTCCACCTTGTTCATAATCCATCCTCGTCTGAGAGTAGAGACTGGACACAGATTAGTGCAGGCGTGATGGTACGCAAATTACTCACTTGTAATACACAAAAAACCGGACCGCTAAGCGATCCGGATGTAAGAGCACATGTTCAGGCGTGTATTACTAAATTGTATGGGAATGGCATTAATGAAAGTAATGAAGCTGATTCAGGAGATGCTGATAAAGTGTTGATGAATGCAGAAGAATTGACTTATTTGTCTCAGCACCCTACTTTTGATCTACCTATCCCCTTGCACATCACAACCATTCCTCAGTATCGGATGGATGCTAGACGTTTGGCATCGTCATTGGAAATGTACGGCTTCACATGTACTGTCCGCATAGGCACGATGGAGCAATTCAAAGGGAACCTGAGACTGGAATCCGATCTGATTCTCTTCTCCTTGATTCGGGACCGGGACGAAGAATTACGCAGGTACGATCTCTATCTCACTTTATCCGAACATCTGGAGGAATCTTCCAAGAAGAGTGTTCAAGAGATGCTGCAAACTGTTGTTGCTTCGCAAATAGTAGCAGACCGAACTGCCGAACTGGATCGGATCGAACAATTTCTGGTGCAGCAGAGTTTATTATTCCATTTAACTGAAAAACATGTGGAGACTGCCTACCTGCCTTCCGTTCGTGGCCTCTCCTTTAACAGCCAGGGATGGGTAAACCTCAGACATATCTGGTTCCCATGAATGCTCGTTAAATGAGCATAACAATCCATTCGTTTCTAGATGCGGTAATGATGTTGCATGCTTATAAACTGGTCATTGGATCGGCATCCACCTTGTGCCGTATTTTTTCATTTCTCTTCGAAATGGTATCCTTCCGACGGTACACACCGAGGAGTAAACCGAGCATGGCATAATCAAACATCAGATGATTACCGTATCCAATAAAAGGAAAAGAAATACTAAGAATCGGAGCCTTCCCAGTGGTCATCGCCAACGAATAGATGATTTGCAATGCAAAAACGGCGGTGATACTGACAATAATCATACGACCAAAATCATCCCGGATGCGAGGAAGCATCTTCATCATACTGATAACAAACCAGATGATCCCCACCAATAACAGGATCCCGGCTGACCAACCAAACACATCAATGAGCAGAACACCTGGGTAATTATAATAACTCGTTTTAAACTTATCGAACGTTGTATCAATCCCATTCCCCCACCAGCCGGATGATTGAATAACTTCAATAATGGAATTGTTGCTATAGCCACTCCCGTAAGGGTCATCCTGAAGATTCAAAACGACAGAGAGCCTCTCCAGGCGTCCGTATTGATCTGCAAAAAACAATAGCAGTACAAAAATACTTCCTGTTATAACAGCACCTATGACTGTATAAAGCCATTTTTTCGTGAGCCAGCCAAATATAATAATGCTCATTATGCCAAACAGAAACAACCGAACCCAGTCCAACGTTTGAAACAATAGTACTGCGGGGAACATTATCATTGCAATGTAGGTCAAAATGGATTGCATATTACAATTGGAACGAAGCTTGTCCAACATAATGGCACCTATAGCAAGTGGCAAAATCCACACTGAAGCTGTGGTAAGGTCTATCGTTAATCCAAATAAGCCCCAGTACCTGCTATTACCATGAATATCCGTTGTTATCATTGGACTGATCCACAACATGACATTAAGTAGAATATAGATCCACCAGGCAGCTCTCTTCAACTTACGATAATCAAAGTAAATAAAGAACAACATCATCATTACACCTATAACGGTATACACCACATGCCCCCGATATAAGGACTGATACTTTTCATCTGCGACATTCGTCGTAAAAATCCATATCAGTAACAGGCTAGTTATAGACAAACCAATTAATCCAACTAACAGCCCCCAATGCATACGATGACGATGCAATCTGTGCATACTTTTGCCCACCACTGCGGGATCACCCATCTGATCAATGGCGTATGCAGCTGCCTCTTCCTGGCTCAGTCCCTCTTGCTCCTTGTCCAACATCATTTCTTCCATGTGGTTGCCAAGCTCATCACGCAGATCAGTATGTACTTCACGTGCCTTAACCTGACTACACAGTTGATCAAGATAATGTTTAATCTTCTCATGTCGATCCGTCATGTTAAGCCTCCTTCCCCAAGCACCCGATCCACGGCACCGCGGAATAAAAGCCACTCGGCTTTTTTATGCTGTAACGCCTCCACACCCTTGTCACAAATGGAATAATATTTACGTTTCCTACCTTCAACCTCCATCCAGTAAGACTCCACCCATCCCTCAAGCTCCATCGCGTGCAGAATGGGATATAACGTACCTTCCTTCAAATTAAACACACCTTCGGATTGACGATGGAGTTCCTTGATCAATTCATAACCGTAAAGCGGCTGTTCCTTCAGTAGCGTAAGAATCAATGTCTCCGTGCTGCCTTTAATCATTTGTTTGTTTACCTGCAAAGCTGTCACTCCCTTTGGTTCATGCTTCCACGTCCAATAACTACATCCACTTTTACCACACTTCTTAAAACTTCAACATGTACCTAATAAATCCACTTGGCTACATACATCGGAAATCTATGCATAGTAAAACTAGGTATAATATTACCTGATCCTTCCTTTTCTGTCTAGCTATCAATTGAAGACGTTTGTGATAAAATAAACAAGTCATTTCACACCTGAGGTGTCATCATGAATCTCTTATTCTTACTTAGACATTACATATTCTTTCTATCGATTATGAGGAGGCAATTCAAACCATGAGCAAACTGATTTTTTTTCTTGGCGGGGCCGGGAGTGGCAAAACAACCCTTGCCAAAGCCCTCTCGCGTAAACATAAAGCTGCTTTTTTGGATATGGATATCCTGCTGCGTCCAGCTGCTGAAGCAATAATGACCCTACAAGGACTCGATCCATCCGATCGGGATTCACCGGAATACAAACGGCTGTGCCGTGATTTGGGATACCGTATTACGATGGATGCTGCACTGGACAACGTGCAATTGGGTATCGATACCGTGGTTGTAGGACCCTTTACCAAAGAAATCGGAACTCCGGACTGGATCGAGCAGGAACTCGCACGGATTGGACGTTCCCTTGATGATACAGATGTACGTGTGGCCTATATTTATCTTGCAAATGAAGCGTTGTATCGAGAGCGGATTACAGCCAGAAAATCCCCGCTGGATGAGTGGAAGCTGGAGAACTGGGATGCCTTCACAGCTTCACTTGCCCGTAAACAAGTAGCCTGGCCCTTGCCCGCCTCAGCCGTTGCTTACATTGATAATTCAAATGAGAGCCCTGATATCGCTTTTGCTGAAGTCGAACAACGAATGTACGAATAAAATGTGTAATGGAATGGAACGACCTTCATTTTCTCCATTCAATTTCATGCTACCTATAGGCTCAGAAATATATAATCCACACCAAAAGGGGTATTTGTCATGGTTACCCGCGCAGGTCCAACGTGACAAATACCCCTTTTACAATAATCTATGACTAAACATCCGAACCTACATCGTTACAAAAACTGCTTCATAATATACTCCTGCTCCAGAGGTGTAATCACAGTGCGCTCCACGGGTGGGCCTTCTGTCAGATACTCTGCCACTTCAGCCACACGATTGGATTCCAGTTCCGCTGTAAATACGAGATTGGCCATCCCTAATGTCTCAACCAATGTTCCCCGCGCTTTAGCGTGAAGCATGAATAAGGTATATAAATCTGGTCGTTTCAACTCCGTCATTGCCCGGGCGATCAAAGCCAATTCGGCTTTGTTGTCTCCCATCGGATGATGCGCTTTAGGCTGTCTCTTTAAGCCAAGATCGCACCACAAAATGCACCGCTCCTGTACATCAATAATGGCTGGAATACAATTGCGGGAATCTGCCATCAGATCGATTCGCTCCTGCACCGTTGAAGGTTCGAACATTTCATCCGACTGTGGAACCTGACGCATCATCCAGCCAGCATAACACTCCGATAAATCCTTGATAGCATTATCCCTGAATGCGTTAACCATGATTACAATATAACGTGCCCCTAACCTAGAAACGGACGGCAAATGCAGATCCATATACTTCGCCACTCCATCCGGTGCAGTCACCATAAACCCACTATTTGCAGCTATATATTCATTCGATTTCAGAGGGGTCCGGGATGTTTGGTCCATATAACGCCAATCCTCATCATACAGTACACCCGACAGATCGGTATCCACACGTTCGATTCGCTCATCACCGCTCAGGCCTTCTCTCCACCACAGAAAAAAACGAACGGTATCTCCTGTGGGTAACGATATCCATGACGCACGCGATAGAGCTCGAAGAGATTCGCTTGCCCGGCGTTTTCCCCATGGAACTGAAAACTCTTGAAGTCTTTCATCAATGTAGACATTACCGAGTGGTGGAAGCACGGCAAACCGTTTCAACAGTGTATGCTCTACCGCCGATATCACCGCATGAACATCCTCAACGTTGAGGGACGGTAGCGGTTGAGTGGAGACATACAGATTTGCCGTGTTGCCTTTGCGGAAAAAGCTCCTCCTGACCTGAAACTCCGTCCGTGTGCTGAAATGGGCCAACACTCCAAGCAGCGCCCTTGTCGAAACCTTCTCTTCCACAGTTTCCATTTTGCCGATCACTTGCTGCACCGGAACACCGGAACGTATCATTCGGTCGAGCTGACCGACCATCTCTCCCGGACGTTCCGCAAGCGTCTCCAGAATAAGCTGGTTATCCTTCTGTTCAAATGCCCGCTCCACTCGGCCATGAAAGGTAAGCGGTCGTTCCCCACGTCGCAACTGGTCCAGCGCCGCTATTGCCCCTGGATAACGGTGACGATATTCACCTGGATGCAGTCGCTCGGCCAATCTCTGCCAGCGCCCTTTATATCGAAACAAATCTTCCAGCGGGTTCGAAGCACCCTCCAATAAAGCAAGTATTACCCGACGTTCAGATCGAGTAAATGAACGGAAGCGGGTGTTCTCCTTCAGACTGACATCTCCATCGGAACACGCTACCGCCAGCCGCAATATATCTGTTGCCGTGCGCAAATGTCGCTGGAGTTGCTTCACCGAAGCACGCCCCGCCTTTAATAAAGCCGCGCAATAAACGGCTGCATTTTCCCTCACAGGTATTTGCCCTGCCTCTGGTTCAAATGTGGCCCAGCCTTCGTACTTTGTTGCAAACCAGGTCAACTGCTCTCTTGCAACTGGCATTAACGAAGATTTTGCTGTAAGCAGGTCCATTCCTACTTGGTAAAAATCTGCTTCACTGCCGAGATGAATCACACGCAGTCGCAGCTTGTTCAGCAGTAATATGCGCTGCTCCTGTTCTTGCTCCTTTTCAAGAAGCTGCTGTCTCCAGGAATGCATCAAAGCATTTAAATAAAATTTACTTTCCTGAATATTCATTTTCCGCTTAGGAAATTTCGGATACACGAGGATTTCCTTTAAATTGATTCCTTTCATCTTTCGAAGCTCATCTATCAATTGCTCAAACCAGAAAACGAATCTGTCACGTTCCCAGGTATTCAGCACATCTATCAGTTTCGTCGAAAACGTATATCCCAGCGATTCCAAATTTCTCAGTGCAGTCGCCAATATACGCACAGGCAGCTTGCCCTTGCGCTCTGCAATGATCACTTTCAAATTCCTGCTGAAATAGATTGAGAATAAATCCATCACTTGTACTCTCCCACATGACGATAATATATTCAGCATTGGTATACTTGGCCTAGCTCGTGGCGGTTCTTCATATGTATAACACAGTCCAAAAAACTAAAAAAATCAGGGAAGCGGCACCCCTAATACCATTGTAAGAGTTCAGAAGGAAGGGATACCATAGCCTGATTAATGCATATTATATCTTATAATTACTGATTAGAAAATATCACATCGGAAAGAGAGCGGCAGAATACCACTTAACCCAAAAGGTAAGATTATTCTGACCGCTCTCTTTACGTTTATTTTTCACCGCTGTTCTCTTGCCAGATTATCCGTGCTGCCGTGCCGCTTGACGTCCGGCGATACGAGCTGTAATTAACTGGTGACTCTCATCAATCTCTTCCGGTGTGCAGGCTGCTTTCAACTCATATACTTTGACCGGAGAACGATCAATGATATCCAGGAATGAATCAAAAAATGCCATGTCCTTACTATGGATATAAGGACACCAATGATCCGATAAGCCTACCGTCTCATGAATATGGACCCCGACGACATGGTCGATCAATTCATTTGCTTCGCGTACATTATCATAAAGCCCCATTCGATCCATCATCATGCCGTGACCGATGTCGTACCATAAGCCGAGTGGTGCCCCTTTCATTCCACGGATAAGTGCGCCCGCCTCCTGCAGCGTCGGCATTTGGTAACAGCGTGATCGAGTCTCAATGCCGAAATTCACCCCGTATCCGCGCTGTTCAGACAACTCACACACTTCTTCCAGACTCTCCTGAATCCGCTTCAGGTAATGTGCGCTACTCGCCTCACGCTTCTCCAACATTTCTTGCCACAACGATTGATAGTCCGAGGAGTCCGGCCCTTGATCGTGATATATCTTTTTCAATGCTTCATCAATATTATATTCAAACGGCACCTCGCCTGGATGCACGACGACTGCCTTCGCACCATACCGGTGTGCATATTCAGCTGAACGGAGCAGCAGTTCAATGGCGCGCTTTCGACGAGGCTCATCGTCGAAACCGAGCAGAACCGAGTCGGTTCCATAATCTGGATCAGCTACATGTGGAAATGTATTGTGCACACTGGATATGCCGATTTCTCCCCGTTCAATCATTGGTTCAATCGTTTGAAGCAATTCGTCCGTCACGTTATAGTTTAGCTCCACCTGTCTGAAGCCTAGGGATTTGATCTCCTCAATCATGCCCTGACCCGTAGTGTGACGTTTGATGTTCCAGCAAGTTGAAAATGAATATTCCTTTTTGTCGGTAAACATAGCTTTGTCCTCCTATATGCGATGTTCAACCCGTTCAATGTCTGATGAATCTTCTCTATTTTTAAATCAGCCTAGCTGATGTTTAATTCAAATCTCATTTTGACGCTTTTATTCCAATGCCTCATGCTGAAGATTCAACATCGTCTGTTGCAAGGCTACCTGCACTGCTCCAGTCACTACGGCCCGCTCGCCCAGCTCTGAACAGATCAGTTCAGGCTTCGCCGGGAATTGATCAGATACGATCTGTCTGAGAAACGGCAATAACACATCCCCATTTCCCCCGATACCTCCGCCAAGTACAATGAGATGGGGAGCAAGCACGACACAGATATTCCGCAGAGCCGAAGCTATCATTTGGCTGTATTGTTTCAGAATCTGCACAGCCTGCGATTCTCCACCTCGGGTAGCTTCAAACAGTTTCTCAGGAGTCAGGTGTTCACGAAGGTATTCTATACCAGAATCAGGACCCTCAAGAAGACTGGCATCCAACTGACGCTTGGCCAGTTCCATCAGACCTTCCGCTGACAAAACATCCTCCAATCGACGCCCCTCTTCCAACAACATCTCCGCGAGCTCGCCTGTCACCCCGCCCATGCCTCGTAGCAATTGCCCATTCACCATGATGCCTGCACCTGTTCCAGTACCGATGGAGAAAAAAACAAACAGATTGGAATCCGCTGCTGCTCCACCCCTGTACTCCCCCAGTGCAGCCAGGTTCACATCGTTCTCCAGGATCACTTCACATGGGAAGGCTCCCGACAATGATTCAAGCGAGAGCAACTTTTCCAATCCCTCTAACGGGGCAACGATTCGATCAATATCACCAGAGTCCGGCAGTACAACACCTGGAATGCCAAAACCAATACATTGGATCTGATCCCAATTCAATTGATTTTCCGTCAGTAATTCATCCATATGGCTTCGAAGCACATCAAGGATTGCCGTCCCTGCTCGATCACCGCTTTGGACCGATAATGTTGGATACGTTCTGTAATCCATAATCTCACCATTCAGATCAGAGAGTGCAATCCGAATTCGGGTTGCCCCAATATCGATGCCACAGAGATAATAAGCTGTTTCATTGAATCGAATGAGTGTTGCTTTGCGACCCTGGGCATTGTCGGCTCTGCCGGTTTCCAGCACCAGATTTCGTTCAATCAGATGTTCAATCGCCGACGACACCGTAGGTTTGCTGAGTCCGGTCTGACGACTGATATCTGCCCTGGACATCGCACCAGTTGCGATCAGCGCATCCATAATCAAATTCTCGTTCAGATTGCGGATATACTGCGGTGTGCCAGCCATTTTATCGCCTCCTTTTATAGTTAGTTAAGTTTCTTAACGAATTAAATTTAATATATCATCGGCTTTAAAACGTGTACAGCTTTTTGTCTGTATCGGATGATATGATTTCAAAATCAAGGCCTGATCTCATCGTAATCATTCAATTTCGACTTTACATTATGTAAATCAAAAAAAGCCGCAGTGATAAACACCGCAGCTCCTTACTTCGTTATATATACGTTTCATTACGATTTGGACAATTCAATGAATCCTTCACCAAAGACGTCGCGCACATCATGGATCGTTATGAAAGCAATTTCGTCCTCCGCTCGTACAATCTTCTTCAGCATTGGAACTTCTTGTTTGCTAATGACAATATATAAGATCTCTTTCGGGTTCTTCGTATAGTAGCCATGACCAGACAAGACGGTGACTCCCCGATCCATCTTCTCAATGACCTGTTGAGCAATGGCATCCTGTTTGGTAGATATAATCGTAACTGCTTTTTTCGGATTGAGCCCTTCAATAATAAACTCCATCGTTTTGGTTCCGACGAACAACATGACAATCGTACACATCAAACCTTGCGGCCCTATAATGAAGAAAGACGAGAACGCCACGATCAGATCGAAGAATAACAGTCCATAACTGATGTTCCAATCCAGATATTTATTGGCAAGCCGGGCCAGAATAACGGTGCCCGCCGTTGTGCCGCCTACTCTAACAATCATGCCGATACCCAGACCGGCAAATAATCCACCAAAAATAGTATTGATCCAGAGCTCGTCCGATGCGATCGTCCAGCTCTCGGTTAGGTGCAGGAACAGCGAGTTAAATACCACCGCAATAATGGTATACACCGTTGTCGTTCTGTCCAGAAATTTGTACCCCACAAGTAGCAAAATACCATTCAGGAGCAAGTTCATCAGTCCAGGAGACCATTCAAAGAGGTAATACAAAATAATTGTAATCCCTGTAACGCCGCCTTCAGCCAAATCATTCGGGATGACGAACAGGTTTACTGCAAGTGCAAACAGAAATGCACCCGCCATAATAAATAGAATATCCGTTATTCTTTTCTTCATCATGCACTCCATCCAATCCATCAGAAAATCAACCTATCAACCAATTTCATAAGTTGTCATAACCACTCAATGATAGATTCTACCATGCCCGGCACAAAATTTGTATACATAATACAAATTGTTGCGCAAATTGTACAAAGGAATCTAAAAATACTGTTTTTCAGGCTCTACAAAGCAGGTTTGCTTCATCCACCCATGACAAATGTCATGGGTCATCATTGATATTCATCATTACAGTGTACTGACGTTTATGACTTACTGCACTGGACGCATTCTTATACAATGATAAAAACGCCTCACTTGGAGACATCTTCCCAGGAAGCGTTAGGTTAGAACTGATTACAGTTATTGACCATTGAAGGAGGACGTAAGTCTATGAGCAGAACCAAAGAAATGGCCCTTAAAAAAGAAGTGACCCCTTATGAGAAAAATAATCTTCGCCTGAGTATCCAACAATTAGTGAATTCCATACTACCACTATTATTATTATGGGCCGCAGCGTACTATAGCCTGTCCGTGTCCTACTGGCTGACATTTCCGATTGCCCTCGTAGCCTCGGGGTTTGTACTTAGAACGTTTATCATCTTCCACGACTGCTGTCATGGTTCATTCTTCAAAAGCAAACGTGCCAACGACATTCTCGGTACGATTACAGGTGTATTAACCCTGACGCCTTACCTGCAATGGAAAAATGAGCATTCCATTCATCACGCCACCAGCGGCAATCTGGATAAACGTGGAGTTGGCGATATCTGGGTGATGACGGTTGAGGAATATAAAGCCGCTTCCCCTTGGGGCCGTCTCTTCTACCGTATTTATCGTAATCCGTTTGTCATGTTCGGTATTGGACCCATTTATGTATTCCTGTTCGCCTACCGTTTTAACCGTAAAGGTGCAAGACGCAAAGAACGCATGAATACTCACCTGACTACAGTGTTGATCGTAGCTCTTTATGCCTCCATGTGCTGGTTAATCGGCTGGCAGGCTTTTGTCCTGGTGCAGGCACCCGTCTTTTTCTTCTCTGGCTTCTTCGGCATCTGGCTGTTCTACGTACAGCATCAATTTGAAGATACGTACTTTGAGAATGAAGATGAATGGAGTTATGTGAAGGCTGCTGTTGAAGGTAGTTCATATTACAAATTGCCTAAACTGTTGCAGTGGATCAGCGGCAATATCGGGTTCCACCATGTGCATCACTTGAGCCCACGTGTACCTAACTATTACTTGGAAGAAGCACATAATGCAACACCACCATTGCAGAATGCAACAACGATTACGCTACGTTCCAGTCTGGCTGCCCTGCGCTTCCGTCTATGGGACGAAGAATCCAAGCGTTTTATTAGCTTCGGCGAGATCAAAACGTTATCCCGCAAGCCTTACGTTCAACCGCCTATTCGAGTAAACAACCAAGCGGGTCTGACAGAGAAGCCTTAACTCTGTCGGATTCGTTTTCTTGTATTCAGGCTAAAGTCATGCTACAGTCAGGCTAAGTTTGAGTACAATGCAAGTCCGAGGAGGAGAATTTTCATTCAAAAGTGGATGCAGCTCTTTTATAAAAATACAGGTTTAAATCCATATGTATGGCTCGTCTTTTTCATCCTGCCCTTCTATTATATTTCACAATATTCCAAATTGTGGCCCATGGTTGCGGGAATCTTCATCATTCTGTTCTTCTTTGTTTGCTATCTGCTTGCCTTCATCACAAAGGGCTGGCAGGTGTATATGTGGATTGGGCTGCTGATCGCCATATCAATTACGATGACCATCGCTTATGATTATGCCTATTTCTCATTGTTTCTTGCTTTTTTTATTGGGAATATTAAAAATAAAGCCGGCTTTTTCACCCTCTATTCGGTGAACCTGGCAGCCAGTTTTCTAACCATTAATTATAGCTTCATCAAGCAGAGCACCCTACTGCTCAGTCAGTTTCCGTTTGTATTCATTAGTCTCATGGCATCCATTCTGCTTCCGATCAGTACGTATAACAAAAATAAGCGTGAACAGTTGGAAGGCCAGCTAGAGAATGCCAACAAACGGCTGGATGATCTGGTGAAAATGGAAGAGCGGCAACGTATCGCACGCGATCTGCACGATACACTTGGACAAAAACTCTCTCTCATCGGTCTGAAAACCGATCTAGCGAAGCGTCTGCTCCGCATGAATCCTGATCAAGCCGAGATTGAGCTGAACGATCTGAGACAGACGGCAAGTACGGCCCTGAAGGAAGTCCGGGAAATGGTAACGACCATGCGTGGCACACAGCTGGTGGATGAACTGTTCCGTGCCGAACAGATTTTGAAGGCCGCTTCCATTGAATTTGTACTGGAAGGCAATCCGAAGTTGCAGGATACGTCACAACTAAATGAAAATGTACTCGGCATGTGTCTGAAAGAAGCCGTTACGAATGTCGTAAAACACAGTCAGGCAACGGTATGCACCATCCGAATCGAGGAAACACTGTCCGATAATATAGTAACGGTTCAGGATAACGGAGTTGGAATCGAACGTACCCGCAAGCAAGAACGGCGCGGTACCGGAATCTTGGGAATGAAAGAACGACTTGAATTTGTGAACGGTTGTCTGGATATTCGTTCCGGAGCAAACATGGAAGGTACAGGCATTGTCATCCATGTTCCCAAGCTGGTCCGCAAACCGATAAAGGAGGTTGAACAATGATCAGGATCGTAATCGCCGAAGACCAGCGTATGATGCTGGGGGCCTTGTCTTCCCTACTCAATCTGGAAGAGGATATGGAAGTGGTAGGTCGTGCAAGCAATGGACAGGAAGCTCTTTCTCTCGTCAGGGAGCTTACACCAGACATCTGTCTGATGGACATTGAAATGCCCGTCAAAAGTGGCCTGGAGGCCGCTGAGGAACTGAAAGGTATGAGCTGTAAAGTCATTATTTTGACAACCTTTGCCCGGACCGGATATTTTGAACGTGCTTTGAAAGGCGGTGTACGCGGTTATCTGTTAAAGGATAGCCCGATCGAGGAACTAGCCGAATCAATCCGTCAGGTCATGAATGGGAGACGTATTTTTGCACCCGATCTGGTGGACGAGGCTTATGTACAGGAGAACCCGCTGACCGAACGTGAAAATGCCGTTCTCGGCCTGATGGCAGACGGTAAAAATACAAAGGAAATAGCCGGACATTTATTTATTACTACCGGTACGGTGCGAAATTACATCTCTATTATCCTCAACAAGTTAAATGCAAGTAACCGCATTGAAGCCATCACTCGTTCCAAAGAAAAAGGGTGGTTTAAATGAAAGTACCGCTTTAACCCAATGAAACATAAATAAGCAAGGTACACCTTCCCATCGGTGCACCTTGCTTATACAAGGATAGGCTGGCCTGGAGTACTCACTCCGGTCCAGCCTATTTCCTTTTGGAACCTATTTTAGTTCCATACTATACTATTTCACAGAAACAACCATGCCCAAAGCTTCCAGTGGCACCTGCTCGGTCTGGAGCTGATGAATCTGCTTGCCATCTTGCCAGGAGATCGTTACATTAACGCTTTTACCACCGCTTGGGTACTGCACGTTCACGAATCCTTTATCCTTTGGTGCAGGCAGTGTATGGGATTCCAAGTATTCCACCATTCTCTTCGCAATCCCCGGATTATTCATGTTATCTTGGGAAACGGATCGAATTTGAAGCGTCCATCTACCTTCTGTCCATGTCAGATACTGACTGCCCGCCGCGCCTTCAGCCACACCCTTGATGTCATGTCCCAGATCCACCGTCATGTCCTCAGGAATGTCTTTCAAATCTGTCTCAGGGAAAATATCCGTACTGTTCGGGTCTTTATACGTCTTCACTTCATAGGATGCCAGAACAGGTACCTTGCTGCCAGAGGCCGTCAACGAAGCATCGTTAACCGCAACAGACTGGTCAGTGGAATAAAAGTTAATGTGGAACGCATCTGAAGTATTCGATGTGATCGCTGCAGTCAGATGTTTTCCCTTTTCCAAGGGAAATGAAGTAGGTAACGAAGCGTTCTTCATCTTCAGCTGACTGCGAATGTCCTTAATGACATCGTTCGCACTTTGCTGGGTTTGATCGTTACTGCCCGTTTCCGAATTTGATGTCCCGCTTCCCGCAGAACCTTCCGTCCCCGTTGTTTCCGTTGTATCTGTTCCGCTATCTTTCGTTCCATTGGAGAAATCGGCTCCTCCACTGCCTGACTGAGCCTGTTCGCCAGCCGCGGGGGACATGTTGTCCACTGATGATGGTTTGGTATCCTGACCACCACACCCCGCAAGAGCAAGCAGCACTGCTGTTGTCACAGGAATCGTCATCCATAATTTAGGTTTGCTCATGTTGTTGTCCTCCTTGAAGCCGTTATTGGAATCAGCTTACATTGTTGTCTCGCCTGAATTTTAACGTTTGTCATTCCAGAAATTCACGGGCTGCACTTTCTTGGTCAGCACTTCAAACTGGTAGCCTTCTGCTTTCAGTGTTTTTAACACTTGCGGAAGTACTTTCAATGTCGCTTCCTGGTCATGCATCAGGACCACAGGGGTGGTTCCGCTCTTTTGAACATTATGGATCTGCTTCATCACGCTGTTGTAAACTTTCTGATGATCCTTCTTGTATTTCCAATCTTCGGAGTCGACATTCCAATCCCACAGATGGAATCCACCCTGACCTAGTAGAACATTGCGATATGCCGGTTTGAGATACGGTTTGCTGCCGTATGGAGTACGAACGAGACTGGTTTTGACACCTGCCACTTTATTCAAGCTTTCATTGGCCTGCTGCATTTCTTTCAAGCCGCTGTATGCGGATTTATAAAATTTACTGGGAACATGCGTTACGCCATGCAAGCCCAGTCCATGTCCATCTGCAACAATACGCTTGGTGGCCTTCTGAAACTTCTCCATCTGAGGTCCAAGCATGAAGAATGTCGCCTTGGCATTGTACTGATCCAGAATATCCAGTAATTGTCCCGTATGGGCGGTCGGCCCATCATCGAAAGTTAGATATATGATTTTGGAGCTCGCTTTATTTCCAGCATTCTTGGATGCGGATGATGTAGCTGAAGCCGACTGCGGCAATAGCAATGGAATGATCAATAGAATAGCAAGTGCGGTGATGAATGTTTTACGAATATGTAGCATAATAAAAGTCTCCCTTATGTCTTGTATTTCCCCGGGTGTCTATGTTTCTCTCAGTGCAGCCCTTGGCGATAATCCTAATACTATCAAAAAGAGTGCGTCCCATTCTCGCTTCAAATGCTACGTTCGAGTTACACTTTTGTCAGATTACCCAAAAAAATAAAACGAATTTGATAGATTTGCTCGAAAAAGAACATCCGTCGGGATAGATCAATGTTGACATATATTCTATTAACCCAAATTGTGGTTTCTGATAGATTCATTTCTGGAATTTATATGAAGAGAGCAAAGAAGCTTAAAATGGTATAACAAAAAAGCCTGCCCGAGAGCAGACTTTTCATATGTAGATCGATTTACTTGTCGTTCGGATCAATCCTGTTGCTTTGCTTAGTCCCCTCTTACTCCGCAGGAGCTGTGAATGAACGTTTACCAAATTCGGCGTCCAGCATGTAGAAAGCATTGCTATCTTTTTCGATACGGCGCAACTTCTGGATGATATTATCAAACAGAGCTTCCTCTTCGACTTGCTCATCGATGAACCACTTCAGGAAATACATCGTGGCATGTTCACGCTCATTCAGGGCAATGTCAGCCAGATTGTAGAATTTCTTCGTGTTTTGCTGCTCGTGTGCATATCCGTGTTCAAACACATCCAGCATTGAAGAATATTCATTCTTCGGCTCTGGCAATGCAGCAAGAGTAGCGCGTTGTCCGCGGTCATTCAGGAATTTGTATATTTTCATGGCGTGGAACCGCTCTTCCTCTGCTTGTACGATGAAGAAGTTGGCAAATCCGTCCAAGCTTTCGCTGGAACAGTATGCGGCCATCGCCTGATATACGTGAGCCGAATAAAATTCGAAGTTCATCTGTTCGTTCAAAGCTTCTGTCAACTCTTTACTCATTAGGGATACACCTCAATCTTTCTCTAGGGATAGTTTTATTTTATCATAACGTCCGCACGACCGATATCGAAATTTCTACAAAATTCGCCAATGACTGATTGCCTCTCTTCCTATATAATTACATAGTTCTCGCTCTAAAATCATTTTATTCTGGAAGGCAGGCCATTTTATTTCATGAACACATCTTCTTCGCAGCTCAAAAAAACGATAGGTATGCCGCAAGCTGTTGCGCTTTATATAAGTGCAGTTCTCGGTTCAGGTGTCCTGATTGTACCCGGACTTGCTGCCGAACTTGCAGGACCAGCTTCACTTCTCGCCTGGGGAGGCATGGTGCTGCTGATTCTCCCACTCGCCCTATCCATGGGATTACTCTCAGCCCGATACCCGGACGCAGGCGGTGTATCCCATTTCGTCACCCTCGCTTTCGGACAACGGGCAGGAGCCGTGGTTGGATGGTTCTTTCTAATGTCCGTTCCCATCGGTGCTCCCGTGGCTGCCCTTACAGGTGCAGGCTACATGACGGCTGCGCTGGGACTCGGGGAAGGATATAGAACAGCGATTGCCGCCCTCATGCTGGCGGCTGGACTGATCATTAACATCGTGGGCATGCAGGTTGCCGGAAAGGTACAGATTGGCGTTGTGCTAGCGATTATTATCGTGCTAGTCATGGCATTTGTATTTGCTATTCCGAATATGCAATCCATACATTTCACACCATTTATGCCAAGTGGTTGGGTCAGCGTGGGTCAGGCTGGGGCCATTCTGTTCTGGTGTTTTATCGGTTGGGAAGCTGTATCTCACCTGTCTGAAGAATTTACTGATCCACGCAAGGCAGCTATCAAAGGCGTAACCATTGCTGCCATCATTGTAGGTGTGCTCTATTTCCTGACTGCACTGGCGACAGTCGGAACCCAAAGCTATCTTCATGGCGGAGCTGATGTCTCTCTCGTATGGATCATTAGTCAGGCTCTCGGTTCCTGGGGTGGATTACTTGCTGGGCTAACTGGCATATTCATTTGCACCGCTACGGTCATTGCGTATGCTGGTGCCGCATCCCGTGTCGCCTATGCACTGGCAAGACAAGGATCCGCCCCGCAATGGATGTCCCGCTTATCCAGTCGGTACCATACACCAATTGCTGCAATCGGCTTCCTGGCCATCTGCTTCACTCTCGTGTTAGGCATATACGGATCAGGTCTGGTGTCACTCACCACACTTATTCAGTTGCCTAATGCAACGTTCATTCTCACCTATCTTGGTGGATGCGCAGCCGGAATACGCTTACTCAAGGGAAGTCGTACTGGGGTAACCATCAGTTGGATTTCCTTTGTGGCGACAGCCATTGTGTTCCCTTTTGCCGGGTGGGCCGTTCTCTACCCTGTGGTGATCGTCGTTCTGTACGGACTTCTCAGCCGCAAACGACAACACAAAATATAAACAAAAAAAGCTCTGCCGCGATGGCAGAGCTTCCTTTATTCATCTGGAATAATAATTATACCAGGAATGCTTTGGAGATGATAACCAACAGGATAAACAAAACCAGAATGGCACCTACAGAAGTAAAACCTCCGTATCCGTAGCCTCCTCTTGCTTCTCCACCTAATACTTCGCTCATTGACCGTACCTCCTCTGCAACAGGTATGGGTTATCTTATGCAGGGAGAATGGATTTGACAGGGCGGATGCCCTGATTCAGATCCTGTTTATCATCTTTTTCAAAACCGTGGAGAATCAATGCGCATAATATCCAGGAACGGCACTTTGGCCGTAAATTCTTCCTCTGTATACTCCACATGCACTAGCCGGGTACGTGAGTCCAACTTCACAATCACCCCATGAACCTGATCTTCCTTGCCCCATACGGTCAGCAACACTTCCGAACGTTCTTGATACGCCTCAACCAGTTGGTTCCCCAGCTCTTCCAGTTCAAACTCATCCCGGGTAGGTCTTTTTGCAACTTTTGCTTTTGCCAATGTAGCGGCCTCCTCTATAGCTAATCCGACACCCGAATCCACGGGTTATTTGCCGAGGTCATATTTAATTAGTATACCATTCATTCACGTTCGTGTAATGTCATGACTCCATAACGAAGCAAAAAATCCCTTACATTTACAGATAAAGGCTAGTATCCCCCTTCATTCATCGCCATCTTCAACAATAATGGTGTATACATTCGAAATGGACTGTCCTGAATGCCTCTGACCGTTCCACTCGTAGGTATACATTGCAGTTACGGTACCCTGCTGGATTCCCAGTTGTTCAGCGGAGGATATTTGTGCAATGTAAGTGACCCATTTCTCCGCTCCAGGTTCCATCTCACCCAAATGTAAAAATCTTGGTGATGAATACTCTGAAATGATCGCTCGATCCCGTACTTCTGCTTCCCCAATCCATTTGGCACCTGGAGGGAGCACATCAGCCAACTGCACCCGCGCGGGCCAGGCCCCTGTGTTGGTCACATGTACATGAAAGGTTACATTTCCTCCCCTTTCGATCAAGTCTGGCTTCACTTCCACATGAACCGAGATGATAGGAAACTTCAACTGAATGACAGCCGTATTGGAGGAAATTATTCGTTGCACAGAACGCGAATCTGGCAAGCGAAATGTATAGATCAGGCGAGCCTGATTCATCAGTTCGAAGACTGCAGGTACACCCCGCTCCTGCTCTGTGAGATGCACTTCAAATTGGATATTAACCACGGAACGTGCAGTCAACGTTCCCAGATTGATGCCTTTGACTGGATTTGTTCCAAGCCGTTTCACACCGTTCCACCCCAGGCTCCCCTCAACATAGCGCATACCTGGCGGAAGAAAATCCGTCACGATAGCATCTACTGCAAAAGAACCTTCATTGTGTACCGTTATTTGGTATTGAACGGTATCCCCAGGAGTAGCGATGGGTGGACTCACACTTTTCGCAATCGAAATCCGAGGTTGAATGATTTGTAAAGTTGCTACGTTCGAGTATACATTCTCCAATGTGTCACCTGAAACGTACTCTAGTACTGCCTGAATTGTTAAATTCTCAGCTATGCTTCCTCCCGTGACCTGTACTCGAAATTGAATTGGAACAGATTCTTCGGGTAGTACCTCGCCTATCATAATCCCGGAGTCAGGCGTCGTCTCGGGAACAAAAATCTCATTCACAATGACACTTCCCGGAAGAAATTCAATCCCTTTGGGTAATGGGATCGTTACCCTGGCATCGTTTCCTATTATAAAACCCGGGTTACTCACCAAAAGGTTGTAAGTGACGATATCTCCGACAAAGGTTTGCACACGATCTGCATTCAAAACCAACGACAGACTTGACGAGACCAGATTTACTTCTACCACGTTGGATTGCTCTTCTCCCTCAACCATTCGTCCTTCCGGCGTCACAAATGTATAACGTATCTTCGCTTGATTCACCAGTTTCAAGTCCTGAGGAAGACCGACGATGATCACCTGAAAATGAATACGCAACGTCGCTCCAGGTACGATTTCCTGCGCAGGAATCCCTCTCTCCGGTGATACTCCTGGCAGCGGAGTTCCATCCAGGAGTACACTATTGGGGAGAAGTGAAGTTTCCGACGAGAGCGAATCCAATACATGGACCATGGCAGCACAATTACCCGAATTCAAAATTTCAATCAGATAGGTCAGTGTCTGCCCCAGAGCAGCCTCAGCAACGTTGCAAAACTTGTAAACCTCCAGCCTGGGGCCGATCCATGGTGTAACTACCGTATTTGAATAGGCCACCTGTTCCAGTTCAGTCGTACCCGAGCTGAATCGAACCAGTGACTGATTCTGTAGCGTGTGGGACAACGGACCGGAAGATTGGCTCATATCACCACAACCTCCACTCTGAATGTAACGGTAACTGAAGCACCGGCGGCAATTGAACCGAGTGTTATCCCTGTATTCGGATTCCCCGTAGGCCTTGCCACGCCATCCACCGTAACACTTCCCGCTACAAATACGGTGCCTGTTGGTACAGGGTCTACCATAACCACGCTATTGACTACCTCGATGCCACTATTGGTTACCACAACTGTATAGGTGATCACATCGCCGACAACAGCATCAACTGCACTTGTGCTTTTGATCACAACGACATTTGGTGCAGATACAGGAATCACCAGAACGTTGGAGGATACTGTACCCGTCAACTGACGTCCATCCGGCGGACTAAATGTATAATTGGCTACCGCCTGATTGACCAGCTGCTGATTCTGCGGCAATGAATCCACGGTAACTTCCAGAGTGACCGTTACATTAACGGACCCTCCTGGAGGTATCGTCCCAACAACAATCCCTGATTCCGGATTTGCACCTGGCTGTGGAACACCATCAATCAGGACGCTGTTGGGAAGCAGTACTGCTCCATTCGGAATGTTATCCGTAAGTGTCAAATTGGCTGCTAAATTCCCACTGTTGGAAATGGTAAAAGAATAGGTAATGATGTCTCCGATGGTGGCATTGGACGTACTCGCTGTTTTGGTTACAGCAATAATCGGCTGATAAATTGGTGTTACCACGGTATTTGAATAGGCCGCTCCCGAGAATACACCCGATGTGAAACTTACCGATGACTGACTACTCACTTGCGGTGGTGCAGGCAGCGTGTTGACCCGAACCGCATACGAAACGGATACAGATGCTCCAGGTGCCAAAGAACCAAGCGCTATACCCAGTGTCGGGTTAGCCGTGAGACGTGGAACGCCGTCAACCAGGACACTGCCTGTGACAAAAGTAACAGCCGAACTGATTGGATCGGTTAACACGACATTGTTGACAGGATCAATCCCATTATTGGTTACGACCATCTCATATACAATCGTATCACCCACTACAGCATCAATTACTGGTGTCGTCTTGACGACACTGACATTCGGAGCAGACACCTGAATATTGAGAGAATTGGACGAAAGGCTGCCTCCCAGTGTTCTTCCATCCGGCAGCGTGTAGGAATAGGTTGCTGAGGCCTGATTGGTTATGGCCTGGCTTAAAGGTAGGGTGATGATCACGACCGAGAACATGATTACAGTTGTTGTGGAGACTACACCCAGTGGAATCCCTGAAGCCGGATCGGCTCCTGGTGCTGAAGCTCCATTAATAATGACGCTATTTGGCACAAGTTCTGTTCCTGCCGGAATGGTATCCGTTAACGTGACAGATGCCCCAAAGTTCCCTGCATTGGTAATCGCGATGCTGTAAACGACCGTATCCCCTACCGTTGCTATAGCCTGGTCTCCCGTTTTGACTGCCGACAGAATCGGTTGGTATACCGGGGTAGTGACCGTATTAGAAAATGTGGTAGCTGAAAAAACACCTGATGTAAAGCTCACTGTAGACTGATTGTTTAATACTGCACTAGATGGGAGTGCTGTAACCTGCACACTAAACACAACGGTCACGGTAACTCCAGGCGCGATGGAACCAAGCGTTATTCCGGTTGAAGGATTGACACCCGGTCGAGGAACTCCATCAATAAACACGCTGTTTGCTGTAAGAACAGTACTTGCCGGCAATGCATCCGTAAAGACCACATTGCTGACAGTCGCTATTCCGTTATTAGTTACTGCAATGCTGTACGTCACGACATCACCAACAGATACAGACGTAGATGTCGTAGATTTCACCACATCGACATCGGGAGCCGACACTGAAATGGTAAGTATATTAGACAAAACAGAACCCGTGATGTTGCGTCCGTCAGGCAGCGTAAAGGAAAGAGCAACCGAAGCCTGATTCACCAGCTGTTGCGGGGTCGGCAAAGTATCAATAACTACGGAAAAGGTAACCGTTGTTGTTGCCCCAGCAGCAACAGTGCCTGCCGGAATGCCTGTTGCAGGATTGGCTGCAGGTAAAGGCTGACCATTTACAATCACACTGTTCGGAACAAGTATGGTTCCTGTAGGAATATTGTCCGTTAGGTTAATCTGGGCACCATAGTTACCCTGATTGTTGACGGTAATCGTGTAACTGACGGTATCCCCAACGGTAGCATTTCGTGTACTCGCCGTTTTTTGTGCTGATAGAATGGGCTGAAATACCGGTGTAACCACAGTATTGGAGAACGTTGTGCTTGAGAATGTCCCCGAGGTAAAACTCACTGTGGATCGATTGCTTAATTGTCCACTTGGTGGGATCGCATTGACATTGATACTGAAAGTCACAGTTGCAGACGTTCCGGGAGCGAGCGTACCTAGTGATATCCCCCCTGCCGGATTGGAAGCGGTCTGCACTACCCCATTTATAGTGACACTTCCTGCAACAAAAGAGGCCCCCGTAGGAATTGGATCCGAAAACTGAATATTATTTACCGGTGCTATTCCGCTGTTAGTTACCAAAATGGAGTAAGTAACAGTATCCCCTACGGCAGCCGCAGTAGAAACTGTACTTTTAACTACGGCAACGTTTGGCGACGAGACTGGAAACGTCAGTGTATTTGAGGTGGCTGTCCCTGTTAACGTTCGCCCGTCAGGAGGTGTGAAAGTAAAAGATGACGTCGCAAAATTGCTAAGTTGCTGCGGAGATGGAAGTGAATCCACAACAACGGCAAATGTAACAACAGCTGTCGCTCCCGCTGCCACAATGCCTACAGGAATACCCGTTCCTGGTGTTGCTCCAGGCTGTGGTACACCAGATACCACGAGGCTATTGGGTACAAAAGTTGTGACAGTAGGAATCGTATCTGTCACTGTAACGTTTGCCTCCAGATTGCCTGTGTTACTGACAGTTACTGTATATATAACCGTGTCGCCTACGGTCGCATTAACTGTATTTGCTGTTTTGATGAGTGAAATTTGCGGTTGTATGACCGGAGTCTGTGTTGTATTGGATGATGATGACCCCGAAAATGAACCGGATGTGAAGCTGACCGTCGACTGATTGTTAATCTGTGAAGGGATCGGCATAGTAATCGTCACCTCAAAAGTTACGGTAACCTCAGCTCCTGGAGCCAACGTACCGATTGGAATGCCGGCGGTCGGATTGGAGAGCGGGAATGAAGTCCCGTTCACAATGACGCTTCCGGGTACAAATGGGGTATTCGGAGGAAGAGGGTTGACATATACCACATTGTTAACGGCTACTGTTCCGTTGTTACGAATAACAGATGTGTATCGAATGACATCCCCGACCACGCCATACTCTACATTGTCACTGTTTACTATCGTTACATTGGGCAAGGATACGGGAATGTTAATGGTGTTCGATAACGAAGAACCGGCAACTGTTCTCCCACTTGGAAGAGTGTAGGCAAATGATGCAACTGCTTGGTTAGTCAACTGCCTTGAATCAGGCAAACTTGTGACCATGGCAACAAAAGTGACCGTTACGTTCGAGCCTGCAGCGATCGGCCCCAAATTAATTCCTGTTACCGGGCTAACACCTGGTGTTGGTACGCCATTAATAATGACACTATTCGTACTGAATACAGCTCCCGCATGAATCGGATCCGTCAAGGTAACCGTTGCGGCAATATTGCCTGAATTGTTGACCTGAATGGAGTAATTAAAGGAATCCCCTACTGTCAAATTCGAGGTGCTAGCTGTTTTAGCTACTTGGATGACTGGTTGATATATGGGTGTATTCACCGTGACAGACGAAGAAACGCCATTAAAACTGCCTGACGTAAATGCTGCACTTGCCCGGTTGCTGACTGAACCTGTGGACGGAACGGATGTCACTCTTGTTTGATAGGTCACCGTAACGCTACTTGAACTGTTCAATGCACCGACAGCAATGCCCGAAAGCGGACTTGCATTCCTTGCAGCAGCTCCATTAATAGTGACACTGCCGGAGACGAATTCCGAACCGGTTGGCGTATCCGAGATCACCAGATTTTGTACCGCACTGCTCCCAGCATTTGTTGCAACAACCGTATAGGTAAGTACATCCCCTACGGTAGCGTCCGGCGTACTTACTGTTTTGCTAATCAATATATTGGGGCTTGATGCAGGTATACGAACGACATTGGACAAACTGCTTCCTGAAAGATTTCGTCCACTCGGAAGCTGGTACGTGTAACTAGCGGCCCCCTGATTCTCTAGTGTTGGCGGTGATGGGAGTGTAGTGAGTGAAGTTCGGAACACAATCGTTGATGTTGCTCCTGGCAGCAGACCCCCCAACGTTATTCCGGTTAATGGATTGGTCCCAGGACGCGCAGTACCATTCACGGTTACCGAATCCGGGTTAAATGTCAGGCCTGATGGTATCGTATCGGTTACATTTACTTGAGTCGCTATGGTTCCGTTGTTCGTTACCACAAGTGTGTATGAAATCTGATCCCCTAGTGTCGCATTGGTTTCGCTCGCCAACTTGTTAATGCCGATTGCCGCCTGGTATACAGGGGTTGTAATGGAATTGGAGTTGGAAATCCCCGTGAACGAACCCGAGCTATAAGACACTACGGCACGGTTAACTAACGAACTTGAAGCAGGCAGGGACTGCACATTAACCTGAAACGTCACCGACGCGGAACTTCCTGCTGCCAACGTTCCTAGCGAAATTCCACTGCTCGGATTGGCTGATGGTACGACAGTTCCTCTGACGATCACACTGCCCGCTACAAATGTGGTTCCAACAGGGATAGCATCCGTGAGCACCACATTGTTAATCACTTGGATACCACTGTTGGTAGTAACGATGGTGTACGTAAACGTCTCCCCAACTGCAACATCCGTGACCGATGCCGATTTTACCGTGGTTACATTGGGCAATGTGACGGGAATCGTCAAGGTGTTCGAAGCTACTGTGCCGTTAATAGTCCGACCATCAGGAGAGTTAAAGAAATAGGTGGCCGTGGCTTGATCCACAAGGGTTGGAGGCGTAGGCAAGCTTGTTACGAGTACCTGGAAGATTACGGTATTTGTACTTCCTGCCGCGAGGCTCCCCAGATTAACGCCAGTCGCAGGATTAGCACCAGCAATCACATTTCCATTTAGTCGGAAGCTGCCCGCTACGTACGAGCTGCCGCTCGGGATGTTATCCGTTAATGTAACGTTGGCAGAAACATTCCCCCCATTGTTCACCTGAAGCGTATACGTGACCTGGTCACCTACTGTGGCGTTGGTTGTGCTCGCCGACTTCACAATGGACAGGTTTGGTGAATAGACAGGAAGTGTAGAGTTATTGGACGGAATGACTCCCGTAATCACTGAGCCCCCTGCCACACTTTGGAACGTAAAGGCGGCATTCGCTGAATTCACCAATTGCAGTATGCTTGCATCCTGGCCAATGAGCGCACGATAGGTTACAACGATACTGTTGGATAGATTTAATGAACCAAGTGGAATGCCGGCGGTCACATCGAGTGTTGGGCGGGACACACCAGCGACCGTTACACTCCCTGGAATGAAGGTGAGCCCTACAGGCAATGAATCGGATAGAACAACGCTGGCCGCACTGGCTGTACCTGCATTGCTGACAGTAACGGTATAAAGAATGCTATCCCCCGCTACCGCACCAGAGGCAACGGATGCTTTGGCCACTGTAATTTTGGGTGCATTGATATCAACCTGAATCGCATTGGCATTGACAATGTATGCATCCCCGGAGGTCGTTAACGTCAACACCGCAGAAGACTGGTTATTGATTAGTCTCGCTGACACATCCACATTAGTAATATCCCAGCCTTGACGTCCGCCGATAATATTGGTGCCCGGAGCCCCGTTCGTCTGGTTCCGCGTTCCGAAAGTCCCTGTTGTATTAAGGGTTCCTGTATCGCCGTTGATTTGAGAAGCAAAAAAGTTTGCAGCCAGATTGTTTGGTCCGGACAAGGCAACCGAAGTTGCCGAGGTTGGCCCGAATAATGCCTGATCCCCGGTCCGGTTCGCGTCCCCTTCCTGTGCACTGAACAGGGCTCTGCCTCCCAATGCACCCGAAAGCGGAGTAGCAAATCCAGTCAGTGTGGTAACAACTGGCGCCGATGTAGACTGGACGAGTACTCCACCTGCACGTAAGGACATGTTGCGAAAGGGCAGGCTGGGGTTCTGATAAATGACTCCAAGTGTCCAGCCTGCATGATTGGCTGTAGCATCATTAGTGATGACAATCGTTCCTACAACTGCTCCGGTGGTATATGTACCCGCTCCCCCATTTTGTACAAGCGAAGTAACATTGGCTGAACGCACATAGCCGGCAGCGCCGTTCCCCAGATCAAATTGATTATAAGTAGCTGGATCAGGAGTAACACTGGATGTACCTGCTGGTGTAGTAAACGTAACCGGATTATTGATTGCAGCACTCAGATTGACTGTCCCATTGATGTAACTTCCACCCCAGATCAATTCTGCATACAAGACAGTGCTGCCAGCAGGAAGAACGAGTATTGCCGCTGAACTGTTGCTCTGATACAGGCTCGTGGTTCCTAGCGGATAGGTTCCGTACTGGACGGAAGCGTTGGTTGTCGTAAAAGCTCCAATACTGTCCTGTGTTCCGGGTACTCCGGCTGTGTCCGAACGACTCAGTCCAAGCGTGTTACCTGTAAATGTAATTGCTCCCGTAGCATTAACGGTTGAACGAACGACAAGAGGAATTGATCTCACCTCCCCTTCATCTTAATTGGAATCATATGAATTGGAGCCTTCTTACACAGTCTATGAGCCTATTTCAGATTTTTGTTTGTCCTCTATAAGAACTTTATGCGCTTTTATGTAAGCTTTGTTTCCATATTAAAATTAAATGATTTGCGTTTCGTGCAATGTGTTTTATAATTAAAACATACGAGAGCAATGCCTGTCGTATTATTATGATGCAGTCAGCGGTGATATATTGAAGAGTCCCAACTTACATAGCAACCATATCCCAACCGAGTACGAATTCAAGCATTCCAAATGGATCAAAAAAATGCTTCGCGCTTACTGGGTCGTCGTATTAACGCATGTTGTCATTCAAATAGGCTGCTTTCTGTTTCTCGATTATGATCGCACTCCAGAAGATTTCATGATCTACGTTTTATTTTGGCCTACGTTAGCCAGCGCTTTCGCTATTCTGATCGCCAGTTGGGTAGAACGCCGTTTCAGTTCATTTTCCTTCTATTCCATGTCCATGGCCAGCACAGTCATTGCCTGGACTATCATTCATGTCAATTACGATATTCGGATCATTCTGGCCATTTGTCTGTTGCCAATCTTTGCTTCGGTTCTGTTCTTCAGCAAAAAAAGAGTATGGACGGTATGCCTCATGCAGATGATTGGCTATGTCATCGTACTCTGCGACCCAGCCTATCGGCTGTACTTATCTTCGTTTGATATGGTTTCCATTCCGGCTTTTCTCATTGTAGGTACATATGTTGCACAATTGATTGTTACGAGCGGCGTCGAGGTACTGGATGATCTTCAGGCCAGTATGCTTGCCAAGCAGGATCTGATTGTGCGAAACGCAATTATGAGCAAACAGTCCAAGACAGACGGGTTAACCAATCTGTATAATCAAAGCTCCTTTAAGGACTACTATGAAAAAGCGTTTGAGTATGCCAATAATGGCATGAGTCTACATTTAGCTCTGATTGATATTGACAACTTCAAGTCAATTAATGATACATATGGGCATCGGGTGGGAGACACCATTCTGGAGAGAGTCTCTCTGATCATTCAGGAGAACATCACATCAAGCGATATCGCGGCGCGTTATGGTGGAGAAGAATTTGCACTGTTAATGTTTGAGCAACCCTTCGAGCAGGCTTATGCCTTGGTGGAGCAGATTCGCAAGAAAATTGCTCGTCTCGTTCATCTGGAGCTTGAAGGGCAATATATTACGGTAAGTGTCGGACTTAAAAGCTACAGCGCTCATCTGTCCAAGGACAAGCTGTTTGAGGAAGTGGATGCATGTCTCTATGCCGCCAAACGAACGGGGAAAAATAAAACGATGACGTCCCTTGATCTGGTTTAATCCTCCAAAAAAACGCAAAAAAGTAGTGCTGTTCACCGGGAATCCGGCTGTACAGCACTACTTTTTTTAACGCTAATCGTCACTCCGAATATATTGGTTCACTCTGCCCATTCCCAGCGATGTGCATTTTGCTCCAGCTTCGGGTGGAGCTTAACGGCATCTCCATCAATAATCAGACGTACTTCCTTAATCCAATCTTTGAACGAATCAAATGATGCGAACTGATTCGCCATCTCTACAGTGAGGTACAGGAAATGGGGAGCGGGATATTCTTCTGCCATATGACGCAGGGCTGCTTCGATCGGCGTATACTTCTTTCTCTTGCCTTCCCAGCCTTCCACCCGTATGCGGGAGGATGCATACTCCCTTCTCCAGTCATGAAGACGATCTTCCCTTTTGTAAAAAGGCTGCACACCATCCTTGCTCATCCGCTTCACTGTATTCTCATGCAGCGGATAGAGCACAAGTTGCACAAAAGAACGTTTGTCCGCAATAGCAGCGGCGCGTTCAAGCTGTTGATCCGTTACGTGTTCAAATGAATCATAGAAAATCAGCGTGCCTTTCCGGGTAGCCGGGGGCGGTTCATAACCATAGGGTACATTGGTATATTTTCCAGACATCTCATCGCTCCTTGCCTGTATGCGGATCAGTTAACTCTTACTTTATATTATATTATTCTCTAACTGTGTTCTTCAATTCTGGATAGAATGTCATTCTATTTTTGCCCGCACGTTTCGATTCATACAGCGCCTCATCTGCCATGCGGATAATTTCACTCGGATTGCCACTGTTCGTAGGATACTCAGCTCCTCCAATGCTGCATCCAATATGAATTCGCTCATATTCAATAATAAACGGCTTATTCAGGCTCTGGATGATATCTTCTGCATAGGTACGAGCTTCTTCTCTTGGATTGCTTCCCACAGAGCGGAGCACAATGAGGAACTCATCTCCACCAAGCCTTACCGTGATGCCCTTTTCATGACTGAGACTGGTCAAACGCTGAGCCACTTTCTTTAGCAGAATATCTCCGGTCTGATGCCCAAGCGTATCATTCACACTTTTGAATCCATCCAGATCAAGGTAAAGGAACGTTAACGTGTGATTCTCACTTTCCATCTCCAAGGATTCTTCCAGATAGAATTCGAGTGCTGTTCGGTTTGGCAGTCCGGTCAATTGGTCGTAATGGGCCAGATTCTGCATAACAACCAGTTCCGAATCTTTATTCGTTAGCGAAGTCAACATATCTCCCAGTGAACGTGACAGTACTTCGATTTCCCTAAAGCCTCGATTTTCTGGAATCTGTACTTGCTCTCCAGCACCAAGCCGATTCGCCACTTGAGTTAGCCGTGCAATCGGGGCCGAGATCTGGCGGGAGATCAGCCAGCCAATCAGTGCAAATAGCACCGTAACCGAGAGCCCTGCCCACACATTGAACCAAAGCATGTCGGTCACGGAAGCAAACGCCGCTGACTTGAGCTGACGAATA
This sequence comes from Paenibacillus sp. 276b, assembly GCF_900107875.1. Taxonomy (NCBI): domain Bacteria; kingdom Bacillati; phylum Bacillota; class Bacilli; order Caryophanales; family Paenibacillaceae; genus Paenibacillus; species Paenibacillus sp. 276b. Next base: position 669,911 of record NZ_FNRR01000001.1, on the reverse strand, counting down.
ACCACCGTCCACCCCAGACCCGGATAGTCCAAATGCCCTTGGCTAGTAGCAAATCCTGTTACATATTCTTTTCCATCCGGCCATTCTTCTATGGACCAGCTGCTTTTGTTCAGTCTTGCCCCTTCAATGCCCGATAGCTTTAAAGGACGACCAATCCATTCTTTTGGACCAAGCAGCACCGTATTTTCCTTTTGACTGACAATAAACATCTCGATGTCCTTTTCCTCATGTTTCAGCGGCTCCAGGACACTTTCCTCCATTTCCTTCGCCCAGGCCCAGCTCAAATGTGCGGCAAGCACGCCAGCAATCTCTCCGTTCTTGTATTTCACCGGGAAGCTGATATCAACAAATTGCAGTGGTTCGCCGGTTGGGTTCGGAAGCAGCTTCGCCAGAAGGACTGCATCATGGACATCTCCGATAAATTTACCCTTGATTCCCTCATGATACACAGGTCGTTCCGATAAATTTTCACCACGCAATATGCCTTCTGTGGAAGCCAGCACTTTTCCTTCGGGATTCATGAATCCAACCCATGAGAATGTGGGAAAGCTATCTTGAAGCTGATTCAGCAGCATCTGCATTTCGGCAGGCTCGAAGCGGTCCTCTAGAGCAATCATTCGGCCCAGAAGATCCAATTCTCCTGAACGCGACCACATGAAGCGATCCAGCTTGTCTGAAGTCTGAGAAGCCGTGCTGATGAGGGCATGACCAATCTCCGTTTCGACAGCTATGGATGATTTTTGACTTAGAATATAACCAATCGTGAGTGTAACCAACAGGGATAACACAGCGAAGGTCATGGTGAGAACAGTTTTAAGCTTGAATGACATAACTTCCTCCAATAAACGGTGAAACCAGCTTGCTTTTTTCAACATCATTCATGCTGTTAAGAACTACGGGATGTCACCTATTCGTTTTCATCTTTATCGGAAATAATGTCTTTTTTCATTATACATTTCCATACAATATGGGAACGCTATTCGCATCGTGTTTCTTCCATTCAAAGAATAGTCACGATTCTGTATATACATACTTGGGTTATGAATATAGAGAGCAAGCATGCTCACAGAGCCATATGAGCACGGTTTGCCACAACAAAGAGCATTAGAAATTCAGTCATTGGGGGTGTAATGTTGAGCCTGCTTCATGTTGCTGTGATTCTGCCTTTTGCCGCTGGTATTGTACTTGCCATGCTGCATCGTTTCTTCCGTAAAATACATATGGGATGGCTGGTTTTACTTGTCCCGGCCCTATTATTTGTTTATTTTGCGAGCCTCGTACCCGCCGTGTCTCAGCGCAATACGGTATCTGGGTATATCCCCTGGATTCCGTCACTGGACATTGGATTTAATCTATATCTTGATGGTCTAAGTTTGCTGCTGACATTGTTAATCACCGGTGTAGGAACACTGGTGGTGCTCTACTCCATTTTCTACATGGATACCAAAGAAGCCTTAAACCGCTTTTATTTGTATCTACTGATGTTTATGGGAGCCATGCTTGGCGTGGTGCTGTCAGACAATATGATTGTGTTGTATGGATTCTGGGAGTTGACCAGTATTACGTCCTTTCTCCTGATCGCTTTTCACTACAAACGTAAAGAATCCACCTCAGGCGCACAGAAATCGTTCCTCATTACTGTATTTGGCGGATTCGCCATGCTTGCCGGATTCATGCTGATGTATCTCATGACAGGCACGTTCAGCATTCGTGCAACCATTACGGAATGGGGACAGATTCAGGACAGTGCACTATTCTTGCCCGCTCTTGTGCTGATTCTGATCGGTGCTTTTACGAAATCGGCGCAGTTCCCGTTCCACATATGGCTGCCTGACGCCATGGAAGCTCCAACACCGGTTAGCGCCTATCTGCATTCGGCAACCATGGTCAAGGCGGGACTGTATGTCGTCGCCCGGTTTACACCCATCTTTGGTGGACAGGGATTATGGTTCTGGCTTGTCACCGGGGTTGGACTGCTCACCCTGTGTTATGGATCATTCCTTGCCGTGAAAAAAAATGACCTTAAGGCGATCCTGGCCTACTCTACCATCTCACAGCTTGGTTTAATCATGTCCCTGCTCGGCGTTGGCTCGGCGGCCATCTATTTCGGATATGGCGAATCCTCCGCGATGTACACGGTTGCCATTACGGCAGCACTGCTTCATCTGTTCAATCACGCTACCTTCAAAGCGGCACTGTTCATGGTCGTAGGCATTGTGGATCATGAGACAGGCACGCGGGATATAAGGAAACTCGGCGGACTTGCTTCATTTATGCCTGTGACCTTTACGGTAGCGCTCGTCGGAGCACTCGCCATGGCCGGAATTCCGCCGTTTAACGGATTTCTGAGCAAGGAGCTGTTCTTCCAGGCTATGGTGGAAGTAACACACCTCCGCATCTTTGGACTCGGATCATGGAGCATACTCTTGCCTGTGTTCGCCTGGCTCGCAAGTGTGTTCACTCTGATCTATGCGCTTATTATTGTGTTCAAAACGTTCCTTGGTCGCACCCGCAGCGAGATTCCTGCCGAGAAGCTGCATGAAGCTCCCGTTGGCATGTTAATTCCTCCGGTTATTCTCGGGATACTCGTGATCATATTCGGTCTATTCCCGAATCTGCTGGCTGGATCATTAATTGAACCAGCGATGGCTGCTGTACTTCCATCACTGTTGAACGGAAATGAACACTTTGATGTTCATTTCTCTCTATGGCATGGCATCACACCAGAATTAATCATGACCATTGGTGTAATCGCCCTCGGTATTACATTGTACAAACTGCTGCCGCGCTGGAGAACGATTTATGAGCATTACCCACAAGGGTTAACGATAAACAATATGTACCATGTCGTACTCGATAACCTTCAGCATTATGCACGCAAATGGACGGAAGCCTATATGAATGGCTCGGTTCGTAACTACCTGGTATACATTTTCTCGTTCACCGTTGCATTGCTGGTTTATGCTTTTTTCCGCTCAGGGGAAAATATCACCTGGAATTTCAAGGGCAACGCCCCTTTTTCTTTCTATGAAGCAGTACTGCTCGTCGCACTGATTGCATCAGCGGTTTCGATCCCTTTTGCCAAGAACAGACTATCCGCAGTCATTATGACAGGCGCAGTGGGTTACCTCGTCACATTACTGTTCGTGCTGTTCCGAGCGCCGGATCTGGCATTGACCCAGATGATTGTCGAAACGGTATCCGTTGCACTGTTTCTGCTCTGCTTCTATCATCTGCCTGAACTACAACGAGGCAAATCAAGCCGCAGCTATCTTAGTGTAAATATGATTGTTGCCATTGCCGTAGGCGTGGTCATGACCTTTGTTGCATTAGCTGCGAGCGGAACCGCGTCACTCGAGAGCATTTCGGAATTTTTCATTCAGGAAAGTTACAATCTGGCTGGCGGCAAAAATGTCGTCAACGTGTTGCTGGTGGACTTCCGTGGTTTTGATACCTTACTGGAGATTATGGTACTTGGGGTAGCTTCGTTGTCCATCTACTCCATGATTAATCTGAATCTTGAAGCGAGGGACCTTGGCGCAAGACTGAAATTCCGCAAGAAAGAACAGACTGAAGAAACCGATGAAGATACGGATGACAAAGCGGACAATACGAAAAAGTATGGCAACCGTGAACGTAGCTCATCAACCTGGGATACCGTACCACTGCAAAGCAACGATGTGTTGTTGCAAACAACGACCAAGGTTGTTGTCTTTATCATTCTGACCTTCGCGCTGCATCTGTTCTTCGCAGGACATCATAACCCGGGTGGCGGGTTCATTGGCGGTCTGGTGACCGCCGCTGGTCTCGTGTTAATTGCGCTGGCGTTCAGTACAGATACTGTACGTAAAGCGTTACCTATCGATTTTCGCACCTTGACAGCCATCGGGCTGGGCATTGCCTTATTGACTGGAGCAGGCTCGTTTTTGTTCGGCGTACCCTTCCTGAGTCAGACCTTTGGTTATTTCGATCTTCCAATACTCGGAGAAACAGAACTTGCAACCGCGATGCTGTTTGACCTCGGCGTATATCTCGCCGTCCTGGGAGTCACCATGAATATCATTCTACAGATCGGGGAGGATCGCTGATATGGAAATATTGATGTGTGTGGCCGTTGGCATTTTGTTTGCAGTCGCCGTCTTTTTAATCTTATCGCGGAGCCTGCTCCGGATCGTGCTTGGCATGTCCATACTCACTCACGGGGTGCATCTACTGCTGATTACGATGTCCCGCCTCAAAACTGGAGCACCACCGCTGCTTGGGGAGCAGGCTGAACGCTACGTTGATCCACTTCCCCAGGCGCTGATATTGACATCCATTGTTATTAATTTCGGACTTACCGCCTTTTTCTTTGTACTTTCCTATCGTTCCTATCTGAAGCTGAAAACAGACGATATGGAAGAAGTAAGGGGGCGTCCTTATGAATAATCTCGTTGTTCTGCCCATTCTACTGCCACTGATTACAGGGGTTATAGCCCTTCTATTCTTCCGGCGGGTAAACATCCAGCGGGTTGTGAGTGTTATTGGCCTTTTGCTGACCGCAGCCGCTTCAACTGTCCTGATTACCCAAGTGACACAGTCCGGCATACAGACGCTCAATATGGGAGGCTGGGAACCACCCTACGGTATTGTACTTGTTGCAGATATGGTATCGGCCTTGCTTGTCGTGGCCGCTTCGATTATTGCACTGGCGTGTCTGCTCTATGCCTTCCGCAGTGTGAATAAGGAACGGGAAGAACATCATTTTTACCCGTTCTTTCATTTCCTGATTGCAGGCGTGAACGGTTCCTTTCTTACCGGAGACCTGTTTAACCTGTTTGTCTGCTTTGAACTGATGCTCATCTCTTCTTATGCACTAATCGTATTGGGAGGTACGGAAAGACAACTACGAGAAACGATCAAGTATGTGTTGATTAACATTGTCTCTTCTGCACTATTTGTTGCCTCTATTGGTTTTCTTTACTCTATTACAGGCACATTAAACATGGCCGACTTGTCCAATCGGATCGCCGAAGTTGGACAGAGTGGAGTCATTACCCTGATCGCTGTCCTGTTCCTGATCGTATTCAGTATCAAGGCTGGACTGTTCCTGTTCTTCTGGTTATCCGGCTCTTACGCAGCCCCTCCGGCAGTGGTCACCGCCCTATTCGCCGGTTTGCTGACCAAAGTTGGCCTGTACGCCATTGTGCGAACATTCACACTGATTTTCTATCATGATCCGGATTTCTTCCATGCCCTTATCGGCTGGATGGCTGGAGCGACCATGGTACTCGGAGTAATCGGGGCGATTTCCTATCGTGACGTCAATAAAATACTGATCTACAACGTGATCGCAGGGGTGGGATTTGTAGCCTTCGGGATGGCTGCTGCCAGCCGTCCTGCACTGGAAGGTCTACTCTTCTACATGCTGCATGATATGCTCATCAAAACACTGCTATTCCTGCTCGGAGGCGCTCTGATCGCGGTCGCAGGCACCTCCAAACTCGACAATATGGGCGGGCTGATCCACCGCTACCCACTGCTTGGTTGGATGTTCTTCATCAGTGCACTTGCGCTGGCAGGTATTCCTCCGTTCAGTGGATTTCCTGGGAAATTGTTGTTATTTGAAGGCGGGTTGCAGGCAGGTCTCTACGGACTGACAGGCATTGCCGTCCTTTCCAGCCTGCTGATGTTGTATTCGGTTCTTCGCATTTTCATCCAGGCGTTCTGGGGTGAACCGCCGGCAGGCGCAGTGAGAAGACCTTACGCCGTGAACGGCCTGCTCATCCCTGCCGGAATTCTGTTTGTGTTCATCATCGCGATGGGTGTGGGGGCTGAGGGCATGTTCCAACTGACCTCCCGCGCAGGCGACATTCTGCTGCATCCCAATGTTTATATTGATGCAGTCTTGAAGGAGTAGATGCGTATGGCCTTTCAGATTGTACTTAATTTGATCATTGGCTTTGTATGGATGTTTCTGAATAATGAGTGGAATGGGGTTGGCTTTCTCACGGGTTATCTGCTGGGTCTGCTATTGATTGGGAGTATGCGACGTTTCTTTCCGCAACGCTTCTATATTGTTCGTGTCTGGGCGATCATCAAGCTGATTGCCCTGCTGTTCAAGGAACTGGTACGGGCCAGTATTGAAGTTATTCGCCAGATCGTGAAGCCGAAGCTTGATATTCGGCCCGGCATATTTACCTATCAGACACAGCTGTCCTCTGACTGGGAAGTTACACTTCTGTGTCTGCTCATCTCACTGACGCCAGGCTCCCTCCCACTTGAAATTTCAGGGAATCAACGCAAATTATTTATACACGCGCTGGATATCAAAGACGAACAGAAAATGAGTGATGATATCAAAAATACGTTCGAAAAAGCCATTATGGAGGTGACACGATAATGTTATCCTCAATGTTGTTCATATCCTTGCTTATTCTCTCCCTCGCAATCCTGGGTTGTCTGTACCGGGTGCTACGGGGACCCTCGATGGCCGACCGGATTACGGCACTGGATACGATCGGTATTAACGTCATTGCCATCGTGGCAGTTCTATCCATGATGCTTCATACCCAAGCTTATCTGGATATTATTCTGCTGATTGGCATTCTCGCTTTTCTAAGCACAGTTGCATTTGCACGATACATTGAACGGGGGGCGGTATTCAAAAATGAAGGAGATCGTTGATGGAACCGCCGGAATTGTCATTGGGCTCATTGTCTTGCTGGGAGCATTACTGAGCGCATTTAGTGCATTCGGACTGATCCGACTGCCAGATGTCTATTTACGGGCACATGCCGCCACCAAAAGTACTACACTCGGTGTACTTTGTGTACTGAGCGGAACGTTTCTCTTCTTCTGGTATTTCGATAACTATATCAGTGCTCGGGTATTGCTTGGCATTGTGTTTGTATTTATCACAGCACCGGTAGCCGGACATCTGAACGGACGGGCTGCCTATCGCACAGACGTACCTCTATGGGAACAGAGTGTACAGGATGAACTTGAGCCACTTTTGAAAGGTAAAAAGGTCAACCACGAGGCCAAGGATATGATGGAATAGTCACTTGGTTAACAATCAAATCCCCCCGGAACATGCCGTATATTACTTGGCTGTCCCGGGGGGATTTTTGGCTATACGATTCAGTTAAGTCCAATCTATGTTCGAGGAGCAGCGGAACGAAGCTTTATTTTAACCGGATCAAAATCCATTCAGTCCCTGTCTTCTCAGATCAGCAGCAACGATTCGTGCAAGCTGAGCAGCACCATCACGATTCGAATGCAGCGTGTCTCCTGTCATATACAAGGCCAGTGTTGCAGCCGGTCCAATGGAAGTGAAATAAGCCGAACTGAGTTTGTTCAGTTCTACAAGCGTCACGCCCTCTTCCTGAGCCAGTGCACGTGTAGATGCATTGTACCAGCGATTCTCCGCAGTATGCACATTGGCTGAATTGAAATCAGTTGCCCGACCCTGAGGTGTCGATAGAATGACGGTGGCTCCTTTATTTTTGACCTGACGGACCATGTCACGCATGATCTCCTTGAACTCTGCTTCGGTTGTATTGTTCTTGGCATTGGTATCGTTAATCCCTAATTGCAAAATAAAGTAGTCTCCTGGCTTAATATACTTCAAAATTGCTTCCATCTGTCCATCATCGCGGAAACCTCTTGCAAATTGACCACTAGAGGCCATATTGCGAACTTGAAATGTACTGGTATTCACGTAGGAAGGAAAAAGCTGCCCCCAGCCACCCTGTACACTGCTGCTGAGTGGATAGTAATTGCAGACCGTCGAATCGCCACCAATATAGATCGTACGGTTCGTCACCGTCTGATTCGATATTTTCCGGATTTCAAGTGCGCTGAGTGTAAATGCCGTGCCTTCCTTCCCTTCTGTTACCAGTAGATTTAACTGTCCATCCGTCACCGGAATTTGAAATTGATCGGTCGCCCCATTCCCCGTCATATTAATGATCTGGTATACACCTTCTGCCGCCACACTCGATCTTGCAGTATTACCCAGGACCACTTTGACCTCATAGAGACCATTGGACAGATCCACATTAAACGTATTCGTACTCTTCGTGCCAAAGGTGACAAACTGAACGGCATCACTTGCAACGCCCGTTCCAGATGCAGATACATTACGCATATTAGCAGGTGTATTGAATCCATAACCTTTTGCTGAATTGTAGGCCTCCGTTGCTGATACACCAGTGTAACCATTCTCAACTGCACCAGCACCAAAATCAAATTTGTACTCATTCGCCGCAGCTTGGGCGATCTGTCCGCCATTAGCTGCCAGAGCACCTCCAATCAGACTAGTAAACAGGGTAAGACAGAGCAAATACCGCACGGATTTTGACCATTTCATAACTAAACTCTCCTCTCAAAGGTTCATTTGTATGATTGCCTTACAGAACGTTATCAAGCCAGTCATAGGCTTTCGCTCCGCTGATCTCATGGCCTCCTGTAAAAAAGTCTGCATCGAGCCATTTCTGTGCTCCCGCCTGTTCATAGATCTCTGTCAAACGTGCATAGGCTTCTTTTGCTATTGGCAGCGGAAATACCTGATCTTCACTTCCAGTTTCAATAAATAGCGGCCTGGGTGCGATCAGACCTATGATATCCGGCAGCTCTGCTTCCCGCAGAATTCCTGGAATATAATTGTCGAGGCAATGATTTCTGTCCAATATGCTGCCCTGGAAAGTACTAGCGTAACCGCTCACCACAGCCGCACGGCACCGTTCATCCAATGCAGCAGTGAATGCTGTCACGAGTCCACCACCCGAGATGCCCATGCTGCCGATCCGCACTGGATCAGCTTCAGGACGGGTAGTTACGTAATCCAGCACACGCATCGTTTCATAGATTCGGTGCCCGGCCAGGGTCTGCCCAGTCATGAGCAGATGGGCGGCAATTTTGGTACAGGAGCTAGCGCCGGGTGGTGCATCCCGATCCTCCTCCAACCTTCGGTCACCAAATCCAAGCATTTCAGGAGCGGCAACCACATATCCACGCTGTACAAGGGCGACGGCGAAGTCTTTATGCAAGCCAGGCACTCCTCTACGCGGTGAACCGTCGGGTTCCATGCCGGAGATCTCCCGGCTACCATACCCGTGTCCATGGCAGGCTATAATGGCTGGGCGTGATTCTTTGGTAGCGCTTACCAAATTCGGTATCAGCATATAGATAGGCATGCGCAACCCCGCGTAGGTCGTAATCTCAACCCGCTCACGAATGTAGCCATCACATGAGGTGCGTTCGAGCAATACGGGATTCAGCTCCGACACCACGGATGGGAAGCCGCCCAGCCGATCTATAATCCGTGCTCGCAACTGGCTGCGCCATTGCTCAAGAGATTGACCCGTCTGGTACGCAGAGCGTCCACGCGGGCTTGTTTGTTTTTGCAGATAAGATTCAATATCCGACATTACCGTTCATCCCTCCTGTGGATTCAAATGATAGACGTATGTAAGAAAATATATGTTGGACTTGTCCAGTCTATTATAAATCACGGTACAGTCGGTGAATTGAACATTATTGCCTGTTTTGGGCTGAATTCACACTATTTTGATGAAAAAAAGGATATCCTCGCATACCTGATCTTCAGGCTCCGAGAACATCCTTCTTAATCCGGCCTTTTATTCCCTGTGCCCTGGTAGCCACCAGTTCCATCTGCCCATCAGTTTCATAAGTGCAGGTACCAGCACCAGGCGGATAATGGTTACATCAATGAACACCGCCGCTGTAATTCCGATTCCCAGCTGTTTGACACCCGCCACGTCAGCAAACGCAAAAGGCACAGTCACTGCCAGTAGAATCGCCGCCGCCGATGTAATCAGACGTCCGGTTGAAGCCAGTCCTTGCTGTACGGCCAGATCACTATCCCCTGTTCGTCTGTATACCTCCTGGATGCGGGTCAGCATAAATACGCCATAGTCCATCGAAATACCAAAGACAAGCCCAGCAATGAACACGGGAATCATAATGGCAATGGCAGATGGCTCCATGCCAAAATGGCCCTGATTAAAGACCAGTACGAGCACGCCGAATGAAGCAGCCAAGCTGAGCAGATTCATCAGAATGGCTTTGATTGGAATGAGCAGTGACCGGAATGCTGCGAGTAATACGAGATAATTCGATACCACAACAAACACCAGCACTTTGGGCAGTTGACCTGAAACTTCTTGCATGATTTCATGTTGCATGACTGCTTCTCCCCCATAACGCAGAGGTATGAAGGGAATGGAGTTAGCGCTGTCCTTGGCCCTCATCTGTTCGAGCCAGGATGCAGCCTCATCGGAACCCGGTGCTCCGTGAATGGTAGCCACAATACGAATAGAGTAGTCGGACACATATGAACGCAGCCATGCAGGCGGCTGAGATGTGGTTTCTTTCAGTGCCTCACGCAAAGATGATGATAAAATGTTCATTTGAGATTGAATATAAGATTGAGATTGGCCTGAGAGCTTGTCCGGCAGCATGATCCCCCACGCGGACTCAACAGCCACCACATTCGAATCCTGCTGAAGCTCTTGCATTTTACTCAACGCCATTCGCCAATGAAATGTGGTCAACGGCTCTCCCGTTCCACCAATTACAATCTCTACAGCAGATACATTCTTTTGTCCAAAAATACTCTGGATCTGCTCAGTCGCTTGACGAGACTCCATTCTGCCAGGCAAGGAAGAAGCATCCGGAATGGCGATCTCTAACCGGGCAACCGGTAGAACAAAGAGAAGCAGCGCACCCGTTCCAAGCAAGGCCATCCGAACCGGCCGTTTCATAATGATGCCTGACCAGAATGACCAGATCGAACGTGAAGGCAATGATTGTTGATGCTGGCCCTGCTTTGAAGAGATGGAATGCCCGGAATGTTGTCTAAAGATTCGCACAGAATAGAGGGATAGAATGGCTGGCAGCAGTGTTATATTCAGCAGGACCGATATGACGAGCACGACAATGGCTCCCAGGGATACACTCAGAAACATCGGCAGTCTAATCCAGAGCAGACCGAGCAGCCCTAACAGCACACAAGCAGCAGAAAAGAATACGGCTCTGCCTGCTGTTCGCAGCATTCTCTGGAGAACTTCCTCGGCCCTCGAACCTGTTTCTTCGCTATTCTGACCTCGCTGGAGTTCCTCACGGTATCTGCTGAGAATTATCAGAGCAAAGTCTATGCTGAGCGCCATTCCCACCATCGGAATAACATTGATCACAAAGTTGGAGAGCGCCAGATGGTAACCCATTAGGGATGTAACTCCCATTGCCGTTATGACGCCGGACACTCCCATAATGACTGCAATTAGCGCTGCATAAAGACCTCTGAATGCAAAACACAAAATGACGAAGGCAAGCGGCAATCCCACAATCTCTGCCCGTTCCAAATCGCGAAAACTGAGACGATTTACATCCTGCTGTACAACGGATTTCCCTGTTATTTGGATCGTTCCCGTACCGTCTGTTGTAAGCACGGAACGCAGCTGTTCAAGCGGCGGACCCATCTTGTGAGGCGGTACATCAAACGCCAGCAAAGCATAGGCCACATCCCCCCGCAGCATCCGGCTTCCACGTGATTCAAGCGGAGAGATTATGGACGTTACACTTGACAGTGTACTCACCTGTTGCAGACGATTTTTAATCCAGCCCCGGAATTCGACGGGGGTAGTGCCTGTCTTTTTTTCAAATAGAAGAATAACCGGATCAGCAGGAACATGGAACTCTTTCTCCAGAATAAGCTCTACAGCATGAGCATCTCCCTGGTTCAAGTTCAATCCATGATCCTGAACAATACCAGGCAATTTCCATGCCCAGATGGCTGACATCCCGATGACAAACACCCAGCAGAGAATGATGAACCGCGGATATCGGCTAATGAGGACAGCAAGGCTGCGATAACCCATACCCAAGCTCCTCTGCTATCAGATTGGTAATTCCGATTCTTTTAAATTGCGCCTTGATTCACTGTTTCTCTTTCTTCAACGGATGCAGGAACATAAGTAAAAGGAAGCAATTCGGCTGTTAAACCCGGTCCAAATGCAAGTGCTATTCCGCTGGAAGCTTCTTCATTTTTACGATAATCATCGCGGATGGCTTGTAAAACAAACAAAATCGTCACAGAGGATAGATTTCCATAATCCCGTAAAATGTTTCGGCTGTAAGCGACCTGTTCATCTGACAGCTGGTACAGCTTCTGCACCGCATCCACAATACCTCTGCCTCCGGGGTGGATCGCCCAGATTTCTGGTAGATCGCTGCCGTTCAGTAATCGTTCAACCTCTGGACCAAGATGTAAACCCAGCAGCTTCGGAATCTGTGGCGAGAGATACAGATCGAAGCCGGTATTGCCCACTTCCCAGATCATCTCTTCCGAACAGTCTGGCAGCAACACGGAATGCCCGCTACCCAATCTGAACAGTTCTTTGCGTCCTGTTCCGGACAGGCCCACAACACAGGCAGATGCGCCATCACCGAAGAAGGACGCTGCGAACAGGTCATCCCGCTTAGCGGAAGGCTGAAAATGAAGGGTGCACAGCTCCACACATACGATAAGAACTGTAGCGTCTTTCTCACTCGTCACAATTGAATTTGCCAACTGTACAGCTTTCAGACCAGCGGCGCATCCCTGGAACACAAGCGGAATCCGGTTAATACGCGGCGATAGTTCAAGCTGCTGAATCAGCCGAACATCGAGACCGGGCAGGAATTGCCCTGTGCAACTGACGGTAATGAGATGTGTAATCTCTGAAGTCGAAACGATGGCATCCTCGAGTGCCTGACGCGCTGCCTGGATTCCAAGCGGAACGGCTGCTTCCTTATATTTGGCCATACGTTCGGCTGTGGTCGGAACGTTCTCCGCCTGGGTAAAGGGCAGATAACGGCAAGACTCTACTGGCTCCAGCAGGTTCGGCTCACATGAATAACGCGTCTCGACACCGCACTGGTTGAATATTCGCTTGGCCCATCGTCTGGAATCCGGTTCATGCTCCAGCGCTTGTGCGAGCCGAGCAGACACATCCTTTTGCTCAATGCGGTGAATAGGCAATGCCGTTCCAATTCCTATGATACTTGCGGCTACGGTTCCATCAAGTTGGTTCATCGGCTCCAACCTCCTTATATATAAATGGGTTCTTGTCACATGTGCAGGATATAGTACAAGTCTATTCAGGGCTTGCCCCCTTTATGTTCACGAAACAAGCAAAGGCGGACAACATATGCGAATTCCGCACATGTTGTCCGCCTTATTAAACGACGATTATTATTATCTTATCCGGACCCATTCTTCAATAGATCGTTCAGCCTGCTCCGCTGCTACTCCGGCCTTACCACCGTAAATCTATCGCCAAGTTTCGCATAGTCATTTCCAGCCAGTCTGCTAATCGGTTTCAGCTGATCCATCAATATATATTTGGTGGCAGGATCATACACGTTCTCACTGAAATGGTATTGTACAATGCGAACCAGAAGCAAATCACTCACAGGTTTTCCCTCATCGTTCGATATCAGTATATGCTGATACAACTTACACTCCATCCGAATGAGTGCTTCCTGTATTGCTGGTACGGAGACCACCGTACTTGGTACAGTCGTTAGATTTGTCCGTTCCAGCTCACTTTCGTGGGGTTCCAGCATGGCAGCAGTCTCGTTCATGTCAAGAGCGATCGATTCATCACAGATATGTACTACCAGTTCTTGCAAGAAAAGCACATTGCGAGCCGTATCTTTCATAACGCCATCCTTGCGACCGATGGATATGGATAATATCGGCGGGTCAGAGCTGACTATATTAAAAAAACTAAAGGGCGCTGCATTAATGACGCTGCCATCATGAGAAAGTGTTGTCACAAATGCGATTGGGCGCGGTACCACCGAACCACTCATCAGTTTATAGTTATCTCTGCCCGTCAATTCTCGCGGATCCAAAATATGCATCATTAGCTATCCCCTTCCGTAATTGTAAAACGATACTCACGAGCTTCACTTCATTAGTTATTATATATCGTAAAATGTTGAAATCACAAAAAACTCCCTGGTGCTCATCGCACCAAGGAGTATACACATTCGGATTCGTATTTGATATCTATTATTTTACAATACTGTTCTGAATGTCTTCCATAATTTGAAGGTTCGCTTGAACTCCACTATACAACCAGCTGCTCGAACGGGTAAATTCGAATAAGTTACCATTTTTCACTGCCGGGATGCTTTGCCATACCGGATCTTTCAGTGCTTCTGAACCGGTACCTTCATCACTATTCACAAAGAACAAATAGTCTACATCCATTTCTGCCAATTTTTCCAGCGAGATGGAAGACCAGTTACCTGTCGCATTAGCAGAGATTTCTTTCACAACTTCAGGCTCAGCAAGACCCAGTTCCTTGTACATCACTTCACCACTGGATACATTGTCACTTACGATGAAGAATTTGCCGCTAACCAACCAAATGGCCGCTGCCGATTTCGTTCCACCTGTAACGGTATTGATTTTCTCCTTGATTTCTGTGGCTTTCACTTCGTAATCATCCAGCGCTTTTTGTGCTTCATCGCCTTTATTCAGAATTTCGCCGATTTTCAGCAGCGCTTTGCGCCAGTCGCTGTTGACCTCGTCGCCAAGTACATAAGTAGGCGCGATCTTGCTGTATTGTGCGTATTTCTCGCCTTCAACCACACTTTCGGAACCGATGATAATCAGATCCGGGTTGAAGCTTGTTACCGCTTCGAAAGGAAGATCGAAGGCAATCGTTGGAATGCCGTCCAGATCTTTTTGCAGATACTCCTGGATTCCGTTGGCTACGGACCATTGGGCAACTGGCTTAACGCCAAGTGTAACCAGATTATCTTCCAGATACGAAGCGATGATCCGCTCCGGATTTGCAGGGATTTTCACTTCGTGACCCATTGCATCTGTCAATGTACGTTCTGTCGGAGCTTCTGTCTGTGTCTCTGTCTCCGTTGCTGTATTGTTCTCTCCTGCTGCTGTACCGTTGTCTGCTGGCTTCGATCCGCATGCTGCCAGCCAGATGGACATGACCATTACAGTGATCAGAAGCATGACCATTTTTTTATTTTTCTTAAACAAGTGACTATCCCCTTTCAATATGAACACCTCAATGGAATGAGTTGTTATGACAGACTTAGACGTTTATACATTATTCATGCATATAATACTGGTATGTACTTTTGTCCAATTCCATTGACAATGATAATTGTTATCAACGAAGTTGTCAATGCAGCTTTTGCCTTTTAAGATCGAAAGCCCTTCATTCGAACAATTCACATTTAGGCGGATGCCGCCATAAGCTAATTCAAGAATACGATGACAGGAAGGATGTTCGTACATGGATTACGTTTATAACACCTATTCAGGATATGATGAGGATCGTTCGTTTCAATTGCCCCCGCTATTCCCAGGAGGAGCTCCAGGAGGTCAGCCTGTGCCAGGTTTTCCGGGATCACCAGGTTCCTATCCCCCATTCATTCCCGGCGGAGGTAGTGGCGGTCAACCTCCTTACTTTCCTGGAGGCGTACCTGGTGCGGCACCGGGTGTGCCCGCTCAGCTATCACAAGGTAATCTGCCTACCCTTCTAAGCGCTTATCCACGCCCAGTAGGTCAGCCCCCGGCTGAGATGGTTTTTCTGTATAACCTGATCAAAAGCAGCCCTGGTCTTCTACCGCTATTTATCCAGCAACAACCACAGAATCTGACCCAGGCTGTGCAATTTGCTCAATCAGGAGTAGCTACGCCTCGTGATCCTGAGCAACGTGTACTGCAAAATTTCTGTTATAACCGCTGGTCTCTCGTATTCACATACAATGACGTTTACTTAATGTGGCCATCCACCAATCTGTTCGGTTTTGTCATTGGTTACTTCTATCCGTTCCTGACTCCAGGTATCCTGCTCAATACACAGATTTTGTTTGCTCTCTGTTAGATCACGTTCACACATAGAACAAGCGCCCCAGTTGGAGGACAGAACCTTCCAATTGGAGCGCTTTTTTATGGCTACATTATTTCTTATTATCAGCAAGCATTTATCTAATCACAGCAACAATGCAATACATTTCACGCCAGGCGTTTTTCACCCTGACGTTTACCGTTCTTGCCTACCATAACAACGTAAATCAGCAATGCACCAAGATCCGCACAAGCGATTACAATGCCCATTGGCACAGCTGTGCCTTCTCCTCCAAGACCTACAAGCGGAGCGACAATACCACCAAATAGGAACGTCATAACCCCAATAAGTGCTGATGCACTGCCTGCTGATTTCTCTTGATTAGCCATCGCCAGTGAGAAGGAAGCCGTATTAACCAGCCCCACACTGGATACCACGAGAAATAACGGGATCAGAACCGAAATCAGATTACCTCCTGCTAGAATGGCGATGAGCAGCGATGTTCCTCCCAGAGCAGCAGTTATCAGTCCTGCGATTAACAGACGAGTTTCAGATACTTTACCCGCAAGTCTTCCGGCAATCTGACTTGCCAATATGATGCCCAGACCGTTAATGGCGAAGCAGATACTGAACATTTGCGGGGAAATGCCATATATTTTTTGAAGCACGAACGGCGAACCCGATATGTAGGCAAACATACCAGCAGATACAAACCCTTGGGTTAAAGCATATCCCATGAACAGGCGATCCCCTGCAATTTTGCGGAATGTAATCAGCGTCTGCTTCAGTCCTCCGCTAGATCGTCGCTCTGCAGGCAGTGTCTCTCCAAGACCAACCACAACAGCAACTAAAGTCAAAATCCCGATGATACTCAGCAAAATAAATACGCCACGCCACGACGTATACGCAAGCAATTGCCCGCCGATAATTGGTGCAGCAATGGGTGCGACCCCATTAATCAGCATTAAGAGTGAGAAGAAACGTGTTAGCTCCGGCCCGGAATACACATCCCTCACCACTGCACGCGAGATGACAATTCCCGCAGCTCCCGCTGCACCCTGAATGAAACGCAGCACAACAAAAGAGCCCATCGTTGGGCTGACCAGACAGAGTATGGAGGCGATCGTATAGAGAATAAGACCTGCAATAAGCGGCGCACGACGACCACGTACATCACTTAGAGGTCCAGCCAGCAGCTGCCCTGCGGCCAGTCCGACCATACATGCCGTTAGACTGAGCTGGGCATAAGAAGTGGATGACTGGAATTCATCGGCCAGTGTAGGCAGTGCTGGCAAATACATATCCAGGGACAGCGGCCCAAAGGCCGACAGTGTCCCCAGAATCAATGCCATACGTACACGGGATGTAGAATTGGTGCTTAATGAAGCTGGTGTACTTTTCATATGAATAACATATTCCTTTCCCTGCGGTAGTTCACGTTTCCTTATTGTTCCCCGTTTCCTAACAGCTTGAGCAGGTTGGAAGGTAGCGTGAACTGTTGATTGTTAATGATAATACGGCGTAGTTCTTCTTCATCCCGCTCATTCTCGGCGTCCTTGATCTCCTGAATCTCCCGGTGCAGTCTCTCCATTTGTTGATCCAGTGCGTTTGCAGAGTCTGCTGCACTTTTCAGTTCTTTCGTTAAACGCTCGGGAACATCTTTATTGTATTTATAAAAGATTTTATGCTCCAGGCTCGCCCAGAAATCCATCGCAATCGTACGAATCTGGATTTCCACACACGCCCGCTCCTGTCCATTAGACATGTAAACAGGCACTTCAACCAGAAGATGAAGGCTCTGGTAACCGTTTGGCTTCGGATTCTGGATATAATCTTTCACTTCTAGCACACGCAGGTCACTTTGATTGCACAGCATATCCTTAATCCGGTAGATATCGGAGATAAAAGAGCAGGTAATTCGCACACCCGCGATATCCTTAATATTTTCCTTGATGCTTTCAAAGGTTAACTCGTGATTTTTGCGGAACATCTTGTTCATAATGCTCTCAGGTGACTTTAATCTGGATTTCGTATGTTCGATCGGGCTGTAATCATGCAGGGACTGAAATTCTTCCTTCAGCACCTCGATTTTGGTCTCCATTTGATCCAAAGCAAATTTATAAATCATCATAAATCTCGTAATTTCATATTTAAATTTCTTGAATTGATCAATCGGATGTGGAGCGTTCATCATGGTTTTCTTCCTTTCTTCGTGCACACTAAAGTTAGTTTTATAAATACGAGGACAGAGGTCAATTCACATGTCTCCTGAACCATTATAAATCATATGGAGCCAATAAACGAATTTCTCGCACCGAACGGCTGTTGCTGGAGGAAAGGTATGGGAACCTCGTTTAGGCGCATCCTAAAGAAGAATCATGGTCAATTGGCACGCCATTTCCGATGAAAGAGGTCGATCCCCCTGCTCTATCATGTGACGTATTCGTCCGATGCGCTTCGGGTAAAAGGCTATTTATGCCTGCCTGACGGCTGCTTCTTACCCGCCTTCTCGCCGTTAGAAAACACTCATAGCAGCCCTGCCTTCCAAGGCTTCACCGTAACTCAAGAATCCATGCAAATGCAACAGCTCGCAAGCCGCTACCCTCCTGTAGAACAACACACCATGGACGGTATTGATGCACGTTGGCCGGTTCTGATCTATTGCCGCGGTGGGTTGGGCAACTATGGTGGGGTAAATACCGCTTGGCTGGAGCAATTTGTCCATAAAGGTTATATCGTGTTCGCTCCATCATATCGTGGTAACGAAGGTGGCGAAGGACGTGACGAGTATGGCGGACGAGATGCCGAAGATGTACATGCCGCTTACCGACTTGTGCAAGAGTGGCCCTTTGCCGATACGAAGCGAATTTCAATGATGGGATTTTCGCGTGGAGCCATTAATGCCGTACATACAGCAACAACCTACAATGAAGGACCTCAGCAGGTACATAAACTGGTGCTTTGGAGCGGTGTCGCCGATGTGGAACGTACCTATCATGAACGAACCGACTTGAGACGTACTTTGAAAAGGGTGCTTGGCGGTTCGCCACGTTCAGTTCCGGAAGCTTATCTCGCCCGTTCTCCCTTGTCGAAGGCACACAAACTCCATTGTCCTGTGCTGATCATGCATGGCACGTCTGATACGCAGGTGAATTACAGTCATGGAACCCGGATGTATCATTGGCTGAAACGTAGAGGTGCCAACGTTACATTTCATGCTTATGGGGGACAGGATCATCGTTTTCAGGAGAGGATGCATGAGGCGGCAGTGAACAATATGTTTGACTGGCTTGCAGCACCTTAGCTGCAGAGTAGGCATGATTTAAACAAGTTTGCTGCTATGGGAAATTGGGCTTGAATCATAAACTTCATTTTGAAGGATCATGCGTTGTGGATGTATACTGGAGGGGTTACGTTTTTTTGAAAGGACGGATGATTATGAATCAAAATACCCTCCAAAAGTACGCAATGCTGCTGTTATGCATGTCTGCCGGAATGGTTGATGTGATCGGATACCTGGGACTAGGGCATGTGCTTACAGCCAATATGACGGGTAATATTGTGCTACTGGGGATCGCGATTGCCCGTGCTCAGGAATTGGTTGTGCTGCGTGCAATCCTTGCCCTCATTGGTTTTATTGCCGGTAATGCCATTGCGGCATACATGATCGGACATGTGCAGACGAAAAATGGCTGGTCTTCCCGGGTCACATCTGTGTTCACTGTAGAAAGTATATTGCTTCTGCTCTTTGCCATCGCTATGATCAGTCCTTATTCGGAACAACTATCCTATTTGCTGATTGCCATGCTGGCCACCGCAATGGGGATGCAAACGACTGCGGCACGCCGCATTGGGATTGCCGGTATCTCAACGACCGTGCTTACCAATAATCTGGCCGCCGTGGTTGAGGATGCGGTAAGCATCCTTCAGCGACTGCGACACGCCAATATCCGCTCGCTGGTCAAAGCGCTATCAGCAGATGCATACCTTCGCGCAGGTGCCGTTGTGATCTATTTGGGCGGCGTTATTCTAGCTGCGATGTTGTTCCACCGCGTACCCATGATGGCAGTCTGGATACCTGTTCTGATCGTTGGAGGAGTCACCCTGTATGCACGGTTATACTCCCGAGGAACAACCAAAGCAGCGCCGACGGATGACATTTAAAGTTAGCTCTCATGCCATTATTGAGATTCATTTCATTAATGATGCTTCCTGTCTGATGAGTTCAACCAGATGCTGTGCAGCAGGAGATAACACTTCCCCTGCTCGTGTACAGACGGCTACGGTGTTTTTCAACTGTACACCTCGAACGAATACACGAGCCAACCTGCCCTGTTGTACATCTTCCTTTACGACCAGAGAAGAAATAAAGTTGGCTCCATAACCTGCCTTCACCGCACTAATCGTTTCGTTCAACCCATTGAACTGAAGCGCAATGCGGGGAGCGGCCAGGTTATTTGTTGTGCAAAGAGAGACAAGACGCTCCCGTGTAGCGCTGCCTTCTTCACGCATGATGAAGGGCTCTGCCACCATCTCCCGAAGCTCAATTTCCTTTCCCGCATAGGGATGATCGGGATGTACCACAAACCACATTTCATCTTCAAACAATTCGTCCCAATGAACACCTGAATGTGTAATGCCACTTCCACCATAAACCGCAATCTCGGCCTCATAACGCAGCAGTTGGTCAAAAGCCATCCGAGTATTGGTTGTGCTCACAACCAGCTCCACATCCTCGTGCATTTGCTTGAAACGGGCAATCCAGCCCGGAAGCAGAAAATTCGAGGGCAAATAGGTTGCGGTAAGACGAATCATCCCTTTCTTGCCTGCACGAAAATCCTGCACAAAGTTCTCTACATCCTGCTCCAGCATGAACAGACGTTCCGCGTAGCCTGTTAATTGCATTCCCGCATCGGTAAGAACCAGTCTTCTCCCCTCCGAAGCAAATAGTTGAATGCCCAATTCCCGCTCAAACTTCTTCACCTGAGAGGATACCGCTGGCTGGCTAATGTTGAGTTCTTCCGCCGCACGCGTGACTCCTCCATATCTCACGATGGCATGAAACAATCGTAATCCGTGCAAATTCAACCGCAACGCCTTCTTCACTTGAAGTATATAATCTAAAGTTATATTAACATACATAATATATATTTTATTTATGTATTTCTTCCCTTTATAGTTGAAGTATGAAATCCAATACATGCAATCGGAAAGGAACATGTAACGATGAACAATGTGAATGGTTCTACTCAACAGCAAACCTGGAGTCAAGTCGACAACTATTTGAACACCTTATTAATCCCCTCGGATCTCCTGCTGGAGCAGGCACTACTTACCAATGCGGAAGCCGGCTTGCCCGCTCATGATGTAGCACCTAATCAAGGGAAATTACTTCAACTCCTGCTTCAAATACAAGGCGCAACTCGTGTGCTGGAAATCGGGACGCTTGGCGGATACAGTACGATCTGGATGGCTAGAGCCCTTCCCGAAAACGGACGTATCGTCACACTGGAAGCAGATCCACGCCATGCAGAGATGGCACGAACCAACATCACGCGTGTAGGACTTATGCACAAGGTTGATCTTCGAGTAGGTCCTGCCCTGACTACTCTTCCCGACGTTCAGGAAGAGTACAGAGAACCCTTTGATTTCATCTTCATCGATGCTGACAAACCGAGTAATCCAGACTATTTGCGATGGGCGCTGCGTCTGGCTCGTCCGGGAAGTCTGATTATTGGTGACAATATCGTCAGGGACGGTGAAGTTATCAATGCAAACAGTACGGACAACAGAGTTCAGGGCGTTCAGTCATTCCTGAAATTAATTGCCGATAATCCGCGTCTTGAAGCTACCGCACTGCAAACTGTAGGCACTAAAGGCTACGATGGATTCGTGATTGCCCGAGTGCTGGAATCCCCTACTGCAAAATAAACAGTGGTCAATTCTTCCGCAAATCCCCCATTCCTGTTAAACTAAAATCACTGCACAGGCAGACTGGGGGAAACCACTTGAGACTTCTACAACAGATTCATGCTGAAATTCGGGGCTGGTCCCGCAATATTCAATTGTTTTTTCTGGCAAGCATCTTGTATCAGATCGGAAATGGCATGTTCTCTGTCTTGTACAATCTGTACATTCAGGGTCTCGGCTACAATGATACAATGAACGGCCAGATTGTAAGTATTCAATCACTTGCGACAGCGATTATGTTTGTTCCCATCGGACTATGCGGCGATTTCTTCAGCCGTAAGCGGCTGCTGATTACCGGCGCCTTGTTCAGCGGAATATTTCTGATTGGCCGCTCCTTCGATTATTCTGCCAGCGGACTGATCTGGTTTGCTGTATTTTCAGGACTTTTCGCTGGCGTATTTCAGGTACTGGCCATTCCCTTCCTCGCTGAGAATGTGAAAAAAAGTCAACGACTGAAGATGTTCAGCTATTACTCCTGCCTCGTACTCGCTTCTCAGGTACTCGGCAGCTTGGGTGGTGGCATATTTGCAGACCTGCTTCATACGGCTGGCCTTGCCAAAGTCACTGGTTTGCAAACGGTATTGTTCGTAGGTGGGGCAGCTACACTGGTTGCGTTTATTCCGATGTTGTTTGTATCCGAGGATAAGAAGGCACCACAAGCGGATACTCCGGCGCAACCTGTCACTGAATCTGCAACATCTGCAACGGATGACAAACAGGATGTCGTTCATTCCGCAGTACAAGGCAGCAAGAACGTTACTCTTAGCCAAAAGAAAGATTCCCGTTTGATCGGTCAATTTGTCATAACCCAATTATTAATCGGGTTTGGTTCTGGACTGGTTGTGCCTTATTTGAATCTTTATTTCACCAACCGTTTTTCGGTATCCTTAAGTGCCATGAGTCTGCTCATTTCATTGGGTCAGATCATGACCATTGTATCGATGCTGATTGGACCTACACTTGCGGCCAAGGTGGGCAGTGTTCGAGCTGTCGTCATCTTCCAGGTTATGTCACTGCCCTTCCTGCTGCTGACTGGCTTTACGAATCTGCTGCTCATCGCTTCAGTGAGTTTCTTATTCAGACAAGCGCTGATGAATGCAGCCAATCCGATTCAATCCGCCATTCTGGTAGACAGAGTATCGGACAAACGCCGTGGAATAGCCAATTCACTGATGCAGACCGCCTTTATGATTGGATGGGCCACCATGGGACCCGTGCAATCCTACCTCGTGACCACTTATGGCACGTATTGGGGGTACGCGATCACGTTCAGCATTACAGGCAGTTTATACGTGATTTCCTCGCTGATGTACTATATGATGTTCAAAGAACCGAAGCCATCTGCCCGTGTTCTTGCCGCGAACAGATAAATGATAACCATTCAACAGGACAGTGGATGAATCAGCTCCCTGTCCTGCTTCGTAATGAGCCAATCACCGTCCAAGGATCAAGCAGTGTTCTCCTCATTGCAGGTTCGCTTGGCTTGAGCTATATATTAATGAGGATGTTCTCTCTCTCGGCCGCTACATCATTGTTGAGCATGGCACCTGGCGGAATGGATCAGATGAGCATCATGGCCCATGAAGTCAATGCCAACCTATCGGTGGTGTCCGGATATCAGTTGTTTCGCATCTTATTTATATTCTTTATCGTCTCTTCGCTCCTTAAGATGATTCTCATGCATATGTTGAGGAAAAAAGGGGCGAGCACCATTCTTCGGTCAAGTAAATAGGAAGTGGACACACCAAAGAGAGTATCCGACTGATTTCCAGACTGCGGATACTCTCTTTTATTTGTTTGCTCATTTTATGAATAAACCCGACTATACATCCAACTCACAATGCCCACAGTTACAGCGGCCGCCCCAATAATAAATGCATAATAGCCAAGTTTGCTTTTTGACTCTGAAGTCTGCTTGTCATAGAAGTCTGAGTTTCGCCTGTAGAATCCCATCCACAGTTCTCCAATCATATTCACAACGACCATTACAAACCGTTTGGCAAGTCCCATTCATCCCATACCCCTTTCTTTTCTCAAACCCCTTCCATATTAAGTATAATTATCCTTTTCCATCAAAACAACTCTGTCACGCTGAACTCGGGGCAGTTTCCTGCTCCAGCCAGCTCAATCGCTCAAACGCCTCCTGGTCCGTGCTGCCACACATCTCTTCCGAAGCCTGCAATCCGTTGCATACAGCCGGGCGCTCTTTCTGACCAAAGATTCCGCAGCGATTGTCCTCCGTCAGTTGTACACAGCGCACACCTGCGGGCTTGCCGTCAGCCATCCCGGGTATCGGCGATGAGATGGAAATCGCGATACAGCATGCGGCACAGCCTGTCCTGCATTCCATAATTATTGTCCTCCCTTCATATCTGACATTTAACTTGATCCACGATTCACCCACGTCCACGTTCGAGCCAAACCCTGTGCAATTCTCCGATTCATGGTTCCATTCGAGAAATATCCACCATGACTCAACGGATTCCAGCTCCCAATTACACCGCCAGAGTTAATTTCCACGTCTTCGTTGACCGCTGCCTCATAGGCCGGATCAATAGGTCGCAGTGGGTAACCCAGAATATCATCCCGATCATAAAAGTTAATCCATTCCCCTTCAAGCCCAGGAAAGTACTGCCCTGCCAACGGTGAAGGTACCTGAATCGGCCGGCTAAAATCATGATACCGTAAGCTCCATAATGGCAATGTCGTTCCAAAGGAATAAAAGCTCGTTAAGGTATCTCCCCGTTCCAAGGCGGAAGTAACATCCACGATGGAGGGCGTGCGACTAGACGGATATTGCAGATCATAGAAGAAATTACTTGCAATCACAGCTCCCAAACTATGTGCAATGATACAGAGTGGAGCTTCTGGCCCATTTCGTTGTGCAAGTGCGTGCATCGCCCGATTCAGCGTATAATGTACCGCATCATAGTTATGCCCTTGATTTTCCACAGGTTGATACGCGACGGCATCAGCCAGATAATGTATAACAAATCGACGCAACACTTGATAGTTCAATCCCTGAGAGCTGACAAGCTGCTGAAACAGCGCCTCTTCCCGATCCTCAAATACGTCAGCCCAAAATACGGGCTCAATATCCAGCATCTGTTTGGCTTCTCCCGGCAACACCATAACCTGATCCAATTCCTTATGCAATCGCGAAATCAGTGTATCCGCATAATTTTCCTTTTGCATACCCAGACCATGAATGACCATTACCGCAACACGAGTCATGGCTCTCCTCCTCCGTCCATTGACTAGCCACTCTCTTTGAACCATATGAACTTTTCAACCTGAACATGCATAGTCCTAATGAACAAGCTTTCCGATCGTTGCAAACATGAGATTTTGCCACATGTATCCTAGATACAGTTTACCACGTAACCAATAAAAAAAACGAAATCCATAAAGAGTAAACCCATACAAATTGGTATGCGTTCAGCTTGATCTCGGTATCAAGCTGAAAAAAGAAGCTGCGAATATCGCAGCTCCCCATTTGTTCGTAAACTTAACCTTTCAAATGAACCTTAAGCACACCGTTCTGATTGGATGTAACATCACCTGTAGTGACCTCCACCCGATCAACCATGTCCTGACCATCTGGAATAATGATTGGCGTTATGAGCGGATATCCCGCAGCTTCAATCACTTTACGGTCGAATTCAAGCAACGTTTGCCCGGCTCTTACCTTCTCTCCAGTTTCAACATGCATGTTAAAACCTTCGCCTTTGAGCGATACCGTATTAATCCCGACATGAATCAGAATCTGCAAGCCACTCGCGTGCTCAAGAATGACAGCATGTTTGCTCTTGATGACATGGGCAACCTGAGCATCAAACGGGGCAACAACCTGATTGCCAGAAGGTTCAATGGCAACCCCTTCACCCATTTGCTTCTCTGCAAACGCCGGGTCAGGTACTTGTTCAAGCGGAACAGCTTTACCTGTTAATGGTGCCATGATTTCCAGTGTATTCACAGGCTCATCCGCCACCTGAGCAGCACTGCGTGTGCGTGGCTCTGCAACTGCATTTGTTGTAGTTGTGCTAGAAGCTGATTTCGCTGAAGTTGTTTGACCACCAGCTACAGTAGCTTGATCTGCGTTGCGGTCTTCTTTTCTCAACTTCGCTCTTCCGAAAATAACAGTCAGTACGAACGGAACAACCAGTACAATCGCCATACCGATGAAGAATACTCCCCATTTGTTCGGGAAAATGGACAAGAATCCAGGTACGCCACCTACACCGATAGAGGTTGCCTGAACATTATTCATCGTAAGCAGTACACCGCCGATCGCAGAACCGACCATACCGAAAATAAACGGATAACGATAACGGATATTCACCCCAAAGATCGCCGGCTCGGTTACCCCGAGGAAGGCTGAAACGGATGAAGTTGCCGCAAGTCCTCTCATTTTCTTCTCACGAAGCACGAGCATCATAGCAAGTGCGGCAGAACCTTGCGCGATATTGGACAGTGCCAGCATCGGCCACAGGAACGTTCCGCCTTGGCTACCAATCAGCTGTACGTCTACCGCTAGGAACGTATGGTGCATTCCTGTAATAACGAGCAATGCGTACAGTCCACCGTAGATCAGACCGCCCAGAGCCGCATATGAATCGTAAATATAGATCAAGCCGGATGTAATTCCATTCGCAATGGCAAATGTAACTGGACCAATGATTGTAAATGCTAGGAATCCGGTAATCAATAAAGTGACAGGTGCAACTACAAGCAGTTTGATCGAATCATGCACCCTTTTGTTCAGGAAAATCTCCAGCTTAGCAAGCAGATATGCGGATACCAATACCGGCAGAACCTGCCCCTGATAACCGATCTTCTCAATATGCCAGCCGAACAGATTCCACGTAGGCACGGTGCCTTCGTTGACTGCATTGGCGTAGCCATAAGCACTCAGCAGATCGGGATGTACCAGGATCAGACCAAGTACAATCCCAAGCAACGGACTGCCGCCGAACCTTGTTACAGCGGACCAACCAATTAACGCAGGCAGGAAGGTAAAGGCTGTGCTCGCAATGGTATTAATAATAGATGCGAGATCCTTCCATGCCGGATATACATCCACCAGTGATTTTCCATCAAAGAATATGCCTGGTCCTGTCAGAATGTTATTAATACCGAGCAAGAGACCGGCCGTGATGATGGCTGGCAGGATCGGGATGAAAATGTCCGATAGCGTTTTGATCGCACGCTGAATCGGGTTTTGCTTTTTACCCGCAACAGCCTTCACGTCATCCTTGGAAGCACGTTCGCCCCCGGTAATCTGAATCATTTCATCATACACTTTATCCACAAGCCCAGGTCCGATGACCACCTGGAATTGTCCTTGTGAGGAGAACTGGCCTTTGACCAGATCGTTCTGTTCCAGACTTTCCGTATCTACTTTACTTTCGTCGTATAGGGCGAACCGGAGGCGTGTGACACAATGCGTTGCAGCTTCAATATTATCTTTGCCGCCGACCGCGCGAACGATCTCCTCAACCTGTTTTTTATCAATTGCCATATTGTCACTTCCCATTTATATAATGTGAATTAGTCCTGTTGCGGTACAAGCCACATATAGGATGAATACGGGCTCAGGGAGATTTCTTGCTCAAGTGCAGGCGATACCTCCGTATTGCCAATCAGCAGCTCTGCGGATTTACCCGCAATGTGGTCATTCCAGACGGCTTCAGAGAAAGCAAATTTTACGTCCCGCTTGCTGAAGTTGGATACCACAAGCAGCGTCTCGCTTCCATTGGTCCGCGCATATGCGAATACGTCTGGGTGTGCATCGTCCAAACGTTCATACAGACCGTCGGTCAGCACACCAACCTGTTTCCGTAGAGCAATCAGCTTGCGATAATGATAATAGATCGAATTCGGGTCAGCCATCTGCTGGGCCACATGAATCGACGGATATCGTTCGTCCACTTTGATCCACGGTGTACCCGTTGTAAATCCTGCATTGTCGCTTCCATCCCATTGCATCGGTGTACGGGAATTATCCCGTGAACGCTCTTTCACAATTTGGAATGCTTCCTCGGCGGATTTGCCCCGTTCTTCCTGAAGCAGTCGGTACATATTGGTCGATTCAATATCACGGAACTCGCTAACGTCATTCCAGACTGGATTCGGCATCCCGATCTCTTCGCCTTGGTATACGTAAGGTGTTCCCTGCATGCCATGAATGGTCGTAGCGAGCATTTTGGCACTCTCAGCACGGTAATCGCCATCATCTGCGAAACGAGACAACGCCCGCGGTTGATCATGGTTGTTCAAGAACAACGCATTCCATCCCCCACCTGCCTGCATACCTGTCTGCCACTCACTAAACAGTTGTTTCATCGCTTCAAAATCGTAAGGCATCAGTTCCCACTTCTGTCCATTCGGATAATCCACTTTCAGATGGTGGAAGTTAAACGTCATGGAGAATTCCCGGGAAGCAGGGTTCGAATATTTGATGCAATGCTCCAGCGTAGTGGAGGACATCTCCCCAACCGTTACCATATTGTGTGGTCCAAACACCTCTTCATACATCTCTGTAATGTACTCATGCACACGTGGTCCATCGGTGTAGAACTTACGTCCGTCGCCTGGGGAAACGCTACCATCATCGTCGGGGAAACGCTGGTCCTTGGAGATCAGATTGATGACGTCCATACGGAAACCATCTACACCCTTCTCCGCCCAGAACTTGATCATGTCCCGTACTGCCTTACGTACCTGCTCGTTCTCCCAATTCAAATCAGCCTGTGTTTTGTCAAACAACGTCAGGAAATATTGTCCTGTCTGCTCATCATACTGCCATGCAGGTCCGCCGAACTTGGATTGCCAGTTATTCGGCACACCACCATCCGGAGCAGGGTCCTTCCAAATATAATAATCGCGATATGGGTTATCCTTGGAAGAACGTGATTGCTGGAACCACTCATGATCCGTAGAAGAGTGATTCACCACGATATCAATCATCAGCTTCATGCCACGTGCCTTCAGACCTTTAAGCAGTTCGTCAAAATCTTCCATCGTACCAAAATCAGGATTAATCCGATAATAGTCCGCTACGTCATAACCGTTATCATGCTGTGGAGAGACATATACGGGCTGCAGCCACACGATATCAATACCGAGATGTTGCAAGTAATCCAGCTTTTCGGTCAATCCCCGAATGTCTCCGGTACCCGATCCAGTTGTATCGTTGAAACTCTTGGGATATACCTGATACACCGTGGAAGTCTTCCACCACGATGATGAAGTTGTGTTGGTTGAACTCATGTTAACGCCTCCAATAAATTGTATTGCTTATGTGGTTCTCTTGGCCTAACTCCATTTATATATTACATAACTAAACATGTATATACAAGTTGAAACTTCAATATGCTATCTTTTTCCTCTTCTACACATTCCCCATTAATGATTCCTCTGTAACAATTATTTTGAAGCTTGCGTTCGAGAACTCCATGATATCTGTATCTTAAACGAAAAAACCGTCTGTTATCCCATGATTTCATGCGGGTAAACAGACGGTTCATATTCAAAGATATGATGAGTTAAAAATTCATACGGATCTCGTTTAATTCCTGTTTCTTACAGTATGTCCATTGAAACCATTCCTTTTCCCTGTTCCCTTTTGTTCAACTTCACCGAGGACAAGGATGCTTGTTCTTCTCTCTCCAGCTCTTCTGCACTAATCTCCCCGGAAAGCACCGCCCGCATACGTTTTTGGTCCAACAGCCCTTCCCATTTCGCCACGACAAATGCCGCAACACAGTTGCCCATCAAATTCGTGAATACTCTCATGGTATCCATGAAGCGGTCTGCACCTAGCAGTAAGGCAACAGCCGCTACTGGGAATGCATTCAGGGCTGCAGCTGTAGCAGACAGAGCAAGGAATGCGGAGCCAGGTACACCCGCCATACCTTTGGAGCTAAGCATTAACACCAGTAAAATCGTAATCTCTTGTCCCAGTGTCAGATCAATGCCAACCGCCTGAGCCAGAAAAACCGTCGCTAGCGATAGGTAGATCGAGGCTCCGTCCAGATTGAACGAGTACCCTGTCGGGACAACGAGACCGACGACAGCACGGTCACATCCTGCCTTGGTCAACTTGTCCATCATGCGGGGCATAACGACTTCCGAGGAACCTGTACCAATCGCAAGCATCACTTCGGAACGTGTATATTTTACAAATTGCAGAAAGTTCAGCCCTGTGATCCACCAGGCAGCCAGTGCAAGCATCACCAGAAACAGTAACGCTGCTCCGTAACAGGCAATAATCAGCAAACCGAAGGAGGAGAGTGTGGATGCCCCATATGCTCCAACCGTGTACGCCATGGCGCCGAATGCTCCGATTGGTGCCAGTTTCATAATGTACCCAATAATGCGGAACAAGATTCCCAATACATTTTCAATCAACGTCAGCACATTCTCCTTCGCCTTACTTTCCGTTGCTGCCAAGGCTACCCCAAACAAACAGGCAACGAGCAGCACTTGCAACAATGCATTTTGTGCAAAAGCATCTACAACACTTGTTGGAATAATATTCATAATAAAGTCGACCACATGCGGCAGTTCAGAGCCATTGGTTTTGGCTTCGATGCCACTTGCATCAAGGGTCGAGGGGTCCACATTCATGCTTGCACCCGGACGAAGCAGATTGGCTGTGCCAAGTCCAAGGACGAGGGCAACCGTCGTTGCGATTTCAAACCACAGAATGGCTTTGAATCCAATGCGTCCAACCGATTTCAGATCACCGATTTTGGCAATGCCTGTCACGATAACCATAAAGATTAATGGAGCAATGATCATTTTGATCAACTTGATAAAACCTGTTCCGAGCGGCTGCAGCAGACTACCCAGATCAGGCCACAGAATGCCTACACCAATCCCGATGATAACCGCTACAATAATTTGAAAAAACAATGATTTCACGAATGACATGAACGCTCCCCCTGTTTTTAGGTCAATTCGGATTTCCATTTGGTTTCCGTGTAATTTTTTATAACATTTGAGCATGAACTTCAACAATGGGATTTCACGGTTTTTGTCATTCAGACCAACTATGGAGTACTAAATTGAACTTGAAACCGAAAAAAGACGAATATCACGTCAGTTATCTTGACGTGATATTCGTCTTTAGCTTTGTATTGCTTTTATGATTGAACAGTGATTAATAGAGCATTACAGGGTAAGGGATTGTCCCGGTGCCAGCACACGGCCTTCCAGACCTTTGGAAGCAAGCTGCTCCACAAACTTCTCGGCATCCTGACGAATAACCGGGAACGTATCATAATGCACCGGAATCGTCAGCTTGGCATTGAACCATTCAGCAGCCTGCAGTGCATCCTCCGGTCCCATGGTGAAATGTCCACCAATAGGCAATAGTGCTACGTCGATATCATGGCGGTCACCAATCATTTTCATATCACCGAACAGGCTAGTATCTCCGGCATGCAAAACGGTTTTGCCACCAATGTTAATAATATATCCTGCAGGCAATCCTGCGTACATGATCCGTTGTTCCTCTTCCAGTACGATACCGGACGTATGGAAAGCCTGAATCATTTTGGCTTGCGCAAAGCCAAGATCCACCGTTCCACCCATGTTCATGCCAAGGGTGTCCAGGCCTTTCCATGACATATATGTAGCCAGTTCCACAATCGCAACCACCTTAGCATTGTTAGCCTTGGCGATGGGTTCAGCATCCAAAATGTGATCCATATGTGCATGTGTCAGTAAAACGGCATCGGTCTTGATGTCTTCCGGTTTGGTGACAGCAAGTTCATTGCCACGCAGGAAAGGATCAATGATCAACGACTTCTCTTCTGTGCCCAGTTGTACACTGGAGTGTCCGTGGTAAGTAATATTCAACAACTTGGTATCCTCCTGACATATGCGTTCGTTTGGTTTGATTTTCAACCCATATTATAATTCAAAACTCTTCGCCAAAGCAAAATGATGTCTCATCTCTGCATTCGATAAACCCGTGCTTCATATGGCTGAAGAAGTATCGCACCCTTATCGGTGGAATATCGTCTGCTGACATTGCTAATGACCGTCTTGGCATTTTCATCGTTCCAACCCTCAGGCCATTGCATCTCAGGCTCATGTTCACGGAAATTCAGAATAACAAGCATCTGCTCATCATCCAGCGTCCGGGTATAGGCATAAATATCGGGATCATTGGGCAAAAGCAGCTCGTATTCCCCATAGATAAGTACTTTATGTTGTTTGCGAAGAGCGATTAGTTTACGGTAATAATGCAAAATGGACTGGGGATCACGTTCGGCATCCTCCACATTAATCTCAGGATAATTCGCATTCACCTGAATCCATGGCTCACCATCGGTAAATCCGGCATGTTTCGTATCATCCCACTGCATCGGTGTACGGGCATTATCACGACTCTTGCGCCAGATCGCTTGCATGACTTCATGTTTCGCTCGCCCTTGTCCAATATGCTGCCGATAATAATTCATCGTTTCAATATCCCGATAATCCTCAATATTAGGGAAAGCAACATTGGTCATGCCGATTTCTTCCCCTTGATAAATGTAAGGCGTACCCTCAAGGGTGAGCATCCAAGTAGCCAGCATCTGGGCAGAGCGCACCCTGTACTTTCCATCATCACCGAAACGGGATACCGGACGCGGCTGGTCATGATTGCCCATATAATTGGCATTCCAGCCTCTGTCATGCAGCACGGTTTGCCAGCGGCTCATAATTTCTTTCAGCTCGGGCAGCTTCCACTCTCGATAGTTCCATTTGCCGATTCCAGATGATTGAGCGTCCACAAACATATGCTCAAACTGGAACACCATATTGAGCTCATTCCGATCTGTCCCAACATAAGCCAGCGCCTGTTCCGGTCCAAGCCCGGAAGTCTCTCCAACAGTCATTGGACCATACGGCTTCAGGATCATGTCGTTAAGTTTATTCAGAATCGAATGCACCTGCTCGAGGTTGGAAAAAAGCTGGTACGCAGGAACGACCGGCAGATTATCCGGATTATGTGCGCTGGGTAACCCCTCCGCCTTGCCGATATGCGCGACCGCATCGAAACGGAAACCATCCACACCCTTTTGCAACCACCAATGCACCATCTCATACATCTCTTCTGCCATCTGTGGATTGTTCCAATTCAGGTCAGGCTGGTGTTCTGTATAGAGATGCAAATAATATTCATTCGTCTCCGGATCAAGCTTCCACACAGATCCCCCAAAGTAAGACTCCCAGTTGTTTGGAACCTGACCATTTTTGCCTGAACGCCAAATATAATAGTCCCGTTTCGGGTTCACTTTCGATGAACGTGACTCGGCAAACCACGCATGTTCATCCGACGTATGATTCAGTACCAGATCCATCATGATCTTGAGACCGCGCTTGTGCGCCTCAGCCAGCAAACGGTCAAAATCCTCCATCGTGCCATACTTACGTAAAATGGAGTAATAATCACGGATATCGTATCCGTTATCATGACCAGGTGAATCGTAGATTGGACAAATCCAAATTACATCCACGCCCAGATCAGTCAAATAATCGAGCTTGTCATATATCCCCTGCAAGTCACCCTGACCGTCCCCATCCGAATCTTTGAAGCTGTTGGGATAGATCTGGTACACCACACTCTCTTTCCACCAAACGATATAGACCACCTCGCTTTCATCACTCTTTACTATATAACCCGTTAGTATGTTTTATCCGAAATGTCCCTCTTATAAACAGAAAAGATCCATGAACACAAAAAGACCCGATCATTAACTGCTATTCGCAGTTCATTTTCGAGTCCTTCTCTGTGAGAAGATGAATAAGGCAAACCCTATGTATCCAATCCAGGCACCCACTGTATTCAAAATAATGTCATCGACATCAAACGAACCAACACGGGTAATCAATTGCGTAATCTCAACAGCTAACAAAAGTAAGACGACAATACCTGTAAATGGTAAAAACTTTCGGCACCTGCGGAATAACCAGGGAATCCATATCCCAAGCGGGATGAACAAAACAATGTTCCCAAACAGATTCTTCACCCAGGCTTCCGTATGATATCTGTTCTTTTCGAAAAGTAGGGGCTTGATTGTCTCTAATGGTACCAGATTATATTGATAATTCACGCCAGGCGTTCTCCCGCTGACAAAGAGCAAGTTACCCATAATCAACATATATAACAATGCCATACATGCGACGATTGTGAGCATCCACCTGGAGTGGAGCCACGAACGTTCGTTCATTGTCTGAATTCCTCCAACCTTTTTTCCTGCGGAGCGGTATGGTCTATTTTAAAGGGATATAGATCTTCATGTCCAGCTGCTCAGGCTTGAACTTCCATACATCCATCGTGAACCCGGCATATAAACCGCCAGGAATTTCAATGGGAAAATAACTAGGCTTCAGTACTTTTTTGTCATTTTCCATGCTGTTCATCAAGAGAGGAAATATAATATGTTTTTTTTACTAGAGCAAGCCCTTCAACTGTCTGCCTCATCCTACCCCATCGTTACCTAAACAGAACCTAAACTACAGCAGTAAAAATTCAGCTGGTTTTTATCCATTTCGTTAGCTTCTATTTAACTTGGGCAACTAGAATTGTAAATGAGGCAGCATTGAAAATATGTTCCTCGTAACCGTAGCTTCCGTTGGATTTCTGGATCATTCGAAGAATTAACACAGAGAAAATAAAATTTACGAGAAGGAGGACGCATGATCCTAACCATAAAAGTGCTCGTTGAAAGTGGGGGAATGAACGGCTGGACGTTCGCAACCTTTGTATTAAACTCCGCAATATTGTCGGCACTGTTTCCAAAGACTTAGCGGGACTATATCTTGACTCAATAGAAGTTAGAATCTTAAAAAAACAAGAGCAAATGAAAAAAAATATTAATGTATAGTGGGAGTGTTTATCATGTCAATTAATAGGGACAAGCTGCAAGAAACTTTGGACCCTGCCCTTCGGGTTCGTCCCCGCGTAGGATGGGCGGTTCTCACATATTTCCTCTACAGCGCCGTTTTTTACGCGATCTTCTTGCTCAACGGCATCGACTACACTCGAGTGGGTGAGAGTGAGCGAACCCTTCTTCTCTGGTATATAGCACCGCTGTCCGGCGGTGCGGTGCTGACCATCACAATGGTCACGATCTACGGTTGGTGGCGTCCTAGCCTGGTTGAAAGGCGGCGTCTTTCTCGATGGACAATGACTCTGCCGATTATCATGATGGTCATCGCGATCGTGAACATGCTGACCGGCGATTTCAGCCGTGTCACCCCCCTCATGTGGCTGTATCTCATTTTCGGCAGTATCATGGTTGGCTTCAATGAGGAGATGATCAACCGAGGTCAGTTAGTCGTTGCTCTGCGCAGCCGATTCGGCGAAACCGGGGTCTGGCTGCTCTCAACAGCGTTGTTCGCAGTCTTCCACCTGCCGAACATGTTCTGGGGTATCGGAGCGGGTGCCCTGTTCCAGGTAGTGATCGCTTTTGGCCTTGGTTCGATCTTCTATCTTGCTCGGCGGTCTACCGGATCACTCGTGGCCTCCATATTCCTGCACGGGTTCTGGGACTTGAGCGTCTTCTCAGCCAATGGCGCATCGGCGTTACCCATCGCTGGTTTACTAGCTCCGTTGTTGGTGATCGCTGCAGTGATCACGGTTCCGATCATCCTTCGTCGTGAAAAGCGGCGCGATAACGCACAAAGTGTGTCACGACCAGTCGGCTGATTCATACAAAAATCCCCTTGTGCAATAAGGAGTGATCTCTGATGAAGGTATATGAACCCAACAGAGATCAACCTAATGTACAAGGGGATTTCATTGTTAAATACTACTTATTTAAGCTTTCCAGTGTCCGGACACCGGATGAATGCCCCAGATATCAGTCGCATACTCACTGATGGTACGATCACTGGAGAAAATGCCGGAATGAGCCGTATTCAGCACTGCCTTGCGTGTCCAGCCCGATACATCGCGGTACGCCGAATCAATGGCAGCATGCGCATCGGCATAGGCAGCAAAGTCACGTAACACAAAGTACTCGTCACCATGAGCCAGCAAGGAATCATAGATATCCCAGAATTCACCATCACGCTCACAGAACACTCCTGGGTGTACCAGCTGCTCCACGACCTCACGAATTCGTTCATCCTGCTGTACAATCTCATTCGGCCGATAACTGCCGGATCGGTAATATTCAAGAACTTCGTCTGCACTCAGACCAAAGATAAACATATTGTCTTGACCGACCTGCTCTGCCATCTCGACATTTGCGCCGTCCATGGTACCAATGGTTAACGCTCCGTTCATCATAAACTTCATGTTCCCCGTACCGGAGGCTTCCTTACCTGCGGTTGAAATCTGTTCGCTGACATCCGCGGCAGGAATGATTTTCTCGGCAAGAGAGACCGAGTAGTTTTCCAGGAAAAATACCTGTAGACGATCTTTCACGGCCGCATCGCGATTAACCGTATCTGCCACCGTGTTAATCAATTTGATAATTTTTTTGGCAAAATAATAACTCGGCGCTGCCTTTGCTCCAAAAATGAACGTACGTGGCACGATATCAAACGAAGCATCGCTCTTGAGACGGTTATACAAATGCATAACATGCAGAATGTTCAGCAGCTGCCGTTTGTACCCATGCAGCCTTTTCACCTGTACGTCAAAGATAGAATCCGGATTGACCGCCTTTCCGGTATGATCCAGGATGTACGCGGCCAATCGCTCCTTATTGTTACGTTTAATGGAATGGAACTGCTGCTGGAATGAAGCATCGTCTGCAACGCCTACCAGCTCATTCAGTCTGCCCGGCTCCCTAATCCACTCACTTCCAATCGTATCTGTGATCAGATTCGACAGCTTCGGATTGGCATGCATCAGCCAGCGGCGATGGGTAATGCCATTGGTTTTGTTATTGAAGCGCTCGGGATATAGTGCATAGAACGGAGCCATCTCCCGTTCCTTCAATATTTCGGTATGCAATGCCGCGACACCGTTGACGCTATGACTGCCCACAATCGCCAGATGAGCCATCCGTACCTGATCATTCGCAACAATCGCCAAATGCTGGATACGATCCTGGTCTCCGGGATAACGTTCGAGCAGCATGCCACAGAAGCGTTTGTTTATCTCTTCAATAATCATGTAAATGCGCGGCAGCAGCTTGCTGATCATGGCTACAGGCCACTTTTCAAGCGCCTCACTTAGCGTTGTATGGTTGGTATATGATACGGTGCGGGTCGTAATATCCCATGCTTCATCCCATCCGTAGCCTTTGACATCGATCAGAATGCGCATCAGTTCGGGAATCACGAGTGTTGGATGCGTATCGTTGATATGGAACGCCACTTTATCCGGCAATCGATCATACGAAAGCTCCAGCTTATTAAATGTACGCAAAGCACTCTGTACGCCTGCCGAGCACATGAAATATTGCTGTTTCAGACGGAGCAGCTTGCCCTCGTATTGGGAATCATCCGGGTACAAGAACTCCGAGATCGATTCTACCGAACGGCTATAATCCAGATATCCGTAATAGTTCGAAGGGGTATCGAGCGAAGTCTCCCGCTTGGGCTCCGCACTCCACAATCGCAAGGTGTTTACATGGGGCTGGCCATAACCAATCACAGGCACATCATATGGTACAGCTACCACTGATTCGGCATCCTTCGTGACAAATTGATAATGCCCATCCTGTTCATATGCCTCCACACGGCCCCAGAACTGCACTTCCACCTTTTTGTCCGGACGGCGCACTTCCCATTCATTGCCCTTCTCGAGCCAATTATCGGGTAATTCCACCTGATTGCCGTTAATAATTTTTTGCTCAAACAAGCCATATTTATATCGGATTCCGCATCCATGTCCTGCATAGCCAAGGGAAGCAAGTGAATCCAGAAAACAGGCCGCGAGTCTTCCCAGACCTCCGTTGCCGAGCCCTGCGTCCGCTTCCTGTTCTTCCACTTCTTCCAAAGAGAAACCCAATTCAGCCAGACTGTCACGAACGAGTTCCAATTCATTCACATTTAACAGGTTGTTGCCGAGCAGACGTCCAATCAGGAATTCCAGCGAGAAGTAATAGACCTGTTTATCCTGGCGCTGCTTAAACCCCTGATTCGACGCCGCCCAATCTTGACCCGCATATTCGCGGATCATGCTTCCAAGTACGTGATAGACATCCTCCTGCGTTGCTTCTGCTAATGGTTTGCCCAATTTGCTGACCAGATTGCGTCTAAAAATACTCTTGAACGTTTCCTTGTTGTCAAACAAAAGAAGGTTCCTCCCGGTGAAATCCTGTAGGATGTGGCGGTCCACACTTGTTTCTTACACATGAGTGCTACACCTTTCAAAGCTACACTTTCGGCTAAGAGCCCGTTCCGGTTACGAATCGTTCTTCCGATCGCTGTTGTCTCTCAAATTTCTTGATGAACCTTATAAAAGGTTGAAATTTGGAGACAAAGGCGAACGCTGACGCTTCTTCAGAATCGATTTCGTCACCTCCACTGCGTTAGCACATATAACCGTAGCTTTAGCTGTGGCTCCCATGCTTCAAAGAAACATGAACCTTAAATCCATCCTACAGGATTTTTATTTTATATATATTTATAGATGATATCGGTTAAGTGTTGATATTAGATAATAGTACTCTTCGCCAGAATATAAGGGTTCGACGGGTCGCCGATCAGCGTCTGGCCGCCGCTTAGCTTCACATCTTTGTCGAGAATGACGTTCTCCAGAACGGCGCCTTCTCCGATGTAGCATTTTTGCATAATAATGGAGCCTTTAATTTTGGCACCTTTCGCCACATGCACCCCACGGAACAGGATGCTGTCCTCCACTTCCCCACCCACAATACAGCCGTTCGCGAGCAAGGAATGTTTAACCTCAGCAGAGTCCAGGTATTTGGCAGGTGCCTCATATTTAATCTTGGTTTGAACAGGCTGTTCCTTGAACAGCTGCTCATACAATCCGCTATTCAACAATTCCAGACTGTTGCGGTAATAGCTATCAATCGAATTGATCACGGCGTGATAGCCATCATAGGCATATGCAGCAATGTTCAAGCCATCCGGATTTTTCTGAATCACATCACGGAAGAAATGGCTTTCGCCATGAGCGATGCAGCGCTGCACCTGGCGCAGGAACAGTTCTTTTTCCATAATGAAAATTTCTGTATATATATTCGGGTGATCGGCGCTTTGGTGAATGTCCACCACATTACCGTTCCCGTCATCTTCAACTTTGACACAGGCGTCATGTTCAGGCAGCAGTTTATCCACTTTTTTGCAGACCAGCGTTACATCCGCGCCCTTGCTTATATGGTACCTGTACACATCCTGCAGATCTGCTTTGGTTACGTGCCGACTACCTGCATGGACAACATATTGCCCTGAACCCCGGCGGAAAAAATCGAGATTATTGTGAAAATGCTGCAAATCCCCTTGTGACGTATCGGTCGGATCGTTCCAGTCCGGTGGCAAAATAAACATGCCGCCATGCTTGCGATCCAAATCCCACGGCTTACCGTCTCCCAGATGATCCATGAGTGAACGGTACTTGCGACGCACAAATACACCGATACTCTCAATGCCAGCATTCATCATATTGGATAATACAAAATCAATCAGACGGTAACGCCCGGCATAAGGCACCGCGGCTCCGCAGCGAAAGTACGTCAATTCCTTCAATTCCTCAAGCTCATGGTCAAGGTTAATAACTCCGATCAATGGTTTCATCGCATGCACCGTCCTTTGGGGTTTAGATTAGGCTTTACTTGTCATTCCCTCGAGAAGCTGACGTTCCAGTTCTTCCTGATCGACCAGTAATATATCACTCTCATCCTCAGGGGCGGGTGACAGATGTACTCCATCCGGGATCACCAATCCTTCGGCAATAATAGCTTTGTGAATGCGTACATTTTGACCGATCTTCACTTTTGGCATGATCACTGAATCGGTTACGGAACTGTTCTCTCCCACCTCAATACCGTAGAACAACACCGAGTGTTTAACCTCACCATGTACCACACTACCTTCACTGATGATGCAATTCCGTACCTTCGCCGATGGTGAAATATATTGCGCAGGCTGATTCGGATTACGAGTATAGATACGCCAATCCGGATCGTTCAGGTTAAACGGCGTTTCCTCATCCAGCAGGTCCATATTGGATTCCCACAGACTGTGGATTGTACCGACGTCCTTCCAATACCCTTCAAATGGATAAGCGTATAGTGATTTTTCATTTTCAAGCAGCAAGGGAATGATATCTTTGCCAAAATCATAGGAGGTGGATGCCTGCTGTTCGTCCTGGATCAGGAAGCGTTTCAGTACATCCCACTTGAAGAGATAGATACCCATGGAAGCAAGCGTGCTCTTGGGTTCAGGAGGTTTTTCTTCGAATTCATAGATGCGATAATCATCGTGGGTGTTGAGCAACCCGAACCGGCTGGCTTCTTCCAACGGAACGTCAATGACCGATATGGTGCAATCTGCATCCTTTTCTTTATGGTATTGAAGCATTTTCTCGTAATCCATTTTATAGATATGATCCCCTGACAAGATGAGCACATGCTCAGGATCGAATTGTTCGATAAAATTCAGGTTACGGTAGATCGCATCCGCCGTACCGCGGTACCAGCTACTGCCGTCTTCACGTTCATGAGGAGGAAGTACATATACCCCGCCATTTTTGCGGTCCAGATCCCAATCACTGCCAATGCCGATATAAGAGTGCAGCACCAGTGGTTCGTATTGGGTCAATACACCGACCGTGTCGATGCCAGAATTGGAGCAATTACTTAGAGGAAAATCAATGATGCGGTAGGTTCCGCCAAAATAAACAGCAGGCTTGGCCAGTGATTTGGTCAGTCCCTTTAATCTTTTGCCTTGCCCTCCAGCGAGCAGCATCGCTACAACTTCTTTTTTTGCCATCATTACAGCCTCCTCCATGTGCATTCGTTCTAAATCATTTCAGAGCCCATAATCCGATATGCTGTTGTGTGGACACTTTTGTCATGATTAGGAGCATGCTGTACAGACTATGTTGCTCGGAAATTCCAGCCAAACGTTATTCTTTGTAATGTCTGAAAGTAGATGATACATGCAGAATTGCCTGTACTTGTTGTGTAGAGGTGATAGGTGGATGTAAAAATCAAGGTGTACCCCGTGTAAAATGCAATACACTACTCCTATATAACATTAAACACGAAACGGGCTGAGGAATCTTGCTGGAAAACTTCGACAAAAGTTTAAGTGGATATCACTCCTTCCTTTATGCCGCTGTTATTAAACATTGTATTCGCTGATGAGTCTGCAAAATCCTTTTGGAAAACTTTTGGGGATTTATTTATCGCTTAATATTCGCCAGAAAACCTACTCCTTCGAAGCAACATAGCGCTCACTGCATTCACGAGTAAAGAAAAAACGCAGAAACCAAGTTATGGTTTCTGCGCTCCAATAATTACGGACACGATGCTCTTTCGCAACTGATCTGCATTTTTCGTTTGATACGGATCGGCATTGAAAATAATAGCATCCGCAATATAACCTTCTGCAATCTGTCCCAATTCGTTGCCACGACCCAGAATATCAGCAGCGTTTGACGTCGCAGATTGCCACGCCTCTGCCCGAGTCAGGCCATAATCGATCAGCGTATCCAGCTCTTGCAGATTATAGCCATGCAGTGAAGGTGTGGCGTAATCGGTACCGAAACCGAAACGGACTCCTGCTCTTTTGGCATATCCGATGGCAGTAGAATGAGCTTCTGCAGCGCGCGCTGCACGATCACTGATGACAGTAGGCAACGCCAGCACGCCTTTTGGATCTGCGGCAATACGATATATCGATGTGGTCGGCACAAAGGCCGTTCGGGACTGCGCAAGCCTGCCCGCCTGATCCTCTGATAAGAACATTCCATGTTCCACCGATTCCACCCCGGCCTGAATAGACCAGTCTATCGTCACTCCACCCCAGGTATGAACCAGCACCTTTTTATGGTTGGCATGGGCATGTCGAACGATGAATGCGAACTCTTCCTCCGAAAATACAGGATCGAGCACTTGTTCCGTAGGGGCTCCCAGCCCACCTGTAGCCATAATTTTAACCCATCCTGCGCCTGTATCAAAAATTCCGTTCAGCCGTTGTTCTAGATGCTTCACACCACGGGCATCTGCCGCTCCCAGCATTTCACTGCTGGTTTCAACTCTTAAGGGGTGTTGATAGTGCTGAGCGAGATGTCGAGCAGTGCTTGGTAACATTCCACCTGCATCACGAGCCGTAGTTACTCCCGTCCGGAGGGTGGCTGCAAAAGCTTGCGCTTGCATCACTTCAACCTCGTGGCTGTCACGCTTTAATTGATCCGCATGGTCAAAGTCTGTCCAGGCTAGATGCGTATGAAGATCAATAACTCCGGGACTTATCCATATATCTGTACCCGGAAGCGATGAGTTATCATTCTGCGGCACGGATTCTGTAACAGATGCAAACCGGCCATTCTGAATCGAGATATCGAACCGTTTGCCTTCAATGCCTGCTATAAAGATATGTTTGAAGCTTTGCTCTTCCGATTTTACCTGGGTCATATTCATTTCCCCCAAACGAGGCGAACAGCATGGACTGCTTGCTCATGGTCCTGATTCAATAATACCGCAATGGTCGCAACAGCTTCCTCCACACCTGCCAAGGACGCATTAACTCCAAAATGATTAATTCGCAGAAGCTGACCAAAAAGTTCTCCATCCCCCGGAGCAACGATGCCAATCGGCTGATCGATATGCAACTTCTTCTCCCCGGAAATTCGAACCGTCGTAGTCAGTGTCGAATATGTTCTGTTATCTTTTTGCCAAGGCTCCAGACCCAGGACCTGAATTCCCGCTATAGCAGATAACGCAGCCTGTTCATGACGCTTGATCACCTGCTCCAAGCCTTCAGACTCAATAGCTGTCAAAGCCAAAATCAGTGCTCTGGCTTCCAGCGTTGGAATGTTGGGAGGAACGCGGACGGGTGCAGCCCCATCGCCGGGTGGCTTCAGATCAAGCAAAGACAGGATGGAGTTGCGCGGTGCATGTGCATTGGATTCGAGAAATTCCCATCCACGCGGCGAAATGCTTACTGCGCTGATGCCGTTAGGCCCGGCCAGGGCTTTTTGTGCACCCACAGCTACAAAATCAACGCCCCATTCATCGACCAGCAGAGGCTCTCCCCCAATCGCTGATACAGAGTCGCTCACCGTAATCAGGTTATGGGCACGCGCAATCTTTATGATTTCTTCTGCGGGATTCGATCCACCTGTAACCACCTCTGCTTGAACAAAGGATAGTGCGGACGGTTGATACTTTTCAATCGCAGCAGCTACCTTCTCCACAGGTACAACTTCATCAAAAGGAACTTTGACTTCAATAACCGTTGCCCCTCCACGTTCAAGCCACTGACCAAACAAACTGCCATAAGGCCCTGTTACGACATTAACTATCGTACGACCCGGTGCAGATATTCCAGCTGCCACGGCCTCTATGCCCAAGATGGCCTCACCCGGGATGATCACAGGAGGATACCTCGTAGACAAGAGCCTGGAGAGCAATTGTGTAAGCGTATCGTATTCCGACAGGGTAAGGGGTATGTTTCCTTTATATTGTTGGCTCATATAAACCTCCTATAGAACTTGATTTCGGCATCTTTGGAACTGCGGACAGCAGCTCTCGGCTGTATGCC
The DNA here is from genome assembly GCF_900107875.1 of Paenibacillus sp. 276b. Classification (NCBI taxonomy): domain Bacteria; kingdom Bacillati; phylum Bacillota; class Bacilli; order Caryophanales; family Paenibacillaceae; genus Paenibacillus; species Paenibacillus sp. 276b. The sequence continues at coordinate 626,367 of NZ_FNRR01000001.1, read as the reverse complement.
GTTTCAGGTCGTGTGAAGAATTGATCCTTGGGACTAATCTCCACAAGCTGACCCTGCCGCATGACTGCTACCGTATCGCTAATGGCATGGATAACTCCAAGATCATGAGAAATGAACAGAAACGTAAGATTAAGTTCCCTCTTAAGTGAATTGAACAAATCGAGCACACTCCGCTGCACAGAAACATCCAGTGCACTTGTCGGCTCATCCGCAATTAGCAGACTCGGCTCTACACTTAAAGCGCGTGCAATGGCGATCCGTTGGCGCTGACCGCCGGAGAATTCATGCGGATACTTGTCCAGTGCCCTGCTTTCCAACTGAACACGGGCCAAGAGATCTCTCGATCTTTTCTCCACCTGTGAACGGTCTACAATGCGATGAAACAACAGCGCTTCAGCAAGAATCTGCCGAATGGAATGTTTGGGATTCAGTGAAGCATCAGGATTTTGGAAAATCATCTGTATGCTTTTATACTGCTCACGACTTCTCTTCTTCTTTAATTGCTGATCTCCCAGCAAAATCTGCCCCTCATCTGGCGTAATTAACCCGGCAATGACTCTCGCAAGGGTAGATTTGCCCGAACCGGACTCACCAACAAGACCAAGCGTGGTATGCCTCTGAAGATTTAGTGTGATGTTATCCAGCGCAGTAAAGTCACCATATTGAACCGTTACATTCTGAACCTGCAAAGCTAGTTCCATAGTTATTCGCTCCCTTCTAGCTTCGGTAAAGGAAGCACCGAGTTAATAAGCATCTCGGTGTAAGGATCTTGCGGGTTTTGCAAAAGGCCAAGCGAATCCCCGTGCTCCACGATCCGCCCTTGCTTCATCACGCACAGCTTCGAGCACAGCGTCGCTGCAATCGCCAGATTATGTGTTACAAACACCATGGCGAATCCCAGTTCACGCTGCAAACGTTGGATCGTTTCTATAATTTGACGCTGCACAGTAACGTCCAGTGCCGTTGTTGGCTCATCACAGAGCAGAATGCCTGGCTTGCACGCCAGAGCCAATGCAATGACTACCCGCTGACACTGCCCACCTGACAGCTGGCTAGGGTATCGATCCTCACGCTTCAATGAGTCGGGAAGCCCCAACAGTTCAAGTAATTCCAGCGCTGCTACCCTGGAGGCCTTCCTGCTTAACTTTTGCCTGTAATAGACAACTTCCGCCAGCTGTTTAACAACGGGACAGAGCGGATCGAGCGCACCTCTCGGGTCTTGAAACACCATGGCGCTGTTCACACCACTCCGAATGGTTCCACCCGTCTGCTCCACACCGCTTGGTAACAGTCCCAGAATGGAACGAAGAGTTAGTGATTTACCGGAGCCGGATTCACCTACTAATCCCAGGCTCTCCCCTCGCCCAAGCGAGAAATGTACATCTTGAACTAATTTTTGATTTGACTTGGTTGACAGAGATAGTGCCTTGACTTCAAGAATCGGTTCAGTGGACATTATTTTTTCCTCCATACATCGGCCAATCCATCACCGACAAGCGACAAAGCAATTCCCGTGTAAACGACTGCAAATCCCGGAACTGCCGAGAGCCACCAGGCTGTCGTGATAAAGGATTGTCCATCCGAGATCATCGTGCCCCAATCCGGGGTCGGTGGTGCGATGCCAATGCCCAGGTATCCAAGTGTAACAATCGCCACCAGCAGCCCCACCATATCCGTCATGAGGACAACGATCGCCTGAGGTAATACATTGGGCAGGAGATGACGAAGGATAATCCGTATTCCCGGCAAGCCCAACGTCTGTGCGGATGCGATCCATTCCTGCTTGCGGTACGATGCACTCAGCCCCCTGACGACACGTGCAAAGACAATCCAGCCAACGAGCATAAACGTAATATAAATCCCCCGCTCACCTGCTCCACTGGCAAAAGCCACGATAATGACGATGAGATAAAAAGGGAAAGCGATAAATGTATCGGTGACCAACGATATGATCTTATCAGTCCATTTTCCGTAATACCCTGCGAGCATCCCTAGAAATACGCCCATGCAAAAAGGTACAATTTCCGCTAGCACCATAATGCTCAAATCGGTTCGCGCGGCATAAATCAGTCTAGTGAACAAATCACGTCCCAGTTGGTCTGTGCCCAACCAATGTTCAGCAGACGGAGGTTGCAAAAAGGCACTCAAATTTTGCTCCGAAGGGTCATAAGGACTAATCCACGGTATGATTACAGTCAAGATGATCAGCACGGCAAACATCACACTTCCCACAAGCAGGGAAGGAGTTTTCAATATACGATTCATGAGACTGGTGTTTTGGCTGTCTTCATATAACTGAGGTTCTATTTGTATCGTTTTCATGGTTTTCCTTTCGTTCTGGGATCAAGCCACCTGGAAAGAAGCTCTATCAGGAGACTGATGATCACGACAGATACAGCACAGTAAAGGGCTATGCCTTGAATGACCGGGAAATCCCGTTTGGAAATGGAACTAAACAAAAGACTGCCAATTCCTTTGATACCAAATACCTGTTCAACGACCAATGTGCCGCCAATGAGATAAGAAATATTAACGCCAAGAAGGATCAGCGTCGGTAGCGCCGCATTGCGTAGGACATGTTTGAATAGAATGACCCGGCTCGGTAATCTCGCAGCCTTCAATGTAACTACAAAATCAGATTCCAGTACTTCAAGCATCTGGGCTCTCAATGAACGAACCAATGTCGGAATCTGTGAAAAAGCCACGGTAATGGCGGGAAGTGTCAAACTGTATAAGGTGCCCCACCACCCTTCCCCAACTCCACCAACGGGAAACCAGTGAAGATGAACACTCAGCAGCAGAATCAAAAGGATGCCAACCCAGAAGATTGGCATACCTAGCGTTACCGTAGGAAAAATACGTATCAAATGATCCAGCAGCTTATCCTTGTGTGTAGCGGCCAATGTAGCAAGCACGAGTGCAATGACAATTGACAATGCACATGCCATGCCAATGAGCAGCAAGGTAACGGGTGCACGATCAGCAATTAATTCTCTAGTGGAGGTTCCGTTAATAATAGAGTTGCCGGTATCCCCCTGAGTGAACAGTGTCTTCACAAACCTTATGAATTGTTCCCCCAGCGGCAGATCCAGCCCGAGAGCATGGTGCATGCTCTCCACGGCCTCGGGGGTGCTGTACTCGCCAAGAATCATTTTAGCAGGATCTCCTGGTACCATTCTGATGAGAAAAAAGACTGCTGTCATCACACAAAGGATCACTGCCAACGCTCTTCCCACAGTACTGATCAACCAGAACTTATTCATTTCTGAATACGAACGTCTTCAAAACGCACACTGCCATTAGGCAAAACAACAATGCCATCTACTGAAGAACGAACGCCAATCAGAATATCCGGATAATAAAGCGGAATGTAAGGCACTTCATCGGCAAGCGTTTGAAGCAATTTGGAGTAAATTTCGGCACGGCCATCGCCGTCCGGTGTTTGTTGACCTTTATACAGAAGCTTGGTTACTTCATCATTGGTGTAATGCGTCCAGTAAGATTTGCTGAAGCCATCAGGGTCAGTCTGGAACGCAACGATTGAGTTCGCTTCCGGAGAATCGGCTTGCCCACTGTTCAGCATCGCTGCGAAATCATAAGCAAAGAATCGTTCACGAAAGGTAGCCAGTTCAATCGATTCAATCTCGATATTAATGCCAATTTGTTTTCCCGCTGCCTGAATGATTTGCGCTTCTTGCGCTCTGGTGCTGTTGCCGGAAGCTACAAGCAGTTTTGTAGTGAATCCATCAGGGAAGGCCGATTTGGCCAGTTCCGCTTTGGCTGCATTTACATCAAAATTTAATGCCTTGAGAGTATCATTCGAATTGTAAGGAATCGTTGTAGGCAGCAATGAATTAGCAGTCTGTGCGTAACCAAAGGTAAGCGCCTTAGTCAGACCGTCACGATCAAGTGCCAGAGCCAATGCCCGGCGAACATGCACATCGGAAAAATGCTTATCCAACGTATTAAAGAACAATTGCTCTGTCACCCAGCTGCCGTTGGTTACAACGGTTGTATCCGCGCCATTTTTGATTTCATCAGCATTTTGCAGAGCCAGCGACTCAATCGCATCTACTTCTCCCGCCTTCAACTGGTTGATTGCTTGGCTGTCGTCCTCTATCAACTTGTAAACCAGCTTATCAACCGATGGCTTTCCTTCTTGCCAGTAGTGAGTGTTCTTCGTAAAGGTCACATCGCCTGCAGGGTCCCACTGTTCAACCACGAACGGTCCTGTACCTACCGGCTTCTTGAAAAATTCTTCCTCGGTAACTCCGCCAAAATTGTTCGGAATAATACCGTTCGAGAAGTTGGAAAGCTCAGAGATAAATGGCGTATACGGCTCTTTAAGCGTAATCACCAATGTATGGCTATCCGTTGCTTTGACAGTGTCTACCTTGGCCGATATTGCCAATGGGCCACCAACCTTCAAGTGCCGCTCCAGCGAGAATACGGCATCCTCTGCCGTAACATCTGTGCCGTTGGAGAACTTCAAGCCATCACGCAACACAAACGTATACGTCAAACCGTCATCACTGATGTTATGCGACTTGGCAAGCCAGTCCACAATCTCGCCCTTGTTGTCAAAAGCAACCAAAGGTTCAAATACTTTATCAATGGCAAAAGCATTGTTCGATGTAATCTGATTATGCAAATCAAACGAGGTTACGGAAGCCGGCCGACCATATACAAAAGTCCCCCCCGTTGCAGTCTCGTCCGTCTTTGAATTTTCATCCGTACCTTGGCTCGTGCCTGGCTGGGCTGCTGCATTGGGAGCAGGATCATTGGTCGATCCGGAGCAACCGCTAACGATTACCAATAATAGAACGGCTAACGCTCCTACCCATAATGACTTTCTCGTTGATGATTTAAACTGTGACATGACTGACTCTCCCCTTCCAATAAAGCTTATGTGTTTAGTATGGATTGATTATGGATTAAAGCACCCCCTCTGTCAAACAAAAAATAATGACTATTGCGAGATAAAACTATTTTATCCAATGAAGGAAATGAATCCGTATTTATAAGGCTCAGAAGCACGTGTCACACCAAAAAAGCCAGAATATATTCTGGCTCTCTCTTTGTTCTTAACTTTATATGATTTTGCGGAATAGCTCCATCACTTCATCCCTGGAAGGTTGATACGGATTGCCCGGTGCACAGGCATCTTTCATGGCATTATCCGCCAGCAATTCAACATCAGGATCTTTCACACCCAATTCTGACAGTTTCTCAGGAATGCCTACCTCCTTGGAGAGCTGACGAATGGCTTCGATCACGTACTCCGAGCACTCCTCATCCCGTTTTCCTTTTACATCCATACCGATTGCTTTGGCAATATGACGGAATTTACCTGGCACATGCTTTGCATTCAATTCCTCTACATAAGGGAGCAACATCGCGTTACATACCCCATGCGGAAGGTCATAGACTCCACCAAGTTGATGGGCCATCGCATGTACATAGCCCAAGCCTGCATTGTTAAAAGCAATCCCGCCAAGAAAACACGCATACGTCATATGCTCTCTTGCTTCCAGATCACTACCATCCCTGACCGCTCTGGGCAAATATTCAAAGATCAGCTCAACGGCAGCAGCCGCTGTAGCACTCGTCACCGTGAACCCGCCAGGCGTCACCATGGCTTCCACCGCATGGGTCAATGCATCCATGCCCGTGGCCGCTGTAAGACTGGCTGGCTTGCTCAGCATCAGTTCCGGGTCGTTCACCGACAAGTCAACGAGACTGTTTCGATCCACCATCACCATTTTCACCTTACGTTCCTCATCTGTAATCACGTAGTTCATGGTCACCTCACTCGACGTGCCAGCCGTTGTGTTAATGGCAACAAGCAGCACGGACTTGTGTTTCGATTGATGCAAACCTTCATAATCACGGATATGTCCACCGTTGGTTGCTACAATGCCAATTCCTTTGGCAGCATCCTGAGGTGAACCTCCGCCTATCGATATAATGGCGTCACAGCCATGATCCTGAAATACCTGAAGTCCGTCATGTACATTCTGACAGGTGGGATTGGGCTGAACCTCATCATATACCACATAGTCTAACCCTGATTTTCTTAGTATAGACAGCACTTGTTCAGCAACGCCGGAAGAAATCAATCGACGATCAGTTACGACAAGCGCTTTGCGAATACCCATATTCTCAATCATCTTGCCTGCTTCGTGTAAACATCCTCTGCCCATCAAGTTCACGGGCGGAACATAATAAGCGTGTGTTGCCATCTGAACCAGCCTCCTGTTACCCCTGATTTACTATCTTTATTGTAACTGAATCCGTTTTCAGATATAGTGAAATAAATCACAACCGAGTTGATAAATGTTTCATTTGCACGGAATTATCTAAGAATTATCCAATAATCATGAATGCTCTTCAGTAACTTGCTTATCTGTGCTTGAATTAAAAAGGGTAACTTGATCTTGGATTCACAAGTTTCACCGCTCGAATCAAAAAACAGGGGCTATCCCTGGTCATTTTCATGACTTCGGGACAGCCCCTACAGATATTCAGTAATTTAGAAGCTCCTGAATCGGCATGTAATAGACGGGATAAGCTCTGCCTTGATCGAAACCAAGCTTACCCGCTATCGCGATGGAATCATGACGGAATTCCTCTGTCGTCCAGTGTGGAACACAATTCCGTTCTAGAACGGATTGCACATAAGCGCTTGCCATGGCCGTAGCCAGGCCCTTGCCACGGTGTATCGAATCGTAGGTGTTGATGCCTGTTTCATGGTGAATGTCACTGACAAACACTGAGATACATGTACCTACAACCTGCCCTTCATATACCGTGCATGTGCCTGCTCCGTATCGGAAGAAGTCCTCCACCGAATGCCAGAATTTCAAAATTTCCTGTTCAATGATACAGCTTTTGTCGTCCTCCAGCATTACAGCTCGATCGATAATTTGAAGCTTATATCCCGGAGGAACGAACAAGGAGCTGGAACTGCGTTCCATCCACTGTTCATACTTCGCAAGATTGAATTGAAAAGGAACTCGCAATCCTTCTCGCAAACGCCCATTGAACATGTGATCCAGGACGGGAGACCAATCTGAGCCGGGCTCGGGGTAAACTTCAAGATTCAGCATGTCTTCGCCAGCATCTAACGCTTCAGGTAATAGCTCCTGAACAAGTACCTCCCTAACAAGGCTATTGAACTGTTCATTATCCGATCTTCCGATCAGATAAAACATTTCGTTTTCGGCCCAAATCAGGGCGCTTTTCGGCGCATGAAGCTGGTCTGCATAGACACGGCCGCGTTGAAGTCCCGCAATCACTCCACCCATAACCACATGCCCGTACGTTCCCGTGATGAAGGGCGCTAATTGCTTCCTTTGGGACGGTTGATCTAGTAAAACCAACATGGTATAACCTCGCATTCTTTGTATAGGTAGGGAAATGAATACATTCAAATCCGCCCTGCCTCAGAATGCTGTAACGTCAGGTTTTTTCCTCGTTCCCTTTCACCTCTTCGACCTTTATTTTTATTTTTCGCTTACAGTGCTTTATCGTCTACTGCGTCCAACCAGGCTTCGATATCGCCGATGACGGAGGATACGCAGCCGTCTTCAAACGGAGAATTCAAACCTGCCAGTTCTACCAATCCTGTGAAGGACAGGCTTCCTCCGGCTTTACATAATGTCAGATAGTCAGCCCATGCGGACTTCATATCCTGGTTACTGCGTTTCCAGAACTGGAATGCACAGATTTGTGCCAGTGTGTAGTCAATGTAATAGAACGGCGACGAGAAGATATGACCCTGTTTGTGCCAGAATCCGCCTTGTTCCAAATAGGCGTTATCTTTGTAATTGATGTGCGGCAGATAAGTCTTCTCAATATTGCGCCATGCCTGTTTGCGCTCCGCTGGTGTTGCATCCGGGTTTGCATAGACAAAATGCTGGAATTCATCGACTGCTACGCCATAAGGAATAAAGAGCAATCCGGAAGACAGGTGATCAAATTTGTATTTGTCCGTATCTTCCTTGAAGAACAATTCCATCCACGGCCATGTAAAGAATTCCATGCTCATGGAATGGATCTCTGCGGATTCATACGTCGGCCAGTTGTACTCAGGTACTTCGAAGTGACGACTCTCATATACCTGGAACGCGTGACCTGCTTCGTGTGTCAATACGTCGATATCGCCTGATGTACCGTTAAAGTTGGAGAAAATAAACGGCACTTTGTAATCGTTCAGGAAGGTGCAATAGCCCCCGCCCTGCTTGCCTTTTTTGCTCACCAAATCCATCAATTCATTGTCGGTCATCATCTGGAAAAACGTATCCGTTTCCGGTGACAATTCAGCGTACATTTTCTTACCATTGTCAATGATCCAGTCTGCATCGCCTTTAGGTGTCGGGTTCCCTGTCTTAAAGCTGAAGCCCTGATCATAAAAATAGAGGGTATCCACATCAATCCGGCTGCGCTGACGCTCTCTGAGCTTCGTCGCTACAGGCACGATATAATCACGGACTTGTGCTCTGAAATTGGACACCATCTCCGCGTTGTAATCCGTACGGTTCATACGGTCATAACCGAGTTCCACATACGTTGGATATCCCAGCTTCTTCGCGATCTGTGTACGCACTTTCACCAAATCGTCGTAAATGCGATCGAATTCAGCCTCATGTTCAGCCATGAACGTATATCTTGCTTCCGATGCACGTTCCCGCATGGAGCGATCCGTGGACAACTCAAAAGGATGCAACTGCGGCAATGTGCGTTCTTCACCTTCAAACGGAATTTTGGCCGAAGCAATCAGCTGGTTGTATTCCGTGGAAAGTTTGTTCTCTTTCTGAAGGTCCTCGATAATTTCAGGGCTGAATGTTTTCAGGGACAGATCCGCCAGCTGGAACAGCTGTGAACCCCATTTTTGTTCCAGTTCAGCACGAAATTTGGAGTTTACCAATGCCCGATAATAATCGGTGATGTATTCTTGAATGATTGGAGAGCTTTCATCCAGAAATTCATTTTCTTCTTTGTAAAATGTATCATTGGTATCAATCGAATGACGGATGTAGACCAATTGTGCCTGAGTCTCAAAGTCACTTCGCAAAGCGTTAATCTTGTCCATATATCCACTCTGCTCTTCAACCGTAGTCGCGGCTTCAAAACCACTCAGAAGCTCACGGAATGACGTTTTGATTTGTTCCAGATCGGGACGTGTATACGTATACTCACTAAATTTCATTTATGTACACCCTTTCCTGTTAGGCATATTTCGGGATTCCCCGAGTTGAACTAAACCCTATTATACAAAAGAGCAGCCTAAAAATCCCAACTTTACGAAAAATATTTGTCCATCGGTCAAATGCAGCTACATCACTCGTTACCTATGTTACGCATGAATGTTAGGTCCAATACACAAGTAAAAGATGCTGCGTCAGCAGGAAATGGGTTTTCCTCCGAGCAGCATCTCATTAAATCAGGAATAAGCGTATAAACAGAGCCGTTACTGCACGTTCACATACCAGTTAGAGTAATTGATCTGGCCGCTGCCTTTCGTAATTTCGGTTCCATACTCAACACTGCTTACATATTTGCTGTTGGTAAAGTAACTTTTGGAGATCAGATAATCAGTGAAGTTTTTGACGTTGATGCTAAAGTTGTTAGGGGATTTTGACTTCTTCAGGAACGAGTATACCCACCATTGATGCACTCCGTTGTCGGTAATCTCGCCGCGATACAGATCATAGGTTTGTCCACCAATGGATACATCCGAGAACACTTTGGAACCAATAGGACCTACACCGGAAGTCCAATCGTTCCAGATCATAATCTCCTCGGTGGGTGTGCTTGACCAGGTCGCATTGCCGATGTCATGCAGCCAGATATCATACGCATTATTATATTCCCCTGTAGTGTTGGACGCCTTAGAATAACTTACTCCGGTATTGATACTTTTGTTCGCAGACAATCGCGTTGGCAGCCCACTGCCTGGCGTGAAACCCTCAGTCCAGTGCCAGCCGCTGACAAGAGAAGGATAAGCTTTGACTCCACCGGCAGTCGTTGGCCAGTTCCAAACGTAACCCAGATCAGTATTACTGTTCACATACACGGACTGGGACCAGCCACTGACACTTGAGCTACCCCAGCTATTGTTGAATATATAATACTTGTTGTTGCTGAAATTAAGTTTGGCATACGCTGTGGAATCCGATGCTGCGCTGGCTGTAATTGGAACGGCCGCAATCAGTAATGACATGACCAGCAGCATCCATGCTTTCTTGCCTGATCTTTTTTTCATCTTCAAACCCATAATGTTAGCCTCCCGTAAATTTTAATGTAAACGCTTACAGATATAAGTGTAAAACATTTCCATGTACAAGCATACCACTTAAATCCGACATTTTTTCATGCTATATTTAGACTTTTTGGCATTATATACAAATAAGCCCGCCTCGCATCCATTGCGAAGCCAGCTTATAGGCTTGTCTTTTCACGTTTCTTTTCAATATACCCTAGTGTTGATCGTTGTCCATAATCTTGTAGAACCAGCCCATTCCGACCATTCCCACAACCATAATGATACCCATAATAATGATATATGTCATGAATGTAACCCCCCTGCTCCGTATTTCTTCACACTACTATCAGTTTACACGGTGAAACCCATTTTGAATTGACTGAACATTGACAAAAATACGAAATCTTCATTTCCACTCCATATATCGTGTCCTTTTTCATTGTAATTCCAACCGGTTTGTCATTCATTCGATTATTCCACATCACCGGATCTGCATCCAAATGTTCACTTGCTGTCATTATCCAATCTCTCCTTTAATGCTTCGGAGCCTACTTTTTTACTCTAATTTTATAGATATATCATATCATAGCGTACGATCTACCTTGCTCTTATAGTGAACAAAGTTTCATCCGCCATCCTTACGGTGTATACTATACTTCTATGAATTGGAATTGGATCATACGCAGAAAGGTTTGAACTGAATGTCGACTCGCATACCCTATTATCGTCAGCTATTACTCGCTTTTTTACTAACTCTTATGCTGTTTATACTATCCGCCTGCGCTGATGGTGAAGCACATGTCACGGTTAATATGGACGGTTCATCCGATCTGGCCCTGAATCTCAGCGTAACCGACTCAGCCCTGGGAATGATGGGACAAGACAATCTCATGACAATGCTCGCAAATACGTTGAAGCAGAATAATTTCCAGGCCGAAGTTTCGGACCAGGGAGATCGGACACAACTCAAAGCGACGACCCATTATGAGAAAAGTAATACCGTCTCTACCTTCAGCACGTCGGATCTGCCTGATGGAATCAAAATGGAGCAATCCACTACACCTGGATTTTTCACTTCCAAATTGCATATTGCTGCGGAAGCAGACCTGATGCAGACCATACCCGATGGTGAGGTCAAAGACCAAATTAATAAGGTCCCCGGATTTCTCAAAAACCTGCTACTGAAAGATGTCAATTTTGATTTCAAGCTGACGCTGCCAATCAAAGTGCAGGATTCCAATGCAGATCTGGTCGAAGATCACGGAAAAACCCTAATTTGGCACGTCTCACCACTGAATACGAATAAGCTAGATTTGACCGTACAGGTCCCGAATATTCGGAACATCATAATTACGGGGGGCATTGCCTTGGTGCTGATCATTGCATTACTTATCTGGTTCATGGTCCGTCGCAGACGAACCCGACAGAGTCGGAATGTATAACTAACTTAACTAACCACAGCGCAAGAAGCTTGGAGGAGATGACTACTATTTCATTTCTGACTTGCCAAATGGTGTTATGAATAGTAGAATACATCCGTACTGTGTGAACGGTTAACTTAACTATGGAAAAGCTAAAGAGGTGACAGGTTTCATGAATATCCGGGAATGCCCATTGCCTGGTATCGGAGTGAAGTACCAGTTTGATACAAAAAGCGGTAATAAGTTGGTCATTATTGTCCACGAAGACGGACGCCGTGAATTATTCTCGGTGGACCCCAATGACAACGAAGAACTTACCCTAATTGCAGAACTGGAAGATGACGAGTGTGTAACCCTTTCGGGATTAATTGGAGGATGGTCCTGACATCTGTCAGGCTACTACCAACACCCACGGAAGACCAAAATAACCTGCCCTTGAATTTCAGAGGCAGGTTATTTTTTTTGATAACTTGAGACATGCAGCCCATCAGCGCTCATGCTGGGAGCGTATGTACGGAACCCATGTGTTTAGCACACGACTTATTTCCGTAGAGCTGAACGGTTTGCTGATAAAGTCCTGCATACCGCATTTCAGACAAGCTTCACGGTCGTTCGCTCCTGCAAATGCCGTGATGGCAGCAATGACCGGAATTTCAGGGTGGGTTTGCCTAATCCGGCAGGTCGCTTCAATCCCATCCATAACAGGCATTTGGATATCCATAAAGAGAAGGTCGTATGTTTCCCTTTCCAATGCTTTCACCGCTTCTGCACCGTTCTCCACGATATCACATAGACCGCCGTGCTTACGAAGCATTTCCTCCAGCAAATGGCTGTTCAATGACTGATCCTCAGCTATAAGAATTTTGATCCCCGCTGCCAGACTTGTTCGATCCAGCTTCAGGTTGTGATCAGCCACCTCTTCAATCTGATCCGTGGACTCATCTTGCCATCGTTCAAGTAACAGGGTGAAGTGGAAATCCGCCCCCTCACCTGTCTCACTCTGTACACCAATGGCGCCGCCCATCAGTTCCACCAGCTTCTTGCTGATGGCCAGCCCCAGACCTGTGCCTCCATATTTGCGATTGATAGCCGGATCGAGCTGTGAGAAAGACTGGAACAGTTGATGCTGCTTATTGAACGGAATGCCAATCCCCGTATCTTTGACCGAAACGGACAAGATCAGATGATTCTCATTGTAAAATTCCGCTGGCTTAACGTTCACGTGAACCTGAATGCTTCCCTTCTCCGTGAATTTGATGGCATTGCCTACTAGATTAATCAGAATCTGACGAATGCGAGTTTCATCGCCTCGTACGCGTTCGGGAATCTGCTCTGACATTTCACAGTATAGTTCAATATTCTTTTCGGAAGCTCTAAGCGCAAATAGTTCCATGACCCCGCCAAGAACCGATTTAATATCCACTGGCTGGCGTTCAAGATCCATTTTTCCTGCTTCAATCTTACTGAAATCCAAGATCTCATTCAGAATGTGCAGCAGTGATTCACCACTGTCGATGATGATATCGGCGAAGCCGTTCTGCTCCTCATCCAACTCTGTTTCTTTTAACAGATGGGCCATGCCCATAATTCCATTCAGAGGTGTACGAAGCTCATGACTCATAATCGCCAGGAACTCGGACTTGGCTCGGTCCGCATGTTCTGCCACTTCCTTGGCACGAATGATGTCCTTCACCGATGTCATATCGCGGAAAACCAGTACAGCTCCACGATTCTCCCCCTGCTCCATTATCGGTTTCAGTTGGAACTCCGCCAGGAAGCTGGAGCCATCCTGCTTCCAAAATACAGACTCAGATCGCGGCAGGCTTCGCCCTTCACGTACAGCTTGAAGAATAGGAGTGCTATTGGACGGATAAGGTATACCCTCACTTTGCATTTGTAACATGATCTCTTCAAGTGGCTTGCCATTCATCTCAGACGGACAGAAATCCATCATCTCCGTTGCAATCGGATTGGCAAATATCAGGTTACCATTCTGATCGAGGCCAATGACTCCCTCAGACATGGCATTGAGAATCAATGCTCTTTCGTAACTGAGATTTTCAATTTCCTCTACATACCTTTTAGACTCCGTAATATCACTAGTTATTCCATAGACGCCCACGACACGATCCTCGAGCAAAATCGGAACATTAATCACACTTGTTTCAATGCGCTGTCCGTCTTTGTGAATCAACCCCACTTCATAGCTCTGTGCGGTTCCTTTTACGGTTTCTTCAAAATGATACCTCGTCTTATCCAGGTCCACCGGGTCAATGAGATGATCAAAGGATGAACTAAGAAGTTCCTCCTTGGTATGACCTGTCAATTGCTCTTGACCTGCATTGGCCTTAAGCAGGTTTCCGTCCAAATCTAATGAAGCAACTCCAAGAGGGTTACTGTCGAACAATGATTGGTACTCCTGAAGACTTAATTGCTGCTGCTTGCTCGCTGTAATATCACGGGTCACTCCAATCATTTCCTGCAGATTTCCCTGTATGTCATATACATAATGAGTGATGGTATCCGCCCATATAACAGAACCATCCTTATGCTGGAGCCGATAGCTAATTCGATCAGGTGCAAGGCCCTGGATTTGACCAGCCACGAAAGCTTCAACTAGACGCACGTCGTCGGGGTGAATGCAGAACAGGCCAGGTTGACCAACAACTTCTTCTGGATCATATCCCAACATACTTTTGCTGGCTGGAGATACGTACTTGAACGTCCGCTCCGGATCGGCATGGTGTATGGCAATCAGGTCAAGCGAGGACTCGGCCAGCAATCTTGAGATTCTACTGCTCTCCTCCAACTGCTTGCGCTGTATAATCAATCGATTCTCCGCGTCCTTCTGCTTCGAAATATCCGCTGCCTGAACAAGCAAATAAAGCGGCTCGCCGCTCACTTCATCCCTGACGATGCAGGCTCTTACCGTCGCCCAGAGAAGAGAATCATCCTTACGCTTAAGCCGTAACTCAGTTTCATACATCAGACTTAATCCATTGGTCATATCCCAGAAATGGGCTCTGAACTCCTCCATCTCTAAGTCTTCCTCATAGATCATATGTACAATTGGTGAGTCAATCAATTCATCTTCACTGCATCCCAGCATTTCACAAAATGCCGGATTAAGCTGAAGCCAACGTCCGTTCACATGCGAAGCAACAGCAATGCCGATCGGTGCATGTGTATATAACTGCTCGAACAGAGAGCGATTCTCTGCAATTGGATTCGACACCACATATCCTCCTTTATGGGGAATCTGAATATATTCCGTATGAACAGATCGACCTGAACATAACTTCATCTATAAGAGTAGTACCCCAAATATCATGATTTATAAACGAGATCAACAAAAATTCCAGGCAATAATCGACATTCTTATCGTGTGTTCATGCTGTCTGTACTTGTAGACATACAAAATCGCATAAGTGTCGTCATATACTACAGAATACGCGTGCATACCGGTTTGTACAAGGCTGAACATCCAAATGATACTGGAGGTTATGATTATGATCATTGTTGCGAATCAACCGATTGAGCTGGTACGTTCGGATTGGTCTGCTTTTGCATGGCATTGGTTACAGCAACTACAGAACAGTCCAACAGTATACACATATCAATCCATGGATCATCTTCACTTTGAATGGACGTTGCGCGAGTCTCTGGTGGATGCAGCAGAAGCGCTCGATCGAAGCGGGGTCAGCTTTGCCTCGTTCGAGAAATCCAGATGTAATCCTGCCTATTGGAACCGAAATGCTGAAGGTGGCTTTGAGCTAAGATCTGAGGTAACGCCTGCGGAAGGAATCCGGGACATTTGGAAGAATGGTCATTTGTATGCCTTTGAATGTGCAACAGCGACTGTAATTGTCCTTTATGGCGGAGTATTGAACAGTATTCGGGAAGATGATTTCAATTCACTGTTCCGCAACCTGCTGCTCTACGACTGGCACTATGACAGTGATCTGCGATTAACGGAGAAGAACGGCAGCGACTCTGCGCTTCCTGGAGACGTATTGTACTTCAAAAATCCGGACGTTTCCCCTGAAACACCAGAGTGGCAGGGAGAGAATACCATTATGCTTCGTGAAGACGTATATTATGGTCATGGAATCGGGATTGCAAGCGGGGAAGAAATCATTCGTTCACTGAATCAAAACCGCATTCCTGGAAGTACAGTGTCAGCCTATTTGATGGATACGGTAATTTATCCGGACTTTCTATATCTATCCCGCTACGCCAAGAACAGTAACTCGAATTCACAAACAGCCTCATCTACTCCGGTCTTGCCGGGACAGTTGTATGTACGCATCGGCGGCAGCCGTTACTTGCGAGTCTAAACAGCTTAAAGCGTGATTATCATTAGGAGTACAGAATTGCTATACCGATATTTCATGCTGAAAACCCCGTAGAGCAGCAGGTCAACTGTTGCTTCACGGGGTTATTAGAACATTAGGGAAAGCCAGCCCAATAACGACCGTATTGTCTCACAGTTCCTTGTTATTCAGCTGAATTCGTTCATCTTTGTTATCCAATGGGGTCTAACTGTACAACGACCTGTTTGCCGCTCACCTGAATACCTGTCGTTTTACTGCCATACTCAGCCAGAGATTTGCACAGCTGTTCTGCCCATTCCTTGCCTGCTGTTCCTTCCTTGGCTCCATGCACCTGGATGACGAGCTTCACCGAGTCCCCCTTCGTCAGGATACGCTCTGCCTGAGATTGCTTGGTCTCCCGATCGTGGTCTTCCATCTGCAGGTTCAGTCGAATCTCTTTCACTTTACGTTTATCCGGGGATTTTACCGCCTTCTTCTTCTCTTGCTGCTTTTCCTGTCTCGCTGCTCCAGCGCCCATCAGTTTGCATGGCGGCGGGCTGGTCATTAGAGACATACAAATCAGATCCACCTTATGCTGCTTCGCAAGTGCAAGTGCGTCACGAGTAGACATGATGCCGAGATCTTCACCGTTCAGGCCGGTCAGCTGGACTTCAGTCGCTTTAATTTTTTCATTTTTGATCATGGTACATCCTCCTCTACAACAAAAGCCTGTCCTGACCTATGACAGATCAAGAGCAGGCTTGGATGTTGTAACTGAATATTCATCGTATATCTGGACGTAATGGTTATACGTCGGTTTTGTGCATCTTACAACGAGTTGAACGCTTCGGTCAGAACTGGAACAATTTGCGATTTGCGGGATACTACACCTTTGAGCAACGCTCTGCTATCCGACAATGTTACATTGTACGCTTTTTCTACAGCTTTGGTGGAAGCACCATAAGCCAATGCAACGGAATCGTTGTTCAGGATGTCGGTTACGACAAATACGAACAGGTCGAGACCTTTGCTGGAAATAATTGCTTCAATCGCTGCTTCAAGCTCAGGTTGTTTCACAAGCACATCATTCACGTCAATCGCGTTCACTTGTGCAATTTCCACTTTTGCTTGGCCCATAGCGAATTCTTTTGCATCCAGGGAGATCAGTTCAGCAATCGTTTTCTGACTCAGGTCTGCGCCCGCTTTCAGCATATCCAGACCATAGCTGTCTGCATCTACACCAGCAATGGCAGCCAGTTCACGTGCTGCTGCTACATCCTGCTCTGTGCATGTTGGAGATTTGAACAACAGGGAGTCGGAAATAATCGCGGACAGCATCAGACCAGCAATCGGTGCGCTGATTTCCACGCCGTTTTCTTTGTACAATTTATTCAAAATGGTTGCTGTACAACCTACAGGTTCTGCACGGAAATACAGAGGCTGGCTTGTCTCAAAGTTCGCGATCCGGTGATGGTCGATAACTTCAACCACCGTCACGTCCTCAATATCGCTGACACTTTGCTGACGCTCGTTGTGGTCAACCAGGATGACCTTGTTCACTTCGTTAGCTGCTGTTTTGATCAGACGTGGCGCTGCCACTTTGAATTGGTCCAATGCAAATTGAGTTTCGCCGTTTACTTCGCCGAGACGAACAGCTTCAACGTCCTGACCCAATTTTGTTTTCAAGTCTGCATAGGCAATGGCCGAGCAGATCGTATCCGTATCGGGATTTTTGTGACCGAAGATTAATGCTTTTTCCATATTAATAGCCCTCCGTCAATTCTGATTTAGATTAATAAATTTAATAATTCAAGCATACCCTTACTGATTATAGCGTTAATAAGGCTTAATTCCAATCCCTTTACAGCGAATTAATTACAAAATCATGTCAGGTCTTGCCTTTATACTCCGTAAACGAATGCACAACTCTGCCGTTCCGCCAGCTTCGATCCATTGTCGGTATGTATACCAATCCACATTCTCAAGAAAGTAAAAGGTTAGAGCTTCAACGGGATTTAATTTATACTTTTGTTTAAAGAGATTTATTTGAAATTCGCCGCGTGGATTAAACCTCGGGACCCTGACGGGTCTCTCCTCTTTTCACAAAAAGAGTCTGTAGACTCCCGTCTTCGCTGATCTCCAGCAAGTTCAATCGAGCACCATAAGCACATCCGCCATCAATGCCAATCTTGTCTCCACTGGGGTCAAACCAGACACCTGGCTCGTTATGCAAATTTTTGACTGGAGTATGACCGAATACCACGGTCTCCTTGAGCGATGTTGGTCTTGAATAGAACGGCTCCCGAATCCAAATGAAGTCACGCTCTGACTGAGTCCTCCAATCCTCCACATCCGGATTAATCCCGGCATGTACAAAGATATAACCAGGAATTTCGTATACAAGGGGAAGCTGTTCCAAAAAACGAAGATGATGCTCATAGTGTGTACGGAGCCACTGTTTGGCTTCAGTATAAACATCCCAGTCCAACTGCTCATCATCCAGAGAAACCTCAACATAGCTGGCCAGCGTCTGTAAACCTCCATTACGAATCCAGTGTTTGTCATAGTCCTCGACATCATGGTTCAGCGCCTTGACCATCATCGCATCATGATTTCCTTTGATCACAATAATATTGTACTGCTCGTGCATCTGCATAATCTGTTCCACGACCTCTTTACTCTTCGGTCCGCGGTCGACATAATCACCTAACAAAATCAGCTCGTCCTGCTCCGGATCGTATGCTGCCTGCTCAAGCAGAGCATTGAATTCGTCGTAACAGCCATGAATATCACTAACGACACATCTGCGAATGTGAATCTCTCCTCTCCCTGATCACGCAAGAGTATAACCGGAACCTTGCTAAGCAAGGCTCCAGCCATTTCAGAATACTAATTCCCGTTCAGTACCGATTAATCCTGCTTTATACCAAAGGCTTCCGCTATCAGGCTGAATGAACGCAAACGATCCTCGAATGAGTGAATCGCAGATGCAATAATAACTTCATCCGCTTCATAGCGTTCAGCCATTGCTGTAATTTTGTCTTTTACCTGATCCGGTGTACCTACAATGGAAAAAGAACGGCGTTGACGGATCTGTTCCATCTCCATGGCCGTAAATGGATAGTTGTTCACCGTTTCCAGGGATGGGAATGAGTTCTGCTCCAGACCCCGGCCAAGCCGCAGGAAGAATAATTCATTGCTGCGAGCCAGTTCAGCGGCCGCTTCTTCAGTCTCTGCACAGAATGCCGACACCGCAATCATGGAATGTGGTTTGTCATTCAGGATAGAAGGCTTGAAATGTCTGCGATAATGCTTCATCGCTTCCTCTCCACCCGGCGTTCCGAAAAATTGGGCAAACGCGTAAGCGGTCCCTTGTGCTGCAGCAATTCGTGCACCTTCGGAACTGGAGCCGAGCAACCATACTTCGGGAACAGTGGTTACAGATGGCCCAGCTACTAGGGAAGCAAAACGGTGATCCTCCGGCAGCTGTTCATGAAAATATCCACCCAGATCGGCAATCTGCTGCGGGAAGAATTGCACATTCGATGACTTTCCTTCATTCAGAGCTCTGCTGGCAATCGGCATGCCTCCCGGGGCTCTGCCAATACCAAGGTCGATTCGGCCAGGGTGTAGTGCTTCCAGCAAACGGAAGTTCTCGGCAACTTTATATGCACTGTAATGGGGCAGCATAATGCCGCCTGAACCTACGCGAATTCGATCGGTATGTGCTGCAACGTGTGCAATCATAACTTCCGGACTGGAAAATGACAGTGCCCCGCTGCCATGATGCTCCGACATCCAGAAGCGGGAGAAGCCCAGTTCATCCGCATGTTTGGCAAGAGTTACCGTCTCCCGAAGGGTATCCTGTACCGTCCGTCCTTCATTAATATGTCCATGTTCAAGTACACTAAGTTTCATCTATATTCATTCCTTTCGTCATCTGCGTTAGTGGCTGCATCTTCCATTGTAACATTATTGATTACAGTTTCAAAGGTTATCTCCT
This sequence comes from Paenibacillus sp. 276b, assembly GCF_900107875.1. NCBI lineage: Bacteria > Bacillati > Bacillota > Bacilli > Caryophanales > Paenibacillaceae > Paenibacillus > Paenibacillus sp. 276b. The sequence goes on along the minus strand of NZ_FNRR01000001.1, from coordinate 606,363 downwards.
TTTCATTACACGTTTCGATTTACGATGAATAAACAAATAACGCCACCAGCTCGTGAGCCAGTGACGTTATAGTATTTCATACATTTAAAAATTCAATTACGGTGCACGTTTGGGTAACAGCTTCACATACTCGTCAGACAGCTTCATCAAGCTGAGCACGTGCTCATAGTCAGAACGATACGGCTCGAGATCCGTGACGGGTTCATACGTTTTTAACGAGTAGGCTGTTCCATCATCAAAGCCCGCACCCGGAATAAACATAATGTCATTGTTCACAAATGAACCTGTCGGCAAGTAATACCGGATACCGAACGCATTATGGTCCATGTTAAGCAGATCGTGTCCAAAGGCTGTGAATTTCTCTTCCTTCAAAGAGACACCCATCAGGTTCATCACCGTTGGCAATATATCCAATTGACCACCAGGCTGTTCTATAACTTGACCTTTCGCCTGTTTCGGCGTGTGGATCAAGAGCGGGATGTTGAAACGACTAACTTTACCGTCATAGGGCACGCCCAGATTGGTCTGGATCTGCTGAGTAATCTCATCGTTTGCCGGCAGACCGAAATGGTCACCATATATAACGAGTGTTGTGTTATCCCACAACCCATTTGCCTTGAGTTCATCGATCAACTGACCTACTGCATAATCCGTATAATTGATCGCCTGCAGGTAATCACGCAGCAACGTATTGGTGATAGTGGCCGGGATGGTAATTCTCGCCCGGTCTGCAGGAACCGTGAACGGTGAGTGGCTGGATGCTGTAATGAACTGAGCATAGAACGGCTGATTAGCAGCCTGATGCGCAGCCATTTTTTCCACACCTACACGATATAGCTCCTCATCCGATGGTCCAAAATCATTAAACTTATCATTCTTGAAGCTGGGTTTGTCGAAGTACCGATTGAATCCAAGCGCAGGATACATTTTGTTCCGGTTCCAGAAGGTGACGTCATTAACGTGGAACGTTTCAGATTCATATCCTTCTTTCCCAAGCAGTTTCGGAAGACTTGGCAGATCACGGTCACTATACCCTGCTGACATAGGTACAATTCCGGTTGGATAGATGGATGTGTTCGACATGAACTCAGCATCCGATGTATTTCCCTGTCCGATCTGTTGGAAAAAATGAGAGAAATAATAGCTTTCTTTGGCCAGATCATTCAGAACCGGGGTTAGTACTTGACCGTCGAGAGAAGCATTAATCGGGAAGTTTTGAAATGACTCCAGTTGGAGGACAATCAGGTTGCTTCCTTTGGCCTGACCAAAATATTTGGTTTTGATAGCTGTGCCTTGACTCGACTTATCCTGATACGGATACTTGCTAACCAGTTGATTAATCTTGTCGATGGTTTCGTTAATGTTGCCATTCGCAATGGCTTCATTCTCTTTGCTCGTCAGGATCGCCGATGACACCTGGTAATTCAGAAAGCCCAGATTTTCGGCACGAACCAGTTCATTATCAATGGTTTCCCCTTTGACAATGAAGCTGCCGGACAGCACGATGCAAAAAGCAGCCGTAAGGGCTACACCCAACTTGCCCCAATACCGTCTCCGGCTTCTGCCGAAATGGAGTCCACTGTCACGATAGCTGCTGTTACGAGCTGAGGCACGTCGACTGCGCAAGATAAACCATACGGGCAGAGCGAGTACGATATCCACAAAAAACAGGAAGTGCTCAGGTCGCACCAAAGGCCCGATACTGCCCCTCACTTGGGCGACTTGGCCCAGTTCGCTGAGTGCCGTATATGTGGGAACCGAACTGAAATGTACGTTATAGAGTGTCGCCGCGAACAATACCAGCGAGAACAACACATTAAAACCTGCGTACACTGAACGCTTCCACCCTTTGGGCACGATCAGATCGAGGATGCATACCACTGTCAGGGCCCCCAATGCGTCAGTAACGAAACCGATGCCGGACAGACCCTGGAAAAAGAAATACCGCAAAAGCGACAGCTTCAGCAGCATAAGAATAAATAACACGGCAAATAAAGTCCGTGATGAGGTCCGCTCATTTTTGGAATTAAACATGGTCGCTTTCAACCCTTATCTGAAATTTTTACGTTCCTTTTACAAAACGCATATTTCAGTATAACAGTTTTAGGGTTGGTATTCCATGAGGGGATGCAGCAGACTAGAAAAAGTTTAAACAAACTACGTTTTTTTGAAAACCTCTCTTTTCTAAAGAGTTAAGCTACTCTTGTTATTGTCCTCATAAAGCTTACCCATAATAAATTCATCCACATATGTACCATTTACCAATAAAGACTTAGGCTTGATTCCTTCCTGTTTAAAACCAACCTTATGATATAAAGCTATCGCATTATAATCATGGCTCATAACAGTCAGCTCAAGGCGAGTAATGTCCGCAGTAGATCTCCATTCTTCCATTGCTGACATTAGCTTTTTGCCAATGCCTTGGCCGGTATGAGCCTGTCTTATTCCAATAACAATACTCGCCCGATGTCGGATACGTTCTGCTGTGCCCCCAATGACCGTAAGATGGCCAATGATCTTGCCCCGATGCTCCGCGATCCAGATTGAACTATTCGAAGTAGCTTTCAACTGATCTATAAAACGAGCCTGCCCGCCCAACGTGGTCTTGCGCTCTCCCGGATTATAGAGCATATAAGTACTTTCACGATCCAGTGCCCGATGTAGTTCCAGCAGACGAGGCGCATCTTCGGCACAGGCTTGGCGAATAATAATATCCTCGATTGGCTTCTCCCTAATTTGTAAAATCCACTGTACCGCAGCGTTAAAATCAGTAGCCAAAAAGTCTGCTTCCAGCGCTTCCCATCGGGTACGGTTCTCCTCAAGCGACTCTATGCCTGCTCCGGTCAACACCAATATGCATAAACAGCCAGCTGCACGCGCAGCAGTCATGTCAGACCACCGATCTCCAATAACAATGCATCGTTCAAGATTCAAATCATGTTCTAGTGCTGCCTGTTTGAGCATCGTTGGTCGTGGTTTACGGCATTCACACTGAGCCTCAGCAGGGTGAGGACAAACATAAGTGTGCTCAATGCCAAAAAGCCTCATCTCCTGCTGAAAAGCTTTGATCGTTGACTTACCGTTTGTAATGCCCGGTTGATTCGTGAATCCAAACAATTGGATACCCTGTCCAGATAGTTTCCGGATGGATTCTTCAACTCCATGATATAGCTCCAGTTCACCAGGGTATCGTATTTCATCTGTTCCTCCAATGGTGCCATCCCGGTCGATAAAGATAGCCTGTATAGGGGGATAATCATAAGTAGTCATATTGGATGTCTCTCCTTGTACTCATTGTGGACGAACTGGATTCCGTTTTTTTATTTCAAATTAAAAAGAGGTAACGAATCCGCGAGGTAGTAGTCATACGTTGACAGCAGACAAGTGAACAACATAAACAAGTTATGTCCACGAAAGCTTTTGTCTCTCTATCATTTCCGTATTATACCATCTGCCGATCCAATTACCTCATTAATCGCTTACCAGAAACATTACGCAATCGTCGATATATCGCCGTCCTGCTTGTTTTCGTTTGGGTCCTGCTTCTGAGCAAGGAGTGCCGCCTGTGCGGCAGCGATACGGGCAAGCGGTACCTGTTCTGGCAGACAGCTCACATAATCCAGACCAATCCGGTGGCAAAAAGCAATGGAAGCCGGATCGGCTGCATTCTCGCCACAGATGCCTGCTTTTAGATGAGGTTTCCGAATTCGGCCCTGAACGAGGGCCATCTCCACCAACTGCCCCACTCCGTCAATATCCAGTACCTGAAATGGATTGCTGGGCAGTGAGCGTTGTGACTCAATAAAATGAAGGAAACGCTTCTCCGTATTATGACGACTGTAACCAAACGTCATCTGTGTCAGCTCATCGGTGCCAAACGAGAAGAAGTCCGCATGACGCGCGATAGGAGCTGCAGTCAATGCCGCTCGAGGAACTTCAATTCGTGCTCCCACTCTGTAAAGACAGTGACGCTTCTCCTCTCCAAGCACCTGGTCCGCTACATGATCCACCAGATCTCTCATGACTTGAAGTTCATTGGCATGACCCACCAAAGGAATCATGATCTCAGGCCGCACCCATAACCCTTGGCGGATGCCCTTCACCGCTGCACGAAAAATGGCTTCAAGCTGCATATCGTAGATTTCCGGGAACACAGTTCCCAGTCGACAGTCCTGCTGTCCTAGCAACGGATATTGTTCATGCAATTCCAGCACCCTGCGAATAACATGCTCAAGCTCCTGCACTTCGGTGTTATTTTCCTCTAATTTCCTGAGAGCCAACTGCTCACGTCGTTCTTTTAACCTTTCAATATCAGGCAGCAGCTCATGCAGCGGCGGATCAAGCAATCGAATGGTTACCGGATAACCATCCATCGCTTCGAAGAGTTGTTCAAAATCAGCCTGTTGCATCGGCAACAGACGTTCCAGTCCACGTTTGCGCTCTGCTTCGCTGTCTGCCAGAATCATTTTCTGTACAAAAGGAAATCTCGAAGCAGACAACAACAGTTGTTCTGTCCGACACAATCCAATGCCCTCAGCCCCTAACGAGCGGGCCTTCACGGCGTCCTTTGGATGATCCACATTCGAAAGTATTGTAAGCCCCTTCATTTCATCTGCCCATTCAAGTAGGAGCTGTAACTCGGATGATAAATTTGAAGATGCTTTCAGCAATTCCGTCACATGCCAAGGCTGGATACGTAATATGGCATCCTCTTTGGTGATTACCTCTTCATCCACAAGATCTACAGTACTCCTCAGCGTCGCCTGTGAGGTTAACCTTGCTTCACTAATTTCCACAAGATACAAGGTCCCAGAATCCACAACAAATTGAATCTCCTGTACTTCTCTCGTGTGGGACTCCAGATAACCGCAAGCATCCTGCAAAAGACCATACAGTTCAGACTCTTCATTCCGCAGTTGATCCAGTCCTTCATTCGAACGCCGAGAAGCATCAGTTGAAATGTAATCCCCTGTCATACCTCGTTCCCCGGTACCTGGATGACGAGAATATACCGTTCCGAACCCGCTGCGGTCACCACGCTCGCCATTGACCATCACCTGTATAAGAACAGCTGCTCCTTGAGTTTCATCGGAGAAATGAGAAGGATTACGAAGAAGTTCTTGTTGGGAGTTGGGCCTTATAACACGTTGTGAATCAGAAACTGCACGCATCACTTGTTTTAACTGTAACTGCACATCCTGAGGGAACGGATGACGTCCTCTCTCTTCTATTAAACGTTTATATTCCGCGATGGTGAATTCTAGATTCGCTTCATCGAGTATCGAGATGTCTTCCAATTTTTCTTCAAATAGATCATACGGAATGTCGTACACCAGTTGACCATAATCTTGTAATAAAATTCGATAACAATTAAGGGCATACTGACGATCATTCGTTTGCTTAGCGAGCCCCTCCACCGTCACATCATTCAGTCCTACATGAAGCAAAGCATGGGATGCCGTATTACGGGAACTCGATTCACTTGACCGGACGGCAAGCAGCAGCGGTGTTAAGGAATCGCCGAAGAATTTGCCGGATTGCTGCTCAAGATGCTGAATTGCGCTGCCAATCTCTTGGGTTCCTTCAGCTGAAAGATGTGCAAGACGGGTACAGAATGCGCGACAGCCTTCCTTTGTTACAATGAATCCGGCCGGAACGGGCCAACCTGCCTGGAGCAACGCCGCAAGTTCAGCCCCTTTAATACCCATTAGCCCTTTCATCTCTGCCGTACCTTCTTCCAATAGAACTACCCGTTTCGTCATTACAGCGCTCCCATCTGCCATTACATGGCTGTGCTTAAAAGGTAATTCGTTCGCTCGAATTGTCCTTTATCTAATGGTATGTCGCAATGCGGCAGTCAAGGACATATGCTTCCTCTTTTTGTGCTTGAATTGAAGTTGTATGACAGGTGCTCATATATGGTAATATAAAGCTTGACTCAAACTAAAAAGCTACATCCAAAGGCATACCTGCTTCAACCATGATCAACTACGTATATAAGGAGTGTAAATCAATGTTTACTCAAGTCGGACAAATTATGTTGTATGTAAATGATCAGGATAAGGCTCTTCAATTTTGGACAGAAAAAGCAGGTTTCCATATCGTTAACGAAGTCAATGGGAATGGAATGCGCTGGATCGAGATTGCTCCTGTGAAGGATGCTCAAACCACCATTATCCTGCACGACAAAGAATTCGTTGCCAAAATGTCCCCTGAATTAAACCTTGGCACACCATCTCTTATGCTTTTCACAGATAACCTGGATCAACTTTACACTCACTTATCCAATAAACAAGTTACGGTTGGCGAGATTGTAACGATGCCTGGTGGAAGAGTATTCAACTTTGCAGATGATGAAAACAATTACTTTGCTGTTATGGAGAAAAACTAAATCTCCTGGATCACCTGAGTAATACCACACCAAAAAGCCCGTTCAGTAGTGAACAGGCTTTTTTCTATATATTTTGCTCATATGCAAACCTGCCTGCATACGTTGCTGTTTTCCCATGTTGTTTCGCATAAACTCCACATATTACCCGTTTCTAACGTTAAAGATTTGAGTTAAATTACATACTATAGCGTTTTAAAGGAGGCTTCGATATGTGCGGAAGATTCACGATTACAGATCCAATTGAAGAAATTATGGAGAGGTACTATGCTTCTATTGCTGAAGGATTTGAGTACAAACCTAATTACAACGCTGCGCCTATGCAATTCATCCCGACAATTATCGGTAGCAAAGACGGTAATCGATTGGGGGCGCTCCGATGGGGTCTAGTTCCTAATTGGGCCAAGGATGAAAAAATAGGCAATAAGATGATTAACGCCCGTGCAGAGACACTCACAGAGAAACCAGCCTTTAAACGCCTGATCAGTTCCAAGCGGTGTAATATCCCATGCTCGGGATTTTATGAATGGAAAAAGGATGGATCCGTAAAGCAACCAATGCGGATTTTAATGAAAGATGACTCCATCTTCTCGCTTGCTGGCCTATACGATACTTGGATTGATCCAGAAGATAACAAGCTTTCAACTTGCACTATCATTACTACGGAACCTAACAGTCTTATGGCGGACATCCACGATCGTATGCCAGTCATTCTCCGGCCGCAAGATGAAGCGGATTGGCTAAACAAGGAATCAGACAAGGAAAGCGTTCTGAGGCTTCTCAGCCCGCATGATGCCGATGAAATGATAGCATACAAGGTGGATTCTGCAGTAGGTAATGTGAGAAATAATAACGAGGAATTGATCAATGAGGTCAGTTAAGAATAAAAAGAAGCAGCGAGATTATCCCTCTGCTCCTTTTCATAATGAATTAATTGAGATATATCATTAAGCTCTAATGCTTCCATAATCTTATTCTGGTTGTCAGGCGACCACGCCTTTGATTTATTCTCAGCCATGTCAGCGATTATGTGCGATCGAAAACAAGACAACTGCCTTCGTCAATTCGCTAAATGCTGTTAAGAGCAAGAAAAAGAAAAAAATGAAATAAAAGGATTGGGAATGCAACTACCTTGGAAGTATAGTGGTTCAGGAGATTTTACATTACTCAAGTCTAATTCAGGCCATAAATCGCAATATATCATCGATCTTCTTCCCATGGGATATAACACCATAATTCATCCAGGTCATAAAATCCACCTCATATACGTGACCACTTTTTACGGCAGGCAGCCGTTTCCACTCCTCTCTCTCCAGGAGCTTCCGTTCCTCTCCGGGGTAGGCAGAATCCATATTATCAAATGTGATAAAGAGATGATCTGCCTCAAGCTGACATAGCTGCTCAAGCCCAATACCGATTCTTCTACTTTGACTCGCCCATTGCTGAACACGAACATGCGGGGTTAATCCGAGATCATGATACAGCACAGGTCCTACATAACCGTATTGATTTCCATAGAGTGTAATTTCCGATGCAGAAATACGCAAAAAAGCGACGGTTTGGCCACGCATATGACGTGTCAAACGTTTCTTGGCTTCCTGCGCCTTTTCCTCATAATCACCTATTACATCCTGCACCCGACTTACCTTTCCCAGCACATCCGCTGTGGATTTCAAAATGGAACGCCAGTCCTCACCCTCGTGCTCCATATAAAACGTCGGTGCTACTTGCTCAAACCGATCCAGATTCCAGCGTTTATACCCGTCGTTCAACATAATAAATTCAGGCACATTCGTTTCATTAAAACCTGCATCTATCCGAGTAACATCGAATTCAGGGATATCTTCCATTCCCAAATAATGCTGCCTGCCCCATGAGCGATGGGAGCACTGCAACACGGGTTTTATTCCAAGAGCCAGTACAAAATCCTCTAGATACGGTGCAAACACACGTACTTCTTGACGGTAATGGCGCCGATATACCCCTGGTGAAACACCTGCATATTGCTTGAATCGGCGGCCGAAATAATACTCGTTATTAAATCCCACATTCTGTGCAATATCATGCAAGCGATCATCGGTCATCTGTAACAGCAGTTTGGAATGCTCCAATCGTACAGCATTTACATAATCAAGCGGAAGCTTGCCTGTGATCTCCTTGAATCGTCGGGTATAACTGGATCTGGTAAGCCGGATCTCTGCTGCCAGATCATCAACTGTTATGGGCTGATCGTAGTGTTCGCGAATATAACGAATCGAGCTTTGAAGCCGGGCACGGTCATCCGGCGATTCAATCTCGGGATCATTTTGCCGAAGCAGCACTCGGAACCACTCCTGGAAACGCAGTTGCATCTCCCATTGATCCAGCCAATCATGAGCAGTCTGCCCACGCGATATCTGTTCTACCGATTTCAGACAGGAACTCCATGGACTATAATTCAGCTCAATAAGAGGCAACCGATCTGGATCTGAAATCAAGACTGGAAGCCCTTGTTGCGCCGTTTCGTCTCTTATACTCAACCTACTGGACGTATCTTCTTTTACCTCAGCTACCATCAGTTCAAGTCTGTAATATTGCAACTCACTGGAGCCTTCAATCACAATGGTACGTCCTGCCGGAACAAACAGAATCATCCCTTTTTCCAGGCGAGTGTCCCTATTATCCAAAGAATCTATTGAGCCATGCCCACCCGTCACTACGAAAAGGGCGTGTGATGATGTCATGTTATATGTCTGCCTATTGGCGATATCGACTTGGCTATAATCCATGTATTTCATATGTTGAAGCATGCATAACCAGGGCTTGGGAATCAGTTGTACAATCGTGGGACACATATTCATCTTCCTTAATTGAGAATTGTTATCATTTACAACAGTGTAAACGAAAAAAGAAAGCTCTTCAACCCTGAGGGAAGAACTTTCTTATGGAAAAGGCTTATGGTGTCATTTTTTGCAAGAGATCATCAATCTTCAATGTGTTTGCCGTAATCGCACCTGATTGCCAATACGATCTTTCCATCATGTACACATGGTTGTTTTTGACTGCCGGGAGAGATTTCCACAACTTGCTATCCAGCACCTTCAAAGCTTCCTTGTTCTCTGGAGATGACCACTCTCCATTGGATGGAAATACAATAATGTGATCCGCATCAAGCTCTGGAAAAGCCTCTTCGGACAGTATTTCCTGATATTCTTCCATGTTGCCGACCAATGGATGAGGTGTTAGACCAAGCTCCGAATAAATAAATCCGGTAAATCGATTTTTCACACCGAACAATGCCAATGTATTATTGCTGATATTCAATCGGACAACCGCTACGGTCTCATCCCCAACGGCTTCCTGAAGCTTCGCCTTAGCGTCTGCAATCTTGGCTTCAAATGCCGCAACAACTTCTTTACCCTTGTCCGGTTTACCAACAACATCCGCAATGGTCGTTAAAATTTTATTGGAATCCTGTAGAATATCTTCAGGCAGGCGATACGTCGGTGCCACCTTTGAATACATCTCATATTTCTCCATGTCCACTCCGCCATCCACAATGATGAGATCCGGCTCATATTGCAACAAAGCCTCAATGCTTCCTGTAGTATCAAATTGAGGCACATCCAGATCCAGATATTCCTGCACTCCCCACAACGGGTGATACCATTGAACTACCGGTGTAATATCCAGTGCTTTCAGATAATCTTCCACATAGATACCAGCAATCCGCTGCGGATGCACCGGGATCGTCACATCACCGAATTCATCCTGAACGACACGTGTCTCTGCTTCTTTTTCTGTTGTTTCAGATGTACTGCCATCCGAAACCGTTGTCTCAGATGAAGGAGCCTGTTCTGCTTTTGACTCAGAATTTGCACTACAGCCCGATATTACTACAACCATGAGTAGCAGAATGATCGTCCACCCTTTGAAGCCTTTACTGAACCTTACCATGATACCCTTCACCCCTATGTAATCTGTTGTTGTATCGGTGAGAACATGTTTTATAAATAATGATTATCATTCTCACTCAATGCTTAGATGAATTGTACCTTATGCTGTGCAAAACTCACAATACACATTCGAAGCTATTTTTTTATACAAACGAAAAGAATATACAACCGTCACCCCCGCTTAACGCAGGGGTAATGTACCTTGTTGATAACGTTCAAGTAATTGCTTAACAAATAAATTCTGCATTTCATCCTGTAATAGAGCAGCACCAATCAAACCAATATCATCACTGACATATCCCGCTAGTTCCGGATCGCCCGCAAGAGCAATCGTTCGTTTGAAAGCCAGTTCCCTGCAAACACGAAGCACTTCTTCTTCCACGACGTCAGAATTCTGAGCAATCCGTTCAAATGCCTGCATCCACTCATCGGCAAATTCGGAAGCATCCCGTTGATCCAGATAGGCTTCCACTTCCAGTCCTTCGAATGTCTGCTGATTAATCATCAGCCCCGCATTCAAATCAGCCAGCAATTTATCTGCATCCACTCTGCTCATCTGGCTTCCCTCCTCCGATCGGTGCTGTTAAATACATCTCAGGAATCACAAAACGCTTCATCTCACGTTCCCTATCCGCAGTAAAATGATCCAATGCAAGAGCCTGATATTCGTTCAGGACATGTTCAAATATACGAGCAATCACACTACAATCGGCCAAGGCATCATGCCTGTGAATTCCGTCTGTATTCAGCTCGTAATACCGGATCAGGAAATCGGTAGAGATGACCTCGGAGATTTCAGGATGAATATATGTAAACATCGCTTTTGTATCCAACACCGGATTGGAAAACATCATCAGCCCATTCATATCACAATGTCGTTTCAATATGGGCAAATCATACTCATAACCCGCCTGCGTGACTAATACCTTATCCCCGATGAATTCCAGGAAAGCCTGGTATGCTTCTGCGAACGAAGGGGCCTGGATCATTTCTTCATTTGAAATGCCCGTTAACTTCGCCACCGCTTCCGGAATGGGTTTAGAGGCACGAACAAGTGAAGAGAACGATGAATCTAATGATTCTCCTTTTTTGTAGTTCATCGCACCAAATTGGGTCACACTCTCCTCTCCCGGATTAATCCCTGTGCCCTCTAGATCAAATATGCAGTACATCCTATCTTGCAAGTGAGGGACTTTTAGCTCTTCAACAGTGTACTTATCCGGCATAAACGTAATCTTCATTTGGCTCTCCCCCTTTTTCATCTAGTCCAGCCGTGTAATTCGCGTCATTTGCTGTGTTGGTGTTATCCAGCTTCGACATACAAAGTACTGGGGAAGTTGATTTACGAATGACTCTATGAAAGGAACACTCGGCGCATAGAAGAAGGAACCTCCTGGTTTTAGCGCTCTTAAAAGCTCCATATATTTCTGAGCGTATACTTCCGGTTCGCCGTCTGCCTTGAGATGATGATGTGTAAAATGGTTGGAGAATGCCAAATGGGATATTATTGTCCCCCACTGTTCTTGTTCAAAAGAAGATTCCATCCAGCCCACACGTCGCAAAAACGGCCGCTCTTCCGATTCCTCCACCTGTCTGTCCATCCCATAAGCTTCTATCTTTTTTCCACGTAAAAAATGGACCAAATTGGCCTGCGGGCCGCAGCCAAGATCAAGCACCGGCGGATGCAGGTGCTCTATATCCAAGCCGAGCCAGGATACCTGCAGATCCGCCGAATACTCCTCACAAGGCACCCAGAACAGAAGTGGATCAATTGTATATTTTTTAAACAATTCCTCGCCATTGGTCTGTATTAGAAATGTTCTTAACTGTTGATAATGCTTCTGGAAAAATTGCTGTAATACCTCTTCCTCTGCCCTCTCATTCTGCAAAAGAGACCAGATCCGCATAAATTGATCTTTATATAATTCTGCCAATTGCAACTTGTCATTGCTCGTAAACTGCATAAACTGGTTCACCTGGATAAAATGGCGGACTCCTTGCTCTGCTAGTTTAATTGTAAAATGATTCAATAATCCATCTGTAAAAATACGTTCTAATGCTTTTGCCACTTGAGCGCGATATTCCATTAGCCAGCACAACGTTCGCGGAGATGGCCCTAATGTAGACTTGCCTCCATTATAAAATAAACTTTTATTGTCATTAAAACGGATTTGTTGCTCCATAAAGGACTCTACCAACTTGAGGTTCAGTATCATCGCCTCCTAACGTCGTTAGAACGTGTTACCTAGAGAAACTACACCTGCTCTTCCCACAATCGTGTTACCTGAACCAACCTACCATCACGATCAAACTCCAGTTTGTAGATGTCCGGCATCGTTGTGTTTGCCCAGAAGTCATAACCATAGGACGGATCATAATAATTGAAAATCAGGGTCATGATGTCCCCATGGGTGCCAATCACTATTTTTTGTCCCGGATGCCTATCCAGGATACGCTGTATAACAGCGATTGCCCGCGCCCCAGCGACTTCGCCGGATTCTCCACCTGAATAAGCAAATGCAGGATCATCATAGAGCCTTTGTTTGGCTTCACGAAAATGTTCATGCTTCACTTCAGGACCTGACAGCTCACGCTCACGCAAATCCTCTTCGGTGACCACAATGCCACCTGACACTTCAGCCAACCCCTGAATCGTATCCACGGCCCGTCTATACGGGCTGGAATAAAACGATTGTATCTGCTCCCGGTGGAGCAGACCCGCGACGGTCGCCGCATCCCTTTTTCCTTGTTCCGTCAGACCTCGCTCGCGTTCCTGCCCTTCCATATATTCAGACTGCGCGTGCCTTACAAAATATAAAGCCGTGTTGGCTTCATTCGTCATCTGTCCGCCATTCCTTTCTTCTTTTCAATCACAATTAGGCAAGTGCTGTCTGGCAAAGGTGCAGGTTGACCCTGTTCATCCATAAATATAATTCGTTCTCCAAGCGCCTCCGTATATCCTTCCTGAAGAAAGTGCCTGAATGTAATAATCTCGGCTTGCTCACCCAGCGCTTCGCGAATACAGTGTTCATATGCCGATGGGGTAAATATGCCAAATTGCTCCTGAATCTCATGGACATATGCTTCTTCGCCCCATGTATAGGTGTACAGAAATTCCATAGCATCGTTAATATCCAGCACCGCCTCGTCCTCAGAGATCTGCTCAAATTCAATGCTGCGTCCCTGGAAATCCTGCGCATACCGCTCCAGCCATCGCATCCCATCCGGTTCGAGGAAACGAATTCGACGCTTCTGCGCTTCGGGTTCAGTCATGATACCATCCCTAATCAGAATCCGGCCCCCGGGTGACAACACGTTAAATGAACTTCTCAGCGCAGCAACGACCGTATCGCTGTTAAAGCTTCGTCCGTCACGTTCAATATACGAATACAGTTCATGCAGAATGGATGAAAAAATAACCGTATCCACCGTGCCTGACTGTACGTATTGATCCAGTTGAAGAGCATCTCCCTTCAATACTTGCCAGCGATGTGCCTCCCGCTGCTTTTTGCGCTCCAACGCCTCAATGACATTCGCTGAAATATCAATGCCGATTGGTTCCATCTCAGGTCGTTCCTGCTCAATCAGATCGAGCAATATTCCACCGCCGGGACCGATATCGAGCACACGTTTGCCAACCATGTAATCCAGCAGTACTTTCTTGTAATCACCTGAGCCGTTCATGTCGGCCAGATACGTCTCTTCATTATGGAACCGATCATACGCATCCCGACGGAGTCCAAACAGGTCAAATAACAACAGCACAGCCTTTTCGTATAACGGAGACTTTTCTGCTTCAATACAAAAAGCAATTAGCTTCTCGGCCGCCGGGGAAAATTCAAATGTCACAAATACCGTATCCCTCAAATCCGGGTGCCGTTCAATCCGATGTGTCAGATGGGGGTAAGTAATCGTCTCACCTGCTTCAATCTGCTCCCACGAATATTGCTCCAAATACTTTTCAATCATTCGTTTCTTGTAAACATTCAGTTTCTTGACACCTTTATAATCGTAATACATCGTGTTCATTAATGGTTCGAAGCTGATATGCCTTACCACATCCCATTGTTGCTCCTGCGAAGTCGAATTCGAGCCCACTGCTTCTTCGTCGGCTTCTATGCCAATACCTGTGCTGTTATTCATCGAGTCATCTCCAGATACCACCATAGCTTCACTGTGCAGCGTCAAAAGGAATATCTTAACCATCTCCTGCAATGAAAAATCATGCATCGCTGACTCCACATACCATAAGGTCCGATGAGACAGAGGAGCGAGAAGTTTCTCTATCTCAAGCTGAGCTTGAAGTTTCGCATATGCTTCATCCATCGCTTCTCCCTGACGTATAGATGAGCTCCGTAAGCGTGACAGCCGCTCCTTCACATTCCAGTCTGTATGATCCGGCTTTGTAATAATCCAACCTACGATACGCTGCACTTCAGCCTGAACTTGATTCCACAACGCTGGGTCAACGCCAGCAATGATACATTCATTTAATGCGATCAGGATGGCCTGCATTTCATCTGCGGTCAGCCACCCTTGCGTTATGAACGAGTGCAGTGGGGCATTTTCGGCAAATGGAATTTCTCCTCTTATGTACTGACCAATAAGTCCGTGTGTGGCAATAAGGGTACGAATGATCTCATACCGAGGTGGGAGTGAACCATATGCTGTTTGCACAATTTGTGTACTACCACTTGGATCATCATTTGATAAATCACTCGGGGATTCCAATCGAGATGAATGTTTCTCCTCACGATGTCCTTGCTTGCCATGCAAATGTCCAATACTTCCGTACATGTCATATACCTGTGCTGAACCCACATTGTGCACGAACAGGTTAACCCCCTGTTTCTGCCATTTTCGCCGCTGTTTCGGTGATCCTGCCTTTGCCGTTTCCGACCAGACCAGCACATCCTCCAGAATTTCTCGCATCCAAAAAGAAACCTGAAGCTGCTCCAGCACCTGGAGTGTGCGTTCTACGTAATCCAGTACCGGATTCGTGCCTTCCAGCTCAGCTATAGAAAAAATGCGTTCCAGGTTAATATTCGGCTGTTCTGCCGCTGCCAGCAGCTGTAGCCACAGTGGCTGCTCCCCCTCCGGGAGATGGCCTGACTTGTAAGATTGTATGGTCTTTAGTGCGTTTAGCATTGATTTCTTCACCTCGTTATCCTTGTTAGTTAAGCTAGATATGTCATTTCAGCAGACGAATACGATCCTGCACAAGCTTGATTAACTGATCCGCTTCCACTGCAGGTAACCTCTCGTCTAGACGTGCAGCCGCGACAGGCAAAATCCAGGCATCCATCTCCTGGCGAGATATTCCGGAAATCTGGATGTAATGTTGGATATAATGATCCAGCATTACATTGCGAGCCAATTCAAATCCCCTATGAACAGCCAGGTCTGTATCCTCCGGCAACGTGCCGCTCATTAATATTACCCAGCTTCGTGCCACATCACCCGCTGGATCACCCGACATGCCTGTCATCCAATCTATAACCCAATATTGATCTCTCGTTTCATTTAACATGACATTATCGGGATGAAAATCGCCATGACAAATTTGCTTTCGCTCTGGAAGAGACGACATATAATTGATAACCTGCACCTTATCTTCTTCCGACAATAGAGAGGTATTTTGAATGGCCCCAGTAAGAATCTGCTTTTGTGTGGGGAGTGCTCCTTCATCATCCTGCTGGGCGTGAAGGCTATGATGAGAGTCTGCCATTTGACGCGATAGTTCTTCGATCAGCGAGGGTTCCTGAATCATAAGGGATAACATCGTGTTGCCTTCAATCCGTTCAAATATAATCCCTTTGCGCATTACATCATCCATATACAACATTGCTTGTGGAACAGGTAAGCCCTTTTGGAATACTGCCTCGGTAATTCGAAACTCATTCTGGACGGCTTCGGCAGAAAAATCCGCATGGTATAATTTCATAATCTGATTTGATGGGTACTCATAGATCTCAGCCGTTCGTCCTTGCCCAATACGTCTCATTCTTCACTCTCCCTAACATGAGTAGACTACCTATTGCAGTACGATCCCTGTTGTAACGCTACCAGTTCAGTGCTGTTTATCGCTGTTGATGTTCACCCACGGCTGCCATCAATTCATTCATGATTCGTTGTCTCCCCAGTGGAGTCCAGCTCATCACAAACCAATTGGGAATGCGCTTAACTTTTCCATCCTTCACCGCCGGAATCTGGGGCCATGCTGCCGTTCTGGTCAACTGGTCATACATTTTGTCACTACCGGCGAGAATATGATGATGATGAATTAACAAATGTTCCGTCTCCAATACAGGCATGGCCTCCGGTTGCAGCTCCATACGCCACAGTTCTGCTGGAGCCTGATTACCCGGGCGCAGACCAAGCTCGCCGTATACCAATTCATTGAGCGGATGATTCACCCTGCCCTGAATGCCAATCGTCCGGTGGCTCACTTGCATGATGGTCATCCGTTCCTGGCCCAGTATACGGCGCAATGTCTGGCCTGTTGTCTCAGTTTGCACATCCAGACGAGTCAGCATCTCCGCAGCCTCACGTTCCCGGTTCACCAACTCGGCAATTTTCTCAAAGTTTCCTTTCCAGTCCCACACAGAGAAATCCAGAAATACAGGCGCAGCCGTTTGTTTAAACTGCTCTCTGAACTCTGTATGATAATGATCGGCGATGATCATATCCGGATTGGACTGCTCCAATTCCAGCAGTTGGCTGTGCAATTGTTCCGCATACTGCTCATTGCTCTGACCTGGATACTGGAATAAATCCACCACACAGACCGGCTCGATTCCAACTGATTTCAGATGGTCTTCGAATCCGAGTGAGGATGCTACAGCTACCTTTAACTTGCCTCGCTTCATATATAATGTAGGGGATACACCCACCATGCGCTGAAACATGCGACTAAAGTAAAATTCACTTCGAAACCCGACTGCAGCTGCCACTTCCTTCACTCGACTGTTCTTTGTATTCAGCATCTGTTTCGCATGGGTCATGCGCACATTGCTCAGGTACTCGACTGGTGGCAGACCTGTTTCACTTCGGAACAAACGTGAAAAAGCAACCGGCGGCATGCCACCTGCTGCTTCAGCCAGCTGTTCAATGCTTACTTTGTCCGTATAGTGCTGCTCCATATAAAGGATGCTCCGTTCAACCCGTTCATCCATTACGGTATCCGGCTGTTCCGGTTCATTCTTCATAATATTCTGGATCAATTGCTCTAACTGAATTCTCAAATTCAATGAATCCCGATTTCGTTCTTGCCGACTGTGATGATACAACTGCACGATCTGTTGGAGGATCTGTTGTGGATGATGAACGGGAATATGCCCTGGTGAGAGTGCACCGGATAAGGATAGGGAAGGCAATGTTTCATATCTACCTCTGGTCTTGGTTAGCCGAATCGGTTCAAACCATACACCATAATATTCGAACGTACTACCTTGTTCCGGGAATTCCACAATCATGCCGGGTACAAGCAAATATAACTGGAGAGGACGAACCTTCTGTAGCGCACCATCCAGTACAACAACCCCTTCGCCCTCTGTAATAAAGCATAATATGTATACAGGAACCCGAACATGTTTGGCTTGTCGGGTCATGGGAAACTTTCGTTTACGTACTGAAGATAAAAGATAGATTAGATTGGCTTCGTTCACATATGATGGCATGAAAAAATGCACCAGCCTTTCTTGCATTCTGAATCCTTTTCTTCATTATATCCCTCTGCGTCGTAACAGCAAATACATCATATACGGAGCCCCGATAATCGCCGTAATTAATCCGGCTGGAATCTCATACGGAGCGAACCATGTCCGTCCGGCGAGATCTGCGAGCATGACGATCAGTCCTCCAAGCAACGCCGCAATCGGCAAGCGAACCAGACTCCGGCTGCCTGCCAGATGTTTTGCCATGTGAGGGGCCATTAAGCCGACAAATCCAATCGTTCCTGCCATCGACACCGCAGACCCGGCGAGCCCTACGCTCATCAGAAGAAACAACACCCGCATCGTCTCCACCCGCAGACCGAGTCCAGCAGCCGACTGG
The DNA here is from genome assembly GCF_900107875.1 of Paenibacillus sp. 276b. Lineage (NCBI taxonomy): Bacteria > Bacillati > Bacillota > Bacilli > Caryophanales > Paenibacillaceae > Paenibacillus > Paenibacillus sp. 276b. The sequence goes on along the minus strand of NZ_FNRR01000001.1, from coordinate 587,985 downwards.
ACATCCAGCAGAAACATATCCAGCCATCTGGACATCCATATTAATAGAAGAAACAGGATCAGCAGCCACGGCATTAAAGGCCAAAAGTGTTCCCACGTTCGTCCGTATAGACTACCTGCCATCCACACGGAAGCCTGGGAGACCCGGAATATTTTGCCCACCGTTAGCAAATACGTGATTAACGCACCTGCCATTGAAGAGATGCCCACACCAATCAGCAGCATGCGAACCGTGGAACTCGCCTCTCCTTTTCTCCATGACAATCCATAGATTACCGCGGCCGCGAGAAAGGCTCCAATGAATGCAATCCACGGCATATGACGCATTGGAAAAGTAGGAACCAGCACCATGACGGCAACCACCGCCGCAGCCGCACCCGAATTCAGCCCAATCACGCCAGGTGATGCCAGAGGATTCCTCGTAATGACCTGTAGGATTGTACCCGCCAATGCCAGACCGCATCCAACCAGAAAACCGGTCAGTACCCGGGGCAGCCTTAACTGATGAATGGTGAAGTGATATTCCTGATCTCCCCTGCCTATCAAGCTACGCAATACTTCTCCCGAAGGGATGGAGCGATCTCCCAACATCACATTAAGCACAAGCGCTCCCACATTCAACATCAAGAGGATCAGAATAATGGTGAATGCACGTCTCTTTATAATAGAAGAAATCATATCGATCTCTCCTTTCTTTGGGCCAGATAGATGAGGAAAGGAGCACCGAAGAAGGCTGTAACCACCCCAACAGGAATTTCCTGCCCCGGCAAGACAAATCTCGCCCCAATATCTGCTGTGAGCAGCAGTAGTGCTCCGAGAACAGCAGAGTAAGGAACTACCCAGCGATAATCACTGCCTGTTATCGATCTTGCAATATGCGGAACGGCCAACCCGATAAACCCGATGGGTCCGGCAAGTGCGACGGCACTGCCAGCCAGCAGAACAATGGCGATAATACAGATGATCCTAATCATCTTCATTCGCTGTCCTAATCCTTGAGCCACTTCATCTCCTAAGCCAAAAATGTTCAATTGACTGCTTAATGCAAACGCACAGATGATGCCAATGATCAGATAAGGCAGAATTTGAATAAACAGATCAAGATCTCTGCCTGTTAATGAACCCGCCAACCAGAAACGCATCGTATCCAGGGACTGCTCATTCAGGATAAGAATGCCTTGTGTCAATGAAGCAAATAACAAATTTAATGTAGCCCCTGCCAGAACTAGTTTTACGGAAGATAAGGGTTGTCTGCCCGTGGAACTGAGAAGGAAAACCATCACGCCTGCAACCGCGGCCCCCAACAGCGCAGACCATGCAAATAATTGTAGAGACGTCGTTCCCAGCCAAAAGGAAGCAAGCACCGCGGTAAGTGCCGCGCCATAATTAATACCGAACAGTTCAGGGCCTGCCAGAGCATTGCGGCTAATCGCCTGCATTAGGCACCCGGCCACAGCCAGTGAGCTGCCAACCACTGCGGCAATAACCGCTCTTGGCAGCCTAACGGTTTGAATGATTAGGTGTTCACGCGATCCGTCAAAGGCATAGAACGTATCCACAACAGAACGCAATGGAATCTGTACAATGCCATACATGATGCTGAATAGAAACGCGAGAAGTGTCAACACGATGATCGTTGCTAAACCAGTGATTTTAAACCTGGTGTTTGTGTTCATTTTTCTACGCCTCCAACCTGCATGCTGCTTGATTTATGTACTTCAATATGTTGTATAAATCACTTGAAAAAACGAACTGTCAAAATTTTTCCTTCTATTATATAAGAACAAATATAGAGCACGAATATAACATGGAACGAGCCCTATGCAGAAAAATCAGAAAAATTGGATCGTCACATTCGACGACCCAATTTTACAGTTAAGCTATGACCACTTGGAAGCATAATTGCAATTGATAAGTGCTGAATATCAATCCATTGCCGCTAGAAAAGGTCCTGCATGTTTTGCGTTTAGTTGGCTACATAGGTGTTCAGGTCATCCACGACCTTGTTTACAGCCTGAATGCCCAGGCCACTCATCCAGTACTCCCAGTCAACCGGGTGCACAGCTTCGTTTTGGACTCCTTTCAACGTTGCCCACAGTTTACTTTTCTCCAGTTTGGCGAATGCATCCGGCTCACGGTTAAACCAGAAGACTACGTCACCATCGAGATCAGCAATCTGTTCTTCCGTAATATCCTTGGAGAAGCCTGCATCCTGCTGTGCTACGGGACGAACAATTCCGGAATCTTCCATAATCGTACCTGCAAATGTTTCTTTCAGATAGACCTGAATTTTGTCTTCACGGGGACGGAACAGCGATACTTCCTTGGCATCTTTGCCTGCAAGCGTAGATTTCAATTCCTCAATGCGCTGCTGATATGTATCCAACAGCTTCTTGCCATCTTCCAGCTTGTTTACAGCATCGGCATGAAGCTGCAGATTTTCTTTCCAGGTAACCCCAAGTGTTTCTACAAACACCGTAGGCGCGATTTGTTTTAACTGATCATGGATAGCATCATGTGTATCTTTATTACCAATGATCAAGTCCGGCTTCAGTGCATCGATAGCCTCTAGGCTTGGTTCATTCACCGATCCGATATTCTCAATGCCTTCTGTGCCTTTTAGATAAGCCGGATACGGATCGCCTGCTGCCAGGATGGAAGGTGCGCCTATAGGTTTAATGCCCAACTCGAGCAAATTATCCAAGGCCCCAATGTCCAGTACCACAATTCGACTTGCATTGGTTGGAACCTGTACCTCACCATATGCATCTTTGACGGTACGTGTATCGCCAGTATTGGCTACGGTTTCTTCTTGCTTTGGTTCGGTTGGAGCTGTTTCCGCTGCTGTACCATTGGCTGCACCCGATCCCGAATTTCCACAACCCGCTAGCACCAGCATCAGTACTGCCAACATAGCAAAATGTACCCATGATTTCATTCCAATCCTCTTTCTCTCTACTTGCATTCCATCCAACCCCCTGATCCTATTTAATAACCTAATCAATAATGATTATCATTATTAAAACAATATCCCACAATTCCAGTTTCTGTCCATGCAATATTCTTTTGATCTCATATACTATTTTTTAATTCATCCTCACTAGACCCAAATTTATCCATAATCCGGTGCGCCAGTGGATTCGGAACCTGATGAATGCGCAATTCATCATCTGGGAACATACGTCGCTTGGTCAATTGCTCTACTCCGATCTCAGGATCAAACAAGGAATACCGTTCGTAACGCTCATGAAATTCAGGGAAACGTTGTTGATAGTCGGTAATAATCTTACGAACTTTGTTCCAGAAGGTCTGCTCTCTGATCTGGTAATGCTCGTGCATGAACAAAGCCAGCTCTCCAAGATTGATAAAGAAAAAGGCATCATGTATGAAATCCCGCACTTCTGTCGGTTCTTCCGTCTCCAGGAATGAATTACGGTTCACACGGCGGTGATATTCCGGTACCTCGACAAGCGCTGGACAGAGCTTTGGATCGGCAAGTGCCTCTCTTGTAAATCGAATTCCATCGTGAAAATCCTTCAGCGCAACGCGTGAGGGTCTGCCTTCCCGGTGAATTAGCAGCATATTCTGTGCATGAGACTCCAGCGCAATCCCATGAGCGAATAACCAGTGAATGAGCGGTCGTACCGAAGTCAGTAACAGCTCGGACAACCATTCATCAGCACCCAACTTTTTCACCCAAGGATCAATCACCGGGCGCCCTGCATAGTCCAGTGTAGACAATGCATTAAACGGAATCGCTGATTCACCCGGTTCCAGCCGGGAATATACACTTTCCCTCCAAATGCAGGACAGTACACCATACGAGAGTGGCTTCAAAACATCCGGTATCTGATGATTGTCGTATGCAACGCCAGCAATCTCTCCCAAAAGAATGACACGCAGTTCATCCCTCAAGTAGGGATCTTGCTTGCTAATTCCCTGCAGCCAGTCGGTAATGCGAGGTCCATTCTCAACCGTATGTGGGGCGATCACCCTACCAGTTGATGTGTTGATCATACTCAGCGACAGCTTCAAGTACGGTGAATTGGGACGTGATCGGTTAGCTAGCGTGCGGATCGACTGTTGAGCAGTATATCGGTCTTCGCTGCTGCCAAGCGGTACGATGCTCCCGTTACGAATGTCTTCTGCAAGAACAGAACTGATCGTTGTTCGCCATTGCCACGGATGGACTGGCATCATCACATACTCTGCCGGATCAGCACCCATTTCCTGTAGTGCCATGAGGAAGCGTTCCAACACTTGTTCGCCAAGTTGATCCTGAAGCCATTCCCTTGTAGCCGGTCCATGTTCATTCGTGCCATGACTTATCCGTGCGTTTTGCTTATGAATTCCGACCCATATCGGTTTAATATATCCGCCGAACTCGGGGCCATATTCAAGCTGATCTTCAATTCGGAAGCCGATACGGGATTTATAACTTGGATGATATGGATGACCCTCAATGATTCCACTTTCCCAGTCTTCATCGGGAAGAGCATGTAGATCAGTCTGTCGCTCAGCCCGTACATATCGCGCCAGTGTGTCATTGATCAGCGTCTGCTCCAGTTCTTTAACAAAATGTAGCAGCTTCCCTTCATCGGCGCCTATCGCTGGTCCAACTTCCAGCAAAAATAGAGAAATCGACTCCGCTTCTTGGCCGGCTGTAGTTCCAGGCAGAATAGGTTCTCTCTTTTGAATGCTGTTACTTTTCGAAGCCGGAGTCTCATCCACATAGACACGTCTTGTAATCGGTTCATGGTTCAACCGCAAACGACCAAAGGTAAGATGCCCTGTTCCCTTGCATGCGTAGATGACCCGTTCACCATTCAGCCCTGTACCCTCCATTTCCCAAACGTTGAACCCCTGCTCCTCCCTTGAGGTATATTCCATAACACCTTCGTACATCAAGGATTCAACCAACTGTCTGAATATGCGTCTGCGTGCATCGGTATAGTGGTATGAAGACAGCGCTGCGGTGTACAGTTTTCTTTGTTGATTTTGCCAATGCTCCTTCTCCACTCCAAGTCTAGAACTTGCAACAACATTTTCTGGATGGCTAAAGGAGTCCTCTTTGCAAAACGGTTGCCTCTCCTGATCCTCATCATGGCTCTGATATTCAGATATTCTCGTACTTTCCATGCGCATGCTCTCCTCCCCCCTGATTAATTCTGCCGAACTGGCCTGTAGACATGCAGTGGATTACTTACCCGATGCACACAATCCCCCGGCCCTTCATGAATTCGCCGTCTAGTCAGCTGTTCCACTTCGATCTCGGGTGCAAAAACGTCAAACTGTTCAAATCGCGCCTGTAACTCCGGGAACCGCTCCTGGTAATTAAAAATTACTTCGGTAGCCATGCGCCACCATTGCTTTTCGCTCAGATCAAAGTGCTTCTCCAGAAAAAATGCCACTTCGGTCAGGTTGATAAAAAGCAACGCGTCCAACATAAAGTCCTTCACCTCAGAAGGGTCTTCTTTCTCCACAAACGAATTGCGATTCACCCGCTGATGGTTGGCAGGCGGATATTCAATTTCCGGGTATCCAAACGGGTGAGGAATGGATTGGCAGTAACGGATACCGTCATGGAAATCCTTAAGCGCAATCCGGCTGGGCCATCCTTCTTTCAGCACGATGATCATATTTTGCGCATGTGATTCCAGCGCCGCCCCATGTGCGTACAGCAGATGTATCAGCGGTACCACCGCAATATTTAGCAATTGCCGGGTCCAGCGATCCAGGCCATATTCGTTTATCCACGGTTTAATGACCGGAGTGCCCTGCTGATCGAGATGACACAGAGCATTGAATGGCAAAGCCTCTTCTCCTGCCATTAAGCGCGGATGCAGACTTTCCCGCCAGATAGCCCCGAGTGATCCGTATATTTTTTGCTCCAGCATATTGGGCAGTTTCTGGTGATGGTACGATACCCCCGCAATCTCCTTCAGCACAATCAGACCAAGCTCATCCTGTAAAAACGAATCTTCTGCCACCACACGACCAAGCCAATCAGAGATACGGGCCGCATTCATGATTGTGTGCTGTGCGAGAATTCGACCGGATGACGTATTCACCATATTCAGCGGCAGTTTGACATACGGTTTATCACGATGACTCACATTCGTCAATGTGCGAATGGATTGTTGAGGACGGTAGGTGTCACCTGCTTGACCCAGATACACAATCTCCCCTGTTCGAAGTTGCTCCGCACACGCCACCGATATGATTCGCTCCCACTGCCAGGGATGCACAGGAACAAATACATATTCGTCCACACTTGCATCCCCATCCGTATTCAACTTCACCTCGGCATCAGCAACCGAGTTCAATTTCAAGTTCGCAGATGATATAACTTCCTGCAAAATCAACTTGAATGTCTGTAGCTCCTGCCCCAGCTCGTTATGGATAAACTCAGCATACATGTCCAGTGAAGACGAAATGGAAATTTGGGCTGCATTCTGTTTAACCGCAATCCAGACCAGCTTGAATTCCGGTCCGAACTCCGGTCCATAGGCTTCATTGTCAGAGAGCGTGAATCCAACTCTGGATTTGTAACAAGGATGATACGGATGCCCTTCAATCAGGGCAGATTCCCACTCGTCATATTCCGATACCCGAGGTTCGGGCTGACCAGCACGCCATCGCACAGACAGCGTGTCCTTCAGATGGGTTTGCTGAAGCTCATCCATGAATTGCCCCAGCTGAGCTTCGGATGTGGGAATATGCGCAGCCATCTCCAGTAAAAAACGAGGAATGGAATCTGCTTCCGCTCGATTTTTCGATGTTACCCGCATAATTGGTTTATCTGACAACCGAATGCGGTCAAAGCTCTCTTTTCGAACAGCCCAAAAGGTGTATTCCACCTTCTCTCCTGTCTCCGTCTCCCCTTGCAGTGTATACTCTGCCTCCGCATAAGGCCCGATCACCGGTTCACTCAAGATTTGCTCATACAGAAACGACTCCACCAATTGCCTGAAGATACGTCGCCGCACCATTATCCACTCTTCGGACCTGACCAATGCTGCTGTTAGACCGTTCATATGACACCTCCCATAATTGCACTGCCTCAAACCGTTTACGTGTTACTGCAAATAAATGTGCTGCGGATGTGGATGACTCAAAAAGTCATGATGCGAGATCGCCCAGCCATAAGCGCCCGCATATTGGAACAGCAAAATGTCTCCTGCCCGAACCCCGCTTGACGTAATATCACTTGCCAAAATATCTTTCGGAGTACATAGCTGGCCTGCCACTGTAAAAGCGTTTTGCTTCACCTCGGGTCTGTCATACGGATGCGTCCAGTTCTCCACCTCAATCACCTCGAACGGATGACTGTGCTGCCAAGAAACGGGTAGGCGAAAATGATGTGTACCGCCACGCACGATGACATATGTTTTGCCGTGGTTGACTTTAACGTCCAGCACCTCGGTTGCATAATACCCACTCGATGCCGTAAGGTAACGCCCACATTCGAACAACAAAGTCGTTTCCGAAGGCAGTTCCTTTTGCAATACCGGTGCAATACCATTCACAAATGTGTTCCAGTCGAACTGTTGCTCCAGATGCGCATAGTTCACACCAATTCCACCCCCGGCATTCAAATACCGAAGCGTGAAACCATATTGCCTCGCCCAATCCCGCGCGATGGTGCAGTAATACTCAATCAGTTTCACATGCTGCTCCGCATCTAGATTGTTCGAAAGGGAGTGAAAATGAAACCCTTCCACCTGAATATGTGGCAAGTGTCGGAGCTGGTTCATGACTTGTGGCAGCATGACCTCGTCGATTCCGAACTGGGTCGGACGACCGCCCATCGCCAGTGTCGCCTGAGGCAGTGGACCTTTCAGGTTAATCCGCAGCAATACGGATACCCGAACGTCATTTTGACTCGCAATCTCGTTCAGCTTGTTTATCTCATGCATACTTTCCACATGAATAAGCTGCACTTTATGATCTATCGCTCCCCGAAGCTCTGCTTCTGTCTTGCCTGGTCCACCAAACAGAATCGGAATATCCGCTGAGACTTGTCTCACCTTCACGATCTCGCCCAAAGATGCCACTTCAAAGCCATGAACTACAGGGGCCAGCGCTCGAAGCACCTCTTCTTCCGAGTTGGCTTTGATGGCATAGAACAGCTGACTAGATTCCGGCATGGATTGTACACGCTGATGCACATGAGCGACGAGTGCTGTTACATCCCGGATGTAGGCACATACCGGTTCGGTCTGTTGTTCTTTCAGTGCCAATAAATGCTCACGGACTCTTGCAACCTGAGGCATACGCCCTGTATTCAGCTCTATAGCCATAAACGTGTGCCCTTTCCTTGTTCAACGGCTCTTGCATACATCTCTGCCGCACTGGAAATATCCTCAATCGCCATCCCCATCGGGTTCAGCACAATAATCTCATCCTCATGTTCGCGTCCTGGCTTTTCCCCTATCAGGATCTCGCCGAGTTCAGCGTGAAGCTGCTCACGGGAGAATTTGCCCTCCAGCACCAGCTGATTAATAATCTTTTTCTCCCGGTTGGATTGATCCCAATCGTCCACGACTACTTTGTCTGCCTGCGTAAATACATCCTTGTGCAAATCCATAATCGAGATGTTGCTGACAAATGTACCTTTGGCAATCCATTCATACGGAATATGCGGCGATGAGGCTACCGTAGCTGTTACGAGTACTTCCGCTTGTCGTGCCGCTTGTTCTGACGAATCTTCCACCCGTACTTCAACCTGATCAAAACGCGAACCAATTTCATCGGCAAGCTGGCGGGCCGTATCGGCATTCAGGTCATACAAATGGATGGTCCGAATGGAGTCAAATTGTTCAAGCAGCGAGGTGATCTGCATTCTGGCGATCACCCCGCAGCCAATCACGCTCACTGTGCGGAAACCTTCTCTGGCTAAATACCTTGCCCCGATAGCTGTAACTGCCGCCGTACGCATCCCGCTGATCACGCTGCCTTCCATCACCGCCACCGGATAGTTGCTTTCCGGATCATTGAGGATAATAAGAGCGCTTGCACGTTCCTTATGACGCTTGGCCGGATTATCATGTTTGCTCCCAATCCACTTGAGACCACTGATCGCTACATCGCCACCCACATACGCAGGCATCGCAATAATGCGATCGGCAATATGACCGCTCTCCTCGTTAACCCGCAGATAAGGCTTCAACGGTTGCACGATATCCCGCTTGGCATGAAGCTCCAGTGCACGGGTTACTGCTTTGACATATGGCTCTGAATACAGCCCTCCCAGATCTATAATATCCTGTTTACTCATATACAAAAGGCTATGATCCTGAACGGTACTCATATCTGATCTCTCCTCCGAGATAATTTTTTATATACTCTTGATCGTTTGGCTTGGCGGCAATTGATTAACCCATTGCTCGTCATACACACTGTCCAGATAACGTTCTCCACGATCTGCGAAAACAGTAACCACCTTGGCTGAAGGCCGCAAGGTTGGAACCAGTTTTTCCAGTGCAGCAACCAGTGATCCGGACGAACCTCCTGCAAAAATGCCTTCCCGTTCCAGCAGCTTCTGGCAGCCCAGCACAGATTCCCGATCGTCCACATGAATAACTTGGTCAATCTCGTTCGGGCTGAATAACTCAGGGACACGGTTGGCGCCGATACCCGGCAATTCACGCTGACGTGATGGTGTGCCAAAAATGATCGAGCCAACTGCATCAACGGCTACGATTAGCGCATGCGGATTTGCCTCTTTCACACGGCGGGATATGCCCAGAATACTTCCAGTCGTACTCACTGCACACACTAGTACGTCTATCTGTCCATCCATCTGCTCCACAATCTCCTGACCTGCACCATGATAGTGAGCTTGCCAGTTCAAAGGGTTGGCATACTGGTTGATCCAGTAACCTGCCGGGTCCTGACTGGCTAACTCCTTGACCCTGCGAATACGGGATTGCAAATAACTTCCGTGTTCGTCCGGTTCAGTAACCATGTCAACCTGTGCCCCGAGGTAGGTTATCATTCTCAGATTCGTTGATGTGATTTTTGGATCAACCACACAGGTGAATTTCAGGCCATATCGTTTGGCGGTTAATGCGAGACCGATTCCCAAGTTTCCTGAAGTGCTCTCGATAAGATGCGTATCCGGTTTGATCGTTCCGTCTCGCAGACCCTGCTCGATAATGTATCTTGCAGGTCGATCTTTCATGCTGCCGCCGGGGTTCATCATTTCCAGCTTGGCATACACCGATGCTCCTGAAGATCCGAACAGGGAATTCAAGCGAACCAGTGGTGTTTGACCAATACAATCGATAATGGAATCCGCAACTTTAAGCGAGCGATCCTTGATTTGCAGGGTACTTTGTTCCATGTGTTTACACCAGCTTTCTGGGCATATTGTTGTCCAAAATCGCTTTATTGATAATGATTATCATTTTCACATTTGGACACAGGGCCTATTATGCATATCCTTTTTTTTCCTGTCAACACTAAAATTTTTGGAAAGTTTTTGAAAAAAATAAGATTGACATTGAGAATCATTCTTGATAATCTGATCAGCAATTGGTTTCAAATTGCCAAAATCAAGGTGGTGAAGTGGACACATGATGTCTCAAATGGCATGGAAACAGAGCGTCCGCATTTTGTGGGGTGGGCGCTTTCTTTCCAGTGCCGGGCTGACTGGAATCAGCCCTTTTATACCGTACTACATGGAGCATCTGAACGCGGGAACGCCGGAAGAAGTGCTGATGTGGACAGGTCTGTCCGTATCTGCACCTGCTCTATCCTACGCACTGCTAACCCCTTTTTGGGGTAAGATCGGAGATCGTTGGAGTCGAAAATGGATGGTTGTCAGAGCGCTGGTCGGACTGGCCCTTAGCATGTTTCTGATGGGCATTGCCCAGACGCCCTTTCAATTCTTTTTGTTCCGTCTCTGCCAGGGGGCTTTCGGTGGCATATCTGATGCGAGCAGTGCGTTTGTGGGAACCCATGCCCCTGACCAAAAGCAGGGTTCTGCGCTCGGACAGTTGGAGCGGGCATCGGCAGCAGGTCTGCTCGTGGGACCACTGCTAGGAAGCATATGTGTAAACACATGGGGAAGTCGTCCGCTATTGTTCATTACGGCCTCGTTGACGTTGAGTTTTGCTGTGCTTGCCGCAATCGTATTAACGGGGGCGACGACGCATCGGACTCGTACGGCCAAGAACAATACTCAAGTATCTCCTGTGGAACAGCACCAGCCTTCGGTCGCTATGTTGAACAACCATAGCAAAAACAAAAACAAGAGCGGAATTATCCATGCCTTCGTTTCGCTGATTACACATCCGATTGCCCGAAGACTCGTTATCGCAGGCATCATTTTCAAGCTCGCAGATTTTGCAACATTTACGATGTTTACTCCGTTTATTCGTGAAATCGTCCCTTCCTCAGGTGCAGCTGCACTTACCGTCGGGGTTCTGCTCGCGATGTCTTCGGTTGGTGAATTGGTTGGCGCATCGTGGTGGGGTAAGCGAAACGATCGTTACTTACCCGAACGCAATCTCCGGCTGGCTGGTTTGTTATGCGGCTTGTGCCTGCTTGCACATACACTTCCACTCGGGGTGGCCTGGCTGCTGGTTGTACGTTTTCTGCAAGGATTCTTCTACAGCGCCCTATTGCAGACGGTCATGCTCAACGTGCTCAAATCCTCCACCGATCAGGATCGGGGCGTGCGCATCGGAGCTACCAACAGCATGTTAATGGCTGGTCAGATTGCCGGTCCGTCCATTGGGGTTCTAATCGGAGGTATCTGGGGAATTCCAGCTGTATTTCTTGTCATGGGGACAGTCATGCTCGCCGCTTCGCTTGCTGTACGCCGCCCAGCGGTTCATGAGCCAAAAGCTCCCGTACAACTGCCACTCCAATAATTTGTGAAAGGATGATAATCAATCATGACCAAGGATAACGTCACCATCGATCCATTCCAGCAGACTGTTCATCCCTCTTTAGTATCGCCGAGCGGAATTGCCCGTCAGGAGATGCTAAGCCGTATATTGAACGCCTATCTTCGAGAAACCGAGCAGCATGATCCTTATGTTCGAATTGCCACGCGGCCAGACCTTTCGCTTGTTATTGAGCTTCCGCGTACTGGTCAGCGGATATATGGAAATCTGCTTCATCGTTCCGCCGCTGGACATCATGTCTATGGTGACAAGTTTCATATTGCAAAATCAGACGAGGCACAGCCCGATGGTTGGAGAGAGGTTTCTTTTGAACAAATAACGACGCTGTTGCTCGATGAAATATCATCTGTAGAACCCAATCTTGAAGCCCGAATGTTGAAAAGAGCAGAGCTGGAGCAGATGGTTTACAACAGTTTGGAGCATATGACCTCTTATCTGGAGCATGCCCTGAGTACAACATCTCCTGTAACATTGGATTTTCGCTATCTGGAACAGGCACTGCTATGTGGTCATCCATTTCATCCAACTCCGAAAAGTCTGGAGGGCTTCAGTTCTTCGGATTCGCATGCCTATTCGCCAGAATTTGGCGTTAGCTTTCCTCTCAGTTGTTTTGCCGCAGCACCTGAACTTGTGTTCGAGGATTGGCTGAATACCGTGGACTATGGCAGTGAAGCACCCTGGGTTCCTGCGGAAATGGCCGAGGCCGCTTGGAAGCACCTCTCTCTGGAAAGCAAACATTATGTCCTGCTCCCTTGTCATCCTTGGCAGGCCGCCTATTTGCGGACACTTGAACCTGTAAAGTCCTTATTACGACAAGGCACTTTGATTGATCTAGGCACTACCGGGCCTTCGGTGTATCCTACCTCATCGGTGCGCACGGTCTGGAATCCGAAGGAAGGTTGTTTCTACAAGCTGTCTCTTCATATTCGAATTACAAACTTTATTCGCGAGAACAATGAAGAGCAGTTGCTGCGCACACTAGATGCATCCAGAATAGTACAGCAGATTCAGGATCGCTGGACGTCAGAGAAATTTCAAATTTTGCTGGAAAAAGGCTACCGTAGCTTGAAGGTACCGGAGATACCTTCGTCCACTCAGGAGGCGTTGATCTCCGGCTTCTCCATGATCCTGCGCGAAGCACCAGAGTCTTGCAGCTCTGCTACAGGGGCCCCTTATGTTGTGGCCTCTCTCATGGAAGTGCTTCCCGGAGAAACTGAACCTTTGTTGTTCCGGGCTGTCCGGGAAAGTCTTCAATCATCTTTGTCGCCGGATCGTGTAAATGATATGAGAGTGCAGACAGACTGGTATGAATGGCTTCGTCAATATCTGGAGTTGTCCATGGTTCCACTTGTGGAACTGTATGCCGAGACAGGAATTAGTCTGGAAGCTCATGTACAGAATTCCATGCTGCGTCTTGAAGATGGCATGCCTGCCACTTTTGTGGTTAGGGATCTGGAGGGCATCAGTGTCAATCGAGTCTTAGCGGAACAGCACGGTTGGATCTATCAGGTAGTCAACGCCAACAGTCCTGTCCTGTATACGGAGGAAGAATCACGGCATCGATTGAAATATTATTTCTTTGTCAATCACCTCAGTCATGTGGTGCAGCGTCTGGCATACTATACTGGTCAACAGGAGCAGCCATACTGGAGGGTGGTGAGAAATACGTTAGAGGAGCTTCGGAAAAAGACAGCCGAGTCCTCGCACATCAACGACGTCATTCGTGATCTGTTGACCACCAAGACCTTACCGGCCAAAGCCAATCTGCTCAGCCGGTTCCATCAGCGTGGTGAGACGCCGCTATACGTCAACATTCCCAATCCAATGAGGTAAGGAGGTTCCTTTTATCTGCTCCAATTCATTCAGCAGTCTATTAAGTACCTCCCAGCCTCCAATATTTGCACACCAAAAAACGGCCCTGGAGAACAACACAACGTGTTCTTCCAGGAGCCGTTTCTTTCTTTCTTTCTTTCTTTCAAATCATTTTCCGATTCATTTCTTATCTTATTTCAAACTATTCTATTCGAACTCATCGCCTCTTACTTTGGCAAAGACCATCATATCTACTAACGTACCTGTACTGTCACGCCGCATCTTGCGCAGTACACCTTCAAGCGTATAACCTGCGCGCTCAGCCACTTTGGCACTTCGCACATTGCGGGCATCACAGCGGATTTCCAGCCGATTCGCTTCCAGATAAGATATTGCGAACTGCTCTATACCTCTGACTGCTTCCGTCATGAGACCCTCACCGGCACGAGAAGTTCTAATCCAGTAACCGATCTCGAAACAACGGGCATTCCAGTCGATTCGATGCAGTCCACTGCTGCCCACGAATTCATCCGTAAATCGGTCACGTAAATGAAGCATCATGTCGGTACGCTCCAGAAATTGCAGTCTGGCTTTGCGAGCATTCGCTTCCGATTCCTCCAGTGAAGGTATGTTCTCGGCAAAAGGTAGCCACAAACGTAATTGCTCCACACTTTCACGAATGGCCTCATTCACTGCCGCTCCATCTCCCCACCTCGGGGCACGAATAGTCAAACGTGGTGTTTCGAAACTTTCTGGAAAAGACAGCATTAACGGATTAATCGAAGCGGGATTGGTCATGAACTCTACTCCTCCACCTGGAATATCGAGTCAATGATCAGCGGCAAGTTATCCCTTACGGATACAGCACCAAAAACGGAACGGGCGTGTACTCCCTGTTCTCCGAACACATCCAGCATGAGATCCGAGAACCCGTTTAACACTTTATGGTGCTCCTCGTACGAGGCAGTGGCATTGATGAACCCCTGCACTTTAACCACCCGTTTCACCCGATCCAGCGAACCAAGCACTTCCTGAACGACAGCCAACACCTCGATGGCAGCATTTCGGGCAAATTCATATCCCTGCTCCGTCGTAAACTGCTCCCCGAGTTTACCACGCTCTCGCGTATCCGGCCCTTTACCGGACACATACATGATTCCATTTACAATCACCGCATTGGTATACTTTGCTGCCGGCGTACTTGCTTGGGGCAATACAATGCCCAATTTGTCCAATCTGGTCTGTATCATCGGCTTCTCCTTTATGTACAAAAATGTCTTTACAAGCTATCAATCTTTCAAATTATTCCTAATTTAGTTAAATCTCAATATACGCCGGTTGCTCCTGAACCGCAAGATGTAAAATGGGCTGAATAGATATTTTCCTACTATATAAGTAATTAATTACATTCCAGATTTCGATCAGCATTAAATACTCCAAACTAGAACACAGGGTACAGTTTACGATGTTAGATTTTTAATTGAAAGATTAAATGAATTAACAAATATATAATTCCTTAAATATTGAAAACGTTATATTGTAATTTCAAATCATTTCTTTTACGATAGAAGCAATAACTCTCAAAATCAATGGGATTGAATATAAGGAGGAATCTTCATGAGTGCACCATTGTTTCGTGATCCCATCTTTGATGGAGCTGCTGATCCGGTCGTTGTATGGAATCGTTCCGAGCAAACCTGGTGGATGATCTATACCAATCGCAGAGCCACAGCCGGAGGGCCAAAGTTCGCCTGGGTGCATGGCACGGATTTGGGCGTAGCTTCTTCAGCTGACGGTGGACAGTCTTGGACTTATCGCGGTACGTTAACCGGGTTGGAGCATGAATGGGGACATAATACGTTCTGGGCTCCAGAAATTTTCTGGCATGAAGGCACGTATCACATGTATGTCAGTTACATTCAAGGGGTGCCCCATGACTGGGCGGACCATGATCGGCACATTTTGCATTACACCAGTACGGATCTGATATGTTGGACTTTTCACGGCAAACTGGAGCTTAGCTCGGATCGTGTGATTGATGCGTGTATTTACCCGCTGCCGAACGGAAAATTCCGGATGTGGTACAAGGATGAAGCTAATTCGTCCCATACGTATGCAGCAGATAGCCCGGATCTCTATCAATGGGATGTGATTGGACCGGTTATTGCAGGACGTGCGCATGAAGGGCCGAACGTATTTCGTTTCGGTGATTCGTATTGGATGATTGTTGACGAATGGAGAGGACAGGCCGTTTACAAATCGGATGACCTGGAGAATTGGGAATGGAACAGTCTGATTCTCGATCAGCCAGGAAATCGTGAGGATGATGGTGTAATCGGTTTGCATGCAGATGTCGTCGTACAGGATGATGAAGCCTATATCTTTTATTTTACCCACCCGGACCGGATCGAAGGTATCGATCATGCCAGCGAACCCGCACGTCGTTCCTCCATTCAGGCCGCACGTCTCGATGTCATTGATGGTGTGTTGGTCTGTCCACGGGATGAAGTGTTACAGATGAAGTTGCGACCGGAGAACGATACAAGTCAAATTTCGGTTTGAGCTGCGTTGTTCCTAAAGTGAGATTTAAACACAGTTATACAACGTCATAATAAAGGACCTGAACCTATGTCTGCGCACGCAGGATTGCTCAGGTTCTTTTTTTACATGTTCGACTTCGGATCGCGTGTCGTCAAGAATTCCCTTCCTGTATTTACCTATAGGTTTAAGTGTCGTTACATGTTATTATGTAGAACTCCATTTTCAAAATGGGAAAATACTAAATACATAAACAAGGACGTATTTATGAGTACAAAAACACAACATATTATTCTGATTTTATTCACTATCATTCTGATTATTGCATCCATCTTTTTTCATAAGTATCGTGAACTCAAACATCGTATCGAGTCTTCTGCCGACTCAGCTTACCGCAGTGTTATTCTGGAAAGTATACATTATAAAAAAGAGCTGGATCGATACATCAAAAGCAACAAAACAACAGATGAAACAAACCTGAGCATCTATACGAACAATATTAAGAACGCTTTCGAATATTATGGGCTCATTACTAATATGGTCGATGGAACAGCCCAAAGGTTATATACTGAACGAAGTGACCTTTTCCATCAGTACTGGCATGTGGTCCCTCCAGCCTATGCGAAGCTTTCATTGAAAGAATTACAAAAGGTAAGTGATAAAACAAACATCATTATTAAGGGACTCCAACGTTTGAAATAAACCCACCCTATTTCAGCACTCTCGTCGAACCTACTTCTCTAAACTCCTGTCGATATGTCCTCGGAGACACCTGAACCGTGCGCTTGAACATCTTCCCGAAATGTGAAAAATTGTTGAATCCCGATCGCAGAGCGATCTCCGTTATGGAATCCTCGCTTTCACGCAGCAACCGCTGTGCCTCCTTCACCCGAAGCAGATTGAGGTAATCGCTGAACGTGAAACCTGTGGTCTGTTTGAACAGACGGCTGAGGTAATGGGGACTAATTCGAAATAATTCAGCAACCTCCGGCAGCGCTAAATCCTGATGATAGTTATCGTTGAGATAACGCACCACTGCCTGTGCCTTGGGATGCAGAACCGGCTCACTATCGGCCGAGTGCACGGTGCCCAAATGTTTATTGCGGTAAGCAAACAACAGGAGTTCAACGGATCGGTGACGCAGCAGCAGGCTGCTTCCAGCTCTGTTATGGACCATCTCATCAATCATTTCACTGACCATTCGTTCCGCTGTTTCACTTACCTGTGAAGGAAGCCTCAGAATGGGAATATTCCAGCCGAATGGCTCCTTAAGCCCCTCTACCAGCTCAGGTACAACGGCTAATTCGGTGAACAGCTCTGGCTTGATATACAGAACAATTCGATCATGATCTGGCCTTCCACTCTCCATCGTTTTATGAACGGTATTCCGGTTAATGAATACGAAATCTCCGGCTTGGACCCGGTAAGTTCGATCCTTGATGAAGTATATGCGCTCACCCGATAGCAGGTAGTACAGCTCATAATGGTCATGCAGATGGTCATCCGTCATGGAAAAATATCCAATGCGACGATCATATTCGATATTCAAATATCCGGTGGGATCATTGTAATCCGCTCGAAATGTCTGTATCATGCAGCTGCCCCCTTTAGTTGAATTATAGCAAAATAAGCGGCATTTGAAAGCGATTACGCACAAAAAGCGGCGAAAGAAGTGCTTCCTTGTTATAGTCTAGAGCTATATTCAAGGAGGCGATAGACATGAGTAACAAAAAACGCTATGTATTGGTCGGAACAGGCGGCCGTGCTGAATTTTTCTATGGAGCATTAGCCCAAAATTTCAGGGAAACATCCGAACTTGCAGCTTTTTGCGATATTAACCAGATACGCATGAATTACGCCAATCAGTTGCTGAGGGAAAAATATAAATACAATGAGGTGCCAACCTATACTGCAGATCAGTTCGATCAGATGATTGAAAACGAGAAGCCGGACTTCGTCATTGTAACCAGTATCGACCGCACCCACCACAAATACATCATTCGAGCAATGGAGCTTGGCTGTGATGTTGTGACTGAGAAGCCCATGACCATCGATGAGCATAAATGTCAGGATATTCTTGATGCCGTCAAACGGACTGGACAAAACATACGCGTCACCTTTAACTACCGCTATGCGCCGCACCATACCAAAATACGGGAATTGATTCAGAATGACACGATCGGAAAAGTGACTTCGATCCACTTCGAATGGCTGTTGAATACGCGCCATGGCGCAGATTACTTCCGCCGCTGGCACCGGGACAAGCGTAATAGTGGCGGACTGCTCGTACACAAATCCACGCATCACTTCGACTTGGTCAATTTTTGGATCGGTTCGCAGCCTGAGACCGTCTTCGCATTCGGCGATCTCATGTATTATGGTAGAGAGAACGCAGAGGAACGAGGCGTGACCCAGTTTTACACTCGTGCAACAGGCAACCCGCTTGCGCAAGAAGATCCTTTTGCCCTACACCTGGATTCGGATGCACATCTCAAAGCCATGTATCTGGATGCTGAGCCGGAAGACGGCTACCAGCGGGATCAAAGCGTATTCGGAGATGGCATCAACATCGAGGATACGATGGGCGTTCTTGTCCAGTATCAGAATAAAGCCATATTGACCTATTCACTGGTTGCATACCAGCCGTGGGAAGGTTATCGCATCGCCATTAACGGCACCAAAGGCCGGATCGAAATGAATATTGTGGAACAATCCTATGTTAACTCGCTGGGTGACAAAAATCTTGAAGGTGCATTGATTGGGAAAACACTGCGTGTCCTTCCCATGTTCGATGCCCCATACGAGGTTCAGGTCGAGGAAAAAGAAGGCGGTCATGGCGGAGGTGATCCTGTACTTCTTAATGATCTGTTTGGAGAGCCAGCGGAAGATCCCTACCACCGCGCTGCCAACCAATTCGACGGAGCAAGATCCATCCTCACCGGAATTGCAGCCAATCGCGCTATCGCAACTGGTTTACCTGTTCGCATCAACAATCTGGTTCGTTTCTAGGAACGCAAGGCAGCTCCAACCACATTTAATTCAAAGACTGCGTATAATACGCAGTCTTTTTCCCATTTTGACGACGGTCTTGAAGTCTATTCGCTTAAGGAGGAACCCATGTTTTTCTCATTAAAAAGCCGCCTGATCGCCTTTATCGTTGTGCTCTTCGTTCTTTGTTTTGGCACACTCTCCTTCCTACTCTTTAAGGAATCACGTACCGTGATCCGCTCTTACATTGAATCCTCTGCTCTTGAGAAGATGGAGGAATACGGCTCCTATGTCGATATGGTTCAAATGCAGATCTATGATGTAGCTTCTCTTGTTTTCAACAGCGATACCGCCAAGAACTGGGATAACGCGATGAGTGACCCCAACCTTCCTGAAGGGGAAAAGATGCTTGTCAATCTGGCGATGAGCCGTTTTCTGACCCAGGCCACGAACAGCTACACCAGTATCTCCGATGTATCCATCTATCGACGAAACGGGCTGAGGATTGGCAGTGAAAATCAAGTAACGACCGACCCTCTCTTCTTGCAAGAATTATGGTACAAAAATTTCTTTATCTCAGGGAATCACTGGCTGCCTGCACATACCGATCAACATGAAAATATAAGGGATCACGGCAACCCGGTAGTTAGCCTGCTGATGCCCATTGGGACCTTTCACCATGCTACAGCCCAAAATGTGATGAAAATTAATGTCAGCGAATCTTACTTTCTGGAACCGCTTAACCGAATCCATCTGGCCGAAAGCAGCACTATTTTTCTGCTGGGCGAACAAGGAAGCCCTATTCTTTCCCAACAGGCCAATCAGCTTGGTGCCGAAGCTTTAGCAGAAATCGATCAGATTCGGAACAACTCGCTCAAATCGGGTGTGGTGTACCTGAACAATGATGAAGGACAGCGTGACATTCTGGTATACAAAAAGCTAGGGCGTACGGGCTGGATGCTGGCGGGTCTGGCACCGGAAAAAGAGCTATATTCTTCTCTTCACAAACTTCAGAGTACCATTCTGGTGGTCACCATTGTTCTCATTCTCGTCTCTTTGTTTGCCGCTGCCTGGCTCTCTTATGGCGTCACCAAACCTTTAACACGACTGGTATTGGCCATGAGACAGGTACAACGCGGCGCATTCGATCAAGCAGAGTCCCTTCTACCTCCGGACAAAAATGTAAAAAGCGAAGTCAGTTATGTCATCTCCACTTTCCGCTACATGATCAGCCGATTGCGACAGCACATCCAGAATGAATTCGAGTTGAAGCTGCTCCGCCAGCAAGCTGAGTATAAAGCGCTGCTCATGCAGATTAATCCCCATTTTATGTTTAACACGCTGGAACTGGTGAGCAGTCTCGCCATGCAGCGCCGAACAGATGATACAGTTCAGGTCATTGAGGATCTGGGCAAAATGATGCGATTCTCCATGAATACAAGTGACGACAGGGTACAGCTTGCAGAGGAACTGGCTTATATCCGGCACTATATCTCCATTCTGCAAACCCGTTTCGGTCATAAGCTGGACATTACTCTGACACAGGAAGGCAGGCTGGATTCCCTGGTCATCATCAAATTTATTCTTCAGCCGCTTATTGAGAATGCCGTCAAATACAGCTTCCAGCATCAGACGACGGCAGAAGTACACATCCGGATCTCCAGACGGAATAACCGCCTGCATTTCAACATTTCAGACAATGGGCCCGGGATTCCAGCCGAAATCATCCAGAAAATTCATGATCCTGTTGAAGCATCTCAGCTCGAACCCCTATTGCGAAGCCAAAGCTGGCACATTGGGCTCGGTAATGTGGTTGCACGCTGCCGCTTGCATTACGGAAGTCTGTTTGCCATTCAGATCGAGAACGGAGAGCATAACGGCACGTCTATTGAACTGATTCTACCCGCACAGGAGGAATATGATGTACAACGTATTGATCGCAGATGACGAGATCGAGGTTCGCGAAGGACTAAAATTGAAAGTGAACTGGCAAGACATGGGCTTTATCATTTCAGGTGAAGCAGCAAACGGCATCGAAGCGGAAGAGCTTCTGAAAGCTGAACATTTTGACTTGTTAATTACAGACATGAACATGCCTGTCATGGATGGCGTCCAATTGCTGGACGTTTGCCGAAGCCTTAATCCTTCCATTCAAATTATGATCATCACAGGATATGAAGATTTCCACTATGCCAGAGCAGGTGTGCGCAGCCAGGCCATGGACTATTTGCTGAAGCCTGTAACCCGGGATGAACTGAAAACCACTTTAAATAAAATCAAAGATGAGTTGGATAAAAAGAAACAGCTGCACGGCGATTCCGAAATGATGCAATGGCGTCTCTCCCAGTATTACAAAGAAATGAAGCAACGTTTGCTGCTTGATCTTGTTAGGGGACACCGCCTCCCACCTTCTTCACTGCCAGAACGGATACGACTGTTTCATCTGGAATCCTGGCAGGATCACAGCGTCTGTTTCATCACCACTGGCATGCGAAACTCCGATGTACAGACTGCCTCAGTGGAACGTGTTCCTGAAAAGCTCTACCTTCCCTTTGAGCTGCTTTGTCACGAAATGGCCCAGTCCTATCCAGATAATGTGCAAGTGTTCCATGACGGAGCCCACCCTGGAATTATGCATTTCATAACATTGGAAGGTATTCAGCACGAATTTGCTCAGCAGATCACAGCACAGACCCGCTCTGTTTTAACGATGGATGTACAAGTTGGATTGGGATTGTCCGTGTCTGGGTTTGAGCGCTGGAAAGAAGGCTATATTCATTCCCTATTGGCATGGAACTCTGCTGGACGCAAAGGTGCACAGGACCGTGTACCCGAAGTAGATCATAGTCCATTACTGCCTGAGGAAACCAGTCGCATGCTGCATCGTTGCCTCATTCGTGGAGAGCTGGATACCTTCCGCAGCGTGATTCGAAAGGAGCTTGCTTACTCATTTCGGATATCCACTTCCCATATGATCCGAAGCCTTTTTCAAATTTCATTATTGTTCGAACAGAAATCCTCGTGGATTTCCCCGGAATGGGTGCTTTGGCTAAAGACTCCAGACCAGGCAGAACTACTGCTGATGCATTGGGCGGAAGATTTTGTGAATCAACAGCAGCCATCCGAGGTTGGAGAAGATACGGTCATTGAATCGGCCAAACGATATATCGAGGAAAATTACATGCTGGAACTGACATTAACTTCGTTAGCTGAGCAATATAACTACAACTCTACCTATTTTTCAGAGATATTCAAAGAAGCTGCCGGCATCTCTTTTATTCAATATGTAACCGAGGTGCGAATGAAACATGCCATACGTTTACTGAAGGAAACCCAACTAACCGTTTGGGATGTTACAGAGCTGACAGGCTTCCGTTCCCCAAGCTATTTCAGTTCAAAATTCAAAAAAATGTTCAACATAAGTCCTTCGGATTATCGTTTGCTGCATTCCGAAAAAATTGATAATCATGATCCGAAGAAATGAGATTCCGGCTTCTCCCCCTCACCGGTATGATGAATTTACCAAGAGAATCACCGTAAATATTGTAAGCGGATTCAATTCTGCGGTGATCACGAATTCACATCCAACCCTGAAGGGAGGCCTATGATGAGAAAGCTGTCCAAGCCGTTATACGGCCAGCAGAATATGACTGCCTATTTGTTTCTGCTGCCCTGGCTCATCGGACTTTTCTGTCTGACACTCGGACCGATGGTTGCGTCGCTCTACCTGTCCTTGACGAAATTTAATTTGTTAACATCACCAACGTGGACGGGGCTCAGCAACTATGTCCAGATTTTTACCGAAGACGATACCTTTCGCAGATCTTTGGGGCTAACATTTTATTATGTATTTCTATCCGTTCCGTTAAGGCTTGCCTTCGCCCTACTTGTAGCGATGGCGCTGAACAAAGGGATTCGGGGACTCGGCTTATACCGGACCGTGTATTACATCCCTTCCCTATTGGGAGGCAGCGTCGCTATTGCGATCGTCTGGCGTCAGATTTTTGAGGGAAGTGGTTTGGTCAATCAGTTTTTGAGCTGGTTCGGAATCACCGGACCCGCCTGGATTGCCCATCCCGATTATGTAGTCTATACGATCGTCACACTCTCTGTATGGCAGTTTGGTTCGGCCATGGTTATCTTCCTGGCTGGCCTAAAGCAAATTCCAGCCGATTTATATGAAGCTTCGGACGTCGACGGGGCAGGAAAGGTACGCCAATTCTTCGGCATCACACTTCCGATGCTCTCGCCTGTTATTTTTTTCAACCTGATCATGAGCATGATCAATTCGTTTCAAGCCTTTACACCCGCTTATGTGATCGGGGATGGACGCGGAGGCCCGCTCGACGCAACAATGTTCTATACCTTGTATCTGTATCTGAAAGGCTTCTCGTTCTTTGATATGGGTTATGCTTCTGCCCTGGCGTGGATCATGCTGGTCATTATCGGGGTATTCACCGCAATCGTCTTCCTCACCTCGAAATTCTGGGTGTTCTACGGCGACAATCAGGAAGGGAGATAGTACACATGCCACTAAAGCGACGTTTGGTTCAAGCCGGGAGGCATGTCGCCATTATCCTCTTCGGTCTGTTGATGTTGTATCCGGTGTTATGGTTAATTCTCAGTTCATTTAAACCGAATCATCTCATCTTCACCAATAGCAGCCTGATTCCAACCAGCTTCACCCTCGATCATTTTGTGAATGGCTGGAAAGGATTGCAAGGGGTGTCGTTTGGCCGCTTCTTCGGCAACTCGGCGCTGATCTCAGTCATGAGTGTGTTGGGAAATGTGATTTCTTGTTCCCTTGCAGCCTACGCCTTTTCCAGATTGAAGTTCAAGTTCAAAGGCCTGTGGTTCAGCATTATGCTGGTCACCATCATGCTTCCTTACCATGTAACCCTGGTACCTCAGTACATTCTGTATAACGAGCTGCATTGGATTAATACGTATTTCCCGCTCATTCTGCCCAAGTGGCTGGCACAGGATTCCTTCTTCATTCTGCTCATGGTTCAATTCATCCGTGGAATCCCACGGGAGCTGGACGAGAGTGCAACCATTGACGGTTGCGGGCAATCCCAGATTTTTTTCAGAATCGTGGTGCCTCTTCTCGTTCCTGCACTGATCACAACAGCGATCTTCACCTTCATCTGGAGCTGGGATGACTTCTTTAGCCAGATGATCTACCTGAGCAAAATTGATCTGTTTACCGTACAGCTTGGGATTCGGTCATTGTTTGATCCATCGGGACAATCGGATTGGGGCGCACTGCTCGCCATGTCCACGCTGTCTCTGCTGCCTGTGACCATCATCTTTCTGGTATTTCAGCGTTATTTTCTAGAGGGAATTGCAACGACTGGGCTGAAGTGATTACGAAATTACGAAAATACCTGTCCAGACGCAATACGTGTACAACAGATATTATGTTTTTCATTATCCATTGTCAGGGGGATTTCTCATGTTCAAACGATTAATGATCACTGTTATAGCTTCACTCCTGTTATCGGTGACTGCCTGCTCTGGAACGGATCATACCGGCGCTGATGAGCAGAAAGGAACAAAGACCGCTGAAGACGGGCAAGTCGAACTACGCATGATGTGGTGGGGCGATCAAAAACGGGCAGATATTACGAACGAAGCCCTGAAGGTTTTTCAGGAGAAACATCCGAATATTAAAATTGTAGGTGAATTTGCCCCTTCCTCCGGATATTTCGACAAGTTGAATACACAGCTGGCGTCAGGCACAGCACCGGATATTTTCTTCCTTGGGGGTAATGTGGTTGACTACGCCAAAAAGGATGTGCTTTTGAACCTGGACCCTTATGTCGGTAGTGAACTGAATCTGGATGGCATGGATGCCACCATGGTTGAATATGGGCGTCTTGATGGGAAGCTGCAGCATATTTCCGCAGGTGCGAATGCACGGGGTATTGTCGTTAATCAAGCGCTATTCGATCAAGCGGGAATCCCTTTGCCAGCTTCGGATTGGACTTGGGAAGATTATGCTGCAATCAGCAAAGAGCTGTCCGACAAGCTCGGTAAGGGCTTTTATGGAACCTATAATTTCACAGTTGACGGTATGGACATCTTTTTGAAACAACGCGGCAAACAGCTATATGATATGAAGAATGGCACGCTCGGATTTGCAAAAGAAGACATTTTGGAATGGTTCACTTACTGGGAGCAGGCTTCCAAATCCGGAGGTGTGGTCACGCCTGAATTGCAGGTTTCCAACCCACCGGATGATACGAGTAAATCCTTGCTTATTACGGGCAAGGCGGCTATGAGCCTGCTTCCTTCGAATCAACTGGCTGCTTTCCAGAGTCTCACAGAAGATAAGTTAATTCTTTTGCCTGTACCACGGGGTCCAAAAGGAACTGGGGTTGTATTTGAATCCAGTCAGGGGTTGTCAGGTTATGCAAATACCAAACATGCAAAAGAAGTCGCGATCCTGATGGATTTCTGGATTAATGATCCGGACGCAGCCAAAATTCTCGGCAACGACCGCGGCGTGCCCGTTACGGAAGCCAACCGCAATCTGCTTCAGCAAGAAGCGGGACCTGTTGAGGAGATTGTATATAATTACACCAGCTTTGTATCTGAAGCTACAAAAACGGAGCCTTTTGACGTGAGCTATAATCCACCGGGATTCGCTGAATTCTCCAAGCTGGCCCAGACAACCAACCAGGAAATCGGCTTTGGCCGAAAAAGTGTGGAGCAAGCCGTGACTGACTTCTATAATGGCACCGTACGAATCTTTGAATCCAATCAATAAATAACCGCTAGCTATAAGGAGGTCGACATGACAGAAGCCCTGCTGAACAAGCTGCGTCAGATCTCGATCCACGATCATGTGCAGCCAAGTAAACCGGAAGATCAAAAGTTAATACAGGAATGGCAGGCGTCGGGTGTTCAATTCGCGGCAACTGGTGGAAGACTGGAAGCAACTTATTATTCCGCATTGGAGAAGTTACTGACTTGCATTGTGCCCCTGAACGGCATTGAGCCCATTCTTCAGGAAGGTGGCATCTATCTGGGTTGCTGGCTGGAGAGTACGGGCACCATTAATGCGGAACTGCTGTCACGTCTGATTCCTTCCGTATCGGAAACGACCTATCTTGCTTTTGCCCGACACCAAAGAGAAGATGGATTGCTACCTTATAAGCTAACGGAGAACGGTCCATCCTTTCGCCAGATTCAGCTCGTTACACCATTGGCACGAAGCGTATGGAACCACTACCAACTTCATGGAAAGAACCGTTCCTTCCTGAAGACCATGTACAAGGCCATGGTACAATACGACGAATGGATTGCAACGTATCGCAATACCCGAGGGACCGGCTGTGTGGAGGCATTTAGTACCTTTGATACCGGGCATGATCTGTCCCCACGGTTCTGGCATGTCCCGGATACACCTTATATGAATGATGCTGCGTCCTACCATCCGGACTCTCCGGTCCTGCCTTTTTTGGCACCAGACTTAACCGCCAATATATATTGCCAGCGCATGTATTTATCCCGAATGGCTGAGGAACTTGGGGAGTCTGGTGGTGATTGGAAAGCAAAAGCTGAAGCCAGTCTGGAAAGTCTCTTCCGCTACTGTTATGACGAAGAGGATATGTTCTTCTACGACAGGGATCGCAATGACGAATTCGTCAGGGTACAGTCCGATGTGCTGCTGCGCGTGATGGCCTGCGAGGTGGGCGACCGTGAATTGTTTGATAACATGCTGCGCCGGTATTTGCTGAATACAAGTAAGTTTTTTGCCAAATACCCGTTCACCTCCATGTCGATAGATGATCCACGGTTCGATCCGTTCTCCTCTTATAACAGCTGGGGTGGAGCATCTAACTTCCTGAGTCTGATCCGTGCACCACATGCTTTTGAATATCACCATCGCTATGTGGAATTGACCTGGGTACTGCAACCCATCTTGTCGTCCCTTTCCAAAGCAACGCGCTTTGCGCAGGCTTTAAGCCCATGGACCGGGGAGGAGGGTTTTACGGAAACCTATTCCCCCTCCATTCTTTGCCTGCTTGATTATGTGGAACGGTTATGCGGCATCATGCCGGTTGGATCGGATCAACTGTGGTTTACCGGTCTTCTCCCCATCGACATGGATCATGGCGAAGAAATCGCTGGTCATACGGCGTACAGCCGTACGGTGAGTGGGCTGCATTTTGAATTGGTGAACACGCCAGAACGGGTAACGGTATATCAGGATGGTAAGATTCTTATGGAGGGGCCAGCAGGAATTCGGTTAATTACGGATCAGGGTGGACATTTGGAAGGCGTCATCGGAATGAGCGTGCGCACGATTGAGGGTGAACTGATCTATCGAGGAACATCCATTCCGATTCGAATCAAAGGAAATGAACTCCAGCGGTATATTGAGGGAAGCTTGAAAACTGAACGAGATATCGGCATCATCTATCCTTCCTATCAATAGTGCGTTTCCCGATGAATAGGTGCAACGCCAAAAGCGCAAGTGGCAAGGGTAGCTCCCCTGTACTTGCGCTTTTACGATTTTACTATCCTAATGGACTGTCCACGAAAATGAGCCTTCGCTTATGCTTTCCGCTCCCACGCAGGGTGGCGATAGAACTCAATCGTATCTATATAGTTCACCGTGTACTTCTGTTCAACTTCCGACAGCTCCAGCAGCTTTCTGTCCATTTGTTTCAAACCCATGACCACATCATGCCGGAGAAGGTCCATTGCAATTTTGCCTACAAAGCCGCCTTCCATCTCTTTATGTTTATTACGAAATTCTTCATTATAGATCAGTTCCGGTGTAAACGATGCTTCAACAAATGCGTTGACAAGCGTAAGCTCATTACCCTCTATCTGTACCGCGATATAATAGTTGCCACGTTCATCCCGAATGAGGTCTTTATACATTTCCACGTCCATCTGAATCACTCCCTATATCTTAATTTGTACCTTATCATGAGTAACATGGGCGCCATTTTGCTCACCTCTTGCCCTCGTCCATTCATATAGTAGGTATAAATGGCGAACGGAGGATTGCTTATGAATTGGCACCAACTTCATACAGGAAAAACACTTCAACAGCGTCTGGCCGAGTTCCAGGGACATCTGGCAGAATTGAATGCTCCATTGTCCGGTCTGGAACCTGGAATAATTAGAAAAGTATTTCCGCGCAATTTTATCAAGGTCAATCGGCAGTTATTTATTCCACTCAGTTTGTTTTCCATTCGTGTATTTGATGTACCACGAGCACGGCGAGGCATACGGGTAGGCATCCGCACGGTATTCCCATCCGGAAACGCATTTAACAATATCCGACTTGTTGGTGTTGGACTGGATTACATTGAGCTGCAGGGTAAAGGTAAATTCTCCTCACGTATTCTCTTTCCGCTAACTCAGGTCGAATCGATCTATCGTCCAACGAATAAAAAGAAGAAATAATGAGACCAGACATCGCTGAATTCATATCTGTGCCAGCAATCGCCCAATGAGAGAAACAATCCATGCCCTGGGTCAACCCCATGTCATGATATGCATATTTCTCTTCCCTAGTATAACTCATACCTGCATTGGTCTGCTCGGATATTGTGCCATAGCAAAAAGCGGTGAGCACAGAACCTTTCTGTGTCTCACCGCGCAGATGCCTATCAATAATCATTGGAATCAGGAACGTATCACTCAGATGCCTGTCCACACATCTTTGGCATAACGACCTTCCTGCTGCAAACGTTCTAACCACGCATCCGCTTGCTCCGTGGAGTTACCGCTGATATCAGTGTACGCTTTCTTGAGTGTTGCTTCAACATCAGGTGCCATCTTGCTGCCATCGCCGCAAACATACAGATGTCCACCCTGTTCGAGCAGAGGAATCAGTTTGTGGGCATCATCTCTCATTAGATGCTGCACGTAACATTTCTCTTCCCCGTCCACGCGGGAGAAGGCGGTATGAAGCTGGACAAGGCCCTCTTGCTCCGCAGTTTCGAGTTCATTTTTATATAAATAATCATGTTCAGGGTTGCGACATCCAAAATACAGATGCGCCTCGCCAACCTGCTCACCCTGTTCCTTCAGTACACGTCTTGCCTGCAGGAAACCACGGAATGGAGCTACTCCCGTCCCCGGACCAACCATAATGATCGGAGCCTCTGCAGTTTCTGGCAGTTCGAACCCGGACTCAGGCGTGCGTATGAACATGACAACCTCTTCACCCGGCTTCAAGTTCGCCAGATAGTTGGACGCTATACCTTTATATTCTCCCTGACCACTCCACGCCGGAGCACGCACTACGCTGACGGTTATGCTGGCCTGCTCAGGCTGCACTCGCGGTGAACTGGAGATTGAATAATATCGGGCTTTCAGGGAAGGCAGCAGTTCCAAAAACCGTTCGAAAGGCAGCTCACATGCTTCGTATTTCACCAAATAATCCAGCATGGATATGCGTTTCTTACGCACTTCTTCCATGTAAACAGACTCATCAAGAAGCGCTTCGAGCTCCTTCTTATGCGGTGGGCACACCGTGTACGCCGCGAGCTCCCTCAGTTGGGCCCGAGTTGCCGCTTCCTGAAGCTCCACACTGTGACTGAGCAGATCGACCAGACTAACCGGTTGGTGCAATGGCAGATGAGCTGCGCTGCGACCAGAGGCATCCAGAACCAGATGTTCCGTACCTGTGAATCCATATCGTTTCAGTACTCGTTCTACGAGCTCAGACGGGTTTTGAGGCAAAATGCCCAGGTGATCGCCTTCTTTATACGTTGCGCCTTCAGGCAGTTTAATCTCCAGATGACGTGTGCTTCGTTCACTGCCCGCATCATGAAGTTCCCGATTCTCAAGCACTTCAGCAACATGTGCATCATACGTATCCGCGAGCGGCGTTACCGCCAGTCCGCTGACAAACTGTACTGACAAGGAACTGCGCTCACTACCTGAGCTTGTGTTCAACTTGAGGCCCAGAGTTCGTGCCAAATCCGGCCATAGTTGCTCGGTCCAGTCTCCAACCTGTTTCTCAAAGTCCCCGCTGGCATCACTTTCTCCGATCGGTGATAACCGTTCTGCTCCTTTGGAAGATAACTGCTCATCAATCAAACGCGGGATACGCTGGTACGTGCTGGCCCAGTTGTGATCCCCACATCCGAGAACGGAGAATCGAACGCCTTGGAATTCCCCTGCATCCGCATGTTCAATCCAATCGACGAAATCCTTGGCATTGCTTGGTGGCTGACCATTGTAGGATGCGCTCACAATGATGACGACGCCTTCCTTCGGAAGTTTGCCTACACGATCATCCAGGGTAGCCACCTCGCTGCGGAAGCCCTGATATCTTGCGGTATCTGCGATTTCACGCGCAATGCCTTCCGCAGTCCCAAGATTAGATCCATATAGGACAAGCATCGGAGTGTGATGGGCATTTGCTGTATCCGGCTCTTGTCTTTTGGCAACCGGAGTCGGTTCCTCCACGGCAACACCCGGAACAGCCATGACCGGTTGCCCCCCGCGTGCACGAACACGAATCGTGAAGTTATCGGGTTTGAGCGTCAACGTTTCTTTCACTTTCAACTGATAGTCCGCATGATCGATGAATTCAAAATGCTTCAGGACCATTCCTAGCACAAGTGTTGCTTCCTGAAGGGCGAATTGCTGACCGATGCAGGCCCGCTGGCCATTACCAAATGGTTTATAGGCGTCATGTGGTACCTTGCTCGGATCTTCGAACCGTTCCGGTCGGAATTCCTCCACATCGTCACCCCACGCGTCGCGGTCCCGATGCAGCTTGGGAATGAGTACACTGACACTATCCCCTTTTTGCAAAGGATATTTCCCGTCCAGAACAAGATCTTTCTTAGCGTATAAGGAGAATGCCGGAGCCGTAGGCCACAACCGCAATGCTTCGTTCAAAACCATACGAACATATTTCAGATTGCGGACCTGATTGTATGTTGGAACCGGATCTTTCAGAATCTGATCTGCTTCAGCTTGAGCCTTGGCAAGGGTATCCGGGTTTTTCATTAAATAATAGATGGCAAAGGACAACAGGCCACTCGTCGTCTCATGTCCAGCAATCAGGAAGGTGATGATCTGGTAACGGATATTTTCATCGTCCAGCGTTTCCCCGGTTTCCGGGTCCTTGCCACTAAGCATATGGGACAACAGATCGTCCGCCCCTTCCTGGGGCTGCTCCTTGCGCTCCGCAATAATATGATCCACCAGAGAGTACATCGAACGGATATCCTGCTCAAACTGTTTCTTTTTGGTGATCATCAGCTTGTCTTGCAGACGCAAACGCTGCAACGAACTCATCGATTCGTCCAGTGCTCGAACCATACTGGTAATGAAGGGATGCGGTTCTTCCCGGTAAAAGCTGTTAAATCGGTAGTTGAATCCACACAATCCAATCGTATCCAGGGTGAGACGAGTCATATCATCAGGTACGTTAACCGTCTCATCCGGGTTTAATCTGGACCACTTCTGCACGAGCTGTACAGCGAGATCAATCATTTTGTTGTGATATCCCTGCATCGCACGCTGGCTGAAGCTGGGCAGCAACACATTGTGAGCTTTTTTCCAATTCGGTTCTTGAGTCCAACTCGTAAACAGGCCATCTCCGGCAAATGCACGTACCTTCTCCAGCGGTGCCCATACACGTTTATCGAATTTGGATTCGTCGGTAACCTCAGCTACCAGTTTATGACCTGAAATATACAATTCACTTCGGCCAGGATAATCCATTCGAAAAATGGGGCCATACTCTTCAGCGAGTTTCACTAGGGATTGTACAGGCTCATCGGTGTTTAACTGTGGTAAGTTTCCTAAAGGCCCAAAAGTTTTGGGTTGGGGAACTGAAATTTGCG
Source organism: Paenibacillus sp. 276b (assembly GCF_900107875.1). Taxonomy (NCBI): domain Bacteria; kingdom Bacillati; phylum Bacillota; class Bacilli; order Caryophanales; family Paenibacillaceae; genus Paenibacillus; species Paenibacillus sp. 276b. Next base: position 555,894 of record NZ_FNRR01000001.1, on the reverse strand, counting down.
CCATAATACTCACTCCTCTTCCAAGTGTTACGTTCGACTAAAAAATAATACCTTCGTTCAACTACGACTTCAGATCAACAGACATGACTACATTTTCTGCAAATTTTCATATTTCATCCAGATAACCTGAAATTCATAACGGAACCAACTGACCAAAATGGTATATTGGTCAGTTTAGATTAAAAAAAATGGGTTCCTTCGTTATCTTTCTTTTACCCTAACATTTCCAGTCCTAATCTTCAACAGTCTCAAAGTCGTAGGACCAATGGGTATCCATCCGAATTGGCATGAGTAAATTTCCCCTTTGGTCCCTCCATATAGAGATTATTTTGCTCTGAACGAATACTAGAATTTCGAATATACACAGTTCATTAAACTCAAACTAGGCCTGTCTCAGCAGGTTCCGAATCGCGGACTCCATCTCTATCGGTGCAACCGTAGTCTCATAGCGACCACTCACTTCCCCGGTTCGATTAATCAAAAATTTGGTGAAATTCCATTTGATCCCGTCTCCCCGGTATAATTCGGGATGTTTCTCCTCTAGGAATTGATCCATCCACCGACCTTCTTCCGATTCCACGTCATAACCCTCAAATGGGGCTGTATCGACCAGATAGCGAAACAAAGGATGTATGGACTGTCCGGTAACCTCGATCTTCTCAAAAATCGGAAAGGATATATGAAAATGATTCCTACAATACTGAGCTATCTCATCATTGTTGCCCGGCTCCTTCAGATTAAACTGATCACAGGGAAACGCCAGGATCTCCAGCCCTTGATCACGATACTGCTCATACAGGTGTTGAAGCTCCGTAAATTGTCGAGAGTAACTGCACTTGCTGGCTGTATTCACGATAAGTAGCACTTTCCCCTCAAAAACAGATAAATCGCCCACGTGTCCATCCATGAATGGAAACCTGATAAGAAAATATACTCATTCATAACGCCTCCTTGGTCGGTTCTCACATGAACCTATCTTGAAATGGATTATACGCCGCTTCTCTTGATAGGTTAAATATATAATAATTATAATATTAATAGTTTTTATCTATAGAATATTTTTATCTACTGCCATATGATTGAATGGCTCATTATCCCTTTCATAATGGACATACTAGACATAGAAAAAACTGCCCTTCGCAGACAAAAAGCTGCTTTTGGACAGTCATTCGCGAGGTTATGCATTTAGAAATGGTGTTATCCCATAATAAGACCATATACAATCCCCGGTCCATGTACCCCAATGGTCAAATCATTTTCAATATCAGAAGAACGACTAGGACCGGAAATAAAATGTATGCCTGCCGGAAGATTCTCTCTTCCCGCTTCATCGAATCGATCAAGCGTTTCACCAAGTCTGGTGTAGAGCCGTTCAATTGGAATAATAATGATAAGTACGGTCGGCAATAGACTCACTGAGCGCCCTTTTTCTGGCGAAGAAAGCACCGTGACGGAACCCGTATATGCTGTGGCATAATCCGCCATCACTACACCGATATCTGCCTCGGCTGCCCGTGCCTTCCAGTTCTCCTCTGCTTGGCTATTCCATACAGAAATCTGCACATCGGGAAGTTGCTCTTCTAATCCAAGATCCGTAAGCGCCTGTTCATTCTGGCGTATGATATATTTCGCACTCAATTCATGAGATTTATTAGCGATAAAGTCCGAGGCTTCGCCAATGTCTTTTACCCGTGCAATATGAGCACCTACACTCACAAAATTATCGGTGAATGCCTGTATGCGCTTATCTATGTCCCACTCCAAATCCGTCCAGAATGCGGGTGCACCGCGAAAAGGTTGAGTCGGAGCATGTGTCTGCCGAGGTCTTCTCAATTTGGAGGCGATGTCATTCATAAAGTTCTCTTGCTTCGCACGAGACTTCTTCTCCAATTGCTCCAGCCATTCCTGATGTTCAGTGTTCATGTTGACCACCACCCCCCTCGCGCTCACGAAGAATCTGTTCCATTCGGTCCCGAACGGAAGAATCCATTTCTTTCTTCTCCTGATTCAGCTCCTGATCCAACTTGTTCCATTGCTGCCGGAAGGAACGCTTCGCGAGGCTTGGCGCAACCCGATAGCTGTTCCAGCCCTTGAGGGGCCCAAGTTTAAGTGAAATTCCGTTATTCCGAACAACGGCTTTCTGACCAATCTGTCCGAGACGTATAGCCGCTCCGAATCGTTTAGAATTGGATACAACCGCTGCAAAACCTTTCATACCAGCGCTCTCAAGCTTATTGCCATGGCCCTTTTCCACCTTGCGTCTGCGTAAATATACGAGCATATCATGCAGCGGAATTTTGACCGGACAGGCTTCATAACAGGCTCCGCACAGGCTGGAAGCACCCGCGATGTCGTTCCATTCATCGATATTGCCATTGAGTGCAGGTGTAAGTACCGCTCCGATCGGTCCGCTGTAGGTTCCACCATAGGCATGCCCGCCGATATGACGATACACTGGACAAGCGTTCAGACAGGCTCCGCAGCGAATACAGTTCAACAGCTCCTGAAATTCGGGATCACCCAACTGAAGTGAACGTCCATTATCCACGATAATAATGTGCATTTCATCTGGTCCGTCCCCGTCTTCTGTTCGACGAGGGCCGGTTATGCCTGACATATACATCGTCAATTTTTGACCTGTCGCGGAGCGTGGCAGCAGGGTTGCCATCACCTCGAGATCCGTCCAGGATGGAATGATACGCTCCATGCCCATTAAGGTAATCTGTGTTTTTGGCACGGTGGATACCATGCGGGCATTGCCTTCATTTTCAAATAGGACCATGGAACCCGTCTCAGCAATGGCAAAATTGCAGCCGGTCATGCCAATATCGGCTTCAAGAAACTTCTCACGCAGCTTTTTGCGTACAAATCCAGCAAGTACGGTGGTGTCCGGTTCCAGAGTTTCACCCGCTTCCTTGGATAACAGGTCCGCAATCTGGTAACGGTTTTTGTGAATAGCCGGAATGACGATATGAGATGGGGCTTCACCCGCCAATTGAATGATGTATTCGCCCAGATCGGTCTCTATCGCTTCAATGCCTGCGGATTCCAATACATGGTTGAGATGTACTTCCTCGGACACCATGGACTTGGATTTCACCACGGTGGAAGCCTGCTTGTGAGCCGCAATATCAAGTGCTATTGCGGCTGCCTCTACCGAAGTATCCGCAAAATGAATATGAACCCCATTGGCACGTGCATTATTGACGAATTCATTCAGGTAATAATCCAGATGTGCGATCGTATGCAGACGAATCTGACGTCCACGTTCGCGCCATTCTTCCCAGTTGCCATGTTCTTCGGATGCGGACTTCTTGCCATTACGCAATCGCTCTGTCGTAAACTTGACGGCTTTCCGCAGGAAGTCATCATTCAAAGCCAGTTCTGCACGTTCTTTGACGGTAACATCCATTACACCGGGTTGACTCATCCTGTTTGCACCCCCTCATACAGCAGTTCGGCCAAATGCATCACTCGCACTGGTTCATTCCTATACCGCAGATTACCTGCGATATTCATTAGACAGGCCATATCCAGTCCTACCAATACTTCAGCTTCCGTTTCTTTGATGTGATCTACCTTTTCTGTGACCATGGCACCAGATATATCCGGCATTTTGATGGCAAAGGTACCACCAAAGCCGCAGCAATCCTCTCCGTAAGGAAGGGGAACAAATTCCAAACCTTTTACTGCCGAAAGTAATGCCATAGGCTCATCCTTTACGCCTAACAAACGGCTGCCATGACAGGAGGGATGATATGTAACCTTATGTGGAAAATGTGCACCCAAATCCGTGATGCCAAGCACCTGAACGAGAAACTGCGTGAATTCGTAGGCTTTGGCTTCCAAACGTTTAGCCTTATCCAGCCATACAGGTTCATCGACAAACAGCTCGGGATAATGATGAATCATGTACGTACAGGAGCCCGAGGGACAGACGACAAAATCACTATCATCAAAGGCTTCCAGAATCGTTTTGGCGGCTACCCGTGTCTCATCCCAATACCCGCTGTTGTAGGAAGGCTGACCGCAGCAGGTCTGCACGGGCGGGAAATCCAACCGAACGCCATGAGCGGCGAGCAATCTCACCATCGCCTCCCCCACGCGGGGATATATGGCATCGCTGAGGCAGGTAATGAATAAGGAGACCTTCATGATTACACGCTCCTATAACTGATGAATTGTTGTTATAACGCATATAAGTATCAAATACCGTATTGTTTTATACCCTTGTGATTGAGATATCATAGCTGTTCAGTCGTTCTATCAAATCATCATCAAGCGACTGATCTGTGATCACCGCATGAACCGCATTTAACCCGGTTACCCGGGCAAATGCACGAACTCCAAACTTGCTCGTATCTGCAAGCAAAATGACCTGGTCGGATATGCCGACCATTTTCTGCTTCAACCGTGCCTGAAGCTCATTGGATTCACTGATTCCTCCACCTTCCAGATGCACACCTTTACAAGACAGGAACAATTTATCGACATGATATGTCTCCAGAGAACGTTCGGCGAGCGGTCCAACAAAAGACAGAGATCGTTGGGCCAACTGGCCACCAGTCGAAATGACTTCAATCTTGTCCCTGCTGCTAAGTTCAGTGGCTACCTGTATGGAATTGGTTAATACAGTCAATGGCATATCCGGCATATTGGCCGCCATATACCCTGCTGTCGTGCTGGCATCCAGTAGAATTCGATCACCCGGACGAATCATGGATAGAGCCGACTGGGCAATTCTTTTCTTTTCCTCTGCATGTGTTGTTTCCCTTACCCGGTAAGGAATCTCCGGCTGCTCTTCCTTCACGCTGACAGCGCCGCCATGGGAACGGCGCAGTCGCCCTGCTTGCTCCAGCCGATCCAGATCACGCCGAATGGTCTCTTCTGTTACCCGGCAGTGCTCACTAAGCTCGGATACACGCATGCTGCCCTTAACATTAACCATCTCCACAATCCGGTCATAGCGCTCTGCTGCCAGCATGTTACACCTCGCTCCCGGCTTGTGATTTGGGCGAAGCCGTCAACCTTATGAATCTGCCGTAGGCCTCTTCCCAGATGGGTCTGTCCTTTGGTTCATAATCAGTAACTGGGAATGAATCGCGAATGACCTTGCGGGCTTCCCATATATCCTTAAAGGCTCCGCTTGCCATCCACTGTACAGCCATGTTCCCGATCGCACTACCTTCTGCTGGCCCCGCCCATACCGGTTTGCCAATGGAATTGGCTGTCCACTGACATAACAGGCGATTCTGAATGCCCCCACCGACCATATGCAATCCATTAAAAGACTGTCTGGACAGTTGTTCTGTCCATTCCAGCACCCTCCGATACTTCAGTGCGAGACTCTCCAGAATAGTACGGGCAATGGCCCCCTGGTCTTGCGGCTCAGCCTGCCCTGTATCACGGCAATATTGTTGTATGCGAGAGGTCATATCCCCTGCTGGCATAAACCGCTCATCATCGGGATCAAACAGACTCGCAAATGGAGGAGCAAGTTCCGCCCTGCTCAGTAACTCCGCATAGCTAATTCCCTGTCCCTTCCGTTCCCATTCACGCATGCATTCCTGCAAAATCCACAAGCCCATGATGTTCTTGAGCAAACGGAACGTACCGCCTGCCCCGCCCTCATTCGTAAAGTTGAGCGCCAGACTCTCGGAACTGATGGCGGGCTGATTAATCTCCGTTCCCATAAGTGACCAGGTTCCGCAGCTTAGGTAAGCAAATGAACGCTCTGTTGCCGGAACAGCCACAACCGCCGAACCTGTGTCATGCTCTGCAACCGCAATAACCGGAATGGCAGATAAGCCAAGATCACTGCAAATGCTGCTGCGCAGCTGCCCCACTCGAGTACCTGGCATGACTGCTTCTCCGAACAGTGTCTCCGAAATACCGATATGTGCAAGCAGTTCACTGTCCCAATGCCCTATGGTTGGATTGTATAGCTGTGTTGTGGTGGCGTTGGTAAACTCATTCACCGCTTCACCGGTCAGAAAGTAACGAAGCAGATCGGGGATCATGAGGAAACGCTCCGCTTCGTTAAGCAGTGGGGAGCCTTTCCGCTTAAGCGTAGCCAACTGGTACAGTGTGTTAAAGCTAAGAAACTGGATGCCTGTGCGTTCGAAAATTCGCTGAGAGGTCAATTCCTTACGCACCTGATCCATCATGCCGTTAAATTGTGCATCACGGTAATGATATGGATTGCCCAACAATTCACCATGACTCCCAAGTAGTCCAAAATCAACCGCCCAGGAATCAATCCCCAGACTTTCAGGCTGCTCTCCCTTTTGTTTAACAAGGTTCAGCCCTTCCAGCAATTCATGGTGCAGCCTCAATATATCCCAGTGCAGCCGCTCCCCCGCTTTTACCGGTTCATTCTTGAACCGATGGATCTCCATCGTTTCCATTCCCCGATCATTCAGATGACCCAGCAGTGCTCTCCCGCTTCCAGCACCCAAATCATACGCCAGCACACTCACCGCTCTTCACCAGCCCTTCATCCCATACTATATTTTCGCTCTTGAATATTTCTTGATTTCAATCATAGCTGCTCTGCACTTTATTCTTTATTTTGTTGTTTGTTTATTTTTGTTTTATACTGTTTTGCTTTATTTTACGAGTATATCATCATTGTAAGCGTTTGAATACCCTGTGATTAGTTTCTTTACCCATACCAAAAACGACTCTCTCCACTCGGGAGGAGCCGCCTTCCTGTTATTTTACGTATAAAAGCTGTTTTTACTAACACCGGACTGGGGCTGCACATCTCTTTCAAAATGCTTAAACCTTGTCCCCTGATATGTCAGCATGCCTCGGTCATGTTCCACAAGCATACCGTAGTCACTCCCACCTACGTTCAGTTCTACCCGTTCACCGTTGTCGAGCTCAAATGTAATGTAATAGTAAGTGGAAGCCCTGCTGTCCCCTGTTCCCCCGCTAACTCTAGTTCGCTTTGCCACAATCGTTGAATGCAAGGTTAACAGCGCTGATGCATTATTCGATGACCAAGTGCGTACCCCTGAAATAATGGCATAAACAATGACACCGGCAATGATGAGAAAAACGCCACCGATAAAAATGGATCCAAACGCACTCATTGCTCCAAACTCATTGAATCCAGCAAAAAAACCACTCTGATTGCCCTCAAATCCCGGAACATCATTCATGTCATCAAAAATACCGAAGCCATCCATGCTTAACCAGCCCAGTGATGAAGATATGCTCAATGACGTCATTCATCATCGTTCCCTTCTCCCTGCAAATTAAGATGCACCGCCCCCTGCCAAGGAGACGGTGCACGCAGACAACCCTACAAGCCTTGTCCGTATACTATATGAACCTGATTACGAATACAGACGTTCAAGTTCATCGACCAGACTGCCAACATAGGCAACAGCAGCACGAATCGGCTCAGGTCCAGACATGTCCACACCCGCAAGCTTCATCAGCTCTTGCGGATCAAGGCTTCCTCCCGCTTTCAATGCGTCAAGCCAGCGGTCTACGGCAGGCTGCCCCTCTTCCCGAATCAGCTGTGCAGCAGCGGTAGATGCCGTCAGACCTGCTGCATAGGTATATGGATACAATCCCATATAATAATGAGGCTGTCTCATCCACGTCAGTTTGGCCCCTTCGTCAATCACCAGGTCAGGCCCCCAGAACTCGGAGAGGATGTTGCCTTTCAGCTGACTTAATGTCTTCGCTGTGATAGGTTCATCCTTGGTTGCAAGTGCGTACACCTGACGCTGCAATTCACCTTCAAGCAGATGCGTAACAAAGTTATGGTAATACGTATTGAGCAATTGCAAAATGACCCAACGACGCATTCTCGGATTATCAGAACGTTTCAACAAATGATCTGCCAGCAGCATTTCATTCATTGTCGAAGGCGCCTCTATGAAATAGAGGGACGGTCGTGTATTCGTAAGACGTTGGTAATGCCCGGCAAGCATGAAATGTCCGGCATGTCCGACTTCATGGGCAAGTGTAAATGCTCCGCGCATATTGTTTGCCCATGAGATCAGGATATAGGAATGAGAACCATATATGGACGAACAAAAAGCTCCTGTCGATTTGCCCGCATTATCAGCGTAATCTACCCACCGCTCACTAAATGCACGTTCCACAATGTCGCCATATTCCGGTCCCATCACGGCAAGAGCTTCACGAATGAGCGTGCAGGCTTCCTCATATGTAATGGCAGGGCTGAATTCAGGGTCCAGTGGTGCTTTCAGATCACAGAACATCAGCTTGTCCAGACCTAACTCACGTTTCTTGAGAGCTGCCAGTCTGCGCATGTGAGGTGCGAGTTCCTGCTGGATGATGTCCAGTACATTGTTATACATCTCTTTGCTTACCTGCTGCGGGCTGAGCAGCATATCCGTAACATCATCATATCCACGCAGCCTGGACATGACGACCTGTTTCTTCACTTCGGTTGCGTAACCTTCAGCAAACGTATTTTTGTAATCATTCAGCTTGGAGCTGAATGCAGCATACGCAGAGCGGCGCAGCTTTGTATCCGATGACATTTCATAATTATTCTCATAGAATGACCAGGACAGCGGGCGGTTATTGTCATCGCCATCAAGTGCATCGTCAAACGTCATGTCTGCTAATTTACCACGCAGATAGATCCGGTATGGCGAGTCCAGCACTTCCCCGAGGGAAGCGAGTACCTTCTCCGTTTCGGGCGAAAGACGATGTGCCTTTTCCTGAATTAGACGATCTAAACTGCGGGCATACGGCTGTAAACCCGGAAGTTCTTCAATATAACGTTTAACCGTTCCATCCGGAAGATCCACGATCTCGGAATTCACAAAAGACAAGGACGACGACAAATTCGATAAGATGTCTCCCGCCTTGGCTGAATTCTCAATATTCACGGGATTGGTACTGTCCTCCGACTGTTTCAGCCGGGCATATGAAGCTGTTTTGCTAATGCGTTCCTGCAAAGCTTCGCGGGCATCCAGACAGGCCAGCAGCTGCTCAGCGCCTTCGCCCAGATGTCCTTTAAATGTTTCGATATGGGCAGCAGCTTCAGGCAGTGATCTAAGCTCCTGCTCCCACTCTGCGTCAGTCCCAAACAAGTCTCGCAAGTCCCAGGTAGTCTCTTGGTTTACTTCATCGCGTGTACGTATTTTTTCCATCGTTAAATGTCCTCCTCCTTGCATTTCCAATATCTCTCATCGTATCATATTCGGAGCATTTATGCCTTACATATCCTAAAATGAGCCTTTTGGTTCAAGGGATTATAGATTGGACTAAAAAATATTCACACTTACCACTCCGACGGAAGAATAACCTTCCGATCGCTGTTATCCCCAGATTTTTTGATCCCTTTTCTAAAGGGGAAATCCGGGGATAAGCATATGCTTCCGATGCAGCTTTCTTTCAGAAAGCTTTTAGGCGAACGCTTCGCTTCTTCAGGCTATTTCTGCCTTCTACGTTTCAAGAAAACTTTTTTAAAACTGTCAGTGAATTAGAGGGAAAGAAAAACCGCCAGGTAATGGAAGTGTCCATTTACCAGGCGGTTCGTCTGACTATAACTTATTCTGATTTCCAAATTACATTTTCACCATAGTTTTTACCCCAGTTATACATCGCATGCAGCACGGGCATCAGGCTCTGTCCGTGATCCGTCATCGTATATTCCACACGAGGAGGTACTTCTGCATACACCTTGCGCTCAATTAGCTTGTCTTCCTCCAGCTCACGCAACTGGTTGGTCAGCATCTTTTGGGTAATATGAGGAATCAATCGCTTCAATTCACTGAAACGTTTGGTGCCTTCAAGACCCAGATGCCATAAAATAATCAGTTTCCATTTGCCGCCAATAACAGCAAGGGTCAATTCTTTCTCACAGTTGATCTCTTTCAAGTTGATGCGTTCCTTGACTTCGGTTGCCATGGCTCCGAGCCCCCTTTTCTTCCACTCAATATTATATCGCTAAAATGCATTTCGCATATCACAAGAACACTCCGCAACAGGAGAACTTGCCGCTCCCTTGTATCATATAACGGGTTCATTGGTTCGATACAGCTTGTATACATTCTACTACAGCAAGACTCTGATGTTAAGCAAACCCCGAATCAGACCACAAACAACGATAGCAGAAAAGACCGGAACTCCCTCAAGTTTAAGGGTATTCCGGTCTTCCATCTATTCTACTTCATCAAGTTTATGACATATGGTCTATTCCAGGTTGGCATGACGCCCAAACATGTCTGCTCCAGTCATACTCTTCATTTCCATCATGGTGAGCACCAGTGCATCCATGCTCATTAGCAGCCCCTGTTCAAACAGAGAGCCCATCGGCTGAATGGTCACTTCGGTTCCGGCGGTCGCCGTATCCTCTTTGGCAGAGGCAGGAAGACGAACCACGGTATCGGACAGCTGTCCAATGGTGGACTCTGGTTTAATTGTGATCAGACCCACAGGAGCACCTGCTTTACTGGCCTTCTGAGCCATCGCTGCCAGACTGCCTGTCTCCCCTGAGCCTGAGCATAACAAGAGGAAGTCTTTCGGAGAGATCCCTGGCGTAACGGTCTCCCCAACTACATATACCCGCAGACCCATCTGCATCAATCTCATCGCAAAAGCCTTTCCCATCAGACCGGATCGGCCTGCGCCTGCCACAAAAACCTGTTCGGCAGCCAGAATATGTTCCGCCATGGCCTGCATCTCCGAGTCGTCGATCTGGCTCAGCGTACGTTCCAGCTCCTTCAAGATGTCCACTGCGTATTGTCGGCTGCTCATCTGTCTTACCCTTGTTGAACCAAACGTTGCATCTCAGCTGCAACTTTAGCTTTGTCTGCTTGTCCAGTGATACCGCCACCCACAATCACCAGATCCGGTTGTGCTTTGATCACTTCAGGCAATGTTTCCAGCTTGATGCCACCAGCTACAGCTGTTTTTGCATTTTTCACGGCTTGTTTGATCGTTTGCAAATCTTCGAACGGGCTTTGTCCTTCAGCTTGCAGGTCATAACCTGTGTGTACACAGATGTAATCTACGCCAAGCGAATCAACTTCGCGAGCACGCTGTTCAAGATTAGGCACGTTGATCATGTCCACAAGAACTTGTTTGTTTTGTTTCTTCGCTTCTGCTACTGCACCTTTGATCGTACTATCATTGGTTGCCCCAAGCACAGTGATCAGATCCGCACCAGCTTCAGCTGCTTTCATGATTTCATAACCACCAGCGTCCATAATTTTAAGGTCTGCAAGAACTTGCAGATTAGGGAATGCTTCTTTCATCGCTTTTACCGCGTGCAAACCTTCATTAATAACGATTGGCGTACCAATCTCAACGATATCGATATATTGTTCAACTTCTTTAACAAGTGCAATACCTTCAGGGATGTTTACCAAGTCCAATGCCAATTGCAATTTCACGATTCATTTCTCCTTTTGTTGTTCGAGTATGAGTATATCCTGTAAAGGATGTTAAAATATTTAGCCTGCACCGTTCAGCCAGTTCAGATGCATGCAATGTTTGTCATGGCTACTCATTCATTGTAGAATCCGACTATCCGTTAAGGAAGTACGCACTTTGAAGTCAGGTAGTTACTTGCACGATACTATTGATTAAATTACATTGTTATATGAACTTAAATTTGAAAATAAGTTATCGTTCACAATCCACATATGTGGTTATCTGCGAATTCATGTGCTCCTCTTCTCATCAAAAAAGACCCCGCCACAAGGACAGGGTCTTTCCAAAGTATCAAGTCAACAAGATTATACAAATTGATCCTGAAAACGTATTTAAACCTCTCGGTTAATCATTCAAATCTTGGATTTACAGATAAACAGGTTTCACGCATACCGGCTTGGATACACCTGTGCTGTGGCCTGTGTATTTCAGACGCCCGCTCTCCTGATCCACTGTAAAGGAAACGATATTGTTGGTATCGCGGTTAGCTGCGATCAGCAGTTTGCCATTCGGAGTCAAAGCAAAGTGACGTGGGTGTTCACCCTCAGCAGATACATGCTCAACCAGTTTCAAATGTCCTGTTTCAGCGTCTACTGCAAATACCACGATGCTGTCATGCCCGCGGTTCGAACCGTATACGAAACGACCATCGTTTGATACGGCGATTTCAGCTGTTGTGTTTTCACTGCCGTCATAGCCGTCAGGCAATGTGGACACGGTGGAAACCTCTGTCAACGTGCCTGCTGCTGCATCATAACGGAAAGTCGTAATGGAAGAATCCACTTCGTTAATAACATAGGCGAATTGACCGTTCGGATGAAATGCCAAGTGACGAGGTCCTGCACCCGGATGTGTTTTGGTTTCACTGTGCAGTACGAGTTCATTCTTGCCTGCATCAATGGAGTAGATTGCGATTTTGTCCGCACCCAGATCCTGTACCATCATGTATTTTCCATCCGGGCTGAAGAATGCAGAATGCACATGCGGCTTGTCCTGACGTTCAGGATGCGCACCTTTGCCTTCATGTTTCTTTTCATCCAGAAGCACGCCAACTTCACCGTTATCCGTCAGGGCTTGCAGACCCACCAGACCACCGTGGTAGCTGGAAAGGATCAAGTAACGTCCGGAAGGATCACGTTGGATATGACATGGTGGAGCCGAAATGGAGTCATGACGATTCAGCAATGACAATTTTCCTGTTGAAGGATCAATGCTCAGAGCTACAGCTTCAGACATTTTATTACCTTCGGCAGACGCCGTCTCACCGATCGCATACAGTTTATTACCTTCAGCATCCACGTTTACAAACGTTGGATTTTTCACGCCCGCGATGCCGTCAAGCTTGGAGAGGTTACCTGTATCCTCATTCAATTCATATGCGTAAATGCCCTCATTTTCCGCTTCGGCATAAGAGCCGACCAATACGAGCAAGCGTTTTGATTCACTCATTACAGTTTCCTCCTCTATGTGTATGTAATCTGGTTGCACCTCTTCTATAATAAATCTGCCATATCAAAATAGCAATCCACCGCCCCTGCGCATCCCATCAAAGAAGTGGCATTCACATCGCTCATGACGTAAGACAATACCAATATCCATTCCGACAAAGGTCAACTTCTGCTATGATAAAATAGGTTTTTCATCCAGAAAGGACTGAATTTCGATTGTTTAATTCATTTCTGCTCACGTTATATCATGTATTTCTGCCCATATCGCTTCCCGTAATCGGAGGCATATGGTTAAAACGGTTCAAAAATTGGGATACTCGGCCGCTGTCGACCTTTTCCCTCTATATTTTGAGCCCTGCGCTTATCTTTGATACACTGCTGCATGCTGATATTACATGGACAGACGTAACCGGCACATTCTGGTTCTCCATCATCAATCTGATCGCCCTGTGGGCACTTGCTGAACTGCTGAGCCGAATATTCCATCTTGGGGCAAGCGAAAAAGCGGGACTTACCCTTGTCTCCACGTTTACGAACTGCGTGAATTATGGGCTCCCGCTTGTGTTGCTTGCCTTTGGACAGCTTGGATTGGATAAGGCTTCGGTATATGTCATCGGACAGATGATCATTGTAAACACAGTAGGTATCTTTTTTGCCGCCAGATCTGAATTCACGGTCAAAAATGCGATTCTATCCGTCTTCCGTATGCCTTCCATCTATGCTGCTGCGATAGCCATCATCCTACGTGCATCCAATCTGAGCTTAGCAGTGGCACTGGATGGAGGCATCTCCATGCTCGCAGCCGGTTACTCTCCTGTCGTACTGGCCATTCTCGGTGCACAGATGCTCAGACCACGTGGTTCCGTCGAACCTTGGAAACCTAACGTGCGCAAAGCGTTCTGGACTGGACTTATAGTACGGCTTGCTGCAGCACCAGTACTCTCATATCTAATCCTGACTGCACTTCAAATTGAAGGAACGTTATTCAGTGTGCTGCTGATCCTAGCGTCCATGCCGACCGCAGTGAACGCCGTAATTTTGGCCGAGCAATTCAATGCGTCTCCGCAGTTTGTGTCCCGCTGTATTCTGTGGACAACTGCTGCGTCCATGGTCATTCTGCCGATCATGATTGTGATGTCTTCCTGATCAGCACGGAAGCTGAAGTTGGAGACATCGCTGCTTGCTTGCGTTTCTCCAACCGACGTTCAAAGCGACGTTTCAGTGCTCTGACATAGAAGAACTTGACGACAAAGTAAGAAATCACACCCAGGATGACCCCAAAGACGGACATGCCTGCCAGAATATCCAGACCACCCCGCAATAGTTCACTTAGCGCGGACCAGTTACCGCGAAACAGCTCCATAAAGGCACTCTCATGAACAAGCCCCTGCCCCATGCTGTGCGCCGGCAATATCCAGGAACCAATTTGCTTGGCAAGTGGCATCAATATGATGGGCAGGAAAGTTAGCTTGCCGACCACGTTGCCCACAATAGCCGCTGGCAGTGAACCACCGGACAAACGTACAATCGGATAGAACACGAGATATACCAGTGATGCTGTGGAAATGACGATCAATTCCAAACCAAAACCCAAAGCAAATCCGGTAGATACTTTATGTGCCCCGCCGGGAGCACGTAACAATTTGAGAAAATTAAGCTTCAAAGCACGTGTTAAACGCGCAAAACGTGAGTTTTTGCTTTTCTGTAGGTTCATACCGAACTTCCCCTTATCTTACACAAATGACGGCTGAAGCCGCCTACTCTTCAGTATATCACACCGCGTTAACGCCTGCTGTTATAATCACTGGCTGTGTCTCAATGGCGACGTTACCTGCTACCGCTCTGGAGATCATGCAGGACTCTTCTGCTTTATGTGCCAAGCGCTCCGCCTTCGTTACATCAGCATCAGATGCATCCGCTTTGAGCACAATGCGAGGTCTGTGTGTGATCCGTTCGTACGTAAATACGTTATTGGTAACATCCACTGTCGCTTCGGACTCCAGTGTCAGCTCATCCGGTGTAATCTCCGATCGCTCCAGCATTGCTGCCAGCGTAATCAAATAACAGGTGGACGCTGCACCCAGCAGCATTTCATCCGGATTGGTACCGGTACCCGGACCACCCATCTCCTGTGGAATCGAAATGACTGTTTTTAACCCGCCTGCATCAATATGCCCTTCACTGTTACGTCCACCATTCCAAGTAGCTTTCAGGTGAAAAGGATGTTTCATTATATTCATTCCTTTCTAATTAGACACGGACACATGCTATGGATTGTTCGTTCAGTGCGCTAACCTGCTCTTCCTCTAAGCCCAGATCCGTTATTACTTTTGCCACACTGCTGAGTTCAGCCACTCTTGTAAAAGCCTGCACGCCAAACTTGCTCGAATCCGCCAGCAAAATAACTTCATCAGCTATGCTGATCATCTTCTGCTTCACCAGCGCCTGCAATTCATTCGACTCACTGATGCCCTTGGTCAAATGTACACCTTTGCAGGATAAGAAAACTTTATCCACATGATACGCATCAAGCGACCGTTCAGCTAGCGGCCCTACAAACGATAGGGACTTCGAAGCAAGCTGCCCGCCTGTCGCGATTACACGGATCTGTTCCTTGTTACTCAGCTCCGCTGCGACCTTAATGGAGTTGGTCAACACGGTGAGTGGTATGTTCGGCAGTCCAGCCGCCATATACCACGCAGTTGTACTGGCATCGAGCGCTATCCGGTCACCGTGCTCTACCATTTTCAACGCTTCGTCCGCAATTCTGCGTTTCTCTTCTGCATGAGTTACAGCCCGCTCCGGATAAGGGATCTCCGACTGCCCCTCTTCTTTATATTTTACGCTGACAGCCCCGCCGTGGGAACGTCTGAGCCTTCCCGCCTGCTCCAGCTTGTCCAGATCACGACGGATCGTCTCTTCCGTCACACCGCAGCGCTCACTCAGCTCGGTTACGCGCATACTTCCCTGGGAATCTACCCATTCCACAATTTTCTCATAACGTTCAGCCACGAGCATCTTCATTCACTCCAAACCGTTGATTATCCAAGATGAATCCTGTTCATCCCATCATACCACAGTGCCCCCGGAAGTAGAATTTCATCAAGGGCGCAGAGGGTGCAAAAAAGAGGGAGCTTACGCTCCCTCCATTTCGAATGAAATTGTGTCTTATTTATCGTCAGCCATAGGGAACCAGCCCGGTGTGTGAATAATTGCATTCCAAAGACCGTCAGGGATAACCAGACGTTCCTGATCCGATTTGGTGAGAATCGTCTCAATATCTTCTTCACGTCCGCTTTCGATTTTCTCAACCCAGTCAGGCTCGATAATCAGCTCACGACCGATCGCAAGCAATGGCACACCACTCTGAAGAGCTTCGGCTGCCTCATCTGCCGTATGGATGGCACCTACGCCAATGACAGGCAGTTTACCATCCACGCGATCAAGGATAAATTCAATTCTGGAGCGAGTATCTGCTTCACCACGTCTTGGCTTGGACCAGAACTCGTTGACGGATACATGCAGGTAATCCAGATTTTTATCTTTCAGCGCATCAACCAATGCATACGTCTCTTCCATGGTCAGTCCCGGTGTTTCCGGCTCTTCTGGGGAGAAACGGTATCCAACGATAAACGGCAGTTTCGTATGTGTAGCTACAGCCTTCTGGACCTCATCCACCACAGCCAGTGGGAATGTGAGACGTTTCTCGATGCTTCCACCCCAACGATCTTCACGTCGGTTGGAATGCGGAGAGAAGAACTGCTGAATCAGATAACCGTTCGCACCATGAATCTCAACACCGTCGAAGCCAGCTTCAATGGCGCGGCGGGTTGCTTCTCCAAAGTCCTTGATGATGGACGTAATTTCGTCATCAGACAACTCTCTTGGTACAGGAGATCCCGGACGCTCACTGGCAACAGCGCTTGGAGCAGCGACTTGACCCGCTGGCACCGCTTGTTCTGGCGTGAGACGACCTGCATGGAAAATTTGCAGTACGGCTTTGGAACCTTGCTGCTTAATCGTATCGGCCAGACGTTTCAGACCGGGAATAAAGCTATCGTCATAACTTCCAAATTGAGCCGGAAAACCAATTCCATTCGCAGTTACATGGGTTACCGCTGTAACAGACATACCAGCACCGCCAGTACGACGTGCATAATAAGCAAGTTCAGCGTCTGATACAGTACCATCTTGATTTGAGGACATATGAGTCATTGGAGCGAGCACGATCCGGTTTTTCAGCGTAATGCCGCTTGGCAGTGAAACTTGTTCAAACATTGGGCTATACTTTGGATTCATTCGTGGTTCCCTCCTGATTTAATATCTCTTTTAATAGATATATGAATATATGCGTTCGCTTACTGTAATGATTATAGTTACGTTTCACTCACATTGCAACTTTTCATTTTCACCCCTTATCCATTCGATGCTTAAAGCTCACTGCTCCATTCACTCTCCGCCTTTTGTCCATTACACTTTTTTCTTCTTTCTCAACCCAAAAAGACGGAGTGTCTTACAACTCTCCGCCTCATAAAACTGCTTGGTTAGCTTAGAAACTGCGTACGTATGCCAGCTTCTGGTCCATTTCTTCCACACATTCATAGCAGTCATGCTCATCATTGGCTACCATCGGAGTAACCGGATACAGATTCATCTCTGTACTGTTGTAGGATTTCAACAACGGCAGCAGCTGTGTCACGCGTGTGTTCGCCGGATCCAGCCAGGTATTGATTTCTTCTTCAGACAGAATCGCCGGCATTTTGCTTCCAAACTCCCGTGTAACCATGTTCGCTCCCGCCATCAGCATCGTGCAGGTACGCAGTGGCTGTTTGCGCGTATCTTTCCATACCTCGTATAATCCCGCAATACCAAACAATCCGCGATCCGGCATAACCACTCGCACCGCATAGCTTTTCTTGCCTTCTTGACGCCAGTAATACAAACCATTGCATGGGATAACACAACGCTTCGTCTCTACCAGCTTGTAGTAGGCTGGATTCTCATGCACTGTCATGAGATTGGCGTTGACTGCATCGCGTCCCCAGAACGGAATGAATCCCCATCGGAACTCGTCCAATACCCGCTCACCATCCTGATGCAAAATAATCGGTGTATGCTGGGTTGGGCTGATATTGTAACGGTTTTTGTAATAATACATCACCCGTTGAATCTTAAAATGATCCCTGACCTCATCCAAATCGGCTGCCAATGAAAAACGGTTACACATGCTCAGGCACTTCCTTTCCCTGCTTGAATTGAATTTGATTGTATTGTTTGTAATAGCAGGGAAATTATGCATGCTTGTATAGAAAGCATTAGTAATCGTGTGAAATCTTCCTATTTCCCAGTGCCTGAGCTATAGAGAAGCCTGAATTGCTGCGGGGTCATCCCGATATAGGTCCGAAACATGCGAATAAAATAACTGCTGTATGTAAATCCACACTGAGAAGCAATTTGTTTCACGGATAGTTCCGAGTCTACGAGCATTTTCTTCGCGGCCAGAATGCGGCAGTCCAGCAGATACCTGCCGGGCGGAACACCCATGATACTCTTGAACATGCGATTAAAATAATACACGCTGTATCCCGCTATATCCGCCATTTCAGCAAGACTTAGCGGTTGTGTGCAGTGACGACGAATATAATCGGCTGTTGAGCGGATTGTATCCTGATGGTTCAGTAATGACGTCCCTTCGATTGACTCCGAATTTCGTGCCAATTCAACTAGCAACTCATACAGTACCGCCGACAACTTCGGTTCATGCACACTCTCATAACCTTCACCGAGCTGGCATAATTGTTCATGCAACTCCTCGAAACGTTCCTCGCCAGAGAATGAAAAGAGCCACACTTTATCCGGATTCCGCAAGCCTAGCAGCCGCTCCAGATCGTGGGCTTGCAGATGAATCCATCTGATATCCCAGGGATCAGATGGATCGGCATAATACTGTTGCGCCTGTCCCGGCGCATATAGAAAACCTTGTCCAGCCGTTAATCGAACGCTACCCTGCTCGGTTCTCACTTCACCCTGTCCGTTGAAAACCAGATGCAAATTATACTCTCGTATTCCGTGCGGACGATGTTCCTTGTGCTCTGGATCGAGATATCTTCCGTAGGCTACTGGATAACATGCATACCCTGCATGCCCGGGCTCCGGCATAAACCAATGGTTTCGCATATGTTCTTCCCCCAAAAATAGCAAGATCATGATACCCTATCGCAACATGTTATTATATTCCCCTCTCATTATCCATTATAAAATGAAATAGACTCGACGCTCTTCCACAAGATGATGATAGTGGAGTCATTAAGCACGGCCTTGACCGTGCATGAAAATCATTATGTTCCAGACCAAAGGAGAGTAACATACATGAACCAAAACCGACCTATTCAAATCGGTGTTGATTATTATCCTGAACATTGGGACCCCAATCTGTGGGAGCAGGATGCCCGATTAATGGCCGATAGTGGTGTACGTATTGTACGTGTGGGTGAATTTGCCTGGAGCCGAATGGAGCCTGCCGATGGACAATTCGATTGGACATGGCTTGATGAGGCGCTCGATACCCTTCATCGCAATGGGCTTCAGGTGGTGATCGGTACACCAACGATGACACCACCACGCTGGCTCACCGAAAAGTGTCCTGATATTCTGCCGATGCTGCCAAGTGGACAGTTGTACCATGAAGGAGTCCGCGGCCACCGCTGTTATAACAGTTCGAGCATGCGGACGTACAGTGCACGAATTGTTCAGAAGCTGAGCGAGCGATATGCAGGACATCCGGCTGTAATTGGCTGGCAGACTGATAATGAATTCAGTTTCACGGATTGTCAGTGCACTGCTTGTTCAGAGGCTTTTCGCGAGTGGGTTCGAGCCCGTTACATTTCACTAGGGCAGCTCAACCAGGCTTGGGGTACTGTTGTCTGGAGTGGAGAATACAGCGATTGGGAACAGGTGACGCCACCATATGGCGGTTCTCCGTTTCAGAATCCTTCGTTCCTGCTGGACTACTCCCGTTTTCAGTCGGATTCCATTGTGGCTTTTCAAAGCATCCAAATCGAGATCATTCGGCATAACTGTCCCGATCATTTTGTCACTCATAATTTTCATAGCTATCCGCAAAAGGCAGATCAATATAAAATCGGTCAGGATCTGGATTTCGCTTCTTTTGATTACTATCCCAACCCTTCACCCAACAAAACGGACACCGCACCTTACAGTGGCGCTTTGTCGCTAGATCTGACACGTGGCATCAAACGCCGCAATTTCTGGATTATGGAGCAGCTTAGCGGACCTCCAGGATGTTGGTTTCCGATGTGGCGTACACCTCAGCCCGGCTTCTTGCGTGCTTACTCATGGCAGACTATTGCCCGTGGAGCGGATGCGGTCGTGCATTTCCGCTGGCGCAGTGCCACTAAAGGAGCAGAACAGTTCTGGCACGGACTGATTGATCACAGCAATGTTCCAGGGCGACGGTTCAAGGAGTTTCAGCAACTGTGTACCGAAGTGAACAGTCTGGGTGAACGCCTGCAAGGCTCTACATTGCAGAACGAAGTCGCCATCCTGCATTCGCATGATCAGTTAAACGCTCTACGAATTCAGCCACAGGCGGATGGACTGGAGTACTACGAAAATATAAAAGTATGGCATCGTGCCCTGACCAAATGGGGAATCAGTACAGATGTCATCCATTCCTCGGAAGCGCTGGATTGCTACAAAATCATCATCGCTCCGCACTTGTATTTGCTAGATGAGAACACCGCGGAACGTCTGCAAGCTTTTGCAGCGGATGGTGGCATATTGGTCTTAACGCATCGCACCGGTGTCAAAAACGATAACAACGTCTGTGTCATGGAGCCACTTCCAGGTATGTTATCTTCTTGCTCGGGCGTGCGTGTTACCGAATATGATCCCGTCGGTGGTGACCAAATTCAGATTCGGGATGAGAAGGGCAATACATATGCTGCTTCACAATGGGCTGATGTGTTGGAACTGGACACGGCACAGGCGATTGCGGTTTATGCGGATCAATTTTATGCCGAAAGTGCGGCTGTCACCCAAAACAACTGGGGTAAAGGTGCTGTCTATTATGTAGCGACCCAGCCGGATGAAGCTTATCTGAGCCAGTTACTGCAAAACATCGCTGAACAATGTGGCCTATCCGGGATTCAAACCCTGCCAGACGGTGTCCAGGTGACAACCCGCTCAGGACCGAATGGAACGTTTCGTTTCATCCTGAATTTAAGTCCTGAATCTGTCTCCATTCCGTTGCAAGCATCATACAAAAGTGCATTGAATGGAACTATGAAAGGACCTCGATTGGAACTGGAGCCGTATGATATCGAAATCTTGGAGATTCAATAATATGTAACATCTCTGCGCTTAAAACAAAATGAACCATGAAAAGGCCCGGGTATGCACATCAAGTGCATCCGAGCCTTAAAGAATTGGGCGTTAACAACATAAACCAATCTTACTTGATTACAATTTGATAAAGTCAGCCATGGAACGAACCTGGATGGCCCCCGCCTTGGAGACAGCACCATCAGATCCTTGCAATTCCCCTCTGGCGGTGAACTTGACCTTCACAGGAATACCCGGAATGAGGTCGAAGAAATTGTCCGAGAACACCCCTTCTGCCTCAGTAGAAATCCATACTTGTTTTGCAAGTACATCACTTTCCAGGACCAGATGCACGCCATCATTCTCGGTAACTTCGGTAACCTTAATTTGCGCTGGTTGCAATGCAATATCCTTTGAAGGTGCAAAATAATGTTCCTGTGTGATGTCGGATGCCCCATCCTGCTTCAGATCAATACGCAGCAATGTTGTTGCAGCATCGCGACCTTCCAGCCATTCCGCCTGGCTCAATGACAGCACCTGTTGACCAGAGTTGGATGCCAGAGCGACTTCATGCTCTTCCTCACGATATACTGTGCCATCAAAGCCAATCAGGCGTATCTGGAGTTTGCCTTTCACAGGTTCAAGCTGATCCGAGATGAGGTAAATATCTGTCACATCTTCCTTCGTACCATCTACCGATACCAAGATATCACTGAAGCTGCGTTTCGCGTAATATTGCAATGCTTTCCAACGTCCGAAGTAATCCATACCCGCCCAGGAAGCCACCGGCCAGCAATCATTCATCTGCCAGTAGAGCGTTCCCATACAAAACGGTTTGCGACGACGGTGAGCCTCAATGGCTGTTTTCATCGCCTCAGCCTGAAGCACTTGGCTCATATAGAGGAAGGATGGGAAATCTTTCGGTTCATGCATGTACATATCCATGTATTGTTTGATCAGACGATTACCTGCCCCGTTCTTCTGATGCGCCAGCATGACTTCAGACTCCAATGCCAGATCCTCTTCCTCCGCATACTTGCGAACCGAATCGTATTCAGGGAAGGACTGGAAGCCATACTCACTCATGAAGCGACCAACATGAACGTTGTAGTTCTCAAAGGGCTCCACATTATGCCACACACCCCAATAGTGGATATCCCCTTCTGATGTGGATGGGTGAGCATGCTGTTTCTCGTCTCCCGACAGTGATACCAGTGGTGAAGAAGGCCAATAATCCACACCAGGAGCATAGGCTTCCACCACTTCCGGCAAAAGATCATGGAAAATAGCTTCGTAATCCGCCCAAATGCGCTCTCTTTGCTCCGCGTTGTAATCTTTTTTCCAACCCCAGCCGCCATCCTCAATGTAATGTGCCCACGCTGAATCAATCTCGTTATTACCACACCACAGCACGATGCTTGGATGATTACGCAGACGTTTCACATTATCAATCGCCTCATGCTTCACACTGTTCAGGAATGCCTCGTCTCCAGGATACATGCTGCATGCAAACATAAAGTCCTGCCATACGAGCAAACCATATTCGTCACACAATTCGTAGAATACGTCTTCTTCATAGAAGCCACCACCCCATACACGGAGCATATTCATGTTCGACTCGGCAGCAGATACAATCTCATGCAGATAGCGCTCACGCGTCACTTCTGTTATGAAGCTGTCATTGGGAATGTGGTTCGCACCTTTGGCAAACACAGCAACTCCGTTTAACTCAAAATAAAAGGATGCTCCCGCTTCATCTTTGTCACGAACCAGACGAATGGACCGAATACCCGTTTTGACTGTAGACTCAGCCACAGCCTGTTCGCCCTGAATCACTTCCGTATGGAAAGAATACATATGCGCGTCACCCAATCCGCGGCTCCACCACAACTTCGGCTCAACAATAGAGATTGGAACCTCCACAGTTTGGACGCCCGGTTTCAGGGTTACAGCCTGCTCCCAACTCTGTTCATCCGTTCCTACTCGAATAACTGTTTCTATCGATTGCGTAGACTCCACTTCCACGACCGCAGTGAGCGAAGCGGAAGCAGCGGTTACTTCATTTTGTTGAATGAATACATCATTAATTCGTACGTCCGTCCAGCCTTCAAGGCGTGCTTCGCGCCAGATTCCGCTGGTTACAAAACGTGGACCCCAGTCCCAACCATAGTGGTACGGGGCTTTCCGTGCAAAAATACTCACTGTTTTATCGCCTAATCCCCCCACGTCAGATTGATCATTCGATGCAGGCAGGGCATATCCTAGTTTCTCCAGCTTCGGCAGATCTTCATTGATCGGAGAACGAAAACGTATTCGGAGTACGTTGCCACTTGCCTTTACAACAGATTTCACGTCGACTGTCCACACCCGGAACATATTGTCTGCCGACAACAGATGTTGTTCATTCACATACACATCTGCATATGTATCCAGACCATCAAAGACCAGCTCCAGATGCTGCGACGACAATAGTGCCTCATTCACATCAAATTCCGTGCGATATTCCCAGTCTTTCTTATCGACCCATTGAATTTCTTTTTCGTTAGTTCCATAGAAAGGGTCCGGTATTTTACCCAGTTTCAGCAAATCCGTATGCACACAGCCGGGTACGTGAGCCGGCATCCATTCCTGATCCTCACAAGCCTTGAACGTCCAATTCTGAAAAGTCTGCGATTGTATTTTGCTCATGACAGCCTCCGTTATCATTGAATTATTTTTTTAAAAAAACATTTTGTTAGGTTTTGTTATTATAAAAACAAATAACTTACAAAACAAAATTAACATGATATGCTCAATTCAGTCAATCTGTTTTGTGGATTATTTCAAAAAAACATATCCGATAACAAAAAAAGACATGAAGCCCAATCTCTCCATGTCTTTTCACCCCAAGTTTATAGGGTCCTGGCGTGTGTTAATATTACATTTCTAAATTTACGTTCGTTAGCTTCACGTTAAACTAGCATTGTACTCATCACGAATGATTAGTTCCGAATAGATCAGCTTTCTTTCAAAAGGCCCGTCCGGATGCTCCAACCGCCATAATAACTGGTCCACCGCACGTCTGCCCAGATTCTCCTTATCGATATGCACCGTAGCAAGAATAGGCTCATCTGCACGGGTATTATCAAACCCGGTTACTGCACAGCGCTCCGGCACCTCGATGCCCCTGCTTTGGAGTGCACCAATCACAACAGCGGCCATGTGGTCGTTGGCACATACCATCACTTCGGGGATATCCTCCATCTTCATGGCGATAATCGATTCCCGAATGTGATCCAGATCAGGTCCCAGCAAATCTGCTTGCTGCGAGACCTGCAGCTGCATCTCTTCCAGTACTGAACGATAGCCGAGCCATCGTTCTCTGAAACTGGCTGCATCAGGCAATTCGCCAGCAAACTGTAGCCGTCTGTAACCCTTTCCAACGAGCATCAACACCAGTTCCTGCATACATTTCATGTTATCTGTAAACACCGTATCTCCATGAATTGCCGGGTCTTCATGATCAACCATCACAAGTGGAATATGCAGTCGATAAATCTCGAGCAATACGGATGTGGAAATGGAACCGACAGTTATAATACCGCTGATGGCTTCAGGATTCAGCACCGAAAACATGCGATCTGAGGAAGGTTCCGTCAAGGTCAGGATATCCATGCCCTTCTCATTCAGGCGTGCAGATATTCCCTCAAAGATGGGACCCCAGTACAGGGAAGATCGATTCTGCGAACGAATGTTAGGAAACAAGATCAGAATAGTCCCCTGTCTGTCTATCTTCATCTCCTGTTCAGCAGGGGTTTCCACTAGGAAACGTTTCGGTTCAGCTTTGAAATATCCGAGCTGTCCTGCCGTTCTAACAATCATCTCCCGGGTATGTTCACTGACACCAGGTTTACCGGTCAACGCACGAGAGACTGCGAATTTGGATACCCCCGCAGCATCGGCAATTTGCTGCATGGTTACTCTTTTGGCCATCCTTCTCACCCGTTTTTCCTTTATTTTTCATTTAGTGTAGCATAAAAAAAGGGATTCAACAAAACAAGTTATGAAAAGTTTAATTTTGTTAGGTAGTGGATTTGCTATGGATGCTGAATATTTCCCGAATAAATAACAAAAAAAGTTCCTCCAACATCTTCACAATGAAGTTGATGGAAGAACTCTTGCTTTATTTCAAAATTATACGCCCGGTGCTCCCTGATCTCCCAGTTCGGTCTGTAATGCTGTCCGCTTTCTGCGCCAGAATACCGGATAAGGGACTCTGATCTCTGTAATCAGAACACCAATGAGCATAAGTGCTGCACCCGCATACCCTTGCAGAGTAAGGGACTCCCCTTGAAAGGTAAATGCAAATGCTGCTGCAAACAGTGGTTCAAGCGAAAAGATCAGACTCGTTCTCGTTGGTGAAGCATGCCGCTGGGCAAGAGTCTGTAAAATGTAGCCAATGCCGCTGCACAGTACTCCCAGACCCAGAATGGCCGCCCAAGATTGAGGTGTGTCAGGTAAACGTGGTGTCTCCAGCACAAATGTAGCAGCCAGCCCCCACAGGGCTGCAACGCCCAGTTGCACCGTTCCCAGCGTTAGCGGATCATGCTTCGGCGTATACTTGCCAGCAATCATAATGTAGATCGCGTACATTAATGCTGCGAGAATGCAAAGGATATCCCCCATATGCAGGCTAAGCTCATGTTGAAGTGTCAACAATGCGAGCCCAATTACCGCCACGAGAATACTTATCGTTAACCGCAAGTCTGGCATTCTGCGATGCAGAATTGTCGTCAGGATGGGCACAAAGATCACTGCCAAACTGATCAAAAATCCTGCCTGGGAAGCCGTAGTGCGCTGTACTCCATAAGTGATAAATACAAAGGCCGCAAATAACGCTGTTCCCATAATAGCCCCTGCTGCAAGCGTTCCTCGATCCATTCTGAACAGTCGCCGATGGAAAAGGACAGCTGCCGCGATAAAGGCAATTCCAAACCGGAAAGCGACCAGATTCAATTCCTGCATGGACTCCAGTCCTGATTTCATAAACAGATAGGATGATCCCCATATTACCGTTGCGAGCAGCATCTGTAAATCCGCTCTTCTTGATGCTTGACCTTGTGGTGCACGTACTCCGTTCATCTTGCTTCTACCTTCATTCTATGTATTATAATCTATCCGAGGCTCTATCGAACTAACTCGCCTTGGCAAGTATAAACGATCTCTTTGCATTATAAAAATGAATATTTATAATAGTTAATATGAAATAAACTCATGTATTAAATGAAGAGAGGAACGGAATCTTTCATGTCATTGGTCAAATACGAAATTTTGAATGCCGTAGTGGAATACGGCAGCCTCACCAAAGCAGCAGAAGCATTGAATATTACCCAATCAGCGGTCAGTCATGCGATCGCCAGTCTGGAGACCGAGTGTGGTTTTTCGCTGCTGAATCGAGGCCGCTCTGGTGTACGACTTACTGCTGAAGGGGAACGTATTCTGGGCTATACTCGTGAAATTCTGCGTTGGACGGAACTGATGAACCAGGAAATTTCATTAATTCGCGGCGCCGAGATTGGAACCGTTCGTATTGGCACATTCGCCAGTGTATCCACGCAGTGGCTGCCTGGCATCCTGAAGCAATTTCGCCTCGGTCATCCCGGAATCGAGATTAAGCTGTGGGAGGGCGACTACGCAGAAATTGAAGGCTGGCTGGCTGGAGGTGCCATCGATCTTGGCTTTCTGTCCCTTGGCGATTCTTCGCCTTTTGAGACAATTCCATTACAAAAAGACAGGATGATGTGCATCCTGCCTCTGGAACATCCACTCTCTACGGAGAAGTCTGTCTCATTTGATGTATTGCTGGAACAGCCCTTTATTTTACCTAAATGGGGTGGTGATAACGAGATTGAACGGTTGATCCGACAGCATGCGGCCAAGCTGAATGTGGTCTATGAGGTCGCCGAAGATCAGGCCATCATGGCGATGGTTCGAAACGGTCTTGGCATCAGTCTTTTACCTGAAATGGTTCTTCAACACCATACGAACGAGCTCGCTCTTGTTCCACTCACTGGAGATCCTTATCGTACCATTGGCATCGCTTGCCCGTCTCTCACCAATCTGTCCCCCGCTTCGCGTCGTTTTATTGAAGCGGTACAGGAATGGCTAACTCCATCGTTATAATCGGTCCTCCGTTGCCTCAACCTAATCCCATACCCGATCCAGCTGGTCTGCATAGAAACGGATGGCTCTGCTGTAGTCGGTTATTCCCTTATCCTTTGATGTATCAGCCAGTTGTACCAGCAACCGCTTCATTGCCTCCGCATGCTCGCCCAAATTGTAGAGCACCATGGCAAGAAAAACTTCAAATTCCCGGTTTTCCGGGAATTCACTTAATCCCTTTTCAAACCAGGCCTTCGCCTGCTCGTACTGCCCCAGAGTCCGATATGTGCTGCCAAGTCCGAGTATGGCACCTGTCCTGTCCTCAACCGAAAGCCCTAGACTTAGAGCCTTCTCATAATGCGGTACCGCTGCCCGCTCCAGTCCAAGTGAATCATGAGCCCAAGCCAGCTGGTACCAAACCTGTGCATTGTCTGGTTCCTGTAACGCCAGTTCCTGCAGCAGCTCTATCGCCTCCTGCATTTTCCCCTCCGTTCTCAAGAGGATAGCCTGCTGTAAATCCTTCATCTACTCCACTTCCCATTCTTCCAAAATCATTTTCCAAAGTATAATTATAGCAAAAAAACACCCCGAGAAGTATGCCGGAACAACCACAGGTTGTCCAAGTCTATTCTACAGCGTGCTTTTTCGTAAGGTGCCAGCTAACTTGGCATCTTCATATTCCAATATTTTACAAAAGTGATGTTTCGCTCAGGACCAGGTTGTGTTTGCTACCATGACAATGAATACAACCATGAGATAATTGACGGAGATCAGAAAGTTAACCTTGGCCCATTTCTCATCATCCTGAGTTTTCAATCCGCTTAGTGTATGGACAAACCAGATCAGACCACCAATGACGGATACAAGTAGAAACACAAGCCCAACGTAGTTGTAGTAATACAACAGAAATACAGCAGGAAGCAACAGAAATACATAAGGAATCATCTGCACCTTTGTGCGCTTCACACCTTTGACTACCGGCAACAGTGGGAAACCGGCTGCACGATATTCTTCCACTCTGCGAATCCCGAGTGAC
Organism: Paenibacillus sp. 276b; assembly: GCF_900107875.1. Classification (NCBI taxonomy): domain Bacteria; kingdom Bacillati; phylum Bacillota; class Bacilli; order Caryophanales; family Paenibacillaceae; genus Paenibacillus; species Paenibacillus sp. 276b. Next base: position 527,493 of record NZ_FNRR01000001.1, on the reverse strand, counting down.
CAGAAGTGAGGTGGCTGCCACAGAAATAACAGCGCAAACAGCAACCAGGCACCTGCATCAATCTGATTGGTTACCGCACAATAACCGATTACAGGCGGCATCGCCCCCGCAATTCCACCCAATGATGTACTCCAGGTCGAGCTGCGTTTGAGCCACATCGTGTAGATCACGATATAAGCAAACCATCCGAGCAGTGCCATCCAACCGGATAACGGATTGACCAGGAAGTACAGCAGCACAAAACCAACCACACCAAGAACAATTCCATACCCCAATACAAACTTGGGTTTAAGATGATTGATGTAATCAATCCGTTTTTTGGTGCGCTCCATCTTCTGATCCAACTCACGATCCCAGTAGTTGTTAATAACACATGCCGAAGCGATGACCAAGGTTGATCCAATCAACACCATGAGCAGAGATATCCACGAGATATCCCATTTTGAAGCGACCCAGAACCCTACCGCTACCGCAAACACATTCAGCCGCAAAAGTCCGGGTTTCGTTAATGCAATCATGTCTTTAAGCATGAGAAGCCTCCTGAACTATGTAAAAACACCATTCCTATAATGATACATGTACATACCATGAATTACAATCTCCTTCATGAATTTGTCATAACCAAAAAGCATCCCTGCCGGTTCAATGGAACCGGAGGAATGCTTAACCGTTGCATTTTGATCTAATTTTATGGAATGTATTGCTGTACAATTTTGATCACTTTTCCGTCCTGTACAGTGAGGTGATACGGGAATACGGACAGATCAAGAATATTGGTATTGTCATACAAAGATTCGAATTTGCTGAGCGCCACTGACTCATTCCATTGAATAGTGGTGCCCGACACTGTACCATCGCGATCATATAACTGCATCAACACTTCAGCATTAGCACTTACTTCTACCTTTTCCTGCTCTTTGCTGTCATTGACAATATAATAACCATCAGGAGCACCATCTATACCAGAGCCCGGATTGCGTTGTTCAAAAACTTTATCAGCCTCTGCACCTTGGTACCAGCCAATCTTGTCTACAATCAAGTACAATTTACCATTCTCATGCTGTATGTCTTCCACATACGCTGTAAACATCTCGGAGTTTGCAGCCTGCGCTTTGGCAGAAGCCTGTACAGAGTCCGTGCTCTCCTCAGCGTTCGCTGGTGTAAGTAAATATGTAGCAAGCACAATCATGCCAAGCAATGCAACAGCCGCACCCAGCATTCGTAATTTCCATTGTTTCGCCGCGTTCTTCATAGGCAGCATCTCTCCTTATTATGAACGTTACTATTCCTTAACCGGAAGGCTTTCTCTTCAAACGCTCATATGAATATTTAATCTTTCTTTTACTCTCCCTATCATACCGGGTGTACACACTGCAAAAGTATCAGCCAGATGAAAAATAGTTACAATAGGTGTCATCAAAAAGAAACCCTGAATGCCATGGCATCCAGAGTCTCTATTGGCTTAGCTTTTAATTTCAGCTCAATCTTAATGATTCGGGGTTGAACCTTGTGCCAGACGCACTAGCATATGAGCCAGCATATGGCGCTCTTCCTCTTTCCCGACATTCCACAGTTCTTGCAGCAACTTCTCTTCACGGTTACGCGGCTCTTCCCGGGCTGCCAAATAGTCGGCTACTTTCTCAGCGATTTTGGCCATCTGCTCCTCACCCAGTCCAATCGATTCTCCCATTGCAATTCGTTTGCCCAGATATCCTTTAAAGGCATCAAAGTTCTGTAAAATCTGTTCCCGTTCCTCCGGCGCAATCTTATCAATCGCATTGTCTACCTTGTCGGTTGAAACTTGTCCATCTTTATGGATAACATGATTTTGTTCATTCATCTGAAAAACCTCCTTGAGAATACTCGCTTTGTGGAATGTAAGCAAAATGCTTAATCATACCAGGTTATCTATAATATAAACTTCTCGCTGGAGATTAATCAGACCATTTCTATCCTTTAGCCATCAGCTGCTTCCTCAGAAATGCTTCGTAATCGCCATACTGCCAGAGCTCCCCACATATACAGCATGGCACTCAGATAAAATAATACATCGATCGTCAGCCAATCAATCAGCACACCGCCAACAATAACCGCAAATCCTGAAGCAGCAGATGTCCAGAAATGATAGTTACCTACAGCTGGGCCCCGTTGCCCAGCCACCGTATAATCGGCGAGCAGCACCCGTTCACTCATTCGCTGCATCGCATTGCATGTCCCCATCATCATTTGCAGCAGCAGCACCCAAATGTAGGAAATGACCCACGGAAATGCAATCATGGCTGCGGCCATCCCCACCGAACTTACAATGAGCCACTGCTTGGCGTGTCGATCCATCCGGGGAGCGAGCCATTGCGAAGCAGCAGCCGAACTGATTGTAAATACGGCAAAGGCAAGCCCATATTTGGAGAAGCTGTTACCCAGATTTTTGAGAAACAAAAGATAATACGGATAAATCATGCCCGAAGCGAGCGTAACGATACTTTGAGATCGAACAAGCCACTTGATATTCATGGATGATTTCCTCCATACTGCTCCATAAAATAGTTCATAAATAAATGATTCGGATCCACCTTTTCTTTGGCTGCAAAAAACTCATTCTTCCGAGGATAAGCCTGTTCGAATTGCTCTGAAGTTGCATAACCTGCATAGGGCAGATAATATGTTCCGTTATATCGAAGGACTGCATCTATCAGCTGCTGCATACTGCCCTTGAACTTCTCTTGTTCTACCTCAGACAATGAAGCGTGAAATAAACAGACAAGGCCGAACATATCCTGCGTCGCATAAGAAAGCACAGCTTCTTCATCATGTTTCACAAACCTGACTGTAATGTTGAGCAAATCCAATTGCTCCTGGGATACAATCTCTCCCATCTCCTGTACAAATGCGGGGAAGACATCCACCGGAATAAAATATTCCTGCAGCAGATCATTTTCACCCGGCTGATGATACTCCATGAAGGCAGACGCAGAAGCCATCGCATTGTTGCGACTGAGCCTCTTGCCATCCTGTGACTCGAAATACCGCTGTTGCAGCGGCCAAAACCAGGCCCGCCCCCATTGGAATTCACGGTTCAGGTTGAACAGAAGTTTGCTGGTAAGCACGCCTCTTTCACGTTCATCCAGATGATCATAATCATCCAGTGAAGCCATTGGATCAGAGGCATAATTCAATGCGTACATCTCGTGAAAATAGCCTTCACCGGGCTGAACTGAAATTCGGGCCAGATGCATACGCATCATCGGGTCTCCCAGGACATTCTTTTGAAAATAAGTCGGGTAGTCCTCAACCTGCACCTGCTCAGTTGTGAGACGATAGACTTCGTCATCCGTTAACGTCAACGTAACGTCCAAAATCACGCCAAACAGTCCGTAACCCCCAAGCACAAGCGGGAAAAGCTCTGCATTCTCCGTGCCACTCACTTGCCGAATCTGACCATCTGCCGTCAAGAGATGAAAGGAATCGACACTTTCAATCAAGGAACCCTGATGAAGCTCCCGACCATGTGCATTTACACTGATAGATCCGCCTACGGTGAAAATATTCTGGGACTGCATATTTTTGACCGCCAGTCCATATGGGTTAATGGCTCGTTGTACGTCAGCCCAGGTCGCCCCAGCCTGCACACGTACCTTTTTGGCATCGGTATTGACTTCCAGCACTTTGTTATACGAGGTCATGTCTATGACAATGCCGTCTTTATAATAAGTGTGTCCTCCCTGACTATGGCGCTGCCCAGCAATCGATATCGTCAGATTCTGCTCTCGGGCTTCTTTGAGCAGTTCAACGAGCTGCTGCTCTTCATGACCCTCGACCACACGTTCAACCTTAACCGGATGAAGGCGGCTGTAGTCGGTAATCAAATACGGATTCTGATCATCGCTATCCGTTCTCCAATATGTCCACACACATAAAATCAGAAGTAACAGGAGCATGCTCGTTTTTTTGAACAGATGAACTCCTCCTCCCCTAACACCTAGCGTTTCAATTTGATTTGATTGGTTAATCGTTTACATATACATCACAAGGATTGGATATGTTAAGGAACACCTTAAACATACCCGAATAAGGAGGAATTTTCCATGAATGAACATAAAAAAGAACGAAAAAACAAAGATCTACAGCCTGGTGTGAATACAATTATTCAACCCGACCCGAACAACCCCGGCCCAACGGACATGATTGAAGAAGCCGTAGGAGAAATCGTAGACAATATCACCCATCCTCACAAAGCCAAAACAACAGAGACCCGCAATACAAACAGCAAATAATTTCAGACCATACTTTTGTAAACAGCTTGCGTACAACGCAAAAAGTCCTCCAACCTTTGTCTTAACGGTCGGGGGACTTTAAAATTGTTTTTTTCTATGAATGGGGCTGTTCACCATCTGCGTTTTAATTTGCGTTTAGATCTGCTTCACCTTATTTTCCTTTTTCATCTGTTGCAATGCCTTGTGAATCCAGATCGCGGCAATCGAACCTTCGCCCATGGCAACCGTAGCTTGTTCCGCGTGCAAGCCCAGATCTCCGGCAATCCATACATTAGGCGCGGCCTGCATGCTTCGCACGTTGGCTTCGACGTGTTTATTATCCGCGATGACGGCTCCAAGCTGCTCTGCCAGTTCATAATGTACACGATTGCCTCCAAACGCAACAAATCCACGCTCTGACTCAAAAATCTGTCCATCTTCCGTCAGCACACCCGTAATATGGCCATCTTCCATCTGTTGCACTTCTTGGACGGCGGCCTCAAGGTAACGAACTCCTGCCTCTTTCATACTTCGATGAAGCTCAGCGGAGATTGGCGACTGCTCATGGTTGATATACAACAACTCATTGGTACGTTGAATCAAAACCATAGCCATATTTGCACCGGCTTCGCCTGCACCCAGCAATATCGTGCGCTGATCCTGAATCTCATATCCATCGCAATCCGGGCACACATATACTGTTCTTCCCAACGTAGGCCTTAATCCCGGAATCGCCGGTATCCTGTCCGTTAGTCCAGTTGCCAGTAAGACTGTTTTCGCCATATATTCAGAGCCGGAAGAACCGAACAATTGAATCTGTTCTCCCCGGCGTCCTGCCTTAATGATACGGTCTTTCTCAAAATTTACTCCAGTCTGCTCAGCCTGCATTCTGCCTTTGGAGCGCAGCTCTTCACCGGATACTCCATCGGGGAAACCAAGAATATTATGATAGGTTCGGCATAACGTTGATCTGCCTTCTCCTGCGTCCACTACCAACACCCGATGAGAAGAGTAACGCCCCATCTGAATAGCTGCCTGAAGTCCTGCGAGTCCTCCACCTACTATAATGCAATCATACTCTCGCATGCTCCATCTCCCTCCTATGCTTCTATCTCTTATATGTTATTGGACAGTTCACTATCCTTCTATCCATTTACACCGTTCAACCAAAATCAAACGTAATCCGTTACAACTTAGCTTTTACCAAAATAAAATAACCCAAACCATCCGTCTGAATAACGGTGTGTTTGGGTCGGTTTAAGAAAGAATTATAATTTCGGAATTTAGAAAATGTATGATTCAAATCGTGAAGCGTTCGAAATGGCATTCCATACATCTGCCGTCTCTCCGCCCATATACCAGTAGGCCAATCCGGCAATATTACGCTCTCCGCTCATCATTACTTTCGCGGACAATGAACGACTGTCCTCTGCCCATATATATCTCGGCGTACCGTTACTGTTATAGCCGATGACATATTGGACCAGATCTGCATCCCATCGTCTCACGGAACCTGAAGCTCGTGCACGAGTTCCCTGTTCTGCGAGGGTGATATCCCATGAACTGGCTGCCGGATTAGCGGAAGACCAATCCCGTGTATATAAGGGTAGAGCCAGAATTGTTTTGGCGCGAACTACCTCAGCGAGCATCGTATCCAAAGCCCTTTCGACCCAAGGAAGAGATGCCACAGACCCTGCTTGCGGATCGCCGTTCCAATGTTCCTCATATCCCATCAGTACCATGTAATCCGATACAGCGCCTAATTGCGCATAATCAAATGCATCGGTCCAATCTGTCCCCAGATCGGGTGATACATCTACAGACACAAGCGCCTAGCGCATGCAGAGCCGTTGCCAGGGAAGTAATAAATGCGGTCATTCCTTCACGATCAGCTGGCAGTACGTTCTCAAAATCCACGTTAATACCATCCAGTTTATATGTTTTCACCAAAGAGGTGACCTGTGAGATCACCGACGCCCGGTTGGCTGTACTCGATAACATCTGGTGGGTAAGGTCCGGGTTCGAACGATTGCCAAGCAACGGCCATACCTGTCTGTCCGTAGCAGATGCCCATGATAATAACGATGTGTCCGTGAGATCCGTGACTTTCATGCTGCTATTCAGGAAGAACCAACGGGGAACCAGTGTGTTGGCTTCCGATTGTTCGATCTGTTTCTTGAACTCAGCTGTAGAGGCGTTATATTGCCATCCCAGCTGAATACCGAGCTGATCCTCACCTTTCAGCTGGTCTGACCAGGTTTTCTTTTGCAAAATGGCATCCAGCATCACTGCTGCCTCTTCTCTAGTCACTTGGTCATGCGGGCGAAACTTGCCATCACTGCCGCGCATCAATCCAAGCTGATATACGGTCTGCACATAAGGACGTGCCCAGTCAGATATCTCAGTTGCATCGTCATATGTGGATGAAAGAAGGTTCGTTGATTTGGAAGATTGTTTCAGCATCCTCACCAGCAGTGCAGCCGCTTCTTCCCGAGTAATGGAGGCGTTTGGCTGGAACACGCCCTGACTCTTGCCCTCAAGAATGGAAAGATTGGTCATGGCTGCAACGTTGCCGTAATACCAAGCGTTCATGCTGACATCGTTATAGGGATTAATATTGTTTTTAACGGGCTTCAAACCTAGCAGTCTCACGGCAAATGTTGCAAATTCAGCACGAGTGACTGCCTTTTTGGGTTCAAACGTATTCTCGGAGGTTCCGGCAGCAATTCCCGCCTTTACCAGATGTGCAATGGCATCCTTGGCATAACTGGAGGTTGTATCCTTGAACACCTGCTGAGCAGATGCTGCCTGAGCTGTGGATTCACCGATGGTGATTGATCCTATCGCCAGTACGCCGCACAAAATAGCATTCCATAGCTTTCGGCGGGTACGTTTGTATATTCTATTATTCACATCAAAAAGCCTCGCTTCATTGGAGTACGATCTACATCATCGTATCAAATTGAAGCGAGGCCGTATGTGGTTAAATAATGGGAAATTCGCTGAAACGAGGCACCTCAATCTTTTCAATTAAGGTCGACGTTCGATCCAGGTAAAAGTCTTACTTGTGTACTTTTACACGTTGTTCAATCGGTTGGAATTCTTTCTCGCCTGGTGTTGCTGTTGGTTTGCCGAATGGCATTTGAGCGATCAGTCTCCAGTTCTCCGGAATATTCCATTCCTGTTTGACTTTCTCATCAATCAGCGGGTTATAGTGCTGCAGGGAAGCGCCCAGACCTTCTTGTTCCAAAGCAGTCCAGATCACCAGTTGCAACATACCGTTAGATTGGTTCGCCCAGATCGGGAAGTTATCCGCATAAGCCGCAAAATTTTGTTGTAGCTGCGCAATCACATTGTTGTCTTCGAAAAAGAGTACTGTACCATATCCGCTGCGGAATCCAGCCATTTTCTCAGCTGTAGATTGGAAAGCTTCTGCATTGCCAACCACTTCACGCAAAATTTCTTCCGTGTGATTCCACAGTTTATCGTGTTGTTCACCGAGCAATACTACGGCACGAGATGTTTGTGAGTTGAATGAAGTCGGAGTGTATTTTACCGCTTCTTCCACGATTTCCTGGATTTTAGCATCCGAGATTGTGGATTCCTTGCTGATTCCATAATAAGATCTTCTGTTTTTCAACGCTTCAAAGAAAGATTTAGACATAAATATTCGCCTCCCAAAATGGTATTTCCTAAATTGCCAACATAGTAACTATAATATAGTAACATACATTAGTCAACAAACTATTTTATTTTCACTAAATGTACATTTAGTCATTTCCTTTTGAATAGGGGGATTTAAGTATCATTTTTAACAGCAATTGAATTGATTCTGATCACTGCGACTCACGATAATCTGCTCGATATTTCTCTTCCGATGACGAATTGCTTTTGGTCTGATCCTTATTCTTCTCTTCCTGCTTCTCCATATTCAGATCTTCCATCGGAATGGGGTCCACGGTCTGCTCTTCTTCATGCTGGTCAAGCAAACTTTCCTGCTCTGTCGGATACTGCTCCGGATTATCATGGGAACGATCCTTATGTGCATCCTTGTTATTTTGATCCGGTGTGCGCTCTTTCATTCGTGATTCCTCCTCAGTTTTCATTTACCCTTCTTTTACCTTTTCTGTCTGGCTTCTAAACACGGCGCGAAATATGCGATGAACGTAACAGGTGCATCTATATCTGCATCAGGAGGTAAAAATAGAAAAAAGCCAACCAGAACGGACTGGTTGACTTCATCTACTTGTATTCAGTTCCATTTTATTGATTGCTGGGCGAAACGGTTGAGTCTGCGAGACTTAATTTGGCTTCAAAAATAATACTATCATTCTCTTCAGCCAATCTTCCTCGAACCCACACAGCTCCCTCTGTAACCTCTGAACGCTCAACAATCATTAACTCCTGCATACGAATCTCACGATGATATGAAATTTGCAGACGGATCATACCTGCAGCCAGTTCATCCAGTGTTAATGCATCACAACATACGTCTGCATATCGGGCGTTGTTCATATGACCATTACTGTCTGTGCTGCTGTATTGTACAGTTAAACGATATTGTTCCTGCAAGCTGAGTTCAGAAGGGACCGTCACTTTAGCAGGGGCTTCACCTAAGGATAAATCAGGATGCGATTTCACTTCAAAAGGTAAAGCTGAAGGTCTGACGACTCTGCGTCTCTTCAGATCGACCAACGCCCAAGCTGTACGAGCCTCAGCCAGATGTGTTCCCTCTCGATCTGTAAGGATATAATCCCTTAACCATGTCACACCTTTATTTTCTTTATGCCACGTCTGCAAGGATACTTCTTCTTCCAATCGGGCTGGGCGTATGATCGTGACATCTGTCGTTAATAGCATCCAACCCAATCCCTGATCCAGCATCTGCGATACGGTAACTCCCATACCTGCTAAATCGCGGTCTGCTGCCAACTGCATATGCTCCAGTAAAGCAGATGGACGACATTGTGATCTGTAATCGGCATCGGCTGATCCAATTCGGTAATTAAGCTTGAATGGTTGTTCTGATTGCATTCAGTAACCTCCTCAGGCTGTGCAGCATGTAAAATTTTTGATCCGTAACGCTACATTAATCAAACGAACGATGTAATCGACTACGGTACAGATCTGGTGCACACCCTACACTTTGTTTGAACATTCGACTGAAATGGGATAAACGTTTGAACCCTGCCAACCGGCTGGCCTCTGTCACACTGATATCCGGCTGGAACTGGAATAACAGCTTGGCCTGATTAATGCGACGGTCATACACATATTTAAATATGGTACTACCCGTCATTTCTTTAAACAATCCGGCCAGATAAGGCTTGGACAGATGAAGCTCACTTGCCAGATCATCCAGCCCAATGTCCTCCATATAATGGGTTTCGACATAAGCAATGATATGCTGTACATGCCGCTCCTTCTCGGAAGAGGGAAGGTGGTCCTCGACCCTTCCTCGGCAGATTCCAGCTATAACATACAGCAGGTCACATAAACGAACGTTCATGCGTTCCTCTTTGAAATCCCCCGAATTCACGGTAAGCTGATGCAGACTCAACAGCAAGGCTTCGAATTCGGAGCGAATATTGCCTGTCAGATTGATCCGGCAGTTTCTCAGTTCTTCGAACGGCTTTAACACTTCGCTCACCCGGTCCGGGTGCAGACTGCTGCGGATGGCCGAGGGATCAAAGTGCAGCGTCGTTCGCACATAAGGTCTGCCAGGCATGGGATGTGGCCGATGAAGGGTCATGCCATGCATCAGGACCAGGTCACCCGGTTCAAGGTTGTAGACTCGATCTCCAATCAGATAGGTACATTCGCCATCATGAAAATAGTACACCTCATATTGTGGATGCGAATGAAATCCGTCCGATGCTCCAGGGTCGTACGTGCTGGTGGAGCGATAGCTATATTCCAATGGACCACTAAATTGCATTACACTTGGCACGTTCAAGTACCTCCTGTTCTGGAGAGGTTTCTTACCATTTTACCCGTTTCACATCATGTCGGATAGTACTGGACAGACTTTGAAATATAGAAGGCCATGCACATATCCGCTTGTTTGCACGGTACGTGTCATGGCCCTTTGGGAGATTGGGAAAAATAACTTACAGAAGCTGTTCTATACTCGCCTGAATCTCGTCAATCGAATCAACAGGTTCAAAACGTTTAGCCACATGCCCTTCGGCATCAATTAGAAACTTCGTAAAGTTCCACTTGATCGCATCACCATGCAACCATTCCGGTGCTTTGTCCGCCACCATCAGCTTTAGCAGTTTCGCTTGCACATCTGACTCATCAAAACCTGCAAAAGGTCCCGACTTTTTCAAAAAGTCATACAGCGGATGCGCTGCTTCTCCATTGACATCCATCTTGGAGAACATGGGGAATTTCACACCATAGTTAATCTGACAAAAGGTCTCCGCCTCTTCGCTGCTTCCCGGTTCTTGCTCCGCAAACTGATTACACGGGAAACCAATGATTTGAAGTCCTTGCTCTTTATATCGATCATAAAGTTTCTGCATGTCGTCGAACTGATGTGTGTACTTACACTTGCTCGCTGTATTTACGATCAGTACAGGTTTTCCTTCGTATTGATAGAGCGGGAAACGTTCTCCACTCGTTTTGGTTACGCTAAAGTCATAGATGGTTGGCATAAGATTGGTGCACCTCGCGATGTTATGTAGTTATACAGACTCATATGAATTTCTATTATATACGAAATAGAAGATTCTGTATCGTAAAAAAGCCTATAACTACTGCAACGCTGCGAACAAATCAATCTCATTATCGGGATGATCAGGTTGATATCGTTCATCCCAAATTTCAAAATCATAGTCCTTCAGTTCATATCCCGTTTCACCAATCCATTGAGCGTATAAATAATCATATGTAGCATCAAGCTCCGATTCAAGCCCTTTGTGTGTGCAAGTCACATACTGGCTTTCCTTGAATGCGTGAAGAATCATGTCAGGTGGGGCAGCGCTGTCTGCGAGCACCTCATGACCAATCAGATGTGTAAACACATCCTCCTTGGGATTAAAATTTGCGTCCATAGGATAAATCTGCATCAACATGACATTATCATTTTTCCGATGCTGAATCTCATCTTTTCTATTGACCAGTTGTTCATGATGGATCTTTCCAAGACCCGACTCAAACACGGCAACCGTGGCTTCAATTTTGTACCCTACCACCTGAAAGCGGGCAAATTTACAACTTTAGCTTCCATATATGATCCCCATCCTTTTACAACATGTCGTAAGCGCCTTATGATTTCGTACCTTCACATCATAGCGAAAAGTAATCGCTCTATACTTTCGTTGCGTTATTGAATCTATGTATTCCAAATTCTTTGAAATCCGATGTAAGTATCGCCTCTCTCAGTGGATACAGATTTGGAGTAAATCTGAGTTCGATTCCTTTTTCAAATAATCTCTCTATTAAACCCTCCATGCGGTCTATATGTAGAGGCTTTGTAACCTGATAAGAAATATAGTAGCCCGCCGTTGGATCAAAGAGTTCAAAATTGGTGTCATCGAAGTGGTACCTGTATATAACCTGATTCATAATCCTCGGATACCATGAACTTTCAACCGTAACGATGATATCCGCATTAGAATGTTTAAAAAACTTCTCATTATTCTCATCACTTATCGTGTCAGTCTTTTTACAAATGATTCTTGGACAATCTCTTGGAAAGTAATATGAATATTCATGCTCTTCATCAATAGCCCACACCACTGCTGGAAATTCAGCTCTGTCTTGTTTCTCTCTTGGAATAAAAACTTGGATATCTGAAACCTCGCTAAAATGATAAAGCATTCAGGCGCCCCACTTCCCGTCACATAAAACAACAGAGGTCTCGATTTGTCTTTCGGGGACGTTCCAGTATCTAGTTAATAACTGCTTCTTCTCATCCGATGAAACTAGGGTAAAACCATTTTTCAAATAGAATTTTATAGCCCATTCTGCGGAATCCCAGGTTCCTATTAATATCGGTTTATCGGTTGATGCCACCAGATGAGCCAGCAGCTTTGTGCCTATTCCGCTCCCCCGTTGGTGAGTTCTTACATATGCGTGCCTGATTAAAGCAACATCACCTTTATCCTGAATTCCCATAACGCCCCATAATCTATTATTTTCTTCAAAGCCCCAGAATACGACGCCATCACGAATTTCCTGATTCAATTCTTGCAATGGCATATAGGGTTCATGATAGCGATCCTCAGGAATTACACCCTGGTATGCCTTTGCTGCATCATTAATGATCTCAACCATTGCATCTGCGTCCATACTGTTGCACAATCTGATCATGGAATAAACCTCCTGAAGGTTATAGTCTATTAATTGAACTATCGTAATGGATATACCAATTCAATAGGTTCATTAATTAATTCCTCTTTGAAAATATAATTATGATCTGCTCCCACAACACATAAAATTTTCTTACCCGGATTCGAATGATACGTGTTCTTCACACGTTGAATCATGATCTGATTTCGTACGATCCATCTAAAGTTATTTGCTTTTGGATTAATCTGATCCAACCATTCATATTTTTGTTTGGTCATAGTATCAAACGCAACCGAATTAAAGGGAATCGTTCCAACGTCATGTGTATTCATTTGTTTAGCAAACCATTCATCATCGATCTTCTCCAACGCTTTACGCTCCTCTTCTGAGAAGCTGTTCAATGGATCAAAATCATTCCAGACATCTAACTCAAACCAGTCAATAGGCACAAACTCTATATTCCGTTCTTCACATAATGGAAAGATAAGCTCCCAATACTCACTGGCTGGCTCACCCCAATATCCCTTATCCTGTTTATCCTTGATATACTTCATCCAACTCTGGGGATGCACTTCACCACAGATAATATCCGGGTTGAATTCTGTAATCAGATCCTCATACAAGGTAAGAGAACTATTATATTTTTCTCTTAATTCTTGATTATGAATTGTCCCCAATATTCCAACGACCGTCATATCATTTCTCCTTTATATATGTTATATGATATTTTTGAGATTCCTATGTAAGTCTATAATCTTTTCTTCAGGAAGTACTGAATAATTCCTTCCGGGTATTCATCTATCATTCCAAACACTTCATAACCCATCTTCTTGTAAAATTCAGGAGACTGATAAGAAAATGTACTTGTATGTGAAAGTTTGCAGCCCTCACTAACAGCAATGCTTTCTGCTTGCATGATTAATGATTTCCCATACCCATTTTCTCTGTATTCTTCATCAATCCAAAAGTTATCAATATATAAAGTATAGCAGTACGTAGCACAGAAGATCCCACCTACTGCTTTGCCAGTCTTATCCCTTAGAAACAAATTGATGCTTTTTCCAGGTTTTTTTAACAAACCCTTTGTTTCTCTTAGATTGTATTGATACAGATTGCTACATACAGCATGGTAATCCTGTTCATGATCTTCAAATACAATTTTCAATTCATCGTTAACAGCAGGGTTATTCATTTTTCAGATCCTCACGATTTCATAGTATTTGTCTTCACTTCTTCAATAAGACCCTAGCTCCAACGTTATTTGAGTTTAAATGATCTGTATATAAAGAAACCTATGGAACTAAATAAAACGATAATGAATATGACAACGGGCAACCAATTATGATGAGTGACTTTATCCGCACTTGAAAACTCAATAATCATCCAACTGATATAAATAAAAAATATGGATATCTCCGTCTTCATCAGATTAATCATGAGCCGTGCATTTTTATATTGTCTCTCCGCATTCTCCATATTCAAATTGAGGTAATTATACGTATGAGGATACTTCTCCAGTTGCGAAAGTCCAATCCATAAAATAAGCCCAATGACTAAGGGCAGCCATACTCCCCACTTTCCTCCCCAGCCATCAGGCTCCCCCTTCATATTAAAATGAATCGGTATCTGATCCGGTAAGGTCATCCATTGTTGCAAGCAGTATATAATGCCAATAATAAATAAAATGATGGTTGTGATATCTAAAGTTTTTTCCAGTAACGTTTTTGGGATTGTTATCTTCGGACGATCTTTGATTTCCAATTTCCTACCTCTTCTCCATTTACACACCGTATGATTACATGTTAACAATTATCAACCTCTTTTTCCAATGATTTCTGAGTATCCTTGAGGAATGAAAGCATAAGCAAAAAAGGCCGCCTTTGCAGGCAGCCTTTACTTAATATAACCTTATTTACGAACGGAGAGAATGAACTTCTCCAGCGATTCTGTATTGGTAATGCTGTGATTACATCCTTGGTTCTCCATGCATACGTATTGACCAATCGCAGAATAATTATCCGGTAAAGCGTTCTTGGTCTTGACCGTGAAGAATGCAAGCTCTTGATGCCGATTACAGAATAGGCAGTACCCCTTCTTGTGTGTCGGCGTTATTCTTCCCTCAATACCGATAAACTGTCCTTCGAACGGATATACAACGAATAATTTGTTCGTCGCAATATCTACCCAGCTCAGGTACGTTACATATCGAAAATCAATGGATGGTAGATCAGGCATTTTCATCTTTTTGTTCTTCGGAAATAACTTCTGAATTTGTTTCAACGTAATCGATGGATACAACTCCAGATATGGTTCCAATGCTTTCATATACCGTTGAAAATCGTCTGTTGTCTCCAGCGACGAGATTTGCTCCAGCATTTGCTGCTGGTTCTCTGTCAGATCCGTAAATGCTTCAACAATGTTTGTTGCAGCACTGTATCTAACAGTCTCCAGGACCCTGCGATCCGCGGCGGATTGCACGGTTTTGCGAACAAATTCCGCTTGTTTTTTAATCAAATTATATTGGTGGTTTCTAATAAATGGTGTACTCATAGCTTTCAGCTCCTTATTTTTCATAGAAAAAAATCAATAAGGGCAAAGCCTGTTATTAGAAACGATAAAATTAAGTATGGGCGAAAGAATCTAAGCTATCGCGCCCCACGCAAAGTATCGCCCCCGATCAGGCTTTGCATGAGTTATTTCTAGCTAACGAGCAATTCAGCATTGCCATCTGAGTAACCCCCAATCAAATATCATGCGAAAAGTATATCAGAGAACTTCACATGGATCAATTGAAATGGATTTTCATGGATCTTCTTTTATTCCGTTGCTTTTAATTGTAATATCTGATCATTCACGAATCCTTGTAAGAAGAAAAGCTCATTGTCATTGGCTGTTCGATTATTGGCTGCTTCAAAACGCTCGATTGCTTCCTCTAATGATGTGGATTTCACAACATCATTGGCTGAGATGAGCTCTCTCCAAAACGTATCCATCTCCTCCACGTCACAGATCGACTCATGACCAAGCAAGAAATGAACGGCATCATATTGCTGAATGTCCTCAATCATAGGCAATAACTTGTCTTGCTTAATATGATATAACGAATTGGTAGTTGTATTGTAAGCACTATCGCCCAGAAAAATGACCTTTTCATCCGGAATATATACAATGGTTGAATCATCGGTATGGGTGCTACGAATGGTTTCAAGCACACAAACTTTATTGCCCAAGTCCAGATGGAGTGACTTTTCAAAAATAATATCCGGAGGACATAACTGAAATGTGTCTCTCTCCGGTATTTCATTTTGTATCGTCTCCATACAATGTGAAGTCATCTTCTTGGAATCCACATACTCCTGTAGAGAGCGATCATCATAAGAATAGTTCCGCCAATCATTCATCTTTTGGCTAGTTAGACTATTCATAATAATTGTAGCTCCGTATTCATTCATTCCTAAAAAATGATCCCAATGGGCATGAGAAATGACCACATATTTAACGGGCGGAACGTTTAACTTCTCTATTTCATGTAAGAAATCCCTGGCATGTTGAACCGAATTTCCACCGTCAACGACAAGGCTATATTTATCACCGCAAACTAACCCCAATGTTGGTCTTTCTTTATCATTTTGGTTAGATAGATAATAGATCGTTTCACTTAATTGATTTAGCATGTTCATTCTCCTCTATGATAAATTCTTGATCCATAAGAGAGAAAATCTGCATGCTTATTTAAATCAACATTTAGATTTTCTCATTTTATTTGTTTACCAACGGAATCACCTCCTTTGTTTTTCACATGAACTGAATGTTCCTCATCTCATCAGACGCTCATTCTTCTTTTGTATTAAAAAATGTATCATTGTTGATCTGAATTATTCTGTCTGTTGCCTCATGGTTTATCGGATCCCTGACCAACATACTAAATATTTCTCTAAGTTCTTCTATTCGTAATAAGACTTTGTCTTTGGATCTTTCCTCTCTAAGTGAGATATATAATTGGTACAAACTAATATCTAAATCATCATTCAGTTTCTCAAAAGAAGTTAGTTCCGATATCGCAGCTGCATTAGACACACTTGATATCATTGATCTATACGTATAATCATTAAGAACCATACTAAAGCTGTGCTGAACATTACTTATTTCATATCTAAATGAATTATCAATAGAATTCTGAAGCTCTTTTCTTTGATTTTGAGATTCAACAAATTTAAAACCAAGAATGATTAAGCTCAATGTTAATAAAACTATAATATAGGTTCTTATTTTCTTCATTATTGAATAGCTCCTAATAACCGAAATTTAAACGATGCTATATATTAGACGCTCTTCCAATGTTATAAGTTCGGCTTTTTTCTATGAGCAGTTAGCTGTTCAAAGAAAAATGCAATACGAATAACGCTTTCTCATCATTCTTTAGTGAGCTTCTTGATACCATCTTCGAAGTTGATTAATGTGAGCTTGATGATAACGACTGTGGTCAGCGATATGCCACATACCCCAGCGTACGGTTGCTTGCTTCTCATTTTCATGCCCAAAAGTGACAATCCTCGCTAGATCATCATCCGTTAATTGTGTACACGCGTCCTTCAACATGGTTATGACACCTTCATATGTCGACATAAGTGTACTCAAAGATATTCCTTGAACCATCGGAAGACTGCCATTTTCATCAATCATAGGGCCATGTTGCTCTTTTAAGTTTTGAGGAAGTGGTAATCCCTTTATTCGATAAGCCCAATTCAGATCGACGTAGGTGATATGTTTTATTAATTGAGCGGTACTATTGAAGTTGTTATTAGGTCCTTTATAATCTATTTCTTCTTGCGACATACCTTCCGTGATTCGTTGGAGTCGTTGGCTGTTTTCTATAACCGCAGCAAATAACAACCCAACAACAGGTGACATATTGGCTTCGCCTTTTAAATCATAAAGCACCCTAACGCCTCCTTGAGGTTGTCTTCATCGTTCTTCCCTTAGAATCTCCTTGATTTCTCTTAATTCTTGCAATATTTCTTTGGTGTACTGATTACTCTTGGAATTATCCATTCCGATTTTCACAACAAAAATACCAAAAAACAAAGACACTACCAATATTAATATAGTCCCAATAATAACCATCCTTTCCTCAAGCAACAGAAACCCGAGAGATTAGAAACAGCGATGCTGCCCCATTCCAAAAGATCCACTCGGGTTAATAGTTGATTAATTTAACTGTGACTACTCATGTACTGGAACATACATCGTTTGTATCTCTTGAACGCCAGGAACAAATCCAAGATTAAAATAAACTGATTCGGCATCATTGCCTTCCATGACATATAACCTTAGAACTGGATACTTGTCTTTAAGTTCAGTCAAGGCTCTTTGCAGCATGCGTGTAGCAAGTCCTTTTCCTCTGTAAGCAGAGTTGACTCCGATGCTATATACTGCTGCTTGATTATCCTGCAAACATAGGCGACAGTTGGCTATGAGCTGTCCAGTAACCTTATCATATACAAGCGTAGAAGCTTGAGTTAGGTTCTCATTGGTAAAATAGATTTCTTCGTTCGGGATAAAGTCTTCAAGGGATGTTTTCTTTCTGCGTAAGGCTTCAAAACCTCCTACAAAGCTGTCAAAGTCACACTGAGCGATTTCATCTTCATTAATGTATTGCTTAGCACCTGTTTCATTCTCGATAATTTCGGGGCTCTTAACTATAAAATCATGATCCCAATGCACATTGAAATGATCTGTCGGGCGCTGCATCCAGCGACATCTGAACTCATCTGGCCAGAATCCAGCCCTCGTAAATAAATGTACTTGATCGGGGAGAATTTCATATATCTTGATACGTTGCGTTGCATCAGACCATTTTATGAGTATTGTTTTAAGAAGTTTCAGTACCTCAAATGAATCATTGAATGGGGGCATAAAGAATAGATGATATAACGTATTGGGTGCCATCCTTACCCCACCGATTTTTGACTCTCCTTTATAAATCCAAAAAGAGTTATTCCGCGAAACATTGAAGTAGCCTTCCTCTCTAAAAAATCCAGTATAGGCCATATTATAATAGACTGAACAATACAGTCCCCATTCTTCGGGCTCAGCCTTTTGAATGGAATATTCATTTGATAAATCATAAGAATTAAGTTCCTCAGACCAATTATTTAATTCCATGCGTCATTCCTCCTCATCAATGCTAACTACCTATAAAATATTTAAGGCGTGTGTTATCTAAACATTTCTAGTCCCCCTCCTTAAATAACATGTCCTTTACTATTTACTTGATCAATTCCATCATTAATCTTATTTTTCAGCAGCTCATGAAACTTATTTTCTTCCTTCTTTAAATGCTCCTCAAGGAAAGCAGAGATATACTTATTAATAGTGGAATGCTTGTGTTCTATCCCATCTTCGTTGTAATGTATCGGGATATCGCTAAAAGTCATATGATGAGCACCGTTTAATTTAATAAATGGACTATTCAGATCACTCGAGTTAAACAAAGACTCATACCCAGTCAGCAACAAAGGCAATAGGTCTGGAGAGATTTCATTTTCCAGTTCTTCAAACGAGCATTTCTCTTGCCGAGCTACCAATAACGGAACAGATACTCCCTCTTCCTTATTCGTGGTCATTAAATGGAAACTAGGATCTAATAGAATGCTAGCCTTAATTCTCTTTTCTCTTTTAAGCAATTCATAAGCAGCAGCCCCACCTAATGAATGACCAATGATCCCCATTTCATTCACATCGACTATGGCCCTAAGATCCTTATCTGAATCCAAGACCTTATCTACGTTTTTCATAACCAAACTCATATCTTCTACTCTAAGCTTCAATAATTGTTTCCAAGAATGAATATCTAAGCTGTCTATTTCAGATATCACATTGGATTGCTGGACAAAACGTCTGTCAGGAAAAATGGAAAATATAGATTCATGAGTGGCTCCTATAGTAATGACAACAAATCCGCACCCCACTAAATGTTCTACACAAAAGGAATACATATCTCTAACTACACCAAAAGCCGGGGCTACAAAAATAATGGGACAGTTTTTAGCCGTAATATCAACACTCTCATCATTATGTATTTTTGTATCCAGATTACAAATATAATCCTTATCCACTCCCATACTAGAGAGCATACCAACAGCGGAAGAGATATTAGGTTCAAATAACGAAATATACTTCGACTCATGCTCCACTGGATTGGAAGGATAGTATATACTAATGAGCACTTCTCTGGTTTCCTTACTTATCGGATCAATACGTGATTCTTCCTTTAAAACAAAAACCTTTCTTCCAACAGTCATCGCTTTCACCCTTATACTATTTTTTCGTCACTACAACGCATGTAGATTGAATTGAATATACGCTGCCTCCAAAACTTATCGATTTCCGAGGTTGCGTATTACGTTTGTGAATCCATGCCCTCACCAGTTTATTCTTCAAAGAAACGGCAACGATGCTTTTAAGCGGCGAGGGCAGCTTAATATTTTCACCTTATGCTTCTGGATAAAGGTCTGTTGATAAATATCGTTCCCCTGTATCCGGGAATAGTACAACTATACTTTTATTTTTATTCTCTGGCCTTTTTGCCATTTGCACTGCTGCATATGCAGCAGCACCAGACGAAATACCGACTAATAATCCTTCGGATTTAGCTAAAAAACGAGCTGTTTCAAATGCATCTTCATTTCTCACCTGTACGATCTCATCAACTACAGATCTATTAAAATTGTCGGGAACAAAACCGGCACCAATTCCTTGAATGGTATGCACTCCTTTAGTTCCTCCAGAAAGCACCGGGGAATCCGAAGGCTCTACAGCTATAATTTCCACATTTTCTTTTCTTTGTTTAAGTGCTTCGCCAACTCCTGATATGGTTCCGCCTGTACCAACACCACCAATAAAAATGTCCACTTTGCCTTCGGTATCTCTCCAAATCTCCTCTGCGGTTGTTACCTTATGCACTTGTGGATTTGCTGGATTTTTAAACTGTTGAGGTATAAATGAATTAGGGATTGTAGCCGCAATTTCTTCAGCCTTTTTAATGGCTCCAGACATTCCTTCTGTGGCAGGTGTAAGAACTAGTTCTGCTCCCAGAGCGATCAACAGCTTCCTACGTTCTACACTGAAACTCTCAGGTAGTGTTATGATTAATCTGTATCCTAATGCTGCAGCTGCAAAAGCAAGTCCTACACCTGTATTTCCGCTCGTCGGTTCTATTATCACTGAATTTTGGTTAATTAACCCCTTCTCTTCAGCATCTTTAATCATTCCATATCCGATTCTATCTTTTACACTACCTGCTGGATTAAAGTATTCCAATTTAGCAATGATCTTCGCCTCGACTTGATACTTTCTCGCAAAATTAGAAAGCTCCAATAGCGGTGTATTTCCAATCAGATCTGTGAGATTCTTTGCGATATTAGTCATGATCATACCTCCAAAATACATTTCCAACTAAATTAGTTGGTTTTAATATCACGTTATCATGTATGGTAAAATAATACAACTATTGAACTTCTATTTTACGACATAGGAAAGCAAAAGCTATTAGATTGAGCGTGAATCTTTGTTATAAAGTCCCCCTCTAAAAATCTGTTATGAGCTCGTCATGGCACACTTCACCATTTTCATGGAATCCAAAGCTCTCATATACCTTTTTGGCAGCCAAGTTATCAGGACTATATGGAATCCAACAATAACTTGCAGTTCCAGCTGGGAAAGTTCGAATAAACTCCAATATTTTCTTTAATGCTTCCCGGCCATAGCCCATGCTTTGGTGCTGCTTGTCAATCATCAGTCGCAAAATACAATAGCTATTGTCAGCAATCACAGGAAGATCATAACCCGTGATTCCGTAAGTTATCATTACAAAACCTACAGGCTGCTCATCTGCGTAAATGGCAAGTGGAAACGGTGAGCCGCCATTGGTTGCAAGAATATAACACGATGCAACACTTGAAAGGTTTGATGCAACATATTGTCGCTGTTCTTCTGAAACTTCCAGGTTAAATATAGAACGTCGGTTATCCAGTGTTATTTTTCTGAGCGTTATCATGCAGACTCTCTCCTCACCAAACATCATAGATTTAAGCGGTTTCAAGATAATACCTAGATACTCTGTTTGATCTTCTTTCTCATATACAAAGCTATTTCTTCGTTTTGGCTATGATTATTTGAATATAGTGATACATCAATTCCTTCAATTTGATAACCACATTGCATGTAAAAATGAATGGCTGGAACGTTCGTATTCTGAGTTTCTAACGTGATCGCTCTGAAGCCTTGTTCCTGGGCAATCTCATTCACTTTATTGATCAACAATCTTCCATATCCTTTTCTTATGTATTTTTCATTAACCTGAAGATGCCATATCATCAGCGTATTATTCCAAGCTTGTGGTTCACAAATTGCGAGCGCTATGATTTTCCCATCTATATATATTGCATAAGAAAATCCCAGTTGTATGATTTCTTCATATCGTTCCAAATCATCTGTACTGTTCAATTCTTCTTTTTCGTAGATGTCATCCAGATTTATTAACGTTAAATGCATACTAAAGGAACATTGTGTCTCCTGTTTGGTAAGCTCATATTTTTGAGTGGATTTATAACCAAAGCTTCCAAGTTGAAGCCAATCTTCATTGGATAGATTCTCTATTTTTTTGATCTCCATTACTTCACCTCGACATTAAAATACTTCGCGACTTGCTTATAACGTTGTTTCATTCTTGCTTATATCTCTTCTTTCGACCTTAATTTCCATATTCCTGCATCCTTACTTATTGTTTCCTATCCACAAAATTATGGACTGTCAAAGAAAATAATATTAATCCCGACAGGACAAACCTGGCGGGATTTCGTTTGAATAGATATCGAAAGACGTTTTTAGTTAATACGTAGCAACCACATGCTTCATCTCTTCACTTGCCATAAAGTCAGAACGATTCACGTAATACAAATCATAAATTTGTTCCGTATTGTTTATCAACTTATACACTTCGTGGTATATATCAGTGGCTAATTTGACATAAGGCAATTTCCCAACCGCTTTCTTGGATCGAATGTTTTGTTTTCGAATTTTAAGAAAGACTGTTTCAATTTCACGTTGAAGAAACAACTCAGCGAAAAAGGCTTCCTTTGCTCGTTGATTGTAACCTTTTCCGAAATAAGGGGCTCCAATCCATGTCGCAAGAAAACCTGTCTTATGTTCCATGTGATATAAATCAATGGTTCCGATGGGATGTCCCAGCTCATTAAGGATCGTTCTGGAAATACATGTGTTTTGCTCTTCTTCATCAATCACCTGTTTAGTTGCAAATAAATATTCCTCATAAGATCGGCACTTATGACGAACGTATGGAAAAACAGCGGGGTCCACCATCAAATCATACAGTGAGTGGCATTCGTGCAAGTCTCGTTTTTTCAACATTTAAACGACCACCTAGTCCTTTTAGTTCGCTGAGTCAAACAAACTAAGTATATAAAAGGACGTGTGGAATTTAATGAATTCTATATTGCTTTTATGTAAAATTCATCATAGAAATGTTTTCCAGATTACTTGACTGAACGTAACGAATATCGCCTGTTTACTGTGTGATTTTTGGAATCATTGACCCATCGAAACAACCTCACTATCATCGGTTTAGCTGGTCCACTCATCTTCGCTAACATCATTTCATGCCCATGGATAAATTTTTTGGTTCAAGGAAACATTAATCATACTACTTATCCTTGGGAGTGATGTTATGCTGTACCTTATCAGCTTTGTGCTCATGTTTGCTGGCTTAGCCTGTATCAACATTATTTTTTCATATCAAAGCAAGCATATTGACACTCAGTTCTGGTCCACATTTAAATTCCATCTTTGGATGCTGCCTTTATTTCTAGCCGCTAATCTGAGCGTAGGATACGGCGTCAAGTTTGGAATGAAAGCTGTCAGTCAACTGGGCTATGTCCTGGTCATTGCCAAATGCATAGAAGTGCTCATCTCCATATGGATGGGATACTGGTTCATGAAGGAAGTTCCTTCTTGGAAAACGTGGATTGGACTTGTGGTCATCATCATCGGTGTTGTACTGGTTAAGCAGAAGTAGGAGTAAGTTAAAATGCTTTTTAAAAAACGAATCGATATACAATTTCATCATCATATACTTCTCCGGTCTCTGAAAAACCCATTTTATCATAAAGCTTCCTGGCAACTTCATTCTCTGCACATACCGTTAAATTCAAACACTTGCTATGGACATAGTTCTCTTTTATATAGCTAATTACTGCATCTATCGCTGCTCTTCCATATCCTTTACCTTGATAGCTTACATCGATCATAAAACCATTCAACCAATAGGACCAAGCTGTTGTTTCATCGACTGTGATCATGACAAAACCAACTAAGCTATCCTCCGTGTTATATATGCAAAATGGCATATACTTGTACTCATCCCCATCTGGAAGAATGTGCACCTTCGCTAGGGACTCGGCTACTGATGGAACATAATGATTTTGATTGGCTTGAACTTGTAAGTTTAATGCATCTTTCCAGTTCTCTCTTGTAGTAGGTATTAATCTGATCACAATAATATCACTCGTTCCGTTTCTTTTTTTGATTAACTCCAATCACCGAAATGCTTCTCAAGGAACCTTACTTCCTTCTCATAATGAGCCAAATGACCCTCTTCAATCATTTTGATAAAAGCTGTTTCTCCAGACACCGCCCGATCAGATAGTGTGGTACACATGAAATGAATTCGAGAAATCACCCATTCCTTCAGATCTGTCGGCACATCCATACCATAAGCGTTAAAAAATAACGCTATACGTCTTTTCCGCTCAGATGCATGATCCTGTTTATTATATGGACCAACTTCTCTTTCATCTTTACCCGGTGAAAAACCTGCTAATGGGACAGAGGTATACAAGCTGTAAACAATATCCCATAGACGCGGACCAGGCCCTGCCATGTCAAAATCAATGATTCCTACAGGAAGCCGATCTTTAAACACAACGTTATACAATGCAAAATCGTTATGGCAGACTACTTCTTCCTTTGAAGATACCTTTGGGCAGTTATTTAAAGAAACCGTAGATGAAACAAAATCCATTGTAGCATCATGATAGCTTTTTAAAAGCCTCGCTACTTTGTCTAAGGTCTCATCAGACCACATATAACTTTCAATCTCAGGATAGTCATTTCCCGAAACCACACCATTCAGGTAAGAAAGGATTTCTCTGTCCTGCTCATCTACTCCCAAATATCTAGGGGAATGCGCATAGCCCACCTTTTCAAGGTGCTTAAGCAATTCATATACATACGGATTCGGTATAGCGTCACGACGAACTGTGCTACCTACTTTTACAACCTTATTCACATTGCCTCCGTTTAGGGCTTCTTCGTACTCAGGCAAAATGAACCCCTCCTAAGATCTGTTTTGTGTGTACCTATTTGTTTTATCCTTTCTGGGATTCCCAGGGAATCCAGCAATCAATAACACAAATCCGACGAAAAATAAGAAATATACGAGAAAACCCGTGAAACCATTATCACTTGCTGGGATTATCTCGCGTGTTTTCCCACCTGAAGCGTATCCCGCTTCCACTATGGCTGTAGATATTCTCACGGAAATTCTATCTAAGGTTGAAATAAAAATACTGCTAATCATGAGAACCGCACCCAGGATTTTATTGGTATTGTTCATGAGCTGCCTCCTAATTCAAATTGATTCTTATCTTTCAGTCCATGCTGTTCGGATATATCCCAATTTCATGCCAACATGCTCCATATTTCGATGGCTTTGAGATAAAAATGAACATTGCCCTACCACCAGATTACATTCCTTATTCAAGGCTTCCGTTATTCTTCTATTCAAAAGTTGCTGATGTACACCCTGATTTCTAAACTCAGGTAATGTTGCTGCAAAGGTTAAGGATGCCTTTTGATTTTTAATAAACAGAACACTTACCGCTGCAGGGATGTCATTGACATATGCGATGTAAAATTTCCAACCTGGACGGTGATAAAGAACCTTATTATTCTGGGCGACGTAAGGGATACCGTCATCCGACAAACCGGTCCCCCTGCAATGAATGGTCGCGTATAGCTCGAATTGATCCTCTTCAAGTTCTTGAATTTGGATATGATCTGAGTGATTCTTTTTTTCTTCTGGTTTGATGATCAGAGATGAATGAAATCCCGACGCATACATGCCTAAGTCGGTTAAACGTTTCAAGAAGTTCTGATCCACCACAGATGGAATAACTTCGAACTGAACCTTCCGATCAAGCTGTCTATAAAAATCAATGATAGCATCCAGGTGTCCCAGATCATTATTTGTTAAGCCCTTCACCGTATTAAACGTGGGCCATGGCATGGTCTTACTGTAGAAACAGACGGCATTTCCAAACTGCTGAATCTCAATTCCTTCTGGATTTTTGTCCCGACTCTGTATAGCAAGCATGCGATCTGTCATATAATCGATTTCAGAGAGTTCAATTTCTTTAATTAAATCTATGGATGGAATCAGTCGATTCATGTCTTTACCTCCAAATAAAAGTACGGGAACTCCATTTTAATTCCCATCAAAATAATTCATTACATGGCCTATACTTTACAATGGTAAGATGCTCCCACTCCTTATACAGTTGCTCTTTAGAGAGTATCTTCCACGGGTTGAATATCGTTTGCCCATCTTTATTGAAGTATAGTTCTTCTCCCAGATGATATGCTGCATGTTGAATGATCCCATTCTCATCTGTCCATAGGACAACGTCCCCGTGATGTAGTTCGTCAGTTAATAACTCCTCGTGATCATACTGTTTTAATTTCTCTAGAAACGTTTTTTGATGTACCCATTCATAGATAAACCACTCCTGTTTCCCTTTGGAGATTGCAAACAAAACTGCTGCGAGGCAATTTGCACCTTGGGAACTTGCAAACGAATTGGCATATGGTTTTAGAAAATCAGGTAGCGACTCAGGCGGCTTCTCACATTCCCCTTTATCCCACCATTCGTAAACCAATGTCGTAAGTATCTGTTCTTTGCATGATTTGTTCAGCTTTTCCCACATGTAGCGCTGAAGGATAACGTCCCCATCAATCACATACCTTGCAGGTATTTCCGCCAAATCATGTACAAATGTAACAGGGAAAACAAGCCCTCTTCCACTTTGCACTTGTGCATTTAATAAAAATCGTTTCTGTTCTTCAGGAATGGTTTCTATCCATTCTTTATCCGCAATGATTACATAATCAACGTTCTTAATATTCCAGTACTCATAACCATTCACATAATTCACTTGCCTATAAGTGCTGTGGTTATAGAACTCCTCTTTTGGCATTAATAGTACATCGGTAAAGTCAAATTCATAATCAAGATGTTCTTTTGATAGGAAAAACAAATCTTTTTCCGGTACATAACAATCCATCCATGAAAGTAAAACTTTTTTACCCGGTTTAATTATCATTATGTATTCCTCCGCGTTGGGTTTGAATTTTATATTTCCACTTTATTTCTCACTACTCCGTAGTAAATCAGATCCTCATACCGGTCTTCTTTCTTGACATGATCCACCAGTACTCCTTCTTTTATCATGCCAATCTTCTGTATAACTTGTCCGGATGCCGGGTTAGAAGCAAAGTGTCGCGCATATACCTTATGATATTTTTTCACATCAAAAGCGAAGTCTAACATGGCTTTAGCTGCTTCCGTTGCATAACCTTTTCCCCAAAACGGCTGACCTACCCAATAAGATAACTCCCCGTTATCGTAACGTTGTTGATTAGATAATGCTATTGCCCCGTATAAATCACCTGTTTCCCTATCACAAATAGCAAATTCATATAATTTATCCGCATTAAAATTTTCGTTATGTTGCTCTATCCAAGACACTGCACAATCTAATGTATATGGGTAGGGTAATGTGAGTGTGCTCTTATAAATGTTGTAGTCATTACATAGTCTGGTAACGGTTTCAGCATCTGATTTCGTAAATAATCTTAACAGCAGCCTTTCTGTGGTCATCGTTGTAGTGAGATCGTTGTACACCATACTATCCCCGCCTTTTACATGAAAATGGATCATTGCACCTTCAAAATGACCGATTTCTGTTTATTTCAATTTCATTTTATATACGACTTCACCATCCTGATTTTCCAATTCCTGATCAATAAATCCTATCTTCTCATATAAGGCTCTTGCATGTGCATTATTTTTTTCTACGGTTAGTGAGATGATTTGACATTGTGGATGCTTTTCCTGAATACTTTCCAGTATCATATAAAGTAATTGACTTCCTAATCCTTTTCCTTGATAGTCCTTATCTATTTGAAATCCTCCAATTCAATAAGCATCCCACGGCTTCACGTAGGCATATGCTAAAGATTCAATGACCGTCGGTACAAGATTGACTTGCGTTTCAAGTAATGATATCGCGATCGCCTCTTCCCAATTCGTTTTATCGATTGGTTCTATAGTAATTGGGTTCATTCAAATATCCCTTTCGTTTGCCGAATTATATTTCGTTGGAGTAGATTATTGACTTACTTGAATCCATATTGTTTAGCTATGATTCAAGATACCTTCATCCATATGTTATTCAGAGAACTCAACTAAAATGGGATGAGTGCTCTCATCCAATGCTTTGTGAATTCTCTCCTTGAAATTCCCCCAGGTTATCATTTCATTGGCTTGTTCTAATGTAAAGAAACCAACCTCATCACTTTCAATACTTGTAGTTAGAGTTCCTCCAATCGGTTTTCCAGTGAATATATTGTTACATACTCCCCGCGTAGTATTCTGATATAGGCCACAAAACTTAATAAGTTCAATATCAATGCCAGTCTCTTCCTTCACCTCTCGAATAGCAGCTTGTGTGATGGTCTCGCCTTCTTCCACACAGCCTTGAGGCATTTCCCAGCCTCTCCGTCCCTTCATAAGTAAGATTTCATCGTTCTCATTAAGGACAATCACACTTGCAGACACAATAAATTTCATTTAAAGCCCCCCTTTTTATGTTCTAGATTCAATGCTTCCGAGTAAAAGTAATAAGCTCCTTTAATCTAAAGGTCCTCTGCAATTCGATTAGCAATAATAAAGTGCAATCCGTGAACCACAGTTCTTAACTCCCATCTCTACGGACCGTTCCAAATGAAATCTTCATGCTGGCTGCATAAGTCAACCAAGATTCATTAACAAATACTTTGGAAAATGTTAATTCCGCTTCATACTGCGCCTTTGCTTCATTTTGCGTTAAGCCCCGAGTTGATAATCGTTTGGTTACCTCTACTGAATCGCCAGGATCCTGTCCTATACCATCTTCTTTAATTGAGTGATAGAGAATGTTTTTTTGGGTAGAGTCCATGTTTTGATCTAGAAAGTTGACCTTATCACTCATTCTACATTCCACATTCGTTAATCCCAATTGACTCATTAATATAGGTAATCGCATTCCAATATTTCCATCTTTACCTGTACGTATATGATCTTGTTCAAATAATCTCTGTAAAACGCCTAGTTTAATGATTTCACTTTGTTCAACGCCCTCCACATGATAGTTCGCCATACTCCCAATCCAATGAGGTTCAAAACAGATGATTCTTCCACCCTCCAGTACACTTTCAATCATCTTTTGGAGTATTTTCACAGAGTCATCCATATGTAATAAAAAAGCATGACTCAATGCAATGTCATACTTCCTCTTCAATACAACGTCTTCTATATCCCAAGTAATAAACTCTGTTTCATAGGGAAGTTGGGAGAAGATCGTCTTAGCTTCATTGATTAATGTTTCACCCTTATCTACTCCAGTGTAGGTTGACCCTTTTGGTAACAAAGGCAGCAGTTTAAGACCCAAATAACCAAACCCACACCCATAATCGATAACGCTTACAGGTTTATCTATCTTCCAAACAAAATGCACTAAAAATTGAAGGTAATCGTCATTATAGTAAAGCCATCTCGTATTTTTAAGGTATTCAATTTTATTATCCCAATAATATTCAGACATTCGATTATGCTCCTTATAGTTTCTTTTGTAGCAATACTTCTTCCGTTCTGGCATAGTTTGATTTTTCGTATGTCTTTATAGCCCTTTCATTACTTTGGCCTGTCAGAATTTTTACACTGGTAACACCTCGTGCTTTGAGTTCCTCCTCTATAAAAGCAATTAGTAACGTAGCTAATCCTCTTCTCCGGGCAACTTCGGTAATATACATTTCTGTGATTTCTCCCTGGAGTGCACGATAACAAAAAGATTTAAAATATTGAGCACAAGCGAATCCAACTGCCTGATCGTCAATCACAGCTAGAGCAATCAACTCATTAGATAAAGCAAGGCTATCTATTACTTCTTCTACGGATGTACCTATGCCATTAAAAGCATCATTGAGCTTAAGAAGGTCCTCTGCATCATTTTCGTTCGCCCAACGTATATGAATGTTCTCTTCTTTCATCACGTGACCTCCAATAATAACAGTGTACAGAAATTAATGATCCGGATAGGTTTCTTTCAAGAACTTGATGGATTGGTTGATCAACGCTTGTAATACATCTAAATTGATATCTGCAACTTTATTGACGTATACACATGCTTTTCCTGTCGTATGTTTTCCAAAGTCCTTTAATAGATTCTCTCGTTCTGCATCACCTGTAGCAAAATACAAACTGATTTTTGCTTTTCGAGGAGAAAAGCCCACCAGTGGTGCATCTCCTTCATGACCAGATTCATATTTATAATGATAGGAGCCGAATCCAATAATACTCGGTCCCCACATCTTTGCTTTATACCCTGTTGTTTCAGTGAAAATATCCAATAGTTGATACGCGTCTTCACGCTTTTTGGGATTCTCAACACTTTCAATAAATTCAATGACACTGTTGTCTGTTTCTTTTGTTTTAAGTTTATACATTGATAAAATCCCCCTTCATGTCTTCCGTAGCTTTAACGCAGGAAAAAGACTTAATATCAGACCAACAATCAGAAACAATATCCATTGTGCGTAACTAATGATTAGAATCAGTTCCCAAAAGCTTGCCGGCCCGGAGTTTGGTTCATCACTGTAGGGATAGTCAAAAATAGCTGGTATTACTCCAAGGGCTATAAAAATTATCCCGATGATCAAAGAAAGAAAATAAACAGCTCTCTTCAATGTCATCACGCCCTCAAATAATCAGGAAGTCTTATCATGAAGCGTTCACTATTTCTATTAAATTGATATTGTTCATATAATTCATGTGCATCCAATGTTCCGAGTAACCCCATTAAATCTTTAAAGCGATCCGATTGTGTAATCACTTCAATTAGTTTCTTACCAAGTCCTTGGCCCCTATATTCCTCATGAATAAAAACATCACAAAGCCAATACATTGTCGCATCATCTGTGACAACCCTTGCAAAACCAACTTGAATTTCTTCCTTATAAATCCCAAAACATACTGAAGAATGTATGGACTTCTCAATTTTTTCATCGGATCTCTTATTGGCCCAATAGCTTCTAGCTAAGAAACCCTTTACCGCATGGATATCCATAAGTTCTTTGTTTTCACTGATAAGATATTCTCCATATATAAAATCCATCAATCCCAGCTCCTCTCAAAATCCTTGATGATTCAAGTAATACTTAATTCCAGCACGATCAACATCAGAAAAATCTAATGGATTCTCCATTAATAAATCTCAACTGCTCATCAGTTTCAATGTTTTGACCTTTTTTTGATAACCTAAGTCATTCGTTTTTCATAAATCACAATTGTCATCTTGTCGTTAATTTGTTTCGTATCTCCCTTCTGTCTATATCCTAATTTCTCATAAAGGTAACAATTCCTCTGCTCTTCTGAGATTGTAGCCAACTCCCATATTCTCGCATCGCTATACCTATCTTCAATTATTGAAAATACTTTTTGTGCAATCCCTCTCCCTTGGTAGTCGGGTAAAATAAATACAGGGCTTACTCGATAGATTTTATTCTCCTTTTTTACTACTCTAATGGCCCCCACAGGAATATTTGCTTCTCTTATTAGGTAATAATCTGTATAGCTTTGATTTATTCGATCTTCTATTTGTTCTACCGTTTGATTTGCTGGGCTTGTTTCATAGTCTTTATATTTATTTAATAGAGGCATGAATGCTTTTATTTGCATTTCGTGAATGATTGAAGCTTCTTTAAGTCCTGCTTTGGATAATGAGATTTCCATTTCATATCATCCTCCGTTATTAAAGCTAATTTAATGTTTTGCTTCTATGTTAGTTCCCAACATTACACGTATAATATGCGGTTTCGTTCTTCTTGAATGCATTCTAAATCTCTAACTTCATTTGTATAGTTATTATTTTTTGTTCATCTAAATTCGTTATTCGCATATCAATGGGTTTAAATCCATGCTTGTGATAAAATGCTAGTCCTCTTGAATTCGTGCTATGACATGATAATAATAAGTGTTTAACTTTAAAAATCGATTTCGCCTTCATTATCATCGTTTTCAACAAGTAATTAGCAGCACCTTTTCCTCTAAATCCTTGGATACAATAACGTTGTCTAACCAACATACTTCTTTCTTTATTTCTAGAGTTACGACTGTCGATTTTTTTTAAAGCGTTTGCATTTTTTCTCATTAGATCTTCGATTTCACGAGACATCCCTTATTCTTCATCAATATAATTTAAAACGTTATTTAAATACTTCTCTATAGGTTGTGACGAATCAACACGCAAACATTGAATATCATTAGGTCTCTTACTTTCATTAACATTATTTTTAAACTCTTCTTCAGATGTATCCGAAATCTGACTTATCATCCGTTCTCGATGTTGTAATCTTTTACTTATTTCCTGATAGTCATTCAGGTAACATTCAACGTACTTATATTTAGCATTATACTTCTTACTTAATGATGAACCTCTTTCAATCATCTCAGGATAAAAGCATGGACTATCGAATATTACGTCATAGCCTTGGGAGAGATAAAACTCTATCAGGGCCCAATCGATATTATATGAAGTCATACCTAGAACTTTTAATTCTAAATTACTATTCCCAATGGATTTTAATATGGAAGACTTTGAGATATCATGATCAATAATTATGGCACCCGTTATTTTAGCTATCCGTCTTGAAAGAGTTGACTTACCAGAACCAGGAAATCCCGCCATTTGAAGAAAAAACATCTATGAAACCACCTTTCCCTTGGAGATTTCCAATTCATATTTAACTTGCGTTTTACTATGCCCTTCTATGGTTTCGATCATTTCTTCTATTTCTTTAAATCCACTTTTCTCATAAAATGCTCTTCCTATATAATTCTCTTTCCCTACCCAGGCAAACAGTTTATTTATTGGCTTTAAAACTTGAGTGAATCTCCAAATGAACTCTTTACCTATCCCCATTTTGTGATTTTCAGGTCGTATATAGATTCTTAGCAATTCGTATTCTTCTTCATTCACTTGTCTTGTTTGAGCATATCCAACGACTTCGCCATTATATTCAGCTATTAAAAAACTCCGTTTGGCACTTTGAAGATCTCTCTCGACAGATCGACTTAAATTCTCATCTGAATATGCTCTACTTAGAAAATTTTGTATGTAGCCTTCGGAGTATATGCCTTTATAAGTATAATTCCATGTTTCTTGAGCTATGGATTGAATGTGTGGGATATCCTCATTTGAAACAAATCTGATTGTAATCATCTGGTTATCCTTCTTTCGTTAGCTATTAATAAACTTTATAGTCACTCTTGAGAAATGCATAAATGGCATTATCAACAAATCGATTCTTCCAATAATAATTTTCCTTCAATATTCCTTCTTCTCTGAAGCCGATTTTCTCAAGAACCTTTCTTGATCCCACATTTGCTGGTTCTACAAATGCTTCAATTCGGTTTAAGCCAAGCGTATTAAATCCATATTCAATTACCTTTTCAACTACCTCAGTCATAAAACCTTGATGCCAATATTCTGGTGTTAGTTCATATCCAATGACAGCTTTATAATGATTTTTCATCCATCCATGAAAGCCACATGTTCCGATGACTTTGTTTTCAGACTTCAAAGTGATTCCCCAACGAATAGCTTGACCTGATTCAAATCTTTCATTCCATCTTTGAATTAATTCTTCTGCTTGTTTAATGGTTGTAAAACTCTCCACATCATAAAACTTCGTAACTTCATCCAATGAAAAACATTGAAATATATCTCTGGAATCATTCTGTGTTAGTTCTCTTAATACAAACCTTTCTGTTTCTAACTTGGGAAACTGCGACATTTTAGTTCTCCTTAATAGTTAAGTAGTTTCACTCAGCGTCTCTAGAATCCAAATAAAAATAAATCCATAGAAACTAGGCACCAACATGTCCTTTAATCAGCAAATTATATGCACTAAGCACTAACCATATTATTACATATATGAAGTAAATCAAGCAAAAAAAAGCAGATGGTTTCTCATCTGCCCTGAAATATGGAGAAAGTCGTGCAACTGATTTAAAATCCCCCTCCATGCTCTTGATCTTAATTTTCCTCGACTGCCAATCTCCAGTCGTTACATCGTATGATATTCCCAATAGGATATTCAAAATCACACTCGCCAATATACGAAAAGCCCAGCTTGCGACAAATGGCATTTGAAGCGGGATTCTTGGTTTTAGGAAAAGCGTGAATGAATTTATGTTTCTTCTTTTCAGAACGGATAGAAGCTATGGCCTTCGCTGTTGCTTCTGTCGCTATTCCTCTACCTTGATATTCCGATAAAACACTCCAGCCTATCTCGTAAATAGATTCTTCTTTCCAGGTCTGATCCCAATACCCTACACTACCCACGACTTCAAGATGCGGAAGCAAGAGGATCTTAAACATTTTCCCTGTTCCATTTTGTGCGATTTCATAATAGCGCTTATGACGAGCTAGGATTTTCTCCTCAGTCTCTGGTCCTCCGAAGTGTACTGTCATCTCAGGCGAATTTAATTGGCGAAGCAAATCTAAATCTCCTTCGTCCCATAGTTCAATTCTTACCTCTGGCGCATTTCTTTGTTCCATCTCACTCACCTCACTGTTTTTATTTGTAACCAAATTTAGAGGAAGAGATTTACTATTCTTAGTTCAATTATATCAGAACATATATTCTTATCCAGTAAAAATTTATCATTATCATTTAAGCCAAGTTCACGGTTTATATATCTTCTATGTACTTACAGACCAAATCCCCAAATGTTTTGATATCCTTAAGATAGTCATACCCTAACGGATTTTGTCCAGTCTGATTATACATTCTTACTGCAACAGTTTTACACTTAGGAATGACAAGACAGGCACATCCAGTGGCGCCCAGAGACTGGAAAGAACCGTGTGGAAGTTTATCACCTAATTCTGTAAAAGACCGCGGTTCATCTTGCACAAACCAAAAAAAACCGTTTCTCGGCAATTGTTGTTCCAGATCAGGAGGACTAATTATAGTGGTTGTCTGCTCAAATATTTCTTTAGGAAGTATCTGATTCCCGTTTATAGCTCCCTTATTCAAATGCATATAACCCCAATATGCTAGTTCCTTTGTGCTCATAAATAAGTTGGCCAGGTTACCTTGATCATCCTTATATTGCTCATTAAGCCATACTAATTTTTCATTATTTCCCTTTCTCCATCCTGTTTGGCTAAAGCCCATAGGTGAGAATAAACGCTCTGCGAGTAATTGTGATAAAGGGATTTTTATAATTTCCGAATAATCTCAATTAGCAGATTAACACCAATATTATTGTACTTCCAGTCAGTTCCCTGAAGAAACAATCTATTATGCAGATCACTTAAACCATGAGTATGGGTTAACAAATGTCGTATTGTTATATGCCTTAGTGCTTCCCTATCTAACTCATTCAAGTAGTCCACCACAAGATCATCTATACTTCTGACCTTACCTTCAAGTAAAGCAAGACTAATAGCAAATCCTAAAAATGTTTTTCGAACTGAAGCAACATTAAATTGTGATTCCTCATCAACTAATCGACTAGGTTTAGAATTGTCATGTACTCCTGAGTACCATTCATTCACGATACGATCATTATGAATAATATATGTCGCAGCAGCGGTAGCAGATATTTTATTCTTTACCTGTAAGACATAATCATTCAGTTCAATGAATGCTTTATTATTTGATATTTTTAGGTTAAGCAATGAAAGGTGCACCTTCTTCACTGTGTTATTGTTGTTGTTTTTTCTTCATGAAATTTTCAAGTTCTTCCCTCGTCTTTGGGTGTAATATTATACTTTCAGATGTCATCATTCTTTCTGGTAAATTAGTTTCTTTAACTTTACGCCCCCATTTTCTTGAGAAAGCCCGCCAGTCACATACCATTTCTATCAAATATTTCTTTGGCATTGGTAAGGCTTCTCTAGTATTTTTATTTACTATCCAATACTCCCAGTGGTGTTTATTATGATTTTGATGGTGCAGCCACGCATTCTTCCATCTCAGCTCGGTATCCTCGTCCTTCTGATTTGAATAGAATTTACGTGCATAAGGAAAAAATTCGTGAGGAGAGAATTTAGACATGTCATGGATTATCCCCTGAAGATATAATCCTTCTTTCCAACATTCGATAAGAACGTTTAATTTATGATCCAAAACATAAAGATAATACCGCAAATATACTAGGAGTATAGTGACCATCTCCTTCGGTTTTAAAGTTTTTTACTCAATTTAGAAACAATTGGTATATATCCCCTTCAAAATGAAATTGATAGCTGTTGTCTATACGTATATATCCGTAAATACAATGTTCTCTATTCCTGTAAACAACGCTGGAGAAGTTTTTATTGTCTTTGTTACCTTCTGCAACCAATAATCGGTTTCCCTCACATGCCAAAACAATTCCAATATGATCATGAGAATTATCGGATAGAAGCTTTTCAAAAATGACAATATCGCCACGCTTTGGTTTAAAACCCTGGTATCCATCTTGATATAAAAAATTTGTTTCAGGTAGCTGAGCCCAATCTAACCAGGCGCCAACCCCAGCTAATCGATAACTGTGATTCGGGTATCGAATAGGGAGTATGATGCCAGCCTGCATACAGCAATAATATACGAATGCGGCACACCAATTTGATTCCAGTACTTTATAGATATCCGAGTCAGGCCAGTACTTGCATATTTCCCGATAGCCTTCATCCTCTGGAATTCCCATAACCCTTTGAACTGCAAGCGCTTCCGCAATTTCAGCCAACTTAAGACGTCTATCTTCAGTTCCTTTGATTATCGTTCCTCTGTTAATCTTGTGCTTTGCCTCTACGTGTTCTATTTGAATCCCTAATTCAACAAGACCTTTTTGTAATCTATTTATCTCAATATCAGAAAAAAACTCCTCCGGATTCTGAACGTACATCTGTATAAGTATGGCATCTTTAATAATTTCTTCATATGGTCCATGGACCTGATGTTTATCGTTTTGATAAAAGATAGATCGAAGAATGACAGATAGCTCTTCGTCGGTAAAGATTTGGGTGCTACGCAAAATCGGTCTTACCGAATCTGCACTGTTAGGACCAGGGAAGTATTTTATGCCGGTTTTATAGAAATAAAAATCATGGAGCAACCCTGCGATCGCAGCAATTTCCGAATTTTGTTCTCTTCGTATGGCAAGTAAAGAAGCCAAGCTAGAAACCCCGAAGAGATTAAACAATGCTTCTTCATTCTTTGAGGTTTTCTCTATAGTATGTAGCGTTTCAAGAACAAGAGTACGAACAAGTTCAACCCGTTTAAGCTTTTTATGTGAAATCAAACTTTCGCCTCCTGTCACTATATTAGATTTAGATAGCACCATCTTAGGTCCGCTCGCATGTCGTCAGAGTCAACTTCCCTGATTGTTCATTGAACGACAAGGGCATAAGCCCAATCGTAAAAATTTAATCTCAGATGATGTCATATGCTTTCTATAAAAAATACTATTCCGTTATCCATTCATTAGCTTTCAATCCATAGATTATTCTATCTAGAAACCTTCCATTGATATACTCGTAATCTCTTAGTTCACCTTCACGTTTAAACCCTAATTTCTCAGGAATTGCACGGCTCTTTAAATTGTTTGTAGCTGCTCCTATCTCAATTTTATTTAATTTCAGTTCGTCAAAAGCATGATTTATTAGTACTTTAATAGATTTAGTAATTAATCCCTTACCCTCATATTCTTTACTTAGCCAATATCCGATTTCAGTTTTTTTGTTCTCTTGATCTAGATATAAGTAACCAATAGAACCCACAAGTTTATCCTCACTCCATATTCCTAACCAGTAACCTTCTTCCTTGGCATATCTTATCCGTGTTCTTTCTATGAAGGTTTTTGAATCATCTGCTTCTACAGTAATACTAGGAAACTTCAACCACTCACCTATATGATCCCTATTACTGTTAATCAAATTATATAATTGTTCTGCATCTTTAATTTCCAATAGCGATAAATAAGAAGAATCATCCATTTCGTATTTAAACATTGTCGCATTCTCCCTTATTCCTAAGTAAGTACCCATCTTCTTTGAATAAATATTTTAATTCCCTTGATTCTTATAATGCATTACAATTTGCTTTGTCCGTTTAAAACCTGACAATTCGTAAAAACCACCCAAATCCTCTGTACAAAACAAACTAATAACGTCAATATCTTTTAACTCATCTAAAAGTCTTTTGACCATTAGTTCTCCTATTCCTTTATTTCTGTACATACTTAATACAACAACATCTTCTACATAAGCCCGATATATTCCGTCTGAAATAGACCTACAGAAGCCAACTAATATATCATCTTTCCAAGCTCCTACTGCAACACCACTAACAAGTAGCTGTAATATTCCATTCTCATCTCGGTTAGGCCACCAACCAGCATCTTGATAAAGACCCATTAGTTCAGATTGTAGAATCGGTTTCTCTGTATGTAATTTTAACGTTACCATGAGTAACCCCCATAGACTCAAAGTTTTCTTGCTTTGATAACGAAGGTTACAGGAAACATCTTCGCTCTTTTTACGAGATCATTATTTTCATCATGCAATTGGATTATTTCCTGTTCGGTTTCTTCAATCATTTGTTCAATAACAAACCCTGCTTTCGCTAACGCATTTATATAGGTTGATAGTTTACGATCAGACAAAGTTAGCTCGCCTTGAACAAAATCAGGAGCGACCGAATACCAAGATTCATCAAAATAAGACTTTTTAAAAACCAATCTATTATTCTCTTCAACAACACATTTGTGAATTGGATGAGACCAACTAAAAATAAATATGCCATCTTTTTTTAAATATGAAGCGATCCGACAAAAGGTACCTTCTAGGTCTGTTGTCCAGCCTATGGCGTAAATCGAATAAACAAAATCAAAATAATCCACAGGGATGTTAGATTCTTCTTCCATAGGAGAACAAATTAATTTTGCTGAAAGACCACACGTTGTCAGATGTTGCTTAGCCTTTTCAATTTGATTTTCTGATATATCCATCCCCCATAGTTCAGCAGCCTTACGCTCTCCCTGATATTGCAAAGATTGACCATCTCCACAGCCGATCTCTAACATCTTTTTTCCTGAGACATCGCCAAAAAGTTGGCATTTTTCCTCTGTTACAAATGCTCCATAAAAAGGAAGCACGATTGCTCTTCAAAAGTCATTTCCTTTCGTATCCCAATAGGAGCTGTTTGTTTCATAAACACTATGTTTATTCACCATGATAACCCCCTCAATATAATTTTGTTCGCAGCTCCATTCGTTTACTTAATGCCTCTTCGTAATTGATCTTGCAGCCCCCTGAACTTTTCCGATTAGTTCTGTTATTTCAATTGGGAGGTCCTGAATATTCATGCATTCATCCTTTCTCACAATTCTTCCACTTTTAAATAGCGTTTCCTACATTTACGAACCCGAGAGGCTTGAGTAAATTTCAAATGTTATGCCAATAGAAAGTATAATGAGAATGCTGTTGAAAGCCTAATGATTTATAAAAAGAACTATCCGAAATAACATATGCTTTTTCAGCACCTAAGGACCGACCTCTTTTCAAGGCTTCTAATACCACTGCTTTTCCAAGCCCCTTCTGCCGATACTCCGGAATTGTACATACAGGTTCAACATAAACATAATCCGTTTTTTGACTGTACCATAAGCCACAATAAGCAACGTATGCCCCATCTTCATTTTCAGCAACAATATGTAGGAATGAATTCATATTTCTTGCTGACAACATTCTTTTTTTCTTATCAATGGTGATTTCATCATCAGGCACAGGACCTTCATGATTAAAGCCTTTCCATAATAATTTCCGATACTTAAACAAATCATTATTAACATCCATATTCTTTAAAATTACGCCTTCAGGATTTACATAATCAAGGCTAACATTCTGTAGTGTAAGTTCAAGTATGTTTTCAGTCAGATCATTCTCCACAAACTTCTTACTGCGTAATAAATCTAGAGTGTGAGTATCTTTGTCATTCACCGCAATCCCAAGGCCATTTTCATTACTGAAAGTAGTAGTGGTATATTCTAATATATCTTTTTCCAATTCTTCAAACCCTGGTTTAGTAGCAAAAAATGCTTCATCAAAATAGTGGTCATAGGTTGCTATCCCTAAAAACAATCTCCATTTCAATCCCCCATAAAATATAAATTTTCCAGTGAAGAATAAAACACTAATGCGCCTTATACACGTTACATAAACTATATTTCTTGCTCTCCAAGTTCGGTGGTAAAGATCAATTCGTAACTGAAGGGGGCTACTCCGTTTACTTCTTGTAAATTTCTTTACCGTTATTGTCGAATATTACTAAGTTTTCTACTTCATTAATTTGAGTATTAGGAATCAGATAACCCTTCTTTTCCGTAATCCCTCTTGAATAGGACTTACCATCAGTATAAGTAATAAAAATACAAGCAGCTCCAGAACTTAACATCTTGTTATTAATTATGACTGCTATATATGGATTTCCGTTTCCTACAGTCACAGGATCTGAATAATTTATTCCCCACGATAGTTTTTGGTCATATACCTTCCCATGTTGATCTGTATAAAGGGTAATTAATGAATTTTCGAGTAAAATGATTGCTGAGTCCTTAATCCATATACTATCTTG
This sequence comes from Paenibacillus sp. 276b, assembly GCF_900107875.1. Taxonomy (NCBI): domain Bacteria; kingdom Bacillati; phylum Bacillota; class Bacilli; order Caryophanales; family Paenibacillaceae; genus Paenibacillus; species Paenibacillus sp. 276b. The sequence continues at coordinate 486,862 of NZ_FNRR01000001.1, read as the reverse complement.
TAAATCTAAACGATGACTATTTACATAATCAGTGATTTGTTCATTGGTTGGGGCGTTATATATTAGCTCGTTCTTGTTACACCCCATTAATAAGGTTGAAATGAATAATATAAACACTATACATTTTTTCATTTTTCGCTCCTTGTATATATATCCGGCATTTCACATAAAGCTCCTGTATTAACGTTGTTCGACGAAGTCGAATGTTTCACTGAGCCAACTTCCCTCAAATTCATTCCGCAGACCAAGGTTCCGTAAGGGAGCCGCTGCGTAAACATATTGTTATCTGATTACGGCTCATATCTTTGACTAAAGACAGGACGTCAGGAGGTGCATGATTTATATAATTCACTATGACCAAACTATCATGTCCCGTTATTTAAACAGGCTACCTTATATCGGTAGCCTGACCCGTATTACATATAAAATTAACAAAGGATGCTCATATCATAATTCAAAATGCTCACAAACTAATCTGAATTGTTCTTCTATACCCAAGTCAGGTGTTCTTTCAAGTGTTTTGATATTGTTATTAACGCAGGCATTTCTAATTTCATTGGAGAATTTCACCATTGTTTTGTTGCCATGTTTAATCGTTTCCGCTGGATCTGATGTAAGGTTAATAACATCCAAAATCATCTTATGGTCTTCTCTAAAGTAATATAGCTTTTCTATTTCATCATCAGATGTATAAAGACACATCATTTTTTCTTTAGGAATAAAGGGTAAAATGTGTTCAGGCATTATTCCTAAATCGATAATGATTGGTTTATCCGTTGGCATCTTTAATAAATCAATAACGAAAAATTCCATCATTTCTACAACAATTTCACAAAGCCATGGAAAAGACACATCAGTAGGCCTATTAAACCACTCTTCCCAGTTTAAACCTGGATGGGGATATTGAAGAGCAGGATATTCAGTCGGATTAGTGAATGGTCTATACTTCAAGACATTATCGCTCAATGTTTGAAATCCTAACTCTGCAACAAATTTCTTTGTCATCGTTGTCTTTCCCGCGCAACAACCACCATTTAACCAATACACATGCTTTAATTGTTCTTTTAAATAATTGTTATTTATTCTCATTTTATTCCTCCTCAATTTTTAATATTGAGGGTGATTACGGATTCTTATCGGTTTTTTATACACACAACAAAACCACATAATATAATCCTCCTTTTCTTATTTATACCTAAATAGTATTCGGCGAATTATAGTTCACTCCTTCATTTACCATTAATCTCCGTTAGAGCCACATGACATTGCGGATTGACTTGCTCTCATATCTTTAGACCGTGCAGCTACCATGCGACTTCATAGAATTATTTACAAATTGTACTTTACTTTTATATACTTCATATTCAATATTCCCATATCGACTGATGTCTCTAAGTAACCAATGATCTGCTCAAAAGTAAAAACATTAAGGGCTTCTATCAAAATTTCTTTGTCATAATCCAAATCGTCAAATATATATGGCACAAACTTTTTGACATCTGTAGATTTAACTTCCTCTAAATCCGGTATTGTTGGAATGTGATTAAGCCTGTTTCTTAATTCCTCTTTATATCCATAATGTTCAAGCAACTTCCCATTCAATAATCTAAAGTCGTTATGATACTGATTATATAGTTCCTCATTAGCTTCCATTCTGTTCCTTAACCAAGGTAAATTAAAACCTTTTAACCATATATCATCCGCAATTAAATGTGTGAAATAACCCAAAACATAAAGGTCTTCTACCTGTGATCGATACTTATGTAAGAATCCTTTATAGTCTACGTTCCTTGAATAATCCTGAATTTCACCAGCAAAAAAATGTGATGAATCTTTTGTTATAACTGCGTCCGGTGCAATATTTCCAAGTAAAAAAGGCGTTTTATCTACAATAGATAAGGAATCTGCAATTCTATTCGCCACAATCAGATGCATTATTCTTGAACCCATACTTCTTCCTCCCCTTAATGAAAGTTTGAAGTCTGTTTACCTGATTCTGATTCCTTAAACTGATATTTCAAATCATTATTTCTTGAATAGTGATGTGATAATCATTTCTGCACATTCTTCCGGCGTATTCAAACTCGTATCGACTGAAAAGCTATAGCGAATGTGTTGCGACATTATTTTATTTTGCTCATCGGATTGATCCTCTCTTCTGTCACCACGTTCTATATTTCGCTTACGACAAAGATCTAACGGGCAGTACACCTCAACGATATCCAAAGGATATCCATCAAATATATCTTGGACTTTATCATAATGTGGCTTTAATTCCGGTCTTTCAACAAGTACCCCATCGATTAAAACATTCTTTCCATGATCGGAAAATAATTTTGCTGTATGATACATTAGAATGATGGCTTCACTTAAATACTTCCAGTAGTCTGTTTGCAAATGTTTATCACCAATCGTATTTTCAAAAAGATCATTGGCCACAACATAAAAAAAGGGTTCATCGTAATTTTGCATCGCTTCTACGATTGAAGTTTTACCAGAACTGGTTACCCCATTCAGAAATATAATTTTCCCTTTATCCATTTTCTCATCTTCCTTTGCACGAGTTATATTTAAAGTGTCTATGATTCTTATGATCTCCACTAAAAATGTACTTCCGAACCCCGCCTTCACTGATTCAACCAGTATTTCCAGTAAAAATTAATTACTCTGGTCAGCAATCGATTTACCATATCGAACGAGTATATGCCACATGTATTTTAATTCCTGAAGCACTTCTTCGTAATTACCTCTGTCAGACCAAAGATCAGGATTGCGTTTCAAATCGTTGACAGCATTCCCGATCACACTTGCGTCGATGTGACCATTCCTTGCAATTCGCTTCGCTAATGATGGCATGGTTGGACCCCTAAAATCAGAGGGCACTTCCTCTACACGCATCGCAAATCCCATATGCCAAAATAGTTCAATGGAATATTTGATGCAGATTTGCTCTAAATAATTCCCTATTTCCGTTCCTTTGAACGATGGGTCAGCCACTAAAATTTCCACATCATCTTCAAGATATATATCTCCATGAATTTGAGTTTCGATAAAATGGTTAAGATTCCGATGTGGGGCCAGTTTTGACGGATCCTCTAACGGACGTTCCAGATTGTACAATAGCTGATCTATCAATTTTTTAGGAGTAAGATCTTTTTCTCCAATAGCATAATCCCGAAAGAAAGCATCCGTAAAAAGCGCAGATAAAATATCGTCTAATTCCTCATATGTCCCCTTTTCCTTTGGAGCATCTTGAGAGCCACCGTAAGTGAACGTACAGCGATATGAAGCATTCGGTTTTAAAAGAAAATAACAAGAGCCGAATCGTGGAGACGGTCCATCCGGATGTAACAACAAATGAAGAGCACCATACTTTGGCCGTTCAAAGTTGGTTGCACCTTCTAACTGATATGCTCCACCAAATAGTTTTTCCTCCCAAAGATCTCTTGCACCACCTACGTATGCAGATACGCTCCCATTGGATATGAATGTCTCGAACTGACTTTTATAGATTCCCTGCTCTAATAAAGATTGAGCAACACTTTTCATATCTAAAACCGGACGATCCGGATGAAAATGCAAAGCCACCCTTGCATGGGATTTAATCTTATGAACTGCTTCTTCATAGGTATTCCAAGGAATATTCGAAAAATGAAAAATTTCTTTGAGTGATGCTTGAGCTTCTCTTTTTTGGGATCTTGCGTCATTACTTATATATTCAATCGCTGCGTTCTGAGATCTTGTAAGTTGTCTGTTGTTCGACACAAGAAACACCATCCTTTTCTAAAATTGAGACCTCAACCTACTTTTAAAAACAAGGCTATTAGGAGCATCATCATTCCCTGCAGTAACGCATAATTTCATAGCCTTTATGTAAGCGTTCGCAGTTTTTTTAAGTCGCAATGTTTAAGTGGCTTTAGGCAATTAGTGACAGGTGGCTTTGCCAATTAGCAGGTTGAAAGTGTCCGGTGAATCTGCTCTTCCGGACCACGAACCCTGCTGCCCATTAGATGATGTCACTCATTTCTTCGAGTTACATTCAGAGTAATTTTATTCTTGTTTCCATTTATGTAATTCGAGTAGTTTTCCGGTTTCATAAAAATACCGTATTACTTCAAGCATGGGAATTAATTCTATACAAATGTTATCACAATAATTGCCTAACTGACCACCAGCAACCAGGGGAATTTCACTGTTACCCTGTTTATCGTTCATAAGAGTATATATAGAATCATCAATTGTAATAGACACAATGAAATATTCAGGTCCGCCCCCAACTAATGCTGAATCGGTGTCTGATACCTCAAAAAATACTAATGTAAATTTATCTCCATCGAGTTTTCTTAAAATACTTAAAGTGTCCGTCCATGTAGGATTCACAACGATTTCTTCCTTAAATGTGGCCCCATTCCATGCATCAATACTAATAGATTTTATCATTTTTTCTTTTCATCCTTCTTAGATGTTTTTGGATGTTTTCATATAACGTTCCTGTATTCACGACGCCGAGAAGTTTAAGAACCAAAAAATCCGGCTGCGCTTGCTCAGTTTGCCTCTCAGTATTGTCTTCCTGCTCACACTTCACCGAATTGCTTCCAGCAAGACCAAGGCAGCGTGAATACTCTGACATGTAATGTCACAGTATTCTTTATATACCTTAGGAAATCTAATCATTCCACATTCTTGTTACTTCTTCTAATTCTAAGTCCTCGAATTGCATTTTATAAATATCTGGTTTCTTTAATTGATTCAAAAACTCCAAACCAAAAGCTGAATCAAAATGATTCATCATCAAAGTCATCACAAGACCATGAGTCCCGATTGCTATTTTCTTCCCTCTGTTCTCTTTTAGTAAGGGTTTTAGAACTGAGATTGCTCTTTTCTGACAATCAGCATTGGACTCTCCACCCGGCAAGGTATAATCAAAATCATTAAAACTCTCTCTGATACTAGACATTAACTCTGCATTTTCAATATCATAAGATGCAAAATGTCGTTCTCTAAGATCTTCAAATGCTTTAATATCTAACTTTAAGTGCTTGGCCAATCCTTCAACACTCAGAATTGCTCGAGTATAAGGACTTGATATAATCATGTCTATTCCTTCACCTATAAATAACTTCGTTACTTTTTCAATATCGATCTTTCCTTTTGGCGTAAGCCCTCTTGTTCTTTCATTTCCTTCGTTGTATGGTGATTCTCCATGCCTAACCATATAGATAATTGTCTTCATACAAGCCTCCTTTAGATGCTTTCATTAAATGTCACACTATGATTTCACATAAAGTTGATATATTCGCGACGTCCATTCCCTTGTGTTTTACTACCCAGCGTATGCTCCGACTCCTTTCGGAACCAGGGCGAATACCCGCAGCGTGAATATAATGTTATACGCAGTAACTGACCTCTTTGAATTAACTTTCAAAAGATTGTTCAAATATGGTTATATTCCTGTTCCCTTCTTCTGACAGCTCAATCTTCACTAAACTCATTCTTTCTATGATCCCATCCATAGGTTCAAATTCCTTTACTACATCATGAATTCCCTTAGCTATCGCTTCTCTACTTAATTGTGTTCCCAGGGTACAATGTGGATTCCTTTGATTTGGACTATAATATATACTCGCTTGATTATTATATTTGTCTAACTTATTATAATAATCCTTGTGTAAACGTTGAAGTTCATCCGTCATGGTTGGGGCTAAAAATATCGTTCCCGAGGTTGGAAAGGTAGCTACGATATCAAATCGTAAACGAAGAGGAGAAACATTATCAAAATAGATTTCAAGTTGTTCTTTAAATCCTTTCAAATCGGATATATCCGTATATACGGCAAGTGTTATATGGGGACTTAAGTTCTCAAATCTATTCATAAAATGACTGATCCCAACTTTGTCAAAGTGCATCCATACTTTTCTGACGTACTCATCGAATTCTTTGTTGAAGAGTAATTCTATAGCATACAAGCGAACCCCCACCTTTCTTTTTTATCCCTATTCATCATGAAATCGTATGACTAATCGTACGTTTTTGCCTGGTTCTCCTTAATGATTAGTTGAGACCACTAAACATTAAAATCATGAAAGATATTCATATGTGTTTTCTTTATTTCAGGTACTGAGTTACATTCGAATCACTTTAAAATTCCATGTGGTAGACAGGCATGTACCCCTTTAACCCCATTTACAATTTGCGTTATACGTAGATCAACAACTGAACTCCCTAAAGCAATAGCTTCAACACGATTTAAACCATACAACTCACCCATCAAGGTAAGCATTCCATCTAAAGCTTGAACGGTTGCTTCATTAAGATCTTCATGAAACCCAAAAGTAATCCACCCTGCGGGAGTATTAGCACGGGGGTTTAACAAATCTATGCCTTCAATCAAATTTACAGTTATATCAACAACTTCCATCGGACATTCAATAGCTTGGCAACTGATTTCTCCATCCCCTTGCAAAGCATGACCATCACCTATAGCAAGGTAACCCCCATCGACAGAAATAGGAAGATACAATTTGCTGCCTCTCACAAGCTCTTTACAATCAATATTCCCACCACAATATCGAGGTGGCCAAGTAGAGTGAATTCCTATGTCATCTGGAGGCATTCCAATAACGCCCATGAAAGGTCGTAATGCAACTGAGAAGGAGTTGCCGTTGATTTCACATACTCCCACCATGGATTTATTATCGAGTTTCCAATCCAGGCTAATTTCCTTATATTCGGTCAAATGTAACTTCTGGTTTTGCCAATTAGGATATTGACCTGCAGCAGTAAACCCATATTGCCCAGGTATAATATCATTAAACTCAATCTCTAAAGTCATCCCTTTCTTAGCACCTTCAATATAAATAGGTCCCAACAAGGCGTGACCTCCATATATTTTTTCTTTTCTTGAAAATGGTTTCCTTCTTTCACCATTACTTCTCCCAGTACCCCAACCTGCGTCTAATGTTTCAAAACGTATGGAATCACCCGATGACACTGAAATGATTGGAGTTACTTCTTTAGTGAATGAACCAATTAGTGATTCTTGGGATAATTCAATTTTGTGTGCCACCATAATATCGCCTCCAATGCGGTATTATCTTTATGCCTATTTTGTATAACGCATTCACGACGTCACCGACTTAAGTCTCCGTCAGGAGCTGGCCGCAATGCAATTAGTCGGTTAAGATTTGTCCGACTGCTTTCATATCCGCGATAAGCATCTGCCGGACCAAAAGCCGAATGGCGCGAAGCTTTAATATTTAGTTATACGAAGCACTTCTCATCATTGAACTACATTCAGAATCTCAATTACTAAAATCGCTTCTTCTTTATATCCTTCAAGATCGTTTAGATTAATCCACTCAGGTTCATTATCCCTAGATTGATTGATAGAATCTAATTACCACATCTTCTCCTTCGATTGTAGAACTTAGAATCAAGATACAATTATCCCATTCAATAAAATTGGGATTTAATAAATCCGAATTTATGAATTTATTTGATTGAGATAACTCATCCAATAAATTCTTCATTGCCTTATTTGTTTTTATGTTATTCCCGCTTTCGAAGTGTTTCGTATATGGTTCGGGTATTCACGACGTCCTATCGACTTTAGACAGCAAAGCTGCCGGGTACACATCAGCGCACTTAATCGATTGGATGTGTCCGGCTGATTCCACTTCCTTGCTACTGAAAATCTAGCCCCGAATATTCCTCTAACTTCTGCCGGACCGAGGGGCAAATGCCCCGAAGCTTGAATATGGTGTTATCAGATGGTTTAGCCTTCTTTGATATTAAATTATATATTTGCGTATTTTCCGATAACGTTTCTGTATTCATGAACCCTGCGAACCTTAAGGCAGCTTCAGCTGCCTTAAGGTTCGCAGGGTTATCCGCCTGATTCTGCTTCTCTGTCAAAACATTCTGACGGATCAAGGTTCGGCTACAGCCGAGCCGCAGCATGAATATAATGTTAGCTGATGTTCCTGCCTTCTTAGAAATACTAATAATCACATTTCCTAAAGAAACCACTCATACATTCTATCTTTCATTTTTTTAGCTGTATCTCGATCTCTTCGATAAATCCATTCAAAAAGTGGCTTATCAATGAAATCTTTCAAATCATATTTGGATTTCTCAAGACAAGATAAAATTTCTTCAAACTCAAAATCAATATGGAAAACGTCCGATCTATCACTAGAATCTGGATCATCAGACCAGACGATGGCCATGTTACCCTTATAAGTTATTCCCGGTGAGGGATCATGTCCAAGCCAAGGACTCTCTCTATTAAGAATAGAATTATAAATCTCCCTAAATTGTTCTAGACCACAGCAACAATTTGGCATAATAAATTTTTCTTCACTTTCATAAAAAGCAACACCACCCAAAATAGCTACAGAGTCATTTGCAAATAGTTCATTGAAAGTGTCTTCCATTGATTGATCTATATTTATATTGCAATATCCAAATAAATGTATTAAAAAGAGTTCAACTTCAGAAGATGTGCACTTGCCCGAAAGCGTTAGTAACTCTGAACGATGCACATCATTGTCAAACCATTTTGGACAATCATAATATGGTTCTCTAATAACAGGTTTTGTATAAGACATCTCTGAATTTACACCTCTAAATAAATAATTGCTGGAATTCTAGCTAATGTTTCTGTATTCATGACGTCCATTCCCCTTAGATAGCTCTTATCTTAAGGGAATGGATGTATCTGCCCGATTCTTCTTCCTCGAAAACACTCCTGGAACAGATCAAGGGACGAATGGCCCGCAGGTGAATATTTTATTATATGGAGGATATGCCGTTTCGAACAACTAACAAAATTACTTATTGCCTTCGTTAAAATATGTTATTTCATATCCATCTATTAATCTTCTTAATCCCTCTTTATAATAAGGCATTAATTGTTCAGCCTTCTCTATATCAATCCAAGCTATCTCAGAAATTTCATTAGGTCTAACTATTTCTTCATTCCCACCAATTACCTCACCTTTAAATGTTATAAATATTACATGTTCTTCTTTTTCCGGAAATTTACATTCATTTACTGCCACTATTCCATGAACTTTAATATCTAGTCCAGTTTCTTCTTTAGCTTCCCTTATTGCTGCTTGGTCTAATGATTCTTCTCTTTCAACAGCGCCGCCTGGAAGTGACCATCGGTCACTAGAATCATCTACATTCCTTACCATTAATATTTTGGAATTGGTTGGGTCAGTAATTAAGGAATAAGCTACATCGACTCTGATCATTATGTTTGACTTCCCTTCTGATTTAGATCTGAATATCTTTCACATAACGTTCTTGTATTCACGAAACGAGCCAGCCTTAGATAGCTCTTATCTTAGGCTGGCTCGTTTGTTGTCTGAGTGTTCTTCCATGAGTATACATCTAGCAGCCAAGGAGTGGTATCCCCGCAACATGAATATATTGTTATGCGCCGTTACTGTCTTCGAAGCATCACCTAGAAACCTTTGATCAAGATTCCAACTCTATTTTATACTTTGGTATAAAAACTCAACTTCTCTATCTAGCAAATATCGATATTCAAATAATTGCATTGTTCTTTCCCTAATTATCTCCCGTATAACCGTGCCTAGGCTTACCGATCCTTTTGATCCAAGGTAACCATTATTAATAAATGTCTTCTCTACAAATTTTGTTTCCCTTAAGTGATACTGTAACCATTCTTTCTGCGATTCGATTAGTGCTTCTCTTGGTTCTCTATCCAACTTAGAAAGAAGCTTTTTATATATTTGATTCAACTCTTTATCCCAAATTTCTGTATATTTGCTTTCCAACGCTCCCCATTCCATTGTTGTAATAATCTCTTTGGAATTTTGAAATTCATTAAATTCTACTTCATAATCATGATCTATAGGATTTCGAAGCATTTCATCATAAAATTCTCCTTTCAAATCGTAGTTCCCAATTCTCATGGATAACACTTCATTGTTAGAAGGCTCTGATCGACCTTCAGTTATTTCTTTCGATTCTGTTCCATTACCTTTACTCTCTACATCAGGAGGCAGTTCAAAATTCATTATTGATTTAGTTTCACTATTCAAAGTAGTCGATTGACTAATATTTTGACAAGATGAAAACATTATCGTAATAAAAAATAAGAGGAGTATCTTACCTTTCATAAATTATCTCCTTAAAGATTATCTTTAATATTTACCGGTAGTGGCGCATAACGTTGTTGTATTCAAGAACCCGAGAGGCTTAAGGTCCGCTAAGACCGGGTGGCTCCGCCACTTAGCCTCGCAGGATTGTCTGCTGAATCCACTTCTCCAAAATGCGCCTTGCAGACCAAAGACCCATCAGGGGCCGCAGCGTGAATACGGTGTTGTCTATGTAGCATTTCCCTTTTAATAATTGCATTAATAAATGGATTATAGCTATTTCAGTTATAAAGAACTGCATATCCGCATTGATATTTGAACAAGGTTTTCTCTTATTTCTGATCTGCTATTCCAACTTCGACTATCCCATTCGACACCACTTAAATCATCACCGCCATACAAGATAACACCTAATTTTACATTTCTAAATTGTGAGACAGCCATAAATGCTGCTGCTTCCATTTCTACAGTTATACACCCTTCTGCTTTCCGCAACTCAACCTTTTCTTTAGTCTCTCTATAAAATGAATCTGTCGTCCAAGTTTTGGCCTTAATATACCTTATATTATGTATATTAAAATCGTCCTCTATGAATTTTAATACCTCTAGATTACATTCAACTTCTCTTGATGGCTTAATGTAATGGTATGATACTCCTTCATCTCTCACTGCCGAAACTGGTACTATTACATGTCCAACAGCAATGTCTTTTTGTAATACACCTGCACCACCACATACTATAAATTTCAGAAAACCATAGGCTATCAGTTCTTCTAAGAATCCTGCTGAACCTGCAGATCCTAAATACCCCAAAGTAATATGTACTTTTTTTCCTTGATAATATGTTTCATATATTGGCAAATCTACAGTCTCGCAATGTAGAGATGCAACTTCTTTCAACTTTCCCTCCGTTTTCATTTTTTCAATTACATCTCGAAAAAATGTTATTACACAGTATTCAAATTCTTCTTTTGGCTTAATAAAATTAGTTGCTTCTATTATTGCAACTCGCGATTCATCAAATTCCAATATCGGGAATTCATTACTATCGATTTTTCTGCTTTCCATCTCGACTTACCTCCAAAGTAATTTAAATTTTTTTTATTATTTCTTTGCAGCTATTACATATAACATTCCTGTATTCACGACGTCCGACGGAGTCGGAAGTGTCCGCCTGCTCCTGCTTCCCTGAAATCCCTCAGCCGCACCGAGGGCGTATGCCCGATGTGTGAATATTATGTTAAGTGGAGTTACGAACCTCTTTGAATTGCTGTCTAGGTATTAATTGTCTTTGTATATGTTTTTACTGAATCCGGAAAAGCTCCTTTAGACTCTGCTTCTTTACTTTCATCACTTATCTGTCTCGCAATTATCTCCAATCCATCAAAACATGCATTTTCTTTGTACCAATCAATTAATTCAAATAAAGATACACTTTCTTGCACCTCCTTATCTTCATAATGCGATACAATTGTTATTGTAAATGCCGGGACTAGAGCATCCGCCTTCAAGTAATACATAAAATTTTTACCTGTGTAGTGCTTCATAAGGTATATCTCAATTTCTTTCTCAAGAAAAGAAAACACTTCAATCAATTGATCTGATGATATTCTATTATTCTTTATAAGTCTATTGAATCCATGGATGTACACGTAATTATAATTTGCTTCATTTCTGGTTAGATTAGGGTCACTAGAAAACAAAAAAGTTGGACAAGTTATTATTGAAGTAACCTCTCGATAAGCCTTCTGAGCATATTTATCTAAATATTCTAAAATCAAGTACTTTGCCTCTCTTCAGTAATTTCACTTAACATCTAATTTATGTACTTCATAAACACCACACATTCAAGTCAATTTCTGAACTACATACATAATAAACCATATTGTTCCATTTGCGAAGGTATACAACAAACAAAAGAGCGGCCATTACATCAGGCCGCTCTCCACCTACATATTCTATTACTATCTTAAATAAAACCCTTTACTTCGTACCACTGCTCCATACCACTCTCTCACTCATTGCCTTATGCTGTGCAATTAAGCAGAGTTCTGCCGCTTTAAACGCATGCTCCTGTGTCATCGCATTCTCTGTTCGATCCAGACAATCCCGGATCAGTTCACCGAAGAATGGATAACCAACCTTTCCTTTGACGCTATAATGGTATTCCCCTTCATGGTTAACCAGGTACACCTGATCACCCTCAGGCTCTCTGGCCACGTCGATATACTTACGCAGCTCAATGTATCCGTCCGTTCCCAAAATAACCGTTCGCCCATCGCCCCATGTACCCAGACCATCCGGTGTAAACCAGTCTACGCGGAAGTAACCGGAAGCCCCGTTGTTGCCGATAAGTGATGCTTCGCCAAAGTCCTCTAGTTCTGGGAATTGTGGATGATTGAAATTGTTCACCCGACTGAAGGCCACTTCTGCATCGGTACATGAAGCAAAGGTCAGAAACTGCTCGATCTGATGACTTCCAATATCACAGAGGATGCCGCCATACTTTTCATGCTGGAAGAACCATTCAGGCCGACCACCCGCATTCAATCGATGCGGTCCTGTCCCCATAACCTGTACAACCTTGCCGATCGCTCCCTGTTCGATCAGTTGTCCGGCATAGATCGCACTTTCCACGTGCAGACGCTCACTGTAATAGACCATATACTTCTTCCCAGTGCGTTTAACCTCTTCACGCGCAAGGGCCAGTTGATCCAGTGTAGTAAAAGGAGCTTTGTCCGTAAAATAATCTTTGCCTGCGGCCATGACTCTCATGCCGAGTGGCGCACGCTCCGATGTAATGGCTGCTCCGGCTACGAGCTGCACTTCATCATCAGCAAGTACCTCCGCTTCAGATGCCGCGATCTGTGCCTGCGGGAACTGTTTCCGAAAAGCCTCGACTTTAGCTGGGTCAGGATCATATACCCATTTGAGCGTTGCCCCAGCCTCCACCAGCCCGCCAACCATACCGTAGATATGTCCATGGTCCAACGCTACAGCAGCAATGGTAAACTCACCTGGACCGCATACGATCTCTTTTTTCAGACTCTTTGGTGCATAAAACATGCCGTCTTTAGCCATACCTTCTCCACCTTTCCAATTCAATTGGATTTTCCGTTTATCGGTTCAGTTATCCTGTACACGCCTTAAGTTCAGCTTGGTGTATAAGTTCCACTTACTTAAATGTCTTTGACAGATCAGCAGGTTGACTGCCACTCTCTGCCTTGTCTTTCTTTGTATTTGAACTGGCAATCCGCTGCTGCAAATGCTCATAGAACAAATTCTCATCGATCGGCAGATCTACCCAGTTATCTGTCCAGGTTGACAACAGCATGGCATTGGACAATGTTAAACCATGGATACCCTCTTCTCCCGGAGCAATGAGCGGTGTCCCGTTCAAGATGGCATCGATCCAGTTACGAATCAGGCCAGGATGTCCGGTTTCCACACCGGTAATCGGCACCTCGCATTTCCAGCATTCCGGCTGTCCAAATCCTCCGGTAAATCTCTGATTGAATTCAGGCTCGGGTTCACGAAGACGCCAAAAGGTCAACTGACCATCTTCAATGACAATTTTCCCACGATCCCCATTGACCTCGAATCGGTTGGTGCCTGGTGCTTCACCCGTTGTGGTCACGAATACACCTGTTGCTCCATTTTCATACTCGACATATGCCGTTACATCATCTTCTACTTCAATGTTCCGGTATTTGCCGAATGAACAGAAGGCACGCATACGCACCGGCATCATGCCGATGGTCCATTGCCATAGGTCCAGTTGATGAGGGTCCTGGTTGATCAGGACACCGCCCCCTTCACCAGCCCACGTCGCCCGCCAGCCGCCTGAATCATAATAACTCTGGGAGCGATACCAGTTCGTAATAATCCAGTTGGTGCGACGTATCTCACCCAGTTCTCCCGAGGCAATTAGATCTTTTAGTTTGATATATAAAGGGTTGGTTCGCTGGTTATACATCATGGAAAACACTTTGCCGCTGGCAGCCGCGGCTTCATTCATCTTGCGTACCTGTTTGGTGTATACTCCGGCAGGTTTCTCAATCATGACATGCAAACCATTCTGAAAAGCCTGAATGGCCTTTTCGGGATGGTCATAATGCGGGGTTGCTATAATTACCGCATCAATCGTCCCTGATGACATCATCTGCTCCGCATCCTGCCAATAGGTGACTGAAGCCGGAAGATTGCTGGATACCCAGCTCTCCATTTCTTGTCTCACATCACACACAGCCACCAGCTCTGCACCAGGTACCTCTCCTGCTACCAACGTTCTGGCATGGGCTGCACCCATATTCCCAATTCCAATAACGGCTACTCGAACCAAACTCATACCTGTACCTCCTCTTCCGCACGACGTTCAATTTCGGCAAAAACATCTGCAAAATGCTGTAACATCGCCTTCGATTGCAAGACCCCGCTAAAATCCTCAATCCCGTAATATCCATCATACCCAACGGATTTAAGGTCACGGAATACTTGCAACCAGTTCACCACGCCTTCAGTCAAGGGGGCCCACTGACAATGCCAGTTTGATGTTAGCAAGATTTCTGTATTTTGTTCATTCACACTGGAATTCGAATTCTTGTTTGATTCATCCTTGAACCAAGCCGCATTCTTCACATGCACATGTGCCAGATAAGGTCCCAGTAATTCCAGTCCCATACGATGGTTCTCATATCCTTCATGCACCATGTTGCCTGGATCGTACAACACCCCTACATGCTGTGAATCCAGCGATTGCACGAGCCGATAAGCTAGTGATGCAGTGGGGGCAATCGTTTGATGATGGGTTTCTACTACAGCTTTTACCTTATACTGTTGGGCCATCTCTTGAACCTCGTTCAGATAATGCACAGCTTGTTTGTATAATTCAGGATAGCTGGTTTTGCGATCATAACCGGGAACCCCAACACGCATTATGGATGCTCCTAAGGCTTGTGCAGTTTGAAATGCTTGCTCCGTGGCAAGCAGATCTCCACAGCTCAGATATGGCACCAATGCAATCGACTGTCTGCCATGCTTTTTTGCCGCTTCACGAAATTCCGGTACCTGTTCCTCCCATTGATCCGGATCTATCGAGCAACGATTATGTCTCCAATAAGAAGGTTCTTCGGACAAAGCATCCGCCGGTATTCCACGATATCTCCATTCGATCCCTTCAATGCCTGCTGCGGCTGCAGCAGAAGCCAATTCTTCTGCGGTCAAGTCCGGTGTGGCAACAGTGAATACAGACAATTTCATCAACATTCATCTCCTTATGTAAACGTATTCAATTTATTGTTGTAAACGCATTGTATCATTCATACGAAGGCCACCATAGGGGGCAACGAGAAGAGATGAATGACAGATAAACAGCGGACCATATTCCCCATTCAGAGATAACTTGCAAGTTCCCTTTTGAATGCATACATAACAAAAAGCACCCCGAATAACAGAAGATCCTTCTGATTCGAGATGCCTGGTTTGCAACTTCTATTTTACATCATAAAAAACATGTTCCGCCTGCAATTTCCCTAAATTTGTAGTCATGATACCAAAAGAATATTGGGGCTGAAAGCGCCGATCCGTAGGAGAGCCCGGATTAAATATCAGCACATCATTGACCGTATGCATCACTGGAATGTGCGAATGTCCAAAAATCACAGCATCCACCTGCTGTCCTGCAAAAGTGTGAATCGCATTCTGCTCTGTAGACTTCGATCCCAGATGACCATGTACAAGACCAAGACGCAAACCGTCCGCTTCAACGATGCGGGAGAACCCGAGTTTTTGACCTATTTCAGGCGGGTCCGTATTGCCTGCAACACCTTCAATGGGGGCGTAAGCGCTGAGCAGCTTGTGTACACTCCAGTCCGACCAATCCCCGGCATGGAGAATCAGATCAGCATCTGATAGCGCCTCAACCAAGGGATCGGGTAACTTACGTGCTTTTCGAGGTAAATGAGTGTCCGAGATGACAATAATTTTCATAGTACAGCACACCTTCCCTTTCCCTTACATTACGCTTTATTCGGCATGTGATGGAACTTCAAGCTGGGAACAGGAACGCTCCATATCTTCAAGAGTAATGGATGCGAAGAACTGTTCCACCTTTGCTTCGGCAACCTGATACAGATTGGTCAGAAGGCTGTCAATACGAAGGCCAACATCACAATTCGGATTACAGTTACCATGAATCGGAAACAATGGCCCTTCATCCTTGGCAGCCTGATAGATCATGGCTAATGTGATTTCGCTTGAGGGTTTGGCGAGGTAAAATCCTCTTGTTCCTGGTGAGGAGTCCACAAGTCCTGCCTTTTTCAACCCACCGAGAATACGTCTGACCACGACAGGGTTGGTATTCACACTACCTGCAATCAGTGCCGAAGTGATTCGTTCAGGCGCGCTGAAAGACAACAACAACAAACAATGCACACTGACCGAAAAATGAGTACTCATGATTAACCACCTTTTATTTGAGCATTATAATGCTGATTTTATATCATCCCGGATGTGTAGACTTACTCGGAGAACAGGTCCTGTTCAGGGCGTGCTCGGATTTTTAATTGCCGAACGCTGTACTCCAATTGTTTCACAATATCATCCAGTTGTTTTCGATCTATCTTCGTTGGATCTTCCACTGGCTTCGCCGACGACTTCAGATCCCGAATCGTTAACTGCTGCTCTTGCCACTTGTCCATCAGATCCGCTATATTGGCATAGAAACGTTCGTAATCTTTAATAACCAAATCAAGATAGGCATCCACCTCATCCGGATCATAACCACGAAGTTTATAGTTGAATTGTTTTTCATGAATCGATAAAGCGTCGAGCTGCACGCCCAATTGCTTGAACAATTGTCTTTGTTTGTCCAATCTTCGTTTCATATGCTCATCCATATTGACAACCCTCCATTATCAAACGCGCCGCGGTAAGCACAAGAAGATCTTCGATACCGCCGCATTTTCTCTCTATATTTTTTATAACACATTATCCGTCAGATATAAAATCGAACGAACCTCTTTACACACGAAACTGATTGCTTCTTATGAAATTCGGGTAAGGACTGACTACAACCCCATTGCGGGAAAGGAGCATGTCCTTATGAGTACATTAACCAAAGATCAACTTCAAGAGCTGAAAAACGCTCTTTTGGAACAACGTGAAAACCTACAGCGCCATTTTGAATCCAGCATGGAAGACGGTGCTCCAGCAGAGTCCCTGAAAGATTCAACTGGTGAGCTGTCATCATACGATAATCACCCGGCAGATGCTGGTACGGAGACGTTTGAGCGAAGCCGTGACTTAGCGATAGATGATACGTTGACCGACGAGTTCAATCAGGTGAATGAAGCGTTGGAGCGAATCGAACAAGGAACGTATGGCTCCTGTGTGACGTGTGGTAAGGATATTCCTTTTGAACGACTCGAAGCGATCCCTTACACAGCCTACTGTATCGATGATACGCCTAACCGCGAGTTAAGCAACGAACGGCCTGTTGAGGAGCAAGTCATGACGATGCCGCCGAGCGGTGCCGGAGAAGTAAGACAGCGCAATGCTGGCAAGTTCGATAACGCTGACGCCTGGGAAGCCGTCGAGGAATATGGCACATCGAACTCCCCCGCAACCGCAGCCAAACGTGACGTGAAAGACTATGATGAAAACATGTAGTTTATGAACGAATTAAGGTCGTTTGCGCTAAAATAGGTACATGTCTTCCATCATGCCAAATTACGCATGAAAAAGCCGCCAATGGCGGCTTTTTTCTTGGTAGCATATCATCTTTACACAGATGAAACTTCAATATGACGATGAATATGCTTCGATTACTCTTCCGCCTGACCACCAGACGAGGATTCCTTCTGCTTTTTAGCAGGTCTTGACGTTTTCGCAACAGACTTGCCCTTATCGGGTGAAGCCTTCTTTTTCAATTTTCCAGCGGTTTCCGAAACGGGCTTATTCACCGTATCTTTGGATAGGGAACTGAATAAATGAAAGACCTCTTGGTCCGCATCATGCCTGTCTTTCGTTAAATAGGGTTCACACATCTTCGTAATGTTGTTGTACAACTGCTCTACTTCTTCCCGGCTAGCATACAACGTCATATCTGAGATAAACATACGGTCCCCGTTTTCCGCCTGATTCATAAATCTCCGACGGCTCTGCTCAAACATTTCATTTAACAATTTGAAGGTTTCGGAACGAAATACCTCCTTCAAAGGTGAGTTCTCTTCATCTTCGTTACGGAGCTGGATTTCTCCCTTGAAGGGCTCATAATATTTGGCGATGATTCCATTAATTTCACGAGTGGATACGATGGTAAGCAAACCGATTTTCTCCAGTTTCTTCACATGATAATGTACCTTGGCTGGCACTTCGCCCATCTGGTCTGCGATCTCTTTAACCGTAGAGGGTCTGCCCTGTTTATTAAACATATTCAAGATCTGTATCCGATACGGATCGGAGTAGACCTTGATTTCTTCAATCGTTGAAAGTACTTTGCGCTGCATACCTGTATCCTCATTTCCGGGGTACCTGTTGCCCATCATGTGTATATTATACCGTCCGGACAGGGTTACGGTCAAAACAGGCTCGCGATAACACGTTTGAGGAAGCCTTTTTATAGAACGGTGCGGAAAGTCTTGCTCAGAAGCACCAAAACGGCTGACATGGCAAGCAAAACACCAAACACGATAAATAGAATCGGCAATGCCACCCAATCGGCAAGGGCTCCTGAAACCAAGCTACCTAATGGAGCAACACTCACGACGAGCATAGTTTGAAGGGCATACACTCTGCCAAGCATCTCGGAAGGCGTAACTTCCATGAGATAGGACGCAAGGGGTGTTGTAGCAAGTGGAATCCCCATACCCATCATCAGACAAAAGACAGCAGCAACAGGCAGCTGGTAGGACGTCATGTAAGCCGGGAGTGCGGTCATGGCATAACTGAGCCCCAACATGACAATACCTACAATGACCAGCACACTTTTACGGTAATTCGATCCTCGATGAGACAGCCACAAGCCACTCAGTACCATGCCTGCCACAATCAGCCCACTGAGTAGACTTAATCCTCCCGCTCCGGCGTGCAACGTTTCAATGACATATGGCGTGCGAAGAACATTGAATGGCATCAGACAAAAGTTAACAAAGGCAAACAGAATGGAGACGATCAGTAACAACACATGTTTACGCATAAAATGAAAGGCTTCTGTCATTTCAGAGAATATACTTTTTCTTGCTGGAGGAGAATCAGATGAATCAAATGACGTATTATCATTGTTAGATGATGTTGATGTTTTCGGGTACCCCACACGGCTCATCAGGAGTGCACTTAAGGCAAACAAGCCCGCATCGATCAATATCGTCCACGTGATCCCTGCCGTTGCAATTAACGTTCCCGCCACTGCAAGTCCTGCGAGTTCTGCAACCCGGGTTGCAGATGATGCCATGGCATTACCAGACAGCAGCATTGATTTGGGAAGTAATCGCGGTACAGTGGATACCTCAGCGGGTGACGCGAAACATTCCAGAAGGGAATTCAGAATGGTGATGACGAACAGATGCCAGACTTGCAGCTCACCCAGACCAAACAATAGTGCTGTAATGCCAACAAATAAGCCTCGACCAGTATTCGTGAGCACAATCACCTTTTTGGGAGACATGCGATCAACCAGTGCTCCGACAAACAGCCCCAGAAAGATACTTGGCAAAAAGTTAACTGCCAGCAGTGTTCCCATCAGCAGCTTTGAACCTGTCAAAATGTACACCATCCAGCTATAGGCAATGGAATCAATCGAATCGCCGAATCTGGATACTACCTTGCTCACCATAAACTGCACATACGGTTTAATCCGAATTAATTCCCCGATCCCTTGTTTGCGTGCGACTGTACCTTCGCTCATGATTACTCCGCCTCTCAACGTGAAAATATTTTTAATGTTAATTTTATTTTAACGTATGATATGCGAAAATCAACCCTTTCGTGAAAATATTTTTAACGTTGTGTATATCCCTATAAAACACAAAAAAACAGACCGAAGGGTCTGTTCTCTTTGCACCAAAATTTGCTGCTATGATTCGTAGTTCATGTACTAGTCCTCTGTCTTGAATTGAAATCCGATACTCTCTTCTTCTGCCTCCAGCATCAACTTGTATACCATCTCTGCCTCACTACCCAGCCGTTCCTTGCTGATCTGGTAGTTCGTCCAGGTTAATTCAAGCGGCAGCTCAATCATGCCTGTAAGGCAGTCCCACAAGGCGTCCAGATTTGCACCGTAAAAGTCTGGCAGTTCAAGCTTTTTCTTCAATAGCTCATGCAATTCTGTTGTGCTGTAAAAGTCCTCACCGTTAAGTACTACCCTCTTCATGTCTGTCCTGTCCTTCCTTATTTCAAGCGAGTAAATGATGCATAGTGGTCTGTCGTTTTGTAAATCAAGCCGTCACTGGAATACAGGATGCGGTCCGAATTACGGAAACCGGAAGTGTAGTTGATATCCGCTTCACGCCAAGTACGGCCACTCGCTGCTGGAAGCAAGCCTTCCCGGTTGCTAAACACGTCTCCACCGATACTTTTGCCCGGAGCAACCGTAGCGAGGTTGCCTTGAGAAGATACCCAGCCTAGTGCCGTTGCCTGTGCTTTGGTAATGTAGTTGCATGGCAGTTGCCCGTTGGCGCTGAGATAGTTGGCCACACCAGTAAACGTATTGATAATGGTACACGTTGCAGCTGAAGCCTTCTGCTGTCCAACCGGAGCGATCTGTGAACCTGTGAAGAAAACAATCGTTAACATAACCGCTAGCAGAGCTGTAGACAAAAACTTTTTCATAAATCCAGCCTCCCAATGACTCTAAAATGGATGAACGTTGCCACTATGTAAGTGATATGAGATGTAAATTCTGCCTGGATGTACGTTCTGCTAGATTATAGTGAACAAGCCATCTATTTACTATTTATATCACATCATTTTGGAGGAAAGATCAAATTCAACTGCTATTTTTGTAAAAATATATAAATATAACATTTAAATATAAAAAAAGACTCACATCCCGGGGGATGGAGTCTGCCATTTCGATCATTTCCTATCATCTAACATGCTAACATGCTAGCATGTTAGCTCCTGCTTTAATCCACTAATTGCACCCGTTGACGGGTTCGCGCCGATTCCAGGCATGCATCAATGACACGCATATTCTGAATGGTATTTTGCGGACTGAACGGTAGCGCTTTTCCTTCAAGCACTGCGGCTGCAAAGGTCTCCACCTGCAAAACATAGGAGTTGGATACCGATACACGTTCCTCACGGCTGACGGAATCGGTGTGCACGATAATCTGTGGTGGAATATCACTATTCTCCCAGCCGAACACCTTAGGAAGTTCAATCCGCCCATCGGTACCGAGAATCTCCATCTCGGCTCGTCCAGAGGCCCACATGCCGCAGTCAAACGTTAATGCTACTGAATTGGGAAACTCCACAAGTCCTGAAGCCATCATATCGACGCCATCATGTTCTTCCGAAAAAAGAGCGTGTACCGTTACCGCTTCCGGCTCCTGCCCCAGATACATGCGGGCTGCCGAGATTGGATATACGCCAAGATCAAATAATGATCCTCCGCCCATCTCCCTTTTGAACCTTACATTGTCTTTATCGTCAGCGGTATTGCAGGTGAAATTGCCATGGAGGGCTCTGACCGTACCAATCTCCCCACTGGCTATTATCTCATGCACACGTCTATGCTTTGGATGGTATCGATACATAATGGCTTCTGCAAATAGTACGCCGTGCTGTTGACATACCTCAATCATTTCCGCCGCTTCTTCTGAATTCAGAGCAGCCGGTTTCTCACATAATACATGTTTTCCAGCCTGAGCAGCCTTAATCGTCCACTCCTTATGCATATGGTTAGGCAGAGGAATATACACAGCTTCAATATCCTGGTCCGCAATGAGTTCATCATAGCTGCCATACGCTCTGGCAATGTCGAGTTCATTCGCAAGAGCTTCCGCCTTCTCCTTGCTGCGGCTGGCTATCGCCAAGACCTCACCCCGTTCGGATTGTTGAATCGCCGGAATGACTGCATTTTTCGCGATTGTGGATGTACCAAGTACACCCCACTGTAAGTGTCTGTCCATGCTTATCTCCCTTTCACTCCGTAATTGTCCTCTTCTGCCTTGTGTAACATGCCGAGACAACGATCGAGATCGGCCTTAACCTGTTTTTTATATAATTCAGCTTTCTCCGCACCATCATCCGTGAAGTGATATAAAACGATTTCCTGAAAATCGACTTTGGGATCACTGCCCTTCAGCTTCTTTGTACGATAAAAAACACCCTGTTGAACCAATTCATGCAGCGCCCGGTATATCTCGCTCTGGGGTGGTACATAACCGTAGGCTTTGAATTCCTGCTTCATTGCCTCCAGCATTTCATAGCCGTATCCCCTATGCTGTTCAACCATCGTAATCAGATACAGCTTAATAAATGCCCGCTGCGCAATCATAAAAGCCACGTTCATTCCCCTCCTGTCAGCTCTATATATCTAGTATTATAAAACTTATGTTCCCCTTCTGCCATCTTTATCCGTCTTTCTCCCTTTAATCCATGGGCGTTGGAAGGCAAGAAGGAGAAATGATGGATAGGCAGAAACGTAAGGTAGAGCGGGATTTGAAGTTTTCAGTTATGAATTTTTCAGGTAATGAAATTTTAAAATTTATTTCAAAAGTGTTCGTCGTGGTATTGGCGTCACTTTTTTTTCAGGTTACTGCCTTCATTTTTATCGGTCCTCTTTATCGGCCTTCAACTCACTGTTGTTCTGAATTTTTCATATAATGATGTATTCACCTGTTAATCAGGTTTGGACTTCGGTACAGTTCCCACAATCCACTTGCCCCAGCTTACGCGAGAGATGAGCCATGTGAGTACGCAGGATAACGTAAGCGCCAGCAGCCAGGTGATGATCATGCGCACTACGGGGTTTAAACCCAATGCCACATAAAACTGTTCATCCAGAATGTAGCTGTAGCGCAACATCAGCATGTGCATCAGGTAGCCCCCGTACGAACCCCCGCCAATCCACGCCAGCAATCGTGTTACTCTGATATTGTGGAGCTTGCCAGCCAGCTGGTACATCACCATGATGGAAGCAATGAGGAATAAGATCATATCCGGCCGGATGAGACTGACGGTATAGAATGTAATCTGTATGCCCTCCGGCTTCTGGAACTCTTGCATTAACTTATATATAAACCGAAGACCAAGGACTATAAACACGGTCCAATATCCCCAGCGCAAACGTTGAATCCACTCATTCCAGCGTTGAACCGATAGCCCGGCTGCCGCACCAAGCACAAAATAAAAAAAGAAATACAGAAAATTTCGATCGGCATAGGTTGTAAAGGCATCGGTCAGCACCGGGACATTCAACCATTCCATGAACCTGGCGATATTTCGCAATTGATCCGCGAGCACAAGGTACACCACACCGGAAATCAGAAGAGCTATTGTGCGCCCCTTCGCCTCATATCGGTTATAGACATAACGGATTGCCCGCAAAAACAGGGGAAACAACAGATAAAACTGAATAAGCATAATAATGTACCAAAAATGCGAGGTCGTCTTACCCGTGATTAATTTTAAACCAAGGTCAGGAATATCCTGCCAACCAAATCCGTTCCAGCCGCGAGGCGCGAGTGTGAAGTAGATCAGTGACCAAATAATATAGGGGACGATTACATCGGTTAATCGCTTTTGCATGAAACGTCCATAATGCAACTTGTCTCCTGTATTATAGAAAAGCACCATGCCTGTGATAAAAATAAATAGAGGTACTGCAAATTTGGACAGCATCAGCAGGATGGCGAGCAATACGCCATCTTCCAGTCCCGCTTCTGGGACCAGGGAATAATGTGCTATGGAATGCTGAAGGACGACCGCCGCAAAAGCAATTCCCCTCAGACTCTCGATTTCTGTAATTCGTTCTTTACGAGGCATAACAGACAGCCTCCTTTCTTGGTTTTGCCATGAAAACGACGTACAATGAAGCCATATATTGATGAACGGGGTGATTCACATCTCAGATACAGACCAAGACATAACTACCATTGACTCCAAATATGTACAACAGCATCTGGCTAACGAGCGGACCTTTCTGGCCTGGGTTCGTACAGGCATTGCCATGGTTGGCATTGGCTTTCTCGCAGCTGGCTTCGGCTTCAGTTCAACGGCCTATGATCGGATGGCCCATATCGCAGCAATCATCATTGGTATTACTTCCTTGGTCAGCGGCATTCTGATCATCCTGTGTTCTGCAGCCGCTTACCACCGAAAACGCAATCAGATTAATTCACAAACATTCCAGGCATCCACGAAATTAATTCGGTTCCTGACACTGATGTTGCTGGTGATTGGACTGGCCCTGGCCGTATTACTGTATGTATTGTTATTCCCTGCTTGGCAGGTTTAACACCTGAACCTTGCTACAGCAGGAAGTTAAAACAGGGACAAAAGCCGGCTTCCTCTAAAGGAAACCGGCTGATGACCACCTGGTGGCTCACTTATGTCATTCCAGTTGAAGATTCCTGTCTTTACTGAACCGATTTATTATAGAAAAGTATTGTTGCCAAGTCGAGCGGCCTTATCCCGAGCTTCCAATCTTTGATTTTCCATATCGAGATCCGTGCGCTCAACCGTAACATCATCCCGATTGACATCGATTCTGTCCCGGTTCACATAACTGTTACTGCTGAACACGTCATAAACATCCGTGTCCCGATCCGTAGAGTCCACGAGTAGCAGGATTTTACCACTTTGCACGTATTCCTCATACTGCCTTGCATCCTCTTCCGGAATGCCGAGACCCACGAGTCCACCTACAAGTCCGCCTGCTCCTGCACCTACAGCTGCACCCGTAAAGGCTGCGGCAATAGGGCCTGCCGCCAGAATAGGACCGATGCCCGGAATCGCCAATGCTCCAATGCCAGCGAGCAATCCAGCTACTCCACCTAGCACTCCGCCTGTTGCCGCACCTGCAGCTACACCTTCGGGTGCTTTTGTACCCGTCTCTTCGCGAATGGCCTTCAGTTCATCCCGATCCTGTGTAACTACCGAGATTTCATCTGAAGTAAATCCTTGCGCTTTCAGTCCCTCGATTGCGGATGATGCCTCACGTTCTGTATTAAACACACCTACGATTTTCTTCTGCATAGTGAATCCCTCCTCATCTAATTGAATGGTTCGCTATGTTATTACCCGCTTTGTTTTCTTTCAAACGCTTCCACCACAATATCTTATCCTTGAAGGCCTAGGAGGATGGCCGACCATTGATATGCGGCGAGTCACCGCGCTAGGGCCTGCACGTGGTTCGTTAGTGCTCAAGACGCCTAATCTGCCGATCGCATACTCGCCCATTCAGAGCACGTTCAGACCCAACTTCCAGACCGAGGCTGGCAAACACATTCTAGCTAAACTCGTGGTTTAGCTCGGTTAGTAGCAATCGCTTCCAGCGGGTCATCCGGCCAATAATGCTTGGGATAACGACCTTTCAAGTCTTTCTTGACCTCAAAATAAGTTTCCCGCCAAAAGTTCGCCAGATCTCGTGTGACCTGTACAGGCCGCTGCGCCGGGGAAAGCAAATGTATGGTCAGTGGTACTCGACCACCGCCAATACGCGGGGTCTCCTGCTGTCCAAACATCTCCTGCAGTCTCACCGCGAGTGTAGGATCTTCGGGTCGGCTATAGTCCACTGGAATGCGCGAACCACTAGGCACCTGAATATGTGTAGGAGCTTCACGATCCAATTGCTGTCGCTGTTCCCAGCTGAGTCCGCCGAGCAGCACATCCTGCATCGACAATTTCTTAAGATCCGCAGCAGATCTCATGCCTGTCAGAAAAGGGCTGAGATGTTCTGCCAGTTCTTCGGTCAGATGATCTTCGATGAGATCAGGCCATTCTGGCAAATGATGATGTAAAAAGCGCATCCTGTCCGCCAGCTGTCGTGATGATTTTGTCCAAGGCAAACAATCCAGCCCTTCGATACGTATTCCCGATAGTAATGCTTCGAGCACCTGATCTTCGGGTGGCTGTGCAATGCCGCTCTCTTTCAACGTAATGGCTCCAATTCGCAGCCTTCTATGTGCCCGCACACTGCGGGTGTTTCTATCCCAGGCCACCTGAACCTCTTCATGCAGCAGATGTGGACCAAAGTCCAGCAATCTCTTCTCCTGCACTGGCGCAGCCAGCAGGATGCGCGCATCCGCGCCCTGGTCGTCGGCTTCGGCTGCGACCAGATAGGCTGAACGGCTCAGCGATTCTGTCGCTGCGAGCCGTACCCCACGGCCGCTGCTCAGCAGATAGCGGCCGTCCTCCCGGCGTTGCCCGATCCGGTCCGGATAAGCGAAGGACAGCAGCCATCCGCAGCTGTCCTCATCCGGCCGTACCGGATCGGCCGCCGGGCCGAGCGCCGAGCGCAGCTGGCGGCTCTCCTGGAGCATGCGGCGCACAGCAGCACCGTCTGCGACAGACGCTGCCGCTTGCGGCATGCCGCTGCTGTCCGCAGTCAGCAGCGCTTCCACGCGCGGGCGCAGATCGGTGCCCGCGCCTGCACTGCCACTGTTGCGGAGGCCGGCAGGCTCCTGCAGCAGTGCCGCCAGCATGCTGGCGTAGCTGGCCAGCCCAAGCTCCGCCGTGCGGAGCAGCATGCTGGCCAGTCGCGGATGCACGCCAAGCGTGTTCATCCGCCGCCCGAAGGGCGTGATGCGGCCTGCGTCATCCAGGCCGCCCAGCTGGCGCAGCAGCGCCTGTGCCTGGCCGTAGGCTGCGGCAGGCGGGGTGTCCAGCCACTGCAGCTCTGCAGGGGACTGGACACCCCAGGCGGCAAGCTCCAGCGCCAGCGGCGCAAGGTCCGCGGAGGCAATCTCCGGCTTTGCTGCATCAGGCAGTACGCCATGGGCCTCTTCGCTCCATAGCCGGTAACACACGCCCGGTGCAATTCGCCCCGCGCGCCCCCGCCGCTGATCGGCTGACGCCTTGGACACCGGCAGGGTGACGAGCCGACTCATGCCGGTCCGCGGCGAGAATACCGAGGCACGGCTCAGTCCCGCATCCACCACGACTTTAACTCCAGCCAAGGTAAGACTGGATTCAGCAATGGACGTGGACAGTACAACCTTCCGTTTTCCTTCATCTGCGGGTCGCACAGCTTCATCCTGCCGTTCTACAGGCATGCTGCCATATAGAGCATGTACCTCAACATGAGCAGGAAGCATGAGGTTTGACAGCTCTCGCTCTGTGCGATGAATTTCTTTTGCGCCCGGTAGGAAAACCAGCACATCCCCTTCCTGTTCTACCAGTGCCTTAACGACGGCCTGAGCTGTAAAAGTCTCGATCTGCTCAGATGCCGGTTTGGATACATATCGGGTTTCCACCGGAAACGTTCGTCCAGGACAGTCAATCCATCTGGTTCCCTCGCCAAGCAGCGCACAGACAGGAACAGGGTCCAGCGTGGCCGACATCACCAGCAGTTTCAGATCAGGACGCAGCATGGCCCGGGATTCAAGCGCAAGCGCCAGACCAAGGTCACCATGCAGATGCCGCTCATGAAATTCATCGAAGATAATCATCGCCGTGTCTTCCAGGCCCTGGTCCTGTTGAAGCATCCGGGTCAATACACCCTCCGTCACCACTTCTATGCGAGTGGACTGACTTACACGCGTATCCATCCGCACCCGATACCCTACGGTCTGTCCTGCTTTTTCACCTAGTGAAGCTGCCATTCGTGCAGCTGCCGAGCGAGCGGCGAGTCTGCGGGGCTCCAGCATAATGATTTTCCGTCCAGCAACCCATGGCTCCTCCAGCAGTGCCAGCGGTACTACGGTCGTTTTACCCGCACCCGGCTCCGCAATTAACACACCTGTATCCTTCTCCTGAAATAACTGCCTTAGTTCAGGAATAATCTGTTGTATCGGTAAATCCGTCTTCATCTCATCTCTCCTAATTAATGTTCCACGTGTCTATTCGAATGTTAGCATTATAACAAAAAAAGCCGTTCCAGAGGAACGACTTCATACATACATCCATTTCAACATTTTACATCCTTCCATTTAACTCGCTCAAAACGCTGATTGAAAGTAGCTCTATGGATGAATACAAAATGCTCATTTAGCTCAGCAGCGACTCTGCACCGTCAATGACAATTTCCGCACCTGTGATATGTCTGGACTCCGCAGAAGCCAGGAACGCTACCAGATCAGCGACGTGCTCTGGCTGACCCGGTCCGTCCGCAAGCGGTTGCTGGCCTTCCGGGAATTCCATTGGAATGACAATTTGCTGCAACTCATCCGTTTTGACCGTACTTTGGTCAATATTCGTTGCAATCGCTCCAGGACAGATGACATTGACACGAATCTTGAACTTCGCCAATTCCAGCGCAGCCATCTTCGCAAAAGCAACCTGCCCCGCCTTAGATGTACTGTACGCCGACATGCCGAAGCTGGAGAAGCGCTGATTACCGTTAATGGAGCTCGTGATAATGATACTGCCGCCACCACGTTTCTTCATATGAGGCAGTGCATATTTGATCGTAAAAAAAGTCCCGTTCAGATTCGTCGTAATAATCTGCTGCCAATCCTCAACCTGAATTTCCTCAATTGGTGCCGATACGCCATTAATACCTGCGTTGGCAAAAACGATATCCAGACCGCCGAACAATTCGATGGTCTCCAGGACTGCTTTTTCCACCCGGGCAGGATCGGAAATATCTACATCGAAAGCTCTTGCGGCACCTGCACGCAGCTTATTAATTTCGGCTTCCGTCTCCGAAATCCGATCATTAACCAGATCAAGCAGCGCAACATGTGCTCCCTCACTCGCCAGTTTGAGCGCTGCCGCTTTGCCAATTCCTGAACCAGCACCAGTAATAATGGCGACTTTGCCTTCGAACCGTGACTTGCCGTTATGTTGTGTCATTATCCATTCCACTCCTTCTCGCTCAGTAATTATGTAAGAATGTACGTTCATGCAATATCTGTAAGTAGATTCTTCACAAGATTACCCAAAAAGAGTGTCTTTTAAATCAATACGGACAAGTTTTTTCGTAGGTGATGCTCACCATTTTTAGCAGCATGATTAGATCATCCTGTAATGCTTCACCCGATCTCACCATTCCAGCTCAATGAAAGCGGCATCATCTTCAAGCCCACCCGTATGTCTGGCATCCAGCAGTACCTGGATGTGCTCATCCGGTATATAAGCCTGAATCGCATCTAGGTCATTCAGGCCATCCGTGTACAGTTGAAGACGAACTACTTCATTGGCAGACAGTTTAGCCTCATAGATATGCGGTTTGCCACCAACCGGACCCTCCAGTGTAGACCAACGTTCATTCGTAAGGCAGTTCACCTGAAATGCTGCCGATTCCTCCTGACCGTTACGCCAAAGACGGATGCGGGAGTCCCCCTGCCAGGCTAGCCACACCTTGCTTTTTCGATTGCCTTCCGTGAGCTCGATGCGTCCACACACATACATGGCCTGACTTCCCTTGCTCCGCTTCTCCATCAGCACTTCCCGCAGCAGTACAGGCGAATTTTCCAAAGGTTGCAACTTCTCCAGCTGTTCGGATGCCGGACTGGTCAAATCATGAAGCAGACGTTCCATAACATCCAAAGAAGGATGCTGAGTCGTTTCCAGCCACTCCAACAAGGCGTTTCCCAGAAAGCGTGCAGCAAAATCACCAAGGTAACTCATGCCTACCCCATCACATAATACGAAAGTACACACATTACCATTCATGCGAACAGCAGCAAAATCCTGTCCGGTGTCTCCCTGATTAACGGTCTCCGCCGCTCTTCCATAACCGTACCTGCACTTGAATGTACCTTGATAACGGGTCAACGGCTGTTCCCCCGTCTGGACACTCACATAGCGAAAGTTGCTCTGATAATGGTCCGCACGGCTTCCCTTATCTCCAGCAGACAATGTTGCCAAACGCATCGCTCTCATGATTTCCCCTCCTATCTCACAGGCGTAGCAGCGGACATCTGAAACCCGATGGATACCAGTTCTGCACAAGTACCAGGAAGCATCATCAGTGCACCAGGTGAAAGCAAATAATCTGCCTCAACCAGCATTTCACGATAACTTTCCGGCAGAGCCGAGGACATATTGCGCAGCTTCTCCCCATGTTCATCCTGAAGGACCGTCTCCTGGGATATTCCCTTCCATCTTCGGGGCTCCGGAATAGGGCCTTCCAGCAGATGATCGGATATAAAAATATTCTCGACGAGTACATTGCCATCAGGCACACTCATACCCATAATTCTTTTGGCAATAGGCTCCGGATCTTCACCTGTAGCTACCCCATCAGTCATATGACATACAAGCGGCGCAGGACAATCTTGCATATTGGGAATTTCAGCCTGTAGAATCTTCTCGGCTTGCAGGAAAGCCTTCGCTGAATCCGAGAATCTTTTCGGCGTTAAGTCCGGCAACGAACCCACAGCAGCAATCTCGTCGATGCCCTTAATCCCGTTCAACAGATCGTACACATCATCGCTGTATGCCAGAATCGCGATCCTGTAACGGGGTGTCAATCGGTTTCCCTTGGTCGAACGAAACACCATTTGGCGAATAGCCAGAGATAAGGCATCATAGACGACATCAATCCGCCGACGGTTGTCCAGAACCATATTCATGGAGGCGCTAATATCAATTAAATAGATAATCAGTGCAGGTGTGCGCTGGGATGCTTGAATTGTGTAGTTCATCTGGGATGTGTCACCTCCGTCGTTCACATTATTTTACAAGTTGGGTAATGTATAATCCGTATTGCTTAGGAATTTATTGATCGCATTCATTCGTGCTGCCACTTTACCGACACCTTTGAAATAGGTCGCGTCGGTGTTGTACAGATTTTTGAAATCACGCGCGTATGATTCCGCATTCTCAATTTTTCTGCCTTTTTGCGCATTATACGTTTTATTGTAATGGGCAATCAGTGTGACGACATTCTGGGCACGTTTTTTCTTGAGCGCAGCTTTCTGGGCTACTTCCTGTTTGCGTTGAGCCTCGGCTGCTGCCTTACGCTCGGCTTCCTGCTTCGCAATTTTAGCGTCATTTTCTTTTTTCCAGACTAGATAGGCTTCATATTTTACCTGTTTGTCGTACTTTTCCTGTTCAGCCTTCTTGGCTGCTTCAAGCTTCTCTTGTTTCTGCTTGGCAAGATAAGCCTCATATTTCGCTTGCTTATCATACTTGGCCTGAAGCGCTTTACGCTCTTCTTCTTTCTTCTTGGCCTCTGCCTGCTTTTTCTCCGCTTCAGCCAGCTTTTTCTTTTCCTCTGCATCAAGTTTCGCCGCATCTGCTTCTTTTTGTTTCTTTTCTTCTTCCTGCTGCCTCAGAGCAGTCACCCTCGCAGCTTCGGCCTCTTCCGCAGCCTTTAGTTCGGCCTGCTTGGCAGCCGCCTCCTGCTCCTTCTGTTTAACCTCGGCCTGATCAGCCAATATTTTAACCGTTGGCACGCTTCCAGCTAACAGAACAATCAGCACAGCCGAAGAAATCATAAACTTTTTGGATCGGTAAAAAGGAATCTTGGCTGGCTGAGCTGCATCATCATGCTTGGGTTTTAGCTTCGCGTCCAGCTCTTGAATCGCAGCCTCAACTTCCATCTGCATCGCACTGTTATCCGGAATGAAATGATGTAGTGAACGATACACTTCGAGCGCCGCAGCCGGTTTGCCTTCATTCTCCAATGCTCTCGCCTGAAGGAAGAGACGATTCACTACCGCTTCCTGACCAGGAGAAGGTTCCACAGCGGGCACGTTCTGATCCGTATTTCCCTGCTTATCCGATATACCGCTTGCTGCTCCTGTCCCTTTGATCTGGTTCGTCTCGACTGCATTTGTCTGGTCTGAAGCCTTGACTTCAGATTCTACAACAGATGCTGCACTTGCCAGATGGATGTCCACAGCAGCCAGCGCCACAAACCATTCGCCAAACGTAGGGCAACTGCTGAGATCATGACTCTCCCAGGCACGAATAAACAGATCGGACACCTTCGAGCCCCAGCGCTTCTGCAGCGACTCTCTCATGGCATAATAACGTTCATTTACTGTCTGCATTTCGTGCTGGTCAAAATAACTTTCTCCCCATGCTTTCTCCACAATCGCTGCATCAGACCAACTTAACATCTCAGCAATGATAACTGCTCCGGCAAAACGATCGGCATACGCACTCCACAAACCGCTGTGCACTGTCCGATGGGCCGCATACCCCGGTGAACCGGCAAGCAAAGCATCCGGACGATCCATTCTGGAACCATACATCTGCTCAACATCTACCAGTTCAACTGCTGAAACCCCTCTCAGGTTCTCCACTTCGGAAAAAAACGGAATCATCACATTGGGTGCGGACAAATCACAATGAGCCAGCCCACGCTGTTCCATGGCCGAGCCGATCCCGGCCAGAGCTCTCGCCAGCTTCAGACTCTCCTCTGCTGTCAGCTGCTTCTGATCGCTGATTACATCGAACCAGGTCAGACCATGTACCCACGGCATCAATACCGCGTACAACAGATCAGGATGTTCTCCAATGAGCGCTCCGTTTCTTTCCGGAGTGAGCACATCACGCTTGCATACCTGCAAACCTGGCAGTTCACTATAAGACTCCATATGCTCAGACTGATACACCATAGCCGGAATACGGAATTTAGGGAAAAATACTTTTAGTGCTTTGGCCCCACTTACGGAACCGTTACGGGGTAACAACTGATAGACGATACCCTGCCTTCCAGCTTGGGCGTAAGCCAGACCAGGTGCAGCCGGATGCTGCCCAATGATATAGGCAATGTCGTTAATCACCACTTCATCCCCGGGATTTGGTTGAAAAGACATACTCATCCCTCTCTCTGTCATTCTGTCATAGTGCAACAAAAACCGGGTGTTGTGAAAACGCCCGGTTTTTGCTGTAGTTGTAAATCTTCAGCTTGCTTCCTGCATATGATTCTGGGCGAATTCGGATATGGAACCTGCCCGAACTATGTATCGCAGATTAGCGAGCTTGGTCTGCCGTACGGAATTTGTTGGCAATAGCCGTCAGTTCCGCGCTGATGCTATTTAGCGTTTGAACGAAAGATTGCATTTGTTTGCTGGCTTCCTGGAATTCCTGGAAGAAGCGTTGTTTCGTCATACCTTCCCATTGTCCTTCCATACTTGTGATGGATTGAGTCAATGTAGAAACGATTTGCTGACTTTGCTCACCGCTTTGTTTAAATTGGTTGGAAACCTGATCAAGCTGTTCTGGGGTAACTAAAATACGTCCTGCCATTTGTAAATTCCTCCTTGGTTTGTGCAATTAAATTCACTTGTTCAAATTGTACTATACAAGGATCGATCGGACAAAAGCCGAAGGACCTAATCCTATTTACCCCATTTTTGGCATTCGAAACTTCGCCTAACAGCCTATTTATAAAAAAATTCACTTTCTGCTGTCTTGCTTATTCAGCCTTGTACCCGTGAGCTCAGGAAACCACAGGTTCGGTTCCTCTTCTCCCACGAAAGGAGGGATCTGTGAATCTCCACGCCACAGGTTCAGGCTGCATGGCCTGAATCAGGGTCGCCGGTGAGCCATCAGGCGGTGCGGCATCCTGTACACGGTACACTGCCGCTACCGCGGAAAATGGATCGGATACAACAGCAGCAGTTGCCGAATGCGCAGGCATAATCTCTCCTGCACGCTCCGTCTGAAGAACATTCAACATATTGACCGCATTGCCATAGGCTGTGTTCACATGACTCAACACTGTACGATACTCCATGTCCACTTGCTGGAATAACAAGGCCTTGCGTCCCAGCTGTACGCTCAAGTCCATAAAACGACGTACTGCTGCTTCACAGAGTCGCTTACTGTGATTCCATTCATTCATGATCGCGGCGCGGGCTTCAAGATCCCACTCCAGCGAATGAATGGCCTGATCCAATACTGTCATCTTTTGCTGTATTTGCTCCGCCGCATACTGAATCTGCCTGCTCAGTGCCCGAAGCACATCCGGTTCCACACGAATGCGCATTTACCATCACCTTTCCTCTTCCCCTGCAGGCTGTTTAAGCCAGTCCAGCAGCATCTCGTGAAACTGTTCTCTCGTCGTCAGTGCTGCAACAAGCCAATCATCCGAAGCCGATGTACTCATGCGAAACAGCCAGTTGGATACCGTACTTGCAGCGAAAGCCGCAGACTGTGATTTCCATCCTTCTCCGTTCCATACAAGCAACCGTAGTTCCCCTTCTGATTCCTTGTTCACCAGACAGCGCGCAAGTGCAAGTGATCCCTCGGGATCGCTCGTCTCTGTTACTAACTCATCAGCCACTGCCTGTAATTCTTTGTTCTTCAGATCATTCATCACATCATAGAATTTTTTCTTGGAGCACATCAGAGCCGGCTTTTCCGCCGGAGAATGACCACTCCAATTCATTCTTTGAATCAGAAAATCAATCGCTTCACGAACATTCCCCAAATCACTCAGCCGGAACGAATCCGGTTCGTCTGCAACACGGGATACTTCAACGACCCGTTCATCCGTGCAGTGCACATAACTTTCATACGACTTGCCGCTGTGCGTGTAGCGAATCCAGCAAGCCCTGTCGGACAGTCCCGCAATGGCTACCCTGGAGAATACGGTCGGTGTCATGATCAACTCATTGCTGTCCTGATCCTGAATCAGATATCCTTTGTCGAGCAGGGATGTTTTTACACGTTCCCACTCCAAAGCAATGTCTTCCGCCATATATCCGCGGAACGGATCTTCCACGCCAAGCAATCGGTCTGAACCGAGAATACCGGCCAGGAAAAAAAGCTCTTTTATTTGCAAAGTGACTACCTTTTGCTTGGAATCATGAACCGTCAACATTATGAGCCACCTCCCCTCAAACTACAACATGCCATCGGTCACGAATTTCAGAAATCCAATCGGTCATTTTCCAGGTGCCATCACATGGAATTGCACCTTTAACCCTGGAATATTTACGTTTAACATAATAACCTTGACCCGGAGGCAGTACCTTCAGCCCAGTTGAACTCCCTCCGGATTCCGAATAAGGTATACGGAAGAACGAGAGATCATTAGGGTCTAAAGTCCCGAACAACAATCCGCTCTGGGAAGCCTTCACATCGTTCACCCAGTCAGAACCAAAGGTTGGGAAGTCTGCCGGAACTCCTGACAGAATCACATGTATGCCTCGATCCCTTCCTTGACGAACGATCGCTCCCAATTGATCCTTCACATTAAAATCATTTAATTGCTTGGATAACGTATCCGCATCGTCGATAACGAGAACGATCTCCGGTCCACCGGTTAACTCGCCTCTTTTTAGAACTTCATCGTACAACTGTTGGATCACAGGTGCAAGCTGTTCTTCACGGGATACATGTCCACGGACATGGGGTAAACTGCTGATTTCCCCCAGTCCTCCGGAACCATACCGCATATCTACCGTGTATATTTGCACGTCTTCAGGAGACGCATGATAGGCAAGGGATAACATCCAGGTCAGCAAAAATGTCGTTTTTCCACCTTCCATCGGACTCGTAACCATGAAATGTGGCCCTTCACGCAAATTTAACTGGAAGGGTTCCAGATCATCGGTTAGCAAACCTACGGGTACTGTTAAGGATGATACGTCTCCAACTTGCCCGAAGGTTCCTGTGCGGATAAGCACATCTTTGAGCTTAACCTCTTCCGGGAGCGGCGCAATCTGCGGCGCTTCTTCTCCGTTCCAGCTTTCTCTGATCTCTGCAATCGTGCGGCGCAGAGCGGAAGAACGTTTGCCTTCATCTGCTCCGGATGACGGCAACGCCGCCTGGAACATCAATGGAGGAACCTGTCCTTTGACCAGTCCTCTTCCTGGTGGAAGCTGGCTAGGTGCCTTGGACGGCCGACCCACTGCGTAATAATAGTCGCTTGGATCAGATAATTCAAACGAAACCGCATTGGGAATATTGCTTCTGAATTTCTCAAATACATCCGTAACACGGTTGGCCGTGAGGATAAATGTGATTCCCAGACTGCCGCCTTCACGAAGGATCGTTTCCAGAAGTTCATTCTCCTCGGGATACGCATTTCGGAAAGAAAGATAACCATCAATAACAACTACAATTTGCGGCACAGCTGCATGGGCTGTGCGACGGTAGGCTGATATTGTCTTAACCCCGGCTTCCGAGATCATGTCCTTGCGTTGTGCCGACAGTTTCAGGATGTACCGGAATAACCGCTTGATCCGATCTTCCTCTTCAGACATCATTACCCCACCGATCTGAGGCAAACTAGCAAAATCCTTCATCATCCGGCCCATATCAATAATATAGCCATGCCAAGGTTCAGTCCGCTTAGAACGGGCCAGTGACATCAGCAAGGTTTGCACAAACGTCGTTTTCCCCAGACCAGGCATACCGTATACAACCAGATGTCCCTGATCCACCGGAAGTGCGAGCGGCTGCTGTCGTTGATTAGGCAAATCATCCAGCAGTCCAACTACAGGTTTCAGGCCACTGGCACCCCCGTCAAGCAATGCCTCACGATTCTCTTCTTCCTGCCAGTCGTTGAGACTTTCCCATTCCAGGGTCTCAGGCAAGGGTGGCAACCAGGGTCCCGGTAATCGGGTGATCCCCGCCTCTGCTGCCGCTTCCGCCACATAATCAATGAATACCTGAAGCTGCTTGGGCACATCCTCCCCTTTGAGCACAGCTCTGCGCTCTCCAGTCAATAGTGGCTCACGTTTCCCATTCAAACGAACTTCCATAACAGGCAGTACCGTCGTTGTATCTTCCTGCTGATTATATGGCGCACCGCTCCAGGCGAATTGCATTTCCTCAAACACTTCATCACTGCCTACCTGGAAGTATCCACGACCCGGCTTGGTGATCCAGGCCGCATTCGGAATTTTGATCATATCCCGACTATCCCCTTCGCTTTGAACGCGAAGACAGATACGGAAACGCGAATTGCTCCAGATTTTATCATCGACCACACCTGCAGGCTTCTGAGTTGCCAGTATAAGATGTACACCTAGTGTCCGGCCGATGGCCGCTATGCTGATTAATTCATCCATGAACTCCGGCTGATCCCGCTTCAATTGCGCAAACTCGTCAATGATGATAACTAAGTGCGGCAGAGGCTGTTCATGTCTGGAACGCAGAATTTTGTAGTACTCATCAATGTGCTGGAGATTTCCTGCATCATTTAATATTTTTTGCCTTCTGACCAGTTCGGCCCGCAGTGAGATATTGGCTCGTTCAATCAAATTCCCATCCAGATTGGTGATCGTGCCGACGACGTGAGGCAAGCCCACAAATGTATTCGACATCCCGCCGCCCTTATAGTCAATTAACATAAAAGCCAGATCATGCGGATGGAACTCGGCAGCCAAAGAGGCCACAATCGACTGGATAACTTCACTTTTGCCTGAACCTGTTGTCCCTGCGATCAGGCCATGCGGGCCATGGCCCTGACGTTCAATTTTATCATGTAAGTTAATCGCAATTTTCTTACCCCCAGCTCGCACGCCCATAGGTACGGGAAGTGTGTCCGGGTATCGTGTCTGGCTCCAGCGTGCGACCACATCCAGATCCTCTACTCGTGATGTACTTAGCATGTCGAACAACGGAAGCACCTGTGGTATATCCGAAGCGGATGATCGTTTCAGACGGATCGGTGACATATAACGCGAGAGCGCCTCTGCGGACTCTCTGGAGATCACATCTGGCGTGTACGCTTGCCTGATCACGTCGGCATCCTCGGTTTTTTTGATATAAAGCCCTTTGCCTTTGGAAGCCTCCATAATTAACTGACAATGCATGGGTAGCGATTCCTTACGGTTTGCCAATATGATGGTACATACATCGATCTCCTGAGCTGATTCCAGCAGCAGAGGAAGCAGCGGCTCTTCTTCTATTAATTGAGTATCCGAGAGAACCACCACATAACATGGAGTTTGCACGGTTTTCTTGTAGCGATCTTCCTTATTATTGCGCCTACGGTTCAACACGGAAAACAAGCTGTCCGCCAATTGATGCGCACCGCTGTGCCTGTCGGCCATATAGCGTTGTCCTTGATCTTCATCCCAAATGTGGGGCAGCCAGCGTAGCCAATCCCATTCCTTCGATTCCTTTTCTTCATAAAAGGCAGCAATCTTCAATTCATCCGGTGAATGACGAACGGTCAGTTGTGAGATAATCACTCGAAGTGAAGAAAGAACTTCCTCACGATTGCCGACCAGACCCATCACTTTCGATTGAAATAAAGGCAGTGTAATCGATGCTTCGGGCACCGTCTCGAATTCAGCTGCCAATTCATGAGCCGCTTCAATTAACTCATCCTTTTCGTAACCGTCCACACGAGGAACCTGAAGTTTGATCCGAAACGGAATCTCGCCTGTGCCAATTCGTACCTGCAGGAAGTCATCATCTTCAGGAGAACGTTCCCATAACGAACTGTTGCGATTCTTCAC
Organism: Paenibacillus sp. 276b; assembly: GCF_900107875.1. NCBI lineage: Bacteria > Bacillati > Bacillota > Bacilli > Caryophanales > Paenibacillaceae > Paenibacillus > Paenibacillus sp. 276b. Next base: position 448,242 of record NZ_FNRR01000001.1, on the reverse strand, counting down.
CAACTGAAGACATACATTCGGATCACCATGAATTTCGTACAGACTCTTCACTTGCTCCGCTTGAGCTTCCTTCAGCTCTTCACGATGCTTCTCCAGTTGTGCTCGATACATAGTAGTACGCTCTTCCAGCTTTTTGCGATAGGTCTTCTTGTTGCTCAGATACACAAAAAACGGAATCGTGTATGACGTAAGCATCATCATAACCGTCATCATCTGAAACATCATATAATTGCTATTGTTCATTTTGCCGCTCATATTGATATATACGTAGAAACCGATGCTGACCATCGTCATCATGATCGGTACAATAATAGAAATCATTGAAAATGTAGGTTTGTTTGGTTCTGCCGGAGGCCTCAGAATTTCAAGCCTTTCTTCCTTGAGAACCGGTGTCATTCTTGGAGAACGCTGATATAACACATTCACGAAGAGAAGACCTCCTTATATTTCATTGCCGTAATCAATATATACGCCTAGATTGTTCATTCGTTGCTGTCCTGTTGAAACAATGAACGTCTTCCATACACAGGTGCTTCTTCAGAAGTGGTAGAGAACGCCCGCTGGATTCGCACACAGCTTCCTTGACGCAGCCCTGTTTCCATTAACTGTTGTGCGTTCTGTGGCGAGAACCACAATCCTTCCGGAAATTTGGCTTCAAGGATGTACTGAATGCCCTCTCCCGGTGCCTGCCCGAAGATGCGGACTCCCAGCAATGTCTTCAGATGTTCAATAGTACATTCATCCGGGACCTCGATGTCGAACCACTCGCCTTCCTCCCGGCCGGAATACACGGTAAGAATCAAAATAATCCCTCCCATGGTCTCATATGTAAATTGTCCTAGTGTCAAATTAAATCAAAAAAATGCAGATGAAACGATATTCCATCCCTATTTTCTTACATAAACACCCTGTTTGCAATGTGCAACCTGTAATTTTGTTACATATGACCCACGTATATATTAAAATATCGTCCATTCGACTCAGAACTTTCGAGGCAGTAGTCACGTTAATTATTGCAAGGATGCGAAACTACATGTCTTTCTTCCATATAAATGGAATCTGTAAATTGATTTTTCGGGACTTTTTAATGCTTCGCCCACAATTGAATTGTGAACACTTTTCAAACATTGCACACCTTTATGTTTTCATAAGCTGATTTTAAGGTAATTTTAAGCATTGGAATTTAATATAACCAGTAAGAAATAACTCTCGTGAGGTGATTTCTAGTGAGAACACTAATAACTTTTCAAAACAAATCAATCCCTGTATATTTCAATCAAGAAAACAAACAACCTGTACAAAAGACACTACGATTGCTTAGCAGTGCACTTGAGAACAAAATTAGCAATGGTAAACGTGCTTTACAGAAATGTCTGCAATCATTGATTAGTATTGAGATTGTCGGTGGTGAAGCCATTCTTCACAGCCGTAGCGAAAATGACTCCCTCGCCTTATCGCTTTATTAAGATGAGTCAGTTGTTTAATTCAACATGGAAACTGCGAATTCATTCATTCGCGAACATAAGGAAAAGGAAGCTTGCCGCTAAGGACAAGCTTCCTTTTTTTGTGTACAGAATCTCTTTTATCTATTTCTAATGCAATCGGCTGACGACATAAGCATTTTCGTGTTCTTCTTCCATCTCGGCCTTTTGGATTCGAATGACAAACAACCGAACCAGATTATCACGTGTATTTTCTTCCTGACAAGTATTCAGCTTTCTCAGAATGAAACGGTCAATGGACATGAAGTTCAGGCCCCTTTACCTATTGGATTTACGGATCTGTTCTGCCCGTGTATCCATAAATAACCAGATTACAGGTATACCAAACAGCTTTTTCACACCATTTCCTCACCTATTTTTCAAACGTGTAAAAACATGCAAAAGTCCGCCCCATCAAGCATGAGGCGGACTCTGCGCAATCTTTGTCACTCTTTCTCGAACCCTATCTGATTATAAAATAAAGTATTTTCTAATCCATGTTCACTGTCGAACTATTGCACTCCCGGATAATCCCGATATTGATGCTGAATGCTGATCCAGCGTGTCCGCGTGAACTTTTTAATAGCCCAATCGCCACCGAAACGGCCAATACCCGATGATTTCTCACCACCAAACATCACATGAGCCTCATCGTTCACGGATTGATCATTTACATGCACCATGCCCGATTCAATCTGCTGGGCAACTTGATACCCTCTTTCCAGATTTCCGGTGAATACGGAACCGCTCAATCCATAAGGCGTATCATTCGCCAAACGCACGGCCTCCTGCTCATCCTGCGCTTTCATTAATACCGCGACAGGTCCAAACAGTTCCTGTTGCACAATATGCTGCTCTGGTTTCACATCCGCGAGCACGGTGGGCTCCAGCACATTGCCTTTGCTAGTGCCACCCAGCAGCAATCTTGCACCTTCTGCCTCGGCTCCCTTAATCAAGTCCAGCAGGCGCTCCACTTCCTTCTCACGAATGAGCGGACCTACCAGCGTTTGGGCATCAGCAGGATCACCAGCCTGAATTTTTTTCGTTTTGTTAACAAAGGACTCCACAAACTTATCGTAAATATCAGCATGCACAATAATACGATTAAGTGCCATACAGATCTGCCCCTGATGCAGGAATTTCCCGAACACCGCAGACTCAGCAGCAGGTTCGATATCCGCATCTTCCAGGACAACCATCGCATTGTTGCCGCCAAGTTCAAGCGCAGTTTCTTTCAGATGCTCACCCGCCAGTTTGCCGATGCCCTGCCCCACCTCTGTGGAGCCTGTAAAGGAAATGACTTTGGGTACCGGATGTGCTACAAAATAATCCCCAATCTCACTCCCGCTACCAGCAACCACATTCAGTACACCTTCAGGCAATTCAGCCTGCTCGAATAGATCAGCAATAAGCCAACCAGCTGTAATCGGCGTATCGGACGCAGGCTTAATAACGACTCCATTACCCAAAGCAATAGCCGGAGCTACGGAACGCAGACACAGGTGCAAAGGAAAATTCCAAGGACCGATAACGCCGATAACTTCCTTGGGCTCCCGCACAACACGATTCTCTTTCCCTGGTGTGTTTGAAGGTAGAATCTCCCCCTTCATTCGGTAAGGGAACGAAGCAGCTTCATCCACAATCCGTTTCGCAGAAGCAAACTCCGCCTCGGCTTTGATGCGTGTGCTCCCGGATTCCGTAATCAGCAATTTTATAATTTCCTCTTTGCGCTCTACCATTAAAGCCGAAACTTTGCGAAGCACATCCTCTTTTACCGCCGGCAGGGATTTCTTCCATTCCACCGAGCTCTTTCGGGCCGCCTCATATGCCTGATCTATATCTTCCTTGTTCGAGGATCGCCAGGTTGCGATGACCTCTCCCGTGTACGGATTTTTATTTTCCACTATTTTCTCGCCGGAGCCTTCTACCCATTCGCCATTAATAAATTGTTTCGTCCATGTTGTATGTTCTGTCTCCATTAAAGTCATCTGAATAACGCCTCCCAAACAAGATTGAATGTCTCACCTCAAAGCGGTGTAGTAGTTCATTAACCTTGTTAAGGATTGCGCAAACGTGAAAAATAGCTGAATCCTTTCATCCTCTGACGGGAAAATGCTCCTCAATGCCCAACACATTCAGCCAAATTTGCATTTATTCAACTACCGGGAACCGTTTCTCTCCAAAAAGGGTCAAGTTCTCCCAACCATAAGCAACCTCTAACAGATCTTGACCGCCAATCCGGATATACTGTGTTTGTACAGGGATTCCGCCCATTTTTTCATAGAAACGACAGGCTGAATTTTGCTCCAGTGCCCAGATCAACAAGTTCCTCATGTCCAGGGAATGGAGATAACGAACGACGTGTCTCGCCAGTTGCTGACCTATACCCTTTTGTTGCACTTCTTTCAGTAAATAAATAGCATACAACTCAGCATCGTAAGGCAATTTGCCTTCACGTTCCTTTCCACCGCAGGCGAATCCGACAATTTTCCCATCTTCCTGTTCAGCTACCACCAGAATCTGATCCTTTTCGCCAGAACGGATATTTCGTTCCCATTGGGACAACCTTGATTCCGTAGTCAGATTGTCCAAAAAATCATCCGGCACGATCCCTCGATATGTCGTCTTCCAACTCTCTGTATGTACATGGGCTACGGCTTCCGCATCCCCTTCACGCGCTGGTCTGATTCGCATGTTATTACTCCCTTTCTCTCGGCCACGCCGTGACTTTAGAATCCCTTCTTTGGATAAATCCGGCCCTAGGGCCGGATCGTTACTTGTGTGCCCACTGACACTTTGGAAGACAGATCCAACACATCCGAGTTATACATGCGTATGCATCCATGAGAAACGGACTTACCAATGGATGAAGGATCATTGGTTCCATGAATCCCATAATGCGGCGCCGACAACCCCATCCAAAGAACGCCAAATGGTCCTCCTGGGTTCTCTTGTTTGTTAATAATCGTAAACACGCCATTAGGCGTCTGCGTGAGTATCTTGCCTATAGCGACAGGATAACCCTTAACCACCTGCGGGCCATCCAAAAGATATAACATGTGATCCGACAGGTCTACGATGATGCTGTAATCTGGCATGATGACATCCCTCCTTACCTATCCTATGCAGGATACAGAGGGATGCCCACCAGGCCTCAGGCCTCTTCCCAGTCTTTTGTACTGCGGACATGTTTCGGTTTGCGGGAACTGACGGGTTTGCTTGAAGCAGTCCGTCGTTTGGATGCGGCCTCTTCCTTACGCTGCTGAAACTTCAGTTCCTTTTGCATTTTCAAGTAGTTGCCCAGCCTTTTTTCATCCAATGAACCTTCCTGAATAGCCTCTTTCACGGCGCAACCGGCTTCCCGGGTATGCGTGCAATCCTGAAACCTGCACTCCGTTGCAAGCTGCTCAATTTCACCAAAGGCATGTGACAAACCATCCTGACCTTCATCCCACAGATTGAGTTCACGCATTCCCGGCGTGTCAATCAATACCGCTCCCTGCGGCAGTACAAATATTTCCCGATGAGTGGTCGTATGTCGTCCACGGCTGTCGTCCTCACGAACGGCCTGCGTGAGCTGTACACTCTCGCCCATCATCCAGTTGACCAGAGTAGACTTGCCACTACCGGAAGAACCCGTCAAGGCAACAGTTGTGCCTGGAGACAGGAATTTTTCAAGTAAAGATTTGCCCTGGTCCTGAACAGCCGATATCGCCAACACTTCAATCCCCGGAGCAATGCCTTCCACCAGCGAAATTTGTTCTTCCACATTCTCGCTCAGATCACTTTTGCTTAGAATGATGACTGGTCTGACTCCACCATTCCAGGCCATCATAATGTATCTTTCGAGCCGTCTCAGATTAAAATCATGATTAAGAGCGGCAACAATCAGCAATGTATCCACATTCGCCGCAATCAATTGCTCTTTGGTCACTGGACCAGCGGCTTGTCTGGATACCCTGCTCTGACGTGGCACAATGCTGTGAATGATGGCTTCTTCTCCAGCTTGCCCTGTAACAGCGACCCAATCCCCAACGGCTGGTACAATGCCAGTCTCCTCATGATCATGACGCATCCGACCGGATACCCGTCCCCAGCATTCTCCCTCAGCCGTAATCAGGCGAAGCAATTGCCCATGATCCGCAATAATTCTTGCTGGTTTTCTTAATTGTTCTTCCATACCCGTCTGCTGCCACAACTCCTGCCACTTTGCAGACCAGCCGTATTTCTCCATCGTGTTATTCAAAATAAAAATTCCTCCCGATAAATGGTGTGTTATCCTTCATTGACATTGACAACAATCAACAGTGAACGCTCCGTTCCGGCATCAAAACCAAATAAGCCACGAGCAGCACTGCACCCGCGGAAATAAGAAGTTAGCTGAATGGATGATTGTTTGTATGGCATTCATATCGGACGCATCATTACGACAATCCGATACTCGTTATCCAGAAACAACCCATTTTCGGCATACAAAAAAGCCACGGGTACGTCACCCGTGGCTTCATCTGTGCATGTTATTCTGTGTTACGTACATATGGACAATATTGCGAACAATACTGCCCAACTGCCGTAAAATTACATGCATTGATCCGTTCCGGAGACGCTGTTCATATTCAAATTAACGTATACTGCCATTAGATTTGTCATTTAACATCGCCTCCCTTGTAGATTTATCCATCATGTTACACAGCTTCAACCGCTTTTGTCAAGTCTAATTATTTTTCACTTAATTTACTTGATCCCACCGTGTCCACATTTCCTTCGGATTCAGTTCATAGATCCCATCTTCCCGGTACATGAACTGGTGCATGATAAACTCCCGACGAATAGTGGCAAAATCCTCATGATAGTTTTGAATGAATGCATTGATCTCTTTCTCCGTATATTTCCGTCCGAATTCAAGCTGCTCTACCAAATGACCCAGTACAATCAGCTTTTTCTTGTATTGAGCCGGGATCTGACGCAATCGTCCATCCTTCGAGAAGAAATTCCGCATCACCGATGCCTTCAGCGTCTCATTCACATCACTCATATCGGCAACCTCCTCTTGTCTAAAAATAAAATCAACTGAAGCCTGCGCGTGCTCCCGGATAAAATAGGGGTTGAGTGAGAAAAACACCGTATTTTTCTCTCTGCGTTCCTTGATTAGCGCCGCTTCTCTTAGCTTGGATGCATGATGCGTAACGGTTGGCTGAGACAAGTTAAGCTTCTCGGCAAGCGCTTGACCATGCAGTTCTCCCTGGGATAACAGCAGCAGCATCCGAAGTCGGGTCGGATCAGCCAGGGCTTTATGGTAAGCCACAATCTTCTCCAGTTGCATTTCGTTCAACTCGCTTTCGTTTAGATAATCATCTAATTTGATACTAGTCTTTTTCCTCTTCTAAGTCAATTCCCCAGGATCAAGATCAATTCTTTACGTCCGTATCCTTCTTGAACTGGCATTAAACCCATATTTACGGTAGGATTATAATGCTTGAAATAAGGAGGATTAAGAACATGGAAGATGTCATTATTATCGGCGGAGGCCCATGCGGTCTATCTGCTGCCATTGAATGCGAGCGGCTGGGACTTTCCGCTGTAATTGTTGAGAAGTACAATATCGTCCAATCTATTTATCTGTATCCAACCCATATGCAGTTTTTCAGTACAGCGGAATTGCTTGAGATCGGGAATGTTCCGTTCAGCACACCGAACGACAAACCATTTCGTTACGAGGCACTCGCCTATTATCGCAAGGTAGCCGAACATTTCGGCCTGCGTGTTCATAACTATGAGGAAGCCCAAGAAATCAAACGCAAAGACGATGGCACGTTCGAGATACATACGGTCAATCGGCGTGGGCAGACAATCGTTCATGAAGGACGAAATGTCGTTGTTGCTACAGGTTATTTTGACCACCCTAACTATCTTGGCATTCCCGGAGAAGACAAAGATAAAGTCACTCATTATTTCCGTGAAGCTCATCCTTACACACGCACACGTGTCGCCATTATTGGAGGCAGTAATTCAGCTGTCGATGCTGCCATGGAACTGGTTCGTGTCGGTGCACATATTGACATGGTTTATCGTGGGAGCGGTGTTTCGGAACATATTAAACCCTGGGTTCGTCCATTGTTCGAAAGCATGGTGCAAAAAGGAAAAATCTCACTGCACCTTGGCTCACGTGTAAATGAAATTTTGGACGATTCCATTCGTTTGCTGCATTCCGATGGATCCACAAGTGAACTCGACAATGACTTTGTGTTGGCCTTGACCGGATTCCGTCCTGACCGCAAGTTGCTTTCTTCCGTAGGTGTGGAGATGTCTGAGGATATGGATAAACCCGTATATGACCCACAGACAATGGAGAGCAGCGTACCAGGCATATACGTTGGTGGAGTAATTGCATCAGGCCGCAATGCCAATGAAGTGTTTATTGAATCCGGACGCTGGCATGGAAGATATATTGCAGAACATATTGTAGGTCGTCATCGCGGGCAGACCGAAGGGGAATGAAATCGATGGATATGACCTCACTGCTGTTGCTCGTGTTTGCCGCGCTAGGTATTATCAGCAGTAATACGCCCGTAACCGTAGCCATGGTATTTCTGTTGTTGCTGCGGGTGCTGAACCTTAATCAGGCTTTTCCGTGGCTTGAAAAGTATGGACTTACGATCGGTATCATCATCCTGACCATTGGTGTTATGGCACCTCTCGCCAGCGGCAAGATCAGTTTGCAGACGATTGGAGAGTCTTTTCTGCACTGGAAGTCGCTGCTCGCCATCGGTGTAGGATTACTTGTCGCTCATCTGGGCGGACGAGGAGCTACGCTAATGAGTACACAGCCTACCGTCGTTGCCGGGCTGCTTATTGGTACGGTGCTTGGGGTTGCCTTGTTCAAGGGTGTACCGGTCGGTCCTCTGATTGCAGCAGGAATTTTATCCTTACTGCTCGGAAAATCATGATAAAAGTTGGGACTTGACATCCTTCTGCTGACTGGCTGTTTTTCCCATCGTTGTATGATATACTTCTATTCATGCAATTCAAGCACTCAAGTCCATAGCAGAGAAATCAATTTGATGATCCTTCATACAAAAAGAAAATTGATTCACCTCGCAACTATTAATGGCCGCAGGAGGATTCAGGAACCATGTCACGTCAGTTTGTAACAGAAGCCGTGATGGTGGCTATTTACGGTCAATTACTCGCGCCGCCGGCGCCTGTTGAATATATTGTTCCTTACACCACCATCCTTGAGTTATATGAATTTCAGACCAGCCCTGACCCTTTGATGGATAATCCGGCGGATGACCAGCATGTGAAATCCAAGATTAACGAAATGATTTCTTATTTTGAAGAACCGTTGAATAAGAAAAAAATAGAGCGCGCCCTGGCTATTCCCTGGGCTAAGAGTCCGTCCATTCTGTTTGGTGATCAGGTCTCCATCGCCATCATTAATGCGGTTGATACCGCACAATATGGTGAATATTTTGATCCCATTGAGACTGAACTGCTTCTCACTTCACAGCGTTTGGATACCCCCATACTTACCGATCAGGTCGAATTGATCGCACGTATTATTGAATCGGCATCTCTTGTGCAGGTCTTTGATATTGACGACTTTGATTTTGCGATGGATGATGAAGAACCGCTTGATCAAGTCTAGTTAGGACCGGGGCCTGCTGTTTCACAAGAATGATCATCGTAATCATGGATATTAGGCCATAGATTACTGATTGCCACAACAAAGAAGACGCCTTCCCTTCAGGAAAGGCGTCTTCTTTGTTGTGTTTATTCTATTTCGGAAAACCTGAGCAGTAAGCGGCTAAGATCATTCAGCCTGGGCAATGATTTGAGATCAAAAAACTTCAGCCCTGCTTCGCTATTTACTCGGGATTCTACGAGCGAATCCTGAACAATTTGTGCCCTGAACATGGCAATGACAAAATATTCTTCATCCCCACTGGCATGCAAATGTCTCAGATTCGGACCGGAATGCAAACCTTCAAGTGTCATATGATTGGTGGTCCACCCCGTCTCTTCCCACAGTTCCCTGTGCGCGGTGTCCTCAATGGCTTCTCCCGGGCGCATCTGTCCCGCAGGAATACGCCAATGTCCGTGTTCAGCATGCTGGATCAGCAATAATTCACCTTGTTCATTCTCGGCCCGAACCGCCGCCTTAACAACAATATGAGAGCGATTCGCGATATACTGGGCCAAATCTCGGGCTGGCGGATTCATGTCGTATCTCCTCCTGTTCGAAAATCGGTGCGACCGGTGATGAGCCATTCTATATACGCAGAGATATTACGTTAAATCTCGGTGTAGCGATATTCGATATCCTGTCCTTCTTCAACGACATCTACATGTAGTTGATGACCCTTCAGATACCAGTAATCATGATCTTCCATAAAAAATTGGATACCCGATACCTTCGTTTGATCAGCAGGATGTCTCGGTTCCTCCACGGCGATTCCGAGGGAGAAGCCTGGATGAAGACCTCCGCCGGAGCTATAACGGGCGAAGAAGCGAATGCTGTCTCCTTCGTTCAAATTCAGTTCTTCCTTATACCAGCGAGCAGCGCGGTCAGATACATGTATGGTACTCATTTGGTGTCAGCTCCTTCTCTATATATATGTTCCATCATATCGCTACAATGGCCTGATTACAAACCTCATCCACCCCAAATACGCAAAAAAAGTTCATTCACTTGTCATAATTCCATCATAATGCGCAGCATCTTCTGTTTTGGAAAAACGTTTGACAGATTGTAAAAGTCGGTGTTAAGATGCAAACATACGAGATCTACATGCAATTTATTACCAAAAAAGAAAGGGTGGTTACGGTGTTTAACAATGACGATCTACATCAATTCAGCATACAACTAAATACCGGAGCACCCATGAAATCGTTATTCCGTTCATAAGACCGCATCACAGAAGCCTCTAATCAGGTTTGCTGTTTTGTACTCTCACAATCGAACTTTATCTACGGTGGTGGCTCTGCTCTCGGAGCCATGCTGCCGTATGAATGATACCCAAGACATACCGCCTGCGTGCGGTATGTCTTTTTTTGTGGGCTCAAATGGCTAAACATGAACGGAACATGCATTTCACGAACTTGAAAGGAAGGGATACCACTTGTTCTCTGTACTTAAAAATCTAGCCTGGTTTTTCCGGCTGGAGCGCAAACGATACCTCATTGGTGTCACCTTGCTTATTATGGTGGGCATCATCGAACTGCTGCCACCTCGTCTTCTGGGCAATGCCATTGACGAGATTGTACGCGGTTCCATCACCGGCGCCTCACTTACACGTTACATTTTACTTATTCTAGGATCGGTCATCATTATTTATCTGACAACGTACATATGGATGCACAAACTGTTTGGCGGTGCCAATCTGGTTGAACGCTTGCTGCGGTCACGCTTTATGGACCATTTGCTGCGAATGACCCCGCCCTTTTTTGAGAAAAACAGAACCGGCGATCTGATGGCGCGTGCCACAAATGATCTTCGTTCCATTGCTACCACAGCAGGCTTCGGCATGCTGACGTTAACCGACTCCACTGCTTTTCTGGCAACCGTATTATTCGCCATGGGTTTTCTGGTTAGCTGGAAACTGACCCTAGCCGCAATTCTGCCTCTGCCTTTTATCGCCATCGCCATGATGATCTATGGTAAAGCCGTCCATCAACGATACACATTGGCACAGGATGCATTCGGGGATATGAACGATCAGGTGCTTGAGTCTATTGCCGGCATTCGAGTCGTGCGTGCCTATGTTCAAGAACGTCTGGATGAGAAAAGGTTCGCTGATGTCACTGAAGATGTGTACCGCAAAAATCTGGCCGTTGCCAAGATGGATGCACTGTTCGAACCTACCATCCGGTTATGTGTCGGACTTAGTTATGTGATTGCACTTGCCTACGGCATTTATCTTGTTTTTCATAATGAAATTACCCTAGGGGATCTCGTATCGTTCAATATGTACCTGGGGATGATGATCTGGCCAATGTTTGCGATTGGCGAATTGATTAACCTGATGCAGCGTGGTAGTGCCTCACTCGATCGGGTTAACGAGACACTATCTGTAGAACCTGCCGTGAAAGATGTTGAGCAGCCTGCTCATATTACTAATCCGGAAGAGATCGCCATGCAGGATGTTACCTTCCGTTATCCTAGTTCTACCATCGATAATCTCAGTCATGTCAGCTTTTCACTTCGTCGCGGGCAGACACTGGGCATCGTGGGACGTACAGGTAGCGGCAAGTCCACCCTGCTCAAACAATTGCTTCATGAATACCCGGCCGGATCGGGTAAGTTAAGCATCTCCGGTCATCCGATTCAGGATATCGCCAAAGATGACCTACACAGCTGGATTGGATATGTTCCACAGGAACAGGTGCTGTTCTCCAAATCAGTCCGTCAGAACATTCAATTCGGCAAGCCAGGTGCTGATGATAATGTAATTATGGAAGCGATTCGCACCGCAGCCTTTGATGGAGATCTGGGCACTTTATCCGATGGTCTGGACACACTCGTTGGTGAAAAAGGAATTGCGCTGTCCGGTGGACAGAAACAGCGTGTATCGCTGGCGCGTGCCTTTATCGCCGATCCAGACATTTTGATTTTGGACGATGCTCTATCTGCCGTCGATGCACGAACTGAAGCTAAAATTATTGAAAATATACGCAATAAACGCTCGAGCAAAACAACGCTGATCTCGACTCACCGCCTGTCCGCTATTGAACACGCTGACCGAATCATCGTACTGGAGCAAGGGAAAATAACGGAAGAAGGAACCCATCAGGAACTGCTTGCTATGAACGGCTGGTACCGTGAACAGTATGAACGGCAGCAGGTGGAGTCTAATTTGTCCACGTAGGAGGTCAACGCTTTGAAGTCTAATACAGGCAAACGGCTGCTTCAATACGCCCTAAAAGCCAAAGGTACGTTTATTGCCGCTTTAATTATGCTTACGATTGGAGTTGCGGCTGAACTTGCCGGCCCTTTCATCGCCAAGTCCATGATCGACAATCATTTGCTCGCTATTGAGCAACCTTTCTATGAGACTACAGCTTCAAGCGAAGCGGCGGTCTACAATGGAAAGAACTACAAACGTGAAGGCCGGTTTGAACCGGATGAAACGAAAGGTACCGAGGTACGCTTACTGCAAGCCGGTAGAAGTTTTTATTTTGTGAATGAATCCGTAAGTGCCCCCGATGGAGATCGAACCTACGCGGACGGAACACTGACAGTTACACGCGCAGGCGAAGTGATGGGTCAATATGCGGCGGTGCCTTTATCCGCTGGTGAACTCTTTGCCTTTTACAAACCGGAAATGCCAAGCATCTATCAGCTGATTGTGTATTACATGATCTTCCTTGTTATCTCTGTCATTATGGAGTTTGGTAAAACATACTGGCTGCAATCATCTGCCAACAAAGTCATCCAAAGACTTCGTAACGATGTGTATGCACATATCCAGCGATTGCCGGTACACTTTTTCGATAACCTGCCCGCAGGTAAAGTGGTCTCTCGGGTTACCAACGATACCGAAGCCGTCAAGGATCTGTTCGTTGCGGTTCTTTCGAACTTTTTCTCAGGCATCATTACGATTACTGGAGTGTACATTGCGCTTTTCCTGCTGGATTTCCGCCTCGGATTGATCTCGCTGTTCGTTGTGCCGATGCTGGTTCTGTGGATTGTGCTTTATCGTAAAATCGCCACTCGTTACAATACGATTATTCGTTCACGTCTGAGCGAGATTAATGCGATTATTAACGAGTCCATTCAAGGGATGTCCATTATCCGGGTATTCCGTCATCAGAAACAGACCAAGCAGGAGTTCGAGGATCTGAATGATGATTATATGAAACACCAGAATAAAATGCTTAACCTGAACGCTTTCACCTCACACAACCTGGTTAACGTCCTGCGGAATATCGCTTTTGCAGTTGTTCTGTGGTACTTCGGTTCCAGTGTGCTGGACGGTACGAGTATCATCTCACTGGGTGTGCTGTATGCATTCGTTGACGTTCTCGGACGTTTGTTCCAGCCAATTACAGGTATGGTGAACCAACTCGCGAACCTGGACTCCTCTATGGTATCGGCCGGACGTGTATTTGAACTGATGGATGAGAAAGGTGAACCGGTAACCGATGGCTCAATGCCGAGATACAAAGGAAATGTCGTGTTTGACGATGTATCCTTTGCTTATAAAAAAGATTATGTGCTGAATAACATCTCGTTCAAAGCATCACAAGGTCAAACGGTCGCCCTAGTGGGCCATACCGGTTCCGGTAAAAGCTCGATCATCAACCTGCTGTTCCGGTTCTATGATCCACAGAAGGGCAAGATCACGATTGATGGTCAGAACGTGAAGGATCTGCCTAAACAGTGGATTCGCGAACATATGGGCATTGTACTGCAAGATCCGTACCTATTCACGGGTACAGTTGCTTCCAATGTCAGTCTCGGGGATGAGCAGATTACTCGTGCACAGATTGAACAGGCGCTGCGCGATGTAGGTGCTGAGCGAATTCTCGCCCATCTACCGCAAGGATTCGACGAGCCGGTTATCGAAAAAGGAAGCACATTATCTGCCGGACAACGGCAATTGATCTCCTTCGCTCGTGCACTGGCATTCGATCCAGCCATCCTGATTCTCGATGAAGCTACAGCGAACATTGATACGGAAACGGAAGCATTGATTCAAAATGCACTCGAAGTCCTCAAAAAAGGACGGACCACTTTCATCATTGCCCACCGTCTGTCCACCATTCGTTCAGCAGACCAGATTCTGGTTCTGCATCGCGGACGGATCGTTGAACAAGGTGCTCATGATGAATTGATGGAACTTAAAGGTCGCTATTATCAGATGTATCAGTTACAGCAAGGTGCTCAAGCAGCACCGGATACGAATGGAAACAACCCACTGGGCGAGGCCATTCGAACCACTTCTTCCTTTGCTGGAGGCAGCGTGTAAGTAAAACAGGAATAAATGTAAATACACTTCAACAACCAACCGATATGCCCGCGGACCTCTTGGTCTGCGGCAGATCGGTTTTATTTTGTCCATGACGCAAAATCCGAAACAAGGTTGGTTGCTCAATCTACTTTACTCTGGTCCCACTTTACTTTTCTCCGCGCTTATTTATCTTTTCTTGATCTTACCTTTTCTCAATAAACTCAAGATTTGATCGATATAAACTTCCTTCGTGTATTCACTCCTTCTGATTTCCTCTTATTGACAATGGAAACATCTCTCTGTATTATACATACCAACGGTCGGTATCTAAAATATAAGGAGGTTATTATGGCCAGAAACAAGCACCCTGAGCAGACGGTACAGCAGATTCTGAACGTCGCTGCGCAGTTGTTCACAGATAAAGGATTTGAAAAGACGAGTATCCAGGACATCATTGTTACCCTAGGCATGTCCAAGGGAGCTGTGTATCATCACTTTAGATCCAAAGAGGAAATACTGGAGGCGGTCATGGAGCAACAGTTCAACTATACGGCTCAAATGCTGGATCACTTAGTTACAAATACAACGACCACCCCAGCACGAGACAAGTTAGTTCAGATTTTGGAGCATGTCGTCTCTGATCAACAGGCTCATTCCTTGGATCGCGTACTTCGAGCCCAGATCAAAAATCCAGTGTTCATTGTACGAGGGATTCAACAAGCCGTGCGAATCGATGCACCGGTGATTGCAGCGATTTTGCGTGAAGGCATTACAGATGGATCTATCCATACCGAAGATCCCGAAGCTTGTGCAGAAGTATTCATGATGCTGGTCAATATATGGATTAATCCAACACTGTTTGACCGCAATTCGACCGAAACGAAGCAACGTCTTTATTTTTTACAGCGGTTGATGAACATGCTTGGTGCCGATATTGTGAGTGAATCGCTAATTGAACGTATTCTAGACCAACATGCTGCGATGGGCGCTTATCCTATTCTGGATGAAGAGGATGACAGAAATGAGGGATAACCATTTTGAAACCTAATAGACATATGATTTGCAAGGAATGGTTGTCCGAAGAACCCCTTCTCGCCCTTTCTCTGGAATGGATGCAAGGCGAAGTGCATATCAGCCAAGGTACAGAAGCGGTTATTCGTGTTACTCAATGGGGCTCCGCTCGTTTTCCAAGAACTCGATGTTTTGAAGCTAACGTCAGCCACGGTTTATTACATCTGATCGATGGACGAAAACAAGCTTTTCCGCTGGGCATTAACTTTCGCCGCACATCGCTCCACATTGTACTGCCGCCTGCGGTCTTGAAAAGGCTATCGATCAACGGAGTTGGTTCTCACTTTCTTGTAGATAACGTTTCTTCGGAACAATGGGATTGTGACTGTACATCCGGCAAGCTCATCTTAACTGGCCATGCCCAGCATATCCGTCTACGATCCGTGGGCAGTCGGGTGACAGCAACAGACCTCCATGCCGAACATATGCAACTGCAATCCACTTCTTCACCTGTTCAGTTATCCGGTCAGTTCACCCATATTCAATCCAAAGTGGCAGGCAGCCAACTCACTATTCACTCCTCAACGATGCTTCAATCTCTGGATAGCCGCTCCACAGGTTGTAACGTTGAAGTGCGAATCCCAGCAGATAACGATGGATTCAAGTTAGACTTCAAGCAGGCTGGGGGCCGATTCAGCAGTGACCTCCCGCTTCAATCCAATCATAATCAACATACGTATCGTAACGGTATTTATCCATTTCAAGCAGAGGTCAGAGGTGGGAAGCTCACCATAGGGAGCTCTTCTTAACATTCCATATAGAGGAGGTAAACATATGAGCATCGGCTGGATTGTTGGCAGCAGCTTGGCTACCGTGGTATTACTTGCGGGGATCATCAGTTTGTTCATCGGTATACGTAAAAACAATCATCGGCGCTGGCCTTGGTGGTTCATCGGTTTTGGGGTGGCTGCACTGGTTAGTGCAGCGATTAATTATCCCGGAACATAGAAACGCCGCATCAACATGAGCAAAAAAAGACAATCGCGCAGACCAGTCACTTTCCGTGCTGCTGCGGATTGTCTATCCATCCTTTGACCATATATCCCATATATAATATTGTTTCTCTTGCCAGAAAAGGAAATTGGCTGCGCCAGGTCTGGTAAGCCGTCGTTCGTGTTGGGGACGGGACGGCATCCATGCCGAGTCCGCTAGCGAGCTTCATCGCCCGTTTCATATGTAGCGGGTCACTTACAATGGTGTAGGTGCGAAACCCTGCCTGTTTCCCAACGCTAAGCGAGTTCACCAGATTCTCCTCCGTAATTCTCGACTCCGTCTCCATTTGAATATCTGCCGGATCTACACCATGTGCAACAGCATAATCTCGTCCTACTTCGGCTTCGGCACGCTCTCCTGCACTGCCAGAACCACCAGTAAAGAGCAGATGGCTGATCGTCCCCTGGCGATATAATAAAATGGCATGCTCAATACGTTCGCGAAATACGGGTGATGGGTTGTCCCCTTCTACGGCTGCACCAAGGATAATGGCTGCATCACTCTGTCTGGATGATTCCTCATCGGTGTAGGCCCAGATGAGCGATGCTGTAGTTATTGTCCATATGACTCCTATCAGTACTAGCGATGCAATGGAGATTACAAGCCAGTGTCTGCTTTTTATTTTACGTATCCGGGCCTTGCCTTTCATCACAATGATTCATCCTCTTCCAGTGCCCGGGCGTGCATGCTCTCTGCATGCATACGTTCGAGTGTCTGCAGCGCTGCCGCGGATTCAGCATCCAGCCCCAGCTCTGCAATCCAGGCACCTGTGTACTGCTGAAGACTAATCTCCAGTTCCTGTGCACGGTCTTTGAAATCTTCCAGCTCCTTGATCATACGTGATCGTCCTTCAGGACTGAATGTCTCATGAATTCGTTCCTTAAAATAGTGATGTACAATGCTATTACGCTGCTTCCATAGTTCATTCAACTGACGAGTCTCTTCCTCCGAAAAAGTAAAATGATGACGCACCTCATGAATGAGTTGCCCGAGTGAACTGCTCATCTTCCGTTCGTACAGATCTTCCAGATCTTCTTCGGAAACAACTTTGCCCTGGGACATTTTCATTAATAAAATCAGATTGACCAGTTGCTGTTCAAGCGCCTGTCCATAATATACAGCCAATCCGTAGTATGCAAACAATTCTCTGGAGTGTTCGCTGTCCAGCATGTCACCATGCTGCATGTCTATCTTTTGCATAAGCGAGCCCCCTTTATCTCCGTACAATACATTCCATTCTAACGTCCCTCTATGGTAACGAAACATGGACCAACATTCAAGTTAAACGGAATAATAGCCCTCTAACTCCGTATATCCCTTCTTCCCGATAACCATATATGAATGATGAGTAGAACTATGGCATAGAGTATAGCCCACACTGTCGTCAGAACAACAGCCCCCAACTTCGATTCTTCAAATAACATCATCTCACGCACTAAATAAAATGCCGGTGGCAGAATCTTAACAACCCACTGTATGGATTCAGGCAAACGTCCGCTTAATGAACCTTGGACAAACGATAATAACATCACCACAATGAAAGGCGGCATGCTGCGACTCAGCATGGGAATGTATGATTTTTGGAAGAAAACACTGAGCCCCAGACCCAAGAGCGACAACGCCAAATGTCCGGCCCAAGCCATGATCCACTCTCCAGTACTCGGTAGCCTTCCAAACATGCCCGTAACAACCGGGTATAACACGGTAATTGCAGTCAGACCAAACTGCATGATCAACGCACAGATCAGTTGTGCGAAGACAACCTTGCGTTTGCTTCCTGCATGCAGAACAAGCAATTGATACTGCCCCGCAGGTTCCGTATTCAATACCGTCAAGCCCAGCCAGGCCGCACCAAAAAAGAGCAGCATGGCCGTAACGCTATAACTATCCGCAACCGGATTAGGTTTGTAGGAATAGATAAGAAGCATCGTAATGATATAAAAGATCACCGGCGCAACATATTTCTGTGAACGTATGTAATGTTTTAACAAATAACGAGTCAAGTAGATCATTGGAGGTCGCCTCCTGCCGTAGATATGGAGGAAAGGTTCTCAGCAACTTCCCTGCTTATAACCTCACCCGGGTGCCGCCCCTCCATCAATCCTTCCATATTTAATCGGCTCTCTTCCGGCTGTACAGACACAATGGAACCGCCAGCTGCCAGAATCATTCCAATAATCCGATCTACCGAACTGCGTGACACCTTCCAATCCCATACTTCTCGACCATAATCCTGACGAACCATGCCGCAATGGCATGCAATGATTCCCGGTTGATCAACAAGCAGCGATTTGATAACGGATTGTTCCAGCCCTTCCATCACACTTTGGATACTCACAGCGGGCTCACCAGCTTGCTGCAATTCTTCCTGACTCCAGCGACGCAGCACCGTTCCCTTCTGTAACACGATGACCTGATCTGCGAGACGTTCAATCAGCAATGGCTCATGGCAAGCTGTAACGATCTGGCTTCCTTCCTTTTTCCACTGTCTGAGCAAAGCTACAATTGCTTCCTGTGCCGGAACGTCCAGACCGGACAATGGTTCATCAAGCAGCAATAACCCATCAGGTCCAGGCAGCAAAGCCTGAATCAAATTCACCTTCTGCAAAGTACCTTTGGATAACTGAGGCAGGTTCTGATCCAGCGCCGTGCCCACGAATAACAGCTCACTCAATTCGCCTATCCGTTGTCGCAATATTTCAGGGCGCATGCCTCGAATACGTCCCATTTCCCACAGGTACTCTCTTGATGTGAAGGGCAGGCGTGACAGTCCATCCAGTGTATACATAATCCGTCCATGCCTGGGCTTGCGCAGCGAGCCTGAGTCAGGCAGTAACATACCCGCCAGCACACGCAGCAACGTGCTTTTGCCTGAGCCATTCCTGCCCACCAGGACGATACACTCACCCTGACCTACTTCCAGATTGATATCATTCAATACCTGCACATCCCCAAGTCGTTTGCTCACCTGCTGTAGCGATATGATTCGTCCGTTTAAGTCTGCTGTTGCTTTTCCTGCTTTATCGAATAATCTACTTGTCCTCCATCCCATAGAATCACATCCGTTCAGGGGCCTGAACGCCCAGTAAATATAGGCTGTAGGCAAGACGCTCCGCCGTACGCTCTGTTAACGCCACACGGAAGGGTTTGACGTCAGCCGGCGCATCCGCAATTCGTTCCGCATGGTAAAAGCGGTTGAACGCTTGGGCAACATCTATCGCATACTTGGCAATGACCGAAGGCTCGTTGCGATGAATTGCTTTTTCCAGATACTGCGGATAATCCGCCAGCAGTTTCAGCAATGCCCATGAAGTGTCACCGATCATGACCGGCTTATTCTGAGTGTTGGCCGCAGCATTGTTACTAACACTGCTAGGAACATTCTCTAATTGATTTTCATTTTCCACACGCCCCGCCTCTGCTGCCTTCGCAAGCACACTGTTAATCCGGGCATGTGTGTATTGCACATAAGGTCCTGTCTCGCCTTCAAAGCTCACCGCATCTTCGAGCGAGAAATCGACGTCGTTCAACCGGTTATTGCGCAGATCTCCGAATACAATCGCACCTACACCAACCGCTTCCGCAACCTCCTGCGAGTTCGGCAGATTCGGATTTTTCTCCTGAATAATCTGTAATGCCCGAGCAACCGCCTCATCCAATACCTCCTGCAAAAAGACGACTTTTCCCCGGCGGGTAGACATCTTCCGTCCTTCGAAACGCATCAAGCCAAACGGAATATGTTCACAAATCTCAGACCATGCATACCCCATCCGGGATAATACCGCAAAGACCTGACGGAAATGAAGCTTCTGCTCTCCCCCGACTACATACAGCATTTTATCTGCCTTCATCACATCATGACGATAAACGGCTGTTGCCAAATCCCGTGTTGGATAGATGGTTGTTCCATCGGTTTTGATAATCAGGCAAGGTGGCATATTCTCCTCCTCCAAACGTACCACCAATGCGCCTTCGCTCTCTTCGAGCAATCCTTTTGCTTTCAGTTCTTCAACTATTGCACCCATCTTGTCGTTATAAAAGCTCTCACCCAGCGTATGGTCAAACTGTACATTCAGACGCTCATACATCCGATTGAATTCTTTCATGCTCACTTCTACAAAAAAGGTCCATAACCGCTGCGCCTCTTCATCTCTTTGCTCCAGCTTGCGGAACCAATCTCGTGCCTCGATTTCCAAAGATGGATCATTCTCCGCCTCATCGTGAAAACGCACATACAGCTCCAATGAGGTACGAATTGGCGCAGCCTGTAGCGCTTCATCATTACCCCAACGTTTGTAGGCTGCAATCTGTTTGCCGAATTGCGTTCCCCAATCCCCCAGATGATTCACACTCACCGAAGTATAGCCTGCCTCGTTATATAACCGATACAATGCTGCCCCAATCACGGTGGAGCGCAGATGACCGATTCCAAACGGCTTGGCAATGTTAGGCGACGACATGTCGATCACGACGCGTGCACCTGCCCCCAGCTGCAGCTTGCCAAATGTTTTATGTCCCAGTTCTTGCAGCAGCTTCGGCGCCAGATCTTCCCGATTGAAACGGATGTTTACATAGGGTCCTGCTGGCGAAGCATCCAGCCCAACGGTCTGTAATTCGGCTGCGATATCAGCGGCGATAACCGCGGGTGCTTTTTTCAACGACTTGGCCAGAATAAAGCAGGGAAACGCGGCGTCACCCATCTCCGCCTGTGGTGGAACCTCCAGTAATCTCAACACCTCGTCTTGCTTCATTCCCGTTAACGGAGCAAGTTGTGCTGCTGCCTGATTCATCAACATGTCGAACACTCCTAGTCATTATCGTATTTAGCCATGCTATAGAAAACAAAAAAAGCCCTCGTCTCTATATCAGAGACGAGAGCTGATCTTCACAGTTCCCGCGGTACCACTCTAGGTGAGCCTGCAGCAAATGTACATCTTAGTACATTCACAGCGTGCTCCGCTCGTTGCGATTAACGGTCGCCTGCCGGATTGTCCTCTACTACCTGCTCTACACCCTCTCAAAAGTGTAAACATTCCTTCGGACAACCATCTCACGGGTGCGCTTCACTCAGGTCATGTCATACCGGCTTCCACCTGCCCCGGCTCGCTGTTATGCATGGATTCTGGCTACTCTCCCGATCACGGATATTCATCGTTTCAATTCATTGCCATCATTATACAGATCACGCTCTGCTTTGGCAACCTGTTACATGCATTTGCCAATGGAGAGCCTGCTGGCGATAGAAGTTCTCGCCTGCGATGGTGAAGAATGTTACTATGCTATATCCATAAAAAATCCCCTCCAGCAGACAACGTTGAAGTACATCTTATCGGATGTCTTATTACGTTGTCTTCTGTGAGGGGATTAGCCTGGCATCTGGCACATTGCTCAGGCTTTTTATTTTTAACCCAATTTAATTCAATCGAGTTATATTTACGCTACTGCGGCCATCATGCGGCAAGCCTCTGCACATTTGCGGCAAGCTTCTGCGCAAGCCTGGCAATGATCATGTTGATGTTTGCCACACTCAGCAGCACAAGCTTCACATGCTTTCACACACAGTTCGCAAATTTCGGCGATGAAATCACTTCCGCGTGTCATGGATTGAGCAGCAAAATTGCAGATCTCTGCACATTCCCGATCCAAACGAATGCAATCACGCAGCATCGCCAGATCATATTCTTTCAGACTCGATATGTAACATACATTGCAAGCATTCATACACTCCAGGCAAGCATCGATACATTGTTGATATTGTTGTTGTGTCATTTAAAGTTACCTCCCAGACTAAGTTTGCTATGCTTCTTAATACCCCGTCTGGAGGAACCTTGAATCATTAAACCTGATTTGCCGCCTCTAATTCCAGCAATTGGTTGCGAATAACCGACTGATCGAAATGTTCACCTATAAACACAGCGACATTAGGCACATCCCCTTGAGGTGTGATCTTCATATAATCCGATTCCCGGTAAGCATATTGGAACCAGAACCGACTGGACGTATCGCTAAAAGATAAAATCCCTTTTGCCCGGTACACGTCGCGTGGTAACTCAGCTATCAAGCGCTCAAAAGCCTCACTGTTCACCGGCTGGGTGAAATAGTGTGTATACACCATAACATGCTCATGCGAAGCATGGGGATGACTATGACTAAGGTTGTGGTCATGAGGATGTGCATGGACATTCCCATGAGAATGTTGATGTCCTTCGTGATCATGATCCACATGCTCATGATGTTCATGTCCATGATCCTGGCTGCATCCATGCTCTGCACAAGCCTCAGAATGCACGTGATGTTCCTTCTCCGCGTTTTTACTAGTTTCCTCAACAGATTGATAAGCATGCACATTGTCTCCACTGCGGAGCAGCACATCCATATCAACTTCACACTTCACCGTAGGCAGTACCGGAGCAAAACCGTTCCAGCGGGCCAACAGGTCCCGCAGATCTGCCAACTGCTGCTGATTCACCCGATCCGTTTTATTCAGGAGAAGTACAGACGCACAGCGAATCTGCTCCTGCATCAGCTTGAAGGTTTGTCCCTTCTGCTCCTGGTACAGCCCTGACAGATGCGCGGCATCTACTACAGTAATTAGGCTTCTCAGTTCAAGTCGCATATAGAGGGATGTTTCCGTTACTGCATCCAGAATCTCCATCGGGTTGGCTGCTCCTGTTGCTTCGATGATAATGACATCAGGCGATTCCTCCTGCACAAGATCAGCAAGTTGCAGCCCCAAGTCACCGCGCACGGTACAGCAAATGCATCCTCCCAACATTTCCGTCATGGGCACGGAAGCATCAACAATCTGACCATCCAGATTCACTTCACCCAGTTCATTCATGACAACGGCGGGCCGGAGACCTTGTTGCTGCCAATGTTCAATCAGTTGAACAAGCAGTGTCGTTTTGCCACTGCCCAAGAAGCCTGACAATATATATACTGGTATGGATGATTCATTTGTTTTTAATTCACTCATCGTTGTTCACCTCTCAATTTATCCAATGGTACTGGTCTATCTCTATCCTAGCGAGTGTACACTATCCTGCAATCTTTGCGCAATCCTGGCCTTCTATTCGCAAGTCCATTGCCTCATTCTACTGAATGGTCTATGCTATGAGAACATGTTGATTGGAGGAGGATGTATTATGACCAATTCAGTGGAACAACATCGTCAGGAAGCCCCTGACACGGTATCCTGTATGATTGTAACCGTTTCAGATACCCGTACCAAGGACACTGATACAAGCGGACAACTTATGCATAAGTTGCTGACCGATTCAGGCTACCAGATCGTCGAATATATCATTACACCGGATGAAACTGAAACCATTCGAAGCATCCTGCAGGATGCAGCCGTTCGTGACGATATCGAAGCCGTGCTGCTCAGCGGTGGGACCGGAATTGCACCCCGAGATACAACATACGAGGCAGTGTCTTCACTACTCGATAAGGAGCTGTCGGGGTTTGGAGAAATCTTCCGCTTCCTCAGCTATACCGAGGATATCGGTTCTGCTGCCATTCTTAGCCGGGCCGTAGCCGGTACGATTGGGCGTACGGCCGTATTCTCCATGCCGGGCTCCAAGGGAGCTGTCAAACTGGCAATGGAAAAACTCATTTTGCCTGAACTGAGGCATGTCATGCGTGAAATATATAAACCCGTCTGAATAATCAGACGGGTTTATCAGATTTATTTTAGTGGAGTCGATTACTTCAGTTGCTCAAGCACATGCTGGAATATCTGCATGACGTCTTCTTCATAATCGTCCTTTTCTCCACCTGAAGCCGTATAGACCAGTGACACGTAGTCTTTGCTGCGAATCGTTGTTTTGCCAAGTACATTTTCCATCACAGCCTCATCGCCATCATTACCGTACATTTCGTTCATCCGGGCTACTCTTGTAGGGGCATCACTGAAAATTTGGACCTTTACAATATGTCTGCCACTTCCATTCAGCAGGTACATATAAGAGATTCCGTCCTCACCATCATCAGCGGACATATTATTCATTAACTTTATGCCTTTTGCAGCAAAAGCTTCATCCAGCTCCTGAATTAATGGACCATTTAACCCGTGACCCTGACTCTTTGCCCGAACATTTCCTTCATCTGTCGCTTGTCGGGTATATATTTTCCGTTCCTGCTCCACATTCGATGCTGAACACGCTACTACCGATATTGTACATAGCACCACGACCATACTAACCAGCCCAGACTTTACACGCCCAGATCTATAATGCAATCCTTTTCCGTTAACACGCATACTCATCCTTCCTTTCCCGCCACATGCACGGTGACGCTCTCAGGTAGAGTTAGCATGTCTAGGAGAAAAGGATCTTATTCGGCAGGCGTATCGGACATCGTATTAACTACCGTACGACCTACAGCACCTCCCTTGAGGATCGTTTCGAGTGTCTGAGGCAGTTGTACCCATGAGATTTCCTGAATCCCTAGCTCCAGCGCCCGATCCGGCTTCCATTCTCCGCCAAGCAGCTTCCATATCCGTTCCCGCCGTTCCATCGGGCAATAGACTGAATCAATCCCAATCAATTGAATCCCCCGCAAAATAAACGGAAATACGGTGGACTCGAACGCAGCCCCTCCGGTTAAGCCTGATACGGCGACAGCGCCTCCGTATTGAATCTGTTTCAGACGTTCGGCCAGTGCAGGACCTGCTGCAGGATCAATAACACCTGCCCAGAGCTGTTTGCCCATTGCTCCCTTGGCTGACGCGTCCGCTTCTTCGCGTGAAATGACATGTGAGGCACCCAGATTCCGAAGCAGCTGCTCCTGTTGATCTTTTTTGCCTGTACTTGCTGTCACTTCAAATCCCAGCTTCGCCAGAATAGCTACTGCCATACTCCCTACTCCTCCGGTTGCTCCGGTCACAAGAATATTGCCCATCTCCGGAGTCACTCCAGCCCGCAACAAAGCATCTACCGAAAGTGCCGCAGTGAACCCTGCCGTTCCAATTGCCATCGCTTCCTTCTCACTGAGTCCATGCGGCAGAGGAACAAGCCATTCGCTGCGCAGACGCGCATATTGACTGTACCCTCCAAAATGAGAAACGCCCGGTTCGAAGCCTGTGCTGATCACCCGATCCCCCGGTGCAAACCGACCGCTCACGGATTCCTCTACAATCCCTGCAAGATCGATCCCCGGTACGATCGGATATTCGCGAACCACACCGCCCTTTTCAGTTGTGGCGAGACCATCTTTAAAATTGACGCTTGAGTATTGAACCTGTAGGGTTACGTCACCATTAGGCAAGTCCTCTTTCGTCAGCTGCTCCATAGCAGCCTTCACGCCACCCTGTTCTTCTTTACGCACGACATAGGCAGGAAAAGTATTCTTCATTCGTTATCCTCTCCTCAGTTATAAATTTACTTATTTTTCTATTCATATCATGAATTGTTCGCATTCAATTTAAACAAGTATAAGGGCGACATCCGTCGAACTCAATCTCTCCGGCTGGTCATCAAATAAATGAGCGGACCTATCAATGGGATCACCCCTGCAACTGCCCACCCGCGAGAACGACGATTGTTAAAAGCATCCCTGAACAATGCGATCACGGAAAGCAAAGTTAGGATGACGAAATCAATTGTCATAATATGTACAAAGGAAGACTCCCTGAACGCTTCCATGTATACATCAGGATTGCCTTGAGTCACTGCATAGAAGCCTGTGCCCAATGTAAGCAGCAGCAGAACCACATGGGTCAGCTTATGAGCTGCCACACGTCCAATACCCGATTCACGCTTACTACCAAAGGAGAGGCGTTCGTATCCCGAACCTCTGTGTGTTTGCGAGGACCACGCAAAATAAGGCAGCAACGCAAAGGCTCCCAAACCAAAAGACAGCAACACAAAAGGCCACGCCGGTACACGAGATCCTCTCGCTTTCCCTGACCTTCTTAACAGCAGGCAAGCGAAAATAGCCGGATAAATCCCAAGCCACGAAAATACCGTTAGTAGCCAAGGTTCTTTGCTTTGCAGTGTGACCAGCTCTTTAAACACAGGGTCACTCCCAAGAGGCTGCCCAGGTACCCAAATCCAGGCGTACGCAATGAAAGCCAGCCAGGTCAGTGCCAAAATCCATTTCATGGTTGCACCTCCTCTTTCATTCATCCCCGGCAGATACGCAATTGAAACAGCCATAGAAACAGATCCTGTCGAAAGGCAAGCTCGGAAAGATGCAGTATTTGACGTCTCCTGCGCTTTCCCGAGAAATAATGGCTTCATTTCCCTGTAAACCTGCGTCCGTTGAAGGTATAGTATACCGCAGTTCAAGGACTGTCTGTCCATGATGTTTCACACACCATCCATTCGTCATACGGGACAATCAGCAAGAAAGAGGAAACCAAAAAGGCATAACCCGGCCTACTTCCTTCCGGTTATGCCCCTTTATTTGATTTATTCTTCGGTAGATTGCACGTGTTCAGCAATGAGCTTCTGCTTCATATTCCACGCCGCAGGGCTGATATTTACGCGGTAAATCTCAGGATTGAGTTTACGCAGATATTCCGGCCAGAAGAGATCCATCTGCTCGCGGTGATAACTGCGAATCTCATCCAGGGTAGGCAGTTCATACACTTTTCGCCCATTCACAAAGATCGGTTCCAGCATATTTACTGCTTCGTAGCGGGTTACCGTCTTTTTCAGATAAGGGTGTAGCGGGTTGAACAGCTTGAGCGGCCCGCCCTGTAGCGGCTGCTCTTCTCCTGGATAGCAGATATAATCTGCAATCGCCTTACCATGTTTCGGATCAATGATCCGGAAGACTTCTTTTTTACCTGGTGTGGAGACTTTTTCGGGATTGGCCGAAATTTTGATCGTAGGCAGCATGGCACCATCCACTTCACGCTCCACCAATTTGTACACGCCACCCAAAGAAGGTTGGTCGGAAGCGGTAATTAGCTGTGTGCCCACTCCCCATGTATCGATGCGAGCTCCTTGCGCCTTAAGGTTGAAAATTGTATTTTCATCCAGATCGTTGGAAGCTACAATCTTCACGTAATCCAATCCGGCGTCGTCCAGCATCTGCCGAGCTTGAATGGATAGATACGCAAGGTCCCCGCTATCCAGACGAATGGCGTTCATCTTTTTGCCCTGGCTCTCCAGCTTCTTGGCGGTCTTGATTGCATGAGGAACACCACTGTTCAATGTATCAAAAGTATCCACCAGCAGTGTCACTTGATCTGGCAGCACTTTGGCATAGACGTCAAACGCCTCCTGCTCACTCATAAAACTCTGCACCCATGAATGGGCATGTGTCCCTGCTGTCGGAATTCCAAAGCGCTCTCCAGCCAGCATATTAGACGTTGCATGGAATCCTGCCACATACGAGGCACGCGCCCCCCAAATGGCCGCATCCGCTTCCTGTGCACGTCGTGTTCCGAATTCGAGCAACGTGTCCTGACTTGCCACCTGTTTGATCCGGGAAGCCTTCGTTGCAATTAACGTCTGATAATTCATGAAGTTAAGTATCGCCGTCTCCACCAGTTGTGTCTCCATAATGGAGCCTTCTACCCGAATGAGCGGTTCATCAGGGAAAACGAGCGCCCCTTCCTTCATGGAATGAATCGTCCCCTGAAATGAAAACTGGAGCAACTCTTCCAGAAAGACCGGATCGTAATTTTCCTCTTGCTTAGATAAATATTTGATGTCCTCCATCGTAAACCGAAGCTGGCTGATATAATTCACAATGCGTTCCAATCCGGCAAATACGGCATATCCGTTGCCAAAAGGAAGCTTGCGGAAATAGGCTTCAAACACCGCTTTCCGTTTGTGAGTTCCATTCACCCAGTGGGCGTACATCATATTGATTTGATATTTATCCGTATGTAAAGCCAGGCTAGTCGTCTGCATTTGTCTCATCCTCTCTGACTTCCGCTTGTGTCGGCAGGTCTAGCCTTGCAGACACGGGTCAACATGTGGAGACTCATTGCTCATGATTCTGGTTACGTACCATTGCATAAGTCTCCGGTTTATTCCTATTCACCATATTCCCCAGCAACATAACACTTGTTCAACCAACAGAATATGATGGATATGATCACAGGTTCAGTTACAGGTTCAGTTACAGGTTCAAGCCTGCGAGAACGGTATCGCTCGCTTTGACCACCTGGGCCCCAAGACTGGAACGAAAATGTCCAAGCGCCCAATCATGTCCCGCTTGATTGAAGCTCGCCACGGCGTCTTCATATACCGTTATGTGAAAACCTTTATTATAAGCATCCACTGCCGTGTGCAGTACGCAAATATCCGTACATACACCGATCAGTGCAATGTCTGTTATTCCACGTTCACGCAGGCGCAGCTCTAGATCTGTACCGCAGAATGCGCTGTATCTTGTTTTATCCATCCATCGAATCTGAGATTCCCGTTCTTCCATAACCTGGGCTAGACGACCATAAAGCTGTCTTCCCTCCGTACCTCTAATGTTATGGGGAGGAAAAAGAGCAGTTTCCGGATGGTAAGGATCATTCTCTTCATGCAAGTCCACGGCCATAACAACCTCATGCTTGTTATTGCAATAAGCCTCCGTTATAGCTGCGATCGTCTCCTCAATCTCCACAGCAGGCTCGCCTACAGGCAACGAACCTGTCACAAAATCACGTGTAAAATCGATTACAATCAGTGCTTTCATCGTCCACACTCCCTTTTTGAGAATAGGTTGATCCTGATTCAATCCATCATGATTCGCTTGCGAATTAAGTATAGATGGAAAGACGAGGTACAAGCTCCGTAAAACGGTATAGCTGGGCCGGACGCTGTGAATATTGATTGGAGCTTAGCAGGTTGCCCTCCTCATCCCGAACCTCTTCCACAATGCCTTTGCGGCTGCGTGTAGAAGTGATCTTCCGAATGAAATTCGGTTCTTCAAAGTCAGGTACAACACTCTGAATCACTTGGTATAACTCGCTTAGTGTAAAATCACGAGGCAGGAACTGTCGTGCAATCGTCGTTTCCAGCATTTGCTGTTGAATACGCCGGTACGCATCTTCTATAATCGTCCGGTGATCAAAGGCAAGCTCGAGCTCTTGCAAAGCTTCCTGAATCGTAAATAATCCAACATCCTCAGCATCATCTGCAGCCTGACGGTGTTCCAACATCCATTCCTCTACCAGTGCAAAAAACGCATGTGAGATAATCCATCCTCTGGGGTCACGCCCAGGCTGACTATATACATTCAAATACTCCAGATGTCCGCCGTCCACACCTGTCTCTTCCATCAACTCGCGCTTTGCAGCACCATAGATGGATTCATTTTCCTGACAAAATCCACCGGGCAACGCCCATCTTCCCGCAAAAGGCCAACCTTTGCGTTTGATCAGCATGACCTTCAACTCCCGGATTGGGAGTGTCTTGGTTACCGTCTTGCGTTCCCGCTTGGTCAAGGTAAACATGACGATATCCGCAGGAACACCATCGGGTGTACGATATTTCTTGGAACTATAGGCACGTGCTGCCTGTTCATCGCTTTCAGCATTGAATTGTTCGTAGTTTTCGCTCATGGGCACCACCGACTATTCTCATTTTGATATTTTCATTATGACATAATAATATCTTTTGTCAACCTTGAGATTCCGTGTTTTGCGCTTTTACTCGCGCTATACGGAATGTAGCTGTTGCCATACATCCCAACGTTCCAGATGCATCCCGGACCTCAGATTGTGCCGTCACACTACGCCCCGCTTGATGCAGGATCGTTGATGTCACGATTAATTCCCCTTGTTTCATAGGTGCCAAGAAATGAACATTCAGATTGGTGGTCACACAACTGTCTACTGCCATTGCCGCTGTAGCTACCATGCCCATCGCCTGATCCATCAGGGACGTCAGCACTCCACCATGAATAATCCCCATGGAGTTGGTGTGATGTTCGCCCGCTGTCAGCGCGATCTGTACTTCTTCTCCGTCACCTTTAATAAACCGACAACCGAGAAATCCCCAAAATCTTCCATTTCCTTCTGCAACCATTTTGTCCAAAATACCCATATTGATTTCCCCTTTAGTGCACTTTAAGTATAAAGCCCATGATGTATGTTGTTGATGATTTTACCAGCATTGGTTCTTTTCGTAGTTGATCTAAAGTGCTTCGTTATTATATTAAGCCTGCTCTTACGGAACAGGTCTTATCCAGTGAAGTTGTCTTGATCAGGCCACCACACAAAATAACCCCACCACGTGGAGTCTGAGATGATCAAAAAAGGCGCGGAC
Source organism: Paenibacillus sp. 276b (assembly GCF_900107875.1). Classification (NCBI taxonomy): domain Bacteria; kingdom Bacillati; phylum Bacillota; class Bacilli; order Caryophanales; family Paenibacillaceae; genus Paenibacillus; species Paenibacillus sp. 276b. The sequence goes on along the minus strand of NZ_FNRR01000001.1, from coordinate 417,522 downwards.
TGCGTCCGCACCCTTCCGTTCACTTACCCGCAGCTGGTCGGAGGTGAATCCGTACCTGCCTCCACGTTCACTTTCTCGGAGACGGTATCCCGAATTACAGAAATAACAAGCTGAAGCAAATAATTGATATCGCTTTGACTTTGCTGGAATTCCGTAACGAGTGGAATGCCGTCCAACTCTGCCTGCAGATCCTCAATTTCCTGTTCAATTTTGCTGACCATGTCTGCATTTTTGAAGCTTTCAAAAGCAACGATTTCCTTTTGTTTCTTCTTAATCGTTGCAATCAATTGTTGGATGCGCTCATGATCGCGAATTTTGGACTCAGCCTGTTGGAACTGTTTAACTTCCTCGCTCGTTCCAAGCATATCAGCCAATTCTTTGGCTTTTCCCATAATGTCGTCGCGTATAACCAGATCGCGCGTATCGTAGGTAGGCATTCCATAAGGGTTGTACTGCACTTCTTCCTGCGCCACTCGAAATCGCTCCATTCTATGAGATGATATAAGATGAAATACTCGATGTTGCACTAAGCTTAGTTAACTGCTTGAGTGACCGCTGCGGTTACGGATCGTTCTTTCGATCGCTGTTGTCTCCAAATTTTTCTGATTGTAATAGTCTGTGGATAAAATTTGGAGACAAAGGCGAACGCTTCGCTTCTACAGAATCGATTCCGTCACCTTCGCTACGCTGGGCCGTAACCCGCCAAGTGCAAAAAGACATTCATCTTATTAGGTTTGTGTATTACTGATTGGCGGCTACTGGCTCTGAGAGCAGGTTGCCCCGAATATAGAAAGTCATTGGATCGGTGATTTCTACATGTACAAAAGTACCGATCAATTCTTTAGGTCCTTCAAAGTGCACCAGCTTGTTGCTGCGTGTACGTCCTGCCAGAACATTGGAATTCCGTTTGCTCTCACCTTCGACCAGCACTTCAACAACCTTGCCGCGCTGCTTTTCATTGCTGCTATGGCTGTATGCGTTGATCGTCTCGTTCAAGCGTTTCAAACGTTCCTTCTTCACGTCCATCGGCACGTTATCCTCCATCACCGCAGCCGGTGTACCTTCACGCGGAGAGTAGATGAATGTGTAGGCAAAATCGTAGCCAACTTCCTTGACCAGTGACAGCGTATCTTCGAACTGCTCTTCCGTCTCCCCCGGGAAACCAACGATAATATCAGTGGTTAACACGACATCTGGAATTGCAGTTTTAATTTTGTCAGCAAGCTTCAGGTAGTGTTCCCGACTGTACTTGCGGCTCATACGTTTCAGCACTTCCGTGCTACCAGACTGCACAGGCAGATGGATATGTTCCACCAGGTTCCCGCCCTTCGCAAGCACCTCAATCAGATGATCATCGAAGTCACGTGGATGACTGGTTGTAAACCGAACCCGTGGAATATCGATTTTGCGGATATCATCCATCAGGTCACTGAAGCTATACTTCAGATCCGTGAAGTCTTTGCCATAAGCATTGACGTTCTGGCCGAGCAGCGTGATTTCCTTGAAGCCTTGTCTTGCCAGTTCACGAACTTCGGCAATAACATCTTCTGGACGTCGACTGCGCTCTTTCCCCCGTGTGAACGGGACGATGCAATATGTACAGAACTTGTCGCAACCATACATAATGTTCACCCAGCCGCGCATGCCCTCACGTTTTTTCGGTAGGTTCTCAATGATGTCGCCTTCCTTGGACCATACCTCAACAACCATTTCTTTACTGAACAGCGCTTCTTGAATCAGGTGTGGCAGCCGATGTACGTTGTGTGTACCAAAAATCATATCCACAAAACCATGCTTCTGCATGATCCGGTTCACGACGCCTTCTTCCTGCGACATACAGCCACACACACCCAGTAACAAACCTGGACGTTCGGTTTTCAGGGTTTTCAGATGGCCCAGCTCACCAAACACTTTATCTTCCGCATTTTCTCGAATCGCACATGTGTTTAACAGAATGATATCTGCCTCTTTGCGATCCTCGGTAGCCTGATAGCCCATCGATTCAAGCAATCCTTTGATGGTCTCCGAATCATGTTCGTTCATCTGGCATCCATACGTATATACGATATAGTGTTTGCCTTTCCCCACGTTTTTCAGTTCCTCGGGTACGGCTGTTTCGTAAAGCACCTGGACGTCTTCCTTGCCCCGTTGTTTCTCCTGACGATGATTAGGTTCGGATTTGATGTTAATCTCCCGGCCCCGGATTCTTATCTTTTTGCTGAATTCATCTTGCGAAATTACTTTGGCATCGGAGAAATCAAAATATTGGGAGTAATCCTTTTTTGAGTCTTTAGCCATTTCCTTCGGTCACTCCTTACAGCCTCTATTAATAAAAAATCGTTATTTCATCTTGTTTCACGTGATTTGCACGCTTTATACATCAAAAGAGCATTACAGCAAATTATAACATGAATTGGGCTGTAGTTCCACATCCAAAGCCGCTACCCCTTCGCCTATCCCGAAATCTGCGCAGGTCTGCTAAACAGCCCGACAATACACAAAAACCTGAGCTATCCCAGGTCGAATGTAGCGACGCGTGGATATACTCAGGTTTATACGTTCATTCAAACCGCCAAGATCACGGCTGAAGATTGTTCCATGTGATTAGTCGATGATTTCAGCAGTATCGCCGTTACGAGCGCCAGCTGCATTAGCTTCATCCGTATCAATATGCATGTCCAGTGCAAAGGAATCCGATACACGAGCCAGTACATTTTCCAGTACCAGACCACGATCTCCACCCAGACGAACTTTCAGCAATTGTTTGTCCTCAATGCCCCATTTAGCAGCATCAGAAGTATGGAAGTGGATATGACGAGCAGCAACGATAACACCTTTATCGATCGTAACTTCGCCAGCAGGTCCTTTAATCGTAATACCTGGAGTACCTTCGATGCTTCCGGATTCACGAACAGGTGCCTTAACACCAATAGCGAAAGAATCTGTCATCGAGATTTCCAGTTGTGTTTCCGGACGAACAGGTCCAAGGATACGCACTTTATCAAACTGTCCTTTCGAACCAATAACCGCTACTGTTTCGTTAGCAGCATATTGTCCTGGTTGGGACAGAGGTTTAAACTCGGTCAATTCGTAGCCTTTACCAAACAAAATTTCAACGTGCTCTTGAGATACATGAATGTGACGGGCAGATACGCCCACAGGTACTGTTTTGCTCATTGTGAATTTCACTCCTTGTTTATCTATGGCCTGTAGCCAGGCTCTTAACAATCCTATGGTATTATACCCCTTTTTGAAGTGAAATGAAAACGAACTGCTGAAAATTCATGAAATACACTTATTTTGCAATCATTAATCCCCTGCATTTGGTAAATCCATCTGAACATGGACGGATACTCCTTCCAGCTCGTTTTCTTCAGCGACCATCGGTATCATGATTACCATGTTCCACCTACAAATTTTCCCTTGGCAAGTTTTCTCCTAAATAACTCATCGCATTGCCCCACATCCAACCGTGAACGAGTGATTCGTCGTAGTGCTTGAGCAGCGTATTTATCAACTTCGGATACTGCCCGGTATGTTCAAGGTCATGGATATACGTAGCAATTCCGTCAAAATCAGACCCCATCATCAGATGATGCTCCCCACCCAGAGAACATATCTGCTCAATATGAGGCAATAGATCTTCAATACATACTTCGCCTTCCTGCTTCACAAACCACGGTACAAACGTCAGCCCAATACGCCCTTCCCGGGCAATAATGGCCCGTATCTGATCATCCTTCAGATTACGCACATGCGGGCATATGGCATAACTGTTGGAATGCGAAGCGATAAAAGGACGTTCACTAAGGTTAGCAAGCTCCCAGAAGCCTTTCTCGGTCAGATGTGATACATCCAGCAGCATGCCGATTTGGTTACACAGTTGAACCAGCTCTCTGCCCTTCTCCGTAAGTCCCGCCCCACGTTTCTCCAATACACCATCAGCTGCCCAATTGGCATAGTTCCAGGTAAGGCCAACGATCCGCACACCCATTTGATAACATAACTCCAGATAAAAGAGATTGCCCTCCAGTCCATCGACACCTTCAAGTGTAAGTAGTCCCCATGGTCTGTCCGTCTGCCCGATCTGCGTAAGCTGTTCTCGCCATAACAATGTATTTGTGCCTTCAGCTCGTTCTTTGGTTATCTCCACTCGCTTGCGGTAGGTGTCCAACTGGCCCATCACATGTTCAAACTTTCCTCTGCCAAGCACTTCGGGCAAATATATTGCAAAGGCCTGTAAACCAATGTTACCTTCTCTCATACGTTCCAGATTCACATCCAGCTGTGAAGCATTTTCAAATGAATGGCTAGGGTTCATCAGCATTTTACTCAAAGCATCACAATGAAAATCGGCTACTCGGCAGTTGTGCATCACAATCTCTCCTTCTAAACGGTTATGTTATGGAATAAAACGCAAAAAAACCTGTCTACTTCGTAAACAGGTTCAATGCATAAACGCATGTATTATCTGGGCTCCACAATCAGCTTAATGGCCGTTCGGTCCTCGCCGTCGATCACAATGTCTGTAAAAGCTGGAATACAAATCAAGTCAACTCCGCTTGGTGCTACAAATCCCCGGGCTATCGCTACCGCTTTAATGGCTTGGTTCAGTGCTCCCGCTCCAATTGCCTGCAGTTCAGCATTTCCACGTTCACGAAGAACACCTGCAAGAGCGCCGGCTACGGAATTGGGATTGGACTTTGCTGAAACTTTTAATACTTCCATGGTAAGTACCTCCCTGGGAATGTTGAATGTTTGTTTCCACTTACTAGATGTTATTCGCGGGAGGCAAAAAAATTCCTTCTTTTTAGACGGGTTTCCCTGCAAATTGGGACAATACCCCTATTCCATACGCCACTCGTCCTCCATCAGACGAATTTTCTCAATGCGTGTTGCAGCACCTGTGGCTTCATCGATCTCCACAAATACACCGTGGAAATGCCATTTGCCATCATCCACAACAAATCGTACCGGAAGCTGAGTGTAGAACTTGCGAAGCACCGCTTCACGCTCCATGCCCAATATGCCATCACGCGGCCCTACCATACCGGCATCGGTTAAATAAGCTGTTCCTCCTGGCAAAATACGATCATCGTTGCTCTGCACATGTGTATGTGTACCTACGACCAGCGACGCACGTCCATCCAGATGCCAGCCCATAGCAATCTTCTCAGACGTTGCTTCAGCATGCATATCAACCAGAATACATTTGTGGTCTTGACGCAGTTCATCCACAATTTCATCGGCAACGCGGAATGGACAATCCAGAGCAGGCAGGAATGTCCGGCCTTGCAGGTTGACAATCGCCAGCTCCTTGCCTTCTCCTTTGACTACGGTGTATCCTCTGCCTGGTGTTCCCGGCGGGAAGTTCGCAGGACGAATCATACGTGGCTCATCATCTATAAAATCAAATATGTCCTTATTGTCCCAGGTATGGTTACCAAGGGTGATACCATGCACACCCCAGTTAAAAAATTCATTCGCAATTGCGCCGGTAATGCCCCGGCCTGCCGCTGCATTTTCACCATTTACTATGACTACATGTGGCTTATACTTCGTTTTGAGGTAGGGGAGGTTTTCCTTCAATGCCTTACGCCCCACGTTCCCCACAATATCACCAATAAACAAAACTTTCATTTTACTGCCTCCTTAAACCCTACTAAGCGCAGCCTTCTTCAAAGCATCCGAAACTTCGCAGGACCTCTATCTCTTGCTCACCATTTTTTTTATTAAATGCCTTTTAACAAGCTATCAAAAGGAAAAGTGGCCCACTACTGCGGCCACTTTTCCGTAATGCTCTATTTTGCGTATTCAACCGCACGGGTTTCCCGGATGACGGTGACTTTGATGTGACCCGGATAATCGAGTTCGTTCTCGATCATCTTCGTGATGTCACGCGCGAGGCGGAAGGCTTCAGCATCGTCGATTTTCTCAGGCTGTACCATAACGCGAACTTCGCGTCCGGCCTGGATGGCATACGATTTCTCGACACCTTCGAACGATTCCGAGATCTCTTCCAGCTTCTCCAGTCGTTTGATATACGTTTCCAGCGTTTCGCGGCGTGCGCCTGGTCTTGCTGCGGAGAGCGCATCTGCTGCGCCAACCAACATGGCAATAACCGAAGTCGCTTCGCAATCCCCGTGATGGGACGCGATACTGTTGATTACAACCGGATGTTCTTTGTATTTCTTCGCTAGTTCCACGCCGATTTCGACGTGTGATCCTTCCACTTCGTGATCCAGCGCTTTACCGATGTCATGCAATAGACCTGCACGTCTTGCTAAGGTTACGTCTTCTCCGAGTTCGCCAGCCATCAATCCAGCCAGATAAGCGACTTCCATCGAATGTTTCAAGACGTTTTGACCGTAGCTTGTACGGAACTTCAACCGGCCCAGAATTTTAATCAAGTCCGGATGCAGACCATGCACGCCCACTTCAAAGGTAGCTTGCTCACCGTATTCACGGATACGCTCATCCACTTCTTTGCGGGATTTCTCCACCATCTCTTCAATCCGTGCCGGGTGAATACGTCCATCAGCCACCAGTTTTTCGAGGGCAGTACGGGCGATTTCACGGCGAATCGGGTCAAAGCCCGACAGAATAACAGCTTCTGGCGTATCATCGATAATGAGGTCAATCCCTGTAAGGGTTTCAAGCGCACGGATGTTACGTCCTTCACGACCGATAATCCGGCCTTTCATTTCTTCATTTGGCAAAGTAACAACGGATACCGTTGTCTCCGCTACGTGATCAGCCGCACAACGTTGGATGGCGAGTGTAATAATCTCGCGGGACTTTTTGTCCGCTTCTTCCTTCGCTTGCTGTTCAATGTCCTTGATCATTTGAGCCGTCTCATGACGAACTTCCTGTTCTACGTTGGACAGTATGATACTGCGTGCGTCTTCCATAGTGAGGTTGGATATGCGCTCCAGCTCCGTCACCTGGTTTTTGTAGATCATCTCGATCTGCTGCTGTGTCTCATCAATTCGTTTCTCTTTGTTAGCCACTTGCTCTTCTTTACGTTCGAGTGATTCCAATTTTTTATCCAGCGACTCTTCTTTTTGCAACAATCGTCTTTCTTGTCGTTGAATTTCGTTCCGACGTTCACGAGTGTCTTTTTCAGCTTCGGCGCGAATGCGATGGATTTCGTCCTTCGCTTCCAGCACCGTTTCTTTCTTCAGTGCCTCTGCCTCTTTCTTCGCGTTCTCCACGATTTGCACGGCAGCTTGTTCCGCACTGGAGATTTTAGCCTCTGCAAGAGATTTGCGAATAAAATACCCTACTCCGAACCCAATAACGAGCGCGGCCACAACGAGAACGATCGTGATTACGATGTCCATACTGTTCACCTCCTCGTTGGTTCCTCCAAGGCACTCCTTGGGTCAATTTGTTGTTTTCAAGCCTTACATATTTTTGGGAATAACGAATACTCACGGCGATCCCCCGCCGATTTTCATTTCAAGTGTACATGTCTCCACGCACTATCCGCCGTCTCCGACGAACCCATAATCATGAATGGTATAAATCTTAAAAAACAGAAACCGCTTTTTTGGAAGGAAAAAGGGTTGTCCATTTCTTACAGACTCATGTCCATTTTAGTATTTGACGAAAGAAATTGTCAAGAGAATGCAGTATAGTGAGTCCAGTCTGCTAATCCCATAACAACGCTTCGTCTTCTTCGGGGTCTTTAACCTCGTCTTCTTCAATTAAACAATTCACGACCCGACGCACCATATCCATGGAAAAACCTCGTCGCATCAAGAAGGGAAGCGTTTTACGTTTCTTCTCCTGGATGTCTCCTTTGACCTGATTCCATTTTTTGCGTCCGGCGGTTAGAGCCGTCTCAAATTCCGCATCTGTACTTACACCTTCCAGCGCTTCAGCAATCAGATCATTGGCAATGCCCTTCTGACGCAGCTCTTGCCTTATCCACAGTTTTCCCTTCCGCTGGCCCTCCATACGCTGACGAGTCCATTCCTTCGCAAACAGTTCGTCATCGACCAAATTCTCACGCTCAAGCCGATCCAGGGCCTCTTCAATCAACGGTGCAGCAAACTCTTTCTGACGAAGCTTCTGACTTAATTCGTGGCGTGTCCGAGGTTTATGCTCCAGATATCGCAAAGACTGCACATACGTCCGCTGTCGCTCGTCAGCTACGATGATATCTTCCAAGTCTTTTTTCAGAAACGTATTTCCCCGGGTCATACGATATTTAATCATTACATCTTCAAGCACCGTAATTGAATATAAACCAAAGGTAATTCGGTAACGAGCTTCCCTGCTCTTCGTTCGTTCAACTCGTGTAATGGTAAGTTCTTCGTTATCCGGGAATTGGGAGATTCCCTCCAGCTCGGCTTCTTCATATAAATCATCTTCATGTTGATCCATTTCGGTCTCCCCTTCCATGTCATTTTGTGCGTCTGAACTGCACGGCCTAACTGACAAGTACATAGCAAAATAAAAGACTTCCTCGAATACATCTCCGACGGAGATAACACAGCTACACTGAATACGTTTAGCGTAACTTCACAGAGACATCAGACGCTAATACAAAAGGCCGGAAACAATATCCGGCCTCTCCCTAATAGTAAACGCGCCAACAGCCTCTGCCCATTCGGACAGAGGCTGTTGGACAGCGCGAGCGCACACACCATACCCCAAGCTAGATCGAGCAAGCTCAATCAGACAAGCTTTGGGAGTTCAGAGGGCAAGGCCCTCTAGGGCCCTTCCTACAAGGGAGGGTTACTCGTTAATTTCAAATAGTTCTTGTTCTTCTGCTGCTTCTTTTTGTTGCTCTTCGCTAGTTGGCGCAGGAACTGCAGTAGTCAAGTTACTGGCTACACGAATTTTTTGTTCAATGATTTCAGCAATATCTTTATGCTCTTTCATGAACTGCTTCGCGTTCTCACGGCCTTGTCCTAAACGCTCGCCTTCGTATGAGTACCATGCACCACTTTTATTGACGATGTCCAGCTCAGTACCAATGTCAATGATACTGCCTTCTCTCGAAATACCCTCACCGTACATGATATCCACTTCCGCTTGTTTAAACGGAGGTGCTACTTTGTTTTTCACCACTTTAATACGCGTACGGTTACCAATCATGTCATTTCCTGATTTGATACTCTCAATACGGCGTACATCCAGACGTACCGTGGAATAAAATTTCAGGGCACGACCACCAGGTGTTGTTTCTGGGTTACCAAACATAACCCCGACTTTTTCACGAAGTTGGTTGATAAAGATGGCGATCGTTTTGGATTTACTGATTGCACCAGACAGTTTACGCAGTGCCTGAGACATCAGACGCGCTTGCAAACCGACATGGGAATCACCCATTTCGCCTTCGATTTCTGCTTTCGGTACCAATGCAGCCACAGAGTCAATAACGACAATGTCCACAGCACCACTACGTACAAGAGCTTCTGCAATTTCAAGCCCTTGCTCACCCGTATCTGGCTGAGACAGAAGCAATTCGTCAATGTTAACACCCAGTTTACTGGCGTATTGTGGGTCAAGAGCATGCTCGGCATCGATAAATGCAGCTTGTCCACCCACTCTTTGTACTTCAGCGATAGCATGCAATGCTACGGTTGTTTTACCAGAAGATTCAGGTCCATATATTTCAACAATACGGCCTTTAGGCAAGCCGCCTGTTCCTAATGCAATATCCAAAGCCAAGGAACCGCTGGGTATAATTTCCACATTCATGTGAGTCGACTCACCCAGTTTCATGATGGATCCTTTACCAAATTGCTTCTCTATTTGACGGAGCGCCATATCAAGCGCGGCACGACGGTCTGACAATAAGCTCACACCCTTTACTGTTTATAAGATAATGATACCTTGTTTTAACACGTTTGCCAAGCTTTTTTTCGAACATACATTCGTTTTTTTTGTAAAGGCCGAGGCGCCTCTTCCTCAAGGAAACTTTCCATTAAACAGAAAAAAGAACCGTAAACAAGGCTGTAAAGCCTGATTTTACGGTTCTTCCGTCTTCCTTTATTATACTTGCTTGCCTTGGCAAATGCAATCCGAGCTCTTAACTAGTCCATCTCCACAAGCTTGCGCCACAAACGGTAAAGAATCGCTTTCGCTGAACGAATCCGAACCGTCTCCCGATTGCCATTAATGCGCAGTTCATGAATTTCTGTCTCTTTACCACGCTCTGCCAGAGCGATGAAGACAAGACCTGGCGGTTTGCGTTCGGAATAACCAGGTCCCGCTACACCTGTCACTGACAGACCGAAGTCGGCATCCCCAATCATTCGAATCTGCTCTGCCAGCACTTTGGCCACTTCCGGACTCACTGCGCCCGGTGCATCTTCACCTTCCAGATAGGAATGCGGCACATGGAGCAGCTTCTCTTTAATTTCATTGGAGTAACATACAATTCCGCCCTTAAGCATCGACGCACTGCCAGGAACTGATGTCAGACTTTGCATGACGAGCCCTCCTGTGCAGCTCTCAGCCGCGCTAAGAGTCAGACCCATATCAGACATCATCGTTACAATTGTGTACTCTATAGGCACATCCTCGTTCGCGTAGAGATGCTCTGGCAATCGTTCCCGAATCTGAACTTCCATTGCATCCAGCTTCAGCTTTGCCTCATTCTCACTTGGAGCCTTTGTAGATACACGTACCGTAACTTCTCCCTCACTTGCATAAGGAGCAATGGTAGGATCTGTCTGTGTATCAATCAGATCAAGGAGTCGGTCTTCCAATGCCGATTCGCCAATTCCTGCAAACTTCAGCATTTTCGAGTAGATCGGCATTTCTTCTGTCAGTACATGCTGGAACAACCAAGGCTTAACTTCCTGTTCAAACATAGGAATTAGCTCTTTCGGTGGTCCAGGCATCACTACATAATGCTTGCCATTGTCAGAAATCGCATTTCCTGCGGCAAGGCCTGTTTCGTTCGCCAGCGGTGTCCCGCCTTCTATAACGATGGCCTGACGACGATTGTTTTCGGTCATGTCTACATTACGATCTCGGAAGAAGCTCTCGATCTTGTCCATGGCCATTCGATCTATATGCAGCTTGCGGTTCAAGACCGCCGCGATCGCATCCTTGGTCAGGTCATCCTGTGTAGGACCTATGCCCCCAGAAAATAAAATGACGTCTGCACGACCCTGAGCGATGCGAATAGCGTCACTAAGTCGATTTAGATTATCACCAACCACCGTTTGGAAATATACATCAATCCCGATTGCAGCCAATTCACGGGATAGATATCGAGCATTGGTATTCACAATTTGTCCAAGCAACAATTCTGTGCCAACTGCAATGATTTCTGCCTTCATTCAGCATCCTCCTGTACACGTGGTGAGTGATCAAAGGGCAATAGGATAATTTCCTATTGCCCTTCGTACAAATGATTTCTTCATACTTACCCATTTAACCTCAAACGTTACGCTTTCGATAAATGAAGCAAATTTTTGTTTTTGATAAAGTAATCAATACCTGACCAAATCGTAATAATCGCTGCAGCCCAAACGGCAATAACGTCCATGTGAATACCCGTGAATGAGAACGGGAAATTATTCAACAACAGCAGTACAATCGCCACAATTTGCACGACGGTTTTCAGTTTGCCCCAGGCACTTGCCGCAACAACCGAACCATCCAATAACGCAATCTGACGCAAGCCGGTAACCGCAAACTCACGACTAATAATGACCACAGCAATCCAGGAATCCAACTTGCCCATTTCCACAAGAGAAATTAGCACCGCAGTAACCAACAACTTGTCAGCCAGCGGATCAAGCAATTTCCCCAGGTTGGTGACCATATTATTTTTCCGCGCCAGATAGCCGTCAATTCCATCCGTGCTTGCTGCAATGATAAAAATGACAGCAGCAATCAACTGATTATACGGGAGCGATAAGCTTCCAAATTGCAACGGCTCTGGATAGAACGGAAAATCTACGAGCAGGAACACCATCAAAAAAGGGATTAAGCAAATTCGTGCAAGCGTAATCCGGTTGGGTAAATTCACAAGACGCCCTCCCTCTTATCCTCCATTACTCCAAACATTCATCTTAATCCCGTATTCATCATCCGGAACATGAAATTTACAGTTTCACTGTCAATCAGCACTAAAAGTGCTCTCACTATGTAAAAACGCAAAAAATAAAGTCAACCGTTCAAACGCAAAACCGTTTTAAACGTTCCGGTGACTTTCAGAAGATGTACTGCTTTTCACAAAGTCAGCAAACGATGATGACTGGGCTTTGATGCTTATCTGCCAGCAATGCACACTTAGTATAATATACGCCAATTGCAGTGTCAAAAAACATACCTAGCTACAATGAGGAGATCTTACTTAAAGTTTGTATATTGCAGATCTAGAGGTAGATTGGCACCGTTCAACAACTGCATAACTGCCTGCAAATCATTCTTACTTTTACCTGTTACCCGGAGCTGATCTCCCTGAATCTGACTCTTCACTTTCATCTTGGAGTCACGAATCAGAATATTAATTTTTTTAGCGATATCCTGATCAATCCCCTGCTTGAAATTCAAACGCTGGCGGACTGTACCTGAAGAAGCTGGTTCTACTTTTGCATAATCAATGTTTTTTAAAGGTAAACCCCGCTTAGCCATCTTGGATTGCAGTACATCGATAACAGCCTTGAGTTTGGTCTCATCATCAGATACGATCGTTAACGCATCCTTATCCAGTTTCAGACTGCTCTTGCTGCCCTTGAAGTCATAACGCGTGCCAATTTCTTTTTCCGTTTGTGTAACGGCATTTGTCAATTCCTGCAAGTCCATTTTGGACACGATATCAAATGAATTTTCTGAACTCAAACCAGTCACCCTTTCAGTTAATCATATGTTCTGTAACATTATAGAGGATACGCCAAGCAAAAGTCTAATTTTATGAGGTTTTTCAAAATAAAAAAAGCATTTTTGGCTGCCACTTGAGGTGGTTGCCAAAAATGCTTACCGTGCGGCTGCCATTCTAATAACGGCTGCGATTAGGCTGTCTGAACATGTCAAGCACACCCAGAAGTACATGTGCAAGTCCAAAACCCAAAATACCGTAACCCCAGGCAGTTGGGGTCAAGTAATAACCCAGGAGGCTGACAATGATCCCCAAACCTGTTACGATCCAGCTGACTGTCACAGCCATCCACCTCACTTCACCAAAAGTTGACTGCAAGTTAAGACAAGGTTAGTGTCTCCCGCAGAAACTTTGGTTATTCGCCGTTAGTGCCGGTGCTTCCTTCGGTAGTGCTTCCTGTTTCATTCGTCGTAGTGCCTTCAGTACCTGCGGAGGACGTATCCTCACCAAGTCTTAACCGAATGCGGTTTGTCGCTTTCCCGTCTGTCACAACCTGCCCTGCAACCTCAATTGTGGTCGCTGCAGCGTAACCGGACTTAATGTACATTCCTGCACTGTCCAATTCAAAAGTATAACTGTCTCCTTCAGCGGTGTTTCCGTACTCTAACTTTTCTCCACTAGAGTTCTCGCCCTTGTATACTTCCAGCCAACTATGCCCCGTTGCTTTAATTGTAACGGTCACAGGCTGCCCTGCACTGCCGTTTACTTTGAAGTTCGTAATATTGCCTGATTTTCCGTCTTCAGCAACAGTTACAGAAGCTGGCGTATTATCCGTTGGGTTCTCTTCATTTTCACCCGTCGTTTGCCCATCCGTCTGTCCGTCAGTTTGTCCGTCAGGCTGCCCCTCTGCTGTTCCGCCACCGTTACCGCCTGCTTCGCCTTCATTCGTTTCTCCGCTACCTGATTCATTCGCTGGAGGATTGGAAGCTTGACCATTATCTGTAGGCTCATCCGGTTTATCTTGAGGTTGCTGCTGGCTGTCTGTGATCTTCGTCTGATCCAGCCCTTGTGTATCCGAATCATCCCTGTTCATCACTACATACACGTACAACAGCACAAGAATTAATACCGGAAAAGTCCACATCAGCGCAACAGACATCCAGCGGTTACTGCGCTCTACCGGGCGGCTTGAACGCTTTTGAATAACCGGCTCCATGGTTGCTTCCGTTTCTTCTGCAGGTACATCTTTCTTATGTCCCTCCAGCAGCTCATCAGGATTTAGTCCCACCGTTTCCGCATAGGTTTTGATAAATGCACGCACATAGAAGCTACCAGGCAGCACTTTGTAGTCTCCTGCCTCTATTGCCTCCAAATACCTCTTGCGAATTTTAGTCATTTCCTGTACATCGTCAAGACTCATCCCTTTTTGCAGCCGGGCCTCTCTTAACTGCTGACCCAGTTCAGACATGCCATCTCCTCCTTATGTTTATCTCTATGGTTGTTGCTTATCTATTTCATGATCCCGTACGGAGCGTTACAGTTCGTCGGTGTAGCTGGCCGTAAACGTATCATAAATAATTTCTTCATTCGGATTGTTGCGCAGTTCAATAATAATGTCAAAATCATTAAAATCATATTCAGACTCCTGCACAAAAATATCCGGATGTTCAATAACCTTGGTGCTTGGCATCGTCATGATGTCCTGTAACAGATTATAATGCCGTTCGCTTGAACGAATCGTACTGACAATTCCGTCAATGATAAACACATTGTTTGGATTCAATTCGTCCTCGGACATCTGGCTTCTTATGGTCTGACGAAGAAGTGTGGAGGAAACAAACGTCCAGCGCTTCATCGCACATACGCTGCCTGCAATAATGGATTCTGTTTTCCCTACACGCGGCATTCCACGCAAACCAATGACTTGATTGCCTTCCCTCTTAAATACTTCACCCAAAAAGTCCACAAGTAACCCAAGTTCGTCCCGCGTAAAACGAAATGTTTTGCGATCATCCGAATCACGATCAATATAACGACCATGACGCACAGCCAGAATATCTACCAGTTTCGGTTGACGCAAAGCAGACACAGTTATGCTGTTCACTTTGCCAAGCATTTCACCCAGCAGACGGATCTTCTCGTCATCGTCCGATTCCAGCAGCATCCCCCGGGTTTTGCCTTCTACACCGTTGATGGTCAATATATTTACTTCAAGCATCCCCAGCATAGAGGCAATATCCCCTAAAAGGCCAGGTCTGTTCTTATGTATTTTATACTCCATATACCATTGTTTAGATTCCATTTAAACACCCCGTAAAGCATTATTCCACATTATTCGACAGTAACAGAACGCGTCCATTGGACGACAATCTGAGATATCTTCTAAAAATGGGTCACGTTAATGATATATAAAAAGAAAATGAATTACAAGAACAGGTCTGTAATCAATGTGTAATCATTAGAGAAAAGCCCCCTTGCGGGAGCTCTCCATCTGTAATCTTATGCGTTTTGTTTGGCCAATTTGACCATCAGGCACGCAATCGTACGACGTTCATCCTCGTCGCCGACTTCCCATAGTTCTTTCAATGCCCGGTTGGAAGGGTTCGCCGGATCTACTTTCTCATCCAGGAAGTCACCGATTTCATACGCAAGTTTGTTGATGGTTTCTTCATTCATTCCCATCTTCTCTGCTTGCTGTACGCGGTCACCCAAAAACTTCTTCCAAGTGTCAAAACTCGTGAGCACCGTTTTTTCTGTTGACATGATAAATCCTCCTTTGCTTGACGCATGAGATTTAAAATCAACAGTTGTAATATGTGCTTCCCGGACATTTTATATACGAGCATTTTTGAATTAATTGAAGATCATCTACAAATCATTAATTTCCATCAAGGCAATACCTACGAAGTTAAAACAAAATTGAATTCGCGCACCCATATATTACGTGAGCCAGCCACCATTTGGACTTATAATCTGCCCATTAATATAGCCGGACTCGGGAAGTGCAAGGAAGTAGACCAGTGAGGAGATTTCATCTGGCTGGGCGAGTCTTCCTGCCGGAATTTCCTCTTCCAGCATTTTTAGTTCATCCTGATCCAGATGGTTCAACATGGATGTTTGAACCGCGCCTGGAGCTACAGCATTCACCGTTACGCCAGATGGAGCCAACTCTTTGGCGAGAGCTTTGGTGAATGCATTTACACCACCTTTGGTTGTAGAATACAACACCTCACAAGAGGCACCCGACAGTCCCCAGATAGACGAAACGTTAATGATTCGACCGTATCTTTGGGAGATCATGTGAGGCATCATTTCCTGTGTACACAAGAACGTGCCTTTCAGGTTGATCGCCATCACTTCATCCCAGATTTCTTCCGTAACATCGGACAGCATTCCATAATGAGATATCCCTGCATTATTCACCAGAATATCCGGCATCAGCCCATGTGATTCCAGCTTCTCACGCATACGTTCAATTTGCTCCCGACTGCGAAGATCAGCAGACACCGTCATGACTTTACCACTGCCTTGTTCCATGCATCTTCTCGCAGCTTCATTAGCTGCTTCATGCGATTTCATATAGTGAATCACTACATTCATGCCCACCTTGGCAAAACGCTCTGCGATGGCCGCTCCAATGCCTCCGCTCGCGCCCGTTACAAGTACCGTCATTTCTCCAATTGGCTTCAATTGTCCTGTTCCCCTCTCCATATTAAGGACTCACGACAAGCGATATCGCCAGTTGATCCCAACGAATATGCTCTTTCAATCTGCGGTTTACCTCTTCCAGTGTAAGCGATTCATACAACGGGAGCATGTTGAAAAAATCACCACCACGGAATTGCTGCCGCGTGAATTCATTTGCAATGTTTTCTGGTGAATTGAGCATACGCAAATATCCACCTATTTTCTTTTTGCGTGCGCGCTCAAAATCGGTTGCATCAAAGCCTTTTTCCACAATAGCATCGACTTCTTCACGGATACGCGCAAGCAGTTGATCAGGGTCTTTGGTGTCCCCGCCAATAGCAGAAAAAGCGTATTGCGGCGAACTGTTATATTCATGTCCAAAGCTGTCCGAAATCAGGTCTTCATCATACAATTTTTGAAATAGCGAGGTACTGGAACCAAATAACAGATCCATCATTAGTTTGGTTGTCATATCCCGGCGCAGCAGGTCTTCTCCAGTTAGTCCCACATCGGTTTCCTTAAATCCAAACAAACATTTGGGCAGGGAAACGGCCAACTTGGATTCACGTCTGGCTTCCCCCACTTGCTCAGGTTCCGGTTCAAATATCCGCTCGATTTTCCCTTGAGGTTTATAATTTTTCTTTGCCTGGTTCGAACGAACCATATCGATCACTTCCTGCGAGTCTACTCCACCCACGACAAACAGAAGCATGTTGCTTGGATGATAAAAAGAGTTGTAACACGTGTACAACGTTTCTTTGGTTATGGTGCCAATGGATTCAACGGTTCCGGCGATATCAATATGCACGGGATGTTTCTGATACATCGCCTCGATCAGGCCAAAATAAACGCGCCAATCTGGATTATCCGCATACATATTAATTTCCTGTGCGATGATCCCTTTTTCCTTTTCTACATTCTGATCGGTGAAGTAAGGATTTTGCACAAAATCAACTAATGTTTGTATATTTTCATTGACATATTCCGTCGCCGAAAACAAATAAACAGTCTGATCGAAACTGGTAAAAGCATTGGCAGAAGCTCCATGAGAAGCAAATGTGGCAAAAATATCACCTGTCGGTTCTTCAAACATTTTGTGTTCCAGAAAATGAGCAATTCCGTCCGGAACCTTTACTTCTTCCTGTCCTTCAACTTTAAAATGATTGTCGACCGAACCGTATTTGGTTGCAAACGTGGCATAAGTTTTTTGGAAACCCGGTTTAGGCAAAATATAAACATGCAGCCCGTTATCCATCACTTCGTAATACAGCGTTTCCTGCAAACGATCGTATGTTATGCTCTCCACCGACTATTCCCCCTTCTCATCACGCAAGAAATAAATCGTATCCAGACGGAATTTCTCTGCCGCCTCACGAACATTTTCTTTGCTGATCTGTTCTACCTGGGCCAGCAGTTCCTCGGCGGTCCGCTCTTTGCCGGATAACTGTCGATTGAAATCATAAGCAATTAGCTCAAACGCAGAATCCTGCATTTCCTTGAGCAGATTACGGATCATCGCTTTGGTCTGAGACATCTCCAGGTCAGTAATATTCCCGTTCTTCATTTCATCCAGCTGCTGCTTGATAATCATGACTGCTTTTTCGTAATTGGGGATTTCAATCCCGGATTGGATCGTTGCAATACCCTTATGTCCGTCATAACGCGATGAGGCATAGTACGCCAGACTTTCTTTTTCACGAACATTAACAAACAGCTTGGAATGAGGATATCCTCCGAGAATGCCGTTATACATCAATGCTGCCGCATACTGAGGGTCACCATATGTGATAGACGTGCGAAGCCCCATATTGAGCTTACCCTGATTAACATTAAGCCGTTCTACAACGGTTTCCACTTCTTTATCTCCACGAATAGCTTCCTGTGTATGATAGTCGGAAGAGGTGGCACGTTCTACATTGAAATAACGCTGTACCAGATTCTCTACCTCTTCCAGTGTGGTGTCGCCCACCACATACAAGTCCATACTTGCCTGCTGTAACCATTCCTGATACGAAGCTGTCAATGTATCTGGATCAATGCCCGGCAAATCCTTTCGCTCACCAAGCGGGTGCAAGCGGTAAGGTTCGTTTTTACACATCTCCTCAATACTACGTTCCGCAGCATAACGCATTTTGTCATTGACGATGGACTCCAGCATTTTGCGAACAGTCTCCCGCTCAGCTTGAACATAAGAGGTTCGGAAATGTCCATCCTCCTGTGCAGGGCGTGTAAGCACCTCTCCCAAAAAAGCAAAAGAACGATCCAACAGCTGCTCGTCCCCACCAACAAAGGAATCATTAATGGTGTCCATACGGAACTGTACGATCTGGTAATCGCCACGTTTATAGACATCAAAACCAAAACCCGCTCCATACAAATGTTCCAATTGTTCACGAAATTGCGTTGTTTCCGGATAGGATTCGGTCCCACGCCGAAGTACGAAAGGTGTTAAGGCTACTTTGGTAACCGTATCTTCCTGCAGGGGAACCCCTGCGTAAAGTGAGATCGCAAATGTCTTAAAACGTTTCGTAGGAAGAACATGTATGCGGAATTCTTTCCGGTTTCCTCGTTCAAATCCTGATGTATTCAAATGTCAAAACCCCTTTACGGCGTCATTTATCGTGCAAGAAGTGAAGCTTAAACGTAACAACCATTTTAACCCATTCAAAAGGCAAGAAGCAACCGAAGTCACGCCTTCTGGTTGCTTCCAAGATCATCACATACAGAATATATGCTGCCCGATTGTTTTTACCTGAGGACGTGTCCATATCCATTTGGATGTAGCTGTCTTCGGATTAAAATAATAGAGGCATCCACCGGATGGGTCCCAACCATTCATCGCCTGTTCAACTGCTTTTTTAGCTTGTGCATTCGGTTCAAGATAAATCTGTCCGTCTGCAACGGCAGTAAACGCACCCGGCTGGAAAATTACTCCTGACGGTGTGTTCGGGAAACTCGGTGATTTCACGCGATTCAGGATAACTGCCGCTACTGCAACTTGACCTTCAAATGGCTCTCCGCGAGATTCACCATATACGGCGTTAGCCATAATTTTGATTTCGTTTTCCGACAACCCCATGGAATTGGCTGAGCCCATATTGTCCTGCTCTTTATCCGCAGTATTGTTATTTTTCCCACTATCTCCTGAAGTTTGATCTTTGTGCAACGGTGTTTCTGTTGGCGACCATTGTTTTGAAGCATTGTAAAGTTTCAGCTTGGTTTTGGCTCCAACGACACCATCTGCCTTCATGCCGAATTCCGATTGAAACCATTTTACCGATTTCAATGTAGTGCTGCCGAAATTACTGTCAATTTTACCATTGTAAAATCCCAAATACTTCAGTCGGCCTTGAAGCTCGTATACATCCTGACCGTAACTTCCATATTTCACAGCATTGGTGCTAAAGGTGGGTATCGACTTCTCTTCGACTTGCGGGGTACTTGGGTTTGGACTTTCGGTTGCTGTATTCCCAGGAAGCAAATAACGAATTCCCAATGCGGACATCAGCAAAATAGCAGTGAAAAGCCATATGTTCATTTTTCGCATCGACTGTGCTCTACCTTTCTCTTGTGGGATTAACAGAATCGCTAAGGTTATTATGACAAGCATACTTCGTTCCTATGCACCAAATCCTCCGATCATTGGACATCATGGCAAATCTTCAGTCAAATGGCATGCAAAAAGCCCTCAACCAATAAGGTTAAGGGCTTGGATCGTTTACACATGCTGTGTATTACGAGCTTATTTTATTCTGTTGATACTGTTCCAGTGAGATCAATACTTCCCTTGGTTTACTGCCCTCGTAAGGACCAATTACACCTCGGGCCTCCATGGAGTCAATCAAACGTGCTGCGCGGGTATAACCCACTCGCATTCGGCGCTGCAGTAGAGAAACGGAAGCTTGCTTCGCCTCCAAAATAATCTGCACTGCTTGTTCATATAACTCATCCTGCACTTCATCTGCTGCCTGAACGGAATCGTCCACCTCTGGCACAATGGATTCGTCATACTGCGCTTCACCTTGACCACGCACGTAATTCACGATATTTTCAACTTCCTCATCACTCATGAAAGCTCCTTGTACACGAACCGGCTTCGAAGCTCCCATTGGCATGAACAGCATATCTCCCCGACCCAACAACTTCTCGGCCCCACCCATATCCAGAATGGTTCGAGAATCCACTTGAGAGGATACACCAAAGGCAATCCGGGACGGAATGTTGGCTTTGATTACACCAGTGATAACATCCACAGAAGGGCGCTGTGTGGCAATGATCAGATGGATACCCGCTGCACGCGCCATCTGAGCCAATCGAGCAATCGCATCTTCTACGTCACCGGCGGCAACCATCATGAGGTCAGCCAGCTCGTCCACGATAACAACGATGTAAGGCAAAACCGCCGCTGGGTTGTCTTTCATCAGATTGTTATAACCTTCAACGTTACGTGTACCGGATTTGGAGAACAACTCATATCTTTTCTCCATCTCAACAACGATCTTTTTGAGAGCAAGTGAAGCCCTTTTAGGATCCGTTACGACTGGCGCCATCAGATGCGGAATTCCGTTATATACGTTTAGCTCGACCATTTTGGGATCGACCATCAAAAATTTCACTTCATCCGGCTTCGCTTTGTACAGGATGCTCGTAATAATACCATTGATACATACGGATTTACCTGAACCCGTCGCACCAGCCACCAGCAAATGGGGCATACGAGCCAGATTACCGATGATCGTCTGTCCTGAGATATCTCGTCCAAATGCAATGGTCACTTTGGATTCAGCTTCCTGGAATGTGGCTGTCTCCATAACCTCCCGCATTGTTACTACGGATACCTCTCCATTAGGTACTTCAATACCGATAGCGGATTTACCAGGAATGGGTGCTTCCATTCGGATATCTTTTGCCGCCAGGGCTAAAGCAATATCGTCTGTCAGACTTACAATTCTGCTAACCTTCACACCAATATCCGGTTGGATCTCATACCGTGTAACAGCAGGTCCTCTGACTACTTCAAGTACTTTGGCACGAACACCGAAGCTTTCCAGCGTTGCTTCCAGCTTGCGTGCAGTCTGCATATAATCCTTTTGGTCGCCACCCTTACCTCCATTGTTCGGCTTGGAAAGAAGCCTGAATGACGGAAGTTTATAAGGTTTCGGAGGTGGTGGTGGAGGCTTAACTGGCTGCACTTCCTGCCCCTCCGTATCTGAAACAACCGAACCTTGAGCCCCATTGCTCAACGTAGACCCAACGTCTGAACTACCCTCAACAGCATCCGTCGCTCCAGGCCACTCATTGTTATCCACAAGTTCATCTGAGATCTTGATTGGGATCCCTTCTCCCTGCATGTTAGCCGTTAGATCATCTGGGAAAGGATACGCATCATCCAGATCATCATCTTTACCCGCATCCTCGGATCTGACATGCTCAAAGAAGTCACGGATGATTGGAGCCGAATTAGGTCTTGATTGCACAGGAACTGCTGCGGGAGCCATAACATCGGATGCGATGATTGGCTCGTCATGCCATGAATCTGCAGGCGTTTCCTGCTCGGCTCGGTAGACGATATGTTCCGTATCTAAAGAATCATCCTCGGCCACTCCACGCTCAGCCTTCGTCCGTTCCCGATCAGAACCCCATTTTCCAAAGAGTTGGAAAAATATTGGTGCTTTTCGTTTCGGTAGTTGCTGATCCTGCATATCATCGTCATCATCTTCCTCGTCGTCCACTGGAACAGGCACCACTTTGCGAACATTCCCGCTTTTCTTGCCCGCAGAGCTTGAAGTGGCACGTGCTGCTGGTCTAGCTTCCAGCTTTTTGTACATCGCACTTCCTGCATCCCATATCTTGGTTCTGAAAATGCGAATCAGATCGACATAAGAAAGATTGGTAATTAGCATGAAACTGATAACGAACATCACGATCATAATCAATCGTGCTCCCAAGCTGCCAAACAACCACAAGAACAAGGCAAACTGCGCCGCTCCTATATAACCGCCGCTAATGTCCTTATTGAGCATCGAATCCCGTTCGCCTGGCGCAGCAGGCGTGAGTAACTCGGTTTGCATATCATTATGTATCTGTGTAAGTACAGCACCAGGCTCAAGGGCTCCAACCGGTATAAGCTTCTGGTGCATAGCAGAGACGGTACTCATCAGGGTTAAAGCAAACACCAGCAATACGAGCCCTGTCTTGCGCGTTGTCCAGCCACTTGGCCATTTTCGATGAATCATCACCATTAAGCCATAATAAATCCCTATAAGCGGAATCGCAAAATAGAACTTGCCAAGCATCAATCCAAACATCTTGGAAAGCGAGCGCCCTACGGTTGCTTCACCCGACAAGGCAATGACAGCAAGGGTAATAAGCACAATGCCGTAAATTTCATATTTTAAAACGCCGCTAAATGCTGCGGCCTTTTTTTTCCTCTTTTTTCTTCTGGCCAAAATCAGGTCACCCCCAGAAGAATATTATACCATACAAATATAATCCGTACATATGTTCTTTTTCTGCTCAATTTGTCTTATTTGGTCACGTTATGTTGGTCCCGGGTTACCCGAAAGTGGAACGATCGATCCGGGCATATTGGCGGGATTCAGATAAGCTTCCAAGGGGCATTCAAGTAAACGTACAATGACAGCTTCATTTTCATTAACAGGTCTGACCTGCATCAATAATCCGTTCATCTTGATCTCCCGGGTGTCTTCTCCCTCATTCCACATCCCTGACCACAACAGTTCAGGTGGCATCACTGTGTAGAGTGTCATTGGGTATAACCCCCTGCCTGCAGCGTCTGTCTTTTGTCTCCTATGAGCTGATTCAATTGAGCGATGGCCTGGCCGATCCCGCCTACGGCATCCATCAATCCATATTTAACCGCATCTGCGCTACCCACAGCTGTTCCGATATCGCGGTTGAGTTCACCTGTCTTAAACATCAGTTCCTTAAACATTTCTTCAGAGATATTGGAGTGCGACGTAACAAATCTTACGACACGTTCCTGCATCTTCTCCATGTACTCAAACGTCTGAGGCACGCCTATCACGAGTCCGTTCATACGGATCGGATGAATGGTCATTGTTGCACTACCCGCAATCAGGGAATAGGTTGAAGCAACTGCGATTGGAACCCCGATGCTGTGCCCTCCTCCAATGACGACAGTAACCGTAGGTTTGCTGAGTGAAGCAATCATTTCAGCAATAGCCAAGCCCGCCTCCACATCTCCTCCTACCGTGTTTAAAATGATCAGAATTCCTTCGATTCGCTGATTCTGCTCTGCTGCAACCAGCTGAGGAATGAGGTGTTCATACTTTGTTGTTTTGTTTTGCGGAGGTAAAATTAAATGCCCTTCCACCTGACCGATAATGGTCATACAGAAAATGTTCGATTCAGCTGCAGGTGATTGCGTCTGTCCAAATTGCTGAATAGCCTCCGTTACAGGTGACATCGCCTTTTCCTCTTGTGCAGGCACTTCCGGTGTCTCGGTACCCGGTTGTTCCGATTTGGGTGTTTGCTTGTTTTTCATATATTCGCTCATTCGATTACTCCCCTTCTCCAGAAACATGTAATGTATTTCCTTAGTATGGGGAATGTTCCAGTTGACTTATACCCGATTACTCATCAATTTCTCCATAATCTGGTGTAAGGCCAGAAAAAAAACAAAAAAAGCCCCTTCTCTACGAGGAACCGTCCAATATTACTCGTAGAGAAGGGGCGACTGTGTGCCTGAATTTATGTTTTTGTTTGATTTATTTTAAACTTCCATAATGATTGGCAAAATCATCGGTCTACGACGAGTTTGCTCATACAAGAAGCGTCCGAGTGCATCTTTAACATTCGTTTTGAGTGAAGCCCATTCGTTAACGTTCTCACTCATCAACTTCTGCAATGTGCTGCTGACGATGCGATTCGCTTCATCAAGCAGTCCTTCCGATTCGCGTACATAGACAAATCCACGGGAGATGATGTCCGGACCGGAAACAATTTTGCCATCCTGTTTGCTCAGTGTTACCACGACAACCAGAATGCCATCCTGTGACAGCAATTTACGGTCACGCAATACGATGTTACCTACATCGCCTACACCCAAGCCGTCGATCAACACGTTACCTGCAGTAACTTTACCTGCCTTGCGTGCTGCTCCACCTTGAATTTCAACAACTTCACCAATATCCGTAATGAAAATGTTGTCTGGTTCAATACCTACAGATTCAGCCAGTACCGCGTGGCGGCGCTGCATACGGAATTCACCGTGAATCGGCAGGAAATATTTTGGTTTCATCAGGTTAAGCATCAGCTTGAGCTCTTCCTGGCTACCGTGACCGGATACGTGAACGCCACTGTTTGCACCGCTGTAATGCACGTTGGCACCCAGACGGAACAGTTCATCAATCGTACGGCCTACATATTTCTCATTACCTGGAACTGGAGTTGCAGCAATAATTACTGTATCACCAGGCAAAATATCTACTTTACGATGAGTGGAACGAGCCATCCGTGTCAATGCTGACATCGGCTCGCCTTGGCTACCTGTGCAGAGAATTACTACACGGTCTGCAGCCATTTTGCCTACTTCTTCCGGCTCAATGATCATGCCGTCTGGAATCTCAAGGTAACCCAGTTCAGAAGCAATACCCACCACATTTACCATACTGCGTCCAATAACTGCGACTTTACGTCCAGTTACTTCAGCTGCATTGATAACCTGTTGAATCCGGTGTACGTTGGAAGCAAATGTTGCTACAACGACACGTTGGCTTGCTTTGCGGAAGATATCTTCCAGAACGATACCCACATTTTTCTCCGAAGGTGTAAATCCAGGTTTCTCTGCGTTGGTACTATCGGACAAGAGGGCAAGTACGCCATTGGTTCCGATCTGTGCCATACGCTGGAGATCTGCATATTGACCATTGACTGGAGTGTGGTCAAATTTGAAGTCACCTGTATGAACAACAGCGCCTTCCGGTGTTTCGACACATACGCCGACGGAATCCGGAATACTATGGTTAGTAGCAAAGAACGTTGCTTTCAATACAGAGCCGAGTTGAATCTCGGAATCCGCATCAATCAGGATGCGTTTTGTTTCACCCAGCAAATTGGCTTCTTTCAGCTTGTTCTCCACAAGTCCGAGAGTAAGCTTTGTTCCGTATACAGGAACATTCAAATGTTTCAGAACATATGGCAGACCACCGATATGATCCTCATGTCCGTGAGTCAAAATAATCCCTCTTACTTTGTCACGGTTTTCAGTTAGATAAGAGATGTCAGGAATGACAATGTCGATTCCAAGCATATCTTCTTCCGGGAATTTAAGACCAGCATCTACGACTACAATGTCGTTCGCGTATTGGATGACGTACATATTTTTACCAATCTCGCCTACGCCGCCCAAAGCAAAAATCATCAGTTTATCGTTGTTATTTTTCTTAGACAAATGAATCTAAACCTCCTATGGTAGTTGGACGTCGTACCTTATTATTTTATTGTAAGTTAAGAAAAGCAGTCCATCACACCCATGCCCGTAAATAGGGATGAATGCAAAAGAGCACCTTTATTCACGATATTTGGAAGAAGTTCTTCGAAGTTATTCCCCTTCACCAACAAGATGGATTTTGAAATGTTCCTTCTTAGCCGTTCCTTCCTTTTTCACCACAAAGCTACACCAAGAAACGATGTCGCTTTCAATTTCAAAAAAATACCGCACCCAGTCACTTGACATCATTATACATGATTAAAAACAAAAAAAACAAGTCACTCTCTCGTTAACCTCTACGTTTGCCTCCAGTTGTGAAAAGAAACCTAACAATCATCGTCAAAAAAAAGAACCGCCTCCTCTTAAATGAGGAACGGTTCTTCTGCAATTTCTATGGGTTTATAAAAGTTAACAAATCAGTTCAATATCGTATTATTGCTAGTTGAACAAGGCACGAATAAAACCTTGCTCATCCTCTGTTGCGGCTATAAGCGGAAGGCGAACAGATCCGACGTTCAGACCGCGCAATGTCAAAGCGTATTTCACCGCTACAGGGTTCGGTAAAGGCTGCGGGCACTCGAATAGACCTTTGAACACCGGAAACAGCTTCTGATGTATCTGAGCCGCCTGTACAGGTGCACCACCGAAGTATGAATCAATCATTTGTTTCATCTCAGCGCCTACCACATGGCTAGCAACACTAACGATCCCGTAAGCACCTACAGCAATGGCTGGCAAGCCAGAAGCATCGTCACCGGAATACACCCTGAAATGTCCCGGTGCACTCGCAGCAATCTGCGTGACTTGCTCCAACGATACACATTCCTTCGTAGCTACAATGTTAGGAATCTGTGCCAAACGAAGCGTTGTTGCAGCCGAAAGGCTGGCTGCTGTACGTCCAGGAACGTTATACAACATAATCGGCAGTTTCGTCGCGTTCGCGATCGCTTCAAAGTGTCTAAACATTCCCTCTTGACTTGGTTTGTTGTAATAAGGAACAACAAGCAAAACACCATCTACACCAGCACGTTCAGCGTCCTGTGTCAGATGGATTGAATGAGCGGTGTTATTGCTACCCGTTCCAGCAATGATTTTGCACCGTCCAGCCGCATGTTTTACTGCGAATTCGAATAGTTCTACTTTTTCTTTGTCGCTAAGCGTGGGAGATTCTCCAGTTGTTCCTGAAATAACAAGCGTCTCTGACTTTTGATCTTCAATCAAATAGTCTATCAGACGTGCAGTTTCCTCCCAATGGATCCCCCCTTGTTCGTTGAACGGAGTGACCATTGCTGTAATCAATCTTCCAAAGTCCAATTCGATTCCTCCTTCAAAACAGGTCCGGCTCCGCTGACTTCAAAGTACTACAAGTGAAGTTCGAATGAGGCGTGAAGCGCCCTCAGAGCTTGAACCATATCTTCTTTTTTCACAAGTACCCAAATCGTTGTATTGGAATCTGCAGATTGCAGGATCTGGATGTCCGCCAGTGTCAAGGATTCCACGATCCGTGCCATAATGCCTGGCACTCCGTTGATCCCTCCGCCGATGACGGAAACTTTGGCACATCCGGAAAGACTTTGCGGTTTAAGACCAATTTCCTGCAGTACCTGTATAGCTTTCTCGGAATCACTATCGAAAACGGTATAGACAACTCCCAGGGGGGTAACATTAATAAAATCTACGCTAATCGAATTTTCAGCCATCGTTTTGAACACTTTTAGCTGCAAACGATCTGCACCGCCCGGCACTTCCACCGTTATTTGCGTAACATTACTTACATAGGCAATCCCTGTTACATATCGGTCGACAATGCCTGTCTGCACATCCTGAAATCCTTCTGGATGCGTTACCAGCGTCCCTTCACTATCTGCAAAGGTAGACCGTACACGCACTGGAATCTGGGATTGCATTGCAATCTCGACTGCACGCGGATGAATTACCTTGGCTCCTTGATGGGCCATATTACATATCTCGGCATAACTCACAACAGTCAACGGACGAGCGTCCTCCACGATACGTGGATCTGCTGTCAGTATCCCATTTACATCGGTGTATATGTCCACCATCTCAGCGTGTAAAGCTGCACCAAGAGCTGTGGCTGACGTATCACTTCCTCCACGACCAAGGGTCGTAAAGTCACCATTCTCGGTCTGACCCTGGAACCCTGTAACAATGACAACACGCCCACTCTGTAGCTGCTCCAGCACACGAACAGGACGGACATCCAAAATTCGGGCATTCCCGAAATTGTCGTCCGTCACAAAACCTGCTTGTGCACCGGTCAGCACTGTAGTTGGAATGCCTTCATGTTCGAGCAGACTGCTCAAAGTCGTCGCAGAAATAATTTCACCACAGCACAGCAGTAAATCCTTTTCGCGTGCGGAGAGTGCATTTCCGTTCTGTGCAGCCCAGTCCAGTAACGTATCAGTTGCATAAGGCTCACCGCGGCGACCCATCGCTGACACAACAATGACCAGACTCAATCCTGCTTCAAGTTCACGTTTAACATGACGGAGCACATGCTCTCTCGCCTGAACGGTAGAGAGAGATGTACCTCCGAATTTCTGTACCATGATGCGCATCTTTATTCCTCCATTTGTGTACGCAAGAAGACTGGACACGGGTCAATCAACAAATGGATCACCCTAGGGAGCGTTCCGATGCGATAATTTCAGCATTTTATACGGCATTTCATGCCGCTCCTCATCAAAGATTAGTGAAACAATCCCATATGAAGGCCGCGGTTGTTATCGAGATCATGACGCACACGTTCCCCGTGCACTGATCCCGCTTGCCTAACCTTATCGTTGCAAGCAGGAATTCCCTTTTAATGAAAGGAACGTGGACACAGGTAGCTGTTTATACCAGCATAACGTCCCTCATGATTTTCTTTGTCTCTCGAACCATCTTCATTTCTTCAAGCGAATAACCGTTATCCCCGTAACTGAGTCTGTACAGAACCATGTCTATAACAAACTAATGTTACGGCGGACCCAAGAACTATCAAGCCTGTGCAGAGCGCTGCACAATCATTGGCTGTAACTGTTTGCCTTCAAGCGCACTCCAGCATGCCTCCGGAATGAGCTCCATTTTGGCCACTAACGAGTTCGGTTTTTTCACTGGATCATCCTGCCCAAATGGCACAAAATACAAATATTTGGCCACCAGCAGTTTGGCGATGTTCGCAGCATTCAACCCAAGGCCGTCATTGGTGGAAATGGCGAGTACCAGCGGACGCTGATTTCGCATCTGAGCTTTGGCTGCCATTAAAACCGGACTGTCCGTCATCGCGTTAGCCAGCTTACTCGTCGTGTTGCCTGTGCATGGAGCAATCACGAGCACATCGAGCAACTTGGAAGGACCTAACGGCTCTGCCTCAACAATTGTAGAAATGATATCATTCCCCGTTATATCTTTCAACTGTTTTTGCCAATTTTGCGCGGTCCCAAAGCGTGTATCCGTAGTCAGAACCGAATTGGAAATAATCGGGACAACATTGGCACCTTCGGCTACGAAGCGGCTAATCACCGGCATAACCTCTTCAAACGTACAATGAGAACCTGTAATTGCGTAACCTACCGTTTTTCCCTGCCAGTTCATTGTTCAACCTCCCGTGCGTTTTGTTCTTCCAAAAGCAAACGGATTAAGACGTCGGCAATAATGCCGCCAGCCGTTTTGGGAGCAACAATGCCGGGGAGGCCAGGCGCAAGTAGCGCTTTGATACCGCGTTTTTCAGCATATCTGAAATCACAGCCGCCAGGAGCGGATGCGAGATCGATAATGACTGCTTTTTGCGGCATTTTGGACAGGATTTGTGCTGTGATTATCATAGTCGGTATCGTATTAAAAAGCAAGTCAACTTCCCCGGTTTGAGCGGCCAAATCCGTTGTCATGAAAGGCTTCCAGCCCATTATGGCTGCTCGAGCAGCATCCTCTTCGCGCCTGATTCCTACCCGTACATTTGCCCCAAGTCCCTGAAGCGTTTTGGCCATTGTGAAACCTGTTCGACCCAAGCCAAGCACAATGCATTCCGAGCCGTGGATCGTGAAGTCCGTCTCCCGAATCGCCATGGCAATGGCGCCTTCAGCTGTCGGAATGGAGTTGTAGAGCGCGATGTCATCACGATCGAGTACTTCAACAAGCCGTAGACCATTTTCCCTGCACAAATCACGTAAAAAAGGCTTCGCCATACCTGTGAACACAATACAATGCTCCGGCAATGCCGCAACATGTTCCTTTTTCAGAAAAATCGGTGTATCACTGAACGAAGTGCTCACTTTCCCCTGATCATCACACCCGACCACAGGAAGCACCAGCACATCTGCCGAAGCAAATACATCGTCCTCCAATTCCTGGTGTTCGATACCCGGAATGGAACGCTCCAGCTTGTCGAAGCCCACCACACTTACCGTAGCATCCAGCTCTGCGCATTTTTGAATGACTTCAAGCTGCCGCGCATCTCCGCCCAGGACTATAATCCGGACACCGGTCAGCATCGGGACGTCACTCCTTTCACCACATGTATGCCTTATCGTATGCAGTGGCCCACAGGGGGGTGAAACATTAAAATTGAAGCATGCAAAGAAAAAATTATCTCTATCGTTCAAAAAAAGAAAAAAGAGCCGCCCCCTCGGGGACGACTCTTCGAGAACATGCTCAGTATATTAAACTGTGAAGCTCTTATTACAGAAGATGCTCTTATTTACAGCTTGGTTTCGAATCCTTTATTTCCCGGTATGACCGAATCCGCCTTCTCCACGTACAGTTTCCGACAGTTCAGCTACCTCTGTTAATTCAACTGCTGGAACAGTTTGAAAGACGATTTGGGCAATACGCTCCCCACGTACAATCGTGAATGGCTCCTGACCCAGATTGATCAGAAGGACCTTAACTTCCCCGCGATAATCGGCATCAATGGTGCCCGGTGTGTTCAGACACGTAATCCCATGTTTGAAAGCCAGACCGCTACGAGGGCGAACCTGTGCCTCCAATCCAGCTGGCATAGCCATCGCGAGTCCCGTAGGAATCAACGTACGCTGTCCCGGCTGCAATACAACCTCTTCTTGTAATGCCGCAACTACATCAAAGCCGGAGGCCAGCTCTGACATTTTTTGAGGCAACTTAATATCTTCATTGCCCGGTAACTTTTGAATTTGAACGTAATGCAACAAAATCATCCCTTCTTAATCCAGCGATCGTACGATCCGAAGCACCGACCATAGCGAGCGCAAATGGCTCGGCAAACATCAGGTCCAGCACAGCATCGACATCGTCCATCGTTACTTCTTCAATTTTGGCAATCATTTCGTCCAGCGTGTGGTGTCTGCCCAGCATCAGCTCGTTTTTGCCCAGACGGTTCATGCGGCTGCCCGTGCTTTCCAAACTGAGGATCAAACTGCCTTTCAGCTGTTCTTTTCCTTTGCGCAGCTCATCTTCTGACAATCCATTTACAGCCAGATCGTTCAGAACCTCTTTGGTCAGATCCAGAACTTCTTTCGTCTGTTTCGGCGCTGTACCTGCATAGATGGTGAAGAGTCCACTATCCGCATGGGAACTATGATACGAATAAACGGAATAAGCAAGGCCGCGTTTCTCCCGAATTTCCTGGAACAGTCTGGAGCTCATACCTCCGCCAATCGCATTATTCAGCACGACCATCGCGAACTGAAGCGGATCTCCGATCTTACATCCCGGGAACGAGATACAGATATGATTCTGTTCCGTTTTCTTTTTGTGAAAGAGTTGTCCGCTCTGGAATGCAGGCAGCGTGACTTGTTCAGATACACCATTGACATCAAAAGCACCAAAATGCTTTTCCATCAAATCGATCACACTGTCATCAATATTCCCTGCAATACTAATAACGGTATTCTCAATCGTATAGTGCTCCTTCATATATGCACGCAGATGGCTGGAGTCCATCGCCTTGAGACGCTCTTCAGTACCCAGAATTGGGTAAGCGAGCGGATGCTCACCATAGGCGGCCAAAGCCATAAGATCATGCACCATGTCATCCGGCGTATCCTCATACATCGATATTTCTTCCAGAATGACGTTTTTCTCCTTAAGCAGTTCACCATCATCCATTTTAGAGCGGAAGAACATATCGGATAACACATCGACAGCTATTGGCAGATGTTCATCCAATACTTTGGCGTAATAACAAGTGTATTCTTTCGAAGTGAACGCATTCACGTTACCACCAATGGCATCGAATTGCTCCGCAATCGCTTTGGCATCATAACGATCCGTTCCTTTGAACAGCATGTGCTCAATAAAGTGTGACACTCCGTTGCTTGCAGGCTGCTCATTGCGAGAACCTGTCTTGACCCATATTCCAAATGACACGGAACGACAGGTCGGAATCTGTTCCATGACAACTCTGAGGCCATTGCCCAGCTGAATTTTTTTCACGGTTGGCCCTCCTACATCTCTATAATTGCCTGGATTTCAACGCAAAATTGAAATCGACATTTGGTTCCAACTGTTTGATAGTAACAAAAAAACATCATTCACTCAACCGCTGATCCCTTCACGCGCTCGGATGACAACGTTTCGCTAACGGTTCCAAGCGTCAAACCCTTGGCCCGTATGGAATCAATCATTCCTTTTAAAGCTCCTGAAGAAGCAGCCGTGGGGTGCATCAGAATTAATGTACCGGCTTCTACGTTTTTGGCGATCTTGGCTACAACAGAAGCAGAACTTGGTTTGCGCCAATCCACCGTATCCAGTGTCCAAAGTACCGTTTGAAGTCCCATGCCGGAAGCAATGTCGACTGTTTGTTGATTAAAATCACCGGAAGGTGGAGCAAACCAGTGGTTCTCCACACCCAATTTTTCTTTGAGCAGGTCCTGGGTTTTACTGATTTCCAGCTTGGCTCGCTCCGTACTCAACCGACTCATATTCGGATGTGAGTATGCATGATTTGATAACTCATGTCCACGCTTTTGGATCTCTTTAGCCAGTTCTTCGTTTTTGCTCAACCAGCTTCCATCCAGAAAAAAAGTAGCTTTGACTTTTTCGGCGTCAAGCGTATCTAGTATCGGGATAATGAATTCATTGCCCCACGCTACATTAATCATGAAAGACACCATTGGTTTCTCGGCATTCCCCCGGTAAATCGGGTGTGCACCCAAATCTTTAAGCTGGATTTCAGGTACAGTCTGCCGATAGACATACGCTATCTTAGTATTCAGCGTCCCACCAAGTGCTTTGCGATACGTGGCTTCCACATCAATTTCTATTCCGTTATACCCGGGTATCGCTTTCCAGACCCGATCCACTCTGGCATTTACCGGAGCGATTTTCGTTTCGGCCGCTTTATCCCGGATCGCCGACAACAGCTGATCTTCTCCGGTTGCCTCTTTGAACATATCAAATGCATTTTGCGTGCCTGGCCCATCACGGATTTCCGTAATGTATGTACGTACACTGCCCACTTGTCCGACCAGTATGACAGCTGCCATACCTACCAGAACAGCCGCCAGCTTTTTGGATTGGTTTCTCACAGCTCCATCCTCCCGCCGTCTTTGTCCCCATCATATGAGGACAAGTGCAAGAATATGAATAAAACAAGCTGTTCATGTAAAGTATCTTCAAAGCTGGATTCAGAGGCCTTATGGGTAGACAAACGATTTCATAAAGGTATTTAAACGTTAAAAAAAGAGCCAGAAATTCACATTCTGTCTCTTCATTCAATCTATCTTTTCAAAAAAACGATGGCACGCAGCCTATGATTGAGCTGGAGCTTCGGCAGTCAATACGGCTTTGCGGGACAAGTTGATACGGCCTTGTGGGTCAATTTCCGTTACTTTTACCGTAATGGAATCACCAATGGCAACAACATCTTCCACTTTAGCGACACGCTCTGTGGACAATTGTGAGATGTGTACCAGACCTTCTTTGTTCGGCAGCACTTCAACAAATGCACCAAACTTCTCAACACGTTTTACTTTACCTACATAAATCTCGCCGACAAGTACTTCACGTACGATGCCTTCGATAATCGATTTGGCTTTATCATTCATCTCTTGGTTGGAAGAAGCGATAAAGACACGTCCATCTTGTTCAATATCAATTTTAACACCGGTTTCCTCGATGATTTTATTGATAATTTTACCACCTGCACCGATAACATCACGGATTTTGTCCGGATTGATATGCATGGTTGTAATTTTAGGTGCATATTGTGACAACTGCTCACGTGGAGTTTTCATCACTTCGGTCATTTTGCTCAAGATGTGCATACGACCTTCTTTGGCTTGAGCCAATGCTTCGGACAAAATTTGACGATCAATACCATCAATTTTGATATCCATTTGAATAGCTGTTACACCATCAGGTGTTCCTGCTACTTTGAAGTCCATGTCACCGAGGTGATCTTCCATACCTTGAATATCACTCAGGATGGATACATGATCTCCGTCTTTGATCAGACCCATAGCTACACCCGCAACTGGAGCTTTGATTGGTACACCTGCATCCATCATAGCCAATGTGCTGGCACAGATACTTGCCTGGGAAGTTGAACCATTGGATTCCAATACTTCGGATACCAGACGAATTGTGTATGGGAAGTCTGTTTCGGAAGGAATTACTTTGGAAAGAGCACGCTCACCCAGAGCACCATGTCCGATTTCGCGACGGCCTGGAGCACGCAATGGACGAGCTTCACCTACGCTGAACGGTGGGAAGTTATAGTGATGCATGAAACGTTTCGTTTCTTCAAGACTGATTCCGTCCAAAATTTGAACATCACCCAGTGCACCAAGTGTACAAATGCTGAGCGCCTGTGTTTGACCACGAGTGAACAGACCTGAACCGTGAGTACGTGGCAGCAGGGAAGTATCACATTCAATTGGACGGATCTCAGCGAGTCCACGTCCATCCGGACGAACTTTATCATGTGTGATAAGGCGGCGCACTTCTTCTTTGACGATATCGTGCAGCACTTCTTTCACATCTTTGAGCAGTTCTGGAGTCTCAATATACTTCTCTTCGAAGTGAGCAACGGTTTCGTCATTCACAAGATCGATTGCATCCTGACGCGCATGTTTTTCAGCAATTTTAACAGCTTCAACCAGACGAGCACTGGCGAACTCACGTACACTGCTGTTAACTTCAGCATTAACGGCATGCAATTTCACAGCCATTTTTTCTTTACCAGCCACTTGTACGAGTTGTTCGATGACTGCAACAATGTTCTTGATCTCGTCATGTCCGAACATGATTGCTTCCAGCATTACTTCTTCCGGAACTTCGTTCGCTTCCGCTTCAACCATCATGATGGCATCTTTGGTTCCTGCTACAACGAGTTCAATCTCACTTACCTCTAGCTGTGCAATCGTTGGGTTGATGATGAACTCACCATTAATACGTCCAACTTTTACACCACCAATCGGTCCGCTAAATGGGACATCCGAAATGCTCAGTGCAGCCGATGTACCGATCATGGCAGCAATTTGCGGTTCGCAGTCCTGATCCACACTCATAACGATATTCAGAACTTGTACATCATTACGGAAACCTTCCGGGAACAAAGGACGAATCGGACGGTCTGTCAAACGGCTCGAAAGAATCGCTTTCTCACTTGGTCTGCCTTCACGTTTAATAAATCCACCTGGGATTTTACCTACGGCATACAATCTTTCTTCATAGTTTACCGTTAATGGGAAAAAGTCCAGATCTTTAGGCTCACTTGATGCTGTCACGGTACACAATACAACGGTATCCCCGTACGTTACCTTAACGGCAGCATTAGCCTGCTTGGCCAAACGCCCTGTTTCAAGCGTAAGCGTTCTTCCACCAAGCTGCATTTCAACACGCTGTTCCATGAAATCCCTCCTTTTATTCGTTCCTAACACAATGGATTCTGCATTTTCACAGTATTTCCTGCTTGTCCTGCATTCATTAACTCCACAGCAACATGCTCACTTGCAAAACAAAAGCTCCTTGCGGAGCCATCAGCTACAAATATATGGCAACATGTTCATCTACAAAACAACCCGGCTGTAAGCTCCGCTTGTCCTTTTAGACAAAGGAATGACGGATAACAGCCAGGTTGATTTTGAAAACATGTACGATAATTAACGACGCAATCCGAGTTTTTCGATCAGTGCGCTGTAACGTTTAACATCTTTGTTTTTCACGTAAGCCAAAAGCTTACGACGTTGACCTACCATTTTCAAAAGTCCACGACGTGAGTGGTGGTCTTTCTTGTGTGTACGCAAGTGGTCTGTCAAACTTCTGATGTTTTCCGTAAGGATAGCAACTTGCACCTCAGGTGATCCAGTATCGGACTCATGAGTTTTGTGCTCGTCGATCAGTTGTTGTTTACGTTCTTGAGTCAATGCCATCCTATTCACCTCCTTCATTATAATCGCCATTAGCCTCGTCACCGCCGGTGAGAGCAAGTAACCAAGCCAAGGTTATGTGTTGTCTCAAACGACAACGTAGTACATTATATCATAGTTGCCCAGACAAAGTAAATGTAAACATGTATTTTGTCCTGAGCCTTACGATAATAGGCGGGCGGCGGTTAATGCATCTTCACGAATCTGACTGATCAAAGCATCAATCGAGTCAAATTTTCGCTCTGCACGAATGTAGTGAACGAGATCAACCTTTAATTCCTGGTCATATATCTGCCCATCAAAATCAAGCAAGTGCACCTCAAACGTAGGTTTCATCCCGTTTTCGTGAAAGGTAGGTTTCACACCAAGGTTCATGACGCCACGCAGTTCTTGCTCCCCATACTGCACACGAACAGCGTAAACACCTTTCGCTGGCGTAACATAATGATCCGTAAGTTCAAGGTTAGCGGTAGGGAAACCAATGGTCCGCCCACGCTTCTCTCCATGAATTACGATTCCCCTGATGCTGTAAGGTCGTCCGAGCCATTGACTGGCTTCGTCCATTTCTCCACGCTTCAACAGGCCACGAATGAGAGAACTGCTTACCTTCTCGCCATTTAACAGGAATGGAGGCACAGTCTCCACCGTCATTTCGCCTTCTCCCAATGTGCGAAGAAGCTGCTCATCCCCTGCTCCCTTGTGACCGAAGCGGAAGTCAAAACCAACTACCGCTGTTCGAGTCTGAAGCGGAAGCAGCAGATCATGTGCGAATTGCTGCGGCGTCAACCTTGAGAACTCCTCATTGAATTCGACCACGTAGAGCACGTCTACACCCATCCCTGCCAGGATGTCTTCTTTATCTCTCAAGGGAGTTAGATAACCCTCGTAATCCCCTTTGCGCATAACTTCCTTCGGATGAGGATGAAAGGTCATCACCGCTGCCTGCATGCCCGTTTCGCGTGCAATGCGGACAGCTGACAAAATGACACTTGCATGTCCGAGATGCAGCCCGTCAAATTGACCGATCGCGAGCACTTGGGGATGTGTGCCCTGAACAGCCGATTGTAACGTCTGCGGATAGGTTAGCATTACGGTTTTCACAATCATTCACCTGCATTTCACTTGATAGGCCAGGCTTGAGTACCACCACTCAAACCAGGAACCTCTTTATTCCGGCAAAAAGACTTTAACAGCTCTCACCGTTGCTTTCAATTCATCCCGCTCAAATATCCCCAGAAACGTCCCATCCTGATCATATAACCGCAGTAGACCAGGTTGTTCTGCAGGCGGTTCGAGCAAACGCGCCGATAATTTCTGGCCCTGAAGTGCTCCCTTGGTCTGATCCGCACCCACCGTATGAGCCGGAATGGAAGAGATGGCTTCATCAACTGGAATCAACACCTCGGCTAACGTTCCATCGATCATGCGTTGTTCCACTTCTTCAAAATGAAGGCAATGATCAGCAGAAATCCCAGCCGATATCGTACGCTCCAGGTGTAGCATGGTGGACGGATATCCCAATTTTTTGCCGATATCCACGCATAACGTTCGAATGTATGTCCCTTTGGAACATAAAGCACGGAACGATATATCCGTAGTGTCGCCTTGATTCTCAATTCCTGTCAATTCCAGCTCATAGATCGTAACTTCCCGACTCTTGCGCTCTACCGTTTTTCCTTCACGAGCTAACTCGTAAAGACGTTTCCCATCCACTTTGACTGCAGAATACATAGGTGGAACCTGTGAGATGGTGCCCAGGAATTGCTCCAGCACCTGCTCAACCTGCTCCTGTGTCACCTTAACAGCCGTCTCCGACCGCTCAATAACTTCACCTGTCATATCCTCCGTGTCAGTAGACAGACCCAGTCGTAGCGTTGCCAGGTATTCCTTGGGAAGCTCCTGCATGTACTCCACCACACGTGTTGCACGTCCTAGGCAAAGCGGTAGTACGCCAGTAACTTGCGGGTCCAAAGTGCCTGTATGACCAATACGTTTCATTTTGAGAATGCGACGCATTTTGGCCACAACATCATGAGAAGTAAATCCCGCTGGTTTATACACCGGAAGTACACCTTCAAATGGTTTTACCATTGAGCATTCACCTGCTTCAGCACTAGTTCCACGATATCTTTCAACTTGCCCTCTACGCGACATCCAGCTGCGAGTACATGTCCGCCTCCACCAAAGTTCTGTGCAAGCGAGGCAACATCAACTTTACCAGCTGACCGGAGAGATACTTTCACCGCATTATCATTGATTACTTTAAAAAAGATGCCCACTTCCACACCTTGAATGTTACGTGGGTAATTGACTACCCCTTCAAGATCTTCATTAGCTGCACCACAAGCAATCATGTCTTCAGGTGTAATGACCACCCAGGCAATCTTGCCATCGTCAGTCATTTGCAGGCTTGAGAGTGCCTGGTTCAATATACGGACTTGTGGGAGCGTAACCTGCTCAAGCAAAATCTGTGCAAGATAAGGTCCATCCACACCATGTTCAAGCAATTTGGATGCAGTGGTCATCACATTAGGACTCGTATTCGCATAGCGGAATCCACCTGTATCTGTTAGCAATCCTGTATAGACTGCTGTAGCCACATCTTTATTCCACTTCACTGGGAAAAGATTGAGGAAATCAAACAGAATTTCAGCCGTTGCTGCTGCGTCTGGCTTAATGATGTTTACTGTTCCATACGCGTCATTGGTCGGATGATGATCAATATTTAAAATGACAGCATCTTCTTCGAAATAATGACGAGTCAGGCCTACCCTGGAAAAGTCTGCACAATCCACACAGATAATCGCCTTATATTTCCGCGCCGGTGGTTGTTCGGTCATGTTCACGATCTTGCCAGCTTCCCACAGAAAATTCATGCGTTGTGGAATTTCACCTTCATTAATCATCGTGAATGTCTTGCCCAGACATGACAGCAGCCAGCCCACCGTTACCGTCGAGCTGACTGCGTCACCGTCCGGCTGTACATGCGACACGACCAGGTAATCATCATGCTCCAGCAGAAATTGCTTTCCGTCCTGAAGCGCCTGTTCATAAGTGTGCATTGCCGTCTCCTTTATTCTGTTACTGGGATTCGTTCTTGTCGGTACCGATATCACCAAGCAGCTTCTCAATTCGGCTGCCATATGCAATAGATTCGTCAATCTTGAATATCAACTCGGGAACATGTCGAAAACGGATACGCTTGCCCAGTTCTGAACGCAAAAATCCATTTGCTTTTGCCAGCGCTTTAAGCGAATTATCCTTTTGTTCCTGTTCACCGAAGACACTCAGATAAACTTTGGCTTGCGACAAGTCGCCTGTCACTTCGACTCCCGTTACGGTAATAAAGCCGATACGAGGATCTTTCAGTTCAGACTGGATAAGCAGACTTAATTCTTTCTTGATCTGCTCGCCCACTCTACCTGTACGAATCTTAGCCATTGTTGTTCACCTCATGCTTCCTTGCTTATCGTTGTACTGTCTCCATAATGAAGGCTTCGATAACGTCGCCTTCTTTGAGATCATTGTATTTATCCAGCGTGATACCGCACTCGTAACCTTGGGCTACTTCTTTGGCATCATCTTTGTAACGTTTCAGGGAATCCAGCTTGCCTTCGTAAAGGACGATGCCATCACGAATCAGACGTGCTTCCGCGGAACGCGTAATTTTACCGGAGGTAACCATACATCCAGCAATGGTACCGACTTTACTAATGGAGAACGTGCTACGAACTTCAGCATGACCGATTACTTTTTCTTTGTAAATCGGATCAAGCATACCTTTCATCGCTTGTTCAATTTCTTCGATAACGCTGTAGATAACGCGATGCAGACGAATGTCTACTTGCTCTTGATCTGCAGTCGCTTTCGCCTGATTATCAGGACGAACGTTGAAACCAATCACGATGGCATTGGATGCTGCAGCCAAAATGATGTCAGACTCTGTGATTGCACCAGCGCCGCTATGAATGATTTTCACGCGTACACCTTCAACTTCGATCTTCGCAAGGGAACCTTTCAATGCTTCAACCGAACCTTGTACGTCACCTTTGATGATTACGTTCAGATCTTTGATTTCACCGTCTTTGATGTGCTGGAACAGATCATCCAATGTCACACGTGTATTTGTACCCAAATCGGATTCACGTTGTGTAATGGCACGTTTGTCGGCGATAGAACGCGCTTTACGCTCATCTTCAAACACCATAAACGGATCTCCCGCACCTGGAACTTCAGTCAGACCAGTAATTTCTACAGGTGTTGAAGGTCCAGCTTCTTTTAAACGGCGACCTTTGTCATTTACCATCGCACGTACGCGACCGAAGCAGTTACCTGCAACAAAAGCATCTCCGACTTTCAGTGTACCGTGCTGTACGAGAATACGGGCAACTGGGCCACGTCCTTTATCCAGCTCGGCTTCGATCACTGTACCACGGGCACGTTTGTCCGGGTTTGCTTTGTACTCATTCACTTCTGCAACGAGCAGGATCATTTCAAGCAGACCTTCTAGACCGATTCTTTGTTTCGCCGAAACGTTAACAAAGATGGTGTCGCCGCCCCACTCTTCCGGAACGAGTTCATAGTTGGTCAATTCTTGTTTTACTTTATCCGCATCTGCACCCGGCTTGTCAATTTTGTTGACAGCTACGATAATTGGCAGCCCAGCAGCTTTGGCATGGTTAATCGCCTCAACGGTTTGTGGCATAACACCATCATCTGCAGCTACAACAATAATTGTAATATCCGTAACCTGTGCTCCACGTGCACGCATAGCAGTAAACGCTTCGTGACCTGGTGTATCTAGGAACGTAATTTTTTTGTTGTTAATTTCAACTTGATAAGCACCGATATGCTGCGTGATACCGCCTGCTTCTCCGCCCGTTACATTCGTTGAACGAATCGCATCAAGCAATGTTGTTTTACCATGGTCAACGTGACCCATGATCGTAACTACCGGAGGACGAGACTGCAAATCAGCAGGATCATCATTCTCTTCAAGTGTTTCGAAGCGGTCATCTTCAAGGACAATTTTCACTTCAACCTCAACACCGAACTCTCCAGCAAGCAGCAGGATTGTTTCGATATCAAGCTCTTGGTTAATCGTTGCCATTACACCCATCGCAATGAGTTTTTTGATAACTTCGGAAGCATCTTTATGGAGCAACTTCGCTGTTTCACCAACTGTCATGTCACCACGTACGATGATTTTCTTAGGTGTGTTATCAATTTTCTCACGTTGTTGGTACTGTTGTTGATT
Organism: Paenibacillus sp. 276b; assembly: GCF_900107875.1. NCBI lineage: Bacteria > Bacillati > Bacillota > Bacilli > Caryophanales > Paenibacillaceae > Paenibacillus > Paenibacillus sp. 276b. Next base: position 375,961 of record NZ_FNRR01000001.1, on the reverse strand, counting down.
TCTGTTGCGATTGTTCTTACCGCCACGATTACCGCGGAAGTTGCCGCCACGGTTATCGTCATAACGACGTCCACCGCCACCGCTGTTCGAACGGTTGCCGCTATTATTGTTGCTGTTGCCGGAATTACCTTGGCCGCCTCTGCGTTGGCCTTGTCCTGAGCTCTGTCCTTGGCCACCAGTACGGTTGCCGCCAGTGCCAGTGTTGCCACTGCTAGTCGGTCCTGCGCTTCTTGTTTGACCGCCACCGCTATTCGATGGACGTTGACCCGTACTTTGCGGACGGGATGCTGTACTGCTTTGTCCACCTTGAGCTGGTCTTGGACGATTACTTGATTGTCCTCCTTGGCTTGAGCCTTGGGAAGAGTTCGTTCTGTTGCGGCTGTCTTGGCCGCTAGGTCTTTGGGAGCCATTGTTATTGTTGGAATTTGGTCTATTGTTCATACCTACCTGCTTTTCCTGTTGTATTTTTGTTTGTACGGGACTACCGGATGGGTTGCTGCTATTCGGCGTGTTCACTCCGCCGGCCGGCTTGTTGCTGTCCACTGTTTTGTCACTGCGCACTGACGAAGTAGCAACGGATTTTGCTTCGTTACTTTGTTTGGAAGCGGCAGTGGATTTTATATCTTTAAAAAATTGTTCCACCTTACCGACTGAACCATTCTCCATGACACTCATATGATTGTTTACGGGAATATCCAGCTTTTTAAGAATGGTTATAATTTCTTTACTACTCATATTGAGGGACTTCGCATATTCATAAACTCGCAATTTATCCTTGTTTTCCTGTTTACTCAATATACTCCACCTCCGACATTATACCGACTTGCTTGGAGATCATTTTTGCAAACCCTCGATCCGTTACTGCAAGAACAACCCGCGTTTCTTTACCGATACTTGAACCCAGACTATCCCGGTCAAATCCGATCACCAGTGGAACTTTATATGTCCCGCATTTGTCGCGAAATTTCTTTTGTGTATTGGCCGAGGCGTCACCCGCAACAATAACCATTTTAGCTTCGGAAGAACGGATCGCTTTAAGTACAATTTCTTCACCTGTCACAAGTTTGCCTGCACGCATGGAGAGTCCCAGATAAGACAATGTTTTATTATTCATCATGTTCACGCTCCTGTGCTGCTATGAATTCGTCCTCTACCGCAACGAAATCAGCTGCCAATTGCTCATAAATTTCCGGTGAGACTTTGCCCTTTAGCGCCCGATCCAAAGACCGGTTTTTGAGTGCAAGCTTAAAACAGGACTCTTTGCCGCATAAATAAGCACCACGTCCGGACTTTTTGCCAGTCAAATCGATCAGCACTTCATCCTCTGGCGTTTTAACGATACGGATCAGCTGCTTTTTGGGCATCATTTCCTGACACGCCACACATTTGCGCAGCGGTACTTTTTTAGTTTTCATACGTTAGCGCCCCCCCGTGCTTTACTTTAGTCGACGGAGACGGAATCTTGGTGCATTTCCGAAGAAGAATCTTTCTCTCTGCCGAATTCCTGTTCCGCCTGGCTCTCGCTCTTAATGTCGATTTTCCAGCCGGTCAGTTTGGCTGCCAATCGGGCATTTTGGCCTTTAATCCCAATGGCGAGGGACAGCTGATAGTCAGGAACAATAACCCGAGCCATCTTTTCTTCCTCGAATACTTGAACTTCCAATACTTTGGAAGGACTAAGTGCATTAGCCACATATTCGTCTACCTGATCGGAGAAACGAACGATGTCAATTTTTTCACCGCGCAGCTCACCCACAATGGTCTGCACGCGGATTCCCTTAGGACCTACACATGATCCAACCGGATCAACTTCCTCATTGCGGGAATGAACAGCAATCTTGGAGCGGAAGCCCGCTTCACGTGCGACGGAGCGAATCTCAACCACACCATCGAAAATTTCAGGCACTTCCAGTTCAAAGAGACGTTTCAACAAGCCCGGATGTGTACGGGACAAAATGATTTGCGGCCCTTTGGTCGTATTCTCGACCTTGGTGATGTAAGCTTTAATACGGTCACCATGAACAAACTTCTCGTTCGGCATCAATTCGGTCAGCGGCAATGCCGCTTCGATTTTGCCCAGATCGATGTAGATATTGCGCAAATCCTGACGCTGCACCACTCCCGTAACGATATCTTCTTCCTTATCAACGAAAGCGTTGTAGATCAGGCCGCGTTCGGCTTCACGAATCCGCTGGGTCACTACCTGTTTGGCAGTTTGTGCGGCAATACGTCCGAAATCACGCGGCGTAACTTCAATCTCCGCAATATCTTCCAGCTGGAAGTGTGGGTTGATCTCGCGTGCAGCAGGCAATGAAATTTCGGTACGTGAATCCAGGACTTCTTCCACGATCAATTTGCGGGCATACACCCGGATAACACCCGTATTGCGGTTCATGTCAACACGCACATTCTGGGCGGTGTTGAAATTACGCTTGTAGCTGGAGATGAGTGCTGCCTCGATCGCTTCAAACAGCACGTCCTTGCTGATCCCTTTTTCCCGCTCCAATTCATTCATTGCTTCAATAAAATCCATACTCATGAATGTTGATCCCCCTTTCAAACATGGCATCTCATACGTAAAACGGCGAAAGGCTCTAGACTCATGAGCACCTTGCCGTTATCGTGAGATGTGTCTTTTTTCATTAATAAGTGAACAAGGCACTTAAAACAGAATGGCCAGGCGCGCACTCGCAACCTTGTCATAAAGAATGGCATGCTGTTTCTTGCCTGCTTCGATCACAAGTTCCCCGTCATCAAAGGAAAGCAGCTTGCCTTCAAATTCCTTTATTCCATTTACCGGCTCGTAGGTTGTAACAAATACATTTTTACCTACGGATTTGGCAACGTCCTCTGGTTTTTTCAGTGGACGCTCCGCACCGGGAGAAGACACTTCAAGGAAATAGATGGTCGGAATCGGATCGTTCTCATCCAGCTTGGCGCTTAGCTTTTCGCTGATCAAGACACAATCATCGATGTCGATGCCACCCTCTTTGTCGACATACACCCGTAAAAACCAGTTGCTGCCTTCTTTGACGTATTCGATGTCAACCAGCTCGAAGCCTTGTTCGTTCAAGTAGGGTTGGATCATTTCTTCCACGGTAGATTTAATGTTCGTTGTGCTCAAAACCGATAACCTCCAACTTAGGTTACACCAGCAAATAATGACTGGCAATTTCTTCATTACCCAAGATTCTTGTATACCAAAGACTAAAGAGTGGGTTTCCCCACTCTTTAGAAATTCGTACTATCTCGTTCACTTCAAAAATTATAACATAGTCTGGTAATAGTGACAAGTAAGCGATCACTCAGCCATTTTAACTACTAATGAAGAAAAATTTACGTAATCACATCAAAGACCATAAATGGGTACTCAAAATGTCATTTTAGAACAAGGATAATTGATTGCTTTCCGGCAAACCGCGGAAGCATCCCATGCTCGTCAGCAATTCAACAATTGTTTTACTTGCTTTGGACTTCTGCTGGAAATCTTCAATCGAAAGGAATTCTCCATGCTCTCTTGCCGCAGCGATATTGCGTGCAGCATTATCCCCGATTCCTCCCAGGGCCGAAAACGGAGGAATAAGTGAATTTCCGTCAACAATAAACTTCGTCGCTTCCGAACGATACAGATCAATCGGCTTGAGCGAGAATCCACGTGCTGCCATTTCCAAAGCCATCTCAAGGACAGGCAGCATATTTTTTTCTTTTGGCGGTGCCTGGAAACCTAATTGTTCAATCTCTACGATCTTCCGATAGATAGGCTCATAGCCCTGACATACCAGTTCAATATCAAACTCATCCGCACGAACTGTGAAGTATGTCGCGTAGTATTCAATTGGGTGATACAGCTTAAAGAAAGCTGTACGTACTGCAGAGATAACGTAAGCGGCTGCGTGGGCCTTTGGAAACATGTACTGGATTTTAAGACAGGAATCAATGTACCATTGCGGCACTTTGCAATTTTTCATCTCATCAATCCATTCTTGCGGCAAACCACGTCCCTTACGCACACTCTCCGTAATTTTAAAGGCAAGACTGGCGTCCATGCCTGCTTTATAGATCAGGAACAACATGATATCATCCCGGCAACCAATCACCGTTTTGATGTTACAAGTTCCATTTTTAATTAGATCTTGTGCGTTACCAAGCCATACCCCCGTACCATGAGACAATCCAGAGATCTGGAGTAGATCGGCAAAAGACGAAGGCTGGGATTCGATAAGCATCTGACGTACAAACTTCGTCCCCATCTCTGGTACACCAAAAGTGGCAACTGGTGAACGAATCTGCTCTGGCGTAACGCCGAGTGCCTCGGTAGAGTTGAACATGCTCATAACCTTAGGATCATTCATCGGAATGGTCGTTGGATCGATACCTGTCAAATCCTGCAGCATCCGCATCATGGTTGGATCATCGTGCCCCAGAATATCGAGTTTTAGTAAATTCTCTTCAAAGGCGTGATAGTCAAAGTGTGTTGTTTTCCACTCCGCATTAACGTCATCCGCCGGGAATTGTACAGGCGTTACATCTTCCACTTCAATATAATCCGGTACAACAACAATACCACCGGGATGCTGTCCTGTACTACGTTTAACCCCGGTACAACCGGAGGCCAAACGGTTAAGTTCTGCTCCGCGCCATTTCTTATGATGTTCTTCCTCATATTTCTTGGCAAAACCAAATGCTGTTTTCTCAGCTACCGTACCAATTGTGCCCGCACGGAACACACTCTTTTCGCTGAAAAGCACCTTCGTATAGTTGTGGGCATGCGGTTGATAATCACCCGAGAAGTTCAAGTCAATATCGGGAACCTTGTCCCCTTTAAAGCCAAGGAAAGTCTCAAACGGAATATCCTGCCCTTCGCCTTTTAACCGGCCTCCACAATCAGGGCATTCTTTCTCAGGAAGGTCAAATCCACTCGGCACACTGCCGTCGAGGAACCACTCACTGTGCTTACACTCCGGATTCACACAAATATAGTGTGCTGGCAACGGATTAACCTCGGAAATGCCTAGGAAAGTAGCAACTACAGACGAACCAACCGATCCCCGGGAGCCGACTAGGTAGCCGTCCTGATTCGATTTTTTAACCAAACGTTCTGAGATCAGATAGTTGGCAGAAAAACCGTATTTGATGATTGGATTCAATTCTTTCTCCAGTCGTGCCACAATGACTTCCGGTAGTTCCTCACCATAAATCGACTTGGCAGTATTATAGCAGGTATTACGGATTTCATCGTCCGCACCTTCCAGAATCGGGGTGAACAGCTTGTCCGGGAACAACTTGATTTCCTCGAACCGATCCGCCAATTCAACCGTATTCGTAACAACGACTTCGTAGGCTTTATCTTGGCCCAGGTACTGGAACTCTTCCAGCATTTCATCCGTCGTTCTTAGGTGAGCATCCGGTTTACGTTGATCTTTGAGTGGGCTGAACCCTGTAATTCCGTGAATGGTGATATCCCGATATAGCTTATCGCGCGGCTCCAGATAATGCACGTTACCTGTGGCTATTACCGGTTTCCCCAATTTTTGACCAATGTCAACCACTTTACGAACAGCGAGCTTCAATTCCTCTGGTGTAGCCACCAGCCCTTTGTCCACCAAATGCATATACATTGTCAGAGGCTGGATTTCCAGAATGTCATAGAAATGCGCTATCTCTTCCGCCTCTTCAAGCGATTTGTTTAGCACAGCCTCGAAAAACTCACCTTTTTCACAACCGGATAAAATAATGAGACCTTCACGCAAATTGATCAGCTTCGACTTTGGAATACAAGGCACCCGTTTGAAATGCTCCGTATGGGAAAGTGATACCAGTTTATAAAGATTCTTTTTACCAACATCATTCAAAGCATAGATGCCGCAATGGAATGGACGCGTGTTAGAGAGATCAACTCCGACATAATCGTTAAGCCGATCAAGCATGGTCAGGCCTTTCATCTGGGCGGCATCATTAACCAATCCATTCAGTATACCTGCGAGCGCAATCGTATCATCAATCGCCCGGTGATGACTTTCCAGTGCTACTTTATATTTATCCGCCAGCGTATTCAGACGGTGGTTCTTCATTTTTGGATATAACAACCGTGCCAATTCCAACGTATCGAGGACAGGGTTCAGAAGCTCAGGCATACCAAGCTGTTTCAGCGAAGCCTGAATAAAGCCCATATCGAATCGCGCATTATGCGCAACCAATACGCCATCTCCGGCAAACTTCACAAAATCACGGATAACCGGTTCTAGCTCAGGTGCATCCTTCACCATTTCATCGTTAATGTTAGTCAACTGCTGAATGTTATATGGGATGCGCTCATGCGGATTTACAAACGTAGCAAAGCGGTCAATTTCTTTACCGTCCTCTACCTTCACAGCCGCAATTTCGATAATCTTGTTCTGGGTTACAGACAGACCTGTGGTCTCAATATCAAAGACGATATATGTCGCTGATTTGAGTTCCAATGGCTGTGGTGCCAGTACAACAGCAACTGAATCGTTCACCACATTGGCCTCAAGGCCGTAGATCATTTTAATTCCGTTTTTCTTGGCCGCTTTGGATGCCTCCGGATACACCTGCACACCGCCATGATCACTTACGGCGATAGCCTTGTGTCCCCATTCCGCTGCAGTCTTTACGTATTTGTCGATCGAAGTTACGGCATCCATTGTACTCATTGTGGAGTGCAAATGGAACTCAACCCGTTTCTCTGCTGCATTATCCTTACGGGATGGTGGTGCCTTTACTTCTACCAAGTCTGAAGGAATCATGGCAAGTTCCGGAATTTGCATAAACCGGTCGTATTCTACACGGCCACGCACTTTCACCCATTTTCCATTGGCTAGTAGGCTCAGGATTTTGACATCCTCTTTTGTTTTGGCAAACATCTTCATTTGCATGGAATCTGTGAAATCCGTCAGATAAAAAGTAAACAAGGTATTCCCGTTCCGCAATTCCTTGCGATCCAGACCGAAGACCGTTCCCTGCAACGTAACCTTTTTCTCTTCATCTTGAATTTCCTGCATAGGTACAGGTGGTTCCTTGATCTCATATCCCATCTGTAAGCGAACATCGCCCTGTTCTTCCTCTTCAGGCATTTCGGAGTCCACTTCACTCATCATCTGTTCGATAACTTGAAGCTCTTCTTCCCGCTTCTTGAGCTGGAATTGTTCCATTGCCTCTTTGTTGCTTTCAACCTCACCAACCAGCAATTTGACCCGCAAGGGAAGTTGAAAATACTTATCGTAAAAAGTAGTTATAGCCTGATCGATCTGCTTCTTCTTCGCGAGCTCCATCGACATGGCATCACTCATAGTCAATTGCAGCAGATCCGCTTCACATTCGAACTTGGTACGATTCATCCAACCATTAACAGATGGAATCTCCCGTGTAACCCACTCAAGGAACAAGTTCCAATACTCACTGACAATATCACCAATCTCGACCTGCTCACTATATTTGAAACCAAACGTAATCTTGGAAATATGATTCATTTTCTCCTGAATGTGCAGGCAAAATGTTCGATAGATTGGAGCAGGAACCAAGGTATCCTTTGCAATCACAATAGTCCAGTCGCGGTTGCTACGGCTTGTCTCCACCCGTTCAATCCATCCATCCAAAAAGTAGGGCTCTATTAGGCCAGCTGGAAGCTCCGTCTGTTTCATCAACAACTCAAATCGTTTTCTCTTCTCCTCGAATCCACTCATCGTGTTCCTCCTTGTACCCCCTTAAAACAGGAAAAGCCTCTGCATTCAAAAATGTCCCCGATCCGAACCCGCACCGACTCATTTTATCCGACAGAAGCTCTCCATTCCTTACTCTTACAGTCCGTATGTGCCGTTATATAAATTGAACAAAAAGATATTTACACTTACCACTCCGATAACAGAACAACCTTCCGATCGCTGTTATCCCCAGATTTTTTGATTCCCTTTTACAAAGGGGAAAATCCGGGGATAAAGGCGCAGCGTATGCTTCCGATGTAGCTTTCTTTCAGAAAGCTTTTAGCTCCGCTTCTTCAGGTTATTTCTGTTCTCTACGTTCTCATGTAAATGTTTAGTTCAATCTATATAGTCAGGTTATCCTGACTTAATACGCTCTTGCAAACACTACCGTGTGTTTCGCTTGTTCACCACAAGCCAAGCACGTATGCTTTTCTTCCGCAGGCTGGAACGGAATGTTCCGGCTTGTTGCACCTGTTACTTCTCTTACTTTATCTTCGCAAGCTTCTGAACCGCACCATCCAGCCAGTGTGAACCCGCGTTTGTTCTCCATCAGTTCCTTCATCTCATCAAGCGTATCTACAGAGTAGAAGTTGTCCGACATAAACGTGCGAGCACGTTGCAGCATATCGGCTTGCACTTGAGTCAGCATAGTCTGGATTTCTTCCACCAGATTTGCTTGTTCAACGACTTTCTTCTCTCCCGTAATCCGGGAAACGAGAACACACACACCGTTCTCCATATCACGCGGGCCAATTTCGAGACGAATCGGAACACCACGCATCTCATATTCGTTGAATTTCCAGCCTGGACGAACATCACTGCGATCATCCATTTTCACACGAATTCCCGCTTGTTTCAGTTCAGCGAACAACTCGTCCGCACGGCCTACAACGGCATCACGTGTTTTTGGCGGTCCAATTGGAATCATGACCACTTGTGTTGGTGCAACTTTAGGAGGAAGAACCAGACCACGGTCATCCCCGTGAACCATGATTAACGCACCGATCAGACGTGTGCTTGTTCCCCATGAAGTGGTGTGAGCCAGTTCCAACACATTGTTGCGGCTAAGATACTGGATCTCAAATGCTTTTGCAAAATTCGTACCCATATAATGAGAAGTTCCGGCTTGTACCGCACGTCCATCCTTCATCATCGCTTCGATGGAGAAGGTGTCTACAGCACCTGCAAATTTCTCGGATTTTGTTTTCTGACCTGTAATGACGGGAATCGCCAGATATTCTTCCACAACTTCGCGGTAGATTTCAAGCATTTTCATCGTCTCTTCACGTGCTTCTTCTTCTGTCTCATGCGCCGTATGGCCCTCTTGCCACAAGAACTCGGTTGTGCGAAGGAAAGGCAGTGTTCTCTTCTCCCAGCGAACCACGTTCGCCCATTGGTTGATCAGCACCGGCAAGTCACGATACGACTTAATCCACTTGGAGTACATGTGACCAATGATGGTTTCCGAGGTTGGGCGGATCGCCAGACGCTCTTCCAGCTTTTCTCCGCCGGCTTCCGTTACCCAAGGCAATTCGGGATTGAAGCCTTCAACATGTTCTTTTTCTTTTTGGAAAAAGCTCTCGGGAATGAACATCGGGAAGTAGGCATTACGATGACCCGTTTCACGGAAACGACGGTCCATCTCATCCTTGATATGCTCCCAGATTCCGAAACCGTCTGGTTTGAAAACAATACAACCGCGTACGGGTGAATAGTCCATGAGATCAGCTTTTTTAATAACATCAATGTACCAGCGTGAGAAATCCTCGCCCTGAGGTGTAATTTCAGTCACGAACTGTTTATCATTTTCCTTTGACATAAGACTCCAGCGTCCTCCCATAACGACTATCTCTGAATAGTCAGAGCGTAGTCAAACCATAATTATCCGTTAATTAATCGTAATATATCATTGTATGTTACTGCTAGCATCAGTACAAACAACATCGCGAAGCCGACAAAATGAACCATGCCTTCCCGGTTGGGGTCAACAGGTCTGCCTCGCAGACCTTCAATTCCGAGGAATACAAGACGGCTTCCGTCTAGCGCAGGAATCGGCAACAGGTTGAAAATACCGAGGTACAGACTCAGAATAGCTGCCCATCTCGTCAACTGTTCAATACCCTGCTTCGCAATTTGGCCTGTTACTTCAAAAGTACGCACAGGACCACCAATATCATCCATGTTAAACTGATTGATCAAATGTTTGAAGCCTTCAAAGATTACTCTGGTTGTATCGACCATCGCTATCCCTGACACTTTAAAGGTTTCTACAAATCCAACAGATCGGGTTGGCAGTGTTGGCACAATTCCGACCTTACCGCCTTCTTGACCTTCTACTGCACGAGGTGTGATCGTTATATTAAACGTTTCATTCCCCCGACGCAGTGTCCATTCCATCGGTTTGTCTTTGGAATCGGCAATCATCGTCACCATTTTTTGAGAATCCGTACCAATAGCAGTACCATTGATCGTCTCAATGATATCTCCCTTTTGCAAATTCGCCTGGTAGGCAGCTCCACCTTCAAGCACTTCACCAATTTCCAGATTTTTCGGATTCTCAACTGGAACCCCAGCCATTTGTGCATAGACTGCAAATAAAACAAATGCCAGGATGAAATTCATGAGTGGTCCGGCAAAAATCGCCATTGCCCGCTGACCCACCGTTTTACTGCCAAATTGGCGATCTTTCGGTGCAATCTGGGTTTGTTTTCCACGACTAACCAACATCGCTTGCGGATGTATCCGGTACTGCTGAATTTCACCATCCACATCGAGTTGCAATTTCAATGCATTCTCCATATCAATAGAGATCACTTCACCACGAATTACATTTTTGCGATTATCCAATTGATCGAGGTAGATCATTTTGACTTGGTCATCAGCCGACCTTACTGCAATGGTCTGACCTTCTTGAATTTCTACCAGTTCCGGGTCTTCCCCAGCCATACGTGCATATCCGCCAAAAGGCAGCAAACGCAGTGTGAACTGGGTCTCGTTTCTTTTATATGAGAACAATTTGGGACCAAAACCGATCGCAAATTCCCGTACAAGAATACCGGCGCGTTTGGCAAAATAATAATGTCCCCATTCATGAACCGTCACGATGACAAAGAACATGAGCACCGTTAGAAATACCACTTGTATGGTTTCCAATCCCTATCCATCCTCCTTCACGGCACGAACCGCAGTCTGTCCCTTTAGATTATCATTATTCTCTGATGCCGCACAAGAGAATCACTTCTTCCATTTTATCTTGAAAAAAGAGATTACAGACTGAACGCAAGTTGACGGCTCTCCTGATCACATCTTGCGATTTCCTCTAGATCAGGCCCGTCCACATTGCGGTGTGCTTCCAGCACAGAAGCAATAATATCCTCTATTTTAAGGAACGAAATCTCTTTACGCAAGAAACGCGCTACGGCAACCTCGTTGGCTGCATTAAACGCCGTTGTTGCGGTCCCCCCCATTTTACCACACTCGTATGCCATTCTTAAACAAGGGAACCGTTCCATATCCATCTCACGGAAATGCAGCTTGCCCACTTGCGTTAGGGAGAGACGTTGTGAAGGCGATGGTAAGCGGTCTGGATAGGTCAGTGCATACTGAATGGGAACGCGCATGTCCGGATTGCCAAGCTGCGCAATAATGCTCGTATCATTAAACTCCACGTAGGAATGAATGATGCTCTCCGGGTGAAGCAATACATCAATCTGATCATAACTTAGTCCAAAAAGCCAATGCGCTTCAATAACTTCCAGACCTTTATTCACCATCGTTGCTGAGTCTATCGTGATCTTCGATCCCATGGACCAATTCGGATGTTTGAGTGCATCTTCTACAGTAACTTCCTTTAGCTGTTCACGAGTCAAATCACGGAATGATCCTCCAGAGGCCGTAAGTGTAATTCCCATCACACGTTCACGAGGTTCACCATTCAAGCATTGGAAGATAGCCGAGTGCTCACTATCCACAGGCAGAATCGGTACCCCTTTCGCAGCCGCTCTGGCAGTAACAATATGTCCTGCTGTAATTAGCGTCTCTTTGTTAGCCAGTCCGATCTGTTTGCCTGCATCAATAGCAGCCAGGGTCGACTCAAGCCCAACACTCCCCATTACAGCAGTAACAACCGTATCTGCATCCGTTCCGGCAGCAACTTCAACCAGTCCTTCTTTGCCATAAAAAAGCTGTGTTTCGACAGGTAAGTGCGGTGCCACGGTCTCTGCTAACTCTTTTGAGCCAACTGATACCTTTTTGGGTCGATAACGCTTTGCTTGCTCAATCAGCAGCTCTATATTGCTACCAGCAGCCAGTCCCTCTACTTGAAAGCGTTCGGGATGCATATCGACTACATCCAGTGTCTGAGTTCCAATGGAACCGGTTGACCCGAGAATCGCAATTTTTTTCATGCTGCACCTCATCTTTATTTATCCAATGCCTATGACGAATAGTTCGTCATATGGCTTGTGCTCATTTTTAATAGGGCAGAAGCATTAGTATATGTACGAATGGAAAAACGACAATCCAGCTGTCGCATCGATCCAGAATACCGCCATGCCCCGGGAGCAAAGTGCCGGAATCTTTGATGTTATACACACGTTTGTAAGCAGATTGAATCAGATCTCCCATTTGTCCTACAACCGCGCATGCAATTCCAATCCATACCGCTCTTTGCCAAGACAACAAGCCGTCTGACACCAATGCAAAAACAACAGAAGTGACTACCGCGATCACAACACCACCCAGTGCACCTTCCACCGTTTTGTTAGGACTGATCGACGGCCAAAGTTTGTTCTTCCCGATAAGTTTCCCTACAAAATATGCACCTGCATCACTTGCCCATATGGAGCCCAGAAGCAGAAACGTCCAGAACAACCCATGATGCAAATGTCTCGATTCCGCGATGTAATAAAAACCGATCCCAATATACATTACTCCAAGAAAGAGCATGGCAACAGTGTTTACAGGAATCTTGTTTTTAGTTACCACAGAGGCCGTCATTAATACAAGCATCACAAGCCATCCGATCTGGAATAACGTTAGTGGTCTGGCTTCCCAAACCATTTCCCAAGGAAACACAATCGCAAAGATACCTGCATAACCGATTAGGGCTACACCTGAAAAAGGCTGTACCCCGGTCATTTTTACAAATTCATAATAACCGATGAGAGCCATAAGCAGTACCAAGCCATGGTACCAGGGTCCGCCCAGCATGCAAAAACCCAAAAACAATACACCTGCTATGATTCCTGTCTTTAATCGCTGTTTCAACGGCTTCATCCTCCATCTATTTCAAACCGCCGTAACGCCTTGTTCTGCGCTGATATTCGGCTACTGCTTCAAGCAAATGCTTTTTGCCAAATTCGGGCCAGTATATATCCGTAAACCATAATTCGCTATATGCAAGCTGCCAAAGCATGAAATTGCTTAATCTCAACTCTCCGCTCGTCCGGATCAGCAAATCCGGATCAGGCATATCTCCAGTGAGCATATGTCTGTCAATGAGTTCAGGCGTAATGTCGTCTGCCGATAGTTCCCCCGACTTTACCTGCAGAGCGATCTGTTTGACACAGTCCGTCATTTCGCGACGACTTCCGTAGTTCATTGCAAAATTCAAAACAAGCCCTGTGTTATGTTCCGTAAGACGAATAGCTTCACGCAAAGCATTAATAGTATGGGAAGGCAAGTGCTCCTCCTGGCCCATCATACGGATGCGTACATTTTTTTCTATAAGCTCATCCAGCTCTATCGCCAAAAATTCTTGCGGAAGCCGCATCAGAAAATCCACTTCTTCTTTTGGACGCGTCCAGTTTTCTGTCGAAAAAGCGTACATCGTCAGATATTTGATGCCCAGTTCATCCGCCGCGATGGTCGCACGTTTGACCGCCTTCATCCCATTCTGGTGGCCAGCTATTCGTGGGAGACCCAAACGTTTCGCCCATCGTCCATTGCCGTCCATAATGATGGCGACGTGCTGCGGGATATTATCCTCGGATATAGTCAGCGTTTCCTGCTTGTCAGCCCCATTCCACCACGACCGAACCCGTTTGATCATTCCTGTTCCTCCAAAATCCCTGAAGTTTCTTCACCTGAAGCTTGGAAAAAGAGACAAAACCCCACCGTATTGGAGGGGCTGCGCTTGTCTTACACTTCCATGATTTCTTTTTCTTTGGCAGCGAGTACCTTATCGACTTCAGCAATAAACTTGTCGGTCGATTTTTGGATATCGTCCTGATGTCTCCGGGATTCATCCTCGGAAATGTCTGACTTCTCCATTTTCTTAATGTCATCATTCGCATCACGGCGAATGTTACGAATCGCTACTTTACCTTCTTCACCGAACTTCTTCGTCAGCTTCACAAGTTCCGCTCTGCGTTCTTCCGTCAATGCCGGAATAGACAAACGGATCATGCTACCATCATTGGCTGGAGTAAGACCCAGATCCGATTTCATGATGGCACGCTCGATATCACCCATGGAAGATTTGTCCCAAGGTTGAATCATCAGTGTACGGGAATCCGGAGTACTGATATTAGCGAGTTGATTCAATGGCGTCATAGCCCCATAATACTCTACCTGAACTCGGTCCAGAAGAGCTGGAGTTGCGCGGCCTGCACGCAAAGTAGCCAGGTCACGACGCAATGCTTGAATTGCTTTTTCCATACGCTCTTCGGCATGTTGTTTAACCGCTTGTGGCATTAATCTACACTCCCTTTAACGATTGTTCCGATACGTTCACCCAGAACAACACGCTTGATGTTACCTTGTTCCGTAATGGCAAATACGATCAACGGGATGTTGTTGTCCTTACAAAGCGAGGATGCCGTCGAATCCATTACACCAAGGTCTTTGTTAAGAATATCCATGTAAGTCAACTGATCAAATTTCACAGCTGTACTGTCCTTAAACGGATCTGCTGAGTATACACCATCGACTTTATTTTTGGCCATCAAGATGACTTCTGCTTCGATCTCTGCTGCGCGCAGTGCTGCTGTTGTATCGGTGGAGAAGAACGGGTTACCTGTACCTGCTGCAAAAATAACGACCCGGCCTTTCTCCAGATGACGAATAGCTCTACGACGAATATAAGGCTCTGCAATTTGTTGCATGGCAATCGATGTCTGTACGCGTGTAGGCACTTCAATCTGTTCCAGTGCATCTTGCAGGGCGAGCGAGTTCATAACCGTCGCCAGCATCCCCATATAATCGGCAGTTGCTCTATCGATGCCGTTTTCGCTACCGGCAATTCCGCGCCAGATGTTTCCGCCGCCGCATACGATAGCAACCTGTACACCTAATTCAACTACTTCTTTTACTTGCTGGGCAATCGACGAGATCGTCTCTGCATCAATACCGTAGCCATTTTGACCGGAAAGAGACTCTCCGCTGACCTTTAAGACAACACGTTTAAATACTGGCTGTTCCAATTATTCACCCTCCACTTTGAATTGAACACGCTCGATGTTCAACCAACAAAACTCCTCGCGCATGGCCTCCTGCTTAAAAAGAAAGGAACACAGTTGTGTTCCGCTCTTTTAGGAAAAACGTTTAACCGGTAAGGCACTGTTTTCCTGAGATATAAGGGAGTTTACGCTTCGAAGTTTCATCATTCTTATATCTTCGAAAATCAATCCTGCTTGCCGGTTTAGTAAAACCGTCTTATTTGTTTACTTGGGACATTACTTCTTCTACGAAGTTGTCTACTTTTTTTTCAAGACCTTCACCCAGTTCGTAACGAACGAAACGACGGATGGAGATATTTTCACCAATTTGGCTGATTTTTTCGTTCAGCAATTGGGAGATCGTTTTGTCTGGATCTTTAACGAAAGTTTGCTCCATCAGGCAGTACTCTTCGTAGTATTTACCGATACGGCCTTCAACCATTTTTTCAATGATTTTCTCTGGTTTGCCTTCATTAAGAGCTTGAGCTTTCAGGATTTCTTTTTCTTTTTCCAGCTCATCTGTAGGAACTTCTTCGCGTTTAACGAATTTAGGATTAGCTGCAGCGATTTGCATAGCTACATCTTTAACGAAATCCTTAAATTGATCCGTTTTACCAACGAAGTCAGTTTCACAGTTAACTTCAACCAAGACACCAATGCGTCCACCAGCGTGGATGTAAGATTCTACAACGCCTTCAGTTGCTGCACGGCCTGCTTTGCTTGCTGCTGCAGAAAGACCTTTCTCACGCAACAATTCAGCTGCTTTTGTTACATCACCGTTTGCTTCTTCCAGTGCTTTTTTACAATCGAGCATACCAGCGCCCGTTCTTTCGCGAAGTTCTTTTACTGCACTCGCATTAACTGCCATTATAAATTCCCTCCAACATTAAGTATTGTACGTACACTCTAAAAAAAGGGCAGTGAGAGGTTATCCACCTGCCAACCACCCTTTTCATTTAGTTTATAACATATGTTCGAATCTATTAAGCGGAAGTTTCTTCGCCTTGGTTAGCTTCGATTACTGCGTCAGCCATTTTACCTGTCAGCAATTTAACAGCGCGGATCGCGTCGTCATTACCTGGGATAACATAATCGATCTCGTCCGGATCGCAGTTAGTATCAACGATACCTACAATTGGGATACCCAATTTGCGAGCTTCCGCAACAGCGATACGCTCTTTGCGTGGATCGATGATGAACAGGGCGCTTGGCAGGCCTTTCATATTTTTAATACCGCCCAAGAATTTCTCCAGACGATCTTTTTCTTTGCGAAGCAAGATTACTTCTTTTTTAGGCAATACAGCGAATGTACCGTCTTCTTCCCAAGCTTCCAACTGTTTCAAACGATCAATACGTTTTTGAATAGTTTGGAAGTTAGTCAGGGTACCGCCGAGCCAGCGTTGGTTAATGTAGAATTGACCAGCACGTTCAGCTTCTTCTTTAACGGAATCTTGAGCTTGTTTCTTAGTACCCACGAAAAGAATTTTACCATTCTCTCCTGCGATTCCTTTAACGAAATTGTAAGCCTCTTCGACTTTTTTCACCGTTTTTTGCAAATCGATGATGTAAATTCCGTTTCTTTCAGTGAAGATATAACGATCCATTTTTGGGTTCCAACGACGAGTTTGGTGACCGAAGTGTACCCCAGCTTCGAGAAGCTGCTTCATGGAGATTACTGCCATCTTCACACACCTCCTAATATGGTTTTATTGTGTCCTCCGCCGGCATCATTTTTCGCCAAGACTCTCCATCAGGAAAGCACCCTCAACAAAATTAGCACATGCGTGTGTTTTAACACCGTTATCTAATATAGCACAACTGATTGCCTGATGCAACAGTCTTTCAAAGCAAATTTCCGTTCCTTCATGGCGACACAAAACTTGTCATTATTTATACAAAAAAAACCGCCCTGCCTGAGCGCACTCAGTTTGACGGTTCTTTTGTAATCTTGGCAATAATCGATTTGAAACTTTCGCCTTTTTCCAAGTCATAGGTCCCGACTTGTATTTTGGTATTAATTCGCTCTGCTCTGCCAGCCTTAATAAAAGCTTGTGCACTATCTACAATCCCGGTTTTCTCCAAATTCCCCGCCACAATGGCCAGACTGTTTCCTGAACGTACTTTGAAAGATACGGTAGCCGCAACTTCGGGACTGTTAGGAGTTGACGGCTCGATCGTCTCTGGCTGAGTGACTTCGTTCTGTTTGTCGCTTTCATTGTTGACAGGTTGCTTTGGATTGTCGGGTTGCTCCGGTTTCACAGCAGAATCTGTGGCTTCAGGTGCCGTTGCCGTTTTTCCCTGTAGTTCACTGCTTTCCTGTTTCTTCTTATTTACCCACTCAGCCTCTGTATACAGCTCATCATCAGAAGCTATAAGCTTCATATCCATGCTCTTGGCGGCCGATTCCAGCTGTTCCTTCGTCAGGTTGGCTGTAGCCAGCTCGGGGTCGAGACTACTCTCAGACAATGCGTTTTGTCCAACCGTTGCCAGCTGCAGCAATACCGCACCAACAATCATGCCACTTCCAAGTCCAATCCATAAGGAGCGCTTGTCCATCTGTTAGCTCTCCTCCCGTTCTGCCAGCTGCAAAATCAGCTGTACTTCTCCACGTTGTATGCCCGTCTGCTTGGCAATAGCATCCACTGACTTTCCTTCGGCATATAAATTAAACAACTCTGCATATCGGTCCTTAATGGATTCACGTAGAGGCGTAGATTCTTGTTCAGAGGTCTGCTCTTCTGCTTCTGACACCTGTTGGGCCGAATCTGCTCGCACACTGTCTACAAGCGCTTGAGCTTGCAATCCGCTTGTGCTATGTACCGGAATTATATTGGAGGATGCGTCTGCTTCTGTCGTTTTACTTTCTTCCAGTTGATCCAGCCTCCGCTGTAATTCCTGAAGCTGTGATTGCATACGCTGATCTGCCGCCGTCGCCTCACCCTTCATTTCAGCAACACGCTGAATGAGAGCATCATTGTCGTTTTCTATCTCAGCCATATAATGTTCAAGCGTAGATTCCATCTCTTGCACCAGGTGATGCCCAGGCTCCTGCACTTTGTTTTTCTTGGGCATGATAAGCGCATATGCAATTGCGCAGGCTCCTAATATGACAATAATGATCCATGGTGACAAATTGGGTTCTCTCCTTTTAATGCAGCCATCGGTGCTCAAGACTACATGTGAGTCACATGTCATCCATTACAACGACAGGTCAATATGTTTTCCTTTGTATGGATGCTCGGCAGGTTTGACAGTTTCCAGCGCTGAAGTAGCTTCAGGTTCGTTGGAGCCGCTCTGCTGCTCTTTGTTTCTAGATTGACCATCGCGTACATCTGTGTGCGCTGTTTCATCCAGTGCCTCGCTTCGTTGCCTTGCTTCATTTGCTTCTTTGGCCGTTTGTTCCGCTAGCAGGGTCTGGTCAATGACCGGTCTCTGCTGGGCTTCATTCTGATAACGCCCCGCCTCACTTGTTCTAGGTACGGCAATCTGCAACTCAACCGCTTTGAAACTCATACGCTCACCTCTCGGTATCGAATGGATTTCTTCATGTGCTTGAATGCTGTACTTAAACGAATGGAACCATTGTTATATCCCCATCATGATAATAAAAAGATATTCGACTTACCGGATCTTTAATAAATTTGGTGTATCTGCCGATAACTATTCTAGAGCCTCCATAAATCATCTTATGAATATCAACGCGAGCCCTGCTTGTATCTTCAAGAACCTTCTCAATTTCAAAGATACGTGTTTTGGTTTCCTCGCTAAGACGAAGGGCAGATTTTTGTGTAGCACTCAGTTTAATTCGCATGGACATTCTATCCGGGCTCAGTTGGCCTGCAGCAGCTAACTGATCCAATAATGTCAAAGCTTTTTTCGTTTTATCCAAAGCATCCATCTGCTCTCTGACTTCCTTACGCAAGTCACTCAACTCATTACGGAGCTTAGGCAATACCCCTACTTCAATGGAAGTCACAGTAGACATACTGTTGCCGACGACGCGTGCTGAGACGTTTTCTCCAGCCTGGATCGACCCGCCAACGATAAGTCCTTTGGTGCCTTCACAGATTACCGCATGACCTGCACGAATCGTGGAATGCATAATACTTTGGGATACCAGGACATTTTCAGCCGCATCGACGTTGCCTTCTTGAATAAAGGTACATTTCACATTATGTCCTGCTTGTATAAGCCCTTTGTTATAACCAATAATACCGCCGGTAATTTCGACAGAGCCACCTGCTTCCAGCTCCGCTCCCTCGACACCTCCGACGACACGTATATCCCCTGCCGCTTTTACTTTAAATCCGGTAAGCACATTGCCGCGAATGACAACTGTACCCACAAAATCGATGTTACCGGTGTTATAATCCACATCGCCATTGACCTCGTATACCGGAAACACATTCAATTTGTTGCCGTCTGTTTTGGTAACCAATCCATCCAGAGCGGCATACATCGCAGATCCATCAGGGTTAACGACAACATTTTTCCCCACTTTGAAGCGTGCTTCTTTCCCTGGACGAAATGGTATTTCTTCACCTGTTACAGCCCTTCCCACCGTGCCGTCAACAGGAGGAATTCGTTCGGCAATGATTTGACCTGTTCGAACATTGTTTAAGCGAGTCACTTCTTTGTAATCGACTGTTCCGTTCTCTGCTTCCAAAGGTCGCCGTTCATTGGAATCGTCCATGCCCACTAGCACTTTAATAAAGCCATTCGTTCCCGGTACTGGTTTAATTCCTTCGGCAATCTTGTATCGATCCTTCACATAAGTCTCAGGATGACTCACAAAAACAAGCAACGCTTCGCGCAGCACACCATACTTAATACCCTGACTCGCTATAAATTTTTCGAGTTCATCCGGTGTACAGGTAAAACCTTCTTCCTGTTTGGAAAATTCAAGGTAGGCCGTACTTTTATCATCTGATAAAACAATGCTCAAACACTGTTCCAAAACAGTCTGCTGTGTCAATGCATTTCTTCCCCCTTTAGACTTTCCACTCCCCAATATCCAATGTTAAAGCTCTCTATTCATATATTACTATATTAATCTTTACGCATAAGCAAGTCTTTTTGTTTATCCAGCGTTCCACGTAACCGTAAGATGGCCTTTGAGTGCAGCTGCGAGATACGTGACGGAGAAAGAGACATAACCTCAGCAATTTCACTAAGAGAGAGATCTTCATAATATAAAAGTGAAACAACCGTTCTCTCTTTGACCGTCAATTTTTCAAGCCCTTGCACTAGAGCTTCTTTTAAGTAGAATTCATTTACTTTATAATCCGGGTTTTTTGCTTTTTCATCGACCATTAATGAAAGTCGAGTCTCGGACTCTTCTTCCCGGATTGGGTCTTCCAGAGAGCAAAGCGACATAACTGCCACTTCTTGAAGCATATGTTGAAAGTCTTTCGTAGACACGTCGAGATACTGGCTCATTTCTTCGTCACTAACAGAACGCAAGTACGTCTGCTCTAGCTGCTGGTAAGCATCTTCAATCCGCTTTGCTTTCTCCCGCACGGAACGAGGAACCCAATCTCCCTGACGCAAACCATCAAGGATCGCACCGCGCACCCGCCAGGATGCGTACGTCTCAAATTGAAGACCACGTTCATAGTCAAATTTCTCCAACGCATCAATCAATCCCATAACTCCATTGCTCTCCAGATCATCTTTCGGGACATTTTTGGGCAGACCGACAGCCAAACGCCCGGATACATAGTTTACAATATGAAGATATTTTTCGATCAAACTTTTCTTGGCATCAAGATCGCCTTGTTCTTTCCACTTTTCCCACAAGTCAGCATGGTTCAAATGTGAAGCTTTACGCTCGTTCAATTGCTTTCACCCTCCTTATTTGTCTGTCAGGTGACGAACGGCCTGCGCCAACTCCTCCGGATCTTTGGTCCGGACAAGTTTAGGCGGATCCAAAGGGGCAAATCCCGTTGGAGCTTTCGTCTCAGATGGTGGAAGGTTCTCCCCAGAGGAGGCGTTCTGTCCATGTTTGAGCAATTCGTTCAGCTCTTGTCCATCGTCTTCGAGTTTAATGTCCACCTGTGAACCTCTTAGTTCTTGAGCGCCCGGTGAATCATAACCATACCCATTCCCCTCTGATGAAGGGTTCAGCAGCAATCCCAGTCCCCAGCGTAAACCATAAGCAAGGACAAACCAGGCTACAAAGCCGATTAACCCGCGAATTAAACTGGTCAACAACACATTGCTGCTGTATGCTACAAAAAAAGTCAGAATAAATCCGACTATGCCTGCTCCAAGATTAATACGGTAGTTTCCTATCATGTCTTATAGTTCCTTTACACCCATTTGGACACTTCGAATAGTCAAAAGTCCAGTTTCACAGTCCATTTCAATCGTTCGTCCGTAATTCCCACCGGTATCTTCGGCAAGAAGTGGAATCCCAAGCTTTTCTAACCATTCCCGACAAGAATCCGCATTCCTCGGTCCGATACGCATTGTATCTCCTGCCCCCGCGAAGGCAAACATCTGAGACCCTCCAGCCATTTTGGACACAATACGTGAACGAGATGCACCGAGTTGTATCATTCTTTGTAACAATTCCGGCAATGCCGTATCCGCATATTTGGCTTTGTTCAACGTTCCTTCACGAGCTATCTCTGAAGTGGGGAGCATGACATGCGCCATTCCGGCAAGCTTCAAATGCGGATCATACATCGTTAATCCCACACAAGAGCCCAAGCCAGTCGTACGGATTACGCCGGGTAGATGAGCAATGTTCAAATCCGCCATACCGACTTTAACGACGCTTTTGTCCTCAATCATGATCCAGTGGCACCCCTAGAGATTCAAATATCTTAGCAAATGAAGGCGGATCCGGAATCAGGAAAAATTGACCCTCTACCTGATCTTCACCTTCAAAGAAAGATGTGTCAATCAATAATGCATCGTCGCCCATTTCACCAAACTGCAACAGACCATAACTCAAAATGGCACCTGCCATATCAATAGCAAGTCCAGGAACGGTCGGATACATAGATAGTTTCGTGAAATCTGCCAAAGAAGAAAGGTATGAACCGGCCAAAATATTCCCGATTTCGGATAAAGCCGATTGTTCCATTTCCGTGAATGCAAGGCCTTCCTTCAAATCAAAACCGGCAAGCCGGTTCAACAGCATTTTGGCAGCCTCAGGTGCCATCATAAAGAACAGATTGCCTGGTGCTTCGCCTTCAACACGAAGAAATACGGTAACAACAATACGTTCATCTCCGCCCACTTTTTCAGCAACTTCTTCAAAAGGAAGCATCTGTACTGTAGGCACACCCATGTCAATCGGTCTATTGAGAAGCTGAGACAACGCCGTTGCGGCGTTGCCTGCTCCAATGTTACCGACCTCTTTGAGCACATCCATTTGGAATCCCTCAAATCGGTTGAACAGTTCCACGGTGTTAGCCCTCAATACTTTCCAGCTGTACAACCTCGCTTTTATTTAATACTTCGTTCAGGTTAAGCATAATCAACAAGCGCGCATCCTCCAGCTTGGCTACACCGCGCAGGTATCTTGCTTTAACTCCACCAACCACTTCAGGCGGACTATCAATAGCGTCACGCTTGATGTCAATAACATCATTGGCAGAGTCAACGATAAAGCCAACTTGCATATCGTCCACACCTACAATGACAATACGAGTTTGATCGGTGTATTCTGTTTCTGGCAAAGAGAATCGACCACGTAGATCAATGACGGGAATAACAACACCACGTAAGTTAATAACTCCTTTTACAAAAGAGAAGGTCTTAGGTACACGGGTAATAGGCATCATACGCTCAATCGTCTGAACCTTGTCTACTTCAATACCGTACTCTTCGGAACCTAATTTAAAGACAATGACTTTCAACTCTTCTTCCATGGAAAAAACCTCCCTATTAAATGTAAGACTTATCTTGTGTGCTTATTTAATAAATGCATTAGGGTCAAGAATCAGAGCTACTTGACCATCTCCCAGAATCGTTGCACCAGAGATCCCTTCAATGGAAGGAAGATAAGTACCCATCGATTTAAGAACAATCTCACTCTGCCCAATAAATTCTTCAACGGCTACAGCTGCAAGACGTTCACCTTTGCGAATGACCACGATCTCAGTTTCTTGTTCGTTCGCATCATTGAAATCAGGCACTCCGAAAACTTCGCTCAATGACAGGTACGGAATTAGAGACTCACGGAACGTAATCATTTTATTGCCATGAATATTACGAACCTGTTCGCGTTGTACAATGGCTGTCTCTACAATGGAAGACAAAGGAACGGCGTATTTCTCGGATCCAAGTCGAACAAGCATCGCAGCGATAATGGACAGGGTCAATGGTAACTGAACAGAGAAGTTGGTGCCTTTACCCGGTGTCGAATGAATGGTTACATTACCACCAAGAGAAGTGATTTTGGATTTCACAACATCCAATCCTACTCCACGGCCGGAGATATCCGAGATTTTATCAGCGGTACTGAAGCCTGGTGCAAACAACAGCTGGTTCACTTCATCATCGCTCATCTTGGCACCTTGTTCTTCGGTAACAACCCCACGTTTGACCGCTGTTCTCAATAGGTTATCGCGGTAAATGCCTTTACCATCATCTTCGATTTCGATAAATACATGATTTCCGCTGTGGAAAGCCCGAAGATTAACTGTTCCCAATTCAGGTTTACCAGCTGCCACACGCTCTGCGATCGATTCAACACCATGGTCAACTGCATTACGCAGCAAATGCACCAGCGGATCGCCGATCTCATCAATTACCGTCCGATCAAGTTCCGTTTCGGCACCCGTAATGACCAGATCAATCTTTTTGTCGAGTGTTTTAGCCAGGTCACGAATCATACGCGGGAAACGGTTGAATACCGTATCCACAGGAACCATCCGCAATTTCAGTACAATATTTTGCAAATCTGTACTGACTCTGCTCAGATGAGCTACCGTATCTGATAAATCATTATTACCCGTCTCGCTGGCCAACTGCTCCAGTCGTGAACGATCGATCAGTAACTCGCTGAACAAGTTCATCAGTACATCCAAACGTTCTATATCCACACGGATGGTACGTGAAGGTGTAGCAGCTTGTTTTGGTGCAGCTGTTTTGGTGGCTACTGGTTTCTTTGGTTCTTCTTTCGATGAAGAACTCGGTTCCGATGATGCTTCTACTGGAGCAGGAACAGGTGCAGCTTCCACTTCAGCTGTTGCCGCTGCCTGATTGGTCATCTGCTGAAGAGTCTCTTGATCCAGCTGAATGACTTTGGCACTCTCAATTTCTGAGATGCTCATAATGCCTTTTTCAAGTTCCTGCGCCTCTTTGGTCGTTATGTAATACAACGAGAAACTGCGCTCAAACTTCTCTTGCTCAATATCCTGAACTGTTGGGAACGATTTAACAACCTCACCCGAGCGTTCTAATAGATCAAAGACCATATAAGCACGTACGCCCTTCAGCTGGCTCTGCTCGCTGACAAGAACTTCAACATAGAGCACACGGTGGCCTTCGGCTATGGACTGATCCAATACGGAGTACTGGAATTCGTCCAGTTCAACCGCACTTGGTGTTGCTGTACTTGGTGATTGGTTTACTGCGGCTACGGGAGCAGTACCTCCCGTCCATTCACCACTCTCAATGGCTTGGAGAGAAGCTACGATGGAGGAAACATCCGCTTTACCCTCTCCGCCTTCGGTAATATCCTGAACCATTGTTTCCAAAGCATCCAAACTCTTGAACAGGGTATCAAAAATGAAATCCTGCATTTTCAACTTTTCGTTGCGCACCAGATCCAGCACATTTTCCATTTTGTGCGTCAATGATGCCAAATCCTCAAAACCCATTGTAGCAGCCATACCCTTCAACGTATGAGCAGAGCGGAATATGACCTGAACAATTCCCAGATCCTCCGGACTGCCTTCGAGTTGAAGCATATTTTCGTTAAGGGACTGCAGATGATCATTAGACTCATCAATAAACATAGATAAATATTGATTCATGTCCATTGTGAGGCACCTCCTCCATGAGTTAACTCCGTTTATTTCACAGCTTGAACAAGTTTAGGCGCAATCTCCTGCAATGGCAGAAGATGACGCACGCATTGCAGCTCTACAGCAGAACGCGGCATACCATACACAACACAAGTTTCTTCATTCTCTGCAAAGGTTGAAGTGACACCCGCTTCATACAATTTTTTCATCATACGAGCGCCATCACTGCCCATCCCTGTCAGTAAAACCAGATGTCTTTGCAATGACGTGTACGGCAGCAGCGACTCAAACATTGTATCGACTGAAGGCCTGTGTCCATTGACTGGTTCTTCCTCTGTCAGCTTTATGGTGAACCTTCCATCTGCAGTTTTGTTGACTTTGACATGAAAGCCGCCAGGAGCAATATAGGCCGTTCCTTTTCGTAGAACCATGCCTTCCTCAGCTTCAACCACATGCAGTTCACTGAACGTATTCAATCGCTGGGCAAGGGATCGGGTAAAGTTGGGTGGCATATGCTGAACAATAATGACTGGAGCAGGTAAATCACCTGGCAGTTGTTCCAGCAAAGTTTTGAGGGCTCTCGGTCCCCCAGTTGAACAACCAATAGCCACAAGTTTGTTAAATGATCCTTCCGGTCCTCCTGCTCCCTTATGAGACGGAATTACCTTGGCAATATCTTTGGATGGTTCAGCTGAAGCTGCAGCTGTCTCCTGTTCTGCCAATCGAGAAGACAAACGGTTTTCCTTGGGAGATTGCGTTGGCTTGTTTGCCTTAGCTATTCTGTCAGTACTGGCATTCGAAGCTCGATTTGAATCTCGCAAAGGCTCCAACTTTTTGTCCAGACGTCCCGTATTCTGCTTCGTCAGTGGAACAGTAGGTTGCTTCGGTTTTGCTCGTAAGGATTCAGTTTGTCCACTGCCAAACCGCGCTTCTGGCTGGGCAGGTTCTATTTTTTTCTTCAAAGCACCTTCTCGGTCTTGTAAAGGAGGTGGATCAACCTGAACTCGCTGGGACTGTTGCAGCAGTTTGCTCTGTGCTTCATCCCGTTTCTTCATCGATGCTTCACGATCGGCTTTTCGCTTGATTTCATCCATAGCTGCTCGCATCCGCTCAACCAATGCTTTACCTACTTGGGCAATATCCTGATCATGCACAATCGATGGCTTACGAATGAAGTCAAACGCACCGGCCTCGAGCGCCATGATGGTCTCTTTCATGCCTTGTTCATTGATACCCGAGAGCATAATCACCGGGACGAAAGATTGCTTCATGATCGATTTTAATGCGTCCAATCCATTCATTTCAGGCATCTCAACGTCCATTGTGATGACATCGGGCTTCAAATCTATTGCTTTTTGAATAGCTTCCTTACCATTTGATGCTGTTGCCGTAACCTTAAACTCCGAATCTGCTTCAATTAAATCTGAAACAATTTTACGCATAAAAGCGGAATCATCGACAACCAATACTTGATACACCGCCATGTTGTTTCCACCCCTGTTTCCTTTATTCAGAAATCATGTTGTCCGCTTCAGCCACTTTTTCATAAATCCTCTGATTCCTGTCAAGGTTTCGGATCCCGGAGCAGCAGGTACAGCCAAATAGTGATGTGCGAGTTTCTCTATATCCCTGGAAGCTTTTGCATTCGGATATGCCAGACTGTATGGCACTTGCCTTTTAACTGCCTTTACAACCTGAGCATCTTCGGAAATATATCCAAGCAGCGGGATATCGATCTGTAAAAATCTCTTTGCCACTCCAGCTATTTTATCCGCCACCCGTTCCGCCTCTTGCTGGTCTTCAGCCCGGTTAACGATCATCCGAAAGGGTGTGGCATTTTCCTGGCCATGCATAACTTTAACTAAAGCATAAGCATCGGTTATTGAAGTCGGTTCAGGTGTGGTGATGATCAGACATTCATCGGCTGCACCGATGAATTTCATATTTTCTCTGGAAAGTCCTGCTCCTGTATCAAAAATGACATAGTCCATCTCCTGTGCAATCTCTTCAACTTGTCCAGCAAAAAACTCCAGATCTCGATCTGACAATGAGAACAATTCTTTCATCCCCGAACCTCCGGCGATATAAGGCAACCCGCTTGCACCAAGCTGTATGATTTCCTGTATGGATTTCTGTCGGTATAACAGATGGTACAGATTATAAGGAGAAGAGGCTCCCATTAGGACATCGATATTAGCCATCCCTATATCTGCATCAAACACCAATACCTTTTGCCCCATTGCCTGTAAGCTCAGTGCAAAGTTAAGTGTAAAGTTGGATTTACCAACCCCTCCCTTTCCACTGGCAACGGTTATGATTTTGGAGGAGCGTGAGTCACGTCCTCTTCCCTCCACTCCGTTAGGCATGGAGACCATACTTCTGAGTGAGGCTGCCTGGTCCTTCATCGTACAAGCTCTCCTAACAATTGTTTGGTCAGCGAATCCGCATCAGGCTTGAGTAGATCATCCGGTACATTTTGTCCGTTAGCCACATAAGCAAGTTTAAGTGGAAAACGATGCAGCAGGTTAAACATCGGGCCACAGCTTCCGGTCTCATCCATCTTCGTAAAAATGACCTTATCCAGCCCATATTTGCTGAAATGCTCCGTTATTTGAACCATATCGGCACTTTTGGAAGTCATGCTCAAAACCAAAAAAGTTTCACTATTTTCCACAGGCGCGAGTAGGCTTTGCAGTTCTGAAACAAGCAACTCATTTCTGTAGTTTCTTCCGGCTGTATCCATGAAGATTAGATCACATTCCTCAAGACGGGAGATTGCACGTTGTGTATCACCTGGGGACTGTACGACCTCTAGCGGGACATTTAAAATGGATGCGTACGTTCTAAGTTGTTCTACCGCTGAGATACGATAAGTATCCGAAGTGATGAACCCTACCTTTCGCTGATAGTTGAACATCTGTTCAGCAGCCAGTTTGGCAATGGTCGTTGTTTTACCAACGCCAGTTGGCCCAGCTACATATACAATGCGTGTAGTTGGCAAAATACCCACGTCGATACGTTTCTCCAAAAAATTTGATATTTCCAGTTGCACTGCCTGAACGGCTTCTGCTTCATCTAATTCTTTTTCAGAGAGCTTCGTCTGAACAACGTCAAACCAAGATTCCCATACTTCTGGCCAAATGTCTTGCTCCATTAACCTTTCTCGAAGAGCGTGGAACTCCTCTGGTAACGGATCTGCCGTTGCTCCTTGCTTAGACAACTTGGTCATCATCAGTTTGAGCTCCTGCAATTCAGACATCAGTTGGCCCTGCTGCGGATCGTTCGCCTGCTCCTGCTGCCCACTGGCAGATGTTAAACCCGAAAAATCCGCCCCTTGCGGTCGCGGTTTATGCTCGATACTCAAAGAAGATCTGCCGTTGCTCATGTCTGAACCGAGTTTACTCGATTCAGACACAGCTGTGGCATCCGTAGTTTTCTCTTGCACATTTTTTTCAGCGATACTGGCAGCCGCTTCGTCAGAAGCAACGACAAACGAACGAGCCGTTTGTCGATATGCCTCAGGTACAAATGCGCGAGGTACCGGTGTAAATTGGTTTTGCACTTGCTTTGTTGCCTGTTTTTTTTCTTCCTTATCCACTGCTGCTACAACTTCGATCCTTTTCTTACGGAACATCCCCAGCACACCGCCTACCTTGATTTCCTTGGTGGACAGAATGACGGCATCACTTCCCAGGTCTTTGCGAATTTGAAGCATAGCTTCGGGCATGGTCTCAACGACGTATTGTTTTACTCTCATAAGTTCACCACCCCGACACTTTGGATTTCAACATTCGGCTCCAACTCACTATAGGAAAGAACTGGTATATCCTGCATGGTGCGTTCAATCACCTGACGCAGATACATACGAATGGTTGGAGAAGTTAATACAACAGGCTGCTGGCCCGACTGGATCAATCGATTAACTTGTTCAGTCAACTTTTGATATACACTTTGTGTTGAAGCTGGATCTAATGCAAGGTAACTGCCTTGATCCGATTGCTGTACACTCTCAGCAATTTTCTTCTCTAGACCAGGTCCAACAGTTATTACTCTGAGCGTCTCCCCTTTTTGGGAGAATTGCTGGGTAATCTGACGAGATAGGGATTGTCTCACGTATTCCGTCAGCACATCCGGGTCTTTGGTATACGTTCCGAAGTCCGCCAGTGTCTCGAAGATTGTAACCATATCACGAATGGAAACTTTCTCACGCAACAACTTGGCGAGTACTTTCTGTACATCTCCGATGGACAGGACGGATGGGATGAGTTCATCCACCAGCGCAGCATAATTCTCTCTGAGATTATCCACAAGTGCTTTCGTTTCTTGTCTGCCAAGTAACTCATGCGCATGCTTCTTAATCAATTCAGTCAGATGTGTGGCTACTACTGAAGGAGGATCTACAACTGTATATCCTGCAAGTTCAGCTCTGTCTTTGTTTACTTCATCTATCCATAAGGCTGGAAGGCCAAAAGCTGGCTCTGTCGTTTCAATCCCTGTAACAGATTCTTCTTCATAACCCGGACTCATGGCCAGATAATGATTCAACAACAGTTCTCCGCCGCCAACAACATTACCCTTAATTTTGATGACATATTCATTCGGTCTTAATTGGATATTATCCCGAATCCGGATAACCGGAACGACTAACCCCAGTTCAAGAGCACATTGCCTACGAATCATAATGATCCGATCCAATAAGTCTCCGCCCTGCTGGTTGTCTGCCAGAGGAATCAAACCGTAACCAAATTCAAACTCAATAGGGTCAACCTGAAGAAGGTTGATTACACTCTCCGGACTTCTAACTTCTTCAATCTGCTGCTCCTCTTCCATTTGCTCCTCTGCCTCTTGCTTCTGATTCAGATTATTCTGCATCCTCCATCCAGCAAAAGCCAGCAAACCTGCAAGCGGCAACGTTGTAATAATATGAATCGGTGTGAAAAAACCGAGCATTGCTATTACAAAAGCTACAATATAAAGGAGCGTCGGGTATGTAAACAATTGTCCCGTAATGTCATCGGCCAAATTCCCTTCCGATGATGCTCTAGTTACAATAAGACCTGCTGCTGTAGATATCAGGAGTGCAGGAATCTGGCTGACCAGTCCATCCCCGATCGTTAACACAGAGTAGGTAGACAGTGATTCTGCAAAATCGAGACCATGAACCGTCATTCCGATGATAAATCCACCAATGAGATTAATCAGGAGAATAATGATGCTCGCAATAGCGTCTCCTTTTACAAATTTACTCGCTCCATCCATGGCGCCGTAGAAGTCAGCTTCGCGTTCAATTTTGGAACGACGTTCACGTGCTTGCTGCTCGTTGATCAGACCAGCATTCAAATCTGCGTCAATACTCATCTGTTTACCAGGCATCGCATCGAGGGTGAATCGTGCTGCGACTTCAGCTACACGCTCTGATCCCTTCGTAATAACGATAAATTGAACCACGACGAGAATCAGAAACACAATGAATCCAATTGCGATCTGTCCACCAGCTATCCAGCTACCAAAGGTAGCGACTACCGAACCTGCGTCTCCTTCTCCCAGAATCAGTTTCGTTGTCGATATATTGAGTGCTAATCGAAACAACGTCGTGATCAGCAACAATGCAGGAAAGATGGAAAATTGCAGTGCCTCTTTGCTGTTCATTGCAACAAGCAATATCATCAGTGCAATTGAGATATTGATGACAAGCAACATATCCAACAACCAGGTTGGGATCGGGAGAATCATCATCAACACGATGCCGATGATACCCGCAAGGACAGCTATATCTTTTGTTTTCAATGAATGTACGGCCTCCGATCCCTTGTTATTTCGTTCTGCCCTTTAATTTATATACATAAGCCAGCACTTCGGCTACCGCTTGAAACAAATCAGCCGGTATGGCGTCACCAATCTCGGCTCTCTGGAACAATGCCCGTGCCAGCGGCTTGTTTTCCATTGTAATGACACCGTGCTCTTTGGCAATTTCCTTAATACGCAAGGCGACGTAATCCTGACCTTTAGCTATAATCTGCGGCGCTTCCATCTCCGAGCCTTCATACTTAAGCGCAACGGCAAAGTGAGTCGGGTTGGTGATAATCACATCCGCTTTGGGAACTTCCTGCATCATACGCTGAACAGCCATACGACGCTGACGCTCCCTGATTTTCCCCTTGATCAGTGGGTCACCTTCCATTTTTTTGTATTCGTCCTTGATGTCTTGCTTGGACATCCGAATGTTTTTCTCATAATCATACTTCTGATACATGTAATCGAATACTGCAAGTACCAGGAGTGCTACGGCAATTTTAATTCCCAAGTTTAAGGTAATCGAAGCAGCAAAATGAAGAATAGCATCCAGTGAAAAATGTGATAGTGAAGCAATATCTGATTGGTAACTTGTGATTGTACTGTAAACGAGAAAACCGATAATTGACATTTTTAGAATCGATTTAGCGAATTCCACCAAAGAGCGGAGAGAAAAAATATTTTTGAACCCTTTGATCGGATCCAACTTCTCAAGTTTTGGCTTCAAACCTTCCCCTACAAGAAGAAAACCAACCTGCATGTAATTAACGATTAACGCAACAAGTACCGCACCTAGCAAAGCAGGAGCAAGCAACAGCATTATCTCGATACCATATCGCATCATCAGAGCGACAACATTCTCCCCCGTGATCTCCATACTGAGTCGATTTATGAAGATGTCCGTAAACAGTCGAACTATTCGTTCTTTATAAAAGTTACTGAACATCATCATGATCAAAAACGTGAATAGGAGAATGGATGCGCCGGACAGCTCCATACTTTTGACAACCTGTCCTTTTTTTCGCGTATCCTGTCTTTTTTTCGGGGTAGCCTTCTCTGTTTTTTCCCCCGCAAACATCTGGAGGTCGAGTTGATATTTCATTCGAATCTTGTCCTCCGTTTCACTCAGCCCGGCCTCTGTCCAATGGTCCCAAGCAAGTTTTCCATGGATCTGAACATTACTTCGAACAATTGACTAAACACAAAGGCAAAACTGGGAACCAGCAAAAGCAAAATAGCAAGCCCTACGAGTACTTTCAGTGGCATTCCGACGGCAAATACGTTAAATTGAGGAGCCGTCTTCGCCAAGAATCCCAATCCTACATCTGTCAAAAACAGAGCAACTACAATCGGCGCAGACATCTGAAAAGCCAACATAAATGATTGACCTAAGGTACGCACCAAAAATTCAGCAATACTTCCATCTGCCAATCGTAGAAAGAATACATTCGACAACGGAATCCAGCGATAACTGTATACAATGGCATCGAGCAGATAATGATGTCCGTTCATTGTCAGAAAGAGCAATACCGCAAAAGCATATTTGAAGTTACCTGTAAGTGGTGCAGAAGCGCCTGTCATTGGATCATATACGTTGGCCATACCAAAACCAATCTGAAGATCAATAAAGGTTCCTGCGGTCTGTATAGCCGTCATTAACAGATAAGCAACAAAGCCTAAGAGCAAGCCAATCAATATCTCTCGGATAACCAGCAGGATATAACTCAGATCTGTAGGTACAACCTGGTCTATGCCGTATACCATATACACCGTAAAGGTTACGAATGCCGATAAACCAATTTTAAGAGAATTCGGCACATTCCGAGCCGAGAAGACCGGCGCAGTTACAAAAAATGATGCTATTCGACAAAACATAAGCAGAGCGACAGGAAAACTTTGCAACAATGTCTCCATCTGCAACAGCCTACCCTATGTATCTGTATAAATTATCGAGAATGTTATACGTGAAATCGACCAGTATATTCAATATCCAAGGACCAAACAAAAGTACTGCCAGAAGTACAGCAATGATTTTAGGCACAAAGGCCAGGGTTTGCTCCTGAATTTGAGTGGTTGCCTGAAACACACTGATAATGAGTCCTACAACCAGAGCTAGAATAAGCATGGGTGCGCTGGCCAGCAGTGAAGTATAGACCGCTTTCCCGGCCAGACCGATAATAAACTCCGAAGTCATGACCGTCCTCCTTTAATATGCCGGCTCAAGTGTTAAAACTCAGCAACAGTGACTTCACGACCAGATACCAGCCATCGACAAGTACAAATAACAGTATTTTGAACGGTAATGAGATCATGACAGGTGGAAGCATCATCATCCCCATAGCCATGAGTGTACTCGCAACTACAATGTCTATAACCAAGAATGGAATAAAGATCATGAATCCCATCTGGAATGCTGTCTTCAACTCACTGATTGCATATGCCGGTACCATCACAGTAATCGGAATATCCTGGTATGTGCTTGGCTTTTCGGTTTGATTGTACTTCATAAACAGCAATAGGTCTTTCTCCCTAGTGTGAGAGAACATAAACTTCTTCATGGGATCCGCAGCTTTTTCCAACGCTTCGGTTTGTGTGATGTCTCCCTTGAGATAGGGCTGAAGCGCTACCTGATTGATGGACGACAACGTCGGTGACATGATGAAAAGTGTCAGAAAAAGTGCTAAACCGACCAGCACCTGATTGGGTGGCATTTGCTGCGTACCCAAGGATGTCCGCACAAAACCGAGAACGATAACAATCCGTGTAAAACTGGTCATCAGTACCAGCAAGGCTGGTGCGATACTAAGTACTGTGATCAACAGGATAATGGACAGTGAACTCGTACTTGGTGTACCCCCATCCCCGTTACCAATTTGAATATCAATATTCGGAATCGGTTCGGCAAAGGCAACAGTGACCGAGGCCAGACTGATGAGTCCTATGAAAAAACACGCCAACCAAATCTTTTTCTTCATGAATCCCTCGACCGATCTGTAGTATTGTCTTCTTCCAGGACCTTCTCCATCTTCTCTTTACGGTTAGGCATCTGCCGAAGTTTAGATTCAAACAGTTCGTGAAAAGAGGTTGTATCCTCGAGTTCCATTTCCCGTGGCGGTTCATCTTTGCGCAAGCGGGCTGCCAGCTTTGCAATGAGAGGCGAAAGGCTTCCCTGTTGAGCTGAAGCATCCCGTTCAAATGAATCAATGATTCGCTGTGCCTCTTCAAGATCCGAAACCTTATCCACCAGCTGTATGTCATCACCCACACCGAGTAGATAAACACTACCGCCAATTTCTATAATTTGCAGCGACTTGTTTGGTCCCAGTCCGACCCCACCCAAAATACGAATTGTGCCGTTCCGGAACCATCGCTGATTCCGTTTGTTCAGAAAACGAATCAGATAGACTATAAGAACCAGAATGACGGCCAGGACAACAATCACCCATACAAGCTGAAAATAATAATTGACTCCCGTGCCCACATCATCTGGAATCTTATCCTGAGCCATCATCATGTCTCTTAAACGCCCAGCGTTTTGCTGATTGCTTCGATAACGCGGTCAGATTGGAACGGTTTCACGATGAAATCTTTAGCTCCAGCTTGGATTGCATCAATAACCATCGCTTGTTGACCCATCGCAGAGCACATAATCACTTTTGCGTTAGCATCAATTTTTTTGATTTCTTTCAAAGCTGCAATACCATCCATCTCAGGCATGGTAATATCCATTGTAATCAGATCAGGACGAAGCTCCTTAAACTTCTCAATTGCTTGTGATCCATCCTGTGCTTCGCCAACGACCTCGTATCCGTTTTTGGACAAAATGTCCCGGATCATCATTCTCATAAATGCAGCGTCGTCCACGACTAAAATTCGGTTTGCCATCTTGATTCAAGTCCTCCCTAAATTGTGCTTATTGTAATTTCTGAATTCGGTCCCATTGGCTTACGATATCTATAACACGAACACCAAAGTTTTCGTCGATTACGACAACCTCACCTTTGGCAATTAACTTGTTATTCACCAAAATATCGACAGGTTCACCGGCCAGCTTGTCCAGCTCGACAATTGAACCTTGTGACAGTTCTAAAATATCCTTAATTTGCTTCTGGGTCCTTCCTAATTCTACGGTGACTTTAAGGGGAATGTCCATCAATAAATTCAAATTGTTTTCGTCTACCTGGCCGAACGCCCCATTTTGCAAATTGGCGAATTGAACCGGTTGTACGTTTACATTCCTATTCGGCACACCGCCGTAATGCTGCGGTACACCATAAGGTTGCTGCGGAGGCATGCCATACGGCTGCTGTGGCGGCATTCCTTGCGGCATCCCCATTGGAGCCTGTCCATAGCCATTATAATCTTGAACAGGCGGCTGTTGTGCCTGTGACGGTGCCTGTTGCTGAACCGGAGGTTGCTCAGGGGCAACCGGTACTGCTGCTGGTACTGGCTCTGGAGTAGACGCAACTGGTGCACTAGCAGTAGACTCTTGAGCCCCTCCAATCAACATCTCTACCATTTCTTTGGCAAAATGCACTGGAAGCAGCTGCATGAGATTGGAATCAATCAGGTCGCCAATCAACAGACGGAATGATACCTGGATCAACGTCTCATCTTCTGGAAGATTGCTGACTCCCTCACCACTTTCCATATTGAGAATATCAATTCCCGGAGGAGAAATATTCACGAAACGGTTAAAGATTGTGGACATGGAAGTAGCAGACGAACCCATCATCTGATTCATTGCTTCCTGTACTGCACTGATATGGATTTCATTTAGTTCTTCATCAACCGGATTTCCTTCGCCGCCAAGCATCAGATCGGCTATGACTTGAGCATCCCGTTTTTTGATGACTAGCGAGTTGATCCCTTCAAATCCATCCACATAATTCACATGTACTGCAACGTGAGGCTTAGGAAAGGCTTCATCAAACTGTGTCCGACTGATGATGGACACCTTAGGTGTTGTAATATCTACTTTTAGGCCCAAGAGCGTGGACAAAGCTGTAGCCGCACTACCAAATGTAATGTTACCAATCTCCCCCAAGGCATCCTGTTCCAGCTCGGTCAAAAAATCATCAACTGTTTTCTCAGCCGGTTCCGAACTATTCATCGATTCCGATTGTCTGAGCAAAGCATCGATTTCTTCTTGGGATAAATAATCCTTACTCGTCAAATTCTTCAACTCCTTCGGTGACAATCTTGTCTATTTGCACAGCCACACGATCCTTGATCGTTCCCGGGCTACCCATATACTTCAGCCTGTCTCCAACTTTAATGGACAGTCCCTCATCAACGGGTTTGTTCAACGTAATGACATCGCCAACAGACAGACCCAAAAATTCAGCAATCGAAATTCTGGATTCTCCCAACTCCGCAACAACGGGTAATTTGGCTTTGTTCACACGCTCTTTGAGAGCATCATATTCTTCCGGAGCTCTCGTCTTTTTCTCCGAAACAAACCACTGATGAGTCGACAACCGAGACATAATAGGTTCAAGAACGACATGCGGGATACACA
Source organism: Paenibacillus sp. 276b (assembly GCF_900107875.1). NCBI lineage: Bacteria > Bacillati > Bacillota > Bacilli > Caryophanales > Paenibacillaceae > Paenibacillus > Paenibacillus sp. 276b. The sequence goes on along the minus strand of NZ_FNRR01000001.1, from coordinate 339,501 downwards.
AATTGATCATGCCTGTGGTGTCACCGATTTTGGTACTCAGTGAGATCAAAGCAATGGTCTCATTGGGAGATACAATCTGCATAAATTGCGGATTGGTCTCCAGCGCTTCCATCCTTGGAGAAATATCCAGCACCGTCTTCCATGCTTCCTGCAAACTCTCAAACGCACGGCTGAAAATCCGCTCCATAATCGTCGTCTCAATTTCCGTCATCGATGCGATCTTTGTCGGTGCATTTCCTGTTCCGCCAAGCAGACGATCCAGCATTGCATAACCCACGTTGGGATGAACCTCCATCACCATCCGTCCCTGTAATGGCTCCGCCTCAAATATGTTCAATATCGTCATCTTCGGAATAGAACGGATAAACTCGTCATAAGGCAACTGTTCAACCTGAACGACATTGATCTGAACGAACGTCCGCAGTTGGGCTGAAAAATAAGTGGTGAGAAAGCGTGCAAAGTTTTCGTGAATACGGGTCAAGCTTCGAATATGATCTTTAGAAAAACGAACTGCCCGCTTAAAATCGTACGATCTAATTTTCTTTTGAGTTTCTTCCTTTTTCAATTCCTCGGCATCCATCTCACCAGAGGAAAGGGCAGCTAATAGGGCGTCAATCTCATTTTGTGATAATACATCCACCATGTTCTCACCCCCTTACAGATTTACAGCGTGTCCTGTTCATTACATTGGCGCCATCACAAAAGCAGAAAAACTAGTGCTGGCCAGCTTACCTTCTGGCAAAGCTTCATTAATAAGCTCGGTCAATTTTTTATTAAATTGAATGCGACCTTTCGCTGTTGCCAGCTCATCCGACTTGGTATCCGCAAAAGTCTGGATGATAATAGGCTTCACTGTAATTTCCTTGATTTTCTCAAAATCTTCTTTAGCCTTTTTGTCGGACAATTTGAAAGAAAAACTTACAACTACAACATGGTCTATATCAGCCAAATTGGTTTTAATTTCTCCAAGCTCTGAGGAAACTGCAACAATCTCATCCGCAGTCATCTTCTTCTCTGCAGCAGCGGCTGCCGTATGTGTATCATTCTTATTTCCGTTCTGTCCTGTCATAAATACAAACACAACCACCACAATCAGTGTTATAGCTAGCAAGCTTGTTGCAAGCCATGGCAACATCTTTTTCATCAGGACTCCTCCGTTTGCTGCACTTTAATAGTGGCTGCCTGAACCCCGATTTCACGGTTGTAATCTTTAATTTTGGAAATAACCTCATCGGCCTTCTCAAGCACAATAAGTCTCTTTCCGGTTACCAGAGTAATATACGTGTCTGGTGTCTCTTCCACAATTTCAACCATCAGCGCATTTAACCACATGGGAGAACCATTTAACCGCGTAACCGAAATCATGCTAAGCCCCCTCGATCAGAGTGGAGGAGCAAGCCCCCCCACGCATTAAAAATTGCTAATCAGTTATTAACGTTTCAGGTTAACAACTTCCTGAAGCACTTCATCGGACGTTGTAATAATACGTGAGTTCGCCTGGAATCCACGTTGAGCCACGATCATCTCTGTGAATTCACCTGTTAGATCCACGTTGGACATTTCAAGTTGTCCTGCAATAACGGAGCCTGTACCAAATTCAGTACTATTTGCAGTGACAATTTCGAATTCCCCGTCAGCATTGGCATTTGCAGTAATACGATACAAGTTACCACCGATTTTTTCTAGACCTTCTGGATTTGTTACTTTCCCTATGCCCAGTTGTGCTCCAGCTTCAGTTGTTCCATCATCCATCGTCTGGTTGATAATTCCATCTTGACCAATAGTGAAAGAAACTACTGCTTCATCCAAAGTGATAGGTTCTCCACCACTATCAACAACGAACAGACCATCGGATGTCACGAGGTTACGGTTAGCATCCACATGGAAATCTCCTGCACGGGTCAAAAAAGGAACTTCTTGTTCCCCGCCTAGGGTCACCAGGAAGAAACCATCACCATTTAGACGCAGGTCAGTTGGATTATTAGTTGTCATTGGGCTGCCCGCAAGATGCAGCGTATCAATCGATCCTACCGATACACCCAAACCAATCTGCTTTGCATTTACACCACCGTTATCATCTCCAGGCGCTGTTACCCCCGCCGTTGTTTGGCTCATAATATCTTTGAACATAACACGGCTACCTTTAAAACCAACCGTGTTCACGTTCGCAATATTATTACCGATAACATCAAGTTTCGTTTGAAAACCCCGCATCCCGGAAACGCCTGAGTACATTGATTTCAACATTTTTTAAAAATCCTCCCAGCCTTAATTTGGTTACCGCGTCAGTCGGTCAGCGGCATTCCGGCTCCCGAGAAGGGCCAGCCGGTCAAGAAATGATTACAGCACTGTCAATCTGGGTGAATACATTATCCTTCATGCTTTCACTATCCATGGCTGTAACGACAGTACGATTTTTGACATTAACGATAAAAGCCATATCTTTCATCAAAATCAAGGATTCCTTGGCTCCTTTGGCAGCAGCCTTATCCAGTGCAGTTCCAATCTGCTGCATCTGCTCAGTCTTGAGTTCAATACCGCGCTGTTCCAACCTTTTGGCAGCATGATTACTCAATTTCAGGAGGTTGTCTTCCAATACCTGTGCAAAAGGGCGTTCAGGTACATTAGACGTTTCTCCTGCTTTGGAGCGATTATGCAAATTCGGTGTAATTGGACCTGTATACAGTTGGCCTACTGTTATCCGATCACTCATAACGTGTTTCCGTTATCTTCAGGCTGTGCTGATGGTTCTTGTTCATTGGTTTCGTTCGTTTCAGCTGAATCTTCAGCGTTCTGAACAGGATTTTCATTTTCCTCAGCCTGTGTTGGATTGGTTACCTGAATAATTTCATCCAGCTTAATTTCGTCTTTGCCCACTTTTGCGTACTGAACACCATCTCGTACGATAATAGAATCCACAATACCTTGACGGAGTGTTCCGTTATCCTCTTTATTAGAAGAAAGCCAACTGATCTCGCGGCCAATCATGCCAGACACTGTCCCAAGAGACTGATTCAAAGTCTTGAGCTGAGACGAGATATTCACCAGTTGTTCTACCGAACTGAACTGAGCCATCTGAGCGATAAATTCCTTATCTTCCATTGGCTGCATCGGATCCTGATTTTGTAGCTGAGTGATCAATATTTTAAGAAACTGATCCTTGCCCAGCTCTTTTGTTGCAGCGCTTGTTGTAGCTTTATTCGCTGCCGAATAGTTAGGCCAGGTATTATTGGTAGAAATCGCTTCATTAGCCATATTTTCACCTCATTTCTATTTAAGCTTCTGCTGTAAACGTGTCTCTCCGCAGGTCGTTGCCTTCCTCATGTTCACTACGCCAGTTGCGCAATTCTTCCTGGAGAGTTGCTGTAGTTACAGCATCATCCGATTGTTCTTCACGTTCGCGTGAGCGACGTTGCTGCTGAGAATTGCTTCCTGGCTGGCGTCCCCCATCCTGGTACATTTGTGAACCAAGTGAGCTGTTCTGAGTAACTTCAAGTCGTTCCACTTGAATGCCTTGAGCTTGAAGCGAGCTACGCAGTTGCATCATTTGCTGTTCCAGCATGTCTTTCGCCATCGTATGCTCAGTCATAAACCGTGCAACCAATTGTCCGTTTTGCAAAGTAATTTGTACATCCAGCTTACCTAGATGCTCCGGACGTAGTGAGATAGTTGCCTCTGAAAAACCCTTTTGCTGCACGATATCCAGCTTGTTCACAACAAATTGTGTCATCTCTTTTGCAAACTGGGATGCTTGCATGACAGGTTCAGCCGGTTTACCCGCTGATGTACCTGATGAACGTAAGGACAACTCTCCTGCCGTAATGATACTTGAATGGTCCACTTCTCCTACTTCATTCGCTGTAGGTGCTGAATCCGTTTCAACTGAAACTTTAGTTCCAGTATTTGAAGCGACTGCAACAAGAACTTGTGGTACCACTGAGTCTTGCTTGGATGTTTGAACGGGATGCGTTGGAGCCACTTGCACAGCCTGGTCCTTAGTCACCGCTAATGTATCCAGAATGGATTTAAGTTCAGTCCACCCTTTGTTAAGACTGGTGTCAACGCCAGAATCTTGCAACTGACTTTGAAGAGATTGAAGCAGGTGCTTGAATTCTGGAGCGTTCTTGACAACAGTACTATCAGGCTCATTCATACCCGCAATTAACTGTGTAAGCACATCCTGTAATACAAAGCGCACTGCTGCTGGATGTTCCGCCAGATCAATTGCTGATGCTGCATTACCCGCTTCACTTGTAGGCTCATCAGAACCTTCGGCTTGAGTACCAGGATTAGCATCTAATTGAGCATACATCTGCTGAATCAGACTTTGTAAATCCCCTAGTAGTGACGGATCATTTTCCAAAGCTTCATCTAGCGAATCCAAATCTGCGAATAACGAACTCAAGATATCGGTGATCGATGTTTGTTCTCCATCTTCACTAGCTGCAAAGGTAAACATAAGCGGATTCGCTGTTAAGCTCCCTGCTGCAGCCGAGCTATTCTCCCCCGTTGCACCACCATTCAATGATTGGGCAAGAGTTTGTAGAAAATCACCGCTACCAGCAGTTGCACCTTTGGAACCAGTTCCAGCTGTCTGAGCTGCTCCTGTTGTCTTGGCGGATGATGTGGATGTCATTTGATATACAATCGACATTTGTTTTCACCTCCTCTCCTTAATAAACAGACGCTACTACTCTTACTTGTTACCCATTAATTTATTTAATATTTTTGCAGTTTCAACTGAATTTTCAGTCGACATATTTTCAAGCAATTGAGACCGTGTAGCATCATCTACAGAATTTAAAATGGTCAAGGTTTTGTCCGGACTCAGCTTATAAGTTTCGAGTAACAGCTTGGCTCCACTAGAGGCCGACATGGAAGCAAACGTTTGACTAAGCTGATTTTTATCCAAATTTTTGGAGTTAGTCGTAGATGCTGTAGATGTAGTTGCAGTCTCTTTCTTTAAGCGGGATTGCAGTGCGTCCAGGGCAAGATCACCGGATGGTTTCGCATCCTTCATCATCATCGTGACATCAGCCGCTGTTTTTGGGTCCATTTTTTCCAGCACCTTGGTTCGTGCAGCCGATTGCATCGCACTCAGAAGCAGCACCATCTCTTCATTCGTCATATTTTGCAAAATCGGTGCGGCCTTACTGGGACTCATGTCCGCATACATCTTAGCCAAATCTTTAATTTGTTTCTGATAATCAGACTCGGTCTCTGGATTCCGCACAGCGGTTTCAACCGCTTTTTCCGCATCATCCAATTTCTTTTGCAAATCACTTGCTTTTTTCGCCTCTGTGGTCGTGGCATCCTTCGCTGCTTTAAGCTCTGTTTCTTTCTCGCTTACTTGTGCCTTCAGCTTATCTATTGTCGCTTCTGCACTCTCGACCTGCTGCTCGCTCTTCTCCAGTTTCTTTTTCTCCGGATCTAGCACAGGATCAGGCACCCAGTCCTTTACGATAGGAATTTTGTTAGCTACTCCAAGCAGGTTGTTGCGAATATCTACATTAAATAGAGTGAGCAAAACACCCAACAAAACCACAGTGAACACAATTGGGATTGAAATCATCAGAAACTTTTCCCAACCGCCGCTCGACTCTTTTTCCATATCTGTGTCTTTAACAGCCATTGTTCTTTCCTCCTTCACGAGACGACTTCGCGTCCGGCCACATCAATTCGCGCGTCCGGCTTTGGCAGCGAAGCGTACAGTAGCCATCTCGTCCAGATCGTTCTGTTCCCGGAGGAGCATCTCCTGCTGAAATTTGATTTTGGCCTTGTCTCTCGCCCCAAGCCATACTTTTTCGTCCATCATTTTGCCGTTCAGAAACGTCTGATTCCGTTGCACATTGACCTCAGCATGTCTGACATCACTACTTTTGCGTGAAATGCACTCGTCAAGGTGATGGACATAACGCTGCATCTCCTGCAAGCTGGATACGGAAGCCGTACTTTCCGTAGTGGATTGAATGACATCAATCAGTTCCTTTTTATCATTCAATAGTTGTAAAAGATGCTCTTCCTCAGTCTGAAGTTTCCCGATCGCTGTGGATAACATCCACTCCGCTTGCGTTTTTTCATTGCTTTTCAGGTCAACAACCTTCTGGAAATGATATCGAAATTTCATCGTTTACCCATTCATCTCCTTGCAAATTCAAGAATCAAACGTTCCTGCACTTCACTCAGCGTTACTTTTTCATCGACTTTCTGCCTTGTAAAATTCCAGATGCTATCAATCTGGTCTATCGATTCATCAATGGCAGCATTTGAACCTCTTTGATAAGCCCCAATGTTGATTAAATCCTCTGATTCCTTGTACACAGCCATCAGTCTCTTCATATTATTAACTGCTTCCAGCTGCTCTTCAGGGGCAATATCCTTCATAACCCGACTAATGCTCGCAAGCACATCAATGGCAGGGAAATGACCTTTGTTTGCGATGGACCGATTCAGTACAATATGACCATCCAAAATACCTCTCACCGCATCTGCAATCGGCTCGTTCATGTCATCCCCGTCGACAAGGACGGTGTAAAAAGCAGTAATCGAACCTGTGGGTCCAGTCCCCGCTCGCTCAAGCAACTTGGGTAAACTCGCAAAAACAGAAGGAGTGTATCCTCTCATTGCAGGAGGTTCTCCCACGGCAAGTCCCACTTCCCTCTGTGCCATGGCATAACGTGTAACGGAGTCCATCATCAACATGACATTCATGCCTCTGTCTCTGAAATACTCCGCAATCGTAGTTGCGATGACCGCGCCCTTGATTCGAATCAGAGCAGGTTGATCAGAGGTAGCGACAATAACGACAGATCGTTCCAGTCCTTCCGGACCCAGATCCCGTTCAATAAAGTCACGAACCTCACGGCCCCGCTCGCCTACCAAAGCAATTACATTGACGTCTGCTGCTGTATTGCGGGCGATCATACCCATAAGCGTACTTTTACCAACACCTGATCCGGCAAAAATACCGACCCTTTGTCCTTTGCCAACCGTCAACAGACCGTCAATGGCTCTCACACCTACACTCATCGTTTCGAGTACCCGTGGTCGGTCCATCGGATTCACTGGCCTATTGGATGTGGAGTACATCGGCATTCTGGAGGGTAACAAGGAACCGTCCAAAGGTTGTCCCAATCCATCTAACACTTTACCAAGCAATTCTGATCCAACCTGTACCCCAAGTGGTTTACCCGTTCCGACCACATCACACCCAGGACCAATGGATTGAAGTTCACCAAGTGGCATGAGCAAAACTTTGTTATCCCGAAACCCGACAACCTCTGCCTGAAGTGGCTTGGCAGATTTTCCAGGGTAGATGTAACATACATCACCAATGCTGGCATCCGGACCTTCCGACTCAACCATAAGACCAATGACCTGAGTGACCTTACCGTTAATGCGAACGGGATCAAATTGCTTAAGATGTTCCATGTATCGCTGTGAGCTAAGAATCTTCATGTTGATTTTTTCGCCCCTCATCCTCAAGTGCTATGCGGATCAGTTCTTTTTTAATTTCAGCGAGCTGGGTATCAATTCTGGCATCTACGCTTCCAAACGACGACCGTATAACACATCCCTTATCCTTTACCGTAGCATCAGGCAAAATCTGCAATTCTGCCTGAGAGTCAATTGCCATAGCCAACTCTTCACGTGCAGCCTGCACAAAAGCAAATTGATCAGGTGCCACACATAAGGTGATCATCCCCTGTTCACGTTTGCGAGACAAACTCTGACGAATTAGTTCAAGCGTGTGTTCTGGTTCAACCGAAAGTTGTTTGTCAATCACCTTCTCAGCGATACCACAGGCGAGATCCACAAGGAAAGGCTCTGCTTCCTGAATAATCTGATCTTTGGCAACGTAAGCTTCTTCAAGCACCCCGCGTGCTTCCTTCATCATCTCTTCGATCTTCACCTGGAGATCCAGTTCAGCCTGTACTTTGCCTTCTTCAAAACCCTGCTGGAAACCTTGTGAACGAAGCGCTTCAGTCAGATGTTCATCCTGCTGACGCTGCTCCTGCCACCAGCTATCTATCTGTTCACGGGCTTCTTGAAGCAATCGCTCCGCTTCCTCCGAAGCATCACGTACCTGCTTTTCTGCAAACTCCTTGGCATCCTCCAGCATCTCCGCGGTAAGACGTTGTGTTTCTTCGTCCACGCGTGCCTGAAGCATCTCAGCTTCAGAACCTTCAGCTCGTTCACCATCTAACTCCGCATCAGACTCCGGTCCACCATAATGATGATGATTTTCGAGTCGTTTGCGGTCATCAACCGGTACATACTGGAAAGATTTAATCAAATTAGACAATGATATCATCTCCTCCACCGCGAGCGATAATGATCTCACCAGCTTCTTCCAATCTACGGATCGTTCCTACGATACGGGTCTGAGCTTCCTCAACATCACGCAACCGAACGGGTCCCATGAATTCCATTTCTTCCTTGAATGTCTCGGACATCCGTTTCGACATATTTCGGAATATAGCATCCCGTACTTCTTCGCTCGCCACTTTGAGTGCCAACTGCAAATCTGCGTTGTCGATATCCCGGATAATACGCTGGATCGAACGATCGTCCACATTGACGATATCTTCGAATACAAACATGCGTTTTTTGATTTCTTCTGCAAGTTCCGGATCTTGAATTTCCAACGAGTCGAGAATAGTACGCTCCGTACCACGGTCGACGCCGTTCAAGATCTGAACGATGGATTCGATACCACCCGCATTTGTATAATCCTGCGTAACAGTAGAAGATAATTTCTGCTCGAGCACCCGTTCCACTTGAGAAATGACTTCTGGAGACGTACTGTCCATAACAGCAACTCTGCGTGCTACATCGGCCTGCTTCTCTTGTGGTAACGAGGACAAGATTGCTGCTGCCTGCTCAAATTGCAGATACGATAATACCAGAGCAATCGTTTGCGGGCTTTCGTTCTGAATGAAGTTCAATATTTGATTCGGATCCGCCTTACGCGCAAAGTCAAAGGGTCTAACCTGCAGCGTAGCTGTCAAACGGTTAATAACTTCAAGTGCTTTTTGCGACCCGAGTGCTTTCTCCAGAATTTCTCTCGCGTACGTAATACCGCCCTGAGAGATATATTCCTGTGCCAAACAGATCTGGTGAAACTCAGACATAATCATATCTTTTTCAGAAGCATCCACTTTGCGAACATTGGCAATTTCCAACGTCAGTTGTTCGATTTCCTCGTCCCGCAAATGTTTGAAGATTTGCGCGGATACTTCCGGACCTAATGTAATCAACAAAATTGCTGCTTTTTGTCTTCCAGTCAGACCTTGACTGCTTGCCTTCGCCAATGCGTTCACCTCTATTCGTCAGCCAGCCACGTACGCAGCAGATTGACGAATTCGTCTGGCTTTTTCTTGGCCAAACTCTCCAATTGTTTGCGCACTTGACTTTCGTTCGTTACACTGTCCAACGTAATGGACGGAAACTCTGTTGCTACTGGAAGAGGAATGTCCTCTTCTTCTATTTCGTTTTGTTTGCGACGACGGCGCACTAACAAAATAACAACCGTTGCAATCAATGCTGCCACCAGTGCTCCTATGCCCCACATCATTCCGGTGGAAAGCTTGAAGCCTGTATTTGTTGCCGCAGCAGTCTGGAAACCTTGAGACATTACCGAAACTTTTTTGGCCAAGTCTGCGTCACTTATTACAGTGCCTGAGTCCGCCAATGATGCACGAACAATGTTAACCAAGATATTTTCAATTGCATCCTGAACCGGAGCTTGTAATTCTGTTTGTCCTGCAGGTGGTTCAACCGCGACGTTAATGGTTAAATCTTTTACAGTATATGGACTAGAAACGATATCTTTAACAATTCGGTTGACATCGTAGTTTTTGGTGCTGGATGTTTCCTCCGAGGTTGAGTTGCCTGATGCATCCGATGATGGATAACCCGGAACTTCCTCTTGACCTGTGCCAGCAACACCACCTGTCGGATTGCTTGCCCCAGTGTAACTCTTTTGAATCTCTTGCACACTAATCTCGATGCCTTTCATATTATCTACATCGACCGGTTCAACCAGGTTTTCTTTCCGTGTTTCCTTGTCAAAATTAAGCTTGGAAGCAACCAGAACATTGACGTTCTCGTCACCCACAATCTGTGAAAGAAATTGTTTCACATTATTGCGAACATCATTTTCGAATTTCTTCTGTAACGCCATGTTTTCTTGGACTTCAGAAGATAATCCCCCGCTACCACCTCGGGCCGTAGGAATCAGTTCCGCTTCATCCGTGTTCGTAATCGTTATGTTTTCTATAGGTAGATTGGGAATGGCTGTTTTGACCAAATTAAAATATCCATCTACCGCAGCCTGATTGGGGTGATAACCCGGTTTAAACTGCAGGGCCACTGATGCTGATGCTTTATCCTGCTCTTCTAGGCCAGCAAAGATATTATCTTTTGGCATATTGACCAGTACTTTAGCATCCTGTATGCCTTGCATCCGTTGAAGCAACTGCTCCACTTCTCCGTTCAATGCGTTGTTATACTTCACATCGAACTCTTTATCCGTCATCCCGATTGGAGATGATGACTCCTCAAATGACTTATATCCTAATGAACCATTCTGAATAATTCCTTGTGATCCGATATTTACTTTTGCAATAGCAACATCCGTGCTCGGTACAGATATGGTCTTACCGTCTGCACTTAATTTGTATGGAATACTGGAGGAATCAAGATAACTAATGACGCCTGCAGAGTCACTTGCATTCAAATCCGTGAAAGCAACTTCATATTCCGTCTTTGACAATTGCATGGTTAGTACAACTGCAGCCAAAATTAAAAACAGGAATGTGGAAATAAATAATACTTTTTGCTTTTTGCTAAAACTATTCCAATACTGGGATGCCTTATCCCTGTATTGGGCAATTCTCTCATTCACTCTGTCACCCCATCCGAAACTTTGCTTGGTCTGTCCCTCCGCAATCTCTATAGGTTCTAAAGTTTAACGGTCAGGAGCAGCATCGCAGCTGCTTGTTGTAGTAATCAGCGCTGTTGTCGAAGCGCATTTAAGCCAATTTACAATTGCGTACGCATAATCTCCTGATATGCTTCGACTACTTTGTTTCGGACTTGAGTCGTAAGTTGAAGACTCAACAGGGCCTGTTCAGAAGCGATCATCACCTGATCAACGTTCACTTTTCCAACCAGGAATTGATTTGACATTTCATGTGCTTGGGTCTCCTGTGCAGCTACAGACCCTAGCGCATCCTGTAGGTATGTACCGAAGCTCTGAATGGTTTCGGCTGGTGTAGATGGTTTACTTTGTGCCGTACTTTGCATCTGAAGCGGTTGAATCCCCTGTGTGCTAAACATGTTGTTCTGAATCATTAATGTCCCTCCCTTTCATTTCTGTTCTTTGGTTTTATGGATATTTCCACCTTTAAGCCGTTAACTAGGCTCTTCCAATCTCCAATGCTTTGGATATCATTGCTTTGGTTGAGTTCAAAGCTGTGACGTTTGCTTCATATGAGCGTGAAGCCGAAATCATGTCCACCATTTCTTTCGCGATATCCACATTAGGCATATACACATACCCCTCAGCGTTGGCATCCGGATGTGTAGGGTCGTAGACCGGTTTCAGAGGGGACTGATCTTCACGAATCTCCGACACTCTAACTCCCTCTCCAGACCCACCGCTTTTCATCTGATTTTGAAGCAAGCTGTTGAAAGAAGTTTTGTTAGGTTCAAGCACAACCATCTTGCGCTTGTAAGGAACTGCCTCGCCGTTGGTTACACTCGCGCGCGTCGTCTCCGCGTTGGCAATGTTGGAAGATATAACGTCCATCCGCAAACGCTGAGCCGTTAGAGCCGATGCACTAATACTGAAACTGTTACTGATGTTCACCTAAGTTATCTCCCTTCGACTCCAACACGCATCATTTTGATCTGTTCATTCACTTGCTGAATATAAGCGTTGTAACGCAGCTGGTTCTCCGCCAGAAGACTCATTTCTTTGTCTACATCGACGTTGTTCTGGTTGTTATTCATGGATGTTGACTGGTCCATATTAACTACTGGTGTAGGTATGGAAGAGGAAGGACCTATGACAAAATGCCTTGAATCCGTTACTTTTCCTTTAAGAACAGGCATGTCTCCATTCATTTGTTCCTGCAGCATTTCTTCAAAAGCAACGTCCGAACGCTTGAAATACGGGGTGTCCGCATTCGCAATATTGTCAGCAATCGTTCGTTGTCTAATGTTGGAGGCATCGAGTGCACCTTGTAACCTTTGAAAACTAATATCATTCAAAAGATTCATAATCGCCCTCCTCTCTTTAGAAATTATGGAAATAGATTCAATCTTTTCCCGTCAGGATGCTTATGTTTTTTCGACAAAAAACATTCGCTTTTACACGGTTTTCTAGGACTTAAGTAGAATTAACTCTGATGTTGTCGTATAACATAAGTTTCTTCGAGATTGGGATATATTACAATAAGAAAAAAGCCCTATCTTTTCTGAAAGACAGAGCTTTTTGTGTATTTTCTGCAAATTATGAATTTTTTCGTAAATGTTGGGGCCCAAAACAAAAATAAGCTTAAGTGCTCAATATGAGCTCTTAAACATTCTTAAAATTTATACTATGCTTCTATACGATTCAGTACATCATAATAATACAAACAAGGAATCCAACGAAAAGCTTCAAACGATTTCCTGTTAGAAATATTCACCGATATAATAAGCTTTCTTATAATTTTCCTTGGAAACTTTTCTATTCTATGAAAATGCTAATTGACAAAATATCCATTTCGATTTAATTGTTTCAGCTTAATATCTAAAACACTTTTTTAACATTTAAACAGAGCAAGCTTATTTAAATTTCACAAGAATATTTTGTCACATCCGTAATACCATCTCGTTCACTTTTTGCGTATTTATGCAAATCTTTCTCAAGCTTCTGATTAAACCGATAACCAGACTTGGAAAAACAAAATCCTTTTATTGGAATTTATAGAATTATCAAATATGAGTTGTCAGCACGTCTTTAGGGTTTAATTACATTATCTCTGCGGCACAAGTCCTAGATTATCTTTCATCTTATACAACTTCATCTCTTTTATCGGTTGCAATACGGCATTATATTAGGCTAAAACAAAAATAAACGGCATACATCTGGATCGAATAAAGTCTTCTACAGTCAGAACCAGGACCAAATATCCTATTTCCGTGTAGTTGTTTGATCTTTATTCATCCATTGTATACCGTCATCCAACCTACAATCACACCATGAACAGAGCTCTACTACACCTGTGTTACAAGATATATTGACTTAAATCACGATCAAGTGCAATATCATTCAATTTCTCACGTACATATTCCGGAGTGATTACCATACGCTCCAGCGTAAGTTCTGGCGCTTCAAAAGACAGATCCTCAAGAAGTTTCTCCAGAATAGTATGCAAACGCCGTGCACCGATATTTTCCGTATTCTGATTCACGTTCTCAGCCAGCTTGGCAATCTCACGAATGGCATCATCCGAGAATTCAATCTCAATATTCTCTGTACGCAGCAAATCCACATACTGCTTGGTTAACGCATTTTTAGGTTCCGTAAGGATTGATACAAATTCATCAAGCGTCAGGCTGTTCAGTTCTACACGGATAGGGAAACGCCCCTGGAGCTCTGGAATGAGATCCGAGGGTTTGGCTACGTGAAATGCACCGGCTGCCATAAACAGGATATAATCCGTTTTGACAGGGCCATACTTCGTCATTACCGTAGATCCTTCCACGATTGGCAGAATGTCACGCTGTACACCTTCACGGGATACATCGGGGCCGCTGCCGCGTCCCTGACTGGCAACTTTATCAATTTCGTCAATGAATATGATACCTGTCTGTTCTGCGCGGCGGATGGACTCCTGAGTAACATCGTCCATATCAATCAACTTGCCCGCTTCTTCCTGAATTAATACTTTGCGAGCTTCCTTAATCGCTAGTTTACGTTTTTTGGTACGACGAGGCAATAAACTGCCAAACATCTCCTGCATATTCATCCCCATCTGATCATTTCCTTGACCAGCGAACATGTCCATCATGTTAGGCGTGGTATCTTCCACATCAATCTCGATCAATTCATCTTCCAGCTTGCCAGATAACAAATCAAATTTGATTTTACGCCGCCGTTCAGCTACTCCCGTATCCGGTTCTTGCTCATCGGTTTCTGGCGTGTTGTTGCCATTATTGCCAAAAATCATTTCGAACGGATTTCGCTGATTTTTGGATTTGGATTGTGAAGGGGCCAAAATATGTACGATCCGCTCATTGGCAGCCTCTTCCGCTTTGTCCTTGACCTTTTCTGTGCGTTCCAGCTTGACCATCCGCAGCGATGTTTCAATTAAATCACGAATCATAGATTCCACATCACGGCCAACATAGCCCACTTCCGTGAACTTCGTAGCTTCCACCTTTACGAATGGAGCTCCTACCAACTTAGCCAGTCGGCGTGCAATCTCAGTTTTACCAACACCAGTAGGTCCAATCATCAGAATATTTTTAGGTACAATATCATCTTGGGTATTTTCGGGCAAAAGGCTACGGCGATAACGATTGCGAAGGGCGACCGCTACCGATTTTTTAGCCTGTTTTTGACCTACAATGTACTTATCAAGCTCTGCAACGATTTGTCTTGGCGTTAATGCTTGAGTATCCATATAGCTTCCCTCCTACCAGTATGCGAACCTTGTTTATGAGATATAACGTTATAAATTTTACCTACAAGGACAAAGAATCTCCACGGAGTAACTGGAGCCGATTTAATCATCATGCCCCATCACGGGAGATTGCTTTCCTTACAACTCTTCAACAATAATATTATTGTTGGTATATACACATAACTCTGAAGCAATCTGGAGTGATTCACGAGCAATGTCTTTTGCTTCCAGATCCACCGCATGACGTTTTAACGCACGCGCAGCAGATAACGCGAAGTTTCCTCCCGAGCCAATAGCGATAACATCATCATCCGGCTCGATTATTTCGCCACCACCAGAAATCAGCAGCATACCTGTCTTATCCATAACAATAAGGAGTGCTTCCAGTTTGCGCAAAATCCGATCCTGGCGCCAATCCTTGGCAAGTTCTACCGCTGCACGCTGCAGATTACCATGGTGCTCCTCCAGCTTGCCTTCGAATTTCTCAAACAAGGTAATGGCATCCGCCACGGAACCGGCAAAACCGGCCACAACCTGTCCACGATATAAACGTCTTACCTTTTTGGCTGTATTTTTCATCACAACACTTTGCCCCATGGTCACCTGACCATCACCGGCAATGGCTGCTTTGCCATTATGACGAACTGCACAGATCGTTGTAGCATGAAATGACATATCCATGATATCAGTCTCCTCCCACGATTAATTTACACGCGTTCCGGAATGGTTAGACCTTCTGCTGCTGCAAAACGGGCAATGCCGTCCAGTGCACGCTGCGCAAGTGCTTCATTCTTTTCCTTTTTGTTGCGTATTTTAGTTTCCAGCTTCGGCAGCAATCCGAAGTTTGCGTTCATTGGCTGGAAGTGTTTGAAATCAGCTGTTGTAATATATTGTGCCATACTGCCCAGCGTGGTCTCCACCGGCAATACCACCAGTTCCTGTCCAAGCGCTGCTTTGGCTGCATTCATACCCGCGATCAAACCGGATGCCGCAGATTCTACATAACCTTCTACTCCCGTCATTTGACCTGCAAAGAACAGGTTCGGACGCTCTTTGAACTGATACGTTGGACGAAGCAGTTTGGGAGAATTGATAAATGTATTACGATGCATAACGCCATAACGGACGAATTCCGCATTTTCAAGTCCAGGGATCAAAGAAAAGACACGCTTTTGTTCTCCCCACTTCAGATGCGTCTGGAATCCGACCAGATTGTACAGCGTTCCTGCTGCATTGTCCTGTCTAAGCTGAACAACAGCATGAGGCAGTTCTCCAGTATGCGGATTGACGAGTCCTACAGGTTTCATCGGACCAAACAAAGCCGTTTGTTTACCACGTTTCATCATGACTTCAATTGGCATACAGCCTTCGAAGTAAATTTCTTTCTCAAACTCTTTCAGTTGAGCAACTTCCGCTGTGATTAACGCTTCATAGAATACATCGAATTCCTCTTCTGTCATCGGACAGTTCAAGTACGCTGCTTCGCCTTTGTCATAACGTGAAGCCAGATAAACTTTATTCATATCAATGGAATCTTTTTCGATAATTGGCGCAGCCGCATCATAGAAGTAGAAGTATTCTTCACCCATAAGAGCCTTGATTTGCTCTGACAATGCTGGTGAAGTCAAAGGCCCCGTTGCAACAACAACGATTCCGTCTTCCGGCAAAGAAGTCAGCTCTTCATTAACTACTTCGATGAGTGGATGCTCATGAAGTGTAGATGTGATCTCGCCTGAGAATCCGTCCCGGTCCACAGCAAGTGCTCCACCTGCTGGAACAGCATGACGGTCTGCTGCACCCAATACCAGAGAATTGAGCATTCTCATTTCTTCCTTCAATACACCGACTGCGTTAGTCAACCCATTCGCACGAAGCGAGTTGCTGCATACCAGTTCTGCAAATTTATCTGTATGGTGAGCCGGTGTTTTCACAACCGGTCTCATCTCGTATAGTTTTACGCGCACACCGCGACTTGCGATCTGCCAAGCTGCTTCTGTTCCTGCCAACCCGGCACCGATAACGGTTACTTGTTGTTCATTCGTCAAAATCATTTACCCCCATTATGCTAATCCGCTCAATCTTCTTCCGGTTCCTCTACCGGCTCTTGATGATCACATGAAGTACACTGTAATCGTGTTCCCTGTTTGTTCCGTTTCTCAATCATTAGTGATCCACAACTTGGACATGGTTTCGCTGACGGTCTATCCCATGATACAAAATCACATTCAGGATACTTGTCGCAACCATAGAAAATCCGTCCCTTTTTACTGCGGCGCTCAACAACATGCCCTTCCTTACACTTCGGACAAGTCACACCGATATCCTTGATGATCGGTTTGGTATTCCGGCAATCCGGAAACCCGGAACATGCGAGAAACTTGCCGAAACGACCCAGCTTATAAACAAGCGGTTTGCCGCACTTCTCACATATTTCATCCGATACTTCATCTTCAATCTCGATTTCTTTCATTTCTTCTTCTGCAAACTCAAGCCGTTTCTCAAAAGATTCGTAGAATTCTGCGAGTACTTTGACCCAATCCTCCGACCCTTCCTCCACATGGTCAAGATCACCTTCCATGTTGGCGGTAAACTCCACATTCAGGATCTCCGGGAAGAACTCCTCCATCTGTTCGATGACCAGTTCGCCCAGTTCCGTTGGCATGAATTTCTTCTCTTCAATAGCAACATATCCGCGCTTCTGAATGGTCTCCAGCGTTGGCGCATATGTACTCGGACGCCCTATGCCCAGCTCCTCAAGTGTTTTAACCAACCTTGCTTCCGTATAACGTGGTGGCGGCTGTGTAAAGTGCTGTTTCGGCTCGATCTCCCGATTCTCCAGCACATCTCCATTTTTCAGCGGAGGCAGCAGACGATCTTCTTCCGTTGTACCGTCATCGTTACCTTCTACATACACCTTCATGAATCCCTGGAAACGAACTTTCGAACCCGCTGCCCGGAAAATCGTATCTCCTGCAGCAATGTCCACGGAGAGTGTATCCAGAACGGCAGATGACATCTGGCTCGCTATAAAACGTTCCCAAACCAGTTTGTACAACCGGAATTGATCACGACTCATAAACGATTTAATGGAATCCGGATCACGCAAAATCGACGTTGGACGAATCGCTTCATGCGCGTCTTGAGCATTGGCTGCTTTTTTGGAATAGTTTCTAGGCGTCTCTGGTGCAAATGGCTCACCGTACTTGCCAATAATGTATTCCTTGGCTTCTTCCTGAGCCGATGCTGCAATTCGGGTAGAGTCCGTACGCATATACGTAATGAGACCGACTGTGCCTTCTTTTCCGAGGTCTACGCCTTCATACAGCTGTTGGGCGACAGACATCGTTTTGGAAGCTCTAAAATTCAATTTACGTGCGGCTTCCTGCTGCAAGGAACTCGTTGTAAACGGAGCAGAAGGGTTACGGCTGCGTTCCTTCTCTTTAACTTCTTTGACTGTAAAAGAAGCGCCCTCGATCTGTTTTAAAATGGCCTGCACTTCTGCCTCACTGCCAAGTTCGGTTTTGGTACCGTTCAACTGATGGAACTTGGCTTCAAACGGATTTCCGTCCGCTGTCAGTTTGGCAGTAATGCTCCAGTACTCTTCCGGTTCAAAATCATTAATTTCATTTTCACGATCCAAAATGATTTTGACGGCCACAGACTGAACGCGGCCAGCGGACAATCCTTTTTTGACTTTCTTCCATAATAACGGACTAATTTTATATCCTACAAGCCGATCCAGAATACGTCT
Source organism: Paenibacillus sp. 276b (assembly GCF_900107875.1). Lineage (NCBI taxonomy): Bacteria > Bacillati > Bacillota > Bacilli > Caryophanales > Paenibacillaceae > Paenibacillus > Paenibacillus sp. 276b. The sequence continues at coordinate 321,069 of NZ_FNRR01000001.1, read as the reverse complement.
GGCCTGCTGCGCGTTAACCAGATCCATATTGATCTTACGCGGCGTTTTGAACGCATCTTTGACAGCCTGTTTCGTAATTTCATTAAATACTACTCGGCAATCCGCAGTTTCATCCAGTTCAAGTGCATGGGCCAAATGCCAAGCAATAGCCTCACCTTCGCGATCCGGGTCAGCTGCGAGATACACTTTTTTCACTTTCTTTCGTGCATCCTTCAGTTCTTTTAAAATTGAACCTTTACCGCGGATCGTAATATATTTCGGATTAAAATCATTCTCTACCTCAACGCCGATCTGACTCTTTGGCAAATCGCGTACATGCCCCATCGAAGCTTTGACGATGAACTTGCTGCCTAAATATTTGCCGATCGTCTTCGCCTTTGAGGGCGACTCCACGATTACGAGTGCATCCGCCATAGGTCCATCCTCCTCTCAGTCATGAAACTGCTGCTTGTTTTTATGATTCATACTTCATTAGCAGCAGGACTAACTTCCGCTAATAATCTATTTTCACATGCTGCCTTGATCGCAGCATCGTCATACCCTCGCGTATTTGGTTCCAGGTAATTGGCTAATCTGCTTTTTTATGATTAAAGATAACAGAACTGAATGCAAATGTCCAAAATCCCAGTTGAGCTGTTCCACAAGTTGATCCAGTGATTGCTCTTCCTGCTCTAGCAGATAAATAACACGTTGTTCATCTGAAGATAGTTTTACGACAGGGAATATTCCTTGATTGGAAGTTTCACTGCTTTCCGCCGAACGTCCTCTATTGTAAGGAAGTTGCTCGGCTTTTGGCAAGTCCAATCGAAACTCTTCCAATAAATCTGTGGCACAGGTCACCAATTTTGCCCCCTGACGAATCAGATTGTGCGAGCCTCGGCTTTTGGGAGATGTAATGGGACCTGGGACTGCAAACACGTCTCTTCCCGCTTCGAGTGCAGCATCTGCTGTAATGAGTGATCCACTTCGGATATCAGCCTCAACGACTAGCGTACCGAGAGTTAACCCTGCAATGATCCGATTACGTTCCGGGAATAATCCCTGACGCGCACGTGTACCCGGAGGATATTCTGATAAAAGCAGCCCTGTTTCGGCAATTCGTTCGGCAAGACTTGTATTTTCCGGCGGATAGATGTTATCAATTCCTGTCCCAAATACCGCAATGGTTTTGCCGTTTGCACGAAGAGTTGCATCGTGGCACACACTATCTATTCCTCTGGCAAGCCCGCTTACAATGGTCAGCCCTGCCTTGCATAGTTGCTCTGCCAGCTTTTCACCAATTTTACGTCCGTATACAGTAGGCATACGTGTTCCTACCATTGCAATGGATTGAGCGTGCAACAGATTCATATCTCCTCGACCGTACATTACCCAGGGTGGCTGAACGGTTTCCTTCATTAATATGGGGTAGTCTTGATCCAGATATGTAACGATCTCAATTCCCTGTTTATAAACACCCTCTTTTCTCTGCTCAATCCAGTCGATATTGAATTGCTTGGTTAGACGCACAGCCTGATCCTTGCGTAAACCCGCGGCAATCCAATCTCCTTCTTTATAATCTAGAAAATCCGTCAATTGATGTTGTCCTGATAGCAGTTTCGAGATTGTTTTCTTACCAATACCATCCGTTTCATGCAGTCCAACCAAAATCCATCTCTCTTCCATAATCAGAAACCTCCCATAGCGGGAAGAAAATCTTCCCTCATATTGTGTGTTAAGTGACAACGGATTGCAAGCGTTTACTCTTACAGGCAGACAACAGCTCCCTTTTATACCCCGTAAAAAAACGCAAAAAAGCAACCCTTCGCCCTGTTCAGGACAAAAGGTTGCTTACCTTTTCCGCATTATCAATAGTCGGCTCACCAGAAAAATAATTTCCCTGCACCGTTTCTTCTATTATAACGAAAAAGAATTAATGTGTCGTGCACAAATCCAGAATTCCGCGTTCTTCAAGTACGCTCACAAGAGTCGAGCCCATTTCAGCTGGCGTCGGAGCAACTTTGATTCCGCAAGATTCCAGTTTTGCAATTTTTTCTTTGGCTGTACCTTTACCGCCAGAGATAATAGCACCCGCATGACCCATACGTTTGCCTGGAGGCGCCGTAACACCACCGATGAAGCCAACTACCGGTTTGGTCATGTTATCGCGTACCCACTCTGCAGCATCTTCTTCAGCCGTACCACCGATTTCACCAATCATGATAACAGCACGTGTCTGCGGATCTTCATTGAACCGTTTCAGGATATCAATGAACTCGGATCCTTTAACCGGGTCACCACCGATTCCCACAGCAGAAGATTGTCCAATTCCACGCGCAGACAATTGATGAACGGCTTCATAGGTGAGTGTTCCACTACGGGAAACCACGCCAACGTGACCAGGCATATGAATATAACCTGGCATGATGCCGATTTTGCATTCACCTGGTGTAATAACACCCGGACAGTTTGGTCCGATCAGAACGGTATCTTTTCCTTCCATGAAGCGGTCAACCTTGACCATATCAAGTACCGGGATACCTTCTGTAATACAGATCACGAGATCCAGCTCTGCGTCAACAGCTTCCATGATGGAATCCGCTGCAAATGCCGGAGGAACGTAGATGACGCTCGCTGTTGCGCCAGTAGCTTCCTTCGCTTCCTGTACTGTATTAAACACCGGCAGACTGACTACTTTGCCATCTTCCAGCGTGATATCAACATTGGTTCCGCCTTTACCCGGTGTAACGCCACCTACCATCTGGGTTCCGTAGTCCAATGCGCCCTTCGTGTGGAACATTCCCGTTGAACCCGTAATGCCTTGCGTAATGACTTTTGTATTTTTATCAATCAAAATACTCACGTTGCTTCACATCCTTACGGTTATTTTTCAAGTGCCGGACAGCTCCGGAACTAAGGCAGCAATTTGCCCAGGAATGAACTTATTTTACGAGGGCAACAATTTTCTGTGCACCATCGGCCATGGAATCAGCAGGAACGATATTCAGGCCGGATTCACCCAAAATACGTTTACCAAGCTCCACGTTAGTTCCTTCAAGACGAACAACCAGCGGTTTAGTCAGGCCAAGCTGCTTCGCGGCTTCAACAACACCATTGGCAATGACATCACAACGCATAATGCCGCCAAAAATGTTAACGAAAATACCCGCCACTTTGGCGTCAGACAAAATGATTTTGAAAGCTTCGGTCACTTTCTCTGTTGTAGCACCGCCCCCAACATCGAGGAAGTTAGCCGGGTCGCCGCCATAGTATTTGATGATATCCATCGTCGCCATCGCAAGTCCCGCACCATTGACCATACAGCCGATGTTGCCATCAAGTGCTATGTAGCTCAGGTCGTATTTGGAAGCTTCGATTTCTTTTTCGTCTTCTTCATCCAGGTCACGCAGTTCCAGAATGTCTTTGTGACGGAACAAGGCGTTGGAATCAAAATTCAATTTTGCATCCAGCGCGATAACGTTTCCATCTCCGGTAACAACAAGTGGATTGATCTCAGCGATGGAGCAATCTTTTTCGACAAATGCTTTGTACAACGCAAGCATAAACTTAACTGCTTTGTTCACCAATTCATTCGGAATACGAATGCTGTAGGCCAGTTTACGTGCCTGGAACACTTGCAATCCAATTGCAGGGTCAATAATTTCTTTGAAAATTTTCTCAGGTGTAGCTTCAGCTACTTCTTCGATCTCTGTACCGCCTTCTTCGGAAGCCATCATTACGACGCGGCCTGTGGCACGGTCCACAACAACACCCACATAATACTCTTTGCGGATATCGCATCCTTCTTCAATCAGAAGACGCTTCACTTCTTTACCTTCAGATCCAGTCTGGTGTGTTACCAATACTTTCCCCAAAATTTCGGATGCGTAAGCACGAACTTCGTCGATACTTTTCGCTACTTTCACACCGCCGGCTTTCCCCCGGCCACCTGCATGAATTTGCGCTTTGACTACAGTCACTGGACTGCCCAGTGCCTCTGCGGCCGCAACCGCTTCATCGACTGTATAAGCAACCTTTCCGTTTGGAACGGTGACTCCATACTGTTTCAGTACTTCTTTTCCTTGATATTCATGGATATTCATTCTCGAATCCTCCTATCAACATGACTGCAACAAGGCGGGTTGGTAGACTAACAAAAGACAAATGTTGACTATTTTCACTTAAACCCAATTCATTGTAACATGTTTTTAAAACGCTTTCCTTAAAAAAGTAATGGTTAATAGACAGTATTTTGATATGGGTATGATCCCATATTGTGAATGCTTGGATATTAATGGAAAAAACCTTAGCTAATAAGCCAAGGTTTTTTTAATAGTATTACTAATGATGCATTTTATTTTCTGGCTACTTTGGTATTGGTCTGATGGACTTTCTCCAGAAGGCCTTTGAACTGTCCCAGTAGAGATTCAAACTCTGAACTATTCAGACATGCATCTTCCTGAATCGCTTCAGGTATAGACAAGGCTTTATGGCGAAGTTCCCGCCCAGCGTCTGTAAGGGTAATCAATACTTTCCGTTCGTCCTGAGCTGAACGTTCACGATGAATAAGTCCTGCTGACTGCAAACGTTTCAGAAGAGGCGTCAAAGTCCCTGAATCGAGGTAAAGTGCCTCTCCGATTTCCTTAACCGTACATTCTTCACGTTCCCACAATACCATCAAGACCAAGTATTGAGAATAAGTTACACCAAGCACCTCAAGGTAGGGCTGGTACATCTTCGTAATTTCACGTGAACAAGCGTATATGGCAAAGCATAATTGGTTATCCAGCTTCAAACTTTCATTCTGCATATAACTGTCTCACCTACCTATTGTGCATTCTATATACCTTAATAATAGAGGCTTACAACTGTTATATCCGCTATAATTCGGCGAATTATAAGGAGCCCTTCATCTATCTTATCATAAATTAGAAGAAAAACAGAATAATTGAGCACAAATGATTTTACTTTTCAATTTAATAGTGTTAAATTGAATTGTATAAAATATAATTTGGGGTATATACGATCGAAATCATATGACAACGTAACAAAAAACTATTGATATGTTGAAACAACTAAACCAGCGTCTACATCCTTTTTTCCTAACAGTGCGACATTGATTCAGAACTGAACATTCTATACTTCTGCTAGAAACTTCATGCGGTAACTGCAAAAAATTTAGGAGTCAGGGATAGATATACAGCAGCTATGACAATGACGGGTTGACGCCCTGATTTCTTTTATATAAAATGCTTGTTAGAAGCTGAGGAAGCACCTTAATTCGTAGACTGGCGTGTATTATGCGCGCCAAGGACGAAGTGAGGTGTTTCTTTTATTATGTACGGAAAACTGCATAGTGCCTGTTTATATGGAATTGACGGCGTTTTAATTGAAGTGGAAACAGATTTGTCGAATGGGCTACCCCAGACGTCTATTATCGGATTGCCGGATTCGGCTATTCGTGAAGCGGTTGAACGTGTTCGTGCCGCTATAAAAAACTGTGGTTACCAGTATCCCTTGCAGCGGATTACGATTAATCTGGCCCCCGCTGATCTGCGCAAGGAAGGATCTTCTTTTGATCTTGCCATTGCTATTGGTTTACTTACGACAAGTGGTCAGCTAGTACTTCCTGCACAGGAACGGACATTGGTGGTGGGTGAGTTGGCATTGGACGGTTCAGTGAGATCTGTGCCTGGCATTTTATCCATGGTAGATTTGGCGAAACGGCTAGGTTTTCCCTCCTTTCTTCTGCCCGCCGATAATCTGGAAGAGGCTTCGCTAATTCGGGGTATCCAGATATATGGTATTCGTCACTTGCAAGATATCGTACCTGAACAGGAAACGAATTCAAAGAACAAGGAAGAACTGCTGCAGAATACCGGGCCTGTTGTTTTAAAAGATTACGCCCATCTGTCTGCTCTGCATCCCAATGTCGGTGATATGGAGCGCCATGAGCGTCCAATGCGATCTCCATCGTTGGACGATGATTATAGTGATGTTCTGGGACAACATCACGTAAAGCGTGCACTCATGATTGCCGCAGCAGGCATGCACAATATTCTGCTCGTCGGACCACCAGGAACAGGGAAAACGATGTTAATTAAACGACTGCCTACGATTCTCCCACCATTGTCCGAAGACGAAGCGCTGGAAGTAACCAAAGTGCTAAGTGCCGCAGGCAAGCTTAAAGATACCTCGAATGGTCTCATCGCAGATAGACCCTTTCGCTCTCCACACCATACGATATCTACTTCAGGTCTGATTGGAGGCGGCGGCATCCCCAAACCGGGCGAGGTAAGTCTTGCTCACCGGGGGATATTGTTTCTGGATGAGCTGCCTGAGTTTCAGCGGCAAGTCCTAGAAGTGCTAAGACAACCATTGGAGGATCGTAAAGTCACCATTAGTCGGGCGAGAGCCGCGTTCACATTTCCAGCACAATTTATGCTCGCCTGCTCTATGAATCCCTGTCCTTGCGGATATCTCTCTGCCCAATCGGAGGATCAAAGATGTATATGCAGTCCTGCACGCGTGGCTGCGTACCGTGCCAAAATTTCGGGACCACTACTAGATCGCATCGACCTTCAGGTCGAAGTTCCTCCTCCTGGGGAGTGGCGCAAGGCTGGCGCGTCTCCTTCATCTGCGGAAATGCAGGCCAAAGTCATTCATGCTCATCATATTCAGGCTGCAAGATATGTTAATAGTTCAGTTCGCTGGAATAGTCAGTTATCAGGAACTCTTCTGCGCCGAACGATCAGTCTGCCTGAAGAAGCAGACCAACTGCTCCAGCAGACACTGCAAGCACTGAACCTGAGCATGCGTGCACATGATCGAATTATTAAGATGGCCCAGACGATCGCAGACTTGGACCATGAAGGCGTCATTTTGACAGCTCATGTGGCTGAGGCGATACAGTATCGTCAACTGGATTTGAATTTATTTTGAGCGAGAGTCATCCAGGCGATAAATGCTATAAGGGGAAATACGTGCCTTCACCATTCAACATTATGATAGGTTCAAACGAGATATCTGTAGATTTCAAACTTAAGGTTATATAAATTAACAAGTCAAATACCCCTGCATAAATTTCCTCTGTATAGGAGGGATATGTGCAGGGGTTTTTCATAGAACATCTTCTTTTGAATAAGTGGCGAACAAGATATCAATTATTCAAATATAGTCAGCTTATCCTTGGCTGGTGTACGTTCTTTGGCAGAAGGAATAACATCTGGATACCCCATGTAAACCATGCCGATAATTTTTTCCCCAGCCTGAACGCCAAGGGACTTACGGAATTTTGGTCCGTACAAGAAAGGCTTGGTTACCCAGAACGTACCAATGTCTTCACTCCATGCAGCGAGTAGAAAGTTCTGTACCAATGCACTCACTGCAGCAAAATCTTCATCCCAGATATTCTGGCGCGGATCTTCTTCCATAACGACAAGCATGACGGAAGGGACCTGTTTGATATTGGCAGAGAACTTGTTATCCTCTCCCATCTCTGCATCAATAGCGTCTGCCAGCTTGTTCAGTCCACTTCCGCTAAACAATAAAAACCGCCACGGCTCACGCAATTTATGATTGGGTGCCCATACGGCTGTATCCAACAAATCAATAATCTGCTGTGTGGGGACAGCTTCTTTTTTAAACTTTTTGACGGTACGACGATTTTGAATGGCTTCTCTTACAACGTTACCCGTTTGGGTAGATTTACTCATGACCATGCCTCCCAGATTATAAAAAATTATCCATGACCGCAGTTCAAGCCTGCGATGCGAATCAACTCATTTATGAAAAATCAAACAGTGCAACAAAACTAGATTACAATCCTGATTATACACTGATCGGTTCATTGGATTCAAAGGAATGTGGATAACATTATCTCGTTCTAGTTATTTAGGATGCAAAAAGACGACTTCGACTCTTCCCCAGCGGAGGAATTCTTAGAGTCAACGTCGCCTTTTTTTTCATTATAGATAGCTATTTAATCAATACGGGTATGATCCTGCTCCTTCATACTTCCCATTCACAAAATCCATTTTGTTTATCTTTTCCTGATTCCCGGCGACATCCGTACTGAAATACTCCACTGTTTTGACTTCAGGAGCATAGATTTTTATTGGTCCGGTAAACGTGATCCATTGCCCACCATTGATTCTGTACTGGGTCATTTTCAAGCCAGATCCGTCAACTTCGTCCGTTGCCTTTAACTTAAAATTAAATCCATTAATATATTGTTTTCCGTTGGATACCTCTGTTAGAGGAATTAAAGCATATTTGGTTACAGGAGGGGTTTTGTCTACATTACTCTTGAGAATAAAATCAAAAGTATTTTTAGGTCCTTTGACCAAAGTTACCCTAATCGTTTGCTTGATATAACCATCCGCTTCAACAGAGATTATGCTTATTCCCGGAGACAGTCGATCCATTGAATACTTGCCTTGTTTGTCTGTTATCATCTTAAGATTATTAATAGATACCGTGGCCCCAGCCACTGGCCTCCCCTGTTCATCTTGCACCAAGCCACTCACCTTGGCGGCCTCTTGAAGTGTTATGTTCAACTTCTCTGTAACACCGGTATATAGAAAAAGATATTTTGTGTAAGGAACATACCCATCTGCATCAACCGAAACCACAATATCAGGGGCGTAATAAGGATTAATACCTGTAATTGCGTAGTTTCCATCCTTGTCCGTCTTCACAGACTGGCTGACAGTTGTTGCTTTAATGACAGCACCCACAACTGGTTTTCCTGATTGATCAGTAACTTTGCCTACAACTGTTGCTGGTTCATAGAGGGAAAAATTAAATGCCCTTGTTTCTCCCGGAATCAAATAATAGCTAATATAATTTTTGTCGGTGTCCAAGTACCCCTTGGCAACCAGACTAATCTTGATGCGTATGCCTTCACTTAACGTTGTTTCAAAATTGTACTCTCCCTTGGAATTGGTTTTAATTGTTTTGGTTGCTATTTCGCTGTTTTCGAATGTGTACATCTTAATATTTACATTTACATCTTTCACCGGAAAACCATCCATATCAGTAATTTTTCCATAAATTTTTGAAGTTTGAGCAAGATTATTAACTTGCCCCTCCGCAGAAACATTTTTGGATGCAGCATATGTCGTTCCAGAATACAGCAGACCACACACCCCGAAAAATATTAAAAACACACTTAAACGAATCATCCATTTCCATTGAATACTCATGACAATCGTTCACCTCATCCAAATATAGTAGTAAGTCCGGTGACCCTATGAACTCGTTTTATCTATCTAACTGACCAACATTTCGAGCTTCCAAAATTCCCCGCCCCATACATATTGCCAAATTCCTTCACCACCGTTCATGGTTTCGCTAATATCCAGCACTTCCAATTGCGGTGTCACCCACTCCTGTTTCATTTTCTTTGCCGCAGCAGATTGAATTTCTTTCATAGTTCACACCTCTTTTTCATATTTACTTTTCTCATTCTATTATAAACGATACATTTTGTATCTATTTATTTTAAGTGCTCCAGTCTTTTTGTCGACTAGCAACAGTGTTAGAAAACACAGCAAGGCTTCATTGTTTATGGAATAGAAAGAACTTGTAAAAGGGCATACATGGTAAGGAGAAAGAGTGCACATTATAACAGGCAACTCATTTTCGTATACTGAATTCAAACATATCGTTTGAGCTCTTATTTAGAGAATTATTAATTAGATGTAGTCCATTAACGATCGGAAAAAGGAAATATTAACTCCAAATATAATTTTAATTACCTGCACTTATAGATACGAATTGTATCATTTTTACTGCATGTGAAATAGCTATTTCCTTAATTTCTTTCTATCCTATAACCTGCCAAAAAAATAACCCACAAGAGAGTCACTTTTTCAAGTGTCTTTCTTGTGGGTTAACACATCAGAAGAATCGCGTATAGTAGGAACTCAAAATGCATTAATGATATGATCGACCGAAACGGCTTCGCCTGCTTTATCCAACATGACTGCGATCACATCAAAACGAATTTGATGATTTGTCTCTCCCGTCATTTGCAAATATACAGATGCAGTTGCACGTACCTGCTGCATTTTACGAATATCTACCGACTCCTGGGGTGTTCCATACAGTCCAGTTCCACTTCTACTGCGGACTTCAATAAAAATAATCATGCCTTCATGGGAAGCAACGATATCAATCTCTCCGCTTCGGCAGCGCCAATTGCGCTTCAAAATGCGATAATCATGCTCACGAAGCCAGTCGCAAGCAGCTTCTTCACCCAATCGCCCTTTTTGCTGACGTGTCAGTTTTGAAGCTGGACCCTGTTCTGATCTGTGCTCTACCATGATTCCTCTTCCTCTCGTCCAGAAGCCAGACGGTCAGCACGATAAATGTAGGTCAACACTTCGGCCACCAGTTGATACAGTTCCGACGGGATCTGTTCATCCAAATCCAGTTTGGAAAGCACTTCGACAAGTGCAGCATCCTCCTGAACAGGCACACCATTTTCCTTGGCTTTATCCAGAATGGCTTCTGCCACTTTGCCACGGCCTTTGGCTACGACCACTGGTGCTTCGCTCTCACCAGGTACATATTTTAAAGCAACGGCCTTTTTGGACATCAGGTCCGGTTGCGAATCCTCTTTCATACCCGCATGTCCACCCCTTTGTATCGTTCAGGACTGTAGTCCGAGGCAGTCATTTTCCGTTCGGCACCCGGTTCCTGGCCAACAGGCCAGGGTTCCGCCTTGAAAGTCAACAACTGATAACCCAGCTTGTCCAGCGCCTTATGGATCTCTTCGCGCCCACTTTCCAAGAGCGGTCCCATTCCTTCGCCGTCATTAAGTACACGCAGACTGACGATATTATTAACAACATGCACATCCACCAGCGTTGGACCAAGACTTTTCATGTCCAGATCAAACCAAAGGCGGCAGTTGGATGCATCCAATTCACCGCGTTGCCCACGGCGTGATTGAATCTGAACGGAAGCCGTCTCTTCTCCGTCAGGACCGGTAATGGGGATAAACCAGTGCATCTGGGCAAAGGTAGCACTGCGATCTGTTGTTAGCAATAACTGCTGACCTGTTAGAAATTGCACAGCCTGTCCGGCGGCATCTTTGAGCGCCGCAGGTGCACCCTCGCTGCTGGCAAGCTGCAGCAGCAAGCCCTTTAGCGTGTCCGCGGTTCCCGGACTCGCCACATCCCCCACGCGCGCCTGCGCAGCCGCGCCGTGCACTGCCTGCTGCTCGTGCTCCGCACCGAGCAGCTTCAACACGCGCCCCACCCACGGGTCCCCCTCGTGGGTGACAGGCGCCGCCGCAGCTCCCGCAGGTGCTGCGGCACTACCGCCAGCCGGCAGCGCATCCGCGCCGGCTGGCAAAGGCTGCGGCACGCCTCCGGCAGCCGCAGCCACCGAGCCGCCCTGCGATGCAGGGGCGGCATGTGTCGCCGCACCCGGCTGTGACGGTGCGGCTGTGGACGCGCTGCGCAGCGCGTCCAGCAGCGCCAGCAGCTTGGGCGCCAGCTGCGCTGCCGATGGAGCTGCTGGCGCCGCCTGCCCTGCTGCGGAAGCGGTATGCCCCGCAGCAGCAGGCGTTTCAGCGCGGCCGTCGGTTCGCCCGGCCGCGCCACCCTCAGGCTGGCCCGCTATCACTCGGCCAGCCGCAACATCCACTGCCGCCCCCGTCGTGCCCGGGCGGGTCCCAGCAACGCCCGCGTCAGTTGCACGCGGGCTCTCACCAGGTATTCCGGTTCCTGCCGGAATACCTGTACCCACCTTGCCAGCAGTTTCAACATGGCTGGCCCCTGCTTTAAGCCCAGTATTCTCTGCATTTCCTGCACCAGTCTGTCCATTGCCTTTAACCGCGCCACCAGCAGTATCCACAGATCCATCTGCCATTTGAGCATCACCAGCGACTGCACCAGGCACGAGTTGCGCGGACAATCCGGTTGCCCCTCCTACCTGACGGTTACTGCCTGACGCAGCTACCGTTTCTCCCGCCAGCTCTCCGTTTAACGGTACAGGCACTCCAGCCATAATGTTATTCTTAACCGTAGCTGCCTGTTCACCAGTCGGCAGCGTTTTACCCGCGGTTTGTGTCAGCATGGACTCCAGCTGTTCAGCCAAACCCTTCAACAACTGATGTAGTGGCGGGCCAAAAACAGCTTGATGTAGACCCTTTACCGTTTCCGCTGTAACCGGAAGACCACGCTGAAAAGCAATACCTGTTGCCTGCACCCATTCTTCAACAGGCACCTGTGCAGGTTTGGTTGTCATCATATTTTGAACCATGGCTACATTATCCTTGGTTAAAGGTAATCCGCTTCGCTGCATAGCTAACAGCAGTTCCCGATTCCCCTTGGTATCTGGCAAACCTACCTCCTGAAGCAAATTGTTCAAAGATGCCTGTGGCAGTTCTGCCAATGTACCCGTCAGCGGTTTCATTACCGTTACGCCATTTTCACCTGGAGGCTGGACCTGAAGCAGTGTTGTTTCACCTGGCCGAAGCGGAGTTTCTAATTTTGCACGCACCTGTACACCCTGAATCTGAAGAACCGCATCTGCTCCATCATCGGATACACTAACCACAGAACCCCTTACAACCTGACCTTCCTTTAACTCCAGTGGCTTGGCATTTCCCGGTTTACTATCTCCCAGCAGCCCACGAATCACGGAACTTATATTCATACCCTTACCCCTCCCTCCGTGAATGGTTTAATTAAAATAAAGTGTGCTGTTCTCCGAGCAGATTGCCGAGAAAACTGCGACGATGCATGGGTGTAGCACCACGAGCCATAATTTGTTCACGATGAAATTTCGTTGCATATCCCTTATGTATCGATAAACCATATTCCGGATATAACGTATCCCAATCCTCCTTGCAAAGCCTATCCCGGGTAACCTTCGCAATAATGGATGCTGCCGCAATGGATTGACTGTTTGCATCGCCTTTTATAATGGACAACTGCGGTATATTCACATCTACCTTTTCGGCATCTACCAACAGGTAGTCAGGCACGCCCTCAAGTGCTTCTACCGCACGTTTCATGGCAAGCCTTGCAGCCTGTTTAATATTCAATTGATCAATCGTTTCCGCATCTGCATAACCGATTCCCACTGACAACGCCTTTTCCATTATAATGTCATATAATGCATCGCGCTTTTTCTCCGTTAATTTCTTGGAATCATTAACCCCTTCCAGAATCAGATCACGAGGTAAAATAACGGCTGCCGCTACTACATCTCCAAATAAACAACCGCGTCCCACTTCATCAATTCCGGCAATACTTTCAAATCCACTTTCCCAATATTCACGCTCATAAATCAGCAGATCTTTGGACTCCACCATTTCTTTTTTCTTCTTTTTCGGTTCAACCAGGGCATCCAGTTGCGTCAATTCAATTAACTCATTCATTTCATTCATTACGGTGTCATCTCCTCTGCCCACTCTTGCTTCAACACATCACTTTTATATCATTTTATTATATAGACGTAGATTCCCGATTTTTGTTGTATCAGATCCTATTAAATAAGAAATAAGATTCTGTAAAGCATATATGATAATACGATGATGAGATATTATTTTATCGGTATCTGATCGCTTAAATTGAAGATATTCAGCATTGAGCAGGCTAAATCTTCATCACTCATCATAGCATGATTTAAGAGACCCAGATATACGTTCAATACAATCCCATAAAGTGCAATTTTCTAGAATCACCTTCCAGATCAATCAAAGTTCCTTTATTTTAAATTCCAGTATGGCAAAAAGCGACCGCTCCCGGTAATCCGGTAACGGCCGCTTCTTTCGGCAGTTGTCTCTTATTTAATAAGGAGCTTCCATAGAGAAACGTCCCATTTTGCCCGCACGCAATTCACGCAGAAATGCTCGCGATGCCTTTTCCAAATCGATACGCCCACCACTTACCACACAACCACGTATACGACCAACCTGTTCCATAATCGCAACAACGCTGTCCGAATCATCCGCATCCTTGGAGAACTCCTGAAGACCATAGCGTTCTTCAAGAGAATCCCAGTAATAACGCATTAGATAACTGATGCCAAAAAAGGCGATGTCTTCTGCATTCAGAATCTCTTCCTTAATTGCACCTGTTACCGCAAGACGATAACCCACGTTTTGATCTTCAAATTTCGGCCAAAGAATACCCGGGGTATCCAGCAGTTCCATTTCTTTACCAACTTTGATCCACTGTTGTCCCTTCGTCACACCAGGACGATCTCCCGTTGCCGCAATGTTCCGTCCAGCTAGTCGGTTAATTAGCGTGGATTTACCCACGTTTGGAATACCAACAATCAGTCCACGAACCGCTCTCGGGTTAATCCCTTTAGCTATTTGACGATCAATTTTTTCTTTAAGGAGAAGCTTCGCTTGCGTTGGGATGTCTTTCACGTTGGTACCTGTTGAAGCATCTACAGGGAAAGCATTGATTCCCTCTTTTTTGAAATATTCAATCCATTCTTGCGTCACTTTCGCATCCGCCAAGTCGGACTTATTCAACAAAATCATCCGGGGTTTGCCCTGTAAAATCTCGTCAATCATCGGGTTGCGGCTGGAGACAGGCAGACGGGCATCCAGCAGTTCGATGACCACGTCAATCAGCTTTAACTTATCCTGAATCTGGCGTCTGGCTCGGGTCATATGACCTGGAAACCATTGAATCGTCACCTTGTCTTCACCTCATTATTTGTTGATATACAAGCTTTTTCTACGACATGCACACCGCATCATTTCGCTGGCAAAACAATCTTAGATTTCTATTATCCCCAGATTAGTTCTGCCCTCTACGTTTTGGTGTACACTTTATATTTTGCTTATATATCCTGCATTCATATTAATGGTTAATCCATTTGATATCGCCGATCGGCCAGAAAATCACATCTGCACGACCTACAATATCCGTCAGTGACACATAACCGATCATACGGCTATCTGTACTGTTCGGACGGTTGTCCCCCATTACAAAAACATGACCTTCAGGTACTTTCCCATCCGGGAATTGCTCATTAGGGAAGTCCTTCACGTTATAGGTTCCACCGTTCGCTTCAGCAGCATCAATTGCTCCCTGAATGTAAGTCTCATCGACTTTTTTACCATTGACGAGAACTGTATCGTCCTGAACCTCAACGGTATCACCAGCGACAGCAATGACACGTTTAATGAAATCACGGCCTTCGGTTGGAACGTGGAATACGATTACTTCTCCGCGCTGTGGTTCTCTGATATCATATAAAATTTCATTGACGATCACACGTTCACCTGTATGAAAATTCGGCTGCATGGAAGGCCCGTCCACAACAAACGGTTTGAACAGTAACCACCGAATCAAAATGACAAGTACTAGTGCGATCACGATGGCTTTGAGCCATTCGAAAATTTCATTTTTGGCTTTTTTGGATCGACTGCCTTTCTCTTCGGCAGTATTGCCCTGGTCCTGTTGAACTTCCTGTTCCATTAATGATCTTCCTCTCTTCACAGTACATGTTATAGCAGTTTTTACACATCATCAGTTATGTAATCTTACACGCAAGCATTACCAGTACATTTAATCCACAATTCAAATGTCCCTCAATAACTGATTTCACAAGCCTCCCGGACTATTCGCGCGTGTGCCGCCATACCATTTTACTCGGAAGTGCACCTCCGGTTCAACTTTTCCCGGACAAAAACGAAAAGGGCTTGTCTCCAAGCCCTCCCCGGTATCCGTTATATTAACGAATTTCTTTAATTCTCGCTGCTTTACCGCGTAGTTCACGAAGATAATAAAGCTTCGCACGACGCACTTTACCACGGCGAGCCACTTCGATTCTATCGATTTTAGGGGAATGAAGCGGGAAAGCTCTTTCCACACCTACACCGTAAGAAATTTTACGAACTGTAAAAGTCTCACTGATTCCACCACCACGGCGTTTAATCACAACACCTTCGAACAATTGGATACGCTCACGAGTTCCCTCGATTACCTTAACGTGCACTTTCAAAGTGTCACCAGGACGAAAACTCGGAATATCCTTACGAAGTTGTTCTTGTGTAATCGCTTGAACGATATTCATCTATGACTCCCTCCTTCCGTACAGGCGTTCATACTTCTTCCAGAGAACACCTTGTCTCCTTCATTATCCATAGAGGACCGCCGTATTCCACATAACAGACTTATTGTATCACGCACCATAACAAAACACAAGGAAAAATAAACAAATTGCTGACAGAACTCTTTGGTTCTTCAATGCCCTTTAATCCTCATTATTTTCCTTTACTCCAATTAGACGTTATCCGCTATACGTTCATCTTAAATACGTCCTGAATTTTATTATAGTGTCATTACAATTCCATTAAAATACACCTGTCCATGCGCTTTTCTACACAATTCCTTTATGCACATAAAAGCTTCAGCCCCTCGGATTGTCATAATTAGTATTCTTGAATAAGTCAAGCATTAGACGGAAAAAATACTGTAACTTTCTGTCAAGAAAGATCGTCTATGATATAGCTTGTTGGATTACGTGCTGATGCATCTAAATGTAATTCCACGCAGAAATGAAATGGCAAAAGGAGAACCAAACGAATTATGAAATACTTCAAAAAAATTGCTCTTGCTGCACTCGCATTACTCACTTGTACCATTACAATGTATGCGTATGCGGTAACTCATCCTACCAATGCAATGTCTCACAAAGCATGCACGTCCTGGGATATGGTCAAACGTAAGGCATTTCTAATGTCTCACTCCGATTATTCCAGCAAACCTGCACTTGATCTGGCTACCTTTCACATCGCACAAGGTTCAGCTACTGAAGTACCTGTACTGATGTATCATTACATACAGCCCAAAATTAATAATCATGAAACAAACAACAAATCGATCATTAATCTGGAAGACTTCGAAGAAAACATGAAATATTTGCATGAAGAAGGCTACAACACAATTACACTGGAGCAGCTTGAACAATACGTGAATGGACAGATCTCCCTACCCAAAAAGTCGATTGTCATCACCTTTGATGATGGGTATCAGAACAATTATACTTTAGCCTACCCTGTGCTCAAAAAATATAATTTCCATGCTTCCCTGTTTGTAATCGGCAGCAAAATTCAGGATCAGCCTTCGGCTTTTGATCCAGCCAAAAAAACGTTTATCTCCAAACAGGAGATGCAGGCCGCTAAAGACGTCTTTGAGTTCAACAGCCATACCTATAATCTGCATCACAAGGGATATATGCGTTGCGGCGACAACGTGCCCGTCGGACTCGACACAAAACTGCTGAATAATGACGTCAAGCTAATGAAAGAAACTGGTATTGATACGCCGTATCTTGCCTACCCTTTCGGTTATACCAGCACGCAGATGATCTATCAACTGCAGCAAAACGGCTATCGTATGGCCTTTTCCGTACGTTCAGGCTTTGTTCGACCTGGGGATAATCCTATGAAGCTCCCACGATTAACGGTTACGACAGGAACCGATTTGGCTGCATTGCTCCATCCTGAATCAGACCAACAGGAAATCCTTCCTGTCGTAGAGATCAGTCATTAAGCTAGATTGAAACTTCCCCGCCTGGATAAAGAGTCGAGCTATACAGCCTTTTTGGCTGAAGCTGGGCTCTTTTTATGTCCAAAGAGGTTGGAGTGATTACATCCATCACTGAGCTGGAATAGATTACGGCTTCATGTGCATCATAGATGATGATCTGTTCCCTTCCGCTCTGACACAAGTCGGCATGTACGGCATAGCCATCTTTTCCGAACGTTGCAACCGTTTGCATATTACCATTGATCAAAGATGGCAGGACACCCCCACCTCGGCGATAAGCCATGATATAGTCAAGCTCGCTGTCATCCCAGTTGCGTACAGGCTCAATAATGGTTAACCAGCCGCGAGTTTTACGATCTTCTTTCCACAGTTCTTTTCCGTCGCTATCCAGCATAAAAATTCCATCCTTGCCATTCTCATCTCCACGAATAATCCGATCCAGGCCAGCAATCTGTAATCCTTGTCTTTCTCTATAAAATTTCCCCAGTGCAATATGCTGTGATTCAATCGAATCCTCATAACGCCATTTTTCATTACCGTACCGATCCATCATCACCGTGACACTGCCACCGATAACAATTTCAACCTCCCCGTCCTCGTCCACATCGCCAAACCATATACAGTCTGCGTGATCATCAAGATTCTGACAGGACCATAATAATGTTCCATCATGATCCAGCATGTCATACCCGGCCATCACTTCATCCTTGCCATCCCCATCGATATCGTAGACCCACGGAAAATGACCTATATTGCCTTCATGCTTCCATAGCAAATTGAAATCGTGATCTAATGCCCATAACGTCTTATACCGATCCTTCAGCAGGATATCCATCGTGTGTTGGTCACCAGTCAGGTTTGCAAGAATAAGACAGTCATGCGCTTGCTCTCCAGGCAAATCATGACGTTTCTTTATCTCTCCGGTTCTTCCGTCCAGAATAAGAAATTGTTTGTTCATTACACACAGCACTTCATTATTTCCGTCCCCATCCCAATCTACAATCTGAGCGGGATAGTCTGATCCTGGACCACCTGCATCCGGGTCCGGTGTTCCGACCTGCCACATTAATGTTCCATCCAGATCATATGCCGACAAACAGCATACCTGATGCGGAACGTAACGGTCGTCTATGCCCCCATCTGCCTGCACCAACAGCATCTCAAGCCTGCCATCTCCATTTAGATCTCCCAGAAGCATCTTGCAACGCTCTCCAGCTTCGCTAATATCCACTCTGCCAACTTCATAAGGCTGATGATTCATAATCTTCCTCCTCAGCATGTCGTCTTCATACGCTTCTAGCTGAGATCACCATGAAGAAATTTTTCAATTTATACAACCCTATTTCGGAACATGCAAAAATGTTCAAAGCGGCAAAAGTGTTCAATACAGAAAAAGACCAACCTTCATATCACAAGGTTGGTCTTTCAAGATTTCGAATGAGATTATTTTACGAGCTCAAACGAGATAATATCAAATTACTCTGCATTCTTTTCACGATCGGAACGAAGCTTGTTTAACCAAATTCGTTCTTTGTCCGTCAAATCCGCCGTCTCCAACATATCCGGTCTACGTTCCAGCGTACGAAGCAAGGATTGCTCCCTGCGCCATGCCTCAATATTCAGATGATGTCCGGATAACAACATATCGGGCACCTTCATACCTCTGAATTCCGGAGGACGTGTGTAGTGCGGGTACTCGAGCAATCCGGTACTGAATGAATCCGTTACAGCACTTGTCTCATTACCCAGTACACCCGGAATAAGGCGTACAATACTGTCAATCGCCACCATCGCAGGCAGTTCGCCACCCGTCAGCACGTAATCACCAATCGACAATTCGTCCGTCACGAGAAACTCACGGATACGCTCATCATAGCCTTCATAATGTCCGCAAATAAAAATCAGATGATCTTCTTGTACAAGTTCTTCTGCTTTTTTCTGTGTGAACGTCTCACCTTGCGGGCACATTAGAATGATACGTGGCGGTTTCATCGTTGCCGCAGCTTCGCCCCGTTGTTCTAATACATCCTCAACAGCAGCAAAGATCGGATCTGGCTTTAATCCCATCCCTCCCCCACCGCCGTAAGGTGCATCGTCAACTGTATTATGTTTATTGGTCGCAAAATTCCGAAAGTTTGTTGCTCCCAGAGATACAAGCCCTTTGGTTTGGGCTTTGCCCAGAATGCTGGTTCCGAATACACCGTCAAACATTTCCGGGAATAGGGTTAATACATCCACTTTCATGTTATAGCAGCCCTTCCATCAGGTGAACCTTGACTTGCTTCTCTGTAACATCCACATCAAGAACAACATCATCAATAACCGGAAGCAGAATTTCTTTGCCTGCCGGCGTTTTGACAACCCATACATCATTCGCTCCAGGAGTCAAGATCTCAGAGATGGTTCCAAGTGTTTCACCCTCTTCGGTGATGACAGAACACCCAACGATTTGATGGAAGTAGTATTCACCTTCCTCCAGCTCTGCCAGATTCTCTTTTAACACTTTGGCCATGCCGCCTTTAAACTTCTCTACTTCATTAATGTTGCCATACTCTTTCAGACGAAGAATATACATATTCTTATGCAAACGTGCAGATTCCACGTTAACCATAACTGGATGATTATCTGGTGTAAAGAAAAACAACTCTGCATTTTTCGCAAAACGCACTTCCGGAAAATCAGTTAAAGGCATGATTCTCACCTCGCCACGAATTCCATGCGTATTGACGATTTTACCTACATTCATAAACTCTGCCATACTTTCCTCCTACAATCCATTCATATTGGTACTTATATGTGATGATCTCCCGCAGCCGTTCTGGTTACGGATCGTTCTTCGCATCGCTGTTATCCTAACGCTTCTTGGGATCGATTCCGTACCCTTCACTACTTCCGCAGATAATCATACTTGACGAGCTTTTTCAATCCTATTATTTAAGTTTCAGCATGCACGAAAAGGGGCTAGGACATGCATCCTAACCCCCTTTCGTATATCTTTAAGATATGATATCAACGGTTACCCGTTTATCCATCTTAACTGCTGCTGATGTGACGACTGTACGAAGAGACTTTGCGATTCGCCCCTGTTTACCAATCACTTTCCCAACATCGTCAGGATGAACGGTTAACTCATAAACGACAAGCCGGTCTTTCTCAACCGTCCGAACCGCCACATCTTCCGGATGATCGACCAAAGCCTTAGCAATTATGCTTACTAATTCTTCCATAGAGGACCCTCCGAATCAGCACCTTATTTAGTCAATTTAGACTCGTGGAACTTCTTCATCACGCCCGCTTTGCTCAGCAAGTTGCGGACAGTGTCAGATGCTTGTGCACCGTTTTGAAGCCATTGCAATGCTTTATCTTCATCGATCTTAACAACAGCCGGTTGTTCAACCGGGTTGTAGTAACCGATCTCCTCGATAAAACGACCGTCACGTGGGGAACGGGAATCCGATACCACTACGCGGTAGAAAGGAGCTTTGTGAGCACCCATACGTTTCAGACGAATACGAACTGCCATTTGAAAATTCACCTCCTTCAATGAAATCTGTATATCGTTCAGCTGCTCCCAGAATCAACGGAAAGGAAACTTCATTCCTTTGCCCAAACCCTTGAGCTGCTTCATCGCTTTGTTCTTGCCGCCTTTAGGTCCCATCATATCTGAGAACTGTTTCATCATGCGGCGCATCTCATCAAACTGCTTGATCAGACGGTTTACTTCGGCCAGGGATGTTCCACTACCTGTAGCAATCCGCTTCCGGCGGCTATGGTTGATCATATCAGGGTTACGTTTCTCCTCGGTCGTCATGGAGTACACGATCGCTTCGATCCGGCCCATCTGTTTATCATCAACCTTCAGGTCCTTGGCTTGTTTCATCTTGCCCATACCAGGAATCATATCCATGATCTGATCGATTGGCCCCAGCTTTTTCACTTGATCCATTTGCTCCAGGAAATCTTCAAACGTGAATTCTGCATTACGCATCTTCCGTTCCATTTCCTTGGCTTTATCGGTATCAATGTTGGACTGTGCTTTCTCAATCAGAGAGAGCATATCACCCATACCAAGAATACGTGAAGCCATACGCTCCGGATGGAAAGGTTCCAGTGCATCAAGTTTCTCACCAAGGGAAGCAAACTTGATTGGGCAACCGGTGACTGCTTTAACGGAAAGCGCGGCACCACCACGAGTATCTCCGTCAAGCTTTGTCAGAACGACACCCGTCAGATTAAGCTGCTGGTTAAAGTGTTCTGCCACATTAACTGCATCCTGACCTGTCATGCTGTCTACGACAAGCAATACTTCATCGGGATTTACTACGCTGTGAATCTGACGAAGCTCTTCCATCAGTTCTTCATCGACATGCAGGCGTCCAGCTGTATCGATAATGACATAGTCATTGCCGTTGTCCTTGGCATGCTGCAGACCCTGACGTGCAATTTCTACAGGGCTTGTCTGATCTCCCAGGGTAAATACTGGCGCTTTGATCTGCTCGCCGAGCACTTGCAACTGCTTGATCGCTGCTGGACGATAAATATCTCCTGCAACAAGCAACGGTCTACTATTCTGCTTTTGCAGCATTTTAGCCAGTTTACCGGATGTGGTCGTTTTACCTGCACCCTGCAAACCAACCATCATCAGTACCGTAGGCGGTTTGTTCGCTTTAGCCAGCTTCGACTGGCTTCCACCCATCAAATCCGTCAGTTCCTTGTTTACGATGTCGATAATGACCATTCCTGGCGTGAAGCTCTCCATCACTTCTTTGCCAACAGCCTTCTCTTTCACCTTGGCGATGAATTCCTTGACCACTTTGAAGTTTACATCCGCTTCGAGCAATGCCAGACGTACCTCGCGCATAGCTTCGGCAACATCTTCATCAGACACCTTGCCTTTGCCACGCAGCTTGCTGAACACATTCTGCAATCGGGTCGTTAATCCTTCAAATGCCATGATCCCACCTCCTTAAGCTGTAATACTGTTTTCAGGACCGATACGTTTCATTCAACTCTTACGAACTACTCTCTGAGTTGATGAATAATATCGTTTATTTGTTTGTTGTTATCAATGAAAACGCCTGCGCGCTCCAATGCATTTTGCAAATCTTCAAGATTACGGTTACGCCGTTCGTGCTTCTCCAGCAAGCCAAGCTTGCTTTCGTAATTTTCCAGCACTTGTTCGGCACGCTTGATATGCTCGTATACCGCCTGGCGGCTGATCTCGAACTCGGCTGCAATCTCGCCCAGCGAGAAATCATCATGAAAGTAATACTTTAGAAAAGTCTGCTGTTTCTCGGTAAGCAACCGTTCATAGAAAGCAAACAGCAAGTTAATCCGGTTTGTCTTCTCAAGCCGGTTTTCTTGACTCATAACGGGGCACTCCCTTCGTCAAGGAAAAACACTTTACACTCTTGCAACGTTCCTAATAATACCTAAAACAAATCAGGTTGTCAAGCAAAAATACTTGTCACGATAAAAACGTTCATTTTACACTCATTTTTCGTGCCTACAAGGTTGATCTTAGCCATTCATCTACAGTAGAATTCAGCCTGCTGTGTCATTTATATAGAACAAAAAAAACGAATGGGTCTCCACAGATGGAGCCGATTCGTTTTACGCTATCTACCGTGGCCTACCGAAGTGGTGTCAGGTACAGAAGTACCATAAAGAAATGAAGAATACTGCCTGCGAGCACAAAGAGATGCCAAATCGCATGGTGGTACGGAAATCCACGCCAAACATAAAAAAGCGTCCCCAGTGTATACATCAGACCTCCAGCAACCAGCAGCACAATTCCCCCTGTAGGGATGGCAGTCATAAGCGGTTGCCAGGCAATAACGATGAGCCAGCCCATCGCAATATAGAAAATCGTGGACATGAACAGAAACCTTTTCGTAAAAAACGCCTTAAAGATTACGCCGAATAATGCGACTCCCCAGATTATACCGAACAGGGTCCATCCAAGTGTGCCGCGAACAGCAATAAACAAAAGTGGAGTGTACGATCCCGCAATAAACAAATATATGGAAGAATGGTCGAAAATCTCAAATAAGTCTTTCACTTTTCCATCTTTCCATGCATGCACGAGTGTAGAGCTCGTATATAGCAGCAGCATGGTGATCCCGTAGATCGTGAAACTGACCACATGCCAAGCCGTGCCTTTCATACTTGCAAATACAATCAATATCACCAGTGCAGCTACACTGAGTGCAGCGCCGATTCCATGTGTCACCGCATTGGCGACTTCTTCACGGCGAGAATAGGTATGAGTATTGGCCATTTTCAACCGTCCTTTCTAACCCTTTAGCATTGCCTGCTTTATTCCCATTATACACGTATTGCCAGTGACATTACACGTGACACTTATCACGTATATCACTGGCAATACGGTTAACGCTATCCTATTTATTAATGATTCTAGGAATTAGCTTCCTCTTCTTCAGCACTTTCAGCTGGCTGTTCTTGAATCAATCCGGCAAACAACGCATGTACGAATTGCTCCGAGTCGAATGGCTGCAGATCATCAATTTTCTCACCCAGTCCGACCAGCTTCACAGGCAGATCCAACTCCTGACGAATTGCAACAACAATACCACCTTTGGCGGTACCATCCAGCTTCGTCAGTACAAGTCCAGTTACCCCGCTCTTCTCTCCAAAGAGTTTGGCCTGATTCAGTGCATTCTGACCTGTAGTTGCATCCAGCACCATTAATACTTCATGAGGCGCTTCCGGAATTTCACGTTGAATGACACGATAGATTTTGTTGAGTTCGTCCATCAGATTGGATTTATTTTGCAGACGGCCTGCTGTATCACAGAGCAATACATCAGCACCCCGCTGCTTTGCAGCCTGTACAGCATCATACATTACAGCTGCAGGGTCAGAACCTGATTGTTGCTTGATGACTTCCACACCAGCACGTTGTCCCCATACTTCGAGTTGTTCGATCGCTCCGGCACGGAACGTATCACCTGCTGCCATAATGACCTTTTTACCCTGCTGTTTGAAGCGATGGGCCAGCTTACCAATCGTTGTTGTTTTACCAACACCATTAACACCAACAAACAAAATGACCGTAATGCCATCCGGATTCATTTTCAGTTCATTATTCTGCTCGCCACGAAGCAAACCCGTCAGTTTTTCGGACAATACAGGCTGTAGTTCAGCCGCATCCTCAATTTTACGTTTTTTGACCTCATCACGCAGATCTTCAATCAGTTTCATGACCGTATTGACACCTACGTCGGCTCCAATCAGAATCTCTTCCAACTCTTCATAGAATTCCTCGTCGATTTTTTTGCGACGGATAACGAGATCCGATACTTTCTCTACAAGGCCTTTACGCGTCTTTTCCAATCCGTCCTTGAACTGTTTGGTAACCGACTCCGTTTTGCTTGCAATGCTGTCTCTCAGCTTTTTAAAAAAACTCATAAAGCCCCTCCATCGTGTACATTTCTTAGTTTAAATGATATTAGATGAGTTCATGCGTGACAACAAACTCAAAGATTAGGCAATGACAGCTTCCTCATCTTCCAGTTTAACCGAAACGAGCTTGGATACTCCGCCCTCTTCCATCGTGACACCATACAGCACATCCGCTTCTTCCATTGTGCCTTTGCGATGTGTAACAACGATGAATTGTGTTTGTTCCGAGAACTCACGCAAATACTGGGCAAAACGCACCACGTTGGCTTCATCCAGCGCCGCTTCCACTTCATCCAGTACGCAGAACGGTACCGGCTTAACATGCAGAATAGCGAATAAGAGAGCCATCGCGGTCAACGCTCGTTCCCCACCGGATAATAGCTGCAGGTTTTGCAGCTTTTTGCCTGGTGGCTGTGCGACGATATCAATGCCCGTATCGAGCAAACGCTCAGGGTCCATCAATACAAGATCCGCGCGACCTCCGCCAAACAGCTTGGTGAAGACAGCCCCAAACTCCCGGCGAATCGCATCAAATGTTGCCTTGAATCGTTTGGCCATCTCGTCTTCCATTTCTCGAATAACCTGATACAACGTTGTTTTGGCTTCAACCAGGTCATTCTTCTGCGTGCTGAGGAACTCATACCGTTCGTTAACCCGCTGGAATTCCTCGATGGCTCCCAGATTGACATCGCCAAGAGCTGCAATGCTGCGCTTCAGTTTCTGAACCTCAGCTTGTGTGCTCTCCACATCTTCCGGTACTGGATAACGCTCTTTGGCGAGTTCATAACCGAGCTCATACTCATCCATCAGTTTGCGCAGGATATTTTCCAACTCAACATCAAGTCTGTTCACGGAAATTTCCGTTTGTCGCATCTGTTCCTCCACAGCTTTCAGCTGTGTGCGCTGTTCCTTCGTTTCGCTCTCGGCAAGCTCAAGCTTCTTCGACAGCTCGCTTCGGGCAGCACGCTTGAAGTCCAGCTCCTGTGCAGATTCCGCTTTTTTCAGCTTGTATTGGTTAAGATCTTCAATCTGTTTAACACTCTCAGTCTCTGTTTTCTTCAGATCGGCTTCCATGGAGGCTAGCAACGTACGATTTTGACGAAGATCCTTCACCAGTGAATCCACTTCGCGCTCCAGACGACGCAATTGCTCCTCGTTGGAGAATCGTTCCTGATCCAGTTTCCCCTCTCGGACTTTCAGATCAGTGAGTTGGGTCTGCAATTCCTCCTTCGCCGATTCATTCGCTTTACGCGCAAATTCTGCGGCATGAATGGCCCTATGGGTCGCCTTCTCTTCTTCCTCAAGCTGCTCCAGCTTCTTCACGGCAACATCGCGAGCTGTATCCATCTCTTTGATTTCTTCGGTAAAGCCACTCTTCTCCTGCCCAGCTACGGCAACCTGTTCCAGCACGTGACGCAGCTCATGCTCAACCTGCTTCATTTCCATTGAAGCCTGCTGTTCTGCATTCCGGGTGTCGTCTCCAGACTGACGCAGCTCGTCCAGCTTGTCCTGGCACTGCTCCAGTTGAGTTTTTACATCATCCACACTGCGATGAAGTTTTACGATCTGATTTTCGGTATCCAAAATATCCTGGTCCAGCTGGTCCAGCTGCCGTTTGCGACTGAGCAGACTTACATTTTTCTTGTGCTGGCTACCACCAGTCATCGAACCACCCGCGTTAACCACATCGCCTTCCAGGGTTACGACCCGGAAACGATATTGGCAGCGAGCCGCGATCTTATTGGCATCCTCCAACTTCTCCGCAATAATGACATTTCCGAGTAAGCTTCCAATGATCGCAGCATAACGTTCTTCGTATTGTACGAGATCCGCACCAATTCCCACAAAACCATCCATGCCTTCGATCATCGAACGTTCACCCGCACCAATGGTACGTGCACGAATAACATCCAGCGGGAGGAACGTAGCTCTGCCCAATTGACGTTGTTTCAGAAAAGCGATCGCCTGTCTGGAAACCGATTCATTCTCCATGACGACATGCTGCAGGGAAGCGCCCATCGCTGTCTCTACCGCAAGTTCGATCTTTTCAGGCACTTTAACGAGCTCTGCAACGGCTCCATGAACCCCGTTCAGTGTACCTTTGCGTGATGCCTTAAGAACTTCTTTGACACCCAACATGAAACCGTCAAAATCATCCTGCATCTCTTTCATTGTATCGCGACGGGAGACCTGGGCTTCACGCTTCTGCTCCCATTTACGAACAGTTCCCCGGCTTTCTTCGAGCAGCTTCTGCAACGATTGGAGACGTTCACTTTCCGTAATGTAACCACCGCGCAGATCACTGATTTCCTTGCCCAAGCGAACAACTTTTTTCTCAATCTCCGATTTGCGGGCTTCCAGCGTTTCCTTCTGGCCTTCCCACTTGCCGGATTCCTCTGTCGCGCGATTCATTCGCCGTTCCAGCGTTTCTTTCTGTTGGTCCGCGTAACGAATTTCATTTCGTGTCTGAGCCATCTGATTCATCAGTTCCAGCAAGTTGCCCTTAAGGCTTTCCTCCTGCTGTTGGCTAATGCCGCCAGTAACACCGACAAGTTTAGCCTCTTCTTCGGATAGGCGGTTTCTTACGTCACTCAATTCCAGTTCAAGCTTGGCAAACTTTTCGCGTAATGCAAGTAACTCGGCTTCACGCTCCCGATGTCTCTCTTCACTCGCTGCAAGCGTCACTTTAAGCTGTTCCTGGTTCGTCTGCAGATGACGCGAACGCTCCTTGAGCAGTTCTCCTAGCCCTTCGCTCTTCTCCGTTGCTTCACTGAATTGCAATAAGGCCGATTGCAGCTGTTCCGTCTCCGTCTCCAGCGTACGCAGTGCATTCCGGTCACTTTCCAGCTTGGCATCATGAGTGGAGACGATAGCCGCCAATCCGACTTCTTCCTGTTTCAACGATTCAAGTCGTTGGTTTGCTTTGCTCCAGGAAGCGTGAATTTGTTCAATCTGATACACATACATAGAGATTTCCTGCGATTTCAGCTGTCCACGTAATTCCTTATAATGGATTGCTTTCTCCGATTGTTCCTTTAACGGACCAATCTGGTCTTCCAACTCGGTGACAAGGTCATGAATACGCAATAAATTCTGTTCCGTCTCATCCAGTTTGCGAGTAGCATCCCGTTTGCGAGATTTATATTTAACAATACCTGATGCCTCTTCAAAGATCCCCCTGCGATCCTCTGAACGGGTACTCAGAATCTCTTCGATTCGCCCCTGTCCAATAATCGAGTAAGCTTCCTTTCCGATCCCGGTATCCATAAACAATTCGGTAATATCCTTCAACCGACACGACTGCTTGTTGATAAAATATTCACTGTCTCCGCTGCGATGTACACGACGCGTTACCGTTACTTCACCAAAATCCAAAGCAAGCGCATGATCTTCGTTATCCAGCGTTAACGAAACTTCACCAAAATTAACAGCCTTCCGTGCATCACTGCCGGCAAAAATGATATCTTCCATCTTGCCACCACGCAGTGATTTGGCGCTTTGTTCCCCAAGAACCCAGCGTATGCCGTCTGAAATGTTACTTTTGCCACTTCCGTTCGGGCCCACAACAGCGGTTATGCCACGAACGAATTCCATTTCCGTTTTGTCGGCGAATGACTTGAATCCACCCAGTTCAATCCGTTTCAAAAACATAGGGTTTCCCGTCACCTCCTCTTGCAAATTTCAAATGTTGCATTCAGCGCCTAGTTATCGAACAGGAAAAGAAAATCCTGATCCTCCTTACAAAAAAAAGAGCAAAAAGCAGTCCGGCCGATAAATTCCGCCAGGCGGACCCGCGGGCTGCTCTTTGCTCTTCGTTTGTCTATGCGCTTACGGTAAAGCTCAGGCTTCCGGAAGCTTCAGTCGATCCAGTGCTGCGGATGCAGCCTGTTGTTCGGCTTCCTTTTTGGAACGTCCTGTACCTCTGCCAAGCCGTTCTTGACCCATATGGACCTCGGAGACAAACTCCCGTTCATGGGCAGGGCCCCGTTCCTCAACAATACGGTATTCCAGAGCTCCCATATTGTGATGCTGAGTGAGTTCCTGCAATTCCGTTTTGTAATCGCTCATTTGCAATTTGCTGCCCAGAACGATCAACGGAAATACATGCTGATCCAGAAATGTCCGGACAGGCGCCAATCCCTGATCCAGATATAATGCACCGATGAAAGATTCAAACACATCCGCTAACAAAGCCGGTCTAGTTCGTCCTCCCGTCAGTTCCTCACCTTTACCAAGAAGTACATACTGCCCAAAACCCAACGCTTCAGCAAATTTGACGAGGGAAGGCTCGCAGACAATGGATGCCCGCAGCTTAGTTAATTCACCTTCCGGCCGGTTAGGAAACAAGTGATACAAGTATTCCGACACAGTCAGTTCCAGTACCGCATCGCCCAGAAACTCCAGACGCTCGTTATCCTGATGCTGACTGAACCGGTGTTCGTTTACATAAGAAGCATGGGTAAACGCTTGTTTTAAAAGCTGCCTGTTGTCAAATTTGATTTGAAGTTTGTGTTGTAACTGCTTCAGATCTTCACTCAAACGAACTAGCCCCTTATGCTTCAAATTTTTTGAGAATAATGGTGGCATTGTGACCGCCGAACCCAAATGAATTGGACATGGCAATGTTGACTTTAGTTTGACGTGGAACGTTTGGAACATAATCCAGATCACATTCCGGGTCCTGATTTTCCAGGTTGATTGTTGGAGCAAGCGTCTGATGTGTCAGCGACAATCCGCAGATTACAGCTTCCACGCCACCAGCAGCACCGAGCATATGACCTGTCATCGATTTGGTTGAACTCACAGCAAGCTTGTACGCATGATCGCCAAACGCTTTTTTGATCGCAAGCGTTTCGGATCTGTCACCTACAGGTGTTGATGTACCATGTGCATTGATATAGTCCACTTCTTCTGGTTCGATACCCGCATTACGCAGAGCCATCTTCATGCAACGAGCTGCTCCGTCCGGATCAGGCTCCGTCATGTGATGTGCATCGCCAGTGAGACCGTAACCAATTACTTCGCCATAAATACGAGCACCACGTTTTTGAGCATGTTCAAGGGATTCAAGGATCAGAACTCCCGCGCCCTCGCCCATAACAAACCCGTCACGTTCTGTATCAAAAGGACGGCTCGACTTAGCCGGATCATCATTACGTGTAGACATGGCACGCATTGCACAGAACCCAGCCAGACCAGTTGGTCTAATGGTTGCTTCCGCACCGCCACAAATCATTGCATCCGCATCACCGTTTGCAATCAGCTTGAAGGAATCTCCAATGGAGTGTGTTCCTGTAGCACATGCCGTTACCACGTTGATGTTAGGACCTTTCGCCCCGAGAGAAATCGACATCTGGCCAGAAGCCATGTTGGAGATCATCATCGGAATGAAAAATGGGCTTACGCGTTTAGGACCTTTTTGCAGCAATGCATTATGTTGGTCCTCCCAAGTACCCAATCCACCGATACCCGATCCGATCGACACACCAAAACGCTCTGCATCAATGTTCTCGTCAATTTTCAGACCACTGTCTTCAACGGCTTTGAAACCAGCTGCTACAGCGAACTGAACAAAACGGTCCATTTTACGTGCATCTTTGCGATCCATGTATTCTTCCGGGTTGAAATCCTTGATCTCGGCTGCAATTTGAGTGGTATATTCACTTACATCAAACGCCTCAATCTGAGAGATTCCGGACTTACCTGCCATTAAACTGCCCCAGAACGTTTCCAAATCTTTTCCGAGCGATGTCATTACGCCCATTCCGGTAATTACAACTCTTTGTTTCAAACCGACTCACCTCTATATCGACTGCATTACGCAATTATTTTGTGGGAATATCCGCAAGCAGACGTCTAGCCAAGCAGGACCCGGAGATCCGTTTGACCAGCGCCGCTTGCGGAATGAGAAAAACCAATGAATGATGAGAAGTCCCGCCTGTTCGAAAACAGGTGCGGGACTGAATTGACTTTAGGTATGAGATTGTATGTAGTTTACAACTTCACCTACGGTCGTGATTTTTTCTGCATCTTCATCAGAGATTTCCAAATCGAATTCATCTTCCAATTCCATGACCAATTCCACTACATCCAAAGAATCAGCACCCAAATCTTCTTTGAAAGATGCTTCAAGTGTAACTTCAGCTTCGTCTGCGCCCAAGCGGTCGACGACGATGCGTTTTACACGCTCCAATACATCGGACATCCGGTTCACCTCCTCCTTGGTATTATACGAGAATCGCAGGCAAAATGCCATAGAAGACATATGCGGCTCCCGGCCGGGGAACCCGGCCTTTTTCCGGCATTTCGGATCGTCCAGCGCCTGTTCCCCGACTATTGTTCAAGTCCGGGAAGAATTACATGTACATGCCACCATCAACATGCAGTGTCTGCCCTGTCATATAAGATGAAGCTTCTGAAGCCAGGAACGTGACAACACCGGCGATTTCATCCGGTTGGCCCAGACGGGACAACGGAATACCGTTCAACATGTTGTCCACGATCTCCTGGGACAATTCCTTCGTCATATCGGTCTCAATAAATCCTGGTGCAACGCAGTTAACTGTGATGCCGCGGGAGGCAAGCTCACGAGCAGATGCCTTCGTCAAACCGATGACCCCTGCCTTGGCAGCAACATAGTTTGCTTGTCCAGCATTTCCGAGCACACCCACAACAGAGGAGATATTGATAATTCTACCAGACCGTTGCTTCATCATTGGACGTGTAACCGCCTTAAGGCAGTTAAACACCCCTTTGAGGTTGGTTTCGATCACCTGATCAAATTCCTCTTCCTTCATACGCATGATCAGATTATCACGGGTAATTCCAGCATTGTTGACAAGAATATCAACGTTGCCCCATGCCTCAATGGTAGCTTTGACCATTTGTTCGGCTTCGTCCATCTGGCCCACATTCGCTTGAATCGTAATTGCCTGGACACCTTTGGCACGAATCGCTTCCGCTACTTCCTCAGCTGCCGCTTGACTGCCCGCATAATTCACGGCCACGTTGGCGCCAGCCTCGGCCAAAGCGAGTGCAATACTGCGCCCAATACCACGGGATGCACCGGTAACGAGCGCATTTTTGCCTTGTAATGGTTTAGACATAATCATTCCTCCTTTCCCCAAATCTAATCATGGTTAATCAAATTAGTGCAGCTGCCGTTGCTTCGAGCGTCTCAAGACTGTTTACATTGTACAGTTTAACGGTTTTATCTGTTTTTTTAATCAAACCTGTTAACACACTGCCAGAACCAATCTCGATAAAGGTATCTACACCTTGCTCAATAAGCCATGTCACACTGTCTTCCCATAAAACCGGAGAATAGACCTGAGCTGTCAATAAATCCTGAACCTTACCGTCCTCCACAGGTCTTGCAGTCACATTTGCAACTACAGGGACATCCCCAGGTGAGAACGAAACAGTTTTCAGTTTCTCAGCCAGCTTCTCTGCTGCATCCTTCATTAAGGAAGAATGGAACGGACCGCTTACTTCAAGTGTGATGGCACGTTTGCCGCCCGCTTCTTTGACCCGTTCAGCGACAGCAGATACCCCTTCCTTCACACCGGAAATCACGATTTGTCCCGGACAGTTGATGTTGGCAAGTTCAACCACATGACCACTTTCGGATACGTCCCGGCAAAGCACCCCCAGCGCTTCCCGATCCGCACCCAATACCGCAGCCATTGCACCCTGTCCACCAGGAACAGCCTGTTCCATATATTGACCGCGTGCCCGCACAATGCTTACCGCGTCCGCGAACGAAAGAACGCCCGCCGCGACCAGTGCACTGTATTCACCCAGACTGTGTCCGGCCGTATAATCAGGCTGAATTCCTTTTTCTTTAAAAGCCTCAAGCAATGCAATACTTGCTGTCAGCAGAGCCGGTTGTGTATTCGATGTCTGTTTCAACTCGGTCTCTGGTCCCTCAAAAACAAGATTGCTCAGCGCGAAACCTAGCGTTTCATCGGCTGTGCGAAAAATCTCTGTTGCCGCAGGCACAGACTCATACGCGTCCTTGGCCATGCCCACAGCCTGCGATCCCTGTCCGGGAAATACAAATGCTATTTTACCCATCCAATTCATCTCTCCCAGCTGTCTAGTTTACCAAACGAGTACTGATGCGCCCCACGTCAATCCGCCACCGAAACCAACCATGAGCACAGTATCTCCGGCTTTCATGCGGCCTTCTTCAGCAGCTTCTACCAGAGCAAGCGGAATGGAGGCTGCAGATGTGTTGGCGTATTTATCCACGTTGACTACAACTTTCTCTTCAGGAAGCTCAAGTCGCTGCATTGCAGATTGGATAATCCGGATATTGGCTTGGTGAGGAACAAACAGATCCACGTCCGTACGTTCCAGGCCAGCCTTGCGCAGAACTTCGATCGTCGCTGTACCCATCACCCGTACTGCAAATTTAAACACTTCACGGCCATTCATGTAAATATAATGTTTTTTGTTCTCAACCGTTTCTACGGATGCAGGCAGACGGGAACCTCCGCCCTCCATTTGAAGCAGGCTTCCGCCCGCACCTTCAGCTCCGAGATCGAATGATTTAAATCCACGGCCTTCCGGCACTTCACCAACGATAACCGCACCGGCGCCATCGCCAAACAGCACACAGGTATTACGGTCGGTATAGTCAGTAATGCGAGACAAGCAATCTGCACCAATAACAAGTGCATTGTTGTACATGCCGCTTTGGATAAAGCTCGTTGCTGTTGCCAGACCGTATACAAATCCGGAGCAGGCAGCAGACAAGTCAAATGCCGCAGCGCCCTTGGCACCAAGCTTATCTTGCAAAATACAAGCAGTAGAAGGGAATGAAGAATCCGGTGTAATAGTTGCCACAATAATCAGATCAAGATCGCTGCCAGTCATGCCAGCAGACTCAAGTGCTTTGATAGCTGCCTCGTATGCCAGATCTGAAGTCGCCTGATCCGGTGCAGCGATGTGACGCTCCTTGATTCCTGTACGACTGACGATCCACTCATCATTCGTATCTACCATTTTCTCCAAATCGCTGTTTGTCAAAATTTTCTCAGGTACATATTTACCAGTACCGATAACCCCTACCGGGCGCAAATTATTCATGTCTTCACTCACTTCCCGCTAATTTCCTTAGATATGCTCTCCACCAGCTGGTTCTGTACTGCAATCCGTGCTTGGCGCACAGCATTTTTGATGGCATTGCCATCAGCCGATCCATGACTTTTCACCACAAGTCTGCTCAAGCCGAGGAGTGGTGCACCACCATGCTCGGTATAATCCAGTTTCCGTTTCAAACCGCGCAGCTCAGGCATGAGCACAGCAGCAGCCAGTTTGCTTTTGAGCGATGATGAGAATTGTTCCTTAAGCAGAGCGAAAATGGCACCTGCTGTGCCTTCGAGCGATTTCAGCAATATATTTCCGGCAAATCCATCACATACAAGCACATCACACGCACCTGTAAGCACATCACGGGCCTCTACGTTACCAACAAAACGAATCGGAAGTTGCTCCAGCAAAGGATAGGCATGTTTGGTCAACTCATTCCCCTTACCGGGCTCCGTTCCCACATTGAGCAGGCCCACTCTTGGTGACGCGATTCCCTGCACTTTTTGCCGATACAAGCTCCCCATCAGACCATACTGTGCGAGGTGTTCCGGTTTGGCATCCATATTCGCACCAAGATCAAGTGCAAGTACACCCACATCATCGATCGTTGGAATCATGGGTGCAAGCGCCGGGCGCTCAATACCTTCCATACGACCTACCACAAGCAAGCCGGCTGTCATCAGCGCTCCGGTATTGCCCGCAGAGATCATGGCGTCTGCTTCGCCTTCCTTAAGCATACGACCTGCAACCACCATGGAGGCATCCTTCTTACGACGGACTGCCTTTACTGGTTCATCATCCGAACCGATCACTTCGGAAGCATGCCGAATCGTCAGATTAGCAGGTTTGGCACCTGACTGACTCAGAAGAGGTTCCAGCTTGGCTTCATCGCCGACCAGGACGATCTGTGTATCCGCCCATTCCGTAGCCGCGGCGATCGCACCTTCTACTGTTGACGCAGGTGCGTTATCGCCTCCCATGGCATCAATGACGATTTTCATCCCAAATGACCTCCTTCTACGCTGTCTTCTCCACCTGAATGGTAGATTACAAAGTTGCCTTGAAACACCATTTCTTCACCCACATAAGTGAACACTTCTACTTTGGCTTTGCCCTTTTGACCCGGAATCGATCTCACATAGGCCTTCGCAATACATTTCTCGGCCAAATGAACCGAACGAACAAAACGAATGTCTGCGGACGCCGTCAAAGCAATCTCGTCATTAATAACGGCTACAGCCAACGAGTTGGCCTGTGCAAAAACATAGTGTCCTCGAGCAATGCCCGTTCTCGAAAATACGTGTTCTTCCTTAATCTCAAACAAGGAAATCCCGCTCTTGTCCAGTTGCAAGTCCACAATATCACCGATAATCTCATGCAGGGGCAACGAGCGCACCTGATCATAGGAACGCTCCGCCATCAGTTTCATCCGCTCCCGAAGCTCGGGAATCCCAAGCTCCAGTCTGTCGAGACGAATCGTCTGAATACTCACCTTCAATTGGCGTGTAAGTTCCTGATCCGTCACAAACGGGTTGTCTTCGATCATTTTGGTTAACTGCTGCTGCCTCTGTCTCTTCGGTACACGTTCGATGCCTGACACCCCCCGCTGTATCGTTTAAGGAACCGCCCAATCCGGTCAGTTCAATACTCTTTCACGTTGCTTCTATAGTTGCATCCCTGTTCAGCAGGGT
Source organism: Paenibacillus sp. 276b (assembly GCF_900107875.1). Taxonomy (NCBI): domain Bacteria; kingdom Bacillati; phylum Bacillota; class Bacilli; order Caryophanales; family Paenibacillaceae; genus Paenibacillus; species Paenibacillus sp. 276b. The sequence goes on along the minus strand of NZ_FNRR01000001.1, from coordinate 285,341 downwards.
CGTTCTCACACGAATCATGGTTCATGTTTATGTAACGTCAAATCTTAGAACCTGGTACTAAACTATAGTATATCTCATCCCGTGTCAAAAAGAAAGGCTGGGTGAACAAAAACAATCCTGCCTTGCGGAGCCTGGCTTCACAGCCCCGAACACAACCAGTAACGAGCCTTACTAAAATATCAAAAACGTATATTGAACTATATTCACGAAGATAGAATACAGGTAAAGGTAGTTATTTTTGCGATGCTATAGTCTAAAAAAAGTAGCACCTCATCGAAATGAAGTGCTACTTGATGTCTAGCTATTATTGAGAGATGATCTCTCTTGCTTTGTACGTTCCGCACACTTTGCATACGTGGTGACTAAGCTTCAGCTCGCCACATTGTTCACATTTCACCATACCCGGTACTGCCAATTTAAAGTGAGTGCGACGTTTGTCGCGACGCGTCTTGGATGTTCTCCGTTGAGGTACTGCCATTATTCCCACCTCCTTATCAAAATAAACCTTTGCAGGTAGTTGTTACAATGTTCGATTTTCAATCATGCTCATTTAAAAAAATCCTTGAGCCCTGCAAGCCGCGGATCGATAACTTGGTTATCACAACCGCAGTCACCTTCGTTCAGCTCATGGCCACACTTGGGGCATAACCCTTTGCATGTATCGCTACACAGCGGTATAAACGGAAGATTCAGCAGAAAAGCTTCCTCAGCATAACCCTTCAGATCAACGCTATCTCCATCCACATAGAAAGTATCGTCGTCTTCGTGCAATTCCTCTGGCTGCTTTCCCTTCTTGAATTGCTCATGAAAATCAATATGAAAATGTTCATTAATCGGCTTAAGACACCGGGAGCACAACATGTCCACTCCTACTGTCAGCTTGCCATGAACATCCACAACGTCTCCCTCTCTGAACTCTGCAGATAAATCTGCAGTCAGCGGGGTAACGGCTGTGATATCTTGTCGGTTAGAAACCAGTTCCTTGATATCCCACTGTTCATTAAACTGCAGGGGACCATCACTGGTAGCCACTTTGCGAAATGGCATTAACATTTCCCATCACTCCAAACGAAACCAATCTCATAATTAAAGTTAAACGCCTAACGACAGTTATACAGGTCAAACCTGACTCTTGCAACACATCAAATTCCTGACTGTATGTAATCTGACGATTCATCGTTAAAAGTATTATGAAATTGACTTAACAAACAAAAATCATTATACCGATTTTCCAAGACGTTTGTCAACACTTTTAACTTTACACCCTTTTTGAAATTGACGATCCTAATCCGCATTCGATCTCTGATACATTATAGGCTTACTGTAAGTTAAACTACAAGTCATGCATTTTGAAGGCGGGTTCGGGCTATATCGATCTGAAGGATTCTTTTCTTTTTCGTTGTACACACTGCGATATGATTTGAACAAAGGTATATCCATGTCCTATTATGGAACAAGATGAGCTCACATATTATCGGGCTAGGAAGAGAAAGATTGATCCCCATTTGAATATTTACCGAAAGGAGCGCGTTCTCATATGAAAGCCGTTGGCGTCATTGTTGAATATAACCCTTTACATAACGGACATGTCTACCATCTGAGTGAAGCAAGGCGGCTCAGTGGAGCAGACGTTGTTGTGGCTGTGATGAGCGGCCCTTTCCTCCAGCGCGGCGAACCCGCCATCGTGGGCAAAAGGGCACGCACTGAGATGGCGCTGCATGCTGGCGCCGATCTGGTGCTTGAACTGCCGGTTGCCTATGCTGTACAACCGGCCGAGTGGTTCGCCTTTGGTGCGGTGTCACTTCTGCACCGCACAGGCGTGGTGGACTCGCTCTGCTTTGGCAGCGAGTCCGGCGACCTGGACAGCCTGCAGCGCATTGCGCGCGTGCTGGCTGTGGAGCCCGCAGGGCTGCGCGAGGATATCGCGCGCCGCCTGCGGGAAGGCGCCAGCTACCCCGCCGCATACGCAGGTGCGGCGGCAGCGCTGGCGCCTGGCGGCGTCGATGCAGACGACGCCGCTGCACTGCTGGGGCAGCCCAACAATTCGCTTGGGCTGCATTACCTGATCGCGCTGCAACGGCTGGGCAGCGCGATCAAGCCCTTTACGGCGGCGCGTACCGGTGCCGCGTATCATGAGGCGACGCCCGGACCGGGGGCGATCGCCAGTGCAACCGCCGTCCGCCGCCTGCTGATGGCGGACGGGCCCGAAGCCGCCGCGCCATACGTGCCGGCGGCAACCCTTGCCATTCTGCGGCGCGAATGGCAGGAAGGGCGCGCTCCCGTGCACTGGGAGCGCTTTGCACAGCCGCTGCTGCACATCGCGGCCACACGCCGTGCCTCCGAGCTGGAGCAGATCGCCGAGGTCACGGAAGGACTCGAACACAGGCTGAGCCGTTCACTTGCTCAGCTCCCGGAGCCTTCAGTCGAGGCGTTGCTGAACGCACTTAAAACGAAACGGTACACACGCACAAAGCTACAGCGCATGCTGACCCATATCCTGCTGAATCATACCAAGGCCGAATGTTCGCCCGAGAAGCTGGCTGAAGGGCCAGCGTATCTTCGAGTGCTCGGGTTTAATGCACAAGGACAGGGCCTTTTGAAACAGATGAAAAAGACGGCTTCTCTGCCCGTTCTGCTGAAACCATCAACCTTTGTCCATAACCAGTTGGAACTGGATGTCCAAGCTCAGGCAGCATATGCACTCGCCTGTGAACACATCGATACACGCATGATGTACAGCGACTACTATGAACCACCTGTGAGACTTTAACTCTACGTTCAGTCATATCCATAGCTGGTTCAACATAAACGATTTCGAAGCCCCAAGTTCAATGGATCGACTCACAAGTTTTTGCGGGAGCCAACGCTTACGCATAGATTGATGCAATCCTGATCTACGGGTATAAGATTAATCAAACTCTGTTGATGATGCGTTGTTTAATATCGACTACTCAAACAAAATCCCCCTATCGCACACCGATTCGGCATCGTTGCAATAGGGGGATTTCACATCATTCTCATATTGGTTCAAGCATTATTCGTTGCGAATAATTGTTTTAGGATTTGACAGACAAGGTTTTCAGATAAGCCAGCGCATCATCCACTGTGCTAACAGGAATGAGTTTCATTTTGGTGCCAATTTGTTCAGCCTTAGTTTCAGCTTCTTTATAATTATCCTTCGGCACAAAGAAAAACTCCGCTTCTTTCCGGTCTGCCGCAACAATTTTGTGCACAACGCCACCAATTGCGCCAACCACACCTTCTTTGTTAATAGTTCCAGTGCCAGCAATCCGGTGACCTTTCGTCAAATCTCCAGGGGTCAACTGATTGTAAATCTCCAGGGTGAACATCAGTCCGGCAGATGGACCACCTACCTGAGTATCCGTGAAGGAAATCTGTTTATCCGGATCTTCTGCTTTCACTTTCTGAACCGCTCCGATCATAACACCCAGTGCCGGGCGAACTTCACCGGTTTTGCTATCTTTCACTTCAATCAGTTGAACGTCGCGGCTGATGGTCTCTCCGCCTCGCTCTAATTGCATCTCAACCGTTTCTCCGACCTTTTTGTTCTTTAACTGCTCAGACAGCACTGTATTGTCCGGTGTTGCCGTTCCGTTTACACCCAAAATAATATCTCCGGGCTCAATATCTCCCTTAGGTTTTGGATCTTCGGACAGCCCAAATACAAAAATATGCTCAGGAACAATGGAGTATTTCACTCCCGCCTGCTCATAAGCCGCCTCCATTGCCGAGGATTGTGAATCACTCATGAACCAGACCTGTTCGGCAGAATATTCTGCTTCGCTTTTGCCACGCAGCCGATCTTCTTTTTTATCCACTTGTGCATTTCGGTTAAACAAGGAGGTTCCTAGCAAAAACACATTGGCGTATGTTGCCGACACTGTCGTCATCATAAACACACCACGTTCTTCCTTATCTCCCTCTTTCACGGTAACCATGGGTTTTACTTCGTCGGCACTACCAGGCATATAAATGATATATGGCGTTGGCATATATACCGCAACATAGACGACCAGAGCCACCACGATCACAAAGATCGAAGCTCTGAATCCGCCAGATTTCCGAATCCGATTCATTGCATGAGCCCCCGTTCTTTGCGTATCTTTCAATAATTATAAGTCTAACACTCTCATGCTTTTGCATACAATGGTACAGGCCGGATAGGCCGCTGTTTACAGTAGCTTATCCGGCCAAGGCCGAAGCGTCCACGGACGTCATTCGGCCGTCCACAACTAATCCTGGCCGAGTGTATGCGGCACGATCCATATGAGGTGAAACAATGACAATGCAGAGCGAAGTTACGGTCTCTGGACCGTTACGAACGGTACTTATGAGTACAGGCGCTTTATTGCTGGTAATTGCAGTAGTTGTATCTCCGAAAGATGCATTCGATGCCTCTATTCAAGGTTTAGACATTTGGTGGAAAATCATCTTTCCTGCCATGCTTCCATTTCTGATGTTATCCCAAATGCTGACTGCATTCGGCTTTACCCACGCACTTGGCGTCTTATTAGGGCCATTAATGCAGCGCTGGTTCCGTCTGCCGGGCAAAGCCGGACTGGCCATTGTTGTCGGCATGTGTGGCGGCTTTCCGGCAGGAGCAGATACCGCCTCCCGCCTAGTGCAGGATCAACAAATTACCGCCAAACAGGCGGGTATTGTCGCATCAGCATCTCATTTTGCCAATCCATTGATGATTATACTTGTCATCGGTGCAGCTTTTCTTCATCAGCCTACTGCTGGATATTTCCTTCTGATCGTTCACTGGGTTAGTGGATGGATTGCAGCCATGATCGGAGTACGACTCCTACCCAAGGAATCAAAAGAGGAAGAATTCCCAACTGCAAACCCTTCTTCGTATAAACGACGGAGCCTATGGTCACAAATGATGTTTGCAGCCCGCGAAGCCCAGAAACGTGACGGACGCGGGTTCGGCAAATTGCTTGGAGACACGGTCTCCCAAGCTGTACAAACTTTAATGATGACCGGAGGATATATGATTGTGTTTGCCGTGTTTGTTCGGCTGCTCACTCTCTATATCACCCCCGGTACTTCAGTTGCTTTTTGGCCCTCACTGCTGGAACTGCATCTCGGAACTTATCATCTGAGTCAGAGCCCACTGACACCCGTTCTGCTAATGTCTTTGCTTGCAGCTGTTCTCGGCTGGGGTGGTCTGTGCTCTCATCTGCAAGTCTCCGCCGTGCTGAAAGCTGCGGGACTTGCCACAACGTCCATGTTGTATTTTGCCGGAATCCGCCTGCTTCATGCATTGGTTGCATTTTTCATCAGCTTGCTGCTGTGGCTGCCATTCAGCCGTTACAGTTCCGAAGTCTGGGCTACGTTTCAGAACAATCCGGGCAATGGTTTGGCACCTTTCCTAACCAAGCAGTCCCTGGTAGGCATGAACACCTCCGACATCATCGATGCCGTCTGGAATGGTTTCCCTGCTGCCTGTATCGGTCTGGCATTGCTGCTCACCGTCATGATCTGCCTATCCGGGCTGACCTTCTGGTTTAACCGCCGGTTTTCTCGCTAATTTTCTGACGCAGCGCAGCTTCCACTTCAGGTGAGACCAGATCGGTGACATCTCCGTGGTAGTGGGCAATTTCCTTGACGATGCTGGAGCTCAGATAAGAATATTTCGGATTGGTCATCATAAAAATGGTTTCCGCATCCGGATTTAACTTGCTGTTCGTCGAAGCCAGCTGAAGCTCATATTCAAAATCCGTCACCGAGCGGATACCACGGACAATGACCTGAGCATCTTTTTGCCGTACATAATTTGCCGTCAGATCACGGAAGCTGTCCACCTCCACATTAGGCAGATGACTCGTGACTTCCGTAATAAGACTCTTGCGTTCTTCCACCGTAAATAATGGATTTTTGCTCATATTATTCAACACAGCCACGATGACGCGATCGAACTGCTTCGACGCCCGGGCAATAATGTCCAGATGGCCCATAGTTACGGGATCAAAACTGCCTGGATATACGGCAATTCGTTCCTGACGATGTATCATTTCACTCATGAGGAGCCTCCCCTTCCGCTGCGCTAGGTTCTCCATCTTCTGTTGTTGCAGCAGGTGCATAATAATAGATGGATACAGCTGTCTCCCCATACAATGCCTTGCGCGTTTGTTCAAACGGGCCGAATTGCTCAGGGTAACTATATTTGGATTCATATTCAAGCACAATGGTCGCTTCCGGTTCAAGCAGATCCAGTTCGTGCATCGTAAGCATTAACTCGTCCCCATTTTTCATACGGTAGGGTGGATCAAGAAATACGAGATCAAATTGTGTGTTTCGCTTGGCGAGCGCCTTCAATGCACGACTGGCATCATTCCGGTATATGGCCGCCTGATCTTCCAGCTTGGTTGCTTTCAGATTTGCACGGATCACTTCAATACTTTTCGATTCCAAGTCAACAAAAACAGCCTTGTCCATGCCGCGGCTCAGCGCCTCAATACCGAGACCTCCACTGCCTGCAAACAGATCCAATGCTGTACCGCCCTCAAAATAAGGGCCAATCATACTAAACAACGCTTCCTTCACCTTGTCGGTGGTCGGCCGCGTCCCTGTGCCAGGAACAGCCTTCAGCGGTCTGCCTTTCGCACTCCCAGATACCACTCTCACTGATGAGTCACCTTTTCTCTCTATGTAAGTTTATTGATAAAGCTATCGTACCACAATCGGGTTCAGTTTGAAAAATAGTGCGTCTGCTTTCTCTCTAGAAAATTGTTGACGCAATTGTTGACGGATATGTATAAAAAGGAAACTTTCCGGCCATCCTGTAATTATCGACATCACAAGTGTCGTAGACAACCGCGGAGAAGACTTACGTTTCCCCATAAGCTCTTCGTCCGGTTTCTCCTCTCCCATGAAAAAGAAGCTCTCGAAAGAGAGCTTCTTTTTGTTATCTTTATTATGTACCATAACCCCATTGACTAATTATAAAACCGCCTTCAGACAACCTATTGCCCATATTCATCCATACTGGCCTCGAATTGCGATTGTAACCATCCAATATCTTTCAGCCATTCTTCCATGTCATTCATAAATTCCGTATGATCCAAGTGTTTGATCTTATATTTCTTTAGTTTGTCGTTCAGAAAAGCATAGAAATAATGACTCAGCTCATATCGCTGTCTGTTTTTGCTAAACGTTTTATACTGATCCTCACCGACTGTCATATCAAAGTAAATCGTATTGTCCTTCTTAGCGTATCTGACCGTCGATTTTCTTTCATATTCTTCAGGCAGACATCTGAAAACAAAGAACAGCTCAATGCCACACGCTTGATATTTACTTTCTGCTTTATCAAACACAGGCTGCAATTCATCCGAAAGTGCGGCAACCTGTGTTAACCCTGAGGTGTCTGTCGACTTATCCAGTATCATATTAAAGTCCCTCTTTGTTCATCTCTTTGCTCATCTCTCTGTATTTCCGATTTGAACGGTGCAGGTTAATCATTGAAACCATAAGGAGAACTACAGGCAGCAACATATTCCATGACTGATTCTTAATCATCACAATAGCAAAGAACACCATTGCTGCCCATACCAATATTTCAATTGTTTCATACTTGGTTAACGTACGCTTGAATGCTTTTCTGGAAATAAGACGAATTAGGAAATAAGCGATTAAGCAATAGAATGCGACCATTCCGAGTATGGCAATCAGGGCCAACAACATCTCCATGAACATGCCTCTCATCACCTCTCCACTTCATTTCCTTAATTTTACCATATGAGCGAAAGAGTGTCATCGGAATGCTCCTGCCTGAACTCTTGCACCGCCCCTCATTTACTTCTCTTCACTAATCACTGTCGCGTTATAGATCACAATCCGTTTGCCATCCAGATCAAAAAGTACCTTATTTCCATACTCCGTATCTTGCAAATCAATCTTACCCTCATACGTATGAATCAATTCTCCCGAATTACTGTATACGTTAACCACACGTTCCAGACCCCCGGAGTTGTTGGATCGCATCGTTTTCAGCGCACGTTCACCTGAAGCCGTATTGAAATACCAGATGAAGCATCCCACAATGATGCCTAGTATAACGAGTACCGTTACCCATACACCCGTCTTTGCTTTTCTGCTCAAAATAAACCCCTCCTTTATCCATGTCCAGTACAGTACGAGACAGGTACGGTAGCGGTTTCATAGCTCATCATCTGATAACAGCAAACAGAGGCCCCCAGTTTTGGAGACCTCTGTCCTTTAGCTACATCTTATATAGCGCTATTACAGCGCACGAATGACAAATTCAAATTGCAGTTCGCCGTCCGAGTCGATGCGGTACTCCGGATGAACCGGTGCGCCCCAGCTATCGTCACCACCAACGCCCATTTGTTTGCCGGCTACCGTTACAACCGTATAATGCACCGGAGGCAGCTCATATGCATGTTTTGCATTCTCCAGCTCAAATGCCGTATATGGAGATACATTCAGCTCGACCGGAACTCCAGCCGATTCAATTTTGAAGCCACGTCCCGCGTTGTCGGTCAATTTGGCCCAACGTACACCCGTACGGTTGCCCGACTCTTGCGGTACAAGATATGGAGCAACGGTATCTGCTACCTTGCTGTCATGGATACCCAGACGAGCGCCAAATGCACGGTCCGCATAATTTTCTTCAGGTCCCATCGCCAGCCATTCAACATTTTCAAATTCCGGTGAAGTTTTGAAGGAAAGCGCATGAATCGGAAGATCTGGCAGACCTGCCGTTCCTTTATACGTATTATGCACATGCACACTACCATCTGCACGGACGGTATAAGCCACTTTCACTTGTACATCTGCCGAAATATTAAGTTTGTACGTGAATTCGATCCGATATTGATCCGTGTTTTGTTCCGCTTTCCAGTTCACACATCTAGGCAGCAGACTTGCAGCATACCAAGCCCCAAGCTCGAAGCCCATAGCAGTACCCTTATCATTATCGGTGGTCGCACGCCAGAACAATGGCATTGGAGGCTGTGCAATCGTCTCTTGACCTGACAGCTTCAGGGATACCAATGTTCCGAAAGCCTTGGAGAACAGGACATGGGTCTGACCTACCCTTACCCCGATATTAACGTCCCCTTCAACGACCTGAATTTCATTTGTCAGGTTCAGATCGGACTCTACAATTTCCGACTTTTCCTGAGCAAATACAAACTGTCCAAAAGCAACTTCCTCGCCTTTTTCTGCCCACAATGTTGCTGCTTTTAATACAAACGCGGTATTCACTGCGTATTCCCCGCCAGCAAGAGATTCCACATCAAGTGGAAGTTTCACAACGGTCTCGCTTTGTGGACCCACGTTTACCTCAAACGTTCCATGCAGCACTTCGTGACCTTCCCGATCCAGACTGTATACCAGTTCGAATTCAGATGTGTCTGCAAACAAATTATCGTTAACGATTTTCACGCCTTCCCGATCCGGGAACAGCTTGATGTTCTGGTACAGGAATTTGACTTCCTGCATCTTGGCAGACACTCTGCGGTCTGCGTACACAATGCCGTCTCCACAGAACGAATAGTCCGAAGGACGATCACCGAAATCTCCGCCATAAGCAAGGAACTCTTTGCCGTAACGATCTTTTTTGTATATGGCTTGATCAATGTAATCCCAAATGAATCCGCCCTGATACATCGGATACTTGTCTTCGAGTTCCGTATACTTATGCATACCGCCAATGGAGTTACCCATGGCATGCATATACTCACAGCTGATATATGGCTTTTCCGGATTCGCGTTCAAGAATTCCTCAATGTCGGCCGGTTTGGCATACATACGTGATTCCATATCGCTCGTGTCGTTGAAGCGACGATCGTGGAACACACCTTCATAATGAACAAGACGTGTAGGATCAGCCGATTTGAAATATTGCGAAACTTTATAAATCACTTCACCACCATGAGACTCGTTACCACAAGACCAGATCAGAATGGACGGATGATTTTTATCCCGCTCTACCATCGACACCGCACGATCCATAACGATATCATGCCACTCTGGACGGTCGCCAGGAATAACCCACGAAGGCTCAACTGCACCCAGTTTTTGCCATGATCCGTGTGTCTCCAGGTTCATTTCATCAATCACATACAATCCATATTCATCACACAGTTCATACCATAGGCTTTGGTTTGGATAGTGAGATGTACGAACAGCGTTCATATTGTTTTGTTTGATCGTCTGAACATCCCACAGCATATCTTCCTTGGTTACAGCGCGTCCGCGACGCGGATTGAATTCGTGACGGTTTACCCCTTTGAAGACAATACGTTTACCATTGATGTGCATCACTTTATCGATCATTTCAAATGTACGGAAGCCAACCGCCTGAGGTACAACCTCCAACAGCTCGCCCGCTGCATCATATACTTGAATGTACAGCCGATACAGGTAAGGAATCTCCGCGCTCCACAGGTTTACTTGGCCAATCTCCTCACGAAGACTCACCAGACCATTGGTAACTTCAATCCCGCCAAATGTTTTCACCGTGTTGCCTTCAGCATCCCTTAGTTCAGCGTTCACTTTGGCTCCAGCAGCAGCTTTTCCTTCAAGCTTCAGATCCACGTTTAACGTACCATGGGTATAAGACTTGTCCAAATCCGTTACAACCCGCACATCGCGAATATGCGCAGCCGGAACAGTATACAGATACACATCTCTGAAAATGCCTGAGAACCGCCAGAAATCCTGATCCTCCAACCAACTGCCTGTGCTGCGTTGATACACTTCCACAGCCAGTTTATTCTCTCCGTCCTGGAGAAATGGTGTCAGATCAAAATCGGATGGTGTAAAGCTGTCTTCCCCATACCCGACAAACTGTCCGTTAAGCCATACATAGAATGCAGATTCTACACCCTGAAACGAAATATATACCGGACTGTTCTGCCAGCCTGTTGGCAAATGGAATGTGCGAATATAACTGCCTACCGGGTTTTGGTCCTGCGGTAATGCAGGTGGACGCAATTCGTTTAACCCATCCCAAGGATACTGAGTATTTACGTATTGGATCTGACCGTACCCTTGGAGCTGAATATGCCCCGGTACTTCAATATCATCCCAACCGCCACTGGAGAATTCCTGCTTGTAAAAAGCTTCGGGGCGGCAATCCGGACGGATCGCATAATTAAATTTCCACGTTCCGTTAAGGTTGTAGCGCATAGCCATTGCACCGGATGATTTCGCTTCTTCCATAGTACGGTAATAGCGATGATCCGAGTAAGCGTTAAGGCGGTTTACTTCAAAAACGCTTACATCGCCCAGCCAGTTAATATCTGCTTGTGTTGCTTTCATTCGGCTCTCTCTCCCTCTTGAAACAAATATATTTATTACTTATTCAGTACAGATTCTTATTTTCCTTTTACGAAACAAACATAAACAAACAGAAAGACAGAGGCACGCCATGTCTGGCGTCCTCTTCTCTCTCTTCTACATTGACGTCCATTCAGACGGTTTAATGATGATGCATTACTTAACGGAACCAACCATACCTGCGACAAAGTGTTTTTGCATAATGAAGAATACAATGGCTGTCGGTAATGTCGCGATGACGATGGCGGTCATGATGACACCATAATCCGGTGAATAGCTGGAACCGAGGTTCGAGATTAACAACGGAATCGTCTGTTGGTCTGGCGTTTGCAGCACCACGAGAGGCCACAGGTAGTTATTCCAGCTGCTCATGAATGTGATGATCGCAGCGGCTGCATATGTTGTTTTCATCGTTGGCATGTAGATCTTCAGGAAGATCCCAATTTCGCTCAAACCATCAATCCGGCCAGCTTCAAGCATCTCTTTCGGGAACATTTTGGTGTTCTGACGGAAGAAGAAGATTAGGAACGCCGTTGTGATGGTCGGCAGAATAACTGCGGCCATGGTGTTGATACCGATGAACGGTGCAAAACCAGAGATCGTAGCAAACATCCGGTATAAAGGAACCATCAGCGCTGCGAAAGGAATCATCATCGACAGCAACAGAATGTTAAATACGATATCACGTGATTTCGTCCGATATACTTCGAATCCATAACCGGCCAAGGAACCAATCAGCAAAGCAAGAATCGTGGAAATAACGGAAACAATCGCCGAATTTCCAAGAGCCTGTACCAGATTGGTCGAATCCAGCAATTTGTTGAAGTTATCAAGGAAAGCAGATCCAGGAAGCAGTCTGCCTTTGGTGACATCTACAGAAGCATTGGTCGAACTGACAAGCATCCAGAAGAATGGGAAGATGGACACAAATGCAACGATGGACAAGAAGACATATGTGAATATACGTTTTGCTTTTGCTTTAGCCATTTCTCTCACCTGCCACTTTGAACTGGATAATGGACAATACGATAATCATCAGCACGATGGAATACGAAACGGTTGCCGCATATCCGAAGTCCGGTGAATATTTGAACGAAAGGTTATAGATGTACTGGGAGATGGACATCGTCGCATTACCCGGACCACCTTTTGTGATGTTCATAATCTCATCGAAAATTTGCAATGTACCAATCGTCGATGTAATGGAGGTGAACAGGATAATCGGTTTGAGCAATGGAACGGTAATTTTGAAAAATTGCGTGAAAGCATTTGCTCCATCAATCCGTGCAGCTTCATAGATCGACTGATCAATGTTCTGAAGAGATGACAGATAGAAAATCATGTTATATCCGGTCCAACGCCAAGTAACAGCGATTATAATCGTAATTTTAGCCCAGAACGGGTCAGTGATCCATTGAATCGGTTCAGCAATCACGTGCAAATTCATCAGGAATTGGTTAACCATACCGTCAGAAGAGAACAGATATTTGAATACGACAGAGTAGGCAACCAATGAGGTTACGCAAGGTAGGAAGATAGCAGTACGGAAGAAGCTACGGAAGCGCAACGTACTGTCATTCAATAAAACGGAAATAAACAAACCGAGAATAATCATGACAGGCACTTGAATGATCAAGTACAGAAATGTATTGGATACAGCAGTACGGAACGTTGTATCAATGAATAATCTTTTATAGTTATCCAGGCCCGTAAATTCAAGATTGGCTCCTACACCAGACTTGAACGATAAGAGCAGCGCTTGCAGCATCGGATAGAAGTAAAATGCAACGATCCCGATAACAGCGAGCGATATAAAAGCCCATCCAGTCAAATTATTTTTCTTTTGCAGACTGTCTCCTGTATTCATGGCTTTGGCTTTCACAGTATGGCTCCTCTCTCTCCGTGTAACATGGATAGAACCCAGGGAGCCTCCACCATGTCCGGGTCGGCTGTTGCTTGTGCCAGACAGTGGAACGGCTCCGATGCTTCCTTGGGTTCTATAAGTTACCGTGGATCATCTTAGTTTAATTGTGCTTCAGCTTGTTTCTGTGCATCAGCCAGAACGTCATCAATCGCTTTGCCGTTCAGGAAGTTTTGCATTTCAACAACCAGAATGTCCTCGATGGCATATGTGTTGATACCGTAGTTTACGCTAGGGATTTCTTGTGTCCATTTTGCAAAATCAGCAAACACTTTTTGTCCACCGAAGAACTCGTCGGCTTTATCAAATGCTTCGCCTTCTGCCGCCGGTTTGTACGTGCCGATTGCACCAATGTTGTTCAGCAAATCTTGATACAATTGTTTATCAGAACCGAATGTTTTACCCATGAAGTCAGCCGCTTGGTCTGCACCAGCAACATTATTCATGACGTACCAAGAGCTGCCACCCAAGTTGGATGCGTGTACAGAATTCGATTGTCCAGCCATTTTAGGAAGTGGTGCTACCGCCCATTTGCCAGATTGCGATGCTTCTTGACGCACGGATGGTGTAATCCAGTTTCCTGTAGGAATGGTAGCAACATCACCATTGTTGAATGCTGCCACGAATTGGCTCCAGTCGGAGTTCAACTTAACGATATTTGCATCCATCATTGCTTTGTACGTTACAAATGCTTCTTTCAGTGCTGCATTGCCAGCCAGATCAGGTGTTTTACCATCTTCTTTGGAATACCATGAACCTGCGGATTGAATCATCATACGGATCAGACCCAAATCGTTAGGATCAAGTGTGATCAGATCTTTGCCAGTTTTGGCTTTCACATCTTTACCGATTTTGATGTAATCATCCCATGTGATGTCCTGAAGGTCAGCTGCTTTGTAGCCTGCTTGCTCCAGCAAATCTGTTCTGTAGTAGAGACCTGTTACACCAGAGTCAAACGGAACACCAAACTGTTTGCCATCAAAAGCGGTTGGTCCCAGTTTGTACTCTGCGAAATCGGAAGCTTTGATTGTAGAGGACATATCTTTAAATGCATCAGGGTAAGCGTTCAGGAAACTTTGTGCACGGTAATCTTCAATCAGAACAATGTTCGGAAGGCCGCTGCTTGTTCCCGAGTTCAAACCTGTATTCAGCTTTTGGATAATATCAGCTTGAGCATATTCAATGATGTTGATTTTCAGATCAGGATTTTGTTTTTGATAGGCTTCTTTTGCTGTTTCTAATGCAGCGACGTTAAACGCTTTATCCCAAGCCCAGATCGTAATTTCATTAGCGGTTTTTTCACCCTCACTTGCCTTGTTCCCTCCACCACCGGAAGAACATGCAGACAACAGCAGGACAGTAACGAGCATCAGTACCCACATTTTTTTCAAACGATTCAACTCCCCTTCGACCTCTTTGTGTGTAATTTGTTTGCGTTTTCTGAAAGCGTTTGCTCTCGATGAATTCATCTTATCATTCCCAAATCTTCATTCGTTAGTAATAATTTTGTGTTGATTTGTCATATTATTGCCACAATGAAAACCTTTACAGAAACCGCTTGCATTAAATTTGTTTTTTTGTAATTTCTTTTGATTTTGTACTTTTTTAATCTGAATATTTTACAAGTCTGGCTGAATTCTTACGCTCTGAGCACCAAAAAGGCCCTCCCGTGTTGTCAACGACAACCCAGGAAGACCTTCTATAAAGCCACCTTTTCATAAAAATAACGACCTTGTATTCACTCAAAAGCTATTATTAGCTCGTAATCAACGGAAGTGTAACAGTAACCCTTGTACCCTCTCCCGGTTTGCTCATTATGGTTACACCATAAGGTGCCCCGTACAATAGCTCTATGCGATCATGTACATTCCGGATACCAATACCACTAAACAATTGCCGATTATTCTTCGGATTGGGCAGCGACTCACCCATGGAGAATCCTTCTATCCCGTCCCCGTTATCCATAATCTCGCAAATCAATGACTCTCCGGCTCTGGAGACCATCACATGAATAGTGCCTGTTTCCTTGGAAATGAATCCATGGAAGAAGGCATTCTCGATAAAGGGCTGAATCACCAGTTTGGGTACATGATAATGTGTACAATCCGGAGCTACGTAGAAGGCTGCTTTAATGCGCCCTCCGTATCGGACATGATTAATGAATACATAGTTTTTCAGGTTTTCGACCTCTTGCTCCACCGTTATCGTCTCACTCACGTTACTAATCGTATTCTGCAATAAGGAGATTAACGCATTGATGGTTTCGGCAGCCCTATCCTTGTTGCCTTGCTGAACCAGAACTTTCACGGAAGCCAGGGTATTGTACAGGAAATGAGGATTAATCTGGCTTTGCAGCGCCGCCAGCTCGGCATTTCGTTGCTCCCGCTGTGTAAGTACCAGCTGATCCACATAGTCATGAAGTTCGTCCAGCATGTAGTTATAGGCGTGACCTAACTGTCGACTCTCATAACTCCCACTGACTGGAATATAGTTGTCCAGATCACTTTTGGTTATATTGGACATCTGCTTCACAAGTCTGCGCAGCGACTTCGTGATCTGATTCGTAATAAGGAACACGAGTATGAGAGCTCCGGCTACAATGGCTGCACAGATCAGAGCAATTGTCTTCATGTCAATCAGCTGCCCCATCGCGAGATCCTTATCGACGACGTTTACAATATAAAACCGATAAAATGGTAAGTACTCGGACAATACCACACTGTCCTGATCCATGACCCGTGCATTTACACCTTTTACACTTTCGTTATTCATTTCTCTGGCATAGGTCAGCAATTCGAGTTGAGTGGTGCCGATCCACTCTTCACGATTGGACGATACAATCTCACCCGTATCATTCAGAATAACCACATCATTGCCCCTGCTCGTGAAACTGCTATAGAACTGACGAAATGCGTTCTCTCTCATGGTGACATACAACGTACCATAGAGTCGGTTTTCAGCACGATCCGTCAATGCCTTGGTCGCTGAGATCATCTGCTGGGCAGTCTCATCATTCGTCTGATAGTCGTCAAAAATGATCCGGTTCGGACTGGCCGCTGCTTCCAGCGTAATCGGCTGCTCTTTCAATTCATCTGCTGATAAACGAAGATGAGATCGATCGGTGGAATACGTACGCCCATTAATACCGCTAATCGTTATACCAACTTCATAGGACTCCGTAATTGATTGAATCCGGTCCATCGTTTCTCTCATATTATAATAGGATTTTGCCATCGTGAGGGAGTCACCCTCCCCCTCAGACAGATAACCACGAATTGCCCCGCTTTGGCTAACATTATTGGATACAGCAGCAATCGCATCGTTGAAGGATTCAAAGTTCGTTTTGATCTGGCTAAGTACCTTGGAGTTCGTAATACTGAACGTCTCGGTAAACAGCTTGGTCGACATATGAATCGATGTCCATAGAATGAGCACGGAGACAAGAATGATGCTAACGAACATAACGAGGAACAGTTTTGGGAAAAGTCCAAGCCTTGAGAATGCATTCATCCATTTCTTCATTTATTTCTTCCTTCTGACGTTATGCCCAGAATTTTCGCCGGTATCGGCTCGGTGACAGTCCAGTAAATTTTTTGAACACCTTGCAAAAGTAACTGTGGTCGGAATACCCTACCATGCTGCTAATTTCGGAAATGGTAACATCGTCTGAGCGGAGCAGTTCCTCTGCCTTTTCAATCCGAATCTTATTCAAATATTCGTTAAAGCCTTCTTTTTTGTGTGAAGAGAAATAACTGGACAAGTACGATGGATTAAAATGAAAATGCTTGGCTACTTCGGCAAGTCCGAGCGGCTGATCAAAGTGCTGATGCATATATTCCAGCAGCATTTTCATATTCGGATCACTTCGTCTTGCGCCCTCTCCAGTCGTGCACTCCTGTACCTCAGCCATGAACTGATCCAGCACATTCATCGCTTCTGTTAGACTAGAGGCGCCATCCACATGTTTGAAATAGGCATACTTGCTCTCTTCCAGTGCAGCGGACTGCACATCCATATCAGCCAAGGTAATGGTCACGTTAAAGATCAGATTGCCCAGAAAGGACTTAATTTCAAACACATCCGCAATATAATCCCGCCCCAACGTAAGGGCATGCTCCTGCAAATATTCTCTTGCGGCTTCTGTTCGATTTCGCTTCACATGCTGCAAAAACATGTTCACATTGAACTGATATCCTGCAGGGTGAAGAGGCGGAAGTTCGCCATACACCAGAATAGATCGGTCCTCATAATAAAAGCGATACTCCATTAGCTTGATCAGACGTGTTCGATATACGTCCCCCATCTCTTCAAATGAAGAGAAGCTGTCGCTCAGCACCCAGCAAGGTCCGTCCTGCCCGTCCTTATTCTCGCTCGCCAACTCCTTAATTCGCTGCACCATCCACTCATCCTTCGCAGACTCAACATTAAGGAGCACCACTGGCGAGGTACCTTCGGCCGGAACGATTGCGCACTCCACGTCGGGGAGCAGATCCCGTAACCTGGACTCCAATTGCTCGTTATCCAGCTTGTGCACACGTACTTGTGTATCCTGCGGCTTATATACGAGTAAGCGGAAGCATCGGTGAGGAAACGTCTCCCTAATCATAAGCAACTCATTATCCTCATCCAACGTAAAACCGGACAGCATTTTCTCCATCAGTTGTCCGAGCCTCCACCCATCATGAGAAGGCTCAAACTGCAATTCGGGAATTTTGCCAGCCGTACGCTGAAGTACTTGTAATAATTCATTAGTATCCAGTTTCGGTTTCAATATATAGTCTGCTGCTCCATTTTGGAGCGTTGAACGTACATATTCAAATTCACTGAAGCTGCTAAGTACGATAACCTCAATCTGCGGATGACTGGCTTTTAACGTCCTGACAAATGTTTCCCCATCCATCACAGGCATTACGATGTCCGTAATGACAATATCCGGCTGTAATGAGTGTACCTGTTCAAGCCCTTCTTCCCCGTTGGAAGCTTCACCTACAATCTGAAAACCTTCAGCTTCCCAGTTCATATGGTGCTTAATGCCTTGCCTTACAAGAAACTCATCGTCAACAATCAGCACCTTACACAACCGGTTCATGACCCTTGACCCCCTTGTCTAATCTTTCTTCTATGTCTGTTCAAGATATACCATCATATATCGGATAGAATGGCTTCCCCGTGTTAGCGGTTACATTAATTTAAAAGTTTTGTACTTCTTTTTATATCTCAAAATGAACGTTTAAGCAATGGTAGGCATTTTGCATAAATCCATAGAGCGACTTTCAATCAGCAAGATATAGATCGAAATGCATCTATTCGTCTTTATCTTGTACCCGGGAGTGAGTTGATTCGAATAATGCAAAATGCTAACGGAAACTCACTTTAGTGTACACTATATTTCGACAAAATAAGAAGCCCCGGCCCGCCATGAATCATTTTCGGCGAGCCAGGACTTCTTATCGATATACGTTTAAATTAAGTCATACTTTCATTTCAAGTTCAGGTCTAAGGTTCGATACCCCATTGAAGACTTCCGGCAATATATCCCGTTACTTTGTTCCAGTCAGTATAGGCTGTTTGACTTGGAGCAAACGAATAATCATCCGTCTGAGTGTAGTTGGTCCAGTCTGTTTTGGAGAACCGTGCCTGAATTTCAGTACTTTGCCCCGCTGCCAATGAACCCGCAGAAGTTTTGAAGCCAATCTCCAGCACGGAATCTGCTCCGGTCACTGGGGTCGACAGTGCGCTAAACGCCCCTGTAACATTGTCGTTTCCAGCTGTTGCCCAGTCACAGAAAAAGTTTTGGGCTTGAGCGCCATTGATCGTATAATAGTAACGAATTTTGACGTCGGAAAGATTAATGGCCGAAGTACCTGTATTCGTTAATTTGATCTTAGGATTAATGGAGTTCCCCGTTGCTGAAGTCGTTCCATTAAACATCTCAATTCGAATGGCTCCTGCGGGTACAGCCGTCGTGTCTTTGATCGTCAGATTTAGGATCGCATCATTGCCTGCACTGAAATGAAAGGTTAACGCGGCGCTTCCCTTGGACAAAGAAGCCAGATAGGTTTTACTCAACACGACCTGATTGCCCGATAATGTGTAATCCGTACCTGAAACCAGCGTTGTATTGCCATTACGTATTGCACTAAAAGTGTTTCCGTTCAGTGTCAACGTTACAGGAATATCTACCTGATTGCCTGTATTTTTATCAAATTCCGCATTCACTGGTGTGATGGCCGAACTGTTCACCGGAGTCTCGCCTCCACCTTCTCCACCGCCATTGTTCCCACCAATACGGTCAGCATATAAAATGCCTCGTCCATTCGTACCCAGATACACTCTTCCATACAAACGTGGATCACCTGTAATCGTGGTCACACGTGCATATTGATGCTGATTATCGTTAATCCGTACCCAATTCGCCCCGCCGTCATCGGAACGGAAAAATCCACGTGTTCCATCAATCTTAGCAATCGTGTACAGCGCGACCACGTTCTGCCCAGGTGCAGCTTTACCAAAACCGATGCTGTCCGCTTCCTCCACATTTGCAAGCTTGGTAAAGGTCGCTCCTGAATCGGTGGAATGCCACAGACCATATGGCCCTTCCTCTTCACTGCCGCCTGCAAACCAAAGTTCGCCTTCCGTTCCTGGAACAGCGTCCAGATCCGCGTTACCTTCTACCGGAAGCCCCGTTGCCGCAGATGCAGTGAAGGAGGCACCACCATTGGTGCTCACATAGACTTTACCGGCAGCAAATCCATAGAATTTGTTCGGATTTACCCGGTCGGAGATCACTTTTGCCTGTGCGGGTATACCTGAACTCGCTGTCCATGAGTTGCCGCCAGTGGAATAATGCACACCCTTGTCCGACGTGCTCCATACAAGTCGATTACCATTTGCCGAGATAGCTACGGTTCCTCCTCCGGTTGTACCGGCAGGCTCTGCGTTTGCCTTATACCACGTGGTCCCACCATCGCTGGATAAACCAATGGATTTTGCATTCGGATCAGCAGTATAGTCTGCTTTACCAACGCGAACCATGGTATTCGGACTTAACTCTGCAAAATCCAGACTTTCCGTAGAAGAGTAGTTGGGGCTGGTAAACATCGTAGCTGGTGACTGATCCAGATTGTTATGACGGAATCCCGAGACATCCCCTACCCCACTTAACAAATGTGCACCGCTTGGCGGGCTGATCAGATCCAGAACCGCGATCTCCTCGACCCCTTTGGCCATCACTGAAATATTGATTTTGTTGCCGTCATCCCAGTCTGTCAGATTTTTCGTGCCGTAGATGGTCGCACCTGTTCCATACATCATGCGGTCAGAGTCAAACGGGTCAATCTCCAGATCGCCAATCATCCAGCCCAGCTTTGGAGAAACTTCAGGCGGTGCAGGATTCGTCCCAAAGGTCAACCAAGGAGCGGCCGAAATATCCTGTGTATAGCGCATTTTACGGTTTGGATATCCTTCAAATTCCCAAATGCGGGTCCAAGTAGCTCCACTGTCCGTACTGCGGAACAGATTCGCGTCAGGCCACCAAGAGTTGAGGGTTGCCACCATCAGTGTACCAGGATGCTGAGCATCTACAGCCAGTCCGCCGTATCCAAAATAATTGTCCGAGCTGCTGCTCGGCACTGGACTAATGTTGGTCCATACCCCTGTAGTCGTATTTAGTTTCCAGAGGTCTCCCTTTTCCCCATCATAAGGGCCTGCACCATCGCTGTATGAAATATAGAGATTTCCATTGGCATCCAGTTCTCCGTGATGAGGTAAATACCCTGTAGGCTGTCCAGCAACAGCAGTCCACGTTGCGCCTCCATTTGTACTGCGGTATATGCTTTGATTTTTGTCGGCTACCCCGACATAGATGGTCTGTGTTGCCTGTCCAGCAGAACCTGATGATTTGTCAAACGTGATCCAAGAAAGACCCACGATGTCACTGGTATATTCATAAGACGGGTCTTCTACATACGTACCGGGATTCGGGAAGCTCGTTACTTTGTTCCAGGTTACGCCGTAATCCGTACTTTTCCAGAGTCCGTTGCCACTACGTGCACCAAAATACAAAATGCTATTTTTATTCGGATCAACGGTCAGGCGTTCCCCCATGGAACGTCCCGGCATGTTACCGCCGACTTTGAACGGAAGAGTAGTGGTCTGCCAAGTATCACCGCGGTCCGTAGAGCGCAGGATGGAGCCGTTGTTTTTGTCCCATGAATTCGTGTACGTGCCGACAGCCATATACACTCGATTCGGATCAACCGGGTCTGTTGCCAGCGCATCGACACCGTTTTTGTTCCAATCATCCCAGCCAACAAAATCGGTGAGTGGAATCCAACTCTCATTCGCAGGATTCCAGCGATAGGCTCCCCCAATATCCGTCCGGGCATAGATCAAATCTTTCTCTGACTCATTGAAAATAATCCCCGGCACAAAACCCCCACCAGCCCCGGTCACGACATTTTTCCACTGGTATGAATCACTCGGTGCCGCATCTGTTGTTCCAACGAGTACTCCCAACGAAACTGCTGCAACAGCAACCGTCAAACTCATCACCCGCAGCTTTCCCAAAAACGTTTTCATAATTACTTAGCCTCCTCTTCAATATGTTCATCGCATCCGGTAAACCCCGCTGTGTCATCATGTTGATGAGTGCAGTGTCAGACATTTAATGCATTGGAACAGGCAACCAGCCCCACCTCCTCTCTATTTTTATAAAACGCTTTCATAAATCAATTTTGATTACCATTCATTGGATTAACCTTGCAATAAATAACATTCGATGGCAATTAAAAAACCCCTTCTGCCCAAATTCTATTTTTTGTATTTTTTTCTGCATATCGCTTTTGAAAACATAAAAAAAGGATGCTGTTTAAACAGCACCCTTCTCCATTGATAAATATTTTATAGACGAAGAACAAAATTCTAGTAACACTATGTCCTTCATTTATTCGGTATCCGACTGTGCTCCCCCGCCAAAAGCGTAGGTTTTCTGCCCTTTCACACCCGGTTTAATTACAAATAGAGATCCAGCATTCGGCGTCTCCGTCAGCCGCTCTTCTCGAATACCGATTCGGGCAGTCGTAATATATAAGTCCTCCAACTCCGGCCCTCCGAAACAGCAGGATGTCACCTGATCTGCAGGTACCTCAATCTGTTGCATCAGCTCTGCTGTATGCGGATTCCAGCGAGTAACTCTTCCTCCGCCCCAGTGGGCAACCCACAGCATTCCCTCACTGTCTACAGTCATTCCATCCGGATAGCCAAATTCCTCCGGTATAGCAATTACACTTGTCCGGTTCGTTATCTCTCCAGCAGCCAGATCAAAATCAAAACGGTCAATGGATCGTGTCGGCGTATCAATGTAATACATCTTCTGTTGATCCGGGCTCCAGCCCAAACCATTGGATGTGGATACATCCCTGAACAACGTTCGAACAGGCTGTCCTTCCTCCAGGCAATAAAATGCCCCTGCCTTGCTTTCATTGTTCATGCTCATCGTCCCTGCCCAGAAGCGTCCAAGAGCGTCACACTTCCCGTCATTGAAACGGTTGTTGTCCTTGCCTTTCTCCGGATCTTCAATCGGCTGTAACTCTCCCGTGAGCAAGTTATAGCTGTGGAAGCCACTGCGCAAAGCAACGACAACCTCATCATCATGGTATGGCACAACCGCACCTACATGCTCGCCAACATCATAAGTCCGATCTTCTCCTGTAGCTGGAACGTATACATGGATCTTGTAGCTTTCAATATCCACCCATAATAATCGATTGTGTTCAGCATCCCAGCTAGGACCTTCGCCCAACAGTGCCGGGGTATGTACTGCAATGTTCAAATCGCTCATGCCATCACGTCCTTTTTAAGATTTGACGCCGCCTGACCATTCGAAACCAATGGCATCCAAGAACGCTTTGGAAAGAACCATATGGCCTGTTGCATCGGGATGAACCCGATCGTAAGTCAGCACAGACGTATAGAAATGATCCCAGAATGGAGTAAATGCAGCCTGTGTATCCACGAAAATGGCGTCATTTTCAGCGGCTACTCTACGAACAGCCTCACCGTATATATCCATCGTAGCCCGCATCGGATCTTCCGGATTGGCTTCCAAATAATAAGGAGACATCAGAACAAGTCCTTTCAACCCAGGACGAACAGAAGCAACCAGATCTCGTAGTGTGGATTCATACTCTTCCAGAAAAACTTGCGATTCTGTGGATAACGGATTGTCAAATTGACGCCATACATCATTGATCCCGATCATAATCGTTAGCCAATCCGGTTTGAGATCAAGCACATCACGGTCCCAGCGCTGCTTCAAATCCCGGATTGTATTCCCACTATTACCCACATTCTGAATCCGCAGCATCAATTCCGGATATATGGAACGCAGCAAGGCATACACTTGCGCCACATAGCCGTGCCCCAGTCCAGAACTCCCTTCACCAACAGGATGTTCACGGCCACAATCTGTGATTGAATCTCCGATAAAAAGCAGCTTATCATTCTTTTGCAATTTCATTGTCGTTTTCTCCTTCGCTCTCATAAGCGTTAAAATATGTGAGATCACTCGTATTCACATTTCATATTCAGGAAAGACATAGATCAGCCAAGTGCCGGGTTACCACCCTTGATTCTTAAGCCAGGTCAGGCACAGATCAGACCAAGCCCGAACGGCATGATCATCCTCTGCCAATCCCAGACCATGTGAACCTTTTTCGAATACATGCAAGTCATAAGGAATGCCGTGTGCACCCAGAGCAAGCGCGTAACGCAAACTGTTTTCTACAGGGACCGCTTGATCATCACTCGTATGCCAGATGAATGCTTCAGGAGCGTCTGCTTTCACCTGCTGCTCTGCACTGAAAGCCTTGATCTGTTCAGCAGACACATCTGACCCAAGCAGATTTTCACGAGAACCGGCATGTCCATAGGAGTCCATCGTTATTACCGGATAACAAAGAATAACCCGATCCGGGCGTGAACTCTCCCTTTCAATAGGGTCCTCGTGATCTGGTTGACCCTCGTCATACAAGGTTCCCAACGTGGCTGTAAGATGACCGCCCGCCGAGAAACCAAGTACGGCAATTTTGGAAGGTTGAATACCATATTGCTCGGCATGAGCCCGTACATAACGAATCGCACGCTGACCATCTGTCATGGGTGCCGGATGCTGGTGGGGCGCCACACGGTACTTCAGCACAAATGCGCTAATTCCAGCACGGTTCAGCAATTCAGCGATTGGGGCTCCTTCATGATCGGCCAAAAATCCATAACCCCCACCCGGACATATAATGACAGCGCTCTCGGAACCCGGCTGAATAAATGGAATCAGATGGGGCATTTCATCCTCATGACCCTTGGCCGCATAAGGTGCTGCATGGTCCCACAATGGTATAGTTGTTATCACTTCTATCATCCTCTCTAAGTTGAACGGATACGTTGATCCGTATAGTCATTTTCCAATCTAAGGAATCGATATCATCATAACGGGAAGCACCCTTGCGCATCAATACCTTCCTGGCATCACTTTTTGTTCAATTTGTAACAGGTTACACGGAATCCTCATACTTGAACAGTGTTTTATAGCACATTTAAACCTCAGAATGATTAATATAACGTTCGATACTGCTCAGGAGTTACGCCCTCAATCCGCCGAAACGTAGCCACAAAATGACTCGCATCCCGAAAACCAACCTTCGCTGCCGTTTCCTTGACGGTTAGTTTGCTGTCCCCTGTCATCCATTCTTTCGATTTGCGAATACGAAGGAGAATGAAATAACTGTAGGCGGTCATGCCAAAGGATTGTTTGAAAAGGGTATTCAGATACCTAGGCGTAATGCCTGGTATGGCGGCCATCTGTTCAAGACCGATTTCGGGATCGGCATAGTGTTCATTCATAAATGAAATTAACGGAGCCAGCCGTTCCACGGCATGGGAGATCGAAGAACGACTGCCCGTCATGCCATGTTTTTTGAGCAAAATCAGAAATCGGTACATGTCCGCTGACGCTTCCAAACCGGATAAATCCTGGTCACTGCTGATGGAACCCAGCACTTCCCTGCCATAATGTTCAAGCGGGCTCTCTGAGTCCCACTGGTGAAGGGCTGCCTCCCCCAAACCAAGCGACTCTGTAATGGCCGGGCACTGGGAGCCTCCAAATGTAATGTAGAGGGTCTCCCATTCTCCTTGCGACCGTACATACTCGTGAGGCTCATTCGGCGGCAGCAAAATGCCGGATGTCTCCCCTAGCTGTACAGTTGAACCTGCAAACCTGAACTCTCCAGCCCCCTTCACCGTCTGAAGCCAGTGATAACAAGGATATC
The DNA here is from genome assembly GCF_900107875.1 of Paenibacillus sp. 276b. Lineage (NCBI taxonomy): Bacteria > Bacillati > Bacillota > Bacilli > Caryophanales > Paenibacillaceae > Paenibacillus > Paenibacillus sp. 276b. The sequence continues at coordinate 259,760 of NZ_FNRR01000001.1, read as the reverse complement.
CGGCAGGTCTATACACATTCTCCTGATTGCCGTTATACCCTATACTCTCGATGTAGAGCGGAAGCGGCTGATCCCGTGGGGTCATAAAATAGCGCCGATGATCGGGTGTGATGAGCATAGGGATTCTCTCCTTTGAACAAAAAGCAAAATTACAGTTCCGTATTCTTATATGTCTCATTACTTTTCTTATATTTTAAAAGTCATATCCATCATATAGTATAGATTTATTCTTATACAAGAGGTGAACACATTTGATTAGCAGCAAGTTACCCAAAATGTTCTACGGCGGCGACTATAACCCTGAACAATGGGATCATGAGACTCATCTTGAAGATCTGCGCATGTTCCAATTGGCAGGTATTGATATTGCGACCATCAACGTATTTTCATGGGCACTGATTCAGCCTGATGAAGTCACTTATAATTTTGAAGGACTCGACCAGTTAATTAACAGTCTCTATGAAAGCGGCGTTTACATTTGCCTAGCGACAAGCACTGCTGCTCATCCAGCATGGATGGCGAAGAAATACCCGGATGTACTGCGTGTGGATGCAGATGGACGTAAACGCAAATTCGGTGGACGGCATAACTCCTGTCCGAATAGCCCAACCTACCGCAAATACTCCGAGAAAATTGCAGACAAGCTGGCGGAACGTTATAAGGATCACCCTGGTGTGCTTGTATGGCATATCTCCAACGAATATGGCGGCGACTGTTATTGTGATAACTGCGAGAAAGCGTTCCGCGTGTATCTCAAAGAACGTTATCGGACCCTGGAGCAGCTCAACAAAGCATGGAACTCCAATTTCTGGGGGCATACATTCTACGATTGGGATGAGATTGTACTGCCAAGTAACCTGAGCGAGCACTGGGGAAACAACAATTCCACCTTCCAGGGCATCTCACTTGATTACTCCCGCTTCAACTCCGACAGTATGCTCGATTGTTACCGTCTGGAATATGATGCGATCAAAAAACATATCCCGGATTCGGTCGTTACGACCAATCTGATGGGATTCTTCAAACAGCTGGACTATTTCAAATGGGCCAAATATATGGATATCGTCTCCTGGGACAGCTATCCGGGTCTTGCGACTCCGGTAAGTTTCACAGCTATGGCTCATGATCTGATGCGTGGATTGAAGGACGGACAGCCGTTCATGCTCATGGAGCAGACACCAAGCCAGCAGAACTGGCAGCCTTATAACTCATTGAAACGCCCCGGCGTCATGCGTCTGTGGAGCTACCAGTCCGTTGCCCATGGTGCGGATACGATCATGTTCTTCCAGCTCCGCCGCTCTGTGGGCGCCTGCGAGAAATATCACGGTGCAGTCATTGAACATGTAGGACATGAGAATACCCGTGTATTCCGTGAAGTCGCGGAGCTGGGCAAGGAGTTACAGTTGCTGGGAGACAAAACGCTGGATGCTACTGTGGATGCCAAAGTCGCGATTGTGTTTGACTGGGATAACTGGTGGGCAATCGAGAAATCCAGCGGACCTACGGTTGCACTGAACTATGTAGATCAAATTCACAAATACTACGCTGCCTTCTTCCGCCGCAACATTCAGGTGGACATCGTTAGTGTGGATACCGATATCAGCAAATACGACATCGTGCTCGCTCCGGTGCTCTATATGGTTAAACCAGGCTTTGCGGCCAAACTGGAGAAGTTCGTTGAAGCAGGTGGTACATTCCTGACAACCTTCTTCAGTGGTATCGTCAATGAGAGTGATATCGTAACAACCGGGGGTTATCCGGGTGAACTTCGCAAACTGCTCGGTATCTGGGTTGAAGAAATTGATGCACTGCTGCCTGAGCAAAGAAACCGTATGGTCATGAAAGAGGCTTATGGCGATCTTCAAGGAGACTATGGTTGCGGCATGTTGTGTGACTTGCTGCACAGTGAAGGTGCAGAGATCATTGCCGAGTATGGAGACGACTTCTACAAAGGCATGCCTGCGGTAACCCGTAACACATTTGGTCAAGGTGAAGCCTGGTACGTAGCTTCCGACCCGGAAGATCGATTCCTGGACGGCTTGCTGGGACAACTGGCTGCAACCAAAAATATTGCTTCTCTTCTGGATACTCCGGAAGGTGTCGAAGTGACTGCTCGTACCAAGGATGGACAACAGTACCTGTTTGTCATGAATCACAATGCTACCGCTCAATCCTATGATTTGGGTAAAGCAGAGGCTCATGATTTGCTCACAGATCGGTCCCTTTCAGGTACGATCGAGATTGAAGGACGCGGTGTACAACTGCTTGAAATGAAATAATATTCGAAAATCGATGATACAACATGTTACATGGAGATCGCACTGATCGTTATTTGTGGCTTAAAAGCGTGTCAATTGTTAAAATTTAAAGTATTATATGATTGAACTTGTTTCAATCTGCTACTTCCCGTATCCGTTTAGACCGGATACGGGTTTTTGTCATTATTTGTGAGGCTATCGGTTAGAAGGAAATACCGAGAAGCGAAGCGAATTGGACGAGACACACAATTTAACGACGCCCCGCCGGGAAAAGGAAGCGCCCCTTCGAAAGTAGTCGCTGCACTGTATAGAATAAATAATATATTGCTGCGAAATATTGGTGACAATCATGATGTCACTTATACACTGCTACAATGGGAGGAACACTCCAGCATCCTTTCCGGCGGCGCAACCCTCGAAACGGAGTGGCTGACATGAATAGAACAAATCGGCTTGCCGCCATCGTTATGGCATTGCAGCACGGTCACGAAACGGCACATTCACTTGCAGAAAAGTTTGAAGTTTCCCGCCGTACCATCCTGCGGGATATCCAATCTCTCTCAGAGATGAATGTCCCGATCATTGCTATCTCCGGTCCCGGAGGCGGCTTCAGACTTATGGAGGGGTTTGTACTGCCCCCACTGCAATTAGACCCGGTTGAAGCAGCTACTCTCATCTTTGCTCTCGAAGGCCTAAGCCATTATGCAGATACCCCTTTTCAAGAGAAACGCTGGACATTAATGGACAAAATCAAAAGCATTATTCCGGATGATGTCAAAGCAAGGATGGATCCTATGCTCAAACAACTGAAGCATGATGTTCCCGAACGAAACTACATCCTTCATCATCTGGAACCGCTTATGGCTTGTATCCCGGAACAAGGGTGGCTGCGTATGTTGTACCGCTCTGCTTCCCGTCAACGCTGGCTAACGATCTGCCCCATTCGAGTGTATGCTTCAGCCGGTTTCTGGTATTGTGAAGCGTATTCAGAGGAGCACGGTAAACAGCGCCTGTTCAGGGCAGACCGCATTCTGGACATTACACCGGTTGAGATGCTTGAATCACAACAGCTGGCAGAACAGGCAAAGCGACAGCGCAGCAAGCCGAAATCTCCCGAACCTTCTCCGACACGTGTTACCGCACGTCTGAGTTACAGCGGAATGATCGAGGCAGAACAGGACAAGCATATTGGCGAACGGATGACCGAGATTGCTCCGGATGTATGGGAACTGTCCTTTCTCTGCCCTCCCGGTGAGTGGGCTTGGGCCGTACGATTCTTTTATCGACTTGGAAGTGAAGCAGAAGTACTTGAACCCGAGAACCTTCGCTGCGAGATTCGCAAACATGCCGAGGAAGTATACCAGATGTATCTTACCTCCAACAATAATCGTTGTAGCACACGCTAAAAAGGAGCTTGCCAAAATCATGATGAATGAGCATGAATCGATCGTAACTTACGAAGAAGCTGTGCAGCGAATAGAGGCTGTGGGACTGCTCCCACTCGCCCCTTTATTTCCTGAATACCCTTCACTGTCCTCCATAACGCCTCAAGAAAACTGGCACAAAGATAACGCGCTTGATCCCTGGTTGTGGCGTTCACGTCTGGCTGAGGAAGGGATCGCTGCTTATGGCAAATTTCTCAAAAAGAAAGCCATTCTTGTCTCACGCGAATATTTCCCATGGGTACACCGTCTGCTAGCGGACTCCAGAGTCATGGAGGAACAATATGACGCGGGTTTGCTCTCTCGAGAAGCATTCAAACTGTATGAGATAATCGAGAAGCATGAGGGGATTGATGGACGGACGCTGCGTTCACAAGCAGGTTTTGGAGCCAAAGAGGACAAAAAAGCATTTGACCAGGGGCTGCTGGACCTTCAAGGCATTAGCGCCATTGTCATCTGCGGCACCAAAGAAAAAGAAGGCCTCGCTGAAGGCAAGGTCGCTTGGAACAGCTCTGCTTATGAGACCTCAGGCTGCTGGATGAAGCGTCAAGGTATTGAACCGTTTGAGGGCAGCGTTGCAGATGCGAGCGAACTCCTGGTACAGCAATTGGAGAAACACACTTCTGCTGCCGCACTGACCAAAATCAAAAAATCTTTTGCGATACATTGATTGAAATACTTATAAACGACAAATCCCGGAAGCCGAAGAGGGCCACCGGGATTTGCTGTATATACCTTTACCATACATGCAACAGATATAAAGCAACGAACGAGTACAATTACAGGATAACTCCATCCTTGAATATCGCAATTTCCCGAAATCCATGCTGCTCGCTAAGCGTATGCGCCCGTCCTGAAGCAATATCGATCAGTTGACTGAACAGCTGCACTTTCACGTCTTCCATCGTCTTACCTTCCAGCAGTTGACCTGCGTTAAAATCGATCCAGTGCTTTTTCCGATTTGCGAGGTCAGATTGGGTTGCAATCTTGACAGTAGGTACCGGGCCTCCAAACGGCGTTCCGCGACCTGTCGTGAAAAGAACAATGTGCGCACCCGCAGCTGACAGTGCTGTAACAGACACGAGATCATTCCCCGGAGCCTCCACGATGTTCAGGCCGGTTTGAGTGACACGTTTGCCGTAACGAAGTACATCAACTACGGAAGAACGTCCTCCCTTTTGCGTACATCCCAAAGACTTTTCTTCCAGCGTGGTAATCCCGCCTGCTTTATTCCCTGGTGAAGGATTTTCATATATATTCTGACCGTGGTTCACAAAGTATTGCTTGAAGCCGTTCACCAAGTCTACCAAATTATCAAACACCTGCTCATTGGCCGCCCGATTCATCAGAATGGTCTCTGCACCAAACATCTCGGGAACTTCGGTCAAAATAGCCGTACCTCCGGCAGCAACCAGCATATCGGCAACAGAGCCAACGAGCGGGTTCGCCGTAATCCCGGACAGACCGTCCGAACCGCCGCACTTCAATCCAATTTTGAGCTTGCTCAGAGGCAGCGGCTGACGCTGTTCATGTTCGACGAGCTCCACGAGCTCTTCCATCAGACGCAGTCCTTCCTCAAGCTCGTCATCTGTTTCCTGCGCTTTGAGAAAACGGACTTTCCCCTGATATTCGGGTGCGATACATTCGCGGAACTGGTCTACCTGATTATTTTCGCAACCCAGACCAATGACCAGCACGCCGCCAGCATTCGGGTGTTCCACTAGGGAAGCCAATACCTGCTGCGTATATTTCAGGTCATCTCCAAGCTGCGAGCATCCGAATGGGTGTGGGAAATGATATACACCATCCACCCTGCTGCCGAACTGCGACTGGCCCATCCGAGCCAAAGCCTCACATACTTTATTAATGCAGCCGACCGTATTCACAATCCAGATTTCATTACGAATGCCTGCTTCACCGTTAGGGCGCAGATACCCATCAAATGAACGCAGATGTTCCGGAGGCATGTCCGTCTGGACAGATGGTCCCGGCTGATACTGGTATTCAAGTAAACCGTGAAGTCCTGTTTTCAGATTGTGACTGTGAATCCAGCTCCCCTGTTCGATCTGTTCCTTGGCTATCCCAATGGAAAAACCATATTTCATCACATCCTCGCCCGGTGCGAGGGTATGTACAGCAATTTTATGACCTTTGGGCACATCATCCCTTAGTGTAAAAGTAGTGCTGTCTGGCAGTATAATACTTTCCCCTTTTACATAATCCCGAAGAGCTATAATGACATCATCCTGCGGTTGAATCGCAATCCAGTCATTGACTGTACGTGTTGTGTTCATTAACTCTCACCTTCCAGCAAACCAATTTCGTGAACGAGTGCTTCGCGAAGCCCCTGTCGATCATCCAGATTCTCTCCCCAGATCGATACATCAGATAATACAGCAGCGACACTCTGGTCTAATTGCTGCGTATCCCTCTTCAGAGGATCATAACGATCCCAATGTATGGCGAGTGCAGCCAGTACATCCGCATCATCCCGAAGCAGGACAGACTCACCGTTCAATCGTTGTGCCATATAACCGTCCGGCGTGTTCACTGGACGATACAGACACAATAATCCCGCAAATCCTTTCACGAGCCGAGCCGGCCAGGTTCCCTGATTTTGCTCATAGGCCAAAAGTGTAGGCAGCACACGGACCTTGAACTTTCCTACTGTATTTAATGCAATATCCTGCAGCTTGTGATTAATATACGGATTGAGGAAACGTTCAAACACTTCCCCTGCGTACTGATCCAGATGATGATCCGGCATATCCAGTGCAGGCACGATCTCCTGATGTACCGCTTCTCTGACCCAAGAGCCAAACTCTGGGTCTTCCATCGTTTCTCTCACATGTTCCTTGCCTTGCAGAATGCCGAGCGAAGACATGAGGGTATGAGCACCATTCAAAATACGAACCTTGCGCAGCTGAAAAGGTTTCAAATCCTTCACCCAATGTACGTTGAGTCCCGCCTGTTTCAGGGGGAGTTTCTTATCCAGTGCTTCATCTGCCTGAATGGCCCAGAAATGATATGGCTCTGCCGTATTGACCAGTTGATCCTCGTATCCCCAGCGATTGGTCAGGGAATCGGCTTCTTCCGAAGTCGGTGCACCCGTGACAATCCGGTCAACCAGATTGTTCAGGAACAAGTTATGGTTCTCAATCCATGAACGGAAGCCTTCAGAATAACCGAAATCTTCACTATGCTGCAGCACACAACTGCGCAGTACATCCCCGTTGCCCTCAAGCAACTCACACGGCAGGTGAATCAACCCTCGGGATGGGTCCCCATCAAACCGCAGATAACGTTGATGCAAGAAGACCGTCAGCTTACCCGGAAATGATAGTATCGGTTCACCCTGCGTGTACTCTGAATGCGTATATTTCAATCCCGATTCGGTTGTATTGGAGATGACAAACTCCAGGGAGGGCAATTCCGCTAGTTTCAGAAAATCCTGCCATTCTTCGTATGGATTAATACACTGTGAAAAAATCGAGATCATTTCCGTCCGTTCCACTGCTTCTCCCTGAGACAGCCCCCGGGTAATCATCGTATACAATCCGTCCTGATCACGAATTTGTTCCAGCTTTGCCTTTCCCCCAGGCCGAGGCTGGGTCACCGCAACACTACCATGGAATTTGCCTTGTCTGGCACTCTCATGAAGCATCCAATCTGCAAACCCACGCAGAAAGTTGCCTTCCCCAATCTGTAGTACCTTTACGGGACGTTCCATCACTTCTTTGCACTTGCGCTGGCTATCACTTCCAAGCAGATTCAGCTTTAGCCTTGGTCTTTTCGTGCTCGCCGACATGAACACTCACCTCATCGTTTTATTTGTCAACATCAGATGTCCCGCTGCACGGTACCCAGCCGCTTAGCTTCCATTGAAAACGCTTTAAATTCATTGTATCATCAATAAAAGGAAATTTAATTGCTTATATTGCGGTAAATGTACTCTTTCATGATCAGAAATAACCACTTTTTTTGTAAGCACTGTTTTGAAAGGAGATCGAATGGAACGTTCGCCCGTTCGTACAACCATTCAGGCGGAATCGGGGATTCCCTTTCGTCTGGTGTATGCAGATACCAAGTCCCCCCAGAACGAGTTGCCGGATCATCTTCATGACTGGCATGAAATTATTTATGTATATAGGGGTCAAGGCACCATTTTCATTGATAACGGTCTTGAAGACATGCAGGAGGGTGATTTGTTCATCATTCCTGGCAGCACGGTACATCGCGCATTGCCTGATGCCGGGAATCTGGTGACTTCGTCGGCCTTATTCTTCAGTCCAGGATTACTGGCTTCCACAGCGGGAGGCAATGCGTCAGCCATGCTCTCTCTATTTGAACGCTGCCGCAAACGCAGGGTGTACAAGAGACATCTGGATGCCAAGGAGCAAGCCCAGGTTGCTGCATTAATTGACGACATTCATGCAGAATTCCAGTTAGAACATCACCTGAGTGCCCACGCCGCTCTGCTGCGGTTGCAACTCTTACTTATTTATCTGGAGCGATTGGAGGCAGTTGGTCCTGCAAGTCCTGCCAGAAGTGTTCCTGGACCAAGCTGGCTCTCCTCTACGCTGACTCATATGGATGAAGAGCTGCGCAGTGGCCTTTCTTTGCCGGAACTGGCACGGCAGGCAGCCGTATCCCCGGCGCACTTCAGCCGTGCGTTCAAAAGGTATACTGGTATGACACTAACTGACTATGCGTTGGCCCGCCGGGTCATTATGGCGAAAGAGCACCTGCTTCGAAGTGATGAGACAATGACCGTTGTTGCCGATGCCTGCGGCTTTGAGAGCCTGCCCCATTTTTATCGACAATTCAAGAAACTGACGGGTACCACACCCGCTGCCTACCGTAAAACCATGAAGAATCAGCATCAAACGTGATTGTCACAACATCCTGAAATGTAGAGATTTGTCTGTGTGTAACATATTCTTCCATACTATTCGTGTGGTATGTTATAATACTGAATTACAATGTCGGAAACGATGCGTTTCTGCTGCCAGAGGAGCCTTACATCCCATGTTAAACGAATTGAATCGCAGAAATATCGGCATCTTCGCACACGTCGATGCAGGGAAAACAACAACGACAGAACATATGTTATTTCAAAGCGGTGTCGTACGTAGTCCAGGTCGCGTAGATGATGGAACAACAGCCACAGACTCTCTGGATATTGAAAAGGAACGAGGCATTTCCGTACAGGCGGCTATGACCTCTTTGATCTGGAAAGATACGATTATTGATCTGATTGATACGCCGGGTCATATCGATTTCAGCTCTGAGGTAGAGCGATCCCTGCGCGTTATGGACGGAGCCGTACTGATTGTGTCCGCCGTGGAAGGGGTCCAATCCCAAAGCGAGACCATCTGGCATGCTCTCCGCTCGCTTGGAATTCCTACCCTGATTTATATTAACAAAATGGATCGGGTTGGCGCTTCTGCTGAGACGGTTATCGATCAGATCCGCTCCAGTCTCTCTCCCTTCGTATGCGAAATCCAAACCTTTCGGATGAATGAAGAGGTGTTCGAGGGCATTGACTCTTTATGGAATGAGAGCCAAGCGCAAGTGCAGGGTTCTTCTTCTATCCCCGGCCTTTTTGAATTATTGGCCGAACTCGACGAAGATCTGATGGAAGCCTACATTAATGGTGAAACGCTGCCAGCTGACCAGCTAGATGAAGCATTTTGCAAAAAGGTGCATCAGGGCGAAGTGTTCCCCATTTGTTATGGTGCTTCGGGCAAAGGAATCGGCATAACGGAGCTGCTGGATGCCATCATCGAATTTCTTCCTGCACCTGCGCAGCCTCAAGAACCTTCAGTATCCGGGGTTGTATTCAAAATTGAACGGGATAAAACGATGGGCCGTACAGCCTATGTTCGCATGTATGGTGGCAGTGTGTATAATCGGGATACGATCTATAACTCCACTCGGGAGCTGGAAGAGAAAGTGACACAGATTCGCCGAATGGATGGTCGGAAATGGGCGGATACGGGTGCTGTTCATGCTGGACAGATCGCCGCACTGTACGGACTAAGCGAAACCCATGTTGGTGATATTATTGGCAGCCCCGAAGGTGTGCCTCCTGTACCCCAGCTGGCTGTTCCCTTGTTGACCGTGCAGGTACATGGTAAAGACACGGCTCGTTATCCTGACCTTGTAGCGGCACTGCAAGAGCTGACGGATGAAGATCCCCTGCTCGATTTGCAATGGTTGCCTGAAGAACGGGAACTGCATCTTAAAGTCATGGGAACCATCCAGCTTGAAATTCTGTCCAGCCTGCTGATGAGTCGTTTCGGACTGGATGTCGTATTTGACCCGCCGTCCGTCATCTATAAGGAGACTCCTCGTTCTTCAGGGGAAGGATTCATTGCGTATACGATGCCCAAGCCTTGCTGGGCCATTCTTCGATTCAGCATTGAGCCTTTGCCACGTGGTAGCGGTCTGATCTACTCATCCACCGTCCGGACGGATCATCTTCTGCTTCGTTATCAGAATGAAGTGGAGCGCCGCATTCCCGAAGCGCTATCTCAGGGGTTATTGGGGTGGGAGGTTACCGACCTGCGCATTACGCTAATCGAAGGTGAGCATCATGTCTGGCATACCCATCCACTGGATTTTGTGGTAGCCACGCCGATGGGGATTATGGACGGGTTGGCAAGCATAGGCACGACCCTGCTGGAACCCATTCTTAATTTCCGGTTAACGGTCCCCGAGGAGTACGGCGGTAAAGCGCTCAGTGATCTGGTACATATGCGAGCAACCTTTGAAGCGCCGATCATCGGAGGCGGTCGATGCATCGTTGAAGGACGTATGCCTCTGGCAAGCTCCATGGATTATCCGGTGAAGCTCCGCTCAGAGACGAGCGGACGCGGGGTGCTCACGACTTCTTTTGCCGGGTACCAGGATTGTCCTTCGGATCAGACCCATACGCGGAAACGCAGAGGAGTTAACCCGCTGGACCAATCCAAATATATTTTAAGTGTTCGAAATGCGATTACATCATAATTGGAGTTGACTTTGTCGTGCTGATTAAATTTCTAATCTTTGGCCTGCTGTGGCGGATTGTAGGCAATCCGTTCTTGGCGGTTATTATTTTCCTCATCATTCTGTATTTCCTGGATCGTCGCTATGTTGGGGTGATGCCAAGCTTCATGAAGCCACTTAAACGTATGCGTAACATCTCACGGCTCCGGCAGCAGCTTGCCATGAGTCCGAATGAAGTCTCTTCCAAGCTGGATTTGGCGCGTCTGTTGATTGAACGCAAACGTTATAGCGAAGCTCATGCCTTGCTGCTGGAACTGGAACGTCCTTACGAGCAATCAGCCGAATATTGGGAGGCGCTGGGCACAACTGAACTTCATCTGGGCCAAACGGAAGAAGGCGAACGTCATATTTTGCAGGCACTGGATATTAATCCAAGAGTGAAATATGGACGTCCTTATCTAACACTTGCAGGTGCTTTCAAGGATACTCACCGGGACAAAGCGCTGGCATACGTTCAGCAATTCCAGGAGATTCATTCTTCATCCAGTGAAGCATATTATCTGCTCGGCTCGGTGTACCGCTCCCTTGGACGTACTGCTGATGCAAAACAAGCCTACGAGCAATCACTGAACGTGTATCGCTCCCTGCCAAAATATAAGAAGCGCCAGGAACGTCGCTGGGCTGTTCGCAGCTGGTTCCGCAAGCGTGGACTGTAAAGCTGTTTGATTACGTCAGATTGAGCAATGGATTCGACGTCGTGAATTTGAAATGTACGCATCCATTCCATTCATTCGTGATAAAAAATTTCACCAAATAAAAAGTGCACTGATAATTGCCTCAAGGCAGAAATCAGTGCACTTTTGTCATACATCCCATGTTGCAGAGCTAGGTCAGCAGCTCACGCAGTCGTTCCTCATTACCTTTCATCCAGTCTATCCGTTCTCTCAGCTTCCTGATTTGCTGCACAGCCACATCAGGCTCATCTGTACCTTCGAACAATCGACTGATAAAATGCATCACGACATCCAGACTTCGAAGCAAAATAAGCGCTGGAATCACGCTCAGCTCCTCTGGTTCCAGGCTGACCTGTTGCCTGAATCCCTGAATCAATCCCTCCAAAGCCTCCCACATCCATGCCTGCTCCTTGTCCATCGTCAGAAGGTCAGACATGGGCACAGCAAGCTCCATTACCCGCAGATCCCATGTGACGAATTCAAAATCCAAAATGGCACATATGATATCCTGAGAGTCTGCCAATACATTGGATGCATTCAAATCCCCATGTACCAGTTGATGTGGTAAAAGCTCCATGCCTCGCAGCGTATTGAATAAGTCTGGCAATACAACCTTCAGCTTCTGCAAGTCATCTGCACATGCCATCAGCGTATCCGGGGGTGAGGTGCATAGTTGTAACAATTTCTCCGGTGAACAGAGCGGGTAAGCCTCCTGAATCTGATAATAGGGTGGATAAACGGGATCCAGGGTTATGGGAAGGCGCGCCATAACGGAAGACAGCATGCCACCCGCCCTGCCCAGCCCACTGAGCTGATCGGGTGTATTCCACACGGGATTATGACCCTCACGATAATGGAACAACGTCACGATTTTGCTCCGGCCCGAGGAATGATCCTGCACAGCAAGAAATGTTGCATGCTTCTCATCAGGAAGGCTAACGGGCGCAGGCACATCAAGCTCAAACTCTGAACGTGACAAGGCAGACAGCACCTCGTGTTCAAAAGCAATTTTCATTTGATCATTATGCGTTTCATACTGCCTCAGCACGTAACATTCTTGGCCCATCTCTACCATGAAGGTAGAGTTGTTCATGCCTCCCTTTCCACGCTGAGCTTTCCAGTTGGACGTGAAGCCATATGAGGATAAAACGGTGGATATGAGCTGCTGTTCTGAATCGTTTAGGGAACCTGAATCGATGATGTGCACCAAAAATAACTCCTTTATCTCACGTAATACAACCTCTATATGTCCTCATCTTAACGGAAGTATTTCTTTCGGTCTAGTCAGCTTCGAGGTAATAGTCATTCTAAGCTTCACTGCCAGCTGATTAGGCAAATGGATAGTATCCTGTACGATTCAACTGTTCTGCAATCACGCGATATCCTTTTGCATTTGGATGAACCCTGTCCCAAAATAACAGTTCACGTTCACGCCCTTCAAACCGGTCATAGACCTGAGCACAGGCATAGTTCCCCGATCCTGCACTATTCAGAAAGGAATTATATTGCCGCACCCAATATGCAGCTTCCGCCGCTTGCGGATATGGGTTGTACAACCCAATCGTACGGACCATATATACACTGTTTCCTTTCAACTGCCGGATATGCCTCATAATCTGGGACACGTTACTGCGAGTATCCCCAAGCACCTGTGTCATCTTACTTGCATTCGGGATCCCGCCACTCGCTTTGAATGTACGAATCAGATCGTTCCCACCAATCGACAACGTAATAATATCCGCCTCACGCAGCGATTGCCGCACTCTTGGATTGTTGGATATCATCTGCAGCATTTCCCCTGACGTAAGTCCATTCACGCCCAAATTATCCATGGATACAAACGTACGCACATTCGTTTCTGCCATTCTCCGATATAAAGGAACAAAGCCGGTGCCCAGCAGCGCTCCTGTACCTACCGTTAATGAATCTCCTATAGCCACATATCGATATACCATCCCGCCGCCCCTCTCTGCTGTGTTATAAACTACTCCATATACAATTCCTATATATCGTATGAGAGGAACGGAGACAAGGCGCGGGATGGTGTCCGTAGGCATACACATTTATTTGTCCGTTTCATAAAGGATTGTTCAAAACCATACAGAAAGCCCCGCCGGGAATCCAGTGGGGCTGTTCATATATCATTTAATTACATGCCTATGTTACGATCCGAATCAACGGAATCTGCCTGTTCCTTATTCGGGAATGGCCACCAGTTGGCACGGCCAAACATTTTCACCATTACAGGAACGAAGAATGGCAGGAACAACAGAGAATACAAGATCAGTCCGCTGAGTACAACCGTCGCAATCTGCATCATCGAAAGAACTCCCGATGGATACATTGCGGCAAAGGTACCACTCAGAATGACGGCTGCAGACAGGATAACCGTACCCATGTTTTTCATGGCATACAACATGGCGTCCTGTACTCTCATACCTTTGTTCTCATTGAAACGGTCCATCAGGAAGATACTGTAATCCACTCCCAGTGCAATCAGCATGACAAAGCCGAAGAACGGCGTAACCCAACTGATGCCCGCGAACCCAAGTATATTCACAAAGATCGCTTCCGTCAGGGCCATGGATGTGAAATAAGCCAGCAACAACGAGACAATCAGATACAGCGGCATAATAACCGAACGGAGCAGCAGGACCAGAATGATAAACGTTCCTGCAAGCATCAGCATAACTGTGCGTGTGTAGTCATTGTTGGAGACTTCCTGCAGATCTGCAAATGTACTGGTTACCCCGCCAATGGCAATATCTGCTTTTTCAAGCGCACTTCCCTGTACAGCACGATGTACAGCAGCTTCGATATCCGGAACACGATCAATCGCTTCAGTTCCATATGGATTCTCGGCAAAAATAACGTCAATCGTCATCGTTTTCCGATCTTTGGACAGATACGTATCGAATACCTGTGTGAAGTCCTTACTATTCAGTGCTTCTTCAGGAACATACCAGCCTGCCAGATCCGAATCAGGAGAGTTTTGCAATTGTGTCAGGTAGTCCTGTGCTGAATCGAGTCCACCTGAAACCTGTTCGATTCCATCTACACTCTGATTAAGACCATCTGTCAATTGAGTCAGTTGACCACTCAGATCCGAGAAGCCTTGCTGAATTTTCTCCTGACCACCCTGAAGCTGACCAAGTCCGTTCTGGATGGAAGGAATTTCACTAATCACTTTACCTTGACCGTCAGCGGCCTGTTTGAGACCGGATTGTAACTGACTGATTCCCGTCACAATCTGACCCAGACCATCGGCAAGTGCCTTCTGTCCGGAAGCTGCGGAGGCATAGCCTTTGTTAGCCTGATTGATTCCAGCCGCGGCTTCGCCTAGCTTGGTTTGAATTTGACCCAAACCTTGAGCGAGCTGTGCTGTGCCGGTACCTGTTTCACCAAGGGTGCCTTTGACCCGCTGATAATCGGCGTCTTGCAGCAAATCAGGATAGCGCTCTTCAAGCGCTGTGAACGATTCATTCAAGCTGGTCAACGCTGTAGATACACCTTTGAGTTGTTGTTGCAGTTCACCTACACCATCACCCAGCGCTGCGACACCTGCTCCTGCCTGACGATAGGCTTGAAGCAGCTGATTGTTGGCCTGTGCAAGTTGATCTGCACTCGTTTTGGCTTTCTGCAGACCTGCTTTTAGATCACCGGCGCCCGAGGAGCCGTCACGAATTCCTTTTTCAATCTGCTGAAGTCCTTCCGACAACTGTGTAATACCAGACTGCAGTTGGGAAGTACCTTTGGTCAGTTCTCCAGCCCCATCCGCAGCTTCTTTAAGTTGTGGTTCATTTTTGCTTAACTGACTGCTGGCTTCGCTCAGACCATCACGGATTTTATCCAGACCCGATTTGCCTTCGCCCAAACCATCAGATAATGTCCCTACTTGTTGTGTCACTTCAAAATCTTTGATCTCATCACCGGTTGGACGTGTCATGCTGCGGACACCAGAGATCCCTGGCACCTTCTCCACTTCCCGGCTAATCTTTTCGGCGAGCGCCATATACTTGGCGTTATCCATAGCTTCATCATTTTGAATAACGACCTGACCCGGCAAGGATTCACCCGGACCGAAGCTGTCCGAAATGATATTGAATGCTTTGACCGAATCATATTTCTCACCAATCTCATCAAGACTGTTAAACGACAGTTTGCCGTCGTAAGTTGCCAGCAATGGCACACATACCGCTGCAACGATGAGCAGGGCTGCCCATGGACGTTTTAGGGAGAAACGACCGGCTGCACCATAAATCTTGCTCTCGGCATGTTCCAGTGAACCCTTGGAAGGCCAGAACAGTCTTTTGCCCAGCACTGCCATGAAAAATGGAACAATCGTGACTAATGCCAGCATCATCACGGCAATACCGACAGCAACCGCTACCGCGGAACGATACAACATAAACTGTGCAAAACCAATGGCAATGAATCCAACCAGCACGGCGAGTGCGGAGAAGAATACCGTTTTGCCTGCTGTACGGTACGTAGCAATAATGGCATCCCACGTATTTTCATGATGAGCCAATTCTTCCTTGAACCGGCTAATCAACAGGATGCAATAGTCCGTACCGATCCCGAACATGACTGCCACCATAAAGATCTGCGTAAATGTCGAAATAGGGAAGTCTAGACCGTCCACAAGGAACGCGACAATCTGCTGTGAAACAATGTAGCTGATCCCCACCGTAAGCAGTGGAACAAATGGAGCGACAAAAGAGCGGAATACAAGGAATAGGATGAGCAAAATAAATACTACAGTAATGTACTCCGATTTTTTGAGTCCTTCTTGGGAACTTTCCACCGTATCCTCATCAATCAAACCTTTACCGGTTATGTAATGCTCCACATTGACCGATGACAAAGCTTCATTGAGGTCTTCGCGCATTTCCTTGACTGTACGGTCTCCCTGATCAATAGAAAGCGACGTCAAGATCGTCTTGCCATCCGCAGAGATCATTTTGTCTGATAATTCAGGCTGAGAGAAAGGTTCCAGTATGGACAGAATGCCAAGCTTCTCCTTTTCTGCCTCCAGTTTCTTAACGGCCTGTTCTGCCTCTTCTTTACCCTCGGCACCCAAACCATCCGGATTATAAAATACAAGAGCCAACTGGCTGCCCTGCTGCTCACCCTTTTGTGCAGCGGCTTCTTCCAGAATCGCCGCTGCCTGGGTGGAAGAGTGTCCTTCAGGAACCGAAAACTGTCCCTTTTCCCGAATCAATTCACTCATGTTAGGGGCGGTGAACATTAATACGGCGGCCACAATGACCCATAGCCCCATCAACCACCATCGCGCTTTCAAAATCGTTCTCATTCGTTCTCCTGTCCTCCTTCATGCGTTAGCAAAGCTGCGAGCTTCTCAAAAGATTCAATGAAATTCTGAACCTCTTCCGGTTTGAAATGGACCAAATACGGCTCCAGAAGCTGCTGTATTTCCTGTTCCGTTTCCCTGTATACTTCACGTCCATTGTCCGTCAGGGTCAAATAAACAACTCTGCGGTCACGCTCATCCCCGGCCCGATGGACCAGATCCCGATCCACCAGCTTGTTGACCAGAGCAGTGATACTGCTCTTGCCTACACACAAAAGCTCTGCCAGATCAGAAGGCGTACATAACGGTTTCTCCTCAATCATACGAAGTGCACAGAACTGATCTGTGGTAATGGTTTGGCCCAGGCGTTCACGTATCTGGGTATCAAACCGTTTGGTTACCAGGAAAGAAGCATCCAAATAGCGGTTAACCAAACTTCTAGCATCCGGTGTGTTCATTCTTCATTCTCCTTCCCTAAAAATATAGTTCACTCATAGAACTATTCTTCAATGAAACTATTCTATAATGAAACTATATTGCAAAGCAATACGTTTTTCCTATTTTTTCAAACAAACGACAAAAAAACAGGACGTCCGACTCAGCTGCTTCGCCAAATCCAACATCCTGTTATGATTATGCTCTCTTTACGTTACACAGTAGTAGACAGTTACTAGTCTTCGTCTTGCTCCTCGTCCTTCTCTAATACACAGCGGAATCGCTCCACACCCGGATACAGCTCACCCAGGCTGTACACTACGAATCCCGTATTTCGATAAAACTCTACCGCTTCCACATCGGTCTCAGCGATTAGTCTGTCGGGGTTATATTTGGCCAGCACCTGTGAAATCATGCCACGACCATAATTTTTAAAACGGTTCTCAGGCAGGACAGCGATGTGATGAATAGTGATCTCACTCGTTCCTGTACTTTCATATCCAATCAGACCGATCAGCTGGCCTTCGTCTTCATAACCGTCCAAATGCAGCTCGTCCTTATTAACATACTGTTGTAACGCACGATTCAGGTGATCCGGGTCGGGAAAGACCGAGTAGGACAACAGCTCCTGCACTTCCGGCTCCTGTATGCGTGATTTCAATTGAATTAACACCCTGATTCCTCCTATAACTTGCTTGATTCCGTTATCGTATTGTAGTCGTTAGCCTTTAAAAGTTCAAGTCGTATGCCGTTTCAGCTCCGATTGGAGATCAGACGTGATACCTTCAGGCACCTGAATTCCTGCCAAATGATATGCATCCAGCAGCGCACCACCGACTGCCGGCACATGGCTGGTAATGTAATGAATCTGTTGTCCACCCGGTTTATAGGCTGCATTCAGCCCATTTCGAACGGCCTCCACCATATAAGGTGTACTCAGACAACTTCCTGTAAGCGTCATGCGCACCTGCTGATCTTTAAAAAGCATGAGAATACCCACAACGGCCGTATCCGCTGCTGAATCGCATACTCTGACCGCAAGGGGAATATTTTCGGCTGCTGCTTCGGTAACCAAAGGAGCCATTTGACCAAATATCCGATTGATGGCCTGTCTATTTTCAGCAAAACCTGATACGCCTAGTGCAGCAAGCTCCTGAATCGAAGTTACATTCCAATAGGCTAATATCTGTTCGATCCAGGGTTGGTCCTGCGGACCATAACGTCCCGCAAGGATGGAATGCACCGCGTCATAAGCCAAAAAACGAGCTGCTGTTGGCGCATAGTGGCCGAACTGGTCATTGCGAAGCCAGTTCCCTTGTTCCGTTTTACCGAGAATCAGAGAGCCTGTGCCCCCAATAGCTACGATGCCTGGCTCACCGCCAAAGGCTGCCGTATGTGCAATATGCGTGTCATTTACTGCGCTGATTCTGCCTAATATCCCGGTTTGAGCGAGTAAAGCTTCAGCCCAGACTGTATCTTCTGGCTGATCCAGGCCTGCCATCCCCGCCTGAATGGAAGCAATCTGATCCACTTCTAGCCCAGCTCTGCGAATAGCTTCAGCGATGCCCTCCAATACGTTCTGCTCTGCATTGGCATCATGATAGCGGTTGCAACCGCCTTTTTGCACATAAGACAAAACCTTTCCGTTCTCATCGGCCAATGCCACACGTGTATGACTTCCCCCGCCATCCATGCCAATCACATATGTACTCATTCTGATCCCCCATGTTCTGGTGTGATGATGTCCCCTATCCCATGATGCTTCTCGTGATGTTCTATTAAGCTGCGGAGTAATACGAACTACCGGGACCTTACTACGCGATCCCGGCAGGCTACTATTGCTTCTGTGCAGCGAAACGAAGCAGTTCACAACGGAACTGTGTCGGTTCATCATATTTTTCCTCTTCGATCGTCTGTGTTACATGTTCCTGAAGCAGAATGTTCCAATTAGCATAAGCCTTCTCCAGTAATGCTATAGCCTCAGCTGTGGGCAGATTCAATTCAATCAACGGCTCAATCTCCCGGCCTGTGTTGATTTCCTTTTCCTCTACACTCGTACTCATCGTGATACAATGAATGCCGCCTGTACGAGTTCCCACTTGCAAACGTTCAATAGCCTCCACTAAGGCTTGTTTATTTGAAACATGTTCCAGGCAAGAGCAAGCAGCAATATAATCAAAATGATCCGGCTTGACAGCGTAATGCTCAACATCCGCCTTCTCTACTTGCACCATATGATCAACCTGATATTCTTTCGCATATTTACGAAGTCCATCTGCAGCCTCATCCAGCAAATCCACCCCGATAACTTCACTATTTGTTTGCCCAAGACGCTGCGCAATGGGTATCGTATGTCTGCCTACACCACATCCCAAATCGAGAACACGCAGCTCTGTCTTATGGGTAAGCAAACGCTCAAGCATATCCATAACCATCGGCATGGGTCTCGCCATCCAGGTACCGGACGCGAATAATTCATTATTCTGATAGAAGTTAGAATGGTAACCTGCCTCTGCTTTCCGTGCAGCCTCAAATTGTTCATTTGCCATACAAGCACCTCCATAGCTTAGATGTTAATCGTCAATGTCCCCGAACCTGCAAACAGAATAACGGTGAGAATAACCATCACTACAAATGCCCCGGTGACGAGCAATTTACCTGTATCCTGCTTATACGTATTGTCATTAAATAACATCAGGCCGCCAATGGTCATGGCTACGGGAGGAAGAAACAGTGTCATCAGAACAAGTAACACAATTGAATATCGATCCAATATAAATTCATCATTTTCAATCATGTACGGTTGTTCAGGCTGAACCGTTTTGGTAGTAACCAGATTGCCGCAAGATTTGCATTTGAACTCATCCTCTGCCATTTTTTCATGACAATATGAACAAACTCTAGGTGTATATGGCATCTCGCACCTCCCCTTAAGTACATCTTCTACTTAATACCCAGGATGCTTAATTGGAATCAGAAGAATGCTGCTGGTTCTTGGTCAAAAAGGATTCAAGTACCTGCTCGTATCGGGTACGATCCACTTGAAATGCTGTTCCATGACCCGCACGGGGAATAGTCAACAGTTCCTTTTCTGTCGGACATGCTTCAAATAGTCTATAGACCATTTCCGTCGGTACAAACGTATCTGCCTCACCATGAATAAAAAGAACCGGAACTTGAACTTTGGCGAGTTGATTTAGTGCCGATGCCTCCCCAAAGAAGTAGCCCGCCTTCCATTTGGAAATGAAACTTGTAACGGGAATAAACGGAAATGCGGGCAGCTTGTATAGCTGCTTGAGCTGGAAGGTCAGCTCCTCCTTCACGGAGGTATAAGCACAATCCGATACGATGGCCTTTACCTGATCAGGGAGAGCTTCACCACCTGTCATCAATACTGTAGCGCCTCCCATCGAAATTCCATGCAAAATGATCTCCGTCTCCGTACCAACCTTGCTCAGAACCCAATGGACCCATTGAACATAATCTTTACGATCCAGCCAGCCGAATCCGATGATATTGCCCTCACTTTGGCCATGACCCCGATCATCCGGCATCAACACATTGTAGCCCCGTTTTTCAGCATAAAAGCGGGCAAAACCCGCCATTTCTCTGCCTTTTCCCGAATAGCCATGGGCCAGGATAACCGTTGGTCGCTGCGATCCGTAGTGGGTAGGAAGCCATGTTCCATGCAGCTTTAATCCATCATGTGATTCAATATATATATCTTCGGTTGGCTGCGTATCAAGCCACGTCAAGTCAGAAGCACTGCTGATTATTTCGTTATCCGGTTCGGGCATCAGATTCGGATTATCAACCAAAAATGATTTTGGAGCACGCCGAATGGCGGTTTTGAAGAAGTAAAGTCCACCTAACCATAGTAAGGCAAGAACGATTAGGACCAGAACGGCAAGGCTGTATAATAACATGAACATTTTCCTCTCTTTCAGTCGATCTTCCACGTGAAACATGTATGTATATTATTTATCGTTTCGTAATTTCTTCAGACACGGATGATGGTTGCCACTTCTGAATCACGTTGTTTAGAGCTTCAAGGGTGAAGGGTTTACCAATAAAATCATCCATCCCGGCTTCAAAACATTTCTCTTTCTCTCCATCCATCACATTTCCTGTCATCGCAATAATCGGAGTGGGATGCCACATCTTATCCTGTTCTAAAGCTCTGATATGGCGTGTCGCCTCCAGTCCATCCATTACAGGCATCATGTTATCCATCAGGATCATACTATATTTATTGCTGAGAAAAGCTTCACTAGCCTCTTCCCCATTGGAGACGGTATGCACTTCGGTCATGCCCAGCTTTTTGAGCTGCATCTGCACAACCTGCCGATTGATGACGTTATCGTCTGCTAGCAAGATTGATATCGGAAGGGATGTACGAATCTGCTTCTGGTTCTCCTTACCGCGAATCATCTGATTGGATAACGATTCAATCGTTCTGTGCGATGATTTCATCTTTCCATGTTCATTAGACATCACATGATCACTCTCCTAATCGCGAATTATGCCATACTGCTTATACGAAGGCTTCACTCATCCAATCGTTTGCAAAAGCTTCGGCAGCTTCGATCTTCCCCGTTCAAATACAATCCATCTATTCATTATACATGAACGACGAATGGCATACATTCATATAAAAAAACTGACCTGCGTTATTAACGCAAGTCAGTTTTCCCCTCTGCGGCGAGTCCAAGCTTTTTTAACAAACGAATCGCATCTGCCTTTTCCGAAGGTTCCAACCCATCCACCGCATCAATGATCACCTGGTGGTGCTGAGGAAAGATTTGTGTAAACAGATGTCTTCCTTCCTCCGTCAATTCAGCGTATATGACACGTCGATCTTCCTTGGACGCTCGACGAATCAGCAGATTTTTGTTCTGAAGCTTGTCCACCACATACGTGATATTGCCACTGGACATTAACACTTTCTCACCGATCTTTTGCAACGCCTGCGGCCCTTTATGGTATAACAAATCAAGCACGCCAAATTCTGTTGTATTCAGTCCATGACTCTGGATATCCCGGTTGGACCTGGATGTAACGGAATTGTATGCGCGAGCGAGAACCACAAATAATTGTAAAGACAGTTCCCGATTGTCCTCGTTGTTCGGCATTTCTTAATCCTCCATCAGTTGTTTACATTTCGACCTGCTCCTGCAGATTGCATCTGCTCCCACTCTTCGCGCAGCATTCCCATACGAATTGAATCATAATGTTTGCCATCCACGATGCGGCATTTGCGCATACGTCCTTCCACCTGCATTCCCGCCTTCGAAGCTGAACGCATCATCCGTTCATTGCCCGACCAGGTTGTCAATCCAACCCGGGCCACGGGCAATTGCTCGAATAAGTGACTGGACCACATCTGAAGTACTCGCGTGCCGATCCCGCGCCCCCATTGGGCTGATCGATATAACACTATTCCCATTTCCAGCCACATGGATGGACGATGTTCCCAATAATAGCTGATTGTACCGATGATTCGGCCATTCAGCTCAATAATTCGAATGGAGTCCGGATCAGAATTGTTCTGAGTTGCTTCAAGTCTTTTTAACATGCTCCGTTCGAAGTCTTCGTAGCTCTCATGTTCAAGGGCATAATATGGCGCATCCCATTGTTTCCATTCCGGTACGTCTTCACTGTAGATCAATTCATAGAGTTCAGTCAGATCCTCTTTCTCCACACATCGAAGAACAATCTCACCATCCACTAACGGGTTTTCCCTCATCTATGCAATGACCTCACTTTCCGTTCATGAACGATGACGCTCATCGATGCTACCATCATCCTTCGCAAGAATGACGGTGTCCGCCATTTTAATAAACAGTCCATTATCGACAACACCTGGGAGCATATTTAACTGAATGTTAAGCTCTGCAGCATGCTCTATGGCTTCCATGCGGCAATCTGCAATGAGGTTGCCATTATCCGTAAGATAACGTTGATCCCCATCCATACGCCATTCTGGGTGACACCCGAGTTTCTCCAGCGCTTGGAAGGTCCACTCTGAAGCAAACGGAACCACTTCAACTGGCAACGGGAATTTTCCTAGCTTTTGTACGGCTTTACTGCCATCCGCTACAATAATCAGTTTGTCGCTGTTTGCAGCTACAATTTTCTCACGCAAAAGCGCACCGCCGCCACCTTTGATCAGGTTAAACTCAGGATCTACTTCATCTGCACCGTCAATGGTCAGATCTAGACGTCCAATTTGATCAAAGGGAACGATCGGAATTCCCCACTCTTTGGCAAGCTTGTCCGATGCTTCCGAAGTAGCTACAGCCTGAATGTTCAACCCTTCACGTACTCGCTCACCAATTCGACAAATAGCGTAATACGCCGTTGACCCTGTACCCAATCCAACCTTCATTCCATCTTGAACATACTCTGCCGCGCGCTCAGCTGCTATCTGTTTAAGATTCATCTATAAACCCCCGCCTGCTCATGATTTGAGAAATGCATACTGTAGTTATTATAGATAAAACCGCTTCCGATGTATATCTGTGCATGACGTGTTCAACTGGGAAACTTGGCCTGTTTCTCTGCTTCACATGTATCAATAATGTTGCTTATGTACATTCTTGGTTAGATTCTCCTCCCTGATATCTGATTTGTGTGGCAAAAGAAAGTCCGTTTTCTGTCGTTTTCACTATTTTTTCAATGTTTTAGGATGTTTTTTAACCCACCATGTTATAGAATACAGAATGAAACTAAAAAATGGGAATTATTTTAAATAAACAGTTCTAAATACCTACTTTTCACTTTCATATGTCCATAAGTACGTAAAATATTAAAAAAGTTTTAACAAAACTATTCAATTTGACGACATTTTATACGACATATTAAGTATAGATGTGTTTTAATAATTAGACACCTATGGGTATCTAGGTAAAAATATCTCTACATAGCGACCAGGAACCCAAGACCATGGTCGCACATTATGCCTTTGGAGGGGATACTGGAATGACTTAATTTGCAACATGAAGGCACCAACATATTATCAATTCAAAGAAGATCAGGAGTGGACTTTAGTGAAATCATTAAGTTGGAAAAGCATGTCTTTTTTCTCCAAAAATCTGTTGCTTTCATTTACTAACATTATTATCATCGGCGTGGCACTTATTGCCAGCAGCTATTACTTTCAAAAAACAATCCTCGTAGACCAACTACATGGTCAGGTAGAACAAATTACTAAAAAATGGGCAGAAGGCATTGATTCCACCGAAGTGCAGGCTGCTATTGCAGAAGCCAATTATGATGGAAAAACCCAAACCAAATTGCGTGCCTATTTCGATGAAATGCAGCAATATTATCCTAACATTGCACAAGCCTACATCTTTGGCGTCGAGCTGGGTGGAGATAACCAACGGTTAACTTCCCTTGTTGCCATGCCAACCAATCTGAAGGAAGCCTTCCAGAGTGAAAATGTAAATATCGGCGACATGTATGAACAGCCAGTCGTTGTGGCAAATGCACTGAAAGAAATGGTGAATACCGATCGCCCAACGTTCACCACATTTTATTCCGATGATTTCGGAACCTGGACAACCATTGCTTACCCTATCAAGGATAGCAACGGCAAGATTTACTCTTACTTTGCAGTCGATGCAGACGCATCAGCAGTACCTGCCGGACTGAACAAATTGCTCAAGAACGGAATTATCATCCTGGTAGCGTTCCTACTGTTGTTCCTGATTATCCAATATCTTGTTGTTAAAAACACGCTTTCCCCTATTCGTCACCTGATCAAAGGGATTGATGACGTAAGCCGGGGTAATTTGAATGTCAAAATTCCGACAGGCAAAGACGATCTGGGCATTGTGAACGAAAAGTTCAATACAATGGTTCGCAAGATCAACGATACCATCGTCAAAGTGCAAATCACTTCGCAAGAAGTTAACGAGTCTGCTAAGGAACTGTATGAAGTCTCGGAGAGAAACAGCGAGAATGCTGATTCTATCAATAGCAACGTTACTCAGATTACATCCAACATTCGTGCACAGGAACAGGCAACCCGGGATAGTGCCCGTGCGATGTCCGAAATGGCTATCGTCATTCAGACTATTGCCAGCAGTTCAGCGAGTGTAGCTGACGAGGCCTATGAGATGGAACGTCGATCCCAACAAGGAAACAGTGTGGTTCGTCAGGTATCCGAACAGATGAATCTGATTACGGAATCTGTTAAAAACACCGCTTCGGCCATTCAGGTTCTGGAGAGCCGCTCTCAGGAAATTGGCGATATTCTGAATATCATCTCAGGCATTTCCAGCCAGACGAACTTGCTTGCACTCAACGCATCTATTGAAGCAGCACGTGTTGGTGAAGAAGGTCGAGGATTCGCAGTTGTAGCAGGTGAAGTACGTAAGCTTGCTGAGCAGTCCGAACAATCCACGAGCCAGGTTGCTGTACTGATCCAAGAGATCCAGGCTGAAATCAGACAAGCCGTTCGTGCGATGGAACAAGGAACGTCTGAAGTGGATACCGGACTCAGCGTAGCTGATCAAACCGGTCAATTGTTCAAAGAGATTCTGGAAGCAGCCAAGAAAGTATCGAATCAGATTCAAGAAGTATCGAGTGCTACAGAAGAAATCTCTGCAGGTACAGAAGAAATGACCGCAACTGCGGATGATTTGTCTGCGAGTGTGAGTAAGACAGCTGACAACAGTGAACGGATCTCTTCATCCGTAGATGAACAAAAAGCATCTCTGATTACACTTGTTGATTCCTCTACCCGTTTGAACAACATGTCTGAGGAACTGCAAGAACTGATTTCGCATTTTAATGTAAGTAAACAATAATTCAACCCACAACTTGAACGGTTTGAACCAAGGAGGAACAACTGAAGTGGTCGAAAATCAATCATCATCTACCCAAACAGTGGAATCTGGCCTGCCGGTTCTTCAGATTCCACTGGATTTTGGGCGCCGTCAACAAGCATTCACTTATGAGTCTGCTCATATTTCATTGGAATCGTCCCTGGGTCGGGAACTGAAACAAAAATTCGGTTCAGAGGGCGTTTATCCAGCATTATTGTCTGCCTACGCAGCCTTGTTGTTCCGTTTATCAGCTGAGCAGGAACTTGCCATCGGCACGCTGGCTCCCGATCAGGTAGCCTCCCATGTGTTATTGCAGATTCAAGGAAAATTAACCTTTATCGAACTGATTCATCAGATTTCAGATCAACTCCAGCTGCATTACACGCTGCAAGCGGGAGGTAATCCGGAAACGCTGTTCATGTTTAACAGTGTACAGCTCCCTAAAGCTCCTCAATTGTTAAATTGGAATATTCGTGATGATCAGAATATGCTCACGCTGGATCTGTTCTATGACAGTTCACTTCTAAATGAATCTACGGTCACAAGATATGCAGAGTATTATCAGACTCTTTTACTGGCTATGTTGCGTGACCAAGACAAGGCCATCGGCACAGTGGACATTTTATCCGCTTCAGACCGGTTGCTATACCGAGAAATGAATGATACCGCCGTTCACGAACCAGAACATCAGACGATTCATGGCTGGTTCGAAGCAACAGCAGCCGAATATCCTGAATCTCCAGCAATTACTTCACCAACTGGCAGGTACACCTATAGAGAATTGAATGAACGTGCCAATCAGGTTGCCCGTGTGCTGTTATCCAACGGATTGCAAAAAGGAGAATTCGTCAGCATCTTTATGGAGCGGAGTTTGGAAACAATTATTTCTTTGCTCGGTATTCTCAAAGCTGGCGGAGTATACGTTCCTGTCGATCCTGAGCACCCACAAGAACGCAACAGTTATATTGTCGAAGATACAGCTTCATCCTTTGTCCTGACCAAAGAGTCCTCTTTACCTGAAGCTTCACGGTTATTCTCAGGAATTACTAGCGTTCGCCAAATCCTGGCCGTAGATGGACGCCTTGCCGGATTCGCTGCAAGTAACCCCAATCTCGATATTGAGCCAGACGACCTGGCATATATCATTTATACCTCGGGATCTACCGGCAAGCCCAAAGGTGCGCTTATTGCCCATCGGGGTGTAGCCAATCTTGGTAGTGTGGTGCAGCGAGATTGCGATATTCAACCAGGTGACGTATTAACCCAGTTTGCTACATACAGCTTCGATGCATCAGTGTGGGATACGATTGGCGCCTTGTTCTACGGAGCAGAACTGTACCTGTTGTCGGCGGAAGAACGTGTATCCGTTGAAGAATTTGCGAGTGCAATTGAGCGCACAGGCACAACAATTATTACGATACTGCCAACCATCTTTTTCAACCAGCTTGCTTCCTTCCTGTCTGATGAAGGCTTCCACAAGCTGGCCAAAGTCAAAATCATTACCGTGGCTGGAGAAGCACTGTACGGTGAACAGGTTCGTGCCTTCCAGCGCAAATTCGGCAACCAGATTGATATCGTCAATGTATACGGACCTACGGAATGTACAGTAGCGACAGCGACTCACCGAATTAGTGAGCAAGTTCCGGAAAGTGTTGTTAACATTCCAATCGGCAGACCGATTCATAACTATAAAGTGTATATCGTCAATGAAGAACAGCAATTATGCCCGGTAGGCGTTCCCGGCGAGGTATATATAGCAACACCCGCCCTGGCCAAAGGTTATCTGAACCAGCCAGAGCGTACAGCGCAGGCATTCATTGATAATCCATTTGCCATCGATGAGAAAATCTATAAGTCTGGCGATATTGCCAAAATGCTCGATACCGGACTGCTGGAATATGTCGGACGCAGCGACTCCCAGTTAAAAATCCGGGGTCACCGGATTGAGATTGGAGAGATCGAGGATCATTTTGCCCGTCTGGATCAGGTTCAGGATGTGGCCGTGATTCCCAAGAAGGAATCGGATGGTCAAAACATGCTCGTAGGATACTTTACATCCAAGGACGGCAGTACACTTTCCGTTGCGGATATTAAAGCGGAGCTAACGGTGAAGCTTCCTTCCTATTTTGTACCCAAATGGATCTGTCAGCTCGATGAAATGCCAATCGCACCGACAGGGAAAATCAATCGTAAAGCGATGGTAGCTCTGCCTCACGTAGAGCGTCATGAAGATCGACCTGATCGGGTACAGCCGGAGACGGAAACCGAAGCGATTATTCTGGAAGCATGGAAAGAAATTCTTCAGCACGATGACTTTGGTGTGGAGGATAGCTTCTTCGCCATTGGCGGTGATTCTCTTCGGGTCATCCATGTGCTGGTTATTCTGAAGCCGCATTATCCGCAGCTGAAAATTGCCGACTTTTTTGCCGAGAAGACGGTTCGTGCCTTGGCACAACGTGTGGAGAAGCTGGCTCAAACTACAGAAGAAACTGCCCATTCCTCAGTGAATGAGGGCATGATCACCCAATTGTCAGAACATCCTGTAGAGCTGAGATCCCAGATTGGATATCCTGAAATTCTGAATCCCGAGCATGTACTCCTCACCGGGGCTACCGGATATCTTGGATCCCATGTGCTGCAACAGTTGATTCTAACTTCGAATACACGCATCTATACTCTTGTGCGCCGTCCCGCAGACGGAAGCTCTGCGATGGAACGACTAAGCAGCGTCATGAAAGGTTACTTTGGACCGGAGCTTCTACCTCTCCTCGCATCCCGCGTCGAGATTATTGAAGGCGATCTGGAGCAACCGAATCTTGGTCTTTCAGTCGAGCAGACAACTTACGTGCAAGAACGAATTGACCGTGTGATACACTGCGCCGCGGATGTACGACATTTCGGGGATGCAGCACAATTCGCCAAAACCAATGTGGATGGAACCACTGCATTGCTCAAACTCGTTCGCAACAAACCAGGTGCCTCCTTCCACCATGTATCCACGATGGGGATACCGGAAGATCTTGCACTCAGTGGACAGTGGGAGTCATCATTGCAATATGATCGCTTCCCAGCGGACCTGCACGTGGACAACCTGTACTCGGACAGCAAGCTTGAAGCCGAGAAAGTGCTTATGATTGCTGCTGAAGAAGGTGTACCTGTTAGCATCTATCGTGCAGGTAACCTGACATGTCATTCCGAGACGGGACGTTTCCAGTCTAATATTGATAGCAACGCCTTTTATCGCATGATTAAAGCAATGTTATTGCTGGGCAAGGCACCGGCAGCCGACTGGATGGTTGATTTTACACCTATTGATTATGCAAGTCAGGCCATTGTGCATCTGGCATTACGCCAGGACACAGCAGGACGTGTATTCCATATCTGTAATCCGGAACCTATCAGCTACGATGATCTGATTCGTTCTGTGAATCGGGCCGGTTATGAAGTAGAGACTCTGCCTTTTGCAGAATACACCAACTGGTTGTTCGATGGCAGTGTCAGCAAGGACCCTGAGGCACTTCAACTGGCTATCGCCCAGCTTGAAGGAGACGGTGCCAAGGATTCTGCCTACGTATATGCTTCTCCTGTAACAACCGCCTATGTAGAACCAGCCGGCATTATATGCGCCAAAACTGATGATCGTTTCATCTCAAAAATGCTGGAACATGCCATCGAGATTGGTTATTTCCCTAAGGCCGTCCGACCGCAGTTTGGTACTTCGCCAACAATGGAATAACTCCAATAAAGTGAATGCCTGTATTGCATCCATTAATGAATATAAAGAAGCCACCTCAACGTCAGTGATGACGGATAAGGTGGCTTCTTTTCTTCGTGAAGAATTCTCAAATCAAGCGGATCAAAGCAATGACAGCCAAATGTGCAGGATAAAAATAACGCCAAATCCAACGCGGACCTTTCAGACGGAAGCCTGCGTTATAATACTGGGCTATTGCAATTCCTGCTGTAGCAATCACGCTGTACATCTGAATAGAGCTGCTGTGCAGGTAAATATACAGCACATTTAAGAGCAAATGAGCCATTACCAGTACTGGGCCCTGGAAGTAACGGAATAGCAATACAAGCAGTAAGCCATACATACCATAATCCATATGGGTCATCTCCATGACCAAACCAGCCACGATCACAATCGGAATTCCCAGCAAACGGACCGGAAGTTTATCGAGCACAAGCAATACAAGCAGGGCAGACCACAATGTCCATACCACATTCAGCGAAAAATGATTAAAAGCCACCATAAACGGCAATTGAGAAATCACTGCAATCCAGAACAAACGCCATATGTATTTTTGTACGTTGCGAGTATGTTTATAACCGATATAAACGGCAAAAGCATAGATTGGAAAAGCAATTCGACCAATGATTCGCAGCTCACCGACCTGTGGATAAAAGACGGCTCCTATATGATCGATCAACATCGTAATCATGGCTATCCATTGCATCATCTTGTGCTAATCCCTCCTGCTTATCCTCAACTTCAGGTTTCTCAAAGTCTATCTTATATATGAAGTTCATAATACATGAACTTGGTGTCCAGCGTATAGCCTTCCGACTCATATAATACCTGAGCCTTCTTGTTGCTTATCGCCGTAGAGAGCACTATTCGTACAGCCCCACTCTCATTTCCCCATAGTCGTGCAGCTTCCAGCAGCTTACGCGCAATTCCTCGCTTGCGATGATCCGCATGTACGTACAGATCATTTAGTACCCAGATTGGCCTCATGGACACTGAACTAAAGCTAGGATAGAGCTGTATAAATCCACCAAACTCACCCGCTAAGGGTTTATTCGTCAAACTGCACTCCTCTTCCTTTTCTGTCTCCAATTCCGATTCGGCAACCAAAATAACGGATTCATTCCGTTCCATTCGTTCTTTTATGTATTCACTTGCTCCCTTCAGATCTGTCGGCTGATCGTAAAACATTCTATAGTCATTGAACAACTGTGCCACTCCGTTAACATCGCTAAGCTCAGCAAGTCTGATCCGATACGCCATCTTCCCTCAACTCCTATATAAATCCTCTACTTACTTCATTCCATCCTCTTATTTTAAGGCAGATCTGATGATCTCCCCATTCATCATCTGCATCAAAGTTTGTAATATATTTCGATAATCCAAACTTAAAAGTATATTTCATTGGAAGCGTCGCACACTATAGTCAGATTACAGGCTCGGCATTACAGCATAGGGAGGCGAAACTGAAATGGAAAAAGACAATATCTATGAACAGGTTAGAGCTAATCTGTTGGGTGTTGCCGACATAATCTATCAGCCTTTTCAAATTGGACCTTTCCATTGTGAACTCATCTATATTCAGTCCATTGTAGATACCCCTACTATGCGGGAAGCCATCGTCAAACCACTGCTTGAGGAAGCCTCGAGAAATGAAATAGATCATCAATTCATTACCCGAGTCCTGACCGGATCATTTTTCACCCTTAACAGCCACCACTCGAATTCACCAGAAGCAATTGTGGATGATATCGTGTCAGGTAATGCAGCCTTATATATCGAGGGTATTTCGGGAATGATTCATTTTGCACTTCAAAATTATCAAAGGCGTTCCGTAGCGGAATCAACCAATGAAGTTGTAATTGTTGGCCCTCAGGAAGCCTTCATTGAAGATATTCATGTGAACATGTCTCTGCTTCGGCACAAAATCAAACACCCTGATTTGAAGATGATCAAATTCACCATTGGAAAATACACCAAAACCGAGGTGTTCGTTGTATATATCCAAGGGTTATGCAAGCCAGACATTCTGGAAAATGTATTGGAAAGTCTTGGTAATATCGATATGGATAGCAGCCTGGGTGTAAGTTATCTATCTGAATTTCTGGAGGACCATCCTCTCTCTCCGTTTCCACAATATCAATATACGGAAAGACCGGATACGGTGGCTGCTGCACTGGTTGAAGGACGGATTGGGGTCATGCAGGATGGAACACCGTTCTCCCTGCTCATTCCGGTTACTTTTTTCTCTTTAATGCAGTCTTCGGAAGACTATTATCAACGATTTTATTCTGCCTCCTTTATTAGACTTATTCGTCTGTTGTTTGCCTTTATAGCCTTCCTGCTTCCATCCTTTTATGTCGCCGTAACTACATTTCACCCGGAAATCATTCCGACCAACCTGCTGATTACGATCGCTTCTGCTAGAGAAAACATTCCTTTCCCTGCCTTGATTGAAGCGCTCATTATGGAAGTGACCTTTGAAGGTTTGCGCGAAGCGGGGATTCGTATTCCGAAGCCACTGGGCCAAACGGTGTCTATTATCGGTGGGATTGTTATTGGTCAGGCGGCTGTACAGGCTGGAATTGTCTCAGCACCACTGGTTATTGTCGTATCTATCACAGGTATTGCCGCCTTTATCATCCCGCACTTCGAGCTCGGACTGGCCTTCCGGCTGCTTCGATTTCCGGTGCTGTTTATGGGTGGAACGCTGGGTCTGTTCGGTATCGTGATCTCGATCTATCTGATCTATTGGTATATGGTTAGTCTGCGTTCATTTGGCGTGCCATACATGCAGCCATTTGCCCCCCTCGTGCTGCGTGATATCAAGGATACTATCGTTCGTGTGCCTTGGTTCCTAATGAAGAAGCGACCAGCAGCTTACGAAGATGCGAATAAGAAAAGGCAAAAAACATGAAAACGTGGATGATTATGCCCAAACTGAGTGTCGTTTTGGTATGCGTGTTACTTTGCAGTGGCTGCTGGTCCAAAGTTGAAATAAATGAACGTACGTTTATTACAACCATGTATGTGGATAAGGGTGAAAAACCGGGTGAAATCGATATTTCATTAAGTATGCCACTTCCCAACCGTCTCTCTCCGGAAGGTACGGGCGGACCCGGAAAAAATCCATATGCTCTCGTTTCAGCTACCGCATCCACCATCGCTGACGCCATAGAGAAAATCCAAACCGATCTCACACGAAAGATTTCCTGGGGGCACACACGGGTAGTGGTATTCGGTGAGGCATACGCCAGAGAGGGCATTCAAGATGCGATGGAATGGATCTCACGTGAACCTTTGTTCCATCTTAGCAGTTACGTCATGGTTGCGAAGGGCAGAGCCAGAGACGTGGCTGATCTGACTCCCGTTTTCGAGGAAACACCTAGTGATGTGTTAAGAGAATTTGCAACCCAAGAAAACATGTTAAAGACGCAAATGCTCAGTGTACTTATGGCTGACAAAATGAATCAGGGCTTTGCCGCCCCCTTTCTGGAATCGAAAGGAACCTCGATGGCAAGTGAGGATAATAAACGAAAGCAATGGACCAGTCAAATAGGTGGTGCTCTTTTCAAACAGATGAAGATGGTCGATTCAATCTCGGCGAATGAAGCAAGGACCATAGCCTGGGCCAATCGCAAATTGGATTCCGTGGCCCTTTCCGTGGAAACCGATAAAGAAAAAGCGAGCATGACGATCTATAATATGAATTCCAAAATTAAGGTCAGGCTTGTCAACGGACAGCCTTTCTTCGACATCACTTTGCGGGGGCAGGCAGAACTGAATTCCGTGATTCCGATTCTCAAGGTCAAAGATATTGTGGGCGTGAATCAGATCGAGCAAAAGGCCAATGAAAAAGTGAGTGCCTATCTAACCGACGCAATAAGGAGTGGCCAACGCAAGAACGCCGATATTCTAATGCTCGGTTATCGCCTGGAATGGGCATATCCTCAGATCTGGGAAAAGTTGCGTCCCGTTTGGAATGATTATGTCAAAAACGAATTGCAGTTTAACGTGCATGCCCAAATCAACATCCAGTTCGTAGGTTCGGAATCCAGCTACTGATAGGAACAGAGGAAAGCTTCAGGCCACTTTAGGAGGTAAACCAATGATTGCTGTTGTTTTGTTTGCCGTACTGTACATACTGGAGTGGCCCATGATCAAGTCCAGCAAAAAAGGGATGAAACGGGCCTATTTCATTCTGCTGGGGATATTTCTGCTGTGGAATACGTTGGCTGTCTCTGTACCGGGCTGGCCTAATCCCAATGATGTCATCAGGCTGGTCTTTGGCTGGGCAGACCGCTTGTTTGGCTAAGAAAGGAGCACGCCATGATCAAATTGTCTGCCGGACAAGCGTACCGTTTTATGTTTGTCTACCTGTATTCCGAACCCATCGCTTTCCTTCTGCAGCGCTTGTTCAAAATGAGCGGTTATCAAGGATGGATATCCATCCTTGGCGGGTTTGCGATCAGTCTGATTCTTCTCTTTTTCACATACAGATTGGGAGCGGTTTACCCGGATCGACCCTGGATTGATTTCGGTGAAGAAATTGTGGGCAAGGCCGTTCACAAGCTGTTCCTCGGTCTCATTGTGTTACTGTGCCTGTATTTGATATCCGTTGACGTAGAGAATTTCATCGTTTTTCTGCAATCCATGTATTTACCCGAGACACCCATATGGCTGACAGCAACCGTAACTATTTTATGTATTAGTCTTTCAGCGCGCTCAGGTTTGATTACCATTGTCTATTTATCAGAAGGGATATTTCTGGTGCAAATCTTCACCTCTACTTTTCTCATGCCTGCTGTAATGGGTGGGGGGAATCCTGATGTACTGCTTGCCATGGTAACGCATCATGATCTGAAAGAAATTTTAACAGGCTCGATTTCAACCATGCCCTGGTTTTCCGAATGGATGATGTTCCTGTTCCTCGCCCCTGCCATTGCTTTCAGGCGGCCGCTTCTACGAAGTATGTTATTTGCAGGTTCTACGCTTGCATTATTCATTATCGTGTTCTGGATGTTTACGTTAATGAATTTTGGACCTTACGAAGCCAGCAGTCTTCGCTACCCTTTGCTGGAGATGATACGTTTTGCCCGTTACGGCGATTTTCTGGATAACCTGGACCCTTTCCTAATTGCCATCTGGTCTACGACCATGTTTACTCGCAGCTCGTTTCTGTTATACGTCGCCTCCGTTTGTCTTGCTAAACTTACCGGAGTTCGGCAGGAAAAAACGGTAGTTTACTTGCTAGCCGGAACTGCGGCTTCTTATGTGCTTCAATATGCAAAAGACGCGGCTTCCTATGAATTAGCCATTCGTTCTTATGCCATTGCTACATATGCCGTGCTTATCGAGAGTATGCCTATATTATATGTTGTTGTTTACTGGCTGCGATTTGGGAAAAGCAAAAAGGCAAGCGAGGCTTCTGCCGCCCCGTCGCCTTGAGTTTGATTCAGTTCAGTTCAACTTTTTTCGCTTGTGGGTAAGGCTCTGTATCTGGAAAAATGACACCTTTTTTCAAAATCAAATTGGCATACTGCGCACGTTCACCGGTTGCAACAATGACATAGGCGCGAGAAGCCCGCTCATAAAAAGCAAAACGCTCTTCATGATCAAAGGCATCCGTGATGCCCTCATGGTCAAGGATCAGCCTGCGATAGTCTTCCCAGATGATGGGCACCACCTGATCCCCCTTGAGGACCTGCATAACGGCTGCCGGCCGCTCAGCGTACGTATCGAGTGGATACAAACTTAAAATGGCATCCAGTAACTCCACGGTACCCAGCGCATCACAGCGAATCAACCGCTGGGCATGACTGGCTGCGGGGAAGTTGCCATCAGCCAGTACTAGTTCGTCTCCATGACCCATTTCAGACATGATCTTCAGCAGTTCCGGAGGTATTATTGCGGGAATGTTCTTCAGCATACTCAGCTCTCCTCAGTCAGCTCCAGAATCAGCTGGAGCGGATTCGTCTTCGTAACCTCAACCATCATGTGGCCCAATTACCGCGATACAGCGGCACTTCTATTTTATCAGTATTTACCAACGTTTGCATATTTCAATGTTCACATAAAACATTATTCCACTGCCAATCTCATATGAAAGGGTATTATCATGACGCCGATATTCATAAATCCGTTTTGACAAAATTAATTGTTTAGCATATAGTTGTTATAACAAGTAAATGAATTGAGACTATTTTTATTTTAAGAAAGAGAGGATTATATGGGGAACGATTATTCACTCGATCAATCCATTGGATTCATGCTGGGCATGACACATCGCAAGGCGTCGGCTGTACTAGCCATACGATTCAAACCATATGATATTACGACAGAGCAGTTTTCCGTTCTGTTCAATATCGGCAGAGGCGAAGGCGTGAACCAGAAGGAAGTCGCCAATCGCGTTTATAAGGACCAGCCCACAACTGCCCGCATTATTGATCTGTTGGAAAAGAAAGGCTGGGTCGAACGCCGGACCAGCGAACAGGATCGCAGAGCCTACTTGCTCTACTTGACCGATGAAGGAAAGATATTGCTTGACCAGCTTGTTCCGCTCGAAAGAGAAATGAATAAAAATCTGATTGAAGGTATACCCGAAGACCAGATGGAAGCATTTAGACATACTCTTTCCCTCATGAACAGCAACCTGTAACGAATTTTACACCAGGGGGAATGAACAACTAATGAAATCACAATCATCGCAAGTCAAACTATGGACCACCGATTTTATCCTGCTCATGTTATGTAACTTTCTACTCTTTCTACAACTCCACATGATTGTATCCCCACTGCCTTCTTATGTGCAGGACCGTTTTCACGCCAATGCCTTTGAAGTCAGCCTCTTTACCTGTCTTTTTGCCCTTAGCGCCATTGCTGCCCGGCTCTATTCAGCCAAAGCATTGGAGAAGGGTCTTCGTAATGCCATGATCTATATTGGCCTGACAGTTGCCTTACTCGCTACACTTGGATATTATTTTGCTGCCGGGATTGCGGTCCTGTTATTGCTGCGCATGGTGTTCGGTATCGGATTCGGTATGAGTAGCACGGCTTTCCCGACTATGGCGTCGGATATTGTGCCTGTGAAACGGATGGGTGAAGGTATGGGCTATTTCGGCCTGTCTACAAGTCTGGCCATGTCCATGGGTCCCATTATTGGGGTCACGTTGCTTCAGGGTGCCGGGTTCATGACACTCATGTTATGTACGGCAGGTGTTATTGTGGTCATCTATCCGCTCAGCTATTCACTGACACGCAAGAAAGCTCGTAGGGTCAATGATGAGGTGATACCAACACCTCCTGTTGGAACAGCTGCGATATCAGGCACCAAAGTAAAGACGCCTTTCAACCGCAAACTGATTCTGCCAAGTGTACTGAATTGTTTACTGTCCATCACGTATGGCGGACTGGTCGGATTCATCGTTTTGTACGGAAAGGAAGCCAACCTGGCTAACCCTGCACTGTTCTTTTTGTTTAATGCTCTCGCTGTACTGCTGGTTAGACCGTTTGCAGGTCGGATCTATGACAGTAAAGGTCCAAAAGCCTTACTGATTCCCGGAGCGATATTCATCGCTGCTGGACTGATCACGCTCTCTTACGCTTCGTCGATGTCCATCTTGTTTGTCGCTGCATTTTTATATGGAATTGGATATGGTTCAATACAGTCTTCCATGCAGACCTGGATGATTCAGATTGTCTCCCCTTCACAGCGCGGTATGGCTAACGGCATGTTTCTGAATACGCTGGATCTGGGGATTGCTCTGGGAGCACTTCTGCTGGGCGCTATTGCTTCCATAACCAGTTATACCGATATGTACCGTTATTCCATTGTGTTCATGATTCTATTCCTCCTGATATACCTGATTCAAGGGAAACGAAATGGAGGGTTTGCGGTGCCTGTGCATCCGTTATTGACGCATACACATATCGCTGCCCAGGATTCCGATCGGCATGAGCTTACCGAGACTGCAACCGAGAATAACACAACTACTCAGCAAAAAGATAATTGATGTAACTACACTGTTATCCTTCGATTCATTAAAACGCGTTTACTCTGTGAGGAAAGATACATCCCTCAGAGTAAACGCGTTTTTATATTTTAATTCAGAGTGGACTTTTCTTTCTCCGCCCCGGCAGATAACCACTGGGCTGTTTCACTTCATCATAATCACGTTCACGTTGATTTTGACCACTGCCTGATGTGGGCTGATTTCCCTTATCTGGCTTGACTGCCAATAACGTGAGTAGACCTCCCACCGCCCCCGACGCGGCGAGAATACCAAACAGAAGGAAATGGTGGGAAGAGATCAACAATG
Source organism: Paenibacillus sp. 276b (assembly GCF_900107875.1). Classification (NCBI taxonomy): domain Bacteria; kingdom Bacillati; phylum Bacillota; class Bacilli; order Caryophanales; family Paenibacillaceae; genus Paenibacillus; species Paenibacillus sp. 276b. The sequence goes on along the minus strand of NZ_FNRR01000001.1, from coordinate 221,681 downwards.
ACACGACAGGAGGACCGAGAGACACACCGATAAAACGCATGCTGCTGAATAACGCCGTGATGGTGCCGCGTTGTTCCTTGTCCACCCCTTCAGTAACCATAGCATCCAGACATGGCAGTGTAGCGCCTATTCCCGCTCCACCAAGGGTGAACAAACCAACAACTACATAAATGTTGTCAAAAAGCCCGATCACGCCAAGAGATACAGTTAAAACAGCAAGTCCGATAAAACCAAGCCATTTCATCCGTGTCTTGTTCTTTCCTATCCATTTTCCAGCAAAGAAAGACGCCAGACACAAGGCTGCCAGTGGTATAGCAAGTACAAGTCCTTTAAGTACACCCTTTAATTTGAACTCCGATTCCAACGTCTCCGATAGATAAAAGAGCACACCAAAGAGAACAAACATGCAAATACCGCCAATCGCAAAAATCGCATACAGCCAGCGGCCCTTTTCTTTCAGCACACTGCGGATGGAAGCAACAAATTCGGGAAAGCTCTTTGGTTCTTCCTTCCTCTTGGGTGTTTTCACCAGGAAAATAACCAGAACCAATGAAAGCACACAAAGTACCGGAATAGCCATAAAAGGCAAATACCAAATCCATACAGCCAAAGCTGCACCCAAAATCGGACTTAGTACCTTGCCGAAGGTATTCGAGGTTTCAATAATGCCAAGGCTTTTACTTACCTCGTTTTCATCATCGAACATATCACCCACCAATGGAATGACAATCGGGAAAGCCCCTGCTGCTCCTATCCCTTGCAAAAGTCTGCCACCGAGAATACTCCAATATGCCGCATTTCCATCCAGCATCCAGGCTGCTCCTCCTGCTACCGCGCCTCCTGCGGCTGCAATGATGAGACTGGGGATAATAACGGCTTTCCTGCCGAATCGATCCGACAGATATCCTGCAAGTGGAATGAGCAGGATTGCGACGACCGCATAAACCGTAATTAACATGCTGACCTTGAATGAGGACACTTTCAATTCACGCTCAATCTGCGGAAGGATGGGGATCAGCATAGAGTTACCCAGTGTCATAATAACCGGGATGGAAGCGAGTGCGACGAGGTCCCACTTTTTATCTTTCATACCTCAACCACCTTTACAGAATCAGAAAACAACAACGTTATTGTGGGTTGTTCTGCAGTTGAATATACGGCCTATGTAAAAAAGGTCACTGGGGATAACAGCGCAAAAAGGCTGCCGCACTAAATTCAGTGCCAGGACAGCCTTTTGGCCATGCATTATGAAGATCAGCAAATCAACTTATTTCAACACAAATTGCTGAAGGGCTGCACCGCCCCTGAAAACAATGCAGAGCTGGTCAATCTCACGCTCTCCCTTCAGGGAACAGCGAACTGTGCTCCACTGAAGATTCTTCCCGTTGACTGTTCCAGCGGGACCAGGAATGACACAAGTGCCGAGCAGTGGGCCTTCCGGACCTTCCGCCCGAATCTCCAATTCGCCACCCTCTCCGAAGGCTGCCACCCGACCCTCAAACGCACTAGCTTGCCGGAAAACATTGTCGTGGAATGAAATCCAGGAAGAACGACCTTCATGATACAGCGGTTCGCCTGAAGCAATGGCTCGGACGGCTGAACGACCTTCCAGACACTCATCCAACAGAACGCCTGCATATGCATCGTAATTTTCCGCAAACGTAGGCAGATTCAGCGCGCGTGCAGGAATAGTTTCACCCTCGATGAGAATTTCTGCGGTCTGACGAATATCTGCCGAGGAACGTCCAGCCATGATCGACCAGATGGCTGTTTCAAGACAATATCTGTCACGAGTGACATCCCAGAAGACCAGTTTTTGAACAGGAATTTCGAAAGATAGAGTTTCCACGGCGCCTGAAGCAAGATGAATACGTCGGAAAGCGATCAACTGACGTTGTGGTCGCTTTACCCGTGAAGTTTGGGCGTGCCCGTACAGCTGCACCACTTCATCGCTGGCACGTGCCCCTTTGTTCTCGACCTGCACTTCAATCTTCAGCACATCATCTCCAGAAGATCCCTGTGCCCGCTCCACTCGAATCGCCTTATACTCAAATTCCGAATAGGTCAACCCATGACCAAAGGGATACAGGACTGGACCTTCATGATACATATAGGTTGTACCGTTATGAATAATGTCGTAATCCATGATGTCAGGCAGCTGTGATTCATCCTCATACCATGTCATATTCAGTCTACCAGCAGGAGCATAATTACCGAGCAGAACATCCGTAACCGCATTCCCCAATTCTTGGCCTGCATGCGTCAGGTATACGATTGCCGGAGCCACGTCTTTTAACTCTTGCAGTGCAAATGGATAACTGCCAACAATGACAACGACCGTATTCGGGTTCACTTGGCAGATTTCTCTTACCAGTCGGGCCTGCTCAGGCGGAAGCAGCAGACTTGGGCGATCGATCTCCTCTTTGCCGTTAATATATGGACTATTACCTACAACAACGATAGAAACGTCACTATTCTGAGCAGCTTTTTTCGCCTGCTCTATTCCGTTAGCAACAATGTCCAGCTTGAACACAGGAGGTTTCTGCTTCCCTTCTACGGCATCCGGATTACCAGATGAACTCAAGTCCTCGTCTTTTTGTTCCGGCGTTGGGGACAGCACCAGTTGCCCCTGATGTTCATCCAGCCTCAGTGGCAGTCCGTTCCACGTACGCAACGTGCTGGTTCCATCCGCTTGTGAATCAATCTGTACCACTTCCTTGACGAACCAGCCACCAATCTCCGGCGCATTCGCCTGATAGATGCCCTGTTCGGTTAACGAAACATAGCGATTATTTTTCACACTGCGAAGCGTATGACTTCCCCAGCCCCAGTCCTGATGGATGAACTCAGCGGCCTCCGCACTACCTTCCGGCACGGCTACAAGCTTTCCTTCAGCACCGAGCGTGATCACCTTTCCATCGGCTGTCTTCAGGCTGATGCGATCATTCCCATCTGCAAAAGATATTTCAGCTCCAGCAAGCTGCTTGCGCAGTCCTTCCAAAACGGTAACACGATAAGGCAGTGTGCCGCTATACCAATCGGTATAGACCACATCCGCGAGGGGACCGATTACGCTAACCTTCTGCAATCTTTCCGATTGGAGAGGAAGCAGTCCGTCATTTTTGAGTAAAACGATAGACTCGGCTGCTGCTCTATAACTTAATTTGGCATGTTCAGGCGCACACAATACAGATTCCGATATTGAAGCATACGGGTTAAGTCCCGTCTGATCCAGTTGTCCAAGCCGCATCCGCACGCCAAAAATATTACGAATGGCCCGGTCAAGATCCTCGACCTCCAGCAAGTTACGCTCAAGCGCCTCTTCCAAGGCAGATACTACCAAGTCAACCTCGTCCGTCAGACAGTCCACACCTGCCTTTATAGCCCCTGCTGCCGATTCCGCATGCGTAGCATGATAACCGTGATAATTGACCGTCTGAGACAAATCTCCCCCGTCACACACGATAAATCCAGGCATAGCCCACTCACTCTTGACCACATCATTCACGTAAGGACTTTCAATGGCGGGAGTACCGTTGATCGAATTGTAGGCTGTCATCATGGACAAGGCCCCGCCTTCTACGAAAGGCGTCTCGAATGCTTTTAAATAATATTCACGCAAGTTCCTCGGATCGATGCTGGATGAACAATTCAACCGATCCTTCTCGTTATTGTTGGCAAAAAAGTGCTTCAACGTCGCTACCATTTTAAGATAGAAAGAATGATTACCCTGCATACCCTTCACAAGAGCTGCCGACATTTCACCTGTCAGTACGGGGTCCTCACCATATCCTTCTTCCGTTCTCCCCCAACGGGGATCACGTTCCAGATCGACAGTTGGCGCCCATAAGGTCAAGCCGTGACGCTCCGGTGCACGATGGTGGTATGCTCTGGCTTCATCTCCGATGACGGAACCAATTTCGCGCATGAGCTTGGTATTCCAGGTGCTCGACAGACCGAGTGGCTGCGGGAAAACGGTAGCCTCACCTATCCAGGCAACCCCGTGAGCCGCTTCGCCTCCCACATTGTAACCGGGTATTCCCAATCGGGGTACTGCGGCTTCGCGTGTAGGAATTAACCGGATTTTCTCCTCCGTTGTCAGACGCGCAATCAAGTCATTCAATCGTTCTTCCAATGGTAATGCTGCGTCCCACATCGGATATTGCATATACTCTTTCATACTAAACCCTCCTTCTTATTCGTTAAGTTTGAGTCCCTTCCATTCTTTCAATAGATCCAGTGTACGCTCACGATACTTCTCTCCTGCCTCCGGCTGATCCACCTGATGTTCATGCACATATGCGTTAAAGTAAGAGGAAAGTATGCGATAGGCAAGAAGGCGTGCCTGTCCCTTATCGGACATATCCTGTGGCCGGCCATAACCTTCATGAAAACCAGCTGATGATTCTGTCGATAAAATCGCCTCAAACGCCCTGTCCGCAAACATGGAACGATCCCCATCAATGATGGCGGCTATGTTTAGCTGCCCGTTCTCCTCATGAACAAGCACGTTGGCTTCCCACAGATCATTATGAACAAGAACCGGAACATTCACCTGATCAAATAAATCCTTATTGGTTATGAACATATCTGCGATTTCTTCTCCCACACCTGGCATATACCCGGCTTGTGAAGCTTTGAGTGCCGTCTCTTCTGCAAAAGAGTGTAGCACCTCGGACCAATGATCCGAGCCTTTAATCGTCCCATTCCCTTGCGGCCAGCCAAACGATGCACCCTCAATCTGATGCATGACAGCGGTATAAGCGCCGAGCTGATGATATAATTGCTCTTTATCTGACTCCGAAATCGATGGATGATCCAATTGCTTACTGGGTATAAACTCCATAAACATGTAGGTTCTCGGAATGATCAATCTGCTGTCATCACAGGCAATAATGTTTGGAGCAGGAATGCCTGCTTTACGGTAATATTCATAAACGACAGGTTCAGCAGACATCATTGTCCGTTCAAATGAAAATAACGGATCTCCAGCAGAGCCCAATGGCAATTCTACACGCTCTGGAGCCAAACGTAATATCACATCCGTGTACGACGCATGTTCAAGCTGAATTCGATACGTTGTATTAAAAAGTCCACCCTGCAACAGTGCAAAACTCTTCACAATGGTAGCGGTTCCAAAAGTATTCTCAACCAACTGATGTAGCATCTCTGCTGTAATGGTTTGGTGTAAACCTGATTTCGTTGTACTCATTTGATATAATCCCCTATCTTTATCTGTCGCTAGCAACTAAATGATACTACCATTTCTTTGTTAGAACCATACTTCCATGGCACGACAGTAGACAGTAGACAAACAGACGGCACCTTGCGGTACCGTCCTTCTGTTCATCCAATAAACATTACAGTTGAATTGTAAGCGAGCTAGCACCTGCTGCTGCCGTAACGACAACACCATTTGCACCAGACATTTGGGAACCACCCTCTACGCCGGATACACTCTCAATGCCACGCAGCACGAGATTCCATGGTTTGCCTGCACCTTCAGCACGAACTTCCAGAACAGAACCGTTACGTGATACGTTAACAACCAGCTCCTGCTCAGCACTTTGGTTTACAACCACCGCTTGAGCGGAGTTGCCGTCAGCCAGTTCGAACAAGTGAAGGGACACATTGTCCGCAAAGTCATAATCCGGTTTGCTATCCACAGCACCAACAGCAATCAGGCTGTTTGGCTTAACCATCATTGGCAGTGTTTTGAAGTCATGGTTTTCGCTTATCCAGCGTCCACCTTCAACTTTGGCACCTGTCAGATAGTTGGTCCATGTACCTTCAGGCAGGTAATAACGAACATCACCCTCCTTGTTGAAGATTGGAGCCACCAGAATCGAATCACCAAACATGTATTGTGTATCCAGGCTGTATGTTGTTGGATCCTCTGGGAAATCAAGCAGCATAGCGCGCATCATTGGAATACCTTTTACAGTCGACTCGACCGCAGAATTGTAAAGATACGGCATCAGGCTGATTTTGAGTTTGGTGAAGTCACGAACAACGTCCACGGATTCCTCGTCAAACAGCCAAGGCACACGATACGAAGTGCTTCCGTGTAGGCGGCTGTGAGAAGATAAAAGTCCGAATTGTACCCAGCGTTTGTATACGTCAGGGGTCGCTGTACTTTCAAAGCCGCTAATATCATGGCTCCAGAACCCGAAACCGGAAAGTCCAAGTGAGAGGCCGCCTCGAAGTGATTCAGCCATGGATTCATAAGTAGAAGAGCAATCTCCGCCCCAGTGAACCGGGAACTGTTGACCACCTGCTGTTGCAGAGCGTGCAAACAGGGCAGCTTCGTTTTTGCCAATCTTATCTTCGAGCAATTCAAATACAGCTTTGTTATAGAGCTGTGTATAATAGTTGTGCATTTTAACCGGATCAGAGCCATCGAAGTACACGACATCTGTCGGAATTCTTTCACCGAAGTCTGTTTTGAATGAATCAACACCTTGATCAAGCAGGACTTCCAGCTTGCTCTTATACCAATTAACAGCATCTGGGTTCGTGAAATCAACCAGTGCCATACCTGCTTGCCACAAATCCCATTGCCATACGCTGCCATCCGCTGTTTTTACCAGATAACCGTTCTCCATACCTTCATCGAACAAGTAGGATTTTTCTGCAATGTATGGATTGATCCACGCGCAGATTTTGAGTCCTTTTTCTTTCAGACGTGCAAGCATACCTTCCGGATCTGGGAACATCGCTTCATCCCATACGAAATCAGACCATTGGTATTCCTTCATCCAAAAGCAGTCAAAATGGAATACAGAAAGCGGAAGATCACGTTCAGCCATGCCATCTACGAAATGGTTAACCGTTGCTTCATCATAATCCGTAGTGAATGATGTTGTCAGCCACAGACCAAACGTCCATGCCGGTGGAAGCGCTGGTTTACCTGTTAATTTCGTATAATTATCAAGTACATCCTTTGGATTGTCCCCACCGATAATGAAGTATTCCAAAGTCTCGCCTTCTACGCTGAACTGCACTTTAGATACATTCTCAGATGCAATCTCATACGATACGCGTTCAGGATGATTTACAAATACGCCATATCCTTTATTGGACAAGTAGAAAGGAATGTTCTTATAGGACTGCTCACTGCTTGTACCGCCGTCCTCATTCCAAGTGTCCACCACTTGGCCATTCTTAACAAATGGTGTGAAGCGCTCACCAAGTCCGTAAACGTATTCACCAATGCCGAGATCAAGCTGCTCGCGGAAGTACGCTTCCTTACTTGGACCAGTAATATAACCAGCCGCTCTTTGACCGCTACCTGTAATCCGTTTTCCTCCATACAGGAAGCTGACGTCCCAACCGTTCGTTTTGTCGATTTGAACTTCCAGATTGCCGCTTTTCAAAACAGCGCCTTGTTCATTTTTCGAGATGTCTACTTTCACATCTTGATGGTTAAGCTCAAATTCAGGCCCTTTTTTCACTCTGCCCTTATGGTGATTCAAGGTTACGCGAATAACGTTAGGCATAGGGGAGCTGTATGTTGCTTTAAGTAATGTACCGTTCAACGTGTCGCCTTTGGTACGAATATATTTAGTAGCCGCATGTACGGTTAAAGAATCCTCTTTTTGCACAATATCACGAATGTCAGTCGGGTTTTGAACGTGGTACCCTTCACGAGTCATCCAGAATCCATCAGTAAATTTCATGTTTTCTTTCCCCCTTCGGTTATACTATAATAATATTGACATTAATAACGAATTTCTTCTCATATTTTGACCAAATATATCACGATTCTGATATTTCATATCCGATTCTTTATAAACACCACCAATCTATGGGAACGTTTACATTAATAATGATGCAAAAGGAGATTCTCATATGGAACGTGAACGATTACGGGAAGACCGGATTCACGGCAATGCCATGTATCCCGTCAGTGTGTACCCGGATATTCAACAATTGAATGGCGACAGCATTCTCGATTGCCATTGGCATGACGAGATGGAGTTCACCATGGTGACTCAGGGCAGTGCTGTTTTTCAAATTGATATGAATACGGTAGAGGTTCAGGCGGGAGAAGCCATCTTTATTAATCGGGGGGAAATTCACGCAGGCTACCTTAAAGGCGATGTCCCCTGTGTTTTTTCATCCATTGTATTTAATCCGGAGCTGTTAGGCAGTCGGACGTTTGATGCCGTACAGGAGAAGTTCATTGGCCCGCTAGTGCACAAAACAGTTCTTCCCCCTTACCATATCCAAACCGATGAAGCGTGGGGGCAAGAAATCATTTTTCATTTGAAACGAATTTTCGCCGATCATGCCGCTGGCACACCAACCTGCGAGATGACAACCAAAGCTTACCTCTATTTAATATTTGCACAAATGTTTGAACATATGAGACCTGCTGCACTCAAAGGGACCGTTCCGTCAGGCAGCCACGATAAAGTGGAGCGCCTGAAATCAGTGCTAAGCTATATTCACAATCGTTACCCCGAACCACTCAAGTTAAAAGAACTGGCAGATGAGGCCAACATGAGCGAAGGACATTTTTGCCGCTTTTTCAAACAGATGGTGCAGAAAAGTCCGGTCGACTATATCAACTATTATCGTATCCAACAGGCCTGTGTTCAGCTTGAGAATACCGATCACAAAATTGTGGATATTGCCATGGACGTCGGGTTTGAGCATTTGAGCTATTTCATTACAACATTCAAGAAACACAAGAACATTACCCCGTCCCAATATCGCAAAATGTTTTATGAGAAAGTGGCGATGGAACCTGCACTGGTCTAAGCTTAAACTCCTATCCGGTGCGGCACTCAGCACATTGAATTGACGATTGTTCAATGCTCTCCACTTATATTTCAGATAGAAGATGCAAAGAAGGTGCTACAGCCTGTTCGGCCGTAAGCACCTTCTTTATCATTCTGATGAATGGAATTCCATTTTACTTTTTTAATGTTTCCCATGAGCTATACTCATGCACCGAGAATCCGTTAAAGGACGAGTGCACACTTGCCATTTTCTCGACCAGCTTAAGCTGTGCTTCCATATACGATGTACCCTCTTCATAAAAGGTAATAAAATCGCCTTCCTTGCTTTGCTTGGTCTCCACGGCGATCGATACCGTTTTACCCAAAAGTGACGCTTCCTCAAGCTCATCCTTCGCTACATTATAGATGGCCGTAGCGGTATCCCGGTAAGCCATAATGGTAATCGAGTCAAACTTGCGGATCATCCAGCTGCTTACATTCATCGTGGAACCCGGAATTTTATAACCATCCAGCCAGAAAGGCAGGTCAGCGGCAACAGGCATCTTCATCCGTGCGGCTCGATCGACAATGTATTGAACGTTCCCCTGCCACTGCGTAATCACACTGGCTTGATTGGTTTTCCACTCTGGATGTACATGAGGTTCAATGTCCAAATGGATGCCGGCAAACTTCTCATTGGGCTCTACTTGATTTTGATACGCTTCAACCCAGTCCAGAAAATCTGCAATTTGATCCCGGCTCTCCGTCAGTCCCCAAGCAGGTCTTCCATCCATAACGTCCACGGCAATATTTTTCTCTCTGGCCTTACGAATGAAATCCGTATAGTACGGAAGCTTTACATCCCGATTCATTTGTAGGTAGATCGTATTGATTTTGTTCGTTGTGGCAAACTTCAGCACTAGCTGAGGGTTACTTTGAATCTGCGTCGTGTCCCATACCCAGGTTGCTCTTACGGTTCCCTGTACCGTTCCATGGATGGTTTCATAACTGTCGACTGAGCCAAGTGCAGTGGCCTTGCAAACATAAGTATTCCCTACAAACAGCATGAAACAACTAATTAACAAGATGAATTGGTATCTTCTTTTGCTTTTCATATTTGTACACTCCCTTTGATGTTATGCAGCTCTATCGTGCAAATCTCGATGAAATTCTGTCGTTTTATATTCATTCATTAGATACGATTTCGATGTACGACTATTTACATTGCTTTTATATGCAACATCATCTCTTAGACTCACGACGAAAGAATCATATAACATTATTTCGGGTATTCACACTTCTGTATTTATAGTTCTAAAGTCTCATTTATGAAAAGATTTTTAATTTAAGCCTAATTCCACCCTAACATGGGTCATTTTTTGCATATGTACAACAGACGACTCAAGACCTAGTAAGCGTTTTCCTCTGAAAATAAAAAAAGGCCGCCCAAAGGCGACCTACACTTCTCTTCCCATTTCAAGGAAGAATGGATACGCTATTATTCATTAATTACCAGCTGGAGCAGCCGGTGTATTCTCCACCATCTCATCAAACAGGGATACCAGCTCAATGCCTTCTGCCGAAATGCGTACCAGTCCTTTATCAGACAAGCGCAATTCCGGAATAACAACAAGTGCCAGCAGAGATAGCGTCATAAACGCATTATTTAACGTACAGCCCGCAGACTGTAACGCTTCACTGACAGCCGCAGATTGAGCTGCTACCACTTCAAAAGATTCCGTGGACATCAAGCCTGCAATGCGCAGCGGGAATTCAGTCACACCAGAGGCAGTCACGACAGCTACGCCGCCCTGCATTCCAATGACCCGGTTGCCCGCTTCAGCCATCAATGCGTCATCATTCCCGATAATGAGCAGATTGTGGCTGTCATGCGCAACGGTCATCGCAATGGCCGCAGGACCTGTGAAGCCTATGCCCCCAACAAGAGCAACGGCGCGATTGCCCGTTTGTTTGTGACGCTCCAGCACTGCAATTTTGCAGATTTCACCTGATGTTGAAACGACGACATTGCCATGTTCTACCGTGACATTAACATGCTTCTCCTTGGTATCCACATGATTCTCCGTCACATGAATGACTTTCGCTCCAATCGTACCTTCGGTAATCGGCGCAGACAGCTCCATATCCTTCGGCCGGATGTTGGCTTCCAGTTTCACGGTGTTCAGCGCCTCTTCCGGATATGTGAAGCTGTCCCAGACCGCTGTCATTTTGCCGTTCTCTGCCACGATATGCCCTGCGGCAATCGTCATGCCTACACGGACATCAGCCAAGCGTCCATCCAGCAAAATAATGTCGGCGATATTCCCCGGAATAACCGCACCAATATCGCGTGCTACACCGAAACGTTCAGCCGTATTAATCGTTGCCATCTGGAAAGCGGTAACCGGCTTCACTCCTTGAGAAATGGCCAAACGCACAACAAAGTCCATATGGCCTTCTTTGAGCAGCGATTCCGAACTCCGGTCATCAGTCACCAGCATCATGCGACGTGTATCCAGGCCAAGCTCTGTACAGGCTTTGATCGTTTCCGCAACGTCATGCCAAGCAGAGCCCTGACGCATTTTGGCGTACATGCCAAGCCGCAGGCGTTCCACTACATCTTCCTTCGTAACACATTCATGATCCCCCGTAACGCCGCTTGCTGCGTAGGCTGGCAGACGCCAGTCATCCGCTGCCCAGGTGAAGTGACCGTCTGCCACCTTGCCCGCTCGGAGCGTCGCCTGAATCTCACCGATCATCGTCTCGTCCCCGTACACGACCCCAGGGAAGTTCATCACTTCACCGAGACCAATCATATCCGGACCCCAGGAGAGGGCTTCCGCCACTTCTTCCGGTCCAATATAAGCGCCTGTTGTCTCCAGTCCAGGATGTGTGGAAGGAACACAGGAAGCCACCTGCATATAAGCAGCCATTGGCGTCGTCCGTGCTTCATCCAGCATCAATCGCAGACCTTTGAGTCCAAGCACATTGGAGATCTCATGCGGGTCAAAGAACCCTCCCGTTGTACCGGAAGGTAGAACGGCTCTCGCAAACTCCGTTACTTTCATTTGTGTACTTTCAATGTGACAGTGCCCATCCAGCAATCCGGGAGCAATGTATTTGCCTTCAGCCTCAATGATGCGTGTATTCTCTCCAATGGTATGGCTTACATCTTTACCAACATATGCAATCCGGGCTCCCTGTACCGCTACAGACATGCCCGGCAAAATTTCACCCGAAACCACATTAACCAGCGTTCCGCCCCGAATGACCAAGGTAGCAGGCAAGTCTCCCCGTGCTGTTGCCACCAGATCCGGTACGCAATCCGCCATTAATGGGCGTTCAAAAGATGGTGTGTTCATGTTGCTGCCTCCTTCATTAAATAAACGATCCAAAAAAAAATAGATTGTTACGATTATATGAGTCTCGCCGTCATGTGTAAAGAAAATTCACACCTATTGTACATGAACACAAAGGATGGATCATTTTTTATCCATGAAACCTAATCCGCCTGATCTCATGTCAGAAGAGATGAAATTACTATGTCCAATTATGTCCAGTGTTCTACTCCATACTTCTCACACCAAAGACCATCCCCATGGAGCTTCTTATTCCCCACATCATATTCCGCAATACACAGAAAGACTCCCGTCCCATCGAACGGAAGCCTTCTTCATGAACCTGAAAGACGAAGTCAATCGGCCTGAGCCGCAGATACCTTGCCCATATCATACAATTCCTCGGACTGGGATGTAATAAATGGGCTCGGTTTACCCATGCAATAGACATGCAGTAAATGCATTGCACGGGTACATGCCGTATAGAACAGCTTACGTTCATGTTCCTGCGCATATTGTGATGCAGATCCGTCATAGATCAGAACGGCATCAAACTCCACACCTTTGGCCAGATACGCCGGGATGACATGAACACCCCGTTCAAAGGCAAGTGTTGTTTTCTTGATCAGTTTCGGTGCCGCAGGCAGTACTTTGCTTAACGCCTCATGAATGTCCTTGCTCTCTTCCGCGGTTTTGCAGATGACCGCAACTGATTCATACCCTTCCTGAATCAGATGCTTGAGATCGGCTGTAATAACATCCAGATGCTCCTGTTCATTGGAAGAAACGATCACTTTCGGCTTCTCCCCGCCTCGGTTAAATGGAACGATCTCTTCTCCACCGGGAACCATGCCGCGTGTAAACTCCACGATCTCCTGTGTTGAACGATAACTTCTCGTCAGCTCGATCACTTCCGTATTTTCCGGTCCATACAGGTTAGTCAGCGGTCCCGTACCACTCAATACCGAAGAGTGAGCATAGATAGCTTGATTAAAATCTCCAAGTGCGGTGATTTTCGATCTCGGGAACAATCTTTTCATAAAGGCCAGCTGGAAGGCAGAGTAATCCTGCGCCTCGTCTATGATCACATGGCGGATATTGGAGTTAATATGGAAACCAAGCAGCAACTCACGCAGATACAAATAAGGTGTGATATCCTCATAGGCCAGCTCCTGTACTTTCAGTCTGCGAAGTGTCATCTCACTAATCTCTTCCCAATGTGAAGGCAGTTCTTCCTCTCCCAACAGGCGAACCATCTGGGCCCGGTCGTTGAATAAGTGCGCGTACAGTTGACGGACATCGACAAAACGTAGCGATTTGATCCATTTGCGTAAAGGCTTGAGCCGATCACTGACCACCATCCGGGCAAGGATCTCCCGTTCCTGCTGGAAATCATCGAACGTGTCCGCCTTCCCTTTTTGCTTTCGCTTGAGGCGCTGATAGGCCCGCTGCAGATCTTCCGGCTCCATTAGATCCATTTGTTGATCTACCCAAGGGGCTTCCAATTCACCTTTGCCAAAGGCCGATAACTCTTTCAGCATCCAGTCCCGCAGGATTTCCAATCGATTCACCAGTTTGACGGATGGCCCGAAGCTATAGAATTTCTCTGCCATGGCCTCAGCTGTAACCACAGCCCGTCCCTGGAAACGAACCGGCTTGAACTTCATGCCTTCCGACATCATGCTGTCCTTATAACGCGTTATCACCTTCAGGAAAGATTCGGATGACTTGAATCGAATGCCGGACATGCGTGCTTCATACTGAGGATCTTCTGTTCCGGTCAGTACATATTCAAGCTCAATGAATGGGTCTTCCAGCTGATATTCACGACCCAGACGGCGTTCCAGATACTCCTGGAAGGTCGTTTGCAGCATATTTTCCTCCCCAAGCTCAGGTAGTACGGTAGAAACATAACTGTTGAACATTGGGTTTGGCGAAAAAAGGACCATCTGATCCGCTTGCAGATGCTCGCGGTATTTATAGAGAAGATACGCCACACGCTGGAGTGCAGCGGATGTTTTACCACTGCCAGCAGCTCCCTGAACGATCAGCATGCGAGTCCGGTCATTACGGATAATCCGATTCTGCTCCTTCTGGATGGTCGCCACAATGCTTTTCATCTGTGCATCCGAGGTTCGACTGAGAACGGCCTGTAACAGTTCGTCCCCAATCGTAACTCCGGTGTCGAACATAAAACGGATACGTCCGTCCCGAATAACAAACTGCCGCTTCATCTCAATATCGCCACGGATCTCACCACTCGGTGTATGATACGTGACCGGACCTGGCGCACCATCGTAATACAGGTTCGATATGGGTGCACGCCAGTCATAGACAAGAAAGGATTCCTCCTTCTCATCCAGCAATGATGCGATCCCTAGATAGATTCGCTCTGCATTTGGATAGCCACTTTCCTTAAAATCAATGCGTCCAAAATACGGTGAATGATGCAGCCGTTTCATTTTGTCTAGCGCTGCTGCCGTATTCAGATGACTGCGCTCCCGATCCGATAGAACCTGTGATTGCTGCCTCATACTGGTGGAGGTCTCACCCACGTCATCCGCTTCGCTGAAGTTCATGGTGACTTCGTCCCAGAAATCTTTTCTCATCCCCACAACTTCGTCCCTGAAGGAACCTACCTCTTTTTCTAGGATGTCGATTTTCCGATCGATCTGTTCTGTTACAATGTTGACCCGCTGTTGCTCCTCGCTCCATTGCTGGTCTGTACTCATATATTAATACGCCCCTCTTTCCCCGGATTGTGTCCTCAAAAGCCCATTTGACAAGCCCGAAAAGGCTATGGTATAATTAATTAGAAAGTAAACATTTTTATTTTATGTTAATTAGTTCTAATTTTCTGAAAACCATTTTTTATTGTACCAGTGACAACGTCCCGATGCAAGCGGAGGCGTTTTTTGTTGTCTTCATTCTATTATTACCCTCAAATTGGTTGAATATAGAACGCTCCTATACTATTGTCGTAATTCTTCAATGGTCTCTCTCCAGCGTGTGATGGCCCCAGACTCATCTTTTAACTGAAATGTTATCCCTGAAGTAATCTCCGCATAAGGTGCATGATCTACACGAACGTTTAACACCTGAGCCTCGAAACGATCTCTCGGATGCACAGCTGCCATGAGTTGTGGCAGTGAAGTCACATCCAGACGAATAGATAACAAGCATTGCTGATGGACAGCAATCAAGGTAGCCTTGCCTGTTCGACTCATATTCATACTTGTCTGTGTTCCCGGCCATAAAGCCAGTCTCAGCAGGTTGGGCGTGACGGCAATAACTTCCCCCATACTGATCATCGCCTGATGTGTCCAGCCATCTTCGGACACAGTCAGTAATTGCATCGCTTCGTGCTGCTTCTGCTCCAGATCCTGTCCATTGAACCACTGCGTCCATTTAGGGTCAAGCTGTGTTAAATTCATACGTATCTACCTCGGTTCGATTGAGTTGGTTGCGCAAGGTTTGCGCTATGTATGCAAAACAACCCGGACATGCTGTCCGGGCTGGTTGTGGTTCCATTGTATATGATGAAACCACATCACCGCAAACCGTATTACCATGTTTACGGCCATTTAAGCCAATTCAGAATTTTATCCTGTGACTCCTTGTCTTCACTGGCACTATGCACATGTTCGGCAAGCCGGTTCAATCGTTCCAGCTGATAGCCATAGTCATAGATCGCGGCAGCTACGATGGACAGTCTCAGCATCCCTTCCTGATCAATATCAAACTGGGAAATGGCCTGCTCCATGAAGCGATCATTATCCAAAATGAACTGTGCCGCCTCTTCCCCGTTCGGTTTCAGCTTATCCTCGAATTTGAGCAGCGCATGTTCATGGAATTTGATGACAAGCTCCAGATGTGTATCAAAGAACTGATCCATTTCCGGTGTTCGCGATGCCTGGAAATAATGGCGTTCTACCGAATCCAGCACATCGAATCCTTTTTGCAGACTCAGCAGCATCTGTTTGTATACGACCATCTGCCGGGTCTCGCTGAATTTGGAACGTTTCATCTTCTTCTGTTCTTCTTCAAACAAATTATATTTATCTGACAAAGATTTAATGGAACCGCCCAGATTATTTTTCTCATCCCGGAACACCACTTCCTTAATCTCATCCGAGATCGATGTCCGCAGCAGCAGTGACATGCCACTGAACACACTCTGAATCTGTTTCACGAACTGAATCTTCGGCTTGGGTGGAAATACGGTAATATTAATAAGAAAAGCAGATACAATGCCGACAAGTGTCAGCAGGAAACGGTTCAATGCAAAATGCCAGTCACCCGACGCTTCCATAATTGATACAACGGTTACCAGCGTCAGGCCAACCGTTTCGCCCATATTCAATTTAAGACAAATCATAATAACCAGCACAATAATTAACCCGACGGCGATGGGCTCATTGGACAGCACCATGCCTCCCAGCAGAGCCACAATTGCCCCAAGTGTGGTGGTCTGCAGCTGATCCAGGAAATACTTCCAGGAACGATAAATGGATGGCTGCATCGCAAAGATGGCCGCAATTGCGGCGGGAACGGGGGATTGCGGGTTCAGGAACATGCTGCTAAGGTACAGGGCCAGCGTGACCGCAATCCCTGTCTTAAGTACACGTGCACCAAATGACATGGTGACCCCTCCTCTTTTTCGAAACTGATTTCATTCGTTGGATGATCATTATCATTATTACCCCATATTTCTTTTTTTGCCCGAAATCAATTCAGGAGAACGATTTATTGTATCATGGAAGCCTTTGGGTTACCATGCCCTGTATCCTGTTGATGAGTTAAATTCCATTCCCTACTACTTCTATGTACACAAAACAATACCCCACACTCCACTCTCGGAAGTAGGGGGTATTGTATGTTTAACTCAAACGGAGAAAGTTATGAAAACCTTCCTTCCCATTCACGCTTGAACTGCTCCACAAACTGCACCATAAAGTCATGACGCTGCTCTGCCAGTTCCTTGCCATAGGACGTATTCATCAGATCTTTTAGTTTAAACAGCTTTTCGTAAAAGTGATTGATCGTTGTACTGCGTCCATTCCGGTATTCCTCCCGCGTCATCTGCTCTCGTGGCGGAAGGGCGGGATCATACATCTCACGACCTCTCGCGCCGGCAAAAGCAAACGTACGCGCAATACCAATAGCGCCCAGCGCATCCAGGCGATCCGCATCCTGCACCACCTGGGCTTCCAGGGATGAGACGGCAGGTCGCTGCCCTCCTGCATAGGAAATGGAACTAGTGATGCGTACCACAGCTTCCCGTGTACCCGCTTCAAGCGGCTGGGTATCCAGCCATGCATTCAGCTTCGCCATTCCGGCTTCAAGACTTTCGTTAAGCTTCTCATCCGGCACATCATGAAGCAATGCAGCGAGTTCACAGATAAAGGGATCGGCACCCATACGGTGTGCAAGCTCGACCGCAAGTGCGGTCACCCGCTCGATATGCGGCCAGTCATGACCATCCGTATGTGCGGCCGCATCTCCCTGTACAAAAGCACGAGCCGCCCGAAGAATAGCCTCTCCTGTTAACGTTCCATCAACCTGATCCCCATGCCCTAATTGTTGCGTGTGTAGGTTCAGATGTTGAGGGGAATTCTCTTGCATCTTACACGTCCCCGCCTTCGCGAGTTTGTTCACGTGGTATACGTCTTGCCACACCCGTTTTGACCGCTGCTTCAATCACGCGATTGCGCATCGATTTGACGATTTTATCGTTAAACACACTCGGAATAATATAATAGCGGGTGCGCTCTTCATCGGAAATGGCTGAAGCAATCGCCTGAGCTGCTGCGAGCTTCATCTCTTCATTAATCTCACTGGCACGGCAATCCAGAACGGCTCTGAACATACCTGGGAAACACAATACGTTATTGATCTGATTCGGATAATCTGAGCGGCCTGTCGCCATGACAGCCACGATGTCTTCCACCACAGACGGCATAATCTCCGGTACCGGATTCGCCATGGCGAAAACAATTGGATCAGCGGCCATGGTTTGCACATCTTCACGGGTTAACAGGTTACCGCGCGACAGACCGATGAAGACATCTGCTCCGCGAATCACGTCACGAAGTGAACCTGTCTCCAGTTCCGGATTGGTACGAGCCGCATAGTCGCTCCATACTTCATTTTCATAGGTATTCGTCCGTACCAGCGCACCATCACGATCCACCCCGACAACCCGACTCGCACCCGCGGACAGCAGAATATTACTGCATGCCACACCTGCTGCACCGATACCACAAACGACAATTTTGACATCCGTGATGGATTTACCAACCAGCTTGAGCGCATTGATCAGACCTGCATACAACACAACTGCTGTACCGTGCTGGTCATCATGAAATACCGGGATGTCCAGTTCCTCATTCAGGCGACGCTCAATTTCGAAGCAACGTGGTGAAGAAATATCCTCTAGGTTAATCCCGCCAAACGCTGGTGAGATCGCTTTCACAGTTCGAATGATTTCCTCGGTATCCTGTGTATCCAGGCAGATCGGGAAAGCGTCCACTCCTGCAAACTGTTTGAACAACATCGCTTTACCTTCCATGACTGGCATCGCGGCACGTGGTCCAATGTTGCCAAGGCCAAGCACGGCACTACCATCGGATACTACGGCAACCGTATTCCGCTTGATTGTCAGCGAAAATGCCTTTCCAGGCTCTTCTGATATAGCCGAACATACCCGGGCCACATCCGGTGTATATACACGTGACAGGTCTTCACGGTTATGAATCGGGACCTTCGGCGTAACTTCGATCTTGCCGCCCAAGTGCAGCAGGAACGTCCGGTCCGATACGTTTATGATGGATGCTCCTTTAAGCTGGCGCACCCCTTCTATAATTTTGCTATTATCTTGTGCATCCGTTACAGCGACAGTTAAGTCGCGCACACTTACATCCTGATTGGTCGAAATTACGTCGATGGCGATAATGTCTCCGCCAGCTTCCGAGATGGCCGAGGCCACTTCACCAAACTTGATGTCTTTTGTTGTCATTTCCAGCCGAATAATAAAGCTGTTACCGTCTAAATTCCTTTGATTCATTCCAATTCCTCCCAGACTGAAAGTCATGAGTTGCAATGTTACCTGTTTGTCTTCGCTGCGCGGACACGTTTATCCTTTATCTTGCCCAAAAAAAGTGCTCAGTGTGATCTAAATACGACAAAAAGGGCCACCCTCTCCGTCTGATCGAGACGTTAAGGGTGGCCCTTCTGCACACTATATAAGTTAAACTAAAGAATATTTACACTTGCCACTCCGATGATAGAACAACCTTCCGATCGCTGTTATCCCTACATTTTTCAGCCAAATGAGTAACAAATATATTATTTACGCTCAGCCGCTCTGCGCAGTACTCGGATATCATATGGTTGCAAATCCAGGCTGCCCTCTACAGCATCATCACTCAGCAGATCACGATAGGACTGGTTGTCCAGTTGTACTTGCTTCGTCTCCGGTGTGTAGTTCTGCACAAATACATAATCCGCTGTGCCATCTGTACGAATGTGTGCCGTAACACCAGCAGGAAGCTGAGTTTCAAGAGCACGCTCTATACCCAGATCAGCGATTAGACTGCCATAGAAATCATCGTAAAATGGAGCTTTGAAACGTGTAGCCATATAATAGGCTTTACCTGAGCCAAGACGATTAACGGTCAAAGCAGGCCGTCCGGCATAGAAGTCGGAGCGATATGTCGCCAGAGCTTCTGCACTTTCCAGATGAATCAGGTCACATAATTCGAAAGCATCATATTCGGCATTCAGTTGAAGCTCATTATCCTTCACAGGCACAACCCCATTCAGATCACGGTCATGCAAGCCGTCGATCTCTTCTGACCAGATCCCTAGTGTCTTGCGAAGCGGTCCAGGGAATCCTCCAAGGAAGCACAGATCATTCTCATTTACGATACCTGACCAATACGTGGCCACAAATGTACCGCCATTTTCCACGAATCGCTCAATGCGTTCGCCCACGCCTTCACGTACCAGATAGAGCATAGGTGCGATGAGCAGTTTGTACTTGGAGAGATCAGCGTCCATGTCGATGACATCCACAGGCACACCTTCTTTCCAAAAGGCATCATAATGCCATTCGACCGTCTGCTCGTACTTCACTCCGATGTTACGCGGCCCTTGGGAATCCTTTACTGCCCAGCGGTTTTCCCAGTCGAAGATGATGGCAACCTCAGCCGGAACGGACGTTCCAACCACCGCTTGCATTCCTTCTAGTGCCGCTCCTACGTCAGTTACATCCTGGAACACGCGGGTATGTTCATGACCAACATGATCTACAACCGCTCCATGAAGCTTTTCACTGGAACCCCGACTCTTCCTCCACTGGAAGTACTGTACACTGTCCGAGCCGTGTGCTACAGCTTGCAGAGATGCCAGCAAATGCATACCTGGACGTTTCAATTTGCTGGTCTCTTGCCAGTTAGTTGAGCTTGGTGTGCTCTCCATCAATAAAAACGGCTGCCCGCCCTTGATGGAACGAACGATATCATGCATCATCGCCACTCTGGATGCCAGTGTATCTTCTTCGTCCGCATCATGCCATGTCGGATAACTGTCCCATGACAGAAAATCCAGAATGTCAGCGAATTTCCAGTAGTTCAATCCTTCATAAAACTCCATCAGGTTGGTCGTTACCGGCAGATCGGGATTTTTGGCCTTCAGCGGTTTCGTTTCGTGCACGATAAAATCAGCGGTCTGATCGGTGACAAACCTGCGCCAGTCCAGATTCATCGCATGGACCTGTGTCTCTCCATGCGGGGCAGGAGACTCCACTTGTTTCCAGTCTGTCACGGTATGGCTCCAGAATGTCGTCCACCAAGAGTGATTCAACTCGTCCAGTGTGCCATATTTGTTTTTCACCCAGCCGCGAAAAGCATCCTGACAATAATCACAGTGGCAATCCCCGCCAAATTCATTGGAAATGTGCCAGCCAATTACTGCCGGATGATCCGAGTAACGTTCTGCAAGTTTTGTATTGATTGCAGTAACCTTCTCTCGGTATACCGGAGATGTGTAACAATGGTTGTGACGGAAGCCATGCAGGTTGCGAACCCGATTGGCCCCAACACGCAACACTTCTGGATACTTGGCCGACATCCAGGCAGGTCTTGCACCGCTTGGGGTAGCCAGAAATGCATAAATTCCATTGGCCGCAAAACGATCCAGCACTTGATCCAGCCATTCAAACGTGTACACGCCTTCCTCCGGTTCAAGGGATACCCATGAGAAGATGCCAATGGACATCACATTACATTTGGCAAGCTTCATCAATCGGATATCTTCCTCAAGGACTTCAGGATAGCGTAGCCATTGCTCCGGGTTATAATCTGCACCATGTAACATATGAGGTGCTTTGGAACTCACAGGTGGATATTTGTATGTCATGCTGACAACTCCTTATTCATTTCATTTTAATTATCTATTTGATCAATGCAGCACTCGGCTGCTCATCCAATGTAGTGTCATTTTCCTCTCCAGCCTTCAGCGCTGAAAACGATTGCAACTTCTGACCCTTGAAGTCAAACATCGTCAGGTTGCCCCAGTTATTCGGATGTCCAACAGACCACTCTTCCTTGCTAGGAATCCAGGCAGGCTCCCAGTAATAGAATCCCGCTCCTAGACCTCCGGGAACCTCACGAATAATCTGCAGCAAATCCTTCAAATAACGTGTCTGTCCTTCCACACTTGCCGGATACCCGGGCAGCAACAGTTCTTCCTGATTCAGAATCCACTCGTGACCTTCAGGCTGCTCCAATGTCCAAGGATAAGCGGTTTCAACAACATTGATTGGTTTGCCGTAGCGTTCAGCCAAGTCATGCAGATTATCCCGCAGTGCATCCAGTGTTCCATGCCACCAAGGGTAATATGAGAGCCCAATGATATCGAACTCCACACCTAGCGCCTCAAACCGATCATAAAACTTGCGACTCTCCGCATTATCACCACCGCGGTCTATATGAATCATAATTTTGATTTCCGAATCAACCGATTTAACAGCAGCGATGCCATACTTCACAAGTCCAGCAAAACGCTCCCACTGTTCATCGGTATCATGCTCTTCCCCACCAACACGTCCTTCATCCCATAACATGCCAGGTGTTATTTCGTTCCCCACCTGCACCATGTCCGGCAATGCATCATGCTCCTTGAGTGTTCTCAGCACATCCGCCGTATAGGTACATACCTCACGTTGTAGTTCCTCATAGGACAGCTTCTCCCATGCCTTCGGCTTCCATTGATTGGCTGGATCAGCCCAGCGATCCGAATAATGAAAATCCAGCAAAAATTGTAATCCTTGTTCCTTGATCCGTTTGGCTACCGCTACCGTCCGCTCCAGATTACAGAATCCGCCTACAGGATCATTCCAGATTCGCAACCGGATTGCATTGGCATCACCCAGCTTGAGAAGGGTCAGCAAGTCCGCCTGCTGCCCATGCTCATCACGATAGGTCCCACCATGCTGCTCAATTTCATCCATAAATGACACATCCATTCCGAGAATGAATGCCTCTTCCTTTAAATTGCTCACTTCATCAACCTCCGTTTAATTTAGATGCAGGTTTAGCCTTTAACTGAACCCAAGGTCATACCTTTGACAAAGAAGCGCTGCAGGAATGGATACACAATGAGGATTGGCGCACTTCCAATAAAAATTTGTGCCGCTCTTACTGTGGTTTGAGAAATGGTTTCCATCTCTTTCGGGTTCATGGCCATCGTACTCATATCACGTTTGATAATTACGGTCTGCATGAAAGTGGCCAGCGGATAATCCTTGGCATTGTTCATGTAGAGCAATCCGTCAAACCATGAGTTCCAGTGGAACACCATGCTGAACAATGCAATCGTTGCGATAGATGGCATGGAAATCGGCAGGAAGATACTGAACAACGTTCTGAAGTGATTGGCTCCATCCATCAGCGCCGCTTCCTCAAGCTCTTTCGGAATACCCCGGAAGAAGTTTAGCATCAGAATAACGAGGAAGGTGTTAACCGCTCCCGGAAGCACCAGCACCCAGAAGGAATCCATCAGGCCGATCTTCTGGATGACCATATAGAAGGGAACGAGTCCCCCATTGAAGATCATACTAAAAACAAAAATCCATGAATAGACGGTTCTTCCTTTAAATTCATTATTTTCTTTCGACAACGGGTACGCTGCCAAAAAGGTGATCAGCAACGTAATTCCCGTACCAATGACTGTCCGAAGCAAGGAAATCCAGAGAGAGTTTAGGAAAATGGGGTTATTCATCGTTTTTTTGTATGCTTCAAGTGAGAACCCTACCGGCCAGAGGTTAACGAGATTGGCATCTGCGGCAGCCTTGTTACTGAAGGATACAGCCAGAACGTGAATCATCGGTACAATACACATAATGGCAACCAAAATGAGAAAACAAATATTGATGACATTGAACACGCGATAAGGCGTTGATTTATGATACATCGTGGTCCCTTCTTTCTCTGTTCATTCGATTAGAATATGCGGTATCCGGCGTATTTTTTGGCTAAGCTGTATGATACAAGGATCAAGACCATGCTGATGACCGATTTAAATAATCCAATTGCGGTCGCGAAGCCCATCTCTCCGTTTTCCAGCGCCGAGCGATAAACGAATGTATCAATAATGTCGCCCGTTTGATATACGAGCGGGTTGTACAGATTGAAAATCTGATCGAACCCAGCGTTAAGCACGTTACCCAGTGCCAGTGTTCCAACCACCATCAGCATCGGTACAAGAGACGGGATGGTAATATGCAGTGTCTGTTTCCAGCGACCCGCTCCGTCAATCTCTGCTGCTTCATACAGCGCTGGGTTAATGCCGGCAAGGGCAGCCAAGAAGACAATCATGTTATAGCCGAATTCTTTCCACACATCCGTTAGAATGATCGTCGGTCGGAACCAGCTGTTATCTCCAAGGAAGAAATATGGCCCAAGTCCGAATGTTCCGAGTACCCGGTTCACCAGTCCTCCGGTGGATAACAGATCAATCAGAATTCCGCCCAGGATAACCCAAGACAAGAAGTGAGGCAGATACACCAAGGTTTGGATCGTTCGCTGGATCGCCATCTTGCGAACTTCATTCAACAAAATCGCGAACACAAACGGGACAAACAAGTTAAAAATGAGTTTGAGTACAGCAATGATCAGAGTATTCCATATGACTTGCAGGCTGTCTTCGCGTTCAAACAAATATCTAAAATTATCTAGCCCGACCCACTCCGAGCCGCTGATGCCGAGCCATGGTTTGTAGTTCTGAAATGCCATAACGATTCCGCCCATAGGCACATAGCTGAATATGATCAAAAAGATGATGGCTGGCAGCAGCATTACGTGAAATGGCCAAGTTCGTTTTAAAGTTCTCATGATTGCTCCCCCTGTAATTCTTCCTACTCAAGTGCTCCCTGAGCGGCTTATACTGCGATTATATCAACCGTTTGCATAGGTCAAACAGCACATAAAAGCAATATAAATGGCACAAAAGCAACCAGTTTGGACTCGCTGTCATTCCAGTCATTCATCCACTGCTGACCCGCAACTCCCCGAAGCAAATCAGGCTCTCATAACGACAAAAAAGCGCACAGACCTGGTTGGTCTGCACGCTGCTGTATCCTTATTTTTTCACACTGTCATACCATTCGTTGACCTCTTGTGTGATTTGGTCGCCGCCACCCGATTTCCACGTTTGTACAAATGTATCGAACGCATCTACCGGATTTTTGCCATAAATAATTTCGTTGAAGGCTTGATTCTCAATTTTGTTCAGGTAGTCCAGCTTGGATTTCATTGTCGCTGTTGTAGGACCTGTGAACATGTTTTTGTAGGAGATTTCTTCCTGACTGAGCAACACTTTCGCTGCGGCAGGGGTCTCTTTACCGTAGTTGACAGCAACATCCTTCTCAAGCTTCGTCTCAGGCTCTTTGCCATCTGCCAGATTGAGCAGGGCTTTCATCTGAGCATCGGGAATACGGGCGCCGTCACGAACGAGCAAATAACGTACAACGTTCACATATCCGCCTTCAATTTGGTCAATCGGCAATTGTTTGCCATTGGCATCCAATTGATAGTCATACTTTGCAAATAGACCGTTATCATACTGGCTACCCGGTGCCGGGTCTGCATAATTGTCGAACAGGTAGTTCTCATACGTGAAGAACGCTTCAGGGTGCTCCATGTCTTTCTTGATCAGAATGACGCCGTTAACAAACTGTGTACCATGACGCATAGCTTTGCCTTCTGGACCGGTCGGGATTTCAATCGGTTTCCAAACGGCACTTGGCACATTTTTCACTGTATCCAGAAGCGGCCATCCACTCATCCAGTATGGACCTGGGATAATACCGGCTGTACCTGCCACTGCTGGCTCGGCTGTTTTGTTTTCATCCCACAATGCTGCTTCCTGCGGGATGTAACCTTTTTTGAGCCATTCGCTCAATTTGGTCAGACCTTGCTTCATGCCAGGATTGATGGAACCATACTCCAGCTTGCCGTCTTCAGCTACATTCCATTGGAACGGCAATGTTCCGTATGCACCAAAGATCCAGGATGGATCTCCCATCCATGTGTTCATGGATGTTTTGAAACCAATGCTGAGCGGAATGACCTTATCTGGAGCTAAGCCATCCGGATTTTGATTTTTGAACGCATCCATGACTTTTTCCAGTTCATCGATTGTTTTTGGCGCCTCCAGATTCAGCTTGTCCAGCCAGTCCTGGCGAATCCACAGCAGGTAATCATTGTTGTACGCATAGTCCAGTACGGGAATACCCATTCTTTTGCCGTCACGGCTATACTGGTTCCATACATTGGGATCCTGCTCCATCGCTTTTTTCCATGTGTCGGAAGCGTATTTGTCGAACAGCGGACCCGCTTCCTGGTACATGCTAGAATCAATCAGATCCTGTGCAAGCAGGTTGTCCCCTACCATTACCACTTCAGGCATCTCCTGACCGGATGACATAGCAAGACGAAGTTTTGTCGCAAATGCGTTGTTCGTATCCGTTACAGACCACAAGGATTTGATGTCGATGCCAAATTGATCTTTGGCCCACTTGGTTGCTACGTTATTTTCCATCGATTCGCCATTTTTGAATTTTAGCTCAGGATCAATTCCCCATGCCGTTGTAATCGTTACTGCAGGATCATATTTTTCTTTGTATTCGTTTTCAATAGCTGGCGTACTTGATGCCTCGCTATCTCCTCCGCTATTTCCTCCTGTACAGCCTGCAAGGACGCCGGTCAGACACACCGCCGTTGCGAGAAGCGACAGTAATCTCTTTTTCGTGGATTTCGCTCTCAATGTTGTTCCCCCTTCAATCATTTTGGTTACCCTTTCATTATAGGCCTGCCGGGTCTTTCAGCCTATGTCACGAAAACAAGATTTCTGCACCTTTGGCAACCTATATATTGGAATGATGTTGAAATTATGCCTGATCCCGATATTCATTCGGTGTCATGCCGTAATGTTTTTTGAACATTTTGCTGAAATATTGCGGATTTTGGTACCCAAGTTCACTGGTAATCTCGTATATCTTTTTGTTGGTGTATTTGAGCAAATACAATGCACGCTCCATCCGCATGCGAATCATATAATCGCCCAGCCCCTCACCTGTCTCGGCTTTGTAGATCTTGGACAAATAAACGGGATGCAAATACACCTTGTCTGCGATCATCTTCACGGATAGATCCTGTCCTGCGTCTCTGGTTACCATCTCCTGAACCTGCTTGATGACGTGTCTGCGGCTCTGCACGCCTTCCTGATCCGACAGTTCCTCCTGCAACTTGGCAAGCATCTCAGTCGCCCAGCGTCGAAGCTTGTCAGGTGATTGAATCAACTGATGTGCCAATAGCAGATCAAATCCCGCATGATCAATCTCATGTACGAGATGCCCCTGCTTGTGCGCAATGTACATAAAAGCATTCGTTACAGACAAATACATCTCATATACATGCTCTCTGGAGAGACATACACGGTCCGCTGCATCAAAGACAGCATTCAGTTTACGTGCCGCAGCCTCCCACTGTTTGGTTTCAAGCAATTGAGGCAGAACGGGTGGCTTATAGAGCTCTTCAAGCGCTTGTGCCGCATCGTTCTCCGATCGTTTGGACAGCTCTTTATCCATGTAAATGATTGTATTTTCCTCTGGACCCGATAGTACGAGTGATCCCAAACCTTTACGATAAGCGGTCGTCAGTTCGGCAAATTGAAACGGTGCAGTGACCACCATGGACAGATCACCTTGCAGATATCGAATGACATGCTCGCGGAAAGTCCCAACTGGCTGCTTCAGCTCATCCACATTCGTCTGAGCAGGCTCCGTCCAGTCCTGACTCTGTATCATCATGACCAAACTCTCATGAGGACCTCGTCCAAACCATACGTTGAATTGGGGACCAAACACCTCTTCGGCAATATTGCCAACCGCAAACTCCATCAAATCCAGTGATTGCTGGTCCATTGCCGAGAACCGGCCTGTAAGGCGAACCAACATCATAACTGCCGGTTGATCCGGCTGAAGCACAATCTCATACTTTTCAAGCTGTTCACCCAGTGCCCGTGCTGTAATCTCGCGGCCCAGCAACAGATCATGCATCAGATTCTCCCGCAAAATTTTATAATCTGACTTCCGGCTATATAACAACCGATGGTATTTATCAAATTCATCCCAATCATCCCGAAGGGACGTGATGGCAGCGGAGACCGAAGCCATGAATTCCTCATCGTTCACTGGCTTGAGAATATAATCGGCAGCTTGCAGCTGAATTGCTTTTTTGGCATATTGAAAATCACTATGCCCGGTCAGCAGAATACAGCGGATATGCGCCCATCGACTGCTTACCTCCTCCACCAGTTCCAGCCCGGACATGCCCGGCATTCGAATATCGGTCACCACAAGGTCCACTGCATTCTCTTCCAAGATCTGCAGCGCTTCCTTGCCAGATGCTGCACGCAAAACCGTCGTAACACCGAGCTCTCCCCAGGGAATGGTCAATTCCAGACTTTCCGTTACATACGTTTCATCATCCACCAATAAGATATCAATCAAGACAGTCACTCCCTATCTGCTTCGTTATGCAATGCATTCTTTCTATAGTTCTAATTCTGTGGTCATATGGCGTCTCTATTTCTATCCTTCTATTCAATAAGATGTTTTTCGTCAGTAGGCCAGGACAAGGTAACACGCAGCCCACCAAGCGGTGATTCCGTGACGCTAATTCCCGCCTGCTCCCCATACCTGAGCTGAAGACGCTGGTTAACGTTCCACAACCCACATCCCATCTCTTGGTCCATACCGCCTGTGAGTTTGTGGAGCAGCATCTGCCGGGCCAAGTCATCCATACCTTGCCCGTCGTCATCTACGGTAAGAATCATCATGCCATTTCTCTGTTCTCCGGACACCCGTATTTCCCCAGCTTCGGCATCGGCTTCAATTCCATGAATGACCGCATTTTCCACCAGTGGCTGTACGATTAGAGGAGGCACCTCTTGCCTTAAGAGGTCTTCCGGTAAGTCAATTTTGAAACGTATTCGGTCCATACGCATCTGCTGAATCTCCAGATAACAGGTGACGAACTCAATTTCCTCTGTGAGCGGTACCACATCACGCTCCTGCCTCGTCGTATACCGATAGTATCGGGACAGATTATGCGACATGGCAACGACGGCATCGACACGCTTCAGCTTGGCCATGCTCGTAATGAATGAGAAACAATTATAGAAAAAGTGTGGATTAATCTGCGATTGCAGCTGTTTCAGACGGGCTTCACGCACATGAATCTGTTCCAGGTACACGTGTTCAAACAACTGCTGAATCTGCGCCACCATGGAGTTAAATCGTTCGGACAAAAAGCTGAATTCATTGCGTCCTTTGGGTGTAATTCGGACTGAATAATCCTCCTGCTTCAATCGTTGGAATCCACGAATCAACTGTTTGACAGGGACTTGGACCTGTACATATAACAGATAGGCTACGGCAAAGCTCATCAATAGCAGACAGATCATTGCGGAATAAAACAATATATTGGATTGATGAATCGGCTTCAGAATAGCTGATAGTGGCATGTAATCGACCAGATACCAGCCGGTCGTGCTGGACTTTACCGTATTAACCATATAAGGCTCGCCGTTAATGACTACCGTCCGGTTATCCACATCCTTAAGCTTATCAATGGCGAGCTTGTCCATGAGCTGACCTGTCAGGGCACGATCCGAGGTGCGGTTATAGATGACCCCCGTCTCTTCCCGGTAATAAAATGGATCATGGCGACCATCGTCCTTGAATTTGTCCAACATATCTCGAATGTTGTCACTGTCGAATTCTAGTTTAATCACGGTTTGCGCATTGGCTGCGGGATCGCTAATGCCGTACGGAGATACGGTGATCCAGCTGAAGATGAATTTATCATCTTCACCTTCCTGAGTCTTTCGAACATTCCATCCGGATGATATGTTGCCTCTCAGCGTCTGCTGATCATAATAGCCAGCATCTCTTTCAGAGATGACTCTGCCCAGCGTCGGCGAATAGAGATACAATTTCGTTGTCCAGTTGGATGAACTCTCCTGAATGCTCAGCTTGTTCTGAATACGTTTAACCAAATTGATCGTATCCAGATCGAAATATTTACTGTCGGCGTAGATCCGACGGAAGCTCGCAATATCGGGATCATGGATGAGCAGATTCGGCCACGAGGATAACAACTCGATGTGTGTGTTCACTTGATTCTGAAAAAATTCCAGTTGGTTACTGTTGGAGCGATTGAGTTCATCTCGCAGAACTGCTGTCGTTTTATGGTTGGAATACCAGTACAGCAGTACGACTGGAACCAGCATAATTAGAATTAAAATGACCATTTTGGAAAATAGATTCGTCCGGTATGACATCTGCTTACCTCACCTTGCCTTCATTAGTCAGTGAATCTAATTTTAACGATGAAAGCGTTAAACATAAACTATTTTTTCTGGGCGGATCCGCTCCACAGCTCATCTGTTATTCCTGACTTAATCTCTTTAAAGAGACTCTCTATATATCGTAAGCGTTACCATATACATACATAAAGGTGACAAAACCAACTTTTCTGCACTAATTGCAACTTCCACGCAAAAAAGAGCTGGCAACCGCCAGCTCTTTTCTAAACACTATATATTGATTAATTTCTTCTAATTCGCAATGCTCTTCTTATGTATTCATTCTATCTTGCTAACGCAAAATCATTATGGAATATCGTAGTCAAACACAGTGTTCTCTCCATCTACGGCGACATCCATTACAATATCGGTTAGCTTTCCTTTGACTTGCAGCGGGGAGGCAGCCAAACCGGAAAACGCCAGTTGACCTTTAAATGTTCCATGCGGCTCAATCTCTATATGCACAGGCTTCAGCTGGACAGATTGCAGGGATTCATAGAGCGGATCATCCTGGTGTTTGTAACTGCGGGCCAAGTCAGGCAAAAGCACAGCTGCTACAGGCTCTCTGGTGTAATTTTTGAGTGTCAGGTCACAGTTTACTCGTGTAATGCCATTTTCCAGTACATCATAGGTACAGGAGCTATCGTTTTGGACATAGGAAACACCATTGATACCGGATGCCCCCCATTTGGCTACATACATCAATTTATCCGTCATGTAGGAATAACTGAGAACAATAGCGAGAACGATCAGCCAGAGCCGTTTGGCCAGAACCGGATATAATGGCATGATTTCTTTGCGTGTAAGATAGTAGCTGCACGCTAATATACCCATTCCAAAAAATAACGTGATATGCACACCACTTACATAGGATGTGGTATAAGGCGACATGCCTATAGCAGACAACATCGTGTCCCCCACAGAGAAACCGAGGTGATGCTTAAACGTAAAAATGATGCCAAACAGCAATAACATCGCAGAGAACACAAGTCTGGTTCTCGACACACGAACACCCCCTAATCAACCACCTGATTATATCATATATTTCCTTATTATGGTTTACGATCCAAATAAAAAAAGACGCTCCGGTTTTTAACCGAAAACGTCTTTGGTTTTGCAACTCAATTCTACTTTTTCGACAGGAATGCGTCGAGCTGTTCTTGTTTAGCTGCAATGATTTTATCAATACCTGCGGCTTTCAGCTTCTCCAGATATTTCGGGATCATCTCGTTCGGATCTACTGCACCCGATGTCATACCCGGTTTGAACTGTTTGTTCACGTTGTTGACCGCAGCAATTTCGTTTTTTACGGATTGGCTATTGAACGTAAAGCCCAGTGCAGGTGACTTAACGCCTTTGGCATTAAACTCTTTGAACTTTTCCCATTTCTGCGGATCTTCATTATCCCAGAGGTAGTTCAGGAACTGGTTACCCAGCTGCCATTGTGCACCAGGATTATATGTGCGACTGTTCGCATCTACACCTTCCGGCAAGGTAATAATGTTGTCCTGGCCGTCTTTCTTCACATAATGTGTGCCTTCAATTCCGAAGTTGAGCAGGTTGTTGATTTCTTTGTCGGAATGCAGCAAGTTAATGACTTGCATCGCCTTCTCAGGCTGCTCAGAGGAGCGGGAGATCGCGAGCATCGCACCGGAAGCATCCCCGGTTGTAATCGTAGGCTGTGTCATCTCGATCTGGGTCAATGGATATCCGACATACCCTTCTTCTTCCTTATCCTTGCCCGGCTTCATGCCATCGGTCCACAGGAAGGCCTTGCCTGCCTTCGCCTGATCTTTCGGGAATACATTGGAAGTTGCTGCATCACTGTTAATGTATCCAGCCTGATACCACTTGCGTGCAAGCTCAGCCGCTTCCTTGAATTCAGGGGTCTCCACTTCATTCAGTACCGTCGTTGTACCCGCTGTTTTGGAGATGACGCCTGGAACGGATGCATCACCAAGATAATCCCAGTCCAGATTTTCTAACAGCCCGTTACCATTGGTATTGGACATATAGAATGGAGTGATGCCTGGTTCGTTTTCCTTGATTGTTTTGAGCAGCGGCTCCAGGTCAGCCCATGTTTTTACTGCGGTCAGATCGAGCTTGTATTTGTCAGCCAGATCTTTGCGTACGAGTACACCACGCGTCGCAGCTAACTCCTTGTTGGTAGGAACGCCATAGTTTACGCCATCCACCTGAGAACCTTCCAGAAAGGCTGGATCGAGATTTTTCTTGATATCCTGCCCATACTTGTCAAGCAGATCATTGAGCGGCAAGAAAGCTCCTTTTGCCACATTGACCGTATAATTTTGCCAAGCCGCTGTGAAAATAATGTCTGATTTTTCGCCGGAAGAGATCATAAGATTCAGCTTGTTATCCCACTGACCCCAGTCGATCGCATTAATCTTGAGTGTTGCCCCAATCTTTGGCTCCATCTTTTTGTTGATCTCGGCTTCCACCAGAGCTACATCTTTCTGTGGTGTCCCTGGATAATACAACGTCACTTCATAGGGCTTGCCCCCAGTCTCCGCTCCACCGCCACCCTGTGCTTCCGGTGTTGTTCCGCCTTTGTCTGATGAGCAACCTGCCAGCACCAGGCTCAGCGCCATAACTGCTGCCGCGAAACGCGGCCATACCTTAAACGTTCTAACCAAGTGAACCCCTCCCGTCATATGTTGGACCCTGCAACCGATTGCCCCAATTCGCAATGTTCCCCAATCTGCAAAAGTCCGTTCGCTTGCCGGCCCTCCGGCGTGTCTGTACTCGCTGCTTTTTGTATATGCCCTCTCAGGTCCATCTTCGATTATCCGTTGCCCTCTCCGCTAACCGGCCGGAGTTACCCCTTCACTGCGCCTACGGTTAGGCCTTTGATGAAATACCGCTGGAAGAATGGATATGCCAGTACGATTGGACCAATACCGACAACAGCCATCGCCATCTGCAGTGTTTTATTCGGCAGATTCAGCAATCCGCCCTGTGACGAAATCTGTGAAGAGACATTGGAGTTGGATGTTAAATATTGAATATCGAGCAGCGTCCGGTACATAAGGTACTGAAGACTGATCGTCCGGTTATCAGATATAAAAATCATGCTGAGATACCAGTCGTTCCAGTAATTCAATGTGCTGAACAGTGCAACAGTCGCCATCACCGGAAGGGAGAGCGGAAGCACGATACGTGTAAACGTTCTCAATTCACCCGCTCCATCAATCCGTGCCGATTCAAGAATCGATACCGGAATGGAATTGGCGAAGAACGTACGCATGACCAGCACGAAGAACGGTGACAACAGCAGCGGCATGATCAGTGCCAGAATCGAGTTTTTCAAATCCAGTACGTTTACATAGACGAGATACCACGGGACCAGACCGCCATTGAACAGCATGGTGAAAAAGATGAAAAAGGCGAACCACCCGCGATACGGCAAATCTCTTCGGGAAAGCGGATATGCGTACAATGCAGTCAGCGCAACACTCGTTATTGTACCTATCACGGTTACGATAATTGAAATGCCATAGGAATGGATGATCTGATCCATGTCCTTGAACAGAAACTCATAGGCAGTCAGGCTAAACTTCTCCGGAATCAGCTTATACCCGTTCGCAATGACCGTCGTCTCGTCCGAGAATGAGATCGCGAAGACAAGCAGGATCGGCACAATGCAGGCAATGGCATAGAATATAAACATAGCGTGTATGATAGACGCGGAACGCCGCGACACGGCTAATGGATCACGTGATTTCACAGCTGGCTTGCCTCCTCTCAAAATAATGCATTATCTTTGTCCATTCTCCTAACGATGGTATTGGATACGAGAACAAGTACAAATCCGACAACAGCCTGATACAGCCCGGCTGCCGAGGACATCCCGATATCGCCTCCAATAAGGAAGGTTCGGTACACATAAGTATCCAGAACGTTCGTAACCGGGAACAATGCGCCCGATTCCAGCGGAACCTGGTAGAACAGACTGAAATCCGCGTAGAAAATACGACCGATCTGCAGCAATGTCATAATCACGATCAGCGGTACGAGAAACGGAACGGTAATGAAGCGAATCTGATGCCACTTGCTCGCGCCATCCAGCACGGCTGCTTCATAATATTCCTCATCGATGCCTACCACTGCTGCCAGATAAATGACGGCATAATAACCGATATTCTTCCATGTGTTCACCAGTGGCAAAATGTACGGCCAATACTTAGGCTCCGAATACCAGTCAATGGGCTGTCCGCCAAAGAGCTGAAGAATCGTTGAGTTCATGAAGCCCGAATCCTTGCCTAGAAACGCGAGCACCAAATAGCTGACTACAATCATCGACAGAAAATACGGAAGCAGCATGAGTGACTGATACAATTTGGACATTGCCTTGTTCTTCACTTCATTCAACAATATCGCAAGCCCTACACCTACAACTAAATTCAGCGCAATAAATACGGTGTTATAGGCGAGCGTATTACGTGTGATCTCCCAAGCATCGCTGGTGGAGAACAAATACTTGAAATTATCCCAGCCGCTCCACGGGCTGCCCCAAATACCGTCGGCATAGTTTACATTTTTGAATGCAATCAGAACGCCGAACATCGGCATATAGTTGTTCACCAGCAGAAACAGAATGCCTGGCAAAAACATGAGATACAAAACCTTGAATTTACCTAGATTGTATAGGACAGACTTTCGTTTTCGAACCGTTATGTCCCTTTCATCCGATAGACGTGCTGCCTTACCCGCCTGGGGTTGTGTCTTCATAACTTGTTCTCCCTCACTCCTCTTGAATTTCATCCTCAGGATGAAACACCGCTGTGTCTCCTGTGGTTCAAGTATACGGCGAGGCGTTCAGGTCCACTATCTGCTGTGGTGACCTGTTCATTGATCAAATTATGACTTTAGGGCACAAAAAAACAAAAGACGCAGCATGCTGCGTCAAATCTGTACCGTTCGGGACTGTTTGCGAAACTCCTGTGGGGTAATGCCCGTGCACTTTTTGAACATTTTCGTAAAATGAGAGTAATTGTAGTAACCGACCTTGCCTGCGATATCCGTCACTTTCACAGTAGACTGGGACAATAATGTCTTCGCTTTGGCTACTCTGCGCTGGAGAATGAATTCGGAAAGTGACATGCCCTTTTCTTTACGAAAAAGGCGGGATAGATAGGCCGGATTAAATCCGGCAAAGGATGCAAGTTCTTCTCGCATCAGCTCTTCACCAATATGATTTTCAATGTAAATGCATAACTGGTCCACAATCGTCATTGGACTGTGATCGTCCGGATACAATACCGGGATGGCACGACTAATCAGATCTGATGTCCACTGTTTCAGTTGGGGCAGCGAACGTGTCACAACGTTTTCTTCCGGCTCCCGTTCTCCAGGATACAGGCTGCGTACAGATACATTTTTCTGATGCAGCAACGGGTAGATTACATGCAGCATCGCATGATAATACAAGCGCAGAATTTCCGGTGACAAACGCTCCTGTGAAGCCAGTAATTCAAAGATTTCGTCCACACGCTCGCGCAGGTCGTCAAACTTTCCCGTTTCGAACAGGATGGACAGCTCGGAGAACCACGGTATTGGCAGAAAACGATCCTCCGTATCTCGGCCCACCTCGTCATAGATAAAGACCCCTTCAAGCTCGTTGATATTGCGACGCTCCATGTCCATCAGCTCATTCAGCATCCCCTGTAAATCTGTAACTGCTACCGGGACTCCGACGTAACAGGACAATCGGCAATAAAAGTAGGTACCGCACTCTTGAATATAACTCTGACATCCTTGTGCCATCTCACTCGCCGTAGGTATGATCCCGTCCTGTTCGTATGCAAGCACAATATTTAGTCCACTGTGATCCTGAAACACTTCCCCAGGTTTGTCACCAAGCAGCATTTCCTTGGCAGCATTGCGGAGCGCATATTCCAGCACCTCCTCGTCACGCAGATCGAAGTCTCGCACCCATTCTTCGACGGAAATGACAATCGGCAACACGCGCACGTGCGGATCAATCTCGGCTCCATAGACCTCGGCCAGCTCCTGCAGCTTTTGCTGGGTTAAGGTTACGCGCTGTGAGATGGCGTCTTTCCAGAAACGCTCGGTCAACAGTGGTTTATGCGTTTGCCAGCGTTTGTACACCGTCTCATATACTTCATTGGTGCGGGAACGCTTCTCGTCATCCTTGATTTTGTCCATTGCCTGGCTAACAACCTTGATCAGCTGGTCTGCGGGAGCAGGCTTCAGCACATAATCGAAGCTGTTCAGCTTGATTGCCGTCTGGGCATAATCGAACAGGGCATGACCTGTAAGAAAAATCGTCTGCATGCCGGGATCATGCTTTAACACCCAGCTTTGCAGATCCAGTCCCGTTTCACCCGGCATCTCAATATCACAGATCATAATATCAATGGGATGGGATTTCATCAGCATTCTCGCTTCTTCCGCATCACCAGCACTGAATACCTGGTCGATTCCGGCCAGGCTCCAGTTCACCCCTTCCACCATCGCTTGCAAGGCGTATACTTCATCATCCACGATCAACAGGTTCCGCATAGGCTCTCCCTTCTTCTTCTTCCGTCTGAGCGGGCATATGAATATGGACTGCTGCCCCTCCTTCAGTCTGATTGCTGAACTGCAATCCGGCATGTTCGCCGTACTTTACAAGCAGCCGATGAATAACGTTCCAGATGCCAATGTGCTGTCCACCCGGATCTTCGGCGTATTGCCCCTGTTGCAGGCGCTCCAGTATTTCTTGCTCAAATCCAACACCGTTATCTGTAATTGAAAGTTGAAGAACCGAAGACGGTTCAGGATCAGATAACGTTTTCGACTTCCATGCTCTTATGCAAATAACAAAAGGCTCTTTGCGCCGCTGGAAGCCATGAATAATGGCGTTCTCCACAAAAGGCTGAATCGTTAAAGGCGGCAGCACATAATGCCCCAGATCCGGTCCGACATCCAGAACGAAATCCAGCTTGTTTGGAAACCGCAGCTTCTGGATCTCCAAATAATGACTGATATGTTCCAATTCTTCATCCAATCGAATAACACGTTTGCCTGCACGCAGGCTGAACCTGAAATAATCTGCCAGATGCCCCGCCATCTGCTGCACCAGCTCATGCTTTTGCAACGAAGCCAGGCTATGAATGATATTCAATGAATTCAGGTAAAAGTGAGGATTAATCTGCATCTGCAATTGTTTAAACTCTGCTTCTCTTGTGCGCAATTGTTCCTCATACACATCTATCTTCAGATGCTGGATCTCACTTGTCATCTGATTGAAGCTGTGCGTGACAAACTCCAGTTCAGATGAAGACGGCGTCTCAAGCCTCACATCAAGTTCTCCTCGGCTAACCCTTCTCATCCCACGTATGAGCACATTCATCGGACGGAATAGGAGCTGCCTGAGAAAAATCATAGCTGTGATCAGAATGACCGCTGCACCAATTGGAAGCAGGCGAATGATCTGCTGAAAAAATGGCAGGTTTCGCATCATATCCTCCTCGGGCAGCAGGACAACATAGTTCATCTCAGACATGGCTGAGGGAATGCCAAGCATCAGGTACTGACGTGCACTGCCTATAGACGTCACTTCAGAGATCACCTGGTACGGATTATTCAATCCAGTGATATGGGCTGCGGCCAGTTTGATTTGTGCCGAGTTCAGGGCTGAATCGGACAGCGCCCCGCCATCTGCTCCCACGATGACTGCACCTCCCCGGTCACCGGACTCCGTGAATTGCTCGGGGTGATTCAGTGCATTCATGTCCACCAGCGCCCCCGCATAGAACTGGGCGTTGATCCGCACCGTTTTGACCAAGGCATTCCATGTGCCTCCCCGAACGATGCTCCACTCTGGCTTCTGGATTTCCCCCTCCAGCTGCTGCATCTGGACCGGCATGCTCTCCTGCACAATCGACATTTTGACATCATAATTGCCCGAGGTAGCGAGTAACAGATCGTCATTCACGGCATCGTACAGAAAAAATGAATCGATCAGATTATAAAATCCGATATCGGTCATGAATTTGTTCATAATACGCTGTTTGGCAATAATATAATCGCCGCTGCCGTATTTGAGAAAAAACAGGGAAATAATGTCCGGGTCTCGCTCGCCCAGACTGTATAAATACCGATTGGTCTCCTGCAGCACACGCTCGTTCTGCTCCACACTTTTTGCAAGATGATTCATATTGGTGAGAGACACTTGATCACGTACAACTTTCATGGCATATACGTTGTTGTAATATAGCAGCATGAATAGTGGCAGCATGATCAATGTCAGACCCACAATAAACTTAAAGCGCAGTGAACGGATGAAATTCATGAATTCCCGCCCTTTTGTTTAATCTAGATTTCAGTTCTTTTGCACATTGTTGTAACCGCTATCAAGATCAAGCGATTTCTCCTGTTTTTTTTGATGCTCCACCACTGTATTTCTTCCATCTTCTTCCTTATAATGGCATGTTTATTGTAGTCATACTTGCTTGCATCTGTCTATGTGGTTCCGTGACCTGTCAGTGTCAATTCTGGTGACTTGCTTTTGGCTTTCAGTACGTGTTCGAGGGTCCATGCTCTAATTAGTTCTCCATCTGTAAAAAAAATCCTGCTCCACACTCCACGAACGCCCGGTGATGACATGCATACGATATATCACTCCTTGGATTGACATCAAGGATGTAAGGAGGCATGTCCGATGAATATACAACTCGTCCCATTGCATTATGTATATCTGGCTTTTATCGTCTTGATTATCGCCGTCATGGTTCGGCGTAGAGACACAACCATCATTTGTGTCGCAGGTATCATGACCATTGGACTCCTGGCGACTGAAACATTAAGCGGATCGGTTTCCGGAATCTTCAGCAGTTTTATCTACGCAGCCAAGGAGCTGCTCAGCACCATTTTTATCATCTCGATCATTGTCGCCATGAGCCGGGTATTAATCCGGACGGGGATCAATGAAGTCATGGTGACACCACTCACCCGGTTCATCCGTTCTCCACAGGTCGCCTATTGGGGAATTGGATTCATTATGATGATCGTATCATTGTTTTTCTGGCCCTCTCCTGCCGTTGCCCTGGTTGGAGCTGTACTTCTTCCGGTAGCAGTACGAGTCGGACTTCCTCCCATCGGCGCTGCCATTGCCATGAATCTGTTCGGTCACGGCATTGCCTTATCAGGGGATTACATTATCCAAGGGGCACCCAAACTGACAGCTGATGCAGCTGGCCTTCCCGTTACCGCTGTTATGACTGCAAGTATCCCACTTGTCATAGTGATGGGGACGGTGTCTACCGTAACGGCATTCTGGATGCTGCGCAAGGAGATGAAGTCAGGTTCCCCCGTTAAACTCAGTGATCCGATCTCTGGTGAAGCAGTAACCGTTCATCCACCTTCGTCAGACTCTGCGCCGATTTCCGAGGAGCCAGCCGTTCAACGTCAAGCAATGCCCCCACGTTTGCAAAAGGCATTCGCTCTGATCATCCCATTGTTATTCTTAGTCGACGTCATTCTGATGTTTTTACTTAAATTACAAGGCGGTGATGCCACAGCACTAATTGGTGGAACGGCCGTGCTCATTCTGATTGCCGTATCACTTGCCGCGCATCGTCATACAGGTCCGGAAGAAACAACAAACTATTTAATTGAAGGATTTCAGTTCGGATTCAAGGTGTTTGGTCCTGTTATCCCGATTGCCGCTTTCTTTTATCTTGGGGATGCTGCGATCACAGAACTGTTCAACAACCCGCTGCCTGCTGGATCACACGGGATTGTGAATGATTTAGGGGTTGCTCTTGCAGGGCTAGTGCCATTGAATAATACGGTAGGTGCTATAACGATGACTGTGACCGGAGCGGTCACGGGAATGGATGGTTCGGGGTTCTCTGGAATATCCCTGGTCGGCTCCATTGCGTCCATGTTTGCAGGCTCGGCAGATTCCGCACCTGTATTGACGGCACTGGGTCAGGTCGCCGCCATATGGGTAGGCGGTGGGACCTTAATTCCATGGGCCTTAATTCCAGCTGCTGCCATCTGTGGAGTCAGTCCATTTGAACTGGCACGACGCAATCTGAAACCGGTACTGCTGGGATTAACAGTTACTACTATCGTTGCTATCTTTCTAATCTGATTACTTAACCGTGCTATTCGAAGTGAAAAGACGTACGCAAGCGGGCCCATTGCCAAAGCTCATCCTTACTCATTGCGGCCAGATGAAGCATTTCCTCATACGGGTCTCCCTGAAGTCCTAATACAGTAGCGAATGCAGGCTCCGTCTTCAAGCCTTCCAGCTTCAGTTTGCGAATTTCCCGATGTCCTGCTGCACCCCAGAGTTGCAACAATCCCCACTCTACCAGCATGTGAATATAAGCATTCTGCCTGCGTACAGATAGGGACTGAGCGAAAATCTCTACAGGCCAGTTTCCAATTTCCACACTACAGGTCACATAAGGACGCTGGCCAGCATGGCCATCCCCCCTGTCGCATCGAAAACCCTGCATTCCGCCCAGATGTTGGTGCACCAATGTTTGGAACGCCTCGAGATCCGCTGCCTCACATAATAGATCAAGATCACTTCCAGGAATATCAATATCAATCGGCACTGTTCCAGCCGGATAAGGCTGATAAGCTGCCAATATGCTTAACAATCCACTGGATTGCAACACCTTATACGCATCCTGCTGACGCTCGTTCCCCGAGGCCAAATGTGCCATTACATCCGTAGTTGTAATCATGTCACACCCTCGGGTAGCGGCTCATTCTGACGCTCCTGTAACGACTTGTTTCACTCGACCCACCTGTCCACTGGTCAAACGCACTTTGATCCCATGCGGGTGTGTGGGCGATTTGGTCAACAAATCCTTCACGATACCGCGTGTCAGTTTGCCTGTCGGCTGATCTTGCTTGAGCACGATATCCACTTCAAGACCCGGTTTGATATTTACTCGTTGTTGTCCATTCATGGGTTTCCCTCTCCTCTTCAACGTATTCCATGTCATGTAGCCATAATTTAGAAAGCTTCATCTATTGTAGACGTTTTGGATTGAAAACGAAAGCCATGACCAATGTTCAAAAACATAACTGAACTGTTATTTCCGCTTTGAAGAGGGATCAGAAGATTTGCTTTTCATCACTTTCAGAGCCGATCGATAGACTTCATCTGCACTCTTTTCAGGTTCTTTTGTCTCCGTCAGCACCGTTTCGTCTTCCACTTCGGCAGGTTTACGGAAATGAAGCAATGCTTGGCGATAAGCTTGATCACCATCTGTAGTCTGCGTCTCTCTTTTCTGTGGTGAAGGGGTCACTTCCGATGTAGAATCCATCTGATGAATTTCTGTTTGCCTACGATCCTCATGTTCCAAAACTTCTTTATGCTCTGCCTGTTCGTAAATTCTGTCTTCCTTCCGGGATCGATCTTCTTCATGCAGCAGGACAGGCCCTTCATCCATCTCTGTTATTTTGGAAGCTCTTGCTTCTGCAGCCTTGCGGGACGATCTGGAGTTATAAATCATCAGAAACACAACCCCAATAACAACAATTACCACCAAAATGATCAACATATGAGCATCCTCCTTATCATCCGCCTGTAGGCAGCCTTAATCAATATATTGGTGCCCTATTCTGCGAATAATATTTCACCTTGTTTCGTATAGAGCGACAAAGTAGCGGGAATGCTCCAAACAGGATTGTCAGCAGAAGACTTTCAGCACCAATCAAAGAGAAGGTTTACAGAAAACCGAATTGAGGAGGAATGATCAGCATGAATTCACGTGCCATTTTGATCAATATCATTGTTATACTGGTGATTTTGGGAGCCGGGGCTGCCGGGATCTACTATTACAACCAATCCACCAGCTACGTTAAAACCGATAATGCGCTTGTTACCGGGCAGCCTATCTCCGTGGCTTCCGCAGTAGGCGGTGAGCTTCGATCCTGGAAAGGCAAGGTAGGTACAACATTTAATGCAGGCGATACCGTTGCCACCGTCACCGCTGCGGGAAAATCAACATCCGTGACGATGCCTGTTGATGGCACCATTGTACAACAGACCGCCGTCGAAAATTCACTAGTATCTGCAGGTACGCCCCTCGCACGGGCCTATGATTTCAATAACCTGTACGTGACGGCCAATGTAGACGAGACCGCGATTGATAAAATTAAAGCGGGTCAGATCGTCGATGTATATGTCGATGCTTTTCCAGACACCACATTGACTGGCAAAGTAGACCAGATCGGACTTGCCACTGCGTCCTCCTTTTCACTACTGCCGTCGTCCAATACCAATGCGAATTACACCAAAGTAACACAAGTCATCCCGATCATCATTACGATCGAAGGATATAAAGGACTGGGTGTGGTTCCCGGCATGAGCGCTACCGTGCGCGTTCATATCTAAGGCTGCTGATGGATAATCAAGTACCTCTTGGGAAAACCATCGCTGTCCTGCTGCTCGGCGCCTTTATCGCCATTCTGAACCAGACTTTGCTCAATGTAGCCATCCCCCATCTGATGAATGACTTTAACGTATCAGCAACGACCGTGCAGTGGCTGTCCACAGCCTATTTGCTGGTGAACGGGGTACTCATTCCGATTACCGCCTACTTGATTGAATCGTTCGGAACCCGCAAATTATTCGTGACTGCGATGCTGTTGTTTACGTTAGGTTCGCTGATCTGTGCCATCAGTCCTGGATTTACGGTCATGCTCATCGGTCGTATCGTACAAGCCAGTGGGGCTGGTATTATTATGCCTTTGGTTATGAACGTGTTTCTGACTGTTTTCCCTCCTGAGAAACGGGGAACTGCCATGGGCACGATGGGTATTGCCATGATGTTTGCTCCGGCTATTGGCCCGACATTATCTGGATGGATCGTGGAACATTATACATGGCGCATTCTGTTCTATATGGTCATTCCGCTTGCCTTGCTTGATATTTTGTTTGCCTTCATTTGGCTGAGAAATGTGTCCAAGCTTACTTCGCCGAAATTTGATGGTTTTGGCGCATTATTCTCCACCATCGGTTTCGGCTTTCTGTTATATGGATTCAGCTCTGCCGGAGATAAAGGCTGGACCAGCGCGACAGTGCTGTTGACACTCATTATCGGCGTGCTCTTCATCGTCTTCTTTGTTCTCCGAGAAACGGCTATGAAGAACCCCCTGCTGGAATTTCGTGTATTCAAATACGACATCTTCACCATCTCGACGCTGGTCAGTGCAACGATTAACATGGCACTCTTTGGCGGGATGCTGCTGCTACCGATCTATCTGCAAAATATAAGGGGATTCTCTCCCCTGCAATCCGGGTTGTTGTTACTGCCTGGTGCATTGCTAATGGGCGTCATGTCTCCCATCTCAGGAGCGCTGTTTGACCGGATTGGCTCTCGCCCCCTAGCCATTGTCGGTTTGATCATTACTGCCATCACCACCTTTGAGTTTAGTAAGTTGACGGGGGAGACGCCTTATGGTCACATCATGATGCTATACACGTTCCGGAGCTTCGGCATGTCCATGCTGATGATGTCTGTACAGACAGAGGGGTTAAATCAATTGCCGCCTCATCTCACCAGTCATGGTACGGCCATGTCCAATACGGTCAGACAGGTCGCAGGTTCAATCGGGACCGCCCTGCTCATTACTGTGATGGCGACACGTGCAGGTATTCATTTGGCGGATTACAGCAACACCGTGACTACAACCAATGTAGCACTGACAGAACAAGTCGGTATGCTTGGCACGCAAATGGCTACTGCGGCAGGAATGCCGCCTGAACAAGGCACCAGTCTAGCATTACAGCAGCTCTATGGTATCGCTGTTCAGACGTCAACCATTGAAGGCATTAATGATGCTTTCATTGTAGCGACCTGGATTT
Source organism: Paenibacillus sp. 276b (assembly GCF_900107875.1). NCBI lineage: Bacteria > Bacillati > Bacillota > Bacilli > Caryophanales > Paenibacillaceae > Paenibacillus > Paenibacillus sp. 276b. The sequence goes on along the minus strand of NZ_FNRR01000001.1, from coordinate 177,822 downwards.
CGATCATTGGTCTGTTTCTGTCGTTATTCCTGCGGCGGGCTCGCTCCCGTCCTCGTAAAGTCAAAACTGAACGCTAAAATGGCGTTGGACCACCCTATATCCCCTATACAACCCTGTATCACAGATCAGATCCGCAAGCTTCACTTAGATCAATTGAAACAATAAAAAACCGCAAGTCTCTTTAATCCAGAGACCTGCGGTTTTTGGCTTGCGCTATGGATGCTGGGGTAAGGATGAATTGTCATCCTTGGCAGCCTCTCTCGCCTTAACAGCAAGCAGTTCCGATACGGTTACAAAACGATAACCTTGCTCCTGCAGCTTAGGCAGAATCGTTTTTAGCGCAGCAACCGTCTGGGACTTGCCCTCCACCTTGTCATGAAACAGAACAATGTCCCCGTTACGTGCGTTCTTCAGCACTTTGTTCACAATGGCTGATACGCCTGGTGAAGCCCAATCACGTGTGTCCTGATGCCAGGACCATAGCACAATCGTATAGCCTTGCTGCTTGGCGACCTGAATGACCATGTCATTGTAATAGCCTCCCGGGGGTCTAAACAACGTCGGACGCTGCGCCCCTGCTCCAACAATGGATTTCTCCGCTATGTTCATTTCATGGCTGTACTTATCCGCCCTTGTTGACCTGACCGCGTACGTATGTGCATACGTATGATTGGCGATTTCATGTCCTTCCCGCTGCTCCTGTTTGATCAGGTCAGGAAACTTTTCCGCCCATTTGCCAAGCACAAAAAAAGTGCCTTTGGCCTGATACTGCTCGAGTAAAGCCAGAATTTGCGGGGTCTGGACCGGATCTGGCCCATCATCAAAGGTCAGTGCGATGAGTTTGTCATGTGTGGGAACCTCCCACACAATCTCTCCCCGTTCCTCATAATACTGTCGGTTCTTCTGCACAGGTTTGGCGTAGGCAGAACTGCTGCCAAGCAAAAAAACCAGCGTACACAATCCGATGCATCGGGCTGCCTTCAGGTTCATGTTTATGTCCTCTCTTTATCTTCAAACGTAAACTCCCTGTTAGCATTTCCCGATTCACCAGAACTATTTAACGAAATATTTGATCAATGACTGCAATTTCCTCAGCTGTGAGCTCAACATCCAGTGTTTTCAGATTGTTGATGACCTGCTCTGGTTTCTTGGCACCAGGAATGAGCGCATCAATGGACGGCTGAGTCAGGTACCAGGCCAGAACGAGATGGGCGACCTCAGCATCCTTGGACTGTGCAATACTGCGTAGTTGTTCCACCTTGTCCAGATTCTGAATAAAGGCTTCCCCTGTGAATAACGGGTTCTTCGCCCGTCCATCCTGGAAGGTTGTATCACGATTATATTTGCCACCCAGCAGACCTGCTGCCAGAGGGAAGTAAGGTACAAAAGAAATGTCATGCTCTGCCGTATAGGGCAGCAATTCCTTCTCCGCTTCTCTTTTGAACAAATTATATTCAGACTGCAGCACATCCACATCTCCATTCCGATTTGCCTCACGCAGCTGATCAATGGAGAAATTGGAAACTCCGATGGCACGGATTTTACCTTCGTCCTTCAAACGTTTCAGCGCACCTACAGCCTCATCCTTCGGTGTAAGTTCATCCGGGAAATGAATATAGAACAAGTCAATATAATCTGTCTGCAAGCGTTTCAATGCCTCATCTACAGAGGTTTTGAGGAAAGCAGGCGAGTTATCAAAGACTACGTTACCATCCACGAATTTATGTGCAGCTTTTGTTGCTATAATAGTATCTTGACGCTGACCCGTTTCTTTCAGCACTTCACCAATTAAGCGTTCTGAATGCTCAGGTCCATAGATGAAAGCAGTATCCAAAAAGTTAATGCCCTGTTTCAAAGCTGTACGAACGACATCCTTACCTGTCTCATCATTCAGCATATTCGGATAGATGTTATGTCCTCCTACTGCATTAGCCCCCAATCCAATCGGGTTAACAATCAGTTCGGTTTTGCCCAAGCGAGTACGTTGTTCTGCCATGTCTCATCCATCTCCTTTTCTGAGCGTTGGTAACTCACATATATTATATCAGAGGCTTAAGCATATTTAAAATATCGGGTTTATCGGATTAGGTGTTTTTCAGCGCTGTAGCTTCCACATCATTGATGAAACGGCGGAGTTTTGCAGCCACATCGCGGTTAATTTCGCCATTTTCGTATAGCTGCTGTATGGTATTGCGCTGCTCCTGCATCGCCACCATTTGCAATTCCAGCTTTTCCTGATCAAATGGATCTTCCGTTTTGCCCTGATTCCAGGTGCGTAATTTGGCAATTACCCGCTCATATCTGGAGATGACCGACAGAGCCACAATCCGGTTACTATCGTTCATATGAGCACGAATCGCCTTGATCGCTGCTTCAGAGGTACGCATCTTCACTTGACGGAACAGATCTGCATTTTCAATCATAAATGGCTGATCCGGCTTCCGTGAACGATTCGTAAACACATGTCCAAACAATCGTCCAATTTCACTGAGTGAGAACATCATCTGTGTATTCGTGCGGTTTGCAAGCATCATTTCCTTTCGATCCAACCAACTGTTACATCTAAAGGCGGCTTCCGAAGCAATTACATTTTCATCCATCATATTCTCAATTTCTTTGCGTTCAGCCCGTGTACCGATGAGATTAATTGCTGTTTCCTGTTTTAAAATGTCCTTGCGCTTACCGGCAGTAAGCTCGCCAGCCGCCTGCCTGATATACTTCGACAGATCGGAAACAACCGCAAGCGCAGCAGCTTTATTCTGGTCGTTCATTTCCGACTTCACTGCACGAATGGCAGCATTAAGCATAATATCCTGTGCTTTTCGTTCCGTCGTTTGCGGTGTACCTTCTTCCGCTTTATCTTCGTTCTTCGCAAGAATAGGAAGGAACACACTTGCAGCAATCAGAGTGAACAGTATCACACCTGCGGCCAGGAAAATGATCAGATCCCTTTCAGGAAAAGGAGACCCGTCTTGGAGAACATAAGGAATGGAGAAGGCCCCCGCCAGCGTTACAGCCCCTCTCACACCCGAAAGAGTAATGATCGTAACTTCTTTCAGCCGAGGCTTCCCGCTCGACAACGCCTCACCGGAATTTTCATTTCCTTTCCAGAACAGATAGATCCAGACAAAACGAAGTACCAACAATAGCACTGAAATGAGGCCCACATATCCGAGTACTTGAAGGTTATCAAACGAGACATTCTCGAAGATGGTACTCAGCACATCCGGGATCTGTACCCCCAGAATGACAAAGACCAATCCGTTCAAAATAAATAAAATGACAGACCAGGTACTGGCAGATACCACCTGCATCTTCAGTTGTACAGACTCGGTCCGATCACGCTCAATTGCATGAATGATCCCGCCAGCGACGACCGCAAGAATGCCCGAAACACCGACCTCTTCACTGACCAGATAAATGACGAAGGGCGTTAGAATTTGCAATAACATATGAATCGTTACATCTTCCATCCCCAGACGCCGAATCCAGACACCCAATCGGATCAACAGGAACGATAATAAGGCACCAATCAGCAACCCGCCAATCGCGATAAGTATAAAACTAAATGACGCCTGAGCCAGGGAAAATACCCCTGTAACCGTGGCGGCAATCGCAAATTTGAATGCAACCAGACCGGATGCATCATTCATTAATGCTTCTCCCTCAAGAAGCCTATGTATGCTCTTGGGTAAATGCACACGACCTGCCATAGCGCCTACAGCCACAGCGTCTGTCGGGGACAGAATTGCCGCAAGTGCAAAAGCCGCAGGAAGCGGAATGGTTGGAATGAGCCAGTGAATGGCATATCCTGCCACGACAACCGTTACAAATACAAGGCCCAGGGCCAGCAAAAGGATGGGCGCTCTTAGATTCCACAGCTCGTGCCTCGGTGTTCGCTTCCCGTCGTTGTACAGCAACGGAGCGATAAAGAGTACGAAAAACAATTCCGGATTCAGTGGCAGATGCACACCCGCAGGTAATAGTGCAATGGCTACACCGAGAACAATCTGAATCAACGGAATGGGGATAAAGGGTACAAATCGGTTCAAAATATTCGATAAACCGATCAGTACCAGCAAAACAAGCACGGCGATAAATAGTTCCATGATGACAATCCCTTTCCGTATAATGAAGTGGTGAAAACCATTTTGTGTACCTTATTTTAACATAAACCAAAGTTTATTATAAAAATGTTGTCATATTAATACCCGTCCAAAGCGAATGGACAACAGTCCGATTGCAGATTTCTGATTGGTTCTGTTTATAAGATGTTACAATATGCTCAGGACAATACCCGTTTGGAAAGGAACTTGGTGTCTATGGCATTTGGAATTAAACGACAGGAGCTGACCGAGTGGAAAGAACGTGTATCTCGTGGCGACCTTGCCTATCTCACTCATTTCTGGATCGACAACCGTTTTCCGGGCATTACCAGTGTGACCAAAGTGGGCTGTTCGGATCTGAAACGGCTTGAGGACTGGTGTAGAGAGCATGGACTCGACCCACGTTACATCCATCGGCGTCAGCCTTTCCCCCATTTTGACCTGCTCGGTAAAAAACAGAAGGAAATTCTGATCCAGGAAGGTCTGACCGATCACATTCAACGTTTCCATCTTTAATTGAAAAAATTAAAACGCCAGCCTTCAAGATTCAAGTCCCAAAGCGGGCTCAAATTCTTGAAGGCTGGCGTTTTACACACCATATATTTAGCGATGCGTTTGTTCCAACGTTTTCATTTTTTCCAGCAGTTTCAGCTCAATTTTCTTCAGCATGCCAAACATCTGCAGTTGTTCCTCTTCCGTAAGCGCCTGCAAAAGTTCCCACGTCATCCGACCGCGATTATTAATCAACGTTCTTGCAAGCTGCTTCCCATCTTCAGTTAAAGACAACCATACAATTCTTCGGTCCTCTTCACTGCGCACCCGCTGGATCAGACCTTCGCTCTCCAGTTGATTCAGCACAATTGTGGTTGCTCCAGAAGATAGACTAAGTTGTCTGGCCACATCCACAGCCATACAGCGTTCTTCACGCAAAATCATGCCCAATATATGACTTTTCGTCGGATTCAATTTGCAGTTTGTTTCATTTCTTTGCTGCTGATCCAATACTTTATTTTTATATCTGAAGAAGGCCTCCAACAATTGATCGACATTTGCCAATTGAGAGTTTCGCTCCGTATCCGGGCTCATAAACGTTCCTCCTACCTTTGATCATAACCTACCTTATATTGTAACATATTTGTACTATTTTGTTTGTGAAAAATGCGCTTGTTTCCCAAAACCCTTTACTTGTCTGTAAAGTTCATGCTTATTTTGCCGTTTCATGTGACAAGCTACCTTATAGCATGAACAGATAACCACACAAGGAGGAATCAAGCAATGAACATTTATATTGTTTTCGATAGTGAAGGCGGGCATACACGAGCGCTTGCCGAGTCGATTGCTACTGGCGCAGCCAGCGTGCATGGTGCAACCGTTCATTTGCATTCCACAGAAGAAGCCGACATTTACAAGCTGGTGGAAATGGACGCCATTATCTGGGGCTGCCCCGGACATTTTGGCTCCATCAGCTCCGGGTTGAAAAATTGGATCGACAAGCTGGGCTACCTCTGGGCAGAGGGTAAGCTTGTAGACAAAGTAGGTGCGGTGTTCTGTACCATCGCAACCGAGCATGGTGGACTGGAGTCAACGTTGATTCATCTGCTGACACCCATGCTCCATCAGGGCATGATTATTACTGGGCTACCTGGCAACTTTGCAGATAATGCATTATATGGCTCCTATTATGGTGTGGGGGTGACTTGTCCCGTGGACAGTGATGATCTGCTCAGCGAACAGGGCATAGCATTGGGTAAAGCTCTGGGAGAACGCGTGGCTCGCATAACCAACCGACTGATCACATAGATATCAGAGTATTTCCCTTAAAAGAATTTGCTGTTCTTATCAAGCCTGCGCTCATAAGCTGAAAAGCAGTACCGCAGGCTTGAATCCTCCTTCTTGTAGAGAAATAGAATGATTCTGTTGCATTATTGGATTGAATTTGTTTATAATAACGTATATCTTTAAAGTTACTTTTAGTTACTTAATGATTTTTATAAATCTGTTATTATAAAGTAATAGGTTATTCATCCATTATATTGCAAGGGAATTTTACACATGAATCAAAATACGTATTTAAAAACTGACGTTTGTATTGTGGGAGCTGGCCCTGGAGGGGCGCTACTCTCATTCCTGCTGAAACGGCAGGGAATATCCACCATTCTGATCGAGCGCCAGCCGCACCTTCTTAAGTCGTTTCGCGGCGAAGTTCTTAATGCAGATGGTGAACATGTATTGAATAAACATGGGTTATACCCTTCTGTCACCCAGCGTGGCGTGCTGCCTCTGGAGCAAATTCAATATTGGGAGAACGGTCAGATCATCCACACCATTTTCCCTGGAGAGCAAGAATCCCATGTGGGCATTCATGTGCCTCAGGATCATCTGCTGGAAGTCATCGTGTCACAATCACAGAACCAGGAAAACGAACAAGTCCTTTATAATACGGTTATGACTGGATTATTACGGAATAAGGCTGACCACACGGTTGGCATCAACATTCGGCAAGAAGGACGGCCTGCTTCCATTGAAGCAGCGGTTATTGTTGGTGCAGATGGCAGATATTCAGCTGTACGCAGACACGCTGGTCTGACCCCGGATATCCGCAAACATGGATACGATCTGTTATGGGCTCGCATTCCTGCTCCAGCAGGCTGGGAACCTGCTGTTCGAATGGCCAGTATGGATGGTCAGCAGTTGGCGCTATTCTCACAATTTGGAGGATACGTACAGATCGGATGGAACATCCCGCAAGGGTCCTTCTCCAAGCTGCGTGAACAGCCTTTTGCTCCCTTTGTACAGAAACTCGTGGCGGCCTTCCCCTGTCTCGCTGATTCGGTAGCTCAACATATCCAGACATGGAGTGATTTTGTTTTGTTATCCGTTGAGAGCAGTTTCGCCGATTCGTGGGCGCAGGACAATGTGGTCTTGCTTGGTGATGCTGCTCACACAATGACTCCAACGGGCGCTTTTGGATTGAATGCCGCATTGGAAGATGCGGACGTGCTTGCTGAGCTGCTCATTGATATGGCAGCCGATCAATTCACTTCTACAGAACGGCTGCAAGAGCTGCAGGCCCGACGTGGAGAAAAAGTGAAGCAGCAGTTGGCTAGGCAACTGGAGATGGAGTCTTCGTTCCAGCAGCGGTACGAATCTTTTCAATAATGGGGCGTGTTATTCACGCACCGCGTAAATCAACAAACAGCCGATGACTCCCTGTTGGGGAAGCATCGGCTGTTTTGTTCTTTGTGGAAAAACAATTAGGGATCAGGCTTCACTGCCATTCATGGCGCTTACCCGTAGCTCAGTCATCGGCAGAGACAACTTATCGGGATGACGTAATCTCACCGTACGGCTCTCACCAGGGAGAAGATCAAAATAGTTATCACTGAAACGAACGCGTCCGAGGGGCAGCTCGAGCTTCACCAACCGTGCAATTGCACCAATGGCTGTAACCGACACGGATTGCTCCTCTTCGTTCACATGCACACTGAGCTGAGATTGAGGCAGGTTAACATCCTTCGGATCACGTAAGAAATATCGATTGAGTGGTGCAGTGAAACCTTCGGCTACCAATTCAACCATCACTTCATCTGCCAATTTGCCTCCCAATACTTCCGCTTCGCTAAGCTCTGCAATGCGATTAGCGGATTGCGAACCTGTCTCCACATGATGCGAGCTGGAGTATACTTTTTCCCCATTCAATCCATAGACATTAAGTCGAAGCTGTCCCTTCAGAGTGTCACGTGTATCATTCACAACCCATAACGTAAGCGGCTCACCCGGTTCATGTTCCAGAGACAGCAGTATCGGGTGAAAGAATACTTTTCCGTAATAAAAGGAGGCCTTCGGCAGTAGCTCGTAGTCAATCATGGACCAGCTTGTGCCTGGCCAGCTGTCATTCATCTGCCACACAAGGGCTCCACTATTGCGATGATTGATCCGCCGGAAATGTTCAATGCCATACCGTAATCCTTCCGCCTGTGTCAGCATCGAGTAGTTCATGTACTCTTCAATATTTTGCGGAATGCCCGTATATCCTTCCATTAGAAGAATGCCTTTCTGATGATTGGTATCCTTATTCCGATAGGCCATTTCGGGGCTGCCCCAGTAAAATTGCCCTGCAGGCATGTTTTTCTCCAGTGTGTAGCGGTTGGCCGAGGCGTGCATGCCGAATTCACTGCTGAACAGGGCATTATCTTTTTTATAGTTTTTGAAAGTCACGCCCTCAATACTGTAATTCAGCAGTGGCGGCTCGCCGTGTTTTCGGGGATAAACGGAACCATGCCATACTTGCCAGTTATGACGATCCCCCACAGCCGGATCGTTGGCATCATTGCCGTGACTGTCCCCATACGGTGAAGAAGGCCAGTATGGACGAGACGAATCCAACCGCTCCAGCACTTCCGATATCAGCTCATGGTAGATCAGCTCTCCATAGAAGGGGCTGGTAATATCTCCACTGGCGGACTTCATGTCATATAGCCAGTCAATTTCGTTATTGCCACACCAGAGTGCAAGCGAGGCACGATTGCGCAGGCGCAGGACATTATTTTCAACCTCATCCCGTACATTGTTCATGAAGTCCCGATTGAAATCAGGGAATAAGGCGTTGGCAAAAGCAAAATCCTGCCACACCAGTACGCCTTGCCGATCACATTCATCATAGAAGACATCCTTTTCATATATACCGCCTGCCCAGACACGCAACATATTCATATGCCCTTCCACGGTCAACTCGATCAGCTCACGATACCGGGAGGCCGGGATGGCACCAATCAGATGGTCGGCCGGAATCCAGTTGGCTCCCTTCGCGTACACACGCACTCCGTTCAGGATAAACGTAAAAGCATCCTCACCCTGCTCATTATGAAGCGCCAGTTCAATGGTTCGTACACCATAAGGCTCGTTGTAACGATCTACTTCCACCCCATCGGCAAATAGCGTAACTTCCAGCCTGTACAAGTAAGGTTCACCCAAATCATGCGTCCACCATAATTGTGGTGAATCTAATTTTAGTATTGTATCGGCGAGACCATTTTCCACAACTGCTTCGGCTGACCGTGCCACTTCATGTCCACTCGCGTCCAGTAAACGGATATCACAAGACAGGGCCACCGCTTTTTCACGTTTCTGTCTGCTACGGAAAGACAATACGGACTTCACATCCGCAGTGACATGGACAACTGCTTGCTGCTTGCTGGCTGATTCGGTACGTGCAAATACGTTCTCCAGCTTTGCGATCGTTCGTCTTTCAAGACGTACCCCTCCCCAAATTCCTACGGTGACCATCCGTGGACCCCAGTCCCAGCCAAAATTCATCGCAGCTTTGCGCAACCATGGCCGTTCCTTCGTATACGAAGACCAGTCAAACGTTTCCTTGTCTCTGTGATGCAGATAAAGGGGATCGAACTTGACCGCTAGGGCGTTCCAGCCATTACGAACTAGTGTAGTCACATCGAAATTATGGGACATGAGCATATTAGCCGTTTGCCCCACTTCATGTCCGTTCACATATACGGTGGCGAACGTATCCAACCCGTCGAATACTAACTCAAAGTACTCCTCTGCTTCCCCATCCTTCGACAGGTTGAAGCTAGTACGATACCACCATTCCTTCTGCTCGATCCATCGACTCTTGGCATCGTTATGCCCATAGTAGGGCGGATCAATGATGCTGCGTTCCACCAGAGCGGTGTGCACATCCCCTGGCACCTCCGCTCCGATCCAAAATCGATCATCCAGCGCTGCCGCTGCAACATCCATGGGCCGCTTCTCCCCAACCTCGAAATGCTGTATTTTCCATTGTCCTGACAAATCCTGACTTGAATTAATCATCTTCATCCTTGCCTCGCTCCCCAGTTTCCTTGGTAATAAAATATCGAAAACGTTTGCAATATAAACATGACTTCGTTCGTTCTTTAGCCTGCTAACCTTTAATGTCCGGAAGTCTTGTACGACACAGCCTCCTCGCGAAACTCACTCGGAGTCTTGCCTGTATGTTTTTTGAACAGCCTGCTAAAATACTTAACGTCCTCATATCCGCTGATAGCCGCCACTTCACTTACTTTTGCGGGAGAAACCACCAGCATGTCCATCGCGCGTCGAATTCGCATGCCAGTTACAAAATCACCAAAAGTGACGCCCGTTTCCTTCTTAAACAGTTCACTGAGATGGCCCGGATGCAGATGAACCTGACCTGCGACATATTGCAGGCTAATATCCTGTGCCAATCCAGATTCCATATAAGCAATAGCCTTCTGTACATGGGTGGTCCGCCCTTGTCCCATCTGGCTGTGATAGGTATGCATCAGCCCATATAAATGATGAAACAGCAGATCACGAAGTTCACCAGCATCGGCATCCGGGTTTGGCCTCCATGGTTCGAATCGTTCCAGATCGTCTCTTCCAATGGCCCGCATCGTGCGAATCAACCAGCGCTGTCCGGCATTCACCGCAGCATGCAGACAGGCATCAAAAGACTCTGGCGTTACTTCGGGGTCCAACAGGAGTTCATTCACCAGTTCTCGCGTCCATGTGGTCAGCATAATCGAGTCGTTATCCATTAACAATGTCCCCAGGGTAGTTTCTTCCTCATGCTGAAGGACGGCTTTGCCTCCTATGCGGTGCAAAACGTCTTCATATTGCCATATCCTGTCTTCAAGTAACCCATGGTAACGGTATGCAATCGACGCTGTTCGGTAGCTCTCATGCAGAAGTTGAACCTCCATACAGGGTCGACCTACTGCTGCACGCAATGTACATTTCAACAGTTGCTCCATCCGGGTTAACGCAATCCCCAAAGTAAATTGGAAATCCTGCTCATTCGGCGGCAGCTGTACAACACAGATAATCCGGTCTTTTTGAATGTGTGCAATTGCGCCTGACAGAACATCCTCCAGCATATTTTGCACGGCAAAGTTCAGTAAAGTAACCGAAGAATGATTCCACCCCTCAGCTTTTAAAATAAGAATCTGTCTCTGCACTTGCTCCTTGTCTGAGGAATATTCCGATTGCACATTCATTCCCGACTGGAGAAATACAGGACAAGGGCTTGATTCAACGTCTCCATCAATGATCCATCCAGCGAACAGGCGCTGTTTGTTCTCTCGCAGTAGCTGCCCTTCTCTTGATTTCTCAGCCCATCGTTCGGTAATCCGTTGTTTGGCCTGAAGCACCGTCTTGATAATATCTTCCGGTTTACTCGTCTTAAGCAGATAATCCGTGACACCTTGACGAATCGCTTGCTGAGCGTAAGAGAAGTCATCGTATCCCGATAAAATAATGACCTCGAGTTCCGGCAGCATATGCCGCCCTTCCTCAGCCAGTTCAAGCCCCGACCTTCCCGTCATCCGAATATCAGTCATCAGAATATGCGGCCTCTCCTCGGCCATGCGTGTTAACGCCTCTTCTGCCGAGGCTGCTGGCGAAAGCAGCTCAATCCCCAGTTCATGCCAAGCGATTACACTGGCGAGCCCTGTTCGGATAATTACTTCATCATCAACAATCAGTAATCTCATCGTGATTCCTCCAGGATTGGAATGGAAAATGAAATCCGGGTTCCACCTCCGACCCGGCTGTCCACTTCGAGCTGCGCCTCCGCTCCGTAATGAAGCAGTAGTCTCTCGTTCACATTGCGGAGTCCGTAACCCCCTTGGGATGTTTGCTTCATTGGCTCTTTCTCCGTCCAGTAGTGGGTTGAATCATGTTGCTCTTCCTCATCCAATGACACAAGATTGCTTCTGACATGCTCCAGTCTGCCCAGCTCCATGCCAACTCCATCATCCAGAACCAGCACATTCATTCGTTCCTGTTCTTGCCGAATCATGATTGTGATTGTGCCCGTACCCGCTTTCGGCTGAATTCCGTGAATCATGGCATTTTCGACAAGTGGTTGGAGCAGCAATTTCAGCATCATTCGCTGTTCAAGTGCCGGATCCACAATATAATGCACGGCGAACTTGTCGGGAAATCGGATGGATTGTACACGAACATAATGGCGAATGTGGGCAATCTCCTGCCCAACTGGACAATAATCCCTACCCTGATTCAAGCTGATGCGCAAAAAATCACTCAATCCTTCGACCATCTCTGCGATCCGCTTTTCCTCAGACATCAAGGCTATCCAGTGAATGGATGAAAGGGTGTTATACAGAAAATGAGGATTGATCTGTGCCTGAAGTGCCCTGAGATCAGCTTCCTTCTTGCGGACTTCACCGCGGATAACCTCTTCCTTCAGTCTCTCAATATGGGCACCGAGCAAATTATAACTCTCTCCCAGCTTGCCGATTTCATCATCACTTTCCGATCGGAATAAGGGCAGTGGTCGATCCGGGTCCATTCGGGACAAATGCTTCGTAAGAACTCGAAGCGGCTTTGTGACTCGTCGCACCGTAAACCAGACCAGTCCTGCACTGATGGCAGCAGACAGCGTCACTGCAACGGCAGTGAGGATCAGAATATAACCGTTTTCGGACTTATACTGATCGTAGGGAACCGTTCCGGTCAGCGTCCAATCTGTCAACAGTTCCGGATAATAGAGCAAAGTACGTTTCTCATTGCCGCTGCCATACGTGGCTGTTCCGCTTCCCTCTTGTTGGATCAGCGTATGTACTTCAGGCTCGATCTTCTCCAGTGACTTTCCAAGACGGGATTTGTCCATGGAAGACAAAATCTCTCCAGTGGGACCGATCAGTTCCAGTCGACCTTCGCCCATACCCAATCCCAGCGCTGCCCATCCTTTCGAGATTGCCTTCTCATCTAGACTGATCGCCAGCCATCCGATGGGCCGATAATCATGAATGCTGCGAATGGGTCGAACCAATGTTATTACATTTTGGATACCCGCATAATTCTGAACCGGATATACGCCAGTCCATGCTTTAACCGCATCACCACGCGGAGCAGGAGGATAAGTTACATTGGATGATTCATACCATGTAGCCGTGGACAGAGCCGCATCGAAACGTTCCGGATAGATGGCAATGTTGGCAATATATTTTTTGGAAGCGGCCAAATTGGTCATCCTGCCCAGAATATCCACCCGCTCCTGCACATCGTCCTCATCGCTACTCAAATACTGCTGAATGTCCCTTTCTCCAATCAAAAAAATCGATAATGTCTCGGCATCCTGCAGCATATAGCGTAAATTCGCTTCTACCTGCTTCAGTGTGTCCATGCCGGAAAGCTTTGTTTTTTGCTCTGTGATGCGGGAAGAGATCAGAAAGGCGAACAGTCCCAGTGCCAGCAGCGGCACAATCATGGAAGCCGTAACCACGACAGACAGCTTCCGCTGCAGTGAAGATGTTAGCCAGCGTCCCACACCTTTTCCTCCTCTGGATGCGCTCTCATTTAACCTTTGACTGCTCCGGCCGTCATGCCTTTCATGACTTGTTCCTGAAATACCAGGTATAGAATGATGGTCGGGATTACGGACAAGGTCATGGCAGCAAGAGTCAGGCCGTAATCGGTCTGATATCCGTCGGCAAAGTTGGCGATCGCGAGCGGTAACGTTTTCAACCCTGTTTTGTTAATAAACACGAGTGCGAATGAAAAGTCATTCCATGCGTGTAGAAAACTTAGAATAGTGACCGTTGACAAGGCAGGCACAGACATGGGAAGCATGATCCGGGTGAACAGCCCCCATAGACCTGTTCCATCAATAAAAGCGGCCTCTTCAATGTCACGTGGAATGCTAGTCAAATAAGCTGTTAGCACAAATATCGCGGTTGGCAACGCAAATGCGGTATACGGCAATATCAGTGCCCAATACGTATTCAGCAGAGACATCTGTTTCATCAAAATAAATAACGGAACCAATGTGCTATGAATGGGAATCAGCATACCTACAACGAAGAAGGTCATGATCAACCCTTTCCAACGAAACTGGAAACGTGCAAGTATAAATGAGGCCAGCGCTGCTATAAACAGCGTTATGATAAGCGAACCTACGGACACAATCAGGGAATTGCCAAAAGCGGTTCCCAGCTTTGAGCTTTCCCAAGCATTACTGAAATTCTCCACGTTCCATTTCTCCGGAAGCCCGAAGGGCCTGCTATAGAAATCTTCATTCGTTTTGAATGCACTGATCACAAGCCAATAGAACGGATACAATGTTAAAATACCATAGACCGTCAACAGCGTCCAAACAATTCCACTACGGAATTGGCGAACCGGATGGCCTGAAGTATTCCCTGGTGTTGGCATCGATAACGGTGTAACACTCATTACATTCCCCCCTCTCTCCTAATTCTCTTTTCTCTTACGGCTTGTCGCCCACTGGCTTGTTCCGATCAGCAGCAGGGAGATTAGCACAATGGTGGTCGAGATAGCACTCCCGAAGCCATAGCGATACGTGTTGAAGGTTGAATTATACATATACGTTGCCAGCAGCTCTGTCGCATGCGCCGGGCCGCCTTTGGTCATGATGTACACCAGATCGAATGATTTTAGGCTGCCCGAGATACATAGAATGATCGCTACCTGAACCGTTCCCCAGATCATGGGCAAAGAAATGGAAACCAGCTTGCGAATTCCGGAAGCACCGTCAATCTTGGCAGCGTCATGAATTTCGCCGGGAATATTCTGCAGCGCCGAGATGAAGATAATCAAGTACAAACCGACAAAACTCCAGAGCAGCGGTGGCACCAAGGAGAAAATGGCGATTTTCTCATCTGAAAGCCACTGCAGCTTCCAGCTTTCCAGCCCTAATGCATCCAGTAGAAAGTTCAGTATCCCGATCTGCGGGTGATAGATATATTGCCAGATCATACCGATAACTACTGTGGATAATACCATCGGCAGAAATACGGCTGAACGCAGAAAACGCTGTAACGGATTGCTTTTGTGCAAAATGACCGCCAGCATCAACGCTAACGGAATTTGTCCAAATACTGAAGCTAGAACAAAAATGACGTTGTTTTTCAGTGCCCGCCAAAATACGGAATCATGCCATATTTCCACATAGTTATCCAGTCCGATATATTTTGACTCTCCGATTCCCGACCAGTTGAAGAATCCATAGTACGCTGACCATACAACCGGCACAAATACAAACAAAGCGTAAATTAGAACTGCCGGAGCGAGCCCCAGCATAATAAAACGTCGACTGCGCAATGCGTTCATCTTGCTCACTTCCTTTCATCAAACCTTTGGTAATTACAACCCTTGATATCAATGCAAAACCCCTCCCCTACCGGGAAGGGGTCTGAATCTTACCGCAAAGCATCTTTCAGCTCATCCAGATCTGGATCGGAATGACCTATGACCTTAATTTCCCACTGCACTGGCTTGCGATGCCTGGATTTTATTCGCGATATCTGCGGCTTTACCACCCATCAATAGCTCCTGCAATCCATTGTTGATAACCTCGACGGTTGCAGATCCTAGTTTGGAATCATACACCGGAGTAATCTTTACTTCCTGCATTAAGTCATAGAGCTCCACAAACAATGGATGGGCTTTTGATTTGTCCAGATCAATCTTGTAGCTGACGAGTGTGCTGCTATCCAGAGTTGCTTTCTGACCGTCAGGGCCTGCCAAAGCGTAGAATAGCTCCATGGCCGCATCCTTCTGGGCACCGCTTAACTTTTTGCTTACACCCAAGCCTGTCCCCACAACTCCCGATGTCGTCCTGTCCTCACCCTGGCCTCCATCTACTGCTGGTAAAATCGTTATGTGTGTATTGTTCAAAATGTCTTCCGGTGCGTTGTTGACGAGGTTGGCCAATGCCCATCCGCCGTTCATCACCATCGCTGCTTTTCCCTGGAAGTACAGCTGCATCATCTGTGTTTCGTCAATACTGTTGAAACCATCCTGAAATGCTTTGCTGTTACCGAGTTCCTGCATTTTGTCCAGCGCCTGGATGAATTGTGGGTCTGTAAAGCTGGCCCCATCCTGCGCTGTTGCTTTTAAGAACCAGTCTGTGCCGGTTACCCGGTCAGCCAGTGTACTGAAGATCGTGGATTGAGCCACCCAATTGGCCTTGTTCCCCAGTGCGATCGGTATTACTTTGTTCTCATTAAATGTAGCGATGGCCTGCTCCAGCTCAGCCCACGTTTCAGGTACTTTCACGTTGTACTGCTTAAACAGTGCTTCATTGTAATAAATAAAGGAAGTGGGTGCGAGATTCATCGGTACCGAGTAGATATCCCCGTCCACCGTATATCCATCCAGAGCGTTCGGAATAAAGTTGTCTTTCCATTCCGGCTTCGCGTCCAGCTCGGCATTGATCGGCTGCAACAGATCCCCTTTCACAAACTCCTTGGTCATCGCATCCGGCCACATGACGAACAGATCCGGCATTTCATTGGCCGCTGCCACGGTCCGGAGCCTTGTTTTGAGGCCATCTGTCGGCAGACCTTCATCCACGACTTCAATATCCGGATGCGACCCACGGAAGTCTTCAATGATTTTGCGCATCGCCACCGCTTTAGCGTCCTGTCCAGTCCAGTTGTGCCATATAGTGACGGTTACTTTATCCTTGCTGTCGCTGCCTTCTGAGCTGTCCCCGCCGCCGCAACCAGCCAGAACGATGGAAAATAGCGTCATTGCCAATATTCCCGAAAGCCATTTTTTCAACATCTCTATAGTCCCCCTTGGCGATTTGAATACACTTATTGTAAATGGTAACGCTATCATTCTGTAAGGTGACGATGCACGGATGCAGGGGTGAAAAATATCGGATTCCCCGTTGATCCTGCAATCTTTGCTACATACAGAAAGAGCCCTCATCATGAGAGCTCTTTCTGTATGTGGATTCGGGAACCATTCTTGAATTTATAAATAAATGAATAGATAAGTTCTGATTTATTTCATACTGTCTTTCACAAGTGCTGCAAAAGCTTCCGAACCTTCCTTCGTCAGATGTACGCCATCTTTTTCGAAATATTCGTCATGTCCTTCACTTGCAGTGTGCCAGTCAATGAGAGATACATTGCTATAATCGGACGCCGCTTCGTTCAGTGCTTTATTCACGGTTCGTTCCCATGGGCGAGGGACTCGCACAGTAACCAGATAAACATGTTCTTCATCTTTCAAATAATCCAAAACGGAATTCAGACTTTTGGAATTGAAGGAACCGTTTGTTCCAAGCTCCAGCACGACCTGACTGCCCATTTGGTTATTTCTCTTCAGGCCATCCAGTACATCGGCAGCCTCCCACATCTGACGGCCGATATGACCGTCCACGTGCACGCCCGAAATGGTTTGTTCAAGATAAGGCTTGGCGTCCAAAATAACTGAATCTCCAATGACCGTATAATGAATCTTGCCATCTTTGGCTGGAGGGGCTGTTTCCTCTTGCTCTTTGGACGAATCTGATGTATTGACAGGATCCTCGGGTTGTTCATTACCGTTGTCTTCTGGATTTCCAGGATTGTCGGTGCTTCCTTTGGGTTTACCAACAGCATGGTTCGAGTCGCCAGGAGTTGATCCTTTCTGCTCACCTGAAGTTGGTTCCTCAGATTTCGGAGCATTACCTGGCTTCGTCGTTTGCTGTTCTCCTTTGCCTGGTGGATCTCCAGCGTTCGCCGCTGGTTTATCGTTTTTCTGTGGCGCAGGTTGGTTGTTGGCCCCGGAGGTGCTCACTGTTGCTGGAAGAACGTCCTGCCCCTTTTCCTCCGTTACGGAATGATCTCCATTCAGCGTGGCCGACATCGATACCGAATGGGAATCAGAATTCGCTGCTGACGTAATCATCATCTGTGACACCGTAAAGCACATCAACAGAATACTCATCAGCAATCCAGCGCGCTTCCACCATACGTTGCGAATACCTGTTGCATTGCGCCCTCTTCCCCATAACCGGGACCAGGAATCACGAAATCCGTTATGACGAATTGGATTTTCAATATATTTAAGTGACAAGGAGGCCAGTGCAACCGTCGCTGCAACCTGCAAAACCATTCGCACAGGATGTGCTCCACCCGTGTCTACCGTTGGACTCGTCAGAATAATGACAGGATAGTGCCACAAATATAAACCATAGGATCGTTCCCCGATCCAGCGCAATGGCTTGGCGCCAATAAGCCTTGCCAGGAAGGATGATGGATGAGCCAGTACAGCTACGAGCAAAGTCGTCGCTATAGCCTGAAGTACCATTCCTCCTCGATACAATGAAGGGTCGTACTCGCTGCTATTCAGCATCATGTAGATTAACCAAGCCAGCGCAGCTAAACCTAACACGTCCAGGACAAGGCGATTGATGCGGGCAAGGGATGACGATAGTTTGCGACTCGGCCATACCACGGCCAGTGCAGCACCAGCCAATAAGGCGAATGCTCTTGTATCTGTTCCATAATAAACACGGCTCGGGTCTAGATCCGGATTATACATGATGGCCATCGCACCAGCAGACAATTCAGCTGCTACGACAATAAAGACGACCAGCCATCCCTTTCTTTTGAACAAGACGATTGCTGCGACCAGTAGAAGGGGCCAAACAATGTAAAACTGTTCTTCCACAGCCAGCGACCAGAAATGTCCAAAGGGTGATGGAGGGCCGAAACTTTCGAAATAGGAAACGTTATGAAAGATATACCACCAATTGCTTATGTATAATACTCCCGAGACAATGTCACCACGCAACGCAGCCAGTCGAGATGGATCTGTGCAAAGCAGCCAAATCATCACCACTGCAGTCATCGTGATCATGCCAGGTAACAAGCGCCTTACTCTTCGCACCCAGAAATCACCGAGCGAAATCCGGCCACGCTCCTGCCATTGTGTCAAAAGAATATCTGTAATCAAATACCCTGATAGAACAAAGAAAATGCCTACACCGAGCAAACCGCCCGGAATAAAACCTAAATTCAGATGATACCCTATTACTGCAAGCACAGCGATGGCTCGCAAACCATCCAGTCCGTTCATATGCCGCTTGCTTTTCAACGATTGTGACATGCGAGCCCCTCCTTGACAATGTGAGTCGACATCATCCATGTCTGGGGCGTTCGTGAACTCCTTGTGGTTCTGGTTGTCATTAACATACGTATTGCACCTTCCATCATTCATTTACAACATAAAGAAGACGTGTTACTTAACCATGATGTTTTATGATTACGATTTCTTTATATCTTTGTCGTTATGTCCCGTTTAGCATTATACGCCCGAAAGATTATTCACAAATTACAGTAATAGTTACAATCCAGTGAAACGATGTAACCTTTCCTGCCAAGCATATATAGCTGTAAAATCATACTCTAATTTTATTGTTAAATACAGCATTTTTCATAGAATGGCTAATATTACCTTACCTTTTATTTCATATATGAGCAGATCCTTCTGAGGGTCTGGAGTGTACACTTATGCCAATAGGAAAAGGCTGCCGACTTGCTCAGCAGCCAATAACCATTATAAACCTATCTCTTGCCGGATTGAAAGTTTTGCTCATAATTGCATCTTGGTGCCTAGGACCCTAGAGGTAAAACGGATGAACCTTCTCCTCCGCACTCCCATCAAGAATCCGATAAGAGGATCGTCCTACGTACATTGGAATCTGCAATTTGTCCAGATTAACCATTCCATTTTCCAAGAAGTATTCCGGGTCTTGATACCGCTGTAATACTTCACCTGCAATCCATTCATGATCCCCATATGTTGTGATATCGATTACCTTGCACTCGTAAGCAAAATAAGATTCAGTCAGAATGGGTACATTCACTTTAATTCCTTCTTCGTATGTAATCCCGAATTTCGAGAATTTGTCTGTGTCTCTTCCACTGAAGGTTCCCGCAGCCTGAATCCACTCCGAATGATGACCCGGAAGGAAGTGTACCCCGAATACTCCACTCTGCTCAATCAATTCATAAGAGTACGTTTCCTTCCTCAGCGATATCCCGTAAATTCCGGGAGACGACCCAATATAGGTATGCCAGCCTGAGGCCATCACATTCTGCATGCCCTTATGACGGGATGTCACTACCGCCACCATGCCTGGATAGGAATAAAACATAGGTTCATCTATCGGTTTCCGCATCTGATCACCTCTTCGTTTTCAATTGGCCCCAAAGCTGTAACAGGCCGTTTTCTCATCCATTATTATACAATATAAGTAAAGGATGAGAAAGAATTACTTCCTTATCACAAATCACTTTTTGAAAAGAAGAGGCTGGGTGAACTATCAAATGGATTGCGTTATAATTAGCATTCATAGTAATCTTGATTAAACACAACTGAGAAATGGGGAATAGCAGTGATTGAAAAAGCAACGTTTGCCGGGGGATGTTTCTGGTGTATGGTAAGTCCCTTTGAAGAGCAGCCCGGCATTCACGGGATTATATCTGGATACATGGGTGGAACCGTAGAAAACCCTACATATGAGCAAGTATTGACCGGGGAAACGGGGCATTTGGAAGTTGTGCAAATCTCGTTTGATCCAGCCATTTTCCCATATGAGAAATTGCTTGAGCTGTACTGGCCGCAGATCGATCCCACAGATGCCACGGGTCAGGGTAATGATCGCAAAAGCCAATATCGGGCTGCCATCCTGTATCACAATGAAGAGCAACGCCAATTGGCCCTGAAATCACGAGAGGAACTTGCCAAAACAGGCCGATTCGATAAACCTGTCGTTACTGCCATTGAGGAAGCCTCCGTATTTTATCCGGCAGAAGAATATCATCAAAATTTCCATCGCAAAGATCCGAAATATTATAAAGAATCCCGGATTTATTCCGGACGCGATGAAATTATCAAGAAATATTGGAGTTAATCTCTTTAAATAATTAATTAATAAAGCGGCCACATGGGCCGCTTTTTTGTCGCATCCATTTTACAGTACACCGATTAAAGTCTTCAACTCCTCGAAGCTATCAATAACCCGATCCGCCTGAGCTAGTTCATCGGCTTGAGCAAAGTCAAAATTACATCCAATGGAAATTAAATCATTATCCTTCGCCGCCTTAATGTCAGACAAGCGATCCCCGATAACCATGCCATGAATGATCTTATATTTCTCCACGATGGAGCGTACGAGATCAGACTTATTTTGTGATGAAATCTGCTGTATGCTGAAGGTTTCCGTTACCCACTCATCCAAATGATAATAGGTTACGATGGCATTCAAGTATTCGATTTGTCCATTACTCGCTATGTATATCGGTATACTCTTCTCTTTGCAGTATTGAAAGAACTCTTCTACGTACGGATATAGTGCTCCATGGCCTGCCTCGATATTGGCAATTAACTTTTCATGAAACCATTCATTTGCTTGTTGTCTAATCTGGTCCGAGTATCCGGGCAATAAATTCTCCCAGACGACGGGCAGAGGAACTCCCATAATCTCACGGTACTTTTCTATTGGCGTATTCTGCTCCCACAATCCCTTTGATCTCAGATGATTAAAAGTGTCATGCAGAGAACTTTCCAATATTCGATCTGTCTGAAATAACGTACCATCCATATCAAAAATCAATGAAAGCATCAACAGATTCTCCTCCTTCATATTCAGGATATAGTTTGAGATATAATAGTCACTCTACTTAAGTAAAGTGACTATTCATCAACATACGTGAATACCTATCATTTTACAACCCTTCCAAACTTTCTGATTGAAATCACCCCTTATTCCAAGGTTGGTTATGAACTGCCTCTCATTCGTCCATACTATTACCTACGAATAAACCGTCATCACGAATGGCAGGGGAGGAAGCACCATGAACCGGAAAAACCCGCATCAACTTAATCAACCTGCAGCAGAACTACCCGTTCCGCTTGAATTCGATCGCAGCTGGATCACCCAACTGGAGTCCAGACTCGATAAAGGCGGCCCTTGGGGCGATTACAGACTCTTTCAACTTGGCATTCAAGCCGAAGAGACGAATCTGATTCCCAACTTTGATGAAATCCAATGTCTGAAGCATTTACAGGGACTCACCCCTCTTCCACACCAGATGGACACTGCACGCAGAGTACTGTTTGAAATGTCAGGCCGTGCCATTCTCGCCGATGAAGTTGGACTTGGCAAAACGATTGAAGCTGGTCTGATTTTGAAAGAATATATGGTCCGTGGACTTGTATCCAAAGTGCTCATTCTCGTGCCTGCGTCCCTTGTACTACAATGGGTCCGGGAGCTGAATTCCAAATTTGGCATCCCAGCGATTGCACAGAAAAAAGCCTATTCCTGGCAAAATGAAATCGTGGTTGCCTCTATGGATACAGCAAAGCGTGACCCGCATAAAGATATGCTGCTGAATACAGATTACGACATGATTATTATCGACGAGGCTCATAAGCTCAAAAATAAAAAAACAACGAACTATCAATTCATGCTGAAATTGCGGAAAAAGTACTGCCTGCTGCTTACGGCTACACCCGTACAGAATGACATGAGCGAGCTGTTCAACCTCATTAATCTGCTCAAGCCGGGACAGCTTGGCCGTCAGGGTGATTTTGCAGCCAACTTTGTCGTCGACAAACGCATTCCGAAAAATCAGGAGCAGCTTAAGGATGAGTTGTCCAAAGTCATGATCCGTAACCGTCGCGGTGAAGGACCTGTTCAATTTACCAAACGAAACGTGTCCAATGTGAATTTACAGCTTTCGCCTGAAGAACAAGCCCTTTACGATGGGGTGACTTCCTTTGTGAAGGATCAGTACCAGGAAGCCGGCGGCAATCTGAGCAGCATGCTTTCGCTAGTGACGTTGCAACGCGAAGTATGCAGCAGTCGGGATGCCGTGTTTGTGACGTTGGTCAATCTGTCGAAGAAGCTTCCACTGGACTCCCCACTGCGGGATAAGATTTGGGAACTCGTTGCCCATATTAAAGCGATCAAGGAAAATACCAAAGCGGAAAAAACAATGGAACTCGTTCGTGACATGAATGAGAAGGTTATTATTTTCACCGAATACCGTGCCACGCAGGAGTATTTGCTCAATTATTTTCGCAACAACGGCCTAACCGCTGTTCCCTACCGGGGCGGCATGAACCGTGGTAAAAAAGACTGGATGATGGACCTCTTCCGTGGCCGCGTACAGGCAATGATTGCAACCGAGGCGGGCGGTGAGGGTATCAACCTGCAATTTTGCCATCACATGATCAACTTCGACCTGCCCTGGAATCCTATGCGTGTCGAGCAGCGGATCGGTCGCGTACACCGATTGGGACAACAGCATGATGTGAACATCTACAACCTTTCGACGACAGGCACAATCGAGGAGCATATTCTGAATCTGCTTCATGAGAAGATCAATATGTTCGAGATGGTTATTGGTGGATTGGATGTCATTCTGGAGCGGCTGGAGAAGAAGGAATCGATCGAAAAGAGTTTGTACAAAATCATGCTTGAATCACAAAACGAAGAGGATATCCGCCGTAAAATGGACTCGCTTGGACAATCGTTGAACTCCATTCAGCGCGAAGTCGCAGATGAGGCACCAGCCGTATCCGGGCTTGATATTCGTAAAGGAGGCCTCTGATCATGACCATGTCACCCCATGAAGTGCAAGCGTATGTGCTCACTTACCTGGAAACACTTGATTGTCAGATTATGGAGCGTTCTCCTGCCCATGTTACGGTAAAACTTTCACCTGAAGCCGACAAGGCATTAACCAACCGTCCGTATTATTGGGGATTTGTGGAGCGAACCGGTGCACCTGCGGAGACGATGTCCTTTACATTCGTCTTTGATCCGGATGCCCATCAGCAAGCGTTGGAAGCTGAAGAAGCAAAAGCTGCACAGTTAGCTCCTCCAACCTCACCAGGTACCGGTACCCCCGAGGCTCCCAAAGATACCATTCTAGGTCGGTACTTCGGTATTGTCCCTTCTCTGCCTCAGCTGGGACCCGGACGGATTTTGAAAGAAGATGTTGTATATGGCAGTCGCAGGTTGCAACAGATCTTCAATGCAGCGCGTGAAGGCGGCGCATTCGTGAACCTGTTCGAACAGGCTGCAAAAAGGCAATTGCGAGCTACCGCGCCAGCAGTATATGAGCCATGGCTTGGTGTGTGTTTTAAAGTGGAATTCGCTTGTGATCTGAAAAAAGAGGAACTTCATTTTATCGGCATCTCCCTCAGAACAGGGGAAATTGTCGAGAAGTTCGGCTCGAAGCTGAACAGGCGTGACCTTAGCCCAAGGCTGGCTGAGAATATGCACGTACAGACCGCCAAAGTATCGCTAGCCGATGCCGGGGCAGCTCTGGAATCGCATTTGACAAATCGCTTGCTGGAACTCGACTATAGCTGGGCAGAGAAAGCCAAAGAACGGCTTGATCTGGAACTTGCTGTTGTGGATACGTACTATGAAGCAGTTCTTAGAGAGGACACCCCTGAGGTCGACGTTGATACAATCTCTGCCTCCAGCACAGACGGCAGTTCAACGGATCAGGAACATGCAGGGACCGGGCCATCTACCCAAATTCAGACTTCTCGCTCCGGCCCTACTCGTATCCAGAAAGCACATCTACAGCCCGTCGAACCAACTAGCGTGATGATTGGAGCAGATGTCGAACTCGCTGCTGAAGCTGCTGTTCAGGCAGAACCAGAAACGGACCCGGAACAGGAGAAAGCCCGCCAAGCGGTCATGGACCGGGAAGCTATGAAGCTGCAATATGAAACACGGCGTACCGAAATGATCTGGCAATATGAGCCCAAAGTGAAGGTGACCGCAATTAGCAGCGGCATGTTTCATTTGAGATAGACGACGAAGACACTACTTTTCCCGCAAATGACGGCAAAAGTAGTGTTTATTCATGAGTGGCAGCCCGACAGGTTGCAGCAACCTTTGCATAACCTGTCCTCTAAAATGGAATTAGAAACGATCACGTAGCGAAAATGGAGTCCGTTTTGTCAGGATATGTACCCCAGAAAAGTAGGTGTTAGCATGAAACGACCCTTCCACAAGGGATGGAACGTGATTCGCCGTATAACCGACATTGTAATGTGTTTTCTATGTATAATCACCCTGCTCCCCTTACTGCAAGCTGAAGGTGCTGGAATCCAAAATGCAACTAGGTCCGTACTACCCACTACATTGGCCACAAGTACGGCGGAACTTCATTCCGACACACTGGCTCCTGATGCAGTACAACAATTTGCTCGCGAGCAAGCCATCATTCTAAGTACTGAACATGAGGGGAACCATTGGAATCATGCTCAATTGGACTTTTATCCCCTCGGTCCAGGCACACGCAGCTGGTTGGTATACGCTAATGTTGGAGAGTCACCCGTTGGTTATATGATCATTTCCGCTAATGACCAAGGACAATTTCAACTTACCGAGTACGGTCAGGGAGAACAACGACCGTACAACATTTCTTTGTTGGATCAAGCTCTGGATCGACAGCAACTGGACTTGAAGAAGATGATTAATGACGGAGGAGGGCTTCAATTACGTTATGCGCCTCCCCTGCTCGCTTATTGGAAAGTGGAGAGACCTAACGATGATGCAATCTATATTGACGCAACCAACGGCGACACCTTACCAACGGGTATTTTGGATGCACTGGATACGGACTCACGGCAGGCTACGAGTCGAATGAAGTTCATAAGGTCAATATCTGTACAAGCTGTCGTGATGACCCCCGAGGATTCGCCACAAGTCTCCTCGTTGTCGTTGTCCGTTGACTCCATGGATCTGCAACCTCTCTTTGATCCCGCGGACAATCTGTTATGGATCACTTCAAAAGCACTTTCGATCAATGGCGTAAAGACATTGAATCAGCAATGGAAAGAGCATAAAAAGATCATTTTCTCTGCAGATGAGAAAAATGTCTTGTATGGCGGGGCTTTGCCTGTCAGTGGTTATCAAATCTGGCGTGACGACCGTGGAACCGTTCAAAAACAATATGTAGCTATTGGCGGGAATACTTCGGTAAGACGATTTGTACCTCTTCAGACTTTGCTGCGGGACGGGCATTTCTATGCTGTGAAACCTTGACCGATCTATACAACAAATAAGACGCCTTCCTCTGGTTCTTCATAGGAATGCGTCTTTTTCTTTGGAAGAAGCTACTACCTATGTTGGTTCTTGATTCACCCTTTACCTGAAGAGCTTCGTTTCTGCATTTTCCCCTGCGAATTCATTGCTTTTTCCTTTTTTCCAACCCATAGAGATACAGCAAAAGGAATCATTCCAAACCACTTCATAGTCCATGGCTCTTTGGCTTTGGTTCGTCCTTTACGCTCATCCTTCGGAGTGTCGATATAATAAACGACTCGCTCTGTAATGTATTTCACCAGCTCATCACTTTTGGCCATAACCTCTACCTCCTTAGCTCCGGCAAAGCCGGGGCTTATGTTATCTCTATTGTGTGCAGAAGCGATCACCAATAAACATTTTTTTTGCTGTAAGAGTATGAAAAACAGAAGAATGCACAGTCTAATGCCAAAGGTATCCATTCACTCACTTATGGCATAAGATGCCTATTTCAAGAAGGAGCGTGTATTCTCATGTATAAGCTGCTGGCCGCATCGATGGCATTGCTAATCAGCATCAGTTCCATCCCTCTGACCTCCCATGCCAGCGCGGCAAAATTTGCCTTAACCGATCTGCCTACATTGCATTCACAACAATCACCCATAAGCCCATCCATGCTGCCGGTAACCGATGGGGATGCCTATCACTCCACTCATCATGCGTTTGCAGCACCTGTCATCCTTCTAGACGTTGGTCATGGCGGCATTGACGGTGGAACAACAGACCATGGCGTACTGGAAAAAGACATCAACCTAGCCATTAGCCAAAAAGTGTATCTTCTGCTTCGCAGCAAGGGTTATGCAGTCATCATCAACCGACTTGGAGACTATGCGCTGAGTGACGAGAATCGCTGGTTAAACAGTCGCTCACGCCATCGCAGAGATTTGGCTCAACGCAAAAGCCTTAGCGAAGAGGTCAGCACCGACATCGTCGTCAGTATCCATGCCAACTGGAGTCCAAGATCAGCTGCTCGTGGCCCAGTTGTTTTACATCAGAACGAAGGAAGAAGCTACATGCTCGCAAGTTCCATTCAGAATCAGCTAAATCAATTGTACAAGACGGAGCGCGATGTGGTATGGGGCAAGCCCTTTTACCTGTTAAATCATGTGAAGCAACCCGCTGTAATTGTTGAAACCGGATTTCTGAGCAATGCACACGATCGCGCAATGATCAGCGACCCGGGCGAACAGAAACGGATTGCACAGTCCATTGCTAATGGCATTATTTATTATCTGTCGGCAGTTTAGGCTCAGCTTGCCAATGCCACACATCTCGGACCAGATCGCTAATACCGACGAACTCAATCTGACCTTTGAGCCGAGATACGGATTCATGGACAACAGCAGAGGTATTTAATCCGGTATGACCAACGTGACCGATCACTACACACACATCTTTGTCGAGAGCACGTTGGGCCGCCAAATCCATTTGCTTGCGTATTTGTTGTTTGGAATTGTGGTCATCTAGAAAAATATCGTTGCCGACGGGTGGCATATTTTTGGTGATGGCCAATTCCCCCACCACAGATCGAAAATTGGTACGACTATCCACAAAAAATAGCCCGCGCTCTTGACATACATCCAATACAATGGACATGATCCGTTTATCAGACGTAATTTTGGAACCCATATGGTTGTTCATGCCGACGGCATAAGGAACTTCATCTATGGCTTTCTCGACTCGATCACGCACTTCCTCATCCGTCAGATTGGTTGTGATCGCACCTGGCCCAAGCCATTCTGGTCTTCCCTTTTTGGGCTCCATTGGCATGTGAACAATCACATCCATTCCTTTTTCATGTGCGGCAATCGCATCTTTCTTCGTCGTTGGCAAGAATGGCATCACGGCCAACGTTAACTTAACCGGGGTCGCCAAAATTTCAGAAGTACCTTTCATGTCATTCCCCGCATCATCAATGATGATCGCCATTCGTTTACGCTGCGATTTGTCTGCCGGAGTTGGTGATATCTGACCTGAAGTTGAACCAGGTGCTTGTATTATGGTTTGCTCCGTTAACATTTGCTCTGGCTGCCCTGAACGAATTTGTGATTCCGCACTGCTGGCAGAAAAGCCAAAACCATAAACCATGAATATCGTACCTGTGAGTACCACTGACATTTTAAATTTCCAGGTGCAGGACCACCCTTTTCGTCCGGCCTTATTCATCCATCGTTCCCTCCTTTGTTCTGTCCCATCATTATTTGAACAATGAAGGGGGAATATGTAGACAAAAAAAGCCTGTTCATTCCAATGGAGCGCTGAAGGCCGCTGTGTTGGAATGATGTAAGCGATATTGGCGAGGAGCCTGACCTGTCAGTTGATGAAAAAGGCGAGAGAAGTAATGAACCGAGCTAAAATGATATTTTTCAGCAATTTGAGTGATATTTAATGTCGTGTGAAGCAAATCATACTTCGCCCGTCCAATACGAAAGTGATTCATATACTGGATGGGGGAGTATCCGGTAGATTTCCTGAACAGCTCGAAAAAATGACCACGGCTCATTTTGAGACTTTTGTGATAGATATCCAGCGGCTTGGGTGCTCCGTGAAGTAAGTCTTTCTCCAAAATTTTAAGAATATGGGCTATCCGGCGATCAGGGATTAAATGCCCCTTCTCCATGCAGCAGTTCAGAAAGTAATCGATAAACGTTTGAAAATGACGCTGAATCGTCAAGCTCCTCATAAAAGTCTGCTCATTGGTGTATGAACCACTTTTATAAAAGTCTTGGAACAGATCCTGCCAGATTCGCAACGACTCCACCTTTGAAATCTCCCTAAGTTCATATGGAAAGGCTGGGCCAACAAAAGCTTGTTGCAACACCTGCGGCGGATAACAGATCGGACAGGCCGTATCAAATACCGCTTTTCGCTCCACATAGTACCAATCAAAATAACAACACAGATGTACCATAGGGTTATCCGAATCAGCCACCCATTCATGTAATTGCCCTGCTGGAATATAGACCAGCGAACCAGGACCGAGCCTGCTGCTCAGACCATTTATACTTAATATCCCATACCCTTCGCTGATCAAGTAAATGGAACTGGTATAACAAATGCGCGGAGAACTCGACTGTCCCTTCGCAAAAGGGTATCGGGTCGCCAAATATACATAGGGATGCAAGGAAGCAAAATTCATTGGAAGTTTCCTTTCCGACTCCGTTTTTCTCGATGTTAACCTTTCATCTCCATCATCGAAAGGTACAATTGGGGACTAGAGGTACATATCAGCAGAGCACCAATTGATCTGACGATCGTGCAAATCATGGACGTCTTGCTAAATACAGCTAACTGCTGTTCAGATACAGTAATAACTGTACATCGCATGACTTCATGAGGAGGACGAATTGTGCAGAAGAAGGATAGTCTAACGAAGAGAAGAAACGAGATAAAAAAGAACAGAGGCTATGAACGGGCCAAGCAGCATCCCATTTCCTTCACTGGTCCTGCTCCGGATTTTTTTGAAGGCGCACTACTGGGCAATGGAGGACTAGGTGTTGTCGTAACAACCCGTCCAGACGCTGTGATGCTCCATTTTGGGCACAACAATGTATGGGATATTCGTCTCGCCGAAGAACACCGTGAAGAGCTCTTGACTTTCCAAGAGGTATATGACAGATTTGCTGCTCTGCCAGCTGATTTACCGCGATTAACGGATCATCCGTGGTACAAACAATATTGTGAGATGGCTGGCCAAAATTACAGTAAGGCATATCCCAAGCCCATGCCCTGCGGGTCACTACTGCTGCGGTATGATCGGCGAAAGGCCGAAGTCATCGGCCACACCATGGATATTGCCAACGGCCTTTGCACGATTGATTTCCTGATCGATGGCAAACCTGCTGTATTCGAACTCTTTGTGGAAGGAGCGCACGACCGGGTCTGGATGAAAGTAAGCGATGCCGCGACGGGTGCTCTGGTTCCCTTATTCGAGGAGATCAAGCTGATTCCTGATCCCGAAACACCGCCTGAATTTCCTCAAGCAGCAATCGTAACCAGTGAAATTACGGGTAGACAGTCATTTACGCAAATTTTGCCGCATGTTGAGCATCCCGCTACGCCCTATATCACACATGAAAAAGATAGAGCTTTCCGGCTCGCTGTTCGCTCGTCTGGATTAACAGCAATGAAGAAACATGCTTTGCATCATCAGACGCTCGCATCCAACGGCTGTCCTCTGGGAGAACCTGAACTCGGCTTTTTGGCCTGTGCAGAGCTCTGGGAAGGCCTTTACAGTGAACTCAATATTGAGGCCGACCCGCCAAAACTGTCTTCCTTTAGTCAAGCTAAGGAAGAATCGAATGTAATGTGGCGTGATTATTGGAGCCGCTCCTCCGTCTCTCTGGAAGATGAATTTCTGGAGCGTATCTGGTACCACAATCTTTACTTTTTTAATTGTGCCGTGAGAGAGGGCGTTACCTGTCCAGGCCTATTCGCCAACTGGAGCTACCGTACCATCGGTGCAGACTGGCATGGGGATTACCACATGAATTACAACACACAGCAGCCATTTTGGCTCGCATTCTCCAGCAATCATCTCGACAAACATCTGCCCTACGTGGATATGGTTGATCATGTACTTCCCATCAGCCGAGCATGGGCACGTGATTATTACGGACTAAGCGGAGCTTATTTCCCCCACTCAGCCTATCCTGTTGAGATGTCCATGATGCCCTACCCTGTCCCGCACTGGGGATGGGAAATCTGTGAGACGCCTTGGACCGTACAAAGTCTATGGTGGCACTATCGATATTCCATGGACGAGACGTTCCTGCGTGATCGTGCATTTCAACCCATGAAGGAAGCCGTGCTGTTCATGGTCGATTACATGAATCGTCCGGAAGCACAGGGTGAACGCTGGGGAGATGGTAATTATCACATTTTTCCGACGGTGGTGCCGGAGCTATATGAGATTTCACCCGGCTTTGCCAAAAACAAAGACTGCCTGATCGACCTGACACTGACGCGATTTCTGTTCAATGCGTTCACCCAGGCCTGCGGTGTTCTTGAAAGGATAAAATCCGAGCAGGAACTGCTAGAGAATGTAGAGGAGATTTTAAACCAGTTCCCTTCTTATCCCACAGCCGAATCACGCAACGGTCCAGTCTTTGTGTCGGTGGAGGGGGAAGATCCTGACGTGGTGTATAACGTCCCGATTCCTATTACGACTGTATTTCCAGGTGAAGATCACGGGCTTCATTCGTCAGAGGAGGAATATCAGACCGCAGTAAACTCCTACCTTAACCACCGCAACGAAGGCGGGAATGAACTGGTATTCTTTCATCTTGCCGGAGCCCGGCTTGGCGTATTGGATCTGGAACGCTTCAAGCGTCAAATCCAGTATTGTCTGCTACCAAACGGCACTTGCACAGATCGGGTCCTCATGAGCGGTGGTCGCTATGCTGACACGGAGAACTTCGATTTCATGTCACGCATGGGCATCTGGTTCGAAAATTTCTCCCTGCCTGCCGTTATCAATGAATGCCTTCTTCAAAGTTATAATGGCACCCTGCGCTTCTTTCCCAATTGGCCGAATGGACAAAAAGCAGAGTTCCATACTCTCCGTGCTGTGGGAGGCTTCCTTGTCAGCGCGGCTTTTGTGGATGGGGAGACGGATTGGATCGAGATTGAGAGCGAAGCTGGTACTTCCCTAACCTTCTATATCCCATGGGCAGAAGGGGCATTGTGCACAGTTTCTTCTGGTGAACAATATATGTTTTCTGGTCAGGTTGGCAAGATCTCAACCGTAGCAGGAGATATCATCTCCATTGTTAAAGCGACGTTTTAGCGTATCTTGTAAAATGTGACCATAAATAAGAAGCGTCCCTGACCATCCCGAGACGCTTCTTAGTACCAAATTTACTCTTCAATTACTTGGAAGACCACAGTTCCATACGCTGAGCATATTTCTCGTTAATGATATCTTCCACTTTCTCATCGCCAGCCTTCTTCATATCCTCCAGCATCTTGTCAAATACGGAGTTGGCTTCAGCTTCACTTGGAGCAATAATGGCTCTCGTAATGCTCTGATCCATAATATCCTTCACCTTCTGGGCCGTCAGTGCTTGAGGTGTTCCCCCATCCGGATTCAGGTTATCATACTGTGCTGTATCCCATACGGAATCACCAAGACTCTTGAGGGCCAGTTCATCCACTTCACTGCGTTGGAATTTAACGGCCATGTCGTACGGCTGTCCATTTGGATCCAGGCCATTTTTGACAAACCATAACCATTTACGAACGCCACTTTTCTTCACCGTATCATCCCAGTTATCCTTGAAGCTTTTCAGGAATGCAGGGTCCGGTTGTCGCTTGCCATCCACCATAGTGTATTGCTCGCCTTCCTTGCCCCACAGCAGCAAATGCTGTCCTTCATCACTCGCCAGATAATTAAACAGCTTTATGGTTTCTTCCGGGTGTTTGTTGTTTTTGGTAATCGCAATGGCATCCCATCCAAGCGAGCTTCTTGGGCCAAATGTTGTTTGAGCCGGGTCTACACCTGGAGCAACAACCTTGTATGCGAACAACTGATTTTTTTCCCCGCCATCTTTCTTCAAGGCGCCATTGCCGTTACCTGGGTCCCAATAGGCACCTGGTGTAGAGAATACTGCGCCAGTCGTCAGCTTTTGAATCCAAGTCTGTGTTTTGCTGATCGCAAATTCCTTCTCAATCAGACCTTCTCTATATAAGCGATTGATATATAACAGCATCTCGCGATATTTGGGGTCTTTAACATCATATTGCAGACGTCCATTGTTGTCATAGTAGGCTTTTAAGCCCCACATGCCTTTGAATGTTCCCAAATTCGCGCCCATGTTCTCACCGTTCATCGTCATGGGAATGGACTCTTTGCCATCAATCGTGTTGTATTTTTCTTTAAAGTTTTTCAGGAGTGCTTCAAACTCATCCGTTGTAAGTGGCTTTGAACCATCTGCTTTGTCTGGAAGAAACTCTTCCAGCAGGTTTTGTCTCATCAGCATACCGAAGACCGGATCACTGTCGAGTCCATACCAGTTTGCCAGATAGTAGTTCTTGCCGTCTGTATAACGTGTTTTGGTCAAGGTTTCGCCATACATCTCTTTCAAGTCAGAACCATACTTTTCAATTAACTCATCCAGTGGAATGAATGCACCGCTTGAAATGTACTTATCAAGTGAAGCGTCTCCCCGACTCATGACCACCACATCCGGATAGTCACCACTGGCGAGCATCAAGCTTAGTTTTTCCGTTGGATTACCTGTTGGTTGTTGGATGGAGATCTCTATGCCCGTCTTTTTGGTAATTTCCTGGGCAATTGCATCGGTAAATGGTTCTCCTTTGGTATTGCCATCAAACCACGTCAGCGTAATCGGCCCTTGTTCCCCATCTTTACCCGCTGTATTATTCTCCCCATCATTGGAGGAGCAGCCCGCAAGTAAACCAAAGACTAATGCAGCCGTAATTCCCATGTTCATCCATTTTTTTGTCTTTATCATTGACACCCTAATTCCTCCCAATGAATAAATTCCTGTAGTGCTAGATTGAGCATTTCCAAAACGATCTTTGCCCACCCCCTTTCAGGGAGAAGCCACCGGACAAGCCTTCCCTGCAACCGGATCACGGAATAGATTAACTCTTAACAGCTCCCAAAGTCATGCCTTTAACAAAGTATTTTTGCAGGAACGGGTACACCATAACGATTGGTAAGGTGGCCACCATGGTAGCAGCCATTCGAATGGTATCACTCGAAACAGCATTTCGTTTAGCAGAGTTGGCCAGCATCTGCGATTGTGAAATCATGCCGCCAGTCTGAAATTGATTCAAGATTTTAACGAGCACGGCCTGCAGGGTCTTCAGGTCCGAGCTGTAGGTGAACGCATAGGAATCAAACCAGGCATTCCAATGCCCAATCGCTTGAAAAAGTCCTATTGTGGCAAGTACAGGTGTTGTCAGCGGCATCACAATCCGGAAGAAAATCGTCAGATCGTTAGCCCCATCTACCCTGGCCGATTCTTCAATCTCATGGGGCAGCTGCTCCATAAAGGTACGGACAATAATCA
This sequence comes from Paenibacillus sp. 276b, assembly GCF_900107875.1. NCBI lineage: Bacteria > Bacillati > Bacillota > Bacilli > Caryophanales > Paenibacillaceae > Paenibacillus > Paenibacillus sp. 276b. The sequence goes on along the minus strand of NZ_FNRR01000001.1, from coordinate 143,770 downwards.
TATAGAAGACATTCATCAAACTTGGCAAAATGAACACCGAAAATGTATCGATCATGTTCAGTGCCTTAAGCACCATGTAGAAAGGAATGAGTCCACCACTGAAATACATGGTAAAGATAAAGTACAGGTTCCAGCCTTTGCGACCAACCAGATTCCGCCGACTTAGCGGATACGCAAGCATCGTAATGACGAGAACCGATAGCGGTGCGCCAATCAGCGTCCGTTTGACGGTTACCCACAGCCCGTTTAAAATCTCACTATCTTTCAAAATCTGCTGATAGCTGTCCAAGGTCAAGTCCCTGGGCCACAAGTAAACGCCGCCCCGTACCGTATCCTCCGCGCTGTTCAATGAAAGAACGAGTATATTCCAAAACGGAAGAAATGTAACCAGTAATACGAGAATAAGAATGAAATACACAATAATTTTGAAAATACGATCCCCGAATCTGTTCAGAATCATCACAAGCGCTCCCCTCTGTCTTTTGTAGTTAGAACAACGCCTGGTCGTTCACTTTTCTGGAAATCCGGTTCACGATGAGGACAAGAATAAAGGCAACAACGGATTTGAACATCCCCACGGCAGCACCGTAAGAGAACATGCTGTTCTGTAGTCCGTATTTGTAAGCATAAATATCAATTACTTCGGAGTATTCAAGCACGGTATTATTTTGCAGCAGGTATTGCTGTTCAAATCCTGCATTCAAAATGCCTCCAACCGCGAGAATAGCCAATATGACAATAGTAGGGCGCATGGATGGCAGCGTTATATGCCACATTTGCTTAAATCGGCTGGCTCCGTCCACCCTGGCCGCTTCGTAGAGCTCCGGATTAATGGATGCGATTGCGGCGAGATACATAATGGCGCTGAACCCCATCTCTTTCCACATGTTCGACAATGCGATAATCCACCAGAATAGAGGCCCGTTCTGCAAAAATGCGACTGGTTCTTTGACAATGCCCAGCAGAACCAGAATATTGTTAAGCATTCCATCCGAAGCAAGCAGCGTAATTACAATGTTGGCTGCAATAACCCATGAGATAAAATGCGGCAGATAAGAAACCGTCTGTACAAAACGTTTGAAAAATCCCTGTCTCGCTTCATTAAGTACAAGCGCGAGAATGATTGGCGCAGGAAATCCGAAGAACAGCGTCAGCAAGCTTGTCGCAAGCGTATTACGCATAACCCGATAGAAATCCCCTGTTGTAAAGAAATACTCAAACCACTGGAAACCTACAAATTCGGCATGGAAGAACTGGTATAAAAAAGATCCCCCACCCGGCTGATAATTCGTAAACGCCATATACAGTCCGAACATCGGACCATAGGAAAATAGCAATGTCGCAATGAAGGCAGGAAGCATAAGCACGAATAACCATTTTTGCTCTTTTAGTCTGCTTATCAGATTATTGCTCCTGACTGTTTTGATAGCGCTTACCTTATGCATTAAGTACCCTCCCTTTTTCTATACAGCAGCATGGCCGGCCATATCTTGATTCAACTTCTCTCCTATTTATCATAAATTTGACGCAGATCGCTTGCCATAGTCGAATTCTCCGAAAGATACCGCTTTTTAAAGATGTTTTTGTAAAAAGAGAGGATTGGTTTTCCATATTCACTCTGCTATGATGAATTGTGCAACGAATAATCAGTCAAGAGAGGGCTTCCAAATGCGCCAATTCTATCGAAAATACATATACATGCCTTTTGTTAACCTGAGCTTTCGTTCCAAACTATTTATGGTATTTGTACTCGTCACCATCATTCCAATGATGTTATTGGTTTATTTTTCCTATGAACTTACCAAAACGAAACTTACCGAGCAGATCTACATCAACATGACGAACTCCACAGCTCAGATCACTAAAAATCTGGAGAATAAACTGGATAGCTACGAACATATTTCCGCCTCCATTTATTTGGATAACCGCCTTGCCAATTACCTTACGAACGAGTATCAGGATGATCCGTCTTATTTGGATGTCTATAATTATATTGGCAATCGAATCGACACCGTGATGGCTGCCTACCCCGATTTTGATAGCGCATTCATTTATTCAGACAATCCATCTCTGCCCAAAGACAATTATTATATCCGGCCGATTACACCCGAAGTTCAGAACACGGAACTGTTCCACAAATTGAAACAATCCTATGGGAACATTATTCATCTCTCATCGCCGCAGACAGAGAATAGTCCCGCCATGTTTACGCTTGCCCGGCTGCTGAACAACAACAGTAATCAGTATCCCTACGGAATGCTGGTCTTTCAAATTTCCGAGTCTGTCATCTACTCTCTCATGGAAAAAGAAGCAGGCGGCAAAGATATCTTTATTATAAATGACAAGGGCATTATTCTTTCTTCAGCGGACAAACAGTTAATCAATACAAGCTTGCCCGAATTGCTTCATCAAAATTTTGACGAGACGCCTTCAGGCAGATTTGATACAACTTATCAAGACGTGAAGGCTCTAGCGGTCTATAACACGCTTAAAAATGGCTGGAAAACGGTGTCCATCTTCCCTTACGACAGTATTATCAAAGATGCCAAATCTCTCTCTCAGCTTATTATCAAAATTTCACTGGGCTTCATCGGCGTGGCGCTGTTGCTCATTTATATTACTGCATCGCTGTTCAGCAAACGTATCAGGACGTTAATTCGCATGATTCGGCGCATTGAACGGGGGGATTTCAATCCTACCCATGAGGAACAAATGGGCAATGATGAGATAGGACAGCTTCACTTTGCATTCGAACAGATGACAACCCGGCTGAAAAGTCTGGTTACGGAGGTCTACCAGAAGGAGCTACAGAGTAAGGAAGCCGAGCTTGACCTGCTTCAAGCTCAGATCAATCCTCACTTTCTGTATAACACACTCGGCTCGATCTCCTCTCTGGCCGTAAAGCATCAGGATCCGCAGATCCAGGATATGGTCCTTCATCTAGCCAAGTTTTATCGGATATCCCTGAATAAAGGAAAGAGCATCCTGACCATCAATGAGGAATTGAAATTGACGCAGAGCTATAATGCCATTCAGCTTATTCGATTTAAAGGCAAGCTGAATATCACCTACACGATAGATCAATCGATCTTGCCCTACTCGACCGTAAAGCTTGCGTTACAGCCTTTTGTGGAGAATGCAGTGATTCATGCACTTTGGAACCAGGATCGGCCCCTAAATATCCATATCAAGGGCGTCATCGAGAACAATAGTATCATCTTATCTGTTATAGACGATGGAATGGGCATGCGGCGTGAGACGCTTCAGTCTTTGTTTGAAGAGAAAGAAGGACGCGGCTATGGCATTTCAAATGTGGATCGGAGAATTAAGCTGAAATTTGGTGAATATTACGGTGTAAAAGTGTATAGCAAACTAGGCATGGGAACCACGGTCCAAATCCGTCTGCCACAAAAAGAGATCCAATAAAAAAGGAGTGCAGTGCAGCCACTAGTGGCTTGCAAAGCACTCCTATTAAACCATTCTACAGCATCCTTTTATACCTGCTCACGGATACGATACACCAGGCTGTCGAAATCGCCACGTAGAGGCAATTCCACCCCAATGTTCATCAGCGCACGGCCACTGACCGATAATCCCAGTCCTTCAATGAGATAGGTCTTGTCAGCCTGAAGACCTGCCAAACGCAGTCTAGGCAACGGTTCACCCAGCTTCTGCGAGTGAAGAAAAGCGAACAGCACATGTTCACTTGCGGCAGCATCGCTGTACTGGACAGCCGTAACCCCCTTATGGCGAAGCTCAGTCAGACGGAATTGTCTGCCGAATTGCACGAGATGGCGAATGCCTTTGTACTGACCGATGAATTCCCCGGACTGCTCAATCCATTCATCACTCCACTCGTTCAGATTGGAGCCAATACCAAGCGTGCCCATCATTGCGCTGTGGAAACGATACTTCAGGGAGACGTTTCGACCGTTCATTCCTGTAGGTGACTCAGTTACCCAACAGGTCATCATACGTGGTGCGTACGTATAGGAGAAGCCTTCCTGAATGCTCAGACGGTCGAACGCATCCGTATTGTCACTCGGCCAGGACTGGTCGGCATAACGGAAGATACCCAAATCAATTCGCGAGCCACCTCCTGCGCAAGTCTCAAACTCCACATCCGGGAACTTGGCTCTCAGCTGTGCCCAGATATCATAGAGACTCTGAACATGCCTTACCCATACTTCTTTCTGGCGGTTAATAGGGTGCCCCTTCATGCCAGGTTCTGTGATGGTCCGGTTCATGTCCCATTTAATGAACTTAATCTCATGGTTGCCAAGCAGTTCGGTCATAAAATCGATAATGTATTGCTTAACCTCCGGCTTGGAAATATTCAGCAGCAGCTGATTGCGAAGCTCCGTACGTCCCCGGGTCTCAAAATGATATACCCAGTCTGGATGTGCTCTATAGAGATCACTATCTGGGTTGACCGACTCCGGCTCTACCCATATGCCGAACTCCATCCCAAGTCCGTGAACCCGGTCAATCAGCTCAACAAGTCCGTTCGGGAACTTCTCCATATTCACGTTCCAGTCGCCCAACCCCGCTCGGTCGGAATGCCGCTGTCCAAACCAGCCGTCATCCACGACGAACAGCTCCACGCCCATCTTGGCTGCCCGCTCGGCAAGCGCCATTTGGTCCTGTGCGTTAACATCGAAGTAGGTAGCTTCCCAGGAGTTGTACAGCACTTTCCCGATTTCACTGCGAGGCAGTATGTAATTGTATTGATATTGATGCAAGCGGTGGCTCATTCCGCCAAAGCCTTCTGGGCTGAATCCGCCGACAAAGACAGGCGTCTCAAACGTTTCGCCCGCACCCAGCAACCATTCATTGTCAAAATCATTGATGCCACCTGTTACCCGCACATGCGTGAATGGGGTCTTCTCCGCAACAATCTTCCAGTTGCCGCTCCAGGCCAGAGCACCAAACCATACCCCGCCGCCGCTTTCTGTCGAAAGACCATCATCAATCGCAAACCATGGGTTGGCATGACCGTCCGTGAAACCTCTCCGCGATTCAAGTATCTTTTTTCCCTCTGTCAAAACGGTATTGCGCAGTTGGAATTCACCCGACCATTTCCCTGTAACATGCGTCAGGCGGTAATCCTGGAGATATGGCAATGTCCAGGCTGCGGAATGCATACTTTCCAGCACGATATCCTCCTGTCCCGTATTTACGATATTGGCGTAACGCTCCACCAGGTCCAATTCCGGGATGACCCGATATATCAGCTGCGTTTCAAGTGTATAGACCTGATCCTTCAACGTGATAATCAACGTCTGTCTGCCATCTTGTTCAATGATTTCGTGACGGTCATACTTTACCTGAAGATCGCGGACACCATCAGACATACGCAGCTTCAGAGATGGCTCTGTATAAGATGCTCCTCCCCAGAAGCTGTACTCCTCCACCTCTCCTTCCACTTCCGCGTCAAAAGAGCTATGGGATTGTAGATGGAGCAACGGAGCGCTGTCCTCGATGTCCACAGGGTTACCCCAATACAGATGCTGGAGGTGTTCCCTCTCATTAATTCCGAAAATGTAGGACGAATTTTGCGTCTGTATTGCAAATATACGTAGTTGTTCATTATATTGAATCGTCAAGTTTATCATCCTTTCGAGTTCCTGTTTCCCTCGTGCTGTGTGTTGTGAACATACCTATTATTGTAGGAAGCAGGAGTTAAATTAGCCATATCGCATTCTTACAATCCATAGGGGAAATCATCTCTCATTTCAAATTATGAAAATAAGGCTGCGATGCAATTCGCAGCCTTAAATCTTACTTCAAAATCAGGTTATAGATGACCTGAGCCGCCTCTGCACGGGAAGCTATCCTTTTAGGCACAAACTGCCCCTGTCTTTGGCCTTGAACTAGTCCTAGTTGGGCTGCATCCTTTACCGAAGCAGTTGCCCATGAAGAAACCTGAGCCATATCTGTAAACAAGATGTCTGTAGAACCAACAGGCACTTTCCCATCATTCAGTTCGTATGCTTTCATCAGCATCACCGTGATTTCCTCTCGGGTAATCCGTGCGTCCGGCTGGAAACTGGTTGCGCTTCGGCCGTTGACAATACCAGCTTGGGTCGCAATCGCGATGGGTTCCGCGTACCAGGCATCTGTCGCTACATCTGTAAATTGTAATTCCCCTGCTACGGTCAGTCCCAGAGAATGAACGAGCATGGCGGTGAATTCAGCGCGAGTGACTGCCCGACCTGGCTCAAATCGATCTTCGTTTGTGCCTTCAACATACCCCTTCACTGCTAACTCCTTGATTACAGAGCTGGCCCAATGATTGGCCGGAACATCAGCAAACGTCCGATCCAGTTCCAGAACGGCATAGTTGCTGAAGTGTCTCACTTTAGTCGTTAATACGCCATTCACGTAATCCGATTTGAGAAATTCCAATTTCCCATTTTCGTTAATATAATAAATCCCCCCCTGTGAAGGGTCGAAGCCTTCAGCCGCTTCCAGACTCAGCGTAACCGGATGATCGAACGCAGAGAGTGTTTCGGTTGTACCAGATTTAGTTGTTACCGAAAGGCTGAATTCATAGATTTCTCCCTTAAGGGAAACCGTTGCCCGGGAAGATGATTCCACTGCAGCAATGACCTCCTTGGCCTTGCTGCCAAGCGGAACCATTTTCAAGGAAATGGTACTATCTTCCTGTTGCCCCGCTGGTAGCTTGCTCAACAGCTGCTGGAACAAACTCGCAGGTACTTGCAGGGTTAATTTGCCTGATTTCACTTCCAGTGCACGGTCGCCGAGCTGGTGTAAAACAGCAGATGACAATTGTAGCTCCTGAGTACCAGCCTTGATGTCCACAACGGCTTTCCCTGCCCCACTGTCCACTTTCAGCATATCGGCTGTGATGACCAGTTTTGCTGTATCCTTCTCCTGAACAGTGCTATTGCCGGAGTTTCCACTAGTATTGTTGTTATTTCCATTGTTGCCAGGATTCCCTGGGTTGCTTGGGTTGCCTGGGTTGCCTGGATTTTCCGGGTTGACTGGTTTTTCGGTCAATTTAACCAACTTCGATTCAGCCGGTCCAAGCGAGATGGACCATGAACCCGTGGCTGACGAAGATTCACCTGTCCACAAATCTTGTAACGTGTAGGATTTGGATTCATTCAATCCGGCACGACCCAAATTAATCGTTTTGTTCGCTGAACTATTGGCGCTGTAATTAAATACGGCAAGGTAATAATTATTGCCGTCTTTCAGAACAAACGTATCCGCAGCATTTGCATTCGTATTCCCTTCAAGCGGCTTGAATGCTTTTCCTTTCAGCGCCACCTGAAGAACATCCGTGTTATTGTACAATGCTGTCATGTATTCCTGTGCCTTGGGATCGTTCACATCATCGGAATCCATCATCACCGTGCCGGCAATCACACCGGAATTTACCCGACTACGGGCTTCCTCCAGGCTTGAAGCACTGCTTAATGCCAAATGATCTGGGTCTGTATAAGAATAGATCGTTCCATTTTGCCAGAAACCATATGTCAATGAATTGAGCATGTACTCCGTCTCATTGATTTTGCCATAGGTGTCACAAGAGATCCGTCTGCTATGCGCGTATTGACTTGGAAAAATCGGTGCAATGGACGCACTAATAAACATTTTCCCATCCAATCGCTCTTCGACATAACGCATCCCTTCATTGTATGCCTGGATTCCTGTCGTCACGGTAGTGTCATAGTGTTGGCCTTCCAGTGATCCATGGGTCAGGAAATCCAGTTTGATGAATGTTAATCCAAGTGATTTAAACTTATCCAGAAAATAATTCATACGCATTTGACTCCCCGGATGTGTCACATCCAGTGCATATGCTCCATCCAGCGTAGGCAGAGGTTTCCCCTGAGCATCCTTGAGCACAATATCACCATACGTATATTGCCCGTTGGTACCATCTACTTTTTGGCTCATATCGTTGCCCCAATACACAAATGGTCCCCAATAGATGCCTGCATGCTGACCATTGTCCTTAATTACAGATACGGCTTGGGCAAGCTCTGCATCACTTAGATTATCCCAGTAGGAATCCATATTAATGAATACATTTCCGTTATTGTTGAATTTCTTAAGGTTATTCTTGAAATAATTGGACACATCCACTACGTTCTGATACGAAAGCCCGCTATCATAAGCTCCCCAGCTATTCCAACCTACTGGAACACCTTGTGGCAGCTCCGGATTCAACGCCAGCGGAGGTGTAATAATCGCATTGGCTTTTCCGTATTCTTCAAGTCCTGTGCGGTAATCACTGAAACCACCTACCATAATCAATGGTGAGGACAGCTCAGTACCGGTCAGGCTGCCATGTGGTTGGGTGTCGCGAGTAACGTCACTCGCTGCACCACCATACACAGCAAATTCATTCAGACGATTAGCTGAGCCTTTCCAGTCAATACCGGTCTTCCAGGTGTCATGGGTTACTGAACCAATCACAAGACCGTTACGTGTTGAGTTATTGAATACCGTTGTCATTTCGTAACTGGTATCCGCCCGGTTCATCGTTTGAGATTTATAGCGAATCCAGGCGTCATTGTCAAAAGGTACTGTAAGCACACGATTATCCGAGCTTACGCCGATATCCACACCACCCGAATTTTTTACGGTAATTGGTGACATGTAATTACTTTGGATCTCTGTAGCACTGAAGGCATCCAGACGGTTGAGGAAATACGATTTATCTTCATAAAACCGATAGACCTGCTTCAGGGTTGGATTGCCAATTGACGTATGAACAAAGTTCAACTCAATGCCTTTGCCGAATCCATCCTGAATCTCCACAGGTGTTCCACCGCTCTTATGACTCTCATAACCTTTGGTTTCCACAAGGCCGTCACCAAGTTTAATGCTGCTGAAAATCCCCCGCATCTTCTGCCCTTCTGCCCAGCTATAGCCGACGAATCCAGTCTGGGTATTATAAGACACTTCGTATTGTCCGTTAGATACCAGAAGGCCATACGTGTAATCAGTCACCGTGATATCCCCGTATTGTTGCGAGTCACCCGGTGTTCCCAGATCGTCATCTCCTTCACCTGGATTTTCGGGTTCTGTCTCTATCGCAGGCTCTACGATAATCCGGTCCAGATCGGGAGAATAGCCATTGTTATCTGAAAAGGTAATCGTATTCTCGCCCTCAGTTAATGGGAGGGTAAGATCATACGTACCTACCGTATCCCAATCCGGGGTTTTAGGCAGGTCGTGGAACTGCTCTTCCCCATCATTCGCATGGACATAGAAACTCCGCGGATCACCGGAAAAATAATCTACCTTAACGCGGTAATCACCTGTCATTGGGGCTATAATTTTATTGAACGTCAAGGAGCTCCCGCCATTCAGGTAGCCGACCTTTTTGCCTCCGGAAGCATTCGGACTCTCTGTTACACGCGCTTCACCAGTCAGTGTATTGCCCGAATCTTCGGCTTCATAGCTAAGCGTATACGGGATTACTTCGATTCGGTCAAAATCGGGGGAGTACCCATCATGATCCGAGAACGTAATGGTATTAACTCCCTTATCGAGGGAAGCTTCTGCATCATACGTGCCTACCGTATTCCAGCTTGCCGTTTTGGGCAGATCAATCATCTCATCCGTCTCATTGTTCACCTGCATATAGACAGGTCGCTGGTCACCAGAAATATAAGATATTCGGATCAAATATGTACCATCTGCCGGTACAGTAACATTCGTAAATTGCAGTGAACTGTTTTTGTTCAGATCCGTTACTTTTTTTCCGCCTGAACTGATACTGCTGTCCACCACCTTGGCATTGCCTTTCAAAATATTGTCGGCTGCTTCTGCCTCAATGATTGCACCATGCAGATTTTTCTTCCAGTCGTCTCCGCCACCTTCTCCCGGGTGGTCACTGTCCAAACCGCGGATCACAATCTTGTCGATGTCGGGAGAATACCAGTTGTTGTCATCAATCAGGATTGTGTTGGTACCCGCGTTCAACGGAAGAGTCACATCATACGTTCCCACCGTATCCCAGTCGACTGTCTTGGGCGGTTCTTCAAATTGCTTCTCCCCGCCATTCGCACTAATATTGAACGGCCGCGAATCACCTGAAATGTAGTCAACGGAAATCTTATAATTTCCTGTCTCACTTACAGTAACATTGTTAAATTGCAAGGAACTGCCTTGGTACATGCCTCCGACCTTTTTGCCGCCTGAAGCCGTCGGGCTATCAGAGATTTTCGCGTTACCAAGCAAAATATTTCCCTCGGCCTCGGCTTCATAGGTATTCATATCATCGGCGTGAGCTGTTCGGACGAACTGGCCCCCGCCAACTACCAAGCAAAAAATGATAAAGAACACAAATCCTTTTTTCATAATCCGTCCCAACATAACATGCCTCCATTTTCTTATGATTGAGTTAGGTCTCCATATGCCTATCCTGCGGCGGTTCACAGCCATCATCTGTAATCGCTTTCATAAAGAGCTGTTAAATCCCCTCTCTCCTCCTTCCTTTCCTATATGCCTAATTGTAAAAAGGAGGAGGGGGATGTTCCATACCACAATGTTACTATTCATACAGGAAAGCCTCTTTCATTCGCCATATCATGGGTTAGTAAGAGGGAGCCTATCCAAATCATGTTCAAGGAAAACGGGAGGATCGTGATCGTTACCAGACAGCCTGTATCTTCATATACTTTTCCTGTATTCGTTGGGTGTTACGCCCTCTGTCTTCAGGAAAAGAGATATAAAATAAGATGAACTTTCATAGCCCACGTTCTGCGCGATATCGTGAATCTTGAGCGAGCCATCTGCCAGCAGTTCCCTGGCTTTATCCAGTCTGATGCGTGTCAGATAATCGTGAATTGTCATCCCTGTTTTGTCCTTAAAAATGGATCTCAAATAGTTTGGTGACAAATAGACCTGATCAGACAGGCTGTTGATGGTAATCGGCTGATTGTAATTCTGATCGATGAGAGTACGGACCTTGTGAATCAATTTTGCATTTTTGTCCATAAACCGCTCACCCAGCATACTCACGGCATCTTCCGCAGTACCGAGAATCAGATCCTCGATCTCATGCAGAGTCAGTGCATTATAGATGGAATGATACAGCTCAGCCCGCTTCGGAACAGGTTTATGAAGCTGCTCCAGCAGCTCATTAACGAGATCTATCGACCAGTCGCAGATGAATTTCTTCTTAACTCGCAGTGTTGCCAATCCCTCAATATACCCGTGCAGCTTCTGTGCCGCCCATTCAAAATCCAGTCGGTTAATGGCCTCAAACCATTCCTTTTGTTCAAAAGGGGGCATATGCTCCGTATAAAACTGGTTTGAAAGCGACTCCGCATGAATAATGGTGCCTGTACCTTCATAGAAACGCTCATTCAAAACGATGCGTGTCTGTTCGTACAGACAGTGAATATGGGATAACTCTGTCTCTTGTCCTCCTACAGCTGCCGTCACCGTAAAATCGAGGGCACTACGAATAGCCTCAGCCAAGTCTTCCCACGCATAATGTCCCGGCTGCTGGGCCGCTTCCATAAATACACCCGTCTCTCCTTCCTTGTAATCCACAAAGATCGCTTTCAGGTTCTTCGCCTTGAAGAAATGGTCGAGAAAAGACACCAGCCGTCCTGTACATTCCTCCAGACTTTGCTGTTCCTCTTCAGCCTCCTTGGGATCGATACTGAACAAGGCCATTGCATATCGGGTGGTCTCCGGTTGTCGGGTTAGACGGCTGAAACTAAAAGCGAGATCAAGAGCACGATCCTCATTTTTTTCGTAAGATAACTCCTTCAGGATATTGGCTTTGGCTGCCTCCATGGAACGGTTCTTCATTGCAACTTCTTCACAACGCTGTTTAACTTTACTGATAACGCTTTCAATTTCGTTTAAATCCAAAGGTTTTAGCATATATCCCACGGCCCCTACGTTGATAGCCGATTTTACATATTGAAATTCATCGTGCCCGGTCAGAAACATCACCTGGATCGAGTCGTAGCTCTCATGTATCTTTCTCGCCAGATCAATACCGTTCATTATCGGCATCTGAACATCGGTAAGAACGATATCAGGCTGGGTGGCCTCAATCTTCTCCAAGGCCTCCCTGCCGTTACTCGCCGTTCCCATGATATAGATACCCATCTCTTCCCAACGAATGTAATCCCTCATCATCTCAAGTCCCAGTTCTTCATCGTCTACCAAAAAAATACTGTACATCAACGTCCCCTCCCTTTGTCTCTTTCTGTCTCTATTATATGTTTTTCCCCCCGTTGGACCATGGTCCATATAAATGAAAGTTATTTTCAAGTATAGATCGTGTTATTTTACCAACTCCAGCTCGCTATTGAAATAGTAACTTTCGCCTGCTTCGGCATGAAGGATCGTTCTATGGTTGCCCCAACAAATGGTGAACGTTCCCGGCGAGAAAGTGTGAATGTTCGTAGAGGTCAGCTTTCCATTCTCCCAGACGATGTCAACCTCGGCATTTCCTTTTGCTCTCAGCCCAGTTATCGAGCCGGTGCTCCATGCCTGTGGAAGCGCTGGGAGAAGGTGGATCTCGCCCGCATAACTTTGCAGCAGCATCTCCGCTACGACAGCTGTACCGCCGAAATTTCCATCAACGACGAAAATATTGCTCTCTGCTCCAGCAATTCCGGATTTGGAATAGGTGAACAGATTATCGAAGCACAGGCCGCCGATCAAATGTGAGAGGTGTTTATATGCCGTCTCCCCATCGTGCAATCTCGCAAAACCCAGTCCAAACAAAGCAGCTGTAAATTCAACATCCTCCAGCTCTTCCTGGACCATGCGGTTCTCCAGCGTTACTCGTGCTGCAGTACTGAGTTCCGGTGTATGGTCAGGTGTAATCTGATTGTCCGGATACAGCGCATACATATGAGACAAATGCCGATGCTCCGGCTGCACCTCCTCATAATCCTCCAGCCACTCCTGTAACTGACCTTTCTTCCCGATCTGTAGAGGTGGTAGCTTGCTGATTGCTTCTTCCAGCTTGCGTCCAAGTTCCTCGTCTTTGTTCAAAAGTTCAACTGAATTAAGACAAAATTCGAAGAGCCTGCGCACCAGCATCTGGTCCATTGTCGTTCCCATGGACAGCTGCTGTGCCCCCTCTCTCGAATTATCAGAATAGAAATGATTTTCCGGCGAATTGGAAGGACCCGTCACCAGCCAACCGTTCCGAGGATGCTCACACATGTAGTCCAGATAGAAAGCCGCGGATTCCTTAAGTACAGGATAGGCCACATTCTCTAGGAAAACACGATCCTGACTGTACTCATAATGCTCAATCAGGTGTGTAGCCAGCCATAATCCGCCTGTAACGTTCAGCCCCCATGAGGTCTCCCATCCAGGCAACGTAAAGCCCCATACATTGGAGAAGACATGAGCGACCCACCCATCGCATCCATATACATTACGAGCCGTTTCCCTGCCCGCCTGTGCCAGATCCTCAACATACCTAAATAACGGAAGATGGCTCTCTCCTAGATTCGTAATCTCTGTGGGGTAATAATTCATCTGGGTATTCATATCAAGGTGATAATCACAGCTCCAGCCCATTCGGCACGCTTCACCATCATTCCAGATTCCTTGGAGATGGAGTGGCAGCGGAGAGTTCTCGCGAGACCCCGCAATGGTCAGATACCGTCCATATTGAAAAAACAATGCGTACAGCTGCGGATCTTCATCCCCATTACCCTGTTCCAACAAACGAATACGTTGATCTGTAGCCAGACCGGATTTCCCCTTGAGCCCCAACTGAATATCAACCTTGTCATATTGCTTGCCGTAATCGCGGAGATGATCCTCCCTAAGCAAGGCATACCCCTTGTTTAAAGCCTTCATCAGCGTATACTCGTTCTCTGTTTTCCAATCCTGATCTGTACGGCGATAATCCGTGCTTACACTAAAATAAATCCATGCCTCATCCGCTCCGGTCACGTTCAATCGACCATCTCTACTTACGATGGTACCCCCGGATACAACCAACTTGACCAAACCCTTGGCCCATACGCCGCAAGTCCCATCACTATGTACATTTTCCGTTGCCTGCCCTTGGAATTCAAGCGTGTTGTCATCTAAGGCTACTACCTTGAATGAGTCCGTGCCTGCCTGCAAGCCAAGTGTAAAGGATACGCAACCCTGAACATTGCTCCAAATTCTTGAGGCCACTATATCATCGGCGTGAGAAGCGAAAACTTCACGAAGAATCGTGATGTTGTCATCCTTCCAGAACGCCCCGGCCAGCGCATGAGTCAGATCCAGCTCGCGTTGGAAGCTTCCAGCTTCATCAGAACCCGAATTCTTCTTCCCAAAATCAATAACAATATCACATAATCCAAGATGGGTGCCGAAATTACGTTTCTTTGGCTGTAAATGCTGCTTGGCAAGACGGTCTCCTCCATCATAATCCCCAGAGAAAAAATGATCTCGCATCTCTTGAAGTGCAGCCTTGCCTCCTTCGGAAGGGTGCTCCGGATCAATTCGACCCGACCAGTAGGTGACCTCGCTCATACTCCATACTTCTCGATGCGAAGACGCCATAACAACCGCCCCTATTCTTCCATTGCCCAGCGGCAGGCCTTGAGACCAATCCGCTGCAGGGGTTGAATACCACAAAGTAAAATCGTTCATATCATGTCCTCCAGTCCAATAATGATTATCTATACAGATAGACTCATGACCCAAAACAGACAAACGCGCGATCTGTGAGATACAAAAGCGCGCGTTTGACTTTGTTTTTATATTCTAAAACCGTTTACTTCTCTGGGTTATCATTTCTCCCAGGTCAGTTTCCCTTCACGGTCAATCTGAAGATTTTGGATTCCGCCGGTTCCAGTGAGACCGTAAGCTCTCCAGACGTTTCCCCTTGTGAGCCTTCCCACAGATCTTGCAAACTGTAAACGGCATTGGTGTTTAGTCCGGCCCGCTCCAGCGAGATGGATTTCACCGCGGCCTGTGCAGCATCAAAGTTGAAGACGGCGAGATAGAAACTTTTCTCTTCCGACGATTCAAGGACAAACACGTCAGAAGACAGCTTCCCAAAATCACCTTCAACTGGTCGGAAGGTTTTGCCCATACGAGCAACGTTCAAAATCTCCTTGTTACCAAGCCATTCTTTTGCTCGTTCGGCAGCATCCTCTTTGCGGAAGTCATCCCCGAGTAGAAGCACCGTACCGGCAATGACTGAAGCAGTCAGGCGGCTACGTCCTTCATGCCAGCCGGTAGCTTCCTGGTTGAAGCTCTTGTATAACACCGAATGATCCGGATCATTGTAGCGATAGAGCGTATTGCTCATCCACCAACCGTGTGTCAGCGAGTTCAGCATATATTCCGTATCCGCAAGTGTACCGAAGACATCACAGGAAATACGGCGGCTGTGGGCAAATGCATATGGAAATAATGGAGCGATGGACAAGTTTATGAAAAATGGCCGTCCGATTACTTCTGGCGAGAGCTTATGCTGCAAATAAGACATGCCATAGTGATAAGCCGCGATCCCTGTTGTAATATCCGAATTGTGGTGCTGTCCCTCCAACGAGCCATGTGCCAAGAAATCCAGTTTGATATATTCGAAACCTTCCGCGATGAATTTATCCGTGAACCAGTCGATTCTTTGCAGGTTGCCAGGATGTGTCGGGTCTATTGCCAGACCACCGTCTACATCTGGCAGAATTTCGCCCTCACTGTCACGCAGCAGGATATCTGCATAGGTGTATTTGCCGTTCGTTCCTTCGACCGCTTGACCGAACTGATCAGGCCCTCCCCAGAAGGCAAATGGGGTCCAGTACGTTCCCGCTCTATGTCCGTTTTGCCGTACTCGGTCCAGTGCGCTCTTCATCTCTTCCGGCGTAAAATTGTCCCAGAAAGCATCAAAGTTGATATATAACGTATCCTCATTCTCGAATCCAAGCGGCTGCACTTCATTTTTCAGAAAATCGCTGGTCGCTGTATATAGATCATAGTCCAGATCACTCATAGCCGCAGACCAGCTGTTCCATCCGATGGGGACACCGCCCTCCCAAGGTAATTGAGCCTCAATCCAGCTATTAGCCTGACCGTAGGCTTCAAGACCTTCACGGTAGTCTTCATAGAACCCGACGAATACCAATGGAGATTCAACTCTTTTTCCCTTCACATAACCATGAGGCTGGGAATCGCGAGTCAGTTCACCCACCGCACCGCCGTACAGATCAAGTCCCTCAATTTGTCCGCTTTTTTCGCTTTGCATACGAATCCCTGTTTTCCATACCTTATGCGTAAGGGAACCCATCACAATTCCCCGGCGGCTGTCGGGCGCGAACAAGGCTGTCGCCTCATAACTCTCCATATCAAGCGGCGGCTTAACCACCGTATATCTGACCCATTTATCGTTGTCAAACGGAACACGCAGAATGCTTGGTTCATTCTGGCCGGATTCTCCGCCGAGTGATATGGTTTTGGATTGGATGACAGCCATGCGATTCGCCTTAAGCTCTTCATCACCGACTATAGCGGTCTGCACCAGTACATACGGTGAGGATTCATACATATAGAAATGCTGCTCCAGTTGCGGCAGCAACGAGGCTTTATGCAGAACGACCAAGCGGATGCCTTTTCCAAATCCTTCTCGAACAATATCTTCCTGTGCCGTCAGCTCATGGTTCTGATAATGATCCGTGCTGTATTCCCGGCCCTGCCAGCGAAAAGCACTACGAATGCCCTTCACATGGGAAGAATGCTTGCCGATGAAGGACACTTCACCATTTTCAAGATTGATCTCCAGGCTCACGTGGCCATTTGTAACGCTTACAAGATTAACATTCTGTTGCTGCACTTGTACGGCTGTATCGCTAGTTAGCATCATATGCCTCCTTATTGTTGCATGCTGTGCCCTGAGCGGAGCTGATTATGTCTCTCCTGCCCAAGTCTGCCCTCATTATAAAGACCGAATAGAGCATTTTCCATGCAACGATCTTCCGATCCATAACGCGATTTAACTCAACTTAATCTTGTAAGTACGTCCTGCAGATGTAGGGAAACCTATGATATTTAAATCGGTGTCCTCCGTCTCAACCACGCTGCCGTCAAGCGTTACCACAATTGGGCCATCACCTCTAAGCGCACACTCCCGACCCAGGTGCGAAGTGATGTGCGCTTCTGCAAGTTGTCCGTTGTCCCATCGGATGCTGACCTCAAAGCCACCTCGGGCACGCAGGCCGGAAACGTTGCCCTGCTGCCAAGCATCCGGCAGTGCAGGAAGCAGCTCTATATAAGGACGGTGGGATTGCAGCAGCATTTCGGCAATCCCGGCAGAGGCGGCGAAGTTGCCGTCGATCTGAAACGGAGGATGTGCGCCCAGAAGATTCGGATATACACCGCCATGGTTGTATTGCTCTGACGCTCCATCTCTGACCAGGCGCAGCATGTTGGAGAGCAGATGCAGGGAACGATTTCCCTCCCTGAAACGACTCCAAAGCGCAACACGCCATCCCAGGCTCCAGCCCGTGCTTTCGTCTCCCCGCCGCTCAAGGGAGGTTCTGGCGGCGACAAACAACTCTGGTGTCTCTTCGTCCGAAAGCTGTCGACCCGGATACACGCCTACCAGATGCGAGGTATGTCGGTGGTAAATGTCCTCATCCTCATAGTCCTTCGACCACTCCTGCAATTGGCCATATTTCCCGACTTGCAGCGGCAGCAGACGCTCACGGATGCTCACCAGTTCTTTTCTGAAATCCGGGTCCGCTCCAAGGATCTCCGAAGCTTCAATACAGTTGGTAAACAACTCCCAGATCAATGAGATATCCATGGTTGAACCCGGACTGACCGCTGCTACACCTTCCGTTGTACGGAATTTATGCTCCGGCGAAGTCGAAGGTGAAGTCACAAGGTGACCGCTACCATCGTCAATGAGCCAGTCCAGTGCGAACAGCGCAGCTTCCTTCATCACTGGATACGCGGAATTCCGCAAATACGTCTCATCTCCGCTGAAGGCATAATGCTCCCATAAATGCTGGGTCAGCCAAATACCTCCCATCGGCCAGAAGGCCCAGCTTGGATCACCGTCACCATAATTGCCCACCGGAGCCGTCTGTCCCCAGATATCCGTGTTATGATGCGTGGTCCAGCCTCGGGTGCCATAGTTGACCTGTGCGGTCTCAGCGCCCTTCTTCGCCAAATTGCTGATCAAGTCCAGCAAGGGCTCATGGCATTCAGCCAGATTGCATATTTCAGCCGGCCAATAGTTCATTTCAGTATTAATATTCAGCGTATAATTGCTGCTCCAGGGAGGACGAGTTACTGCATTCCATATGCCCTGAAGATTAGCAGCCTGCGTTCCCGGACGGGAGCTTGCGATCAACAAGTAGCGCCCGTAATGAAAGAGAAGCTCCACAAGCCCCGGATCCCCCGCCCCATAGGTCGTAATCCGCTGTTCAGTGGACATCTGCTCCGGAGCAGGTGAATTCCCCAGCTGAAGCTTCACACGATCGAACAGTAAACGGTAATCCGCAATATGGGAGTCAAGCAGGCTGTCATACGGCTTGGCTACCGCCTCATTCAGAAATGAACTTGCAGTGAAGGAAGCATCTTTTCCATCGACTCCCGGAATGGCATCCATACCATTAAAACTTGTAGCCGCACTGAAATAAAAGGTTGCCGTTGTCGCACCCAATACATGAATTCCACTGCCATCTACCGTTACCTGTCCATCCTCTGTCTTCACCGCTAGCTGGCCTTCAAAGACCATGCCCTTGTTATTTCCGGGATCACCGTATCGGATCGGCTCATCGCTTGCAACATAGCTGGGATCGACATGTTCAGGGGCCGTTCCTTCCATAACAAAGCGGCCTTCCCTCACACTAGTCACATGCCGAAGCGGGCTATCCAGTGACGCATGTACATTCAACGCACCTTCCACACTCGCAGCCAGCCGCAGTACAAGTACCTGATCAGGATGCGACGCAAACATTACACGGGTATATATAACATGGCCAATCTGATATTCAAGGCTGTGCACTGCATGTTCTACATCCAGCGTCCGCTTATAGGAATGGTAGATGTTCCCGTGCTCAAAACGTAGGAGTAAATTCCCGAAAGGCAGGTACGATTGAGTGTAAGGTCCCATCATTTCTCTGGTCAGCGTGTCCGCTTCTGTATAACGTTCCTCCTGTAACAGCTTGCGGACCTTTGGCAGAGCGTCCTTTGCGCCAGGATTGTTGCCGTTCTTCGGATAACCGGACCATAAAGTATCCTCATTTAAGCTGATTTTCTCCTGCTCCACTCCACCAAAGATCATACCGCCCAGACGGCCATTACCAATGGGAAGCCCTTCCGTCCATACATGTGCAGGTTTGTCATATTGAAGTTTCATGTGCACTCTCCCTCATGATTTCTCAATTGTTAGTCAATTCCTTCAGGAACATTAGTGAACGTATTATCCGCAATGTCAATCTCGCTGCAGGCGATTGTATAGACTGCTTCTTCAACGCAGGATAACTTTCCTGTCTCGCTGGAGGAACATATTTTATTCGACTTGAAAACCAACCCACAAGTGGACTTGGCGCTTAGAATCGGGACATCACTACAAGTTTCGAAATGGTTATTCAGGATAACGACCTGTCGGTGAACGGGAGCGCTCTCATCAACCACCACATTCTCCGGGGATATGAATATCACGGGATGCTCACTGCCGCCACATTCAATAAAATGATTATCTGAGATCGTCACATCCTCTACCCTTCCGGACTCATACCAGGACTCGGCATCCACCGCAATCAAAATGGCATTCATGGACATGCGTTCAAACGTATTCCCGGTAATCAGCACTTTCCGACGAGTTGTTACGAGGATGCCTCGTGTTGGTACTCGGGCAAAATGATTATTTGTAATTTCCACTTCAGGTGTCCAGGTTACATTCTCAATGACATCATGGCTGCCAATACCGTCCGGTACCGGATGAGCAAGAGTCAGTAAAAGCTCACGAGCACTTAAACGCTCAACCGCAACCACATTGTTGGAGGCGTAGGTCGTCAACGAACCGGAACGGACAAATTCGATTTCATCACCAGGATAAAATGCTGGAAACCCATACGTCTGGGGATGCATAAATTGAACCTTCACGCAATCCACTGCTGGCTGATCTACAATTCGTAAATAGGTACCGTGGACATTGACAGGATCATCATGCGAACCGGAAAAATAGCTGTCCCTTACGGCAACCTTGCCTCTGCAGCTGGAGATGTGCAGAAAATCCGCAAAGCCGGCAACCGTACGTTCCGTTTCGGTACGGGGAGCCAGGTTCATCCTTGAGAAGGTCAGATTTGTGCTGAACTGTCCGACGACCCCGAGTCCGTGCAGAAAATGCAGACTCACGTCTCTCCACGTTATATCCGAGCATTCGGTCATAAAAGCTCCAACTTGATCACGAATGCCATCGCGGTTTTGTAGAACATGACCAGGGACTACATCAGGTTGAAAATCAAAATGCAAACGGATGGTCATGGGCTCAAGCTCTTCCACAGATTGGGCCAATTCCAGCCAATTGTCGATTCGCCAGGTTGTATTCCGTAATGGATCATAGGTTTGCATGGGACCTTCCGCAAAATTCCAGCCTTCACCGAGCCAAGTTAGCTTGTTGTCCCGAATCTGATAACGGGAATCGGGGTGAACCCGCGCATTGAAATAATGCTTTCCGCTTGCGATAATCGTCATCTCCGTCACCGTCGGCTGGTGATAGTCTGTACGCAGGTTGCGAATCTCTACATTGGTGCATTTGTCCAGCAAAAACAGGGTCTGTTTGCCGTGGAAAATAAACAGGGAGCCGTTGCCCTCCAGTGTTACATCGTTCATCCCTTTCAGCAAAATGGCAATGGTCTTGGTTACGTCTGGATTCTCTTCTTCACTCGTCGTATTGGAGATATAATAAGGCGCCCGAATCGCCTCCTCCGGGTAGAAATGATATCTGCCTCTCGCACAGTCCAGCACCACCGGACCAGAAATTTCGGCCGCCGCCTGAATGGCACGAGCCATGGCTTGCTGGGTGTCCAACTCAGAGTCAGGCACAGCGCCATAATCCGTCAAACTTATCGTCGTGAAATTCGTGATATCTTCTTGTTCTGTCACAGAAATGATGATCCCACCCTTCTTGGTATGTAACACATCCATTACTTCTTCTCTATCATCACATATACTCCATCATCATACTTCGCCTCTGCCTAAATACAAGGAAAATCAGGTGCCGGTACATCATAGGCACCTGATTCCGATATCCCTCTTAATTACTTGCTTGTATCATATGCTTTTTGCAAAATTTCTAGATAACGATCGAGCTTCAGGTTCTGTAAACCTTTCACATAAGCATCCCAGTCCTTATTCAAGTCCTTGTTGCCTGTGATGAATTGCAATTCATTTTGCTCAATGTAGTTTCTGATGTTGGTTTGCAGCAAACTGGCTTCGTCAATTTCGTTTGGATCAATCCAGACGGACCAGATCGGGAACAGCTCTTTCGGCTCATGCCCTTCGTACAACAGCGATGCGTCATATAATCTGCGCTCATAACCATTGGATGCATAAATATCTGTGCCTTGAACGAAGGTATCACGATATTCTTTTGGCATATAGAAGTGAGCCATACCACTCCAGCCCGCATTACGTGGTGCCTCACCCTCAGCCATAGGGATTTGTTTCACTACAGGTTTAACGTCTTTACCCAGTGCCACATCACCTTCCACCGGGTCAGTCCAGTCAATCCCCTTCATACCGCTTGCACCGTTCGTTTGACCTTCTGGTGTGAACATGTAGTCAACCATTTTGATCAGGGCAATTTGCGCTTCTTCACTTGCCTTGTTTGTGATTACAAATTTCGCTCCTGGAGATACACCGCCCGCATCATGCGTCGCATAGGACACACCCTGTGGTCCAGAAATCGGCGCCAGCGGGTTATAGTGCGCCGAGCGAGTATTGCCTTCGTCAATGTTCACGAAAATTGCGGGATGCATAGCTGCACCAGCACCCAAAATTTCAGCGTCAGCATTTTCACCGATTTTCTTGAACGCTTCTGCGTTTTGTGTGAATGCGCCAGGGTCAATCAGACCTGCATCAAAGAGGGACTTAATGTAAGTCAATCCTTCTTTCCATTCAGGTGTAATTGCCGCAGATTGAACTTTTCCATTTTCCATTTGCAGGTAGTTTCGGTCATCATCATAGACAAATGCATTCATCAGGAACGGAATAATTCGTACGCCGAACTCCTCTATGGAACCACTCAGAGGTACCTCATCTGCTTTGCCGTTTCCGTTCGGGTCCTGCGTCTTGAAAGCTTGCAGCACGTTTTTGAATTCTTCGGTCGTCTTTGGCATTTCCAGATTCAGCTTTTTCAGCCAATCAGTATTAATCCACATCTTGCTCGGATAGGAGCAGTGGAAACATTCCGTATACGCAACAAGTCCATAGATATTACCATCAGGCGCTGTATTAAGCGTTTTCAAATTAGGGTTCTTCTCCATAGCTGCTTTGATGTTGGGAGCGTATTGATCAATGAGATCGTTCAAAGGAACGAGCACACCCTGCTTGCCATACTTCAGCAGATCTGCCTGAGAGAATTGGTCTATATAGTGGGTCAGCAGATAGGCATCAGGGTAGTCGCCGCTTGCCAGCGAGATTTGCCGCTTTTCCTTGGCTCCATCCGATGGGTTGATCTCCCAATTGAATTTGATATTGAATTTGTCTTCCACAAATGCAGTGAATTTATTGGTCGGAATATCAATGCTAGAGTCCTGAACCGCGAACACGCTAATATTCACCTTGCCGCCCTCTTCCGAGCTCCCCTGTTGTGCAGTAGATGAGCTACCATTGGAACACCCGCTCATGACAACTGTGAATGCCACTACCAGCATCAATAACGTTACCATACTTTTCTTCAAATCTGATCACTCCCTTTTTGTAGTTTACCAGTTGAGACGATGGTACCTTGCGTATGAACTGTCTATATCTTCTTGCTCCATACACCGAATCTAAGGATCAACCTTTAACAGAACCGACCAGCATCCCCTGTACAAAATGACGCTGTACAAATGGATAGATGACAAGTACAGGCAAAGTGGCGACCACAATTAACGAATATTTTAACAGTTCGGTAAGCTGCTGTCTTTCCACCATTTTCGCGACGTCCATGGCACCCGAACCATTATTTTGAATGATGATACTTCGCAAGATGAGTTGCAGCGGGAACAGGTCTGCCGATTTGAGGTAGATCAGGGCATCAAAGTACGCATTCCACTGCCCCACAGCATACATGAGAACCAGCACGGCGATGATCGGCTTCGATAACGGGAGTACAACACTCCAGATAAATCGCATATCACTACAGCCGTCAATTTCACTGGCTTCCAGAAGCTCCCCCGGAATAGAAGATTGAAAGAACGAGCGAGCAATAATGACCTGCCATACCCAGATTGCATTTGGGATCAGTAACGCCCAGCGAGTATCAATCAGATGAAGCTGCTTCACAACCATATAAGTCGGAATCAGCCCACCACTGAAAATCATGGTAAAGGTAATGATCATCATCAGGGTGTTCCTGCCGAAAAAGGTTTTGCGTGACAACGGATAAGCAATCATGATGGTTAACGCTACACTGATCAGGGTACCTGCGACCGTATAGAAAATGGAGTTACCATAGCCGATGAGAATCTCAGGTGTATTAAATAATGCCTTGTAACCGTTGAAGGAAATATCTACGGGCCAGAGCCATACTCGACCGGAAGTTACTGCTGCCGGGCTGCTGATTGAGCTGCTGACGATAAATATCAGTGGGTAAATGACCACCAACGCCACGATACTGAGCAAAATGTAAATTGTAATCAGAAACGTTTTGTCCACAGCGGACTCTTTAATCTTGGTTTGAACGTTTGCAGCCATAGGTGAACTCCTTTCCTACCAAATGCTATTCTTAGTAACTCTCTTCGCCAAACCATTCACCGTAACCAGTAAGACCAGATTGATCAGTGAGTTGAACAGCCCCACCGCAGTTGCGAAGCTATAGTTGGCATTCAACAGGCCGACTCGGTAGACATAAGTTGCAATGATTTCAGAATTAGCCAGATTGAGCGGATTCTGTAACAGGTAGACTTTCTCAAAGCCAATCGCCATGACATTTCCGACATTCAGGATCAAAATAATGACAATGGTTGGCACCAGCCCGGGCAGATCCACGTGACGGATTTTTTGAAAACGCGAGGCTCCATCGACTTTGGCCGCTTCGTACAATGTGGGATCGATTCCGGCTAGTGCTGCCAAATAAATAACCGCACTGTAGCCCGCAGTCTGCCAAATGTCGGACCAGACATAGATCGAACGGAACATACCCGGCTCACCCAGAAAATTCACGGAATCCAGCCCAAAGAAGTTCATGGCGATGTTCACAAATCCAAGCCGTGGTGCCAGGAACAGCATAATCATGGACACCATCACGACTGTTGAGATGAAATAGGGTGCAAAGGATACGAGTTGGACGAATTTCTTGAACTTGGCTCCTCGTACCTCATTAATCATGAGTGCGAGCACAATCGGAATTGGAAATCCGGCCAACACTAAATAACCGCTAAGTAAAATGGTGTTCTTCACCAGGGTCCAAAATAATGGGTTCTCAAAGAACAGACGAAAGTTTTGAAAACCAACCCAATCACTTCCCCATATCCCCTTGATGACGTTATAGTCCTTAAAGGCAAGAACCGCATTGATCATCGGATAATACTTGAAGATGAGAAAAAATAGCAAGGGCGGAATCACCAGTAGGTGTAACTGCCAGTGCTTCATCATTCTTTTGCGGGCATTGGTCAGAAAACCAGGTGCCTTCGGCTGTGTTGATGTCTTGTGATTTAATACGATTTCCTTCTCCAGAACAATCCCCCCTTACTAGCTGTCTGCGATGCGTAAATTATGATAGCGCTTTCTTGATTCTGATCATAGTCGATTTTGATGTCCTATAAACAGGTACACCTGCGCCGTTACACGTACAGTTATCCTGCTTTTGGGGGCACACATCCGCAGTACGACAGCCATTTTTCCATTACGGAGGCGTATTCGCAAAAAAAGACCGCATTGTCCGGAACACGGACAACACAGTCTATGGGTCTTCCTTTCATTTAATCGTCAACCGATTGTCTATACACACTGGGCGAAACGCCATTCAATCGTTTGAAGGCCCTCCTAAAGGAGTGAGAACTATTGTAACCTACCCGTGACGCAATCTCGTCAACAGTATAATTGCTCTCTTTCAACAAAATCACAGCCTGATCCATTCGGACTTTGATCAGGTGATCGGAGAAATTAACCCCCGTAAACTCTTTGAACAATTGAGAGATGTATTTCTCAGGCCGCTCCACATGCTCTGCCACCCGATACAGAGTCAGTTCTGTATCTGAATACATTTTCGCAGTATATTCCTTAATCTGTTTGATGATTTGAATATGAGCATCCTTCTTCTTGTTTGCAATAACGGAGCAGAGCTCTTCCATGATCTCATAAAACTCAGCTTTGATCGTTTCGAGCGGCTCCGAGGAACCAATATCAATGACCCGCCGTTTCACATTCTCGATGGAGGCATATTCCGTAAACGCCTTTTGATCCAGCAACTTGAGAAAAGTCCCCTTCATTTCTCCAACAAGTTGATGCTTCATTTCCATGGACAACTCCCGCTGCTCCATGTTCTGCACAATAATTGCATCGACAATCCGTTTGGCCTCTTCAAGTTCCCCTGCACGGATCGTGCCAATCAGTCGCTGCTCCGAATCCAGCGGGTAATAATACGTTGTATTTTCGGTTTGGGCTTCGTTGTTCCACATCATGCCTTTTTTATTCATGTAGACTGCATACTCCAGCGCCTGATTGGCCTGATCAAAGGAAAGGCTGACCTCTGTCAACGATGTGAAGAGATTTCCGAATCCTGACTGGATGGTGATCCTGTATTCATTGAACACATACTGTGCCAGATTCTCCATGATATGCGTGATATCTTCCTTTTCACGATCCAATTCGGAGTCGGTTTCCTTGGAAAAGAACAGGATGACCACTTTATCCGAACCCATATCGGTCATCAGGACATCCACGTCCAGTTCAGCCAAAGCCTGCTTCAACAGTAATCGGGAGGCATTCAGTTCATTCAGGATCTCGACGCTGTCCATACTGGCATAACCCTTAATCTGGACAATTCCAGCATATCCCGTGCCTTGATACAAATTAATATCTGCCTGTTCGGCAGCGGAAAGAATCTCATCCCGCGATTTGAATTCGCCGGAGATCAGCCGCTTCAGGAAGGCATCCCTGACCAGTGGGAGCTGGCGATTTAATTCGGATTCAAGCAGCTTGTTCTTGGTGAGCATAGCAGCGATATTTCCACTCAAAAAGTCAAATTCATTTTTGGGAGCCGATTCATCCTTCCCAAACTGCTCTTTCATTACACTTAACAGTCGATTGATTGGAACGCTGTTGCGATAAGCCAGCACAAGTCCAACAATCAGTCCGATGAGCAGTGTGCCGCCCGTAATCAGCATCGTCATCCCCTTGATCCTGTTTGCATTCTCCATCAGGACATGACGGGGAATACCCGCCTGGTATACCCATCCGTTCTTATCAGATCTTGTAGTGATCACGAGATCATCCCCATAGAACTGGCTGACTCTGCTTGGGTCAAAATGAGAGTCCGAGGCCATTTTCACCATCTCGGGCTCAGAGCTCCCTTGCAGCGCAATGGTATTGCCCTCCGCATCGCTGATATGAACCCAGCCACCGTATCGGTCATTCAGGCTGGACAACAGACTAAGAATCATTTTCTCGTCAATGATTACAACGGCGACAGCCGGTGAAGAATCATTGAAGCTGTCCAGAGGCAATGACTGCATATATGTGATTACCGAAGTCTGCTTCCCCCTACTAACATAGGAACTAAGCGGTTTAATCTCACTCCGGTGGGTCTTCCGCAACACGTCCTTCATCCATTCTTCCAACGAAAGATCGTTATAACGAAAATCAGTATAATAGTGATTCGGTCTGTAAGAAGAGCCCGGGGTCAAAATTAGATTGTAATTCGCAAGATAAATATAATAATTTTGCAGAAAATCATTGGTCTGTCCAAAGGTCAACACATTCTCCATCGTTCTCCATATTCCATATACGTTGGTTTCGTTGTCCCTTTCATTCATCAGAACGTTCAGTTCCTGATTAACTGCAAGCTGTCGGGTGAAGCCCTCTACTTCCGCCATGCGGCCCTCCAATATTTCCTGGCTTTTCTGGAGTTGGGTAACACTATTCTCAATGGAAATGGACTGTGTTACGGAGATGGAAGTTAGATAAGACATATAACCGCCAATGCTGGGTATAACCAAAATGATCACGTAGGAAATTAAAAATTTACGAAAAACATTGGAATATTTAATGGGTAACCCTCCTCCCCCTCCTTGAGGTATTGGTAGCGTTATCAAAGATAATAATATTTTCCGGGTTAGTCAATTGTTTTATCTCATTCTTCAATCGTGTTTCATTCGGGAATGAATAAAAGGCAACGATAAAAAGACGATTATCATTGCTTTTTTTAACATTTCCGAAGTTCTTTGGTTTGAGATGATAACTCCTTATCATTCAGAAAAAAGGGGCCGAGATGGCCCCCCAATCCTAGTTTACATCATTTCTTCTTTGGTTCTTCCACCTCTGATCGGGCTTTTACAACCTGATCGACGGATGCTGCTTCAACATCGCCAAAGGCCCAGTGTGTGGAAGGAACATCCTTCCACTGTGGCTGCGAAACGTTCGTGAGCGGTGCTCTGCCCAAAGCTCTGTTGATTGCTACAACGGCTTCCGCTCTTGTCAATAAAGCATTCGGGCGAAAAGTTCCATCTTTATAGCCTTTCAGAATGCCTGCGCTTTGCGCTTTCAAAATGGCTTCCTTGGCCCAGTGGCTGCTGATATCAGAAAATCCATCGCCTGAATTCTCGGAATCCGGACCGAGAAGGGCTACGAGAGTGGCCATCTCCGCACGAGTCAATGACTGATTTGGCTTAAACGTTCCATCCTTATAACCACTCATCAGCCCTATCTTGCTTACCTTAGCAATGGCGTCGGCTCCCCAATATTCAGATTTAACGTCACTGAATGCAATAGCAGATCCTGTGCCTTCTTTCTCAGATACCATTGCGAGTATGGTTGCCATTTCTGCACGGGTGAGTTTGTTATCCGGCTTGAACAACCCGCCCGGATAACCTTGAATATACTTTTTATACGGAATATCCTGACCACCCTCCGTTTCTGTTGTCTTGTCTGTAGTTCCGGATTCAGGAGCCGGCGCAGGCACAGAAGTGTCTGAAGGCTGGACGACTGGAGTCGATGGTCCACTTGGATTGGATGGACCACCTGGATTCGACGGATTCGTTGGTTCACCGTTTCCAGTAGGGACAGTAAATTTCAGTTGATCGGCCAGCATGAGCTCACCGGATTTCTTCACAGCTTTGAGTGTATGCTGGCCTTTTGCCAGTCCTGAAATGCTGTAAATCTCCTGCTGAATCTGCCGGCTTGGACTGTAGGCGTTCACGGTCTGCACCAGCTGTCCGTCTACATAAATGTCCACTTCGCCCTGTTCTGGTCCAGTCGGTGTAATCATACTTATTCCAGTGCCCTTGAAGGTGTATTCGAAAGAATCCCCGTCCACCACCGTGGAATGCACATCATTGAGATAATCACCGCCGAAGGCAAAGCTGAGGTTCAGCGTCCCCACTGACTGCGCAGCAAGATACGATTTTTTCAGTGTAACTCGGTTCCCTGCAACTGTATAATCGGACCCCGGAACCAGATCAAGTGATCCGTTAGTAATACCACTGAAGCTTTCCACCTGTTGCAGCAGCGTCACATCAATGTCTGTCTGAGCGGAAGCTGACTTGTCGAAATCCGCGGTTACCGGATTAATTAGATTCGGAAGCTCAACTTTGAGCATATCGAGCAGCATATACTCCCCCGATTTCTTCACTGCCTTGAGCGTGTGCTGCCCATCCGGCAGCCCCGATATGCTGTACAGGTTCTGCTGTGCCAGCCGACCGTTACGATGGGCGCTGACTGTTTCCTTGAATTGGTCGTCAACATAGATATCCATGTCTCCCTGTGACTGGTCAACCTCCGTAAATAACTGGATCCCCGTTCCCTTGAAGGTGTATTCAAAAGAATCATCGTTTTTTTCGGTATACTGCACATCGTCCTTATAGTCACCCAAACCTCTGCCAGTGCTTCGTGACCAGGAGCCGTTGTACTTGATTGCCGGATCGTCGTTATTGATCATTATAAATCGAATGCCCGTAGTATCGCTGATCCTTATTGCCAAAGACTGGGGATCACCCGCGCTAAAGA
This sequence comes from Paenibacillus sp. 276b, assembly GCF_900107875.1. Lineage (NCBI taxonomy): Bacteria > Bacillati > Bacillota > Bacilli > Caryophanales > Paenibacillaceae > Paenibacillus > Paenibacillus sp. 276b. The sequence continues at coordinate 114,415 of NZ_FNRR01000001.1, read as the reverse complement.
TTACGTTTAGACTCGTTGTCCCTATAGGCAGCTGCGTGAGGTACTTCTTCCTGATAGTCAGCTTGTCATTGACCACCGTGTAGTCGTCATCACTGAGCAGCACCCCGTCATTTTCAACGCCGGTCAGCATATTGCCGTTCAAGGACAGCCTCACGGTGACATCCTTCTGTTGTTCCGTCTCCTTGTCAACGTTTGCAGAGGTCGGACTAATGGTGCTGTTCTGCCCTCCAGGAGGAATTTCCATGGTTACTCTAAGCGCATCCAGCAACATATACTGGCCCGAGCCCTTGACCACCTTCAAGGTATGTGGGCCGTTGTCCAAATCAAGCTTGCTGTACAAAACCTGCTGGACTTCCCTTTCTCCACTGGTATAGGCGTTTACAGTTTCAGGTGCTCCATTATCGAGGGTGACAATCATGTCTCCTTGGTCTTTATCCTTCTCCGTCAGCAGTTCAATGCCTGTGCCCGTGAAACTATACTCAAAATAATCGCCGTCTTTTTCAGTAAAATGCACATCGCCATTGTAATCACCGTAACTTCTGCCGGTATTGGAGTTCCATGAGCCCGTGTATTTAATACTGCTGTCATCATCATTAATGTAGACCTCATTGGTAACAGTGGCATCTTCCACGGAGATTGAATTTGCAGCATTGTCAGCTTCAGCGTCCAAGGCACCCCCTTGACTGCTATTCGCTGGACCAGTGCCAGAGGAATCCGTAATCGCTATGCTCAGATCCTGTCTCCCATCTGTCTGCTCCTTGCCCCCGTTGCGCTGCCAATCCCCGCTATAGAGCATGCCTGTATCATCGTCATTGACGGCTGATGTGCCGTTCAGTGCGGTTACTTTAAGCATCCGGGAAGCATGGGGTTCTAGCACGCCGCCACTGAATTCATGATTAAAATTCCCCAGCTCGGAATGGCTCCAGAGATCACGGACAGAAGCCGGACCGTTGAGGCCAAGATCGCTCCATTTGACTTTAACCTCCGCACTCTGGTCGCCCAAATTGAACAAGGCTACACTGTAAGTACCATCTCCGTTATTGGCATACCAAACCTGCTGCTTGGTCTCCATGGAAACCGGATGGCCTGGACGTCCGGCCTGATTGACGGCAATGACTTCGTCATTCGTAAGCAATTCCAATCCATAGCTGTCCAGCCTTGTTAAATCATCACCTGTATAAAGCGGTGCTGAAGAGATAGACCAGAAGGTCGTGGCCGTTTGCCGCTCAACCTTGGTCAGACCATCCATCGAGCCATTCCCGACATTCAGTGAATCGAAGTCGTTCCAGCCTCCGGGACCTGCATCCCGCCACCAGAGGGCAGCGATGGGGAACAAGCGGGAAATACTCGACCATTCGGTCAATCCCTTACTGCTGTCGTAAGCTTCAACGTCCCAGTCGATCCTCCAGCCGTTTGCATACTTTTTCCAGAAGTCCACGTAATTGTGATCAAGCGCCCAGGAAAGCTCAAACCAGATGTTATTTCTGTCCAGGGCTTTGGACCATGCCTCCACATCACCACGTGCATCCCGGCTCAGATTATTGATTCCCGATCCTGGCGTCACACTGTCGAATTTGACAAAGTTGATACCCCACTCGCCAAGAAGATCCGCGATGGAGTCAATATACTTCTGTGAGCAAGGGTTCGAAAAATCAATTTTGTACGTGTACGAATCCCAAGCATCCATAACAACGAGCGGTTTTACTGCAATATCTTGCATACGACATGCCCCGCCCGACCCATAAACCTCAAGATTTTTATCATAGGCGGTGATTGATAATCCCGGAATCAGATAGATTCCGATCTTCTGTCCGTTATTATGGACGTAATCAATGACCTCCTGAAATCCATTTGGATAAAGAACAGTACTCGGAATAGGACGGCCGTATTCATCTTCGTCACCGTTCCAGCCAGCATCAATATTAATGTATTCATATCCATGGGCTTGCAGCTTCTCACGCATGGCGTCCGATTGCTTCTTAATACTCTCGGCCGATGTCCAGTTACCCGGCCCGTCATATACCTGCATGCTGTAACTGCTCCAACCCATATACGGCTTTTGGGCCAGACTCTTATCTGCTGCTTGTGCCACATTACCTGTCGTTCCCATAATCCCGAACTGCACCGCCGCAATCATAAATACCATGAAACACATTGCCATCCTTTTTCCGATTCGTTTCAAATTATCCCTACCCCCTCTGAATTTGGTCATTCAAATTCCTGTTGATAGCGCTTCCACACGAGAAGAGAATAGTGGATGAGGCATTCCCAAGATAGGTACAATTCGGTATTTTACGTACAATTAACCTGAAATATAGGGGCAAACCGTCGCAGAACAAACATATTTCCATTAATGGATAAATAAACAAATGGAAACTTCATCTTTGCTCAAGCCGAGGGAATGGGTTGAAAAGAATCAGGAAAAGCAAAGATCAAAATCTGTAAACAAATAAAAAAGGTTCCGAGAGTGGCAGCAATGCCATTCTAGGAACCTTTTTCGTGTTACATATGATGCGGTCGAGAGGACTCGAACCTCCACGGGGGTTAGCCCACACGGACCTGAACCGTGCGCGTCTGCCAATTCCGCCACGACCGCGTATGTCTTATCTCCGAGAAATTATATCGCGGCGACAAGAGATAATATATCATGTGCAGGTAATTAGTGTCAACAAAAAAATATAATTTCGGTTTCAATGATAAAGCTTTTTATAAATTATATCTTTGAAGGCCAGTTGCCATACCAGGCATACCCACCTCTTCTTTCCTTATCGATATCGCTGAGTTTGTATTTCAAAACCCCATCACGTCCTACGAAGATCGGTTTATCCGTTCCAATTTCGTAAAAACGTGCCCATATTGGCGCTGCACCTGAATCAGCTACGAGTTTGCTATCTCCGTTTTCTCTGACATACTTGTATCCTGTAATTTTCACGTTGTTGAACCAGGCTTCTGCCGCTTGAATGGAAGCCTTAATTTTCGAGTTCGACGGTCTTGTTTTCAAAAACTTTACAATCGTACTGCTCTCTCCAGCACTTAGAGAAGGCACTTCATAAATCCTTGCTCCTGCAGGTTTTAGGGAGCTGGAATCATGCTGCTGTCCCCATGCAGTCAGTTTACCATTTGCTACAACCTGTGTATTGAGAATAGCATCTACACCTTTGGCAACTGATTTTTTACTGCGATCCGCAAGAGAGCTGTCGATGAATGAGAAATCACCTTTACGTGCACCTACTTCATCCAGCATGTACATGACATTAATCATGGCATCGTCGTTGAAGGTAATGTGTTTGTGATAGCCTGAGCTCTGGTATACTTGTGGCCATCCTCCATTGGAGTACTGCATATTTAACAAAAAGTTGATTCCTTTGATGGCAGCAGCCGAATATCGCGGATCATTTGTCTTTTTAAATTCCTTGGCTAATCTTCTAATTTCTGAGTATGTAGCTTTATTATCAATCGTAGATTTGGCCCACTCACCACTTGTTTCTTTGTAATCCTTCTTCCATCCCCCGTCAGGACGTTGATTCTTCAAAATATCTGAGATACTTGCTGTCGTTCCAGATGCGTCTGCAGCAGATACCTTAGCAGCAGGCTGAAATACCATTCCGACAACAGAGAAAATCATTGTACATGCCATTACCAAAGATGCAAACCTTGCTTGTGCCTTCAACATCGTTTAGAACACTCCCCAATTCATTTTCTGCAAACTGTTTTCCTTGAGCGTCTCCCCTCCTTATATTTGTTTTTAAACTCAAACTATTTCTTTTCATCCAATAAGTGGATTATACAAAAAGAATTCTATGCAAAACAATGAATTTTGTCAATAATTGCAACAATATGTAACAAATTCTTTGTCTTAACCTTTAGGTATCGTCTAATCGAAATGTGGGAAAGCCAATAAATTATCCAATTTTTCTCCATTTGAAACAGTAGTTACTTTTTTGTCATCTATTAAAACCCAATATTCGAGTTATTTCTACATAAATAGCGATAATTCCGTTAACATTGAGATGATAAGAAGTGTTCAAAATCGGTTTGACATTTTCGCATTTATGCAATATAGTTTCAAAAGGTTACAAAAACTTAATTATTCATTTGCCGAGTTTCATGTTTGAAAACGGGGGAACCATTTTGGGTGAATTATTCTTATACATAGGAAATATAGGGAACCTTCTACCGAACCCTTAGCTAACTCCGTAGGCATCGAAGGGAGAACAAAAATTTTGAAAAAGCTTATCATCTCCATTTTTGGAGCAGCAGTTTTATTTACATCCGGTGCAGCAAGCACAGAGGCAAGCAGTATCAACAGCGTCGTTAACAACATGACAGGCATACCTTACAAATGGGGCGGCACAACAATGGCCGGATTTGATTGCTCTGGATTTATGAGATATATTTTCAACAAATATAGCATTGAATTACCACGCACTTCCCAGCAACAAGCTAAGGCCGGAACTCCGGTATCCAAAGCTAATCTGCGTACTGGTGACATGGTATTCTTTAATACGATGGGCAATGGCATTTCACATACAGGTGTATATATCGGGGGCGGACAGTTCGCTCATGCTTCAAGCAGCAAGGGTGTCAGCATCACACAATTATCCAATCCTTACTTCAATGATCGTTACGTAACAGCACGCCGGGTAACAGGACAATTTATGTATAACAAAATGCTGGGCAAAATATAAGTTTGATTTGATATAGCGCAAAGAGGAGGCTCCGGGTGAATCCGGGACCTCCTCTTTGTTTGGGGCTTTTGTTTACAAATTCGGTGTGCTGTAGACTTCTATACTTAATGTAAAGCCTTCTGTACTCTCATTGCACCCTGAGACAGCGCATGGCCTCCACCTACCGCTCCAGCCACAGCAACCGTCTCCATAATCTCCTGATCGGTCGCTCCTTTGGCACGTGCCTCTTCCACATGGTAAAACGTACATACCTCATTGTTCGCAAACAGTCCAATACCCAGCGCAATCAGCTGTTTGGTCTTGGCATCAATCGCCCCTGCCTGAAAGCATTCTCCAGTGAACTCATGATAAGACTTCACCACTGCTGGTAGCACATCGCTTAATTCACCAATCTGATCTTTATAGGCATGAACCTTATCATTCATCAGTGTCATGGTTACCGCACATCCTCTCGGCTGATATGTTACAAGCTCTCACTGTACCTATCTTCTCTCCCGAGAGGTGTAATTATGCCAAAACATCCATGGTAAATGAACCTAAATAGGCATGTCCTATTCTTCGAGCAGGCTCTCGCGTGGTTCGCTGAACAATTGATATCGGTAATTCCGATCAAGCTTGACCACACGCCGATTCTGACGGCGAATGAGTACCTGCTCCCCGTCCCAAGCCACTACAATACCTGTCACATCATTGGACTGAATCTCGTCCCGTACTACCCTTACTTTTTCACCCGATAAACGCAGTGCATCCAATTGTGCATCACTGATCATATTTATGGCGCCTACTTTCCCAAAAAAATTATTTACAAAAAGAGACCTAAATGAAAAGTCATTTAGGTCTCACGTGACTGTATTGGACTGTCATGTCATTCGAAAGTATGTCCCGACTGAAAGTTACCGCTGCGCGTGCTCTTTGCTGTCGTTCTTCTCAAACCAAAAATCAAGCACTTTGGCGGACATCACACGTTCTTCAAGGTACTCCACTTGATGCGGTGTAAATTGTTCTTTCCAAGAGAAGGACAACTCTTCGCACAAGCCTACAATCGTCAGCAATTCTGACCAGGCAACGTAGCGTTTGTACCAGAAAAATTGAGGATGTTCAATCATATAGGGATAAAGGTCATCGAATTCCGTATGTTTACAATCCAGGGCACGCTCAAAATGTACTTTCGATTCCGCCAGCTTATCAATAAAAAATTGTTCTGTTGCCGGTTGGTTACCCATGGTGTTGCCTCCTCTCCCTAACATAACCCCATTATAAATGAAATCAGCGGTCATGCAAAGGCATTGTTATAAAAATAGGCACTTTTTCCTTTAAAAAGTCACAATTCGTTATCGTCAAATTGCACGGTGCCATCGTTCAGTGAACGAATGCGCACCAACGCTTCAACCGGGATACCCTGCTCACGAATAGTGCGCGCTCCGGCCTGAAAACATTTTTCGACCACGACACCGAATCCAACCAGTTCCGCACCCGAACGTTCGATAATTTTGATGACACCACGAGCGGCATCACCATTCGCAATGATATCGTCAATAAACAAAATACGGTCATTCTCATGAATATATTCACGCGACACCATAATATCCGTTACGATTCCTTTGGTAAAAGAAGGTACTCTTTCACAGTAGGCGTCGGGGTCAGCCAAAAGTGTTTTTTTGCGACGGGCAAATACCAGCGGAACACCCAGTTCATGTGCGGCAGCAAAGGCGACCGGAATCCCGGAAGACTCCACTGTAATGACCCGAGTTACACCACTTTCACGAAAACGAGCGGCAAATTCACGTCCCATTTCCATCGTCAATGCAGGATCAATCTGGTGATTCAGCAGACCATCCAGCTTCAGCACCTGATCTGACATGACTACACCTTCTTGTAAAATTCGTTGTTTCAATACTTCCATAATTTGACCTCCCAAGCCTATCCTATGACGTAAAAGTATCATAGATCCGGCTATCAGTTCAAGCGAAATTGCCTTTGCTCTTGTCCAGAGCATAGAAATGACCCTATGTCACACTTCAATTGTCATGACTTTGATGGGTCAAGCATACCTTGTACCATGGCACCCGCATGTCCAAACTATTCAGGGGCCTGAGAGGGGAAACGCATGAAACAGGCATTTCGGGTGCTGCAGATCGCATTTACATACATTGGAACGGTAGTAGGAGCCGGCTTTGCAACAGGACAGGAGATATTGCAGTTTTTTACCCAGTATGGCAAATGGGCCACCATTACCATTGGCTTATCGACCATGCTCTTTGTCTGGTTAGGTACAAAAATGATGCTGATTGCCCATGATACCGGCTCGCGCTCATACGAAGATCTCAACAAGCATCTATTCGGTCATAAAGCAGGAAACTGGATTACCTGGGTTACCCTTCTTATTCTCATCGGAGTAAACAGTGTCATGCTGGCCGGAGCAGGGTCGGTCTTTGTAGAGCATCTGGGGCTTCATTACCAGACCGGACTGATTGTTACCCTTATCGGTACATATCTGCTGCTTGGACGGGGCATTCAGGCTATTCTGCAAATGAACAGTATCGTAGTGCCAATGATGCTCCTGCTCTCTCTGCTTATGATCACCAGCACCATACATCATCCCGGCGCAAACCGATTTATTACATTAACCACGGACAGCAATCCAATCCAGGTCTGGTTATCTCCTCTGTTGTATACTTCATTCAACCTGGCACTTGCCCAAGCTGTTCTTGTTCCGGTGGGGAATCAGATTCGCAGCCGAAAGGTACTGAAATGGGGCGGCGTTCTGGGCGGGATTGGTGTAGGATTCATGCTTATGGCAGCCCACTTCGCCATGTCAGCCCAGATGCCTGGCATCACGCAATTTGAAATTCCAATGGGCAGCATTGCCTTTCAACTTGGATGGGTAGTCCAGTCTATCTATGTATCCCTGATTTTTATGGAAATCTTCAGTACATTTGTAGCCGATATTTATGGAATGACCCTCCAACTCAGACAGCATGTCCACGTACATCCCAAACTAATCATACTGGCCATCATGCTGCTATGTTATTCGCTTAGCCAGTTTGGGTTCAGCTCCCTGCTCTCTATCCTTTACCCCATTTTCGGCAGTTTGGCACTGGTCTGGGGTGCAAAATTAGTAATGGATCGATGGGGAAGCTTTCGAGGTCGTAACAAACACCTATAACAACGTATTTTTGTTGCGAAGTATCATTTCCCTAAACATAAAAAAAGCCGCTGTTCACACAGCGGCTTCCTTCTTTTCCCTTTCCAGAAGTTAAAACTGGCTCGAGAATTGCAAATACATTTTTTTCAGTTCATTGACCGATCTGCCCAAAGAGTAATGGGTTTTGGCCTTCTCGCATGCCGAACGAGCGAGCTCATAACGGTACGCCGGGTCAACCATCACCTTCTCCAGCGCTTCTGCCAGTGCAGACGGATCTTCTGAAGGCACCAGCAAGCCGTTACTGCCGTTCTCGATCTGTTCGGGTATGCCGCCAACATCTGTACCTACAAGGGCAAGACAGCTAAGCGCTGCTTCCGCGAAAACAGACCCGAACGCCTCCGCCCGCGAAGGAAGTACAAAGATATCAAAAAATGGCATGAATTCCTCAGGGTGCAGCGTGTAACCATAAAAAATAGTCTCATTATAAATGCCCAGCCGCTGGGCCAATTCTTCCAAGTCTGGACGGATCGGTCCGTCCCCAATAATATGAAGCACATAATCATGTCCCCGGGCTTTCAGTTCGGCGCAGGCTTTGAACAGAATATCCAGCCCTTTCGCCGGAACCAGACGGCATACGGTGACCAGCTGTGGTATCGCGTTCTCATGGGGAATTGGCTTAAACCTTTTCTCATCAAAACCATTCGGAATCACACCGATAACATCGGGATGCTGTACATAAGGCGCCAGATAACGACGGAAAGAATCCGATACCGTTAACAACCGCTCCGCCTGGTGCTCCAGCTCACCATAGATGGCCAGCAGGAATTGATGCTCCGGTCCGTTCGGCTCAATTCTTCCATTCAGTATCAGCTCTCGCTCATAACTGGAGTGGATCGTTTGAATGAGAGGAACATCCGGGAAAACCTTCTTCATTGCAAGCCCCGCAATAGGATGATGGGCATGAATCAGATCGTAAGGCTTCTGAATACGCAGCTTGGTCCACCACAAATAATCCCGGTAGGTTTGCATATATTTTTGCACGATAGGACTATCCTGATATTGGGTCCAATCGAACGTCTCAAACTGGATATCTTCCCTGCCCTTGTTGCGAATTCGCTTAGGCAACGAGAACAGATCCATCTCCCACCTCGGGGTTGTAAACCTCTCTTGCATATACGGAATCATAGAGGATACACCTCCGGGCTGCTCCGGAGGAAAGAAAAGCGCCTGCAGCAATCTCACCGTTAGTTTCCCCCTTTCTAGCATAAATCTTTTCATTACATCTTCAATCATGATATATCAGAACATATGTTCAGTAAAGGTACAAAATGAGATTTCTTATCACTCGCTCATTTACAGCCGAATAATAGAATTCATTTCAATATCAATTGTACCATGTTGCATCTGACGCTGACGATATTACGAGTACTGTTAGGTACTGGGGGCAATTCCAATGGAAATCATCGCTCTCTGTCTGCCTTTATTCTACTATACGTTATCTTATTCATCTTGTTTGAGCGTACGCCCTCACTTCGGAGTCGTATATACAACATATTCAGAAGATGCTCGGCTAAGAAGCGGATGTATGATTTTGAAAGTTAAGCCTCTTTTGCCGACATACAAATGAAAGCCAGTGAGCAATGGTAGCCCCCGGCTTTTTGAATGTACTTCTTATGTTTGAATACAGCGTTTATACAGACAAGTGTGTGACCGCCTTCTCGTACGTACTGAAGCCGTCTGTCTCTCCCACAAAGGTATAGTCGTTACGCCCATAGAATGCGTTCAATGTCGCGTTCTCGGCTCCGCAATCCAATCGGACAATATGTTTGTCCTCAAACTGTATCCCGCTGCTGGACCATTGCAAAATCGCCCTTCCCAATCCACTCTGGGCGTACTTTCTGCGGATGGCTAATCGGTGCAGATAAAGTGCACCATCCCCGGCATGCGCTTTGCTTCCCCATAAATGCACATCCCATGCACTTGGCTGGCTCATCAAAATAACCATGCCAGCTACGTCAGAACCCTTTTTAAATACAAATACGTCGCCACGCTGAATGGCCTCCGCCGTATTATGAGAATCCTCACCTTTTAACAACGCATTCCATTGAGAAGAGCCCTGGCTCCGCAACCACTCGGCTGTTTCCATGAGCAGGGACATCACATCCTCCGTGTCTTCCGGCTGAGCCTGCAATGCCTTAAATTCATCATTAATGTAGTCTGTTGTGATACTGAATGAGTGCTTCATGATTCTCCTCCACTTCCAGGTCTCTCTTAAACTAATGGTACTATACCGGGAAATGGCTTGTTCGTCAAAAAGAAAACAAAAAAGGCAAGAGGCTGTGCCTCTTACCCTTCAATCTTCGCTTCATCAATAATTTGATTTCGGTATAACATCGTGAGATGTAATGTATCAAACTCAAGCTCTTTGTCCAGCTCTCGCATCAGAACTTCAACCAGACTCTTTCGCTGAACACTTGTGCCGGGTACCTGATAATCAATATAGCCTGACAAATCCGCTTCTGAGGTATCAATCGTTGCTGTACCTACAGGTAACCCTCCGCGTTCTTGTAGAAACAGTTCATATACCCGAAACTCCCGATCTTTGCGCACCAACATTACATAACAGGCTTCTTCAGCTGCTTCAATCTCTTCGAGATCTTCTTCAGACTCTATCTCATCCTCATCCGCAAAATCCCGGTGCACCCATTCCGCCGATTCCATCTCCTGCCCTTGATGCCACATGCGGATCGTAATTGTATCGATGATTTCTTCATCCAGCTCTCGTACCAGCAGCTCGGCAGCCGCATCCTGATAATTCTCTGCCGGTTCATCATACCAATGGATCTCACCCTGCACATCAGCGCCATATTGTTTCAGAGAGGCTTCAGCCAGTTCCTGTCCATTGGCGTCATTAAATACATAGGTAGATATGCTGCGTCCGGCGCTTACCAGCTCCATTTCAAGCAAATGTTCCGGGTCTTCATATGTAAATGATTCGGCTTGTGAGCCAGGAATTACGTGTACTTCATTTACACCAGCCCGATCATTCTGTCCATCGTGACTGTAGCTATCTTCAGACCGTGACGACTGATTGAACATATCCGTTTGAGACTCTGGCTTCTGTAACACAGAATACAATGTACCGCAGCTTACAAGCACTTCATACTCAGCAGCACTTACCGCATCCGCGAGAGAACGAATATATTCGTGCACCTGCTCCACAATATATTGTTCTGTCTCGTCAGGTAGCGAATTCTGCTCAATCTGAAGGCTGCCGGATACCCGATCTCCTTCCCTGAACACAAGCAGCAGCGAACCCATATATTGACCGCCCACCATAATATCCTGTACTTCGCCACCTGATGTTCGAAGATCAGGAATCAGCTCTACTTTCAGTTCCATGCACCTGTCCTCCTCGGTTCCTAACGTTATTCTATTAGGTTACCCTTGAGAGCGACAGTTTATAAGATACAACGCTATTCAGATTTTAAGAGCGAACTATTAGACGGACAACACATATTTTTGGATAGCGTGGGCCACACCCTGATCGTTGTTCGAAAGTGTAACCTCATCCGCAGCTGCCTTGACTTCTTCCGGGGAATTGTCCATCGCAACCCCTTTGCCTGCAAAGGTCAACATGGTGATGTCATTGTAGTAGTTACCTACCGCCATGATCTCGGAAGGAAGAATTCCTTTTGCTTCGGCCAGTCTTTTTAGAGCTGCACCTTTGGAGGCTTCTGGATGCATAAGATCAATGAAAAAATCACCGCTACGCGTCATATAATATGGAAGATTCCAGGTCGACCACTCCTGTTGCACCGCATTCATCTGCTCGATGGGTCCAAACGCTGTGAATTTCGCAAGCGGCTCTGTCATATCCGCCCATTGCGGCAGCTTTAATGGCTCTGCCATGAAGTTTTGATACATTTCGCGTACCTGTAACTCCAAACCTTCGGGCTGATCCACATAGAGTCCAAACGCCGTGTTGATGTCAAAATGTACACCTTGCGCACGGCAGTAAGATATAAAAGGCTCCAGCCCCTGTCCATCCATGGCAAAATGGTGCACCACTTCACGAGTCTGAACCTGTGCAGTTACTGCCCCATTATGTGTAATGACATATCCGTCAAGTCCCATCTGCTCCATAAACGGGATCGTGTTCGCAGGACCTCTGCCTGAACACAGAACAATCTCAGCTCCCTGACGGGAAGCACGAATTAAGGTCTCTTGCGTCAATTCGGTAAGTTCATGATGATCATTAAGCAGCGTTCCATCGACATCCAGTGCGATTAATTTAATTGTCATTGTCTTCATTCCTTATCTGTAAAAGAGTCGCACCCACCCAAACCCTCCCTTCCGAGGGAGGGCCCCAGAGGGCTCTGCCCTCTGGACTCCCGTCTCGTTTACCGGCGGCGGTTTCGATCTTGCTATGTGACGGTCGGTGTGGGAGCGCTTGGTTGCCGGGTCTGCCGCTTGACAGCGGCGGCCCCGCCCAAGCTCAAGCGGGACCATTACGGGCAGGGCTTCGCCTTCTGCCCGGCTCTCTGCTCCGCTTCGCGAAGGACGGGAGCTGACGCACCTTTGGCGCGGTGGGCAAGGCTTCGTATACTGCCCAGACTCCTTGCTTCGCTTCGCGAAGTAGGGAACTATTACTTCCGCAAACGTTCTAACTCGTCAGCGGTTAATTCGCGATAACTGCCAATTTCAAGATTGGCATCCAGCTCCAGGTCACCCATGGCAACACGTTTCAGATAAACCACACGTTTGCCAACAGCCTGGAACATTCTCTTCACCTGGTGGAACTTGCCCTCATGAATGATCAATGAAATGGAAGAAAACACGCCCTCTTCCGTTTCCTCACGATCCAGCACAGTCAGTTCCGCAGGCAACGTCTCATATCCATCATCCAGCTGAATGCCGGCTTTGAATTTTTCAATATCTTCTTCTTCAACATTTCCCAGCACACGGGCTTCATACGTCTTGGGCACATGTTTGCGCGGGGACAACAGATCATGGGCAAGTGGCCCATCATTCGTTAGAATGAGCAAGCCTTCGGTATCTTTGTCGAGCCGTCCCACAGGGAACAGATCGAAGACACGCTCCTCTTTACGCAGCAGATCAATCACCGTTTTATCCCGATTATCTTCGGTTGCCGACACCACGCCAGGTGGTTTGTGAAGCATCAGGTAGATCATTTCACGATACACAATCCGCACTCCGTCAGCTTCAATTACGTTTACGTCTGGATTAACCTGCACACCGCTGTCTTTCACCGGTTTACCGTCCACACGGATTCTGCCCTGTTTCACCATCTTTTTGAGTTCACTTCGTGACCCCACACCCATGTGGCTCAATATTTTATCCAGACGCAGCGTTTGTTTGCCTTTTCCACTCATACCGATGTCCACCTCCAGCCTGCCGGATACTCATTTTTCAGTACACCATCCAGCCATTTCCCCCAGCCAGCCGCAAATCCGTCCACACACACCAACACATAACCTTTGGCCGCCGTATCTGCTTGACGTTCAACTCTTGCTTCTTCGATGTTCAACGTCTCTCCTTTGAGATACCTTACCGCTTCACCGTCTACCGAAGATAAATTAACGGATCTCTGGGCTTCAGCTGCATTCAAAGCGCATGCAAGCGGATGGGAGGGCACAAATCGCCCATTCTTGACGGTACCCATAAACCACCCTGGCCGTATAACCTTGAGCCCTTCCAGACGGGCAGCACCCACTGAAGATTGATACACTCGATCGCCGTAATACACCGTTTCTCCAGCAAGCTCGATTTCCAGATTTTCTTGTACAAATTGAGCATACACCGTTCCTGGATCGACATTTGCCTGGTCGGTTCCTCGTCCCTGAGCCCGTTCGTTTTTGCGACCACCACGTTCGTTTCCTTTGCCCTGTTTTCCCTGAGCCTTACCACCACGAGTATGCTTATCATCGCGTTCTCTAGATTCGGTTCTCATTAGACGTTCCCGTTTCCGCTCTTCTTTACTGATTGGTGCAGATACACGGATAAATGGTTCTACCAATTCAGTTGGTTCGGTGAAATCTGCGCCCACTGCCTGTCCATTTTGTAAAACGCTGCCCTCTTCTTGATTTCCGTCTTCTTCGATAAGAGATTCCGCACGATGCTGCAATACAGCAACATAATGTCCCTCCCCCTCCAAGAGATGAGGCCACAACCTCGCAGTGCCGCGCGTTTGGTCCAGCACAGATTCCGTCTCTTCTGCTTTTTCGGGCAACATCTGCCGCACCCATTCCGGACGTCCTGGCGCAAATCCTGCACTTTCCGGGATGTCATTCACCACAAAATCAGGATTGATGTTCAGGAATTCCGCTATCATGGCTTCATTTTCCTCAGGTGCAAATGTACATGTGGAATATACGATGGTACCCCCTGGAGCAAGCAGTTTGGCCGCAGTCTCCAGAATATCGCGCTGCATCAGCACACATTTTTCTACCGAATGATTTTCCCAAGATTTCACCATGTCCTCATCTTTACGGAACATACCCTCACCCGAACAAGGCGCATCGATTAACACTTTATCAAAATAATGAGAAAATGCATTCGCAATCCGTTCCGGTGATTCATTCAATACAACGGCATTGCGTATTCCATACAATTCCACGTTTTTGGCGAGGGCTTTCGTACGTTCCGCATGGATATCATTCGTAACGAGCACACCTTTCCCCTGAAGCTTGGCAGCGATCTGGGTTGTTTTCCCGCCAGGAGCCGCACATAGATCCAGCACACGTTCCCCGGGTTTCACATCCAATAATTCAACTGGGGCCATGGCGCTTGGTTCCTGGATATAATACAAACCCGCATGATAATAAGGGTGTAACCCCGGCTTAACTCCATGAGGCACATAAAAACCCGTTCCGCACCACGGAATGGGTCGCATATCAATTGGAGCAATTTCCTTGAATTGTTCCAGCGATATTTTTAACGTATTCACTCTCAGCCCCGCATGTGGCGACTGCTCATAAGATTTCATAAATTGTTCAAATTCATCGCCTAACAAGCTTTTCATTCGCTCGGCAAATATCGAAGGCAGCTGTACAGCCATAATCCCACTCATCCTGTCTTGTTAAAATTGCATATAGTTCTATGTTATCATATCTGGGCAATGCTTTCCTATTGCTTCATACATATTCCACTACAGCGTGTAATGTAGTATAATGGCAAGTAGATTGATTGATGTGCAAAAATTCGGGTGTTTATGCATATTATCCCATCCCGTATTTTTGCCAAAACTATATTTCGATATGATCGATGGGGGATGTCTTAATGAAATCCAAGAAGAAAAAGAAAAGCGCTGCGATCCTTATTTTCCTGGGTATTTTCGTTGTTTTGATTGCAGCACTCGTCCTGGTGAACCAGCAATCCAAGAAACAAATGGACGCCGTGGGGAATGCTTATGGCATCGCCGCCTCCAAGCTTAATCCCGCAACACGCGAATTGCTGGACGATCCGAACTACCAACAAATTATTTTGCCTGATGATCTGAAAGCCAGAATTGATAACAAAGACAGCTTCTTTGTATATTTCTTCGCCTCCGACTGCTCGCACTGCCGTGCGACAACACCTCAGTTGATGCCACTGGTCGATGAGGAAGGGATTCAACTGCCTCAGTTCAATCTGCGTGAATTCGATTCCGGTTGGACCGATTATAACATTGAGTACACACCAACTCTGGTATATTATCAGGATGGTGTTGAGAAAGACCGCATGGTTGGCGGGCTGCAGGAAAATGGCAGTGCCAACGGTTATACACTGGATGACTACAAGCAATTTTTCGAGAAATATAAAGGCAGTGCCACTCCATCGGCAAGCTAATCGTATATTCCCTTCGCGGATTTGATGGACCCGCATGGATTATATTGTCCTTTTCATGGACAAGCTCTGGAATCATTCCAACCTTTAATGATGTCCTTTAATATCGAACACCCCGGCCAATTCCTCTAGAGGAACGGTCGGGGTGTTTTCTATAGATCATATGTCTGAGAACATGTTAATGATAAAGTGAATGATGTCTTTCTATTACAAGCTTACTCACTCTGCAAGTTCTGCTCCTGCTGCAATGCTTTCATCTTCTCTTCATAGATTCGTCCACGTGTAGGACTTCGGCGTTGGGGAATATTAGGCTTCAATTCAAGAGCACGTTCTCGAACCTCCTGCACCAGTACCTCATCCTGAATCTGAATATGCAAGTCTCTGTAAGGAAACTTCTGCGGCTCAGGACCCGAAAGTCCATGAACCAGCTCCTGTACTTCCTGCACCAACGGTCCAAGGGCAATACCTCGCGAAGTTTCCGGATATGACTTTAACAGATCTACCGAACTCTGTAACATCATGCGTCCTCCGCGAAGGTTATCATTCCTGAAATGATACAGCCCCACTGCAATCTGCAGCAATCCTTTGTACAGAGAATCCCGATCCCGTTCAAGCCACAGTTCTTCCAATACCTCATGGCATTCAAAGTAGTCCTGATCGCGATTGAAGTAGATCAGATAGTCAACATACAGCGGCTCATAGCTGCTCATCCGGGTTTTCGCCCTTTCTAGCCGCATTCAGAAGTGCTTTTACATCATCCAGAAGGTCTTTTAACCCTTCCATATCATGACGCTCCCAGCAGTCATTGAAGCGCTTTTGTGCCTCTATCGCTTCGTTCACGAGGTGGTAGAAATACAATTGATGTATGATGCTCAGCGTTCTTGATACAATATTGGAGTCATCCTCAAAGGCCTTTTGCGCCTCCAGAATTTGCAGACGGATCGCCGACATCTCATTATCGAGTACAAAAGCGGCTTCCGCCGTCTTTTTCAATCGTGCGCGCATATCATCCGGCAGACTCTCCCGAAACTTGTAACTAAGGGAGTGCTCGATCGTGGCCCAAAAGTTCATCGCCAGCGTCCGAATCTGAATCTCAGCCAGCACATTCTTCTGCCCAAGAGCCGTCTGAACAGGATACTCAATAATCATATGGAAACTGCGGTAGCCGCTCTCTTTGAAATTGGTGATATAATCTTTCTCGATTAATACCGTCAAATCCTTACGTCCACGAATATACTCGGCTACCCGCCGAATATCATCCACAAACTGGCACATAATGCGGATACCTGCAATATCCTCAATGCCTGTTTCCACCTGATCAAGCGGCACATTCAGGCGTCTGGATTTCTCCAGAATGCTGGATATTTTTTTGACACGACCGGTAACGAATTCGATCGGGGCGTATTCTTCCCTTTTCTTAAGCTCCGCCCGCATCGTTTTAAACTTAACTTTCAATTCCTCTACCGCTTGTTCATAAGGAAGTAAAAATGTACCCCAGTCTCTACCGTCCATGCTTATGCCTCCTGTCTCTATAGCTTCCCCTGTTCTTATCCATTATACATGATGTTAAGCGGGGGGAAGAGTCCCGTACGACATTACCCTCTTCCACGCTTCTAATTTCCAATCCGGGGAACTCCGAAACATTGCTTAACGATGCTCTGCACCGACAGCTTCCGAAATATGACTGTAACCGTCTTTGCGCAGCAATTCACGCAGTCCGGCATGAATGCGCCGGTTCACTTCAGGTCCTTCATAGATCAATGCCGTATATATTTCCACCAGGCTGGCCCCTGCTTTAATCTTTTGGTAAGCATCTTCGCTTGTGAAAATGCCCCCCGATCCGATGATTGGCAGTTTGCCTTCTGTCTGGCGATAGATTTGGCGAATGATTTCCGTGGAACGATCACGCAGCGGCTTGCCACTTAGTCCACCTGTCTCTTTAGCATGCTGATGAGACAGACCCTCGCGGCTGATCGTTGTATTCGTTGCGATGATACCGGCAACTCCACTATCTGCAATGGTACTTACCATATATTGAAGCTCCTGGTCATTCACATCAGGTGCGATTTTGACCAGTACCGATTTAACGGAACCGCCCGCTCTCTTGCGCTGCGTCTCCATCTCATTCATCACAGCGGCAAGCAATTCCTTCAGTTCATTCCCATGTTGCAGATTACGCAGATCCGGTGTATTTGGTGAACTGATATTCACCACAAACAGGTCCGCATAATCGTATAGCGCTCGAATGCATTTTGCATAATCCAAATGTGCTTCTTCATTCGATGTCGCCTTATTTTTACCTATATTTACGGCCACTGGAATACGGCGCTCCGTGAGGCGTGCCAATTCACCCGCCATCGCTTCGGCTCCAAGGTTATTGAAGCCCATCCGGTTCACCAATGCCTCATCGGGAGGCAGGCGGAATAACCGTGGCTGGTCGTTACCTGGCTGTGCAAGCGGTGTGACTGTGCCCACTTCCATGAAGCCAAACCCGATGGAAGAAAAGCCCGTTACAGCCTGTCCGTTTTTGTCCAAACCAGCCGCAAGTCCTACAGGTGTAGGAAAATGACATCCAAACATATCCACAGCCAGATCCGATGTTTCACGCACGCCATACATGACACGCAAACCGGAAGGAACCGGGCGAATACTCCCCATTCCACTGAGACCGCCGATAATTAGATGATGGGCCTGCTCAGGGTCCATTTTGAACAACAAGGGTTTAGCAAGACTTCTGTATAACAAATCACTCACTCCGTTCTGGTCCGGTACGCTGTAAAAATGCTTTCCGTCTTTTTCATATGTAAAAAAACACTCTATACACAAGTCTATCCGTTTCTTCTTCAAAAGGAAAGTAGTTTGAGCATAGACAGAAGGAATCGTATTATGCAAAATGCTCACAAGAAATCCACCCGCCTACTGGAAATGGCGAGTTGAATTCTTTACAATGGGAGCATGGCTACATCTATATAGCCTTATTCCATGAAGGAGGAACAGCCCATGGCTCCCAAACGCAAACCACCTACTTTGCAGCAAAAGAAAGATGAGGTCAACCGGAAAGCCATTATCTGGACTGCAGCCAGCGTCGGTGGACTGATCATTATCATTGGTGCGCTTATTATTATCGCCAACCTGTAAATGCTTCAACCGACTGTTTCTGCATCTACATACCAATCCAGCATGGATTTTACGTTTTCTTCGGTCTGAATCACTTGGTTTATCGTTTAATTCAACCAATGATACGTTTTATTCGGATTATTTTGCTTGGGAACAAGTGTGTACCGGTAGCGATCCTTCGCTTCTGGAACCATAGCTGTCTCTGGCAGCAAATCTTTCCCGATGCGTACCGGAGTTCCCTGAGGAGCAAGAGCAAATAGCTCTTCCACATCTTCAGTACTCATTCTCACACATCCAAGGGATTCATCCAGCCCGATACTGTTTGGCTCGTTGGTCCCATGGATGGCATAATTCGTCTCCGATAGCTGCATGCCCCTACTTCCAAATTCGCCGTTGGAGCGACCATTTGGATTTACAACCTTGTCTGAAATGACAAACGAACCCTCTGGAGTACGATCTCCGCCAAGCCCCACCTCGTAATTCCGAATAATGGTGTCGCCACTAATCAGCGCAAGCTTATGTCTGCTCTTGTCCACGATGATTTCAAGCCGATCCTGTAAAAAAGGCTTTCCGCCTAACGTATCCACAAATGCAGCGTTTTTGCCTTGTGGCAAATCTGAACCTTCACGTGTTCCCTCACCTGTGTTTTTCCCTTTTCCCATTTGCCCTTGTTGATGCATGGCTAGTAGTGCCGGAAACATCCGGGTCATGCCAGGTGCAGTATCGCCCAGAATATTATTTGGAAACGGCTTGGCAAGTTGCGCCACACTTTTCGGCCAGCTACCGTTTTGTTTTTTATATGTAATCATTGCACTCGACAGAGCTGCCGCGGATTCCTGTTTGGCTGTCCAGGCTTGTGCCAGACGCTTGATCTCCGGTAATACTTCCGGCGGTTCACAGTTACACTGTTTGGCATCATAACTCTGTGCCGTTAATTTGCCACTGCTGTTTGTCTGAACGATGTATTTCACCGCCATATTTCGCTTCCATAATGTCCAGTTACCTGCGACCTGCATTCCAAGCACAGCCGATGTCTGTACCTTCGCACCAGAGCCTGACCATGCAGCTGCAAGTGCAGCCTCACCCTGGTCCCCTCCACCGAATGCTCCAGCTGTAAACACATTGGATTTTGCAACAAGAGCCAAGTCTTCCATCGGGTTATTCCCTGATTCGCTATCCATGGAATCGTCCGTCGATTCCAACGCTGAAGCCAAAGCCTCGGCTGCATCCCGATTGAAACCAGGAGCGTCTGCAGGTGGTAATCCTGCCAGTACAAGCAGCATAAGCAGGGTAAGCCACATCTTGCGAACACGATGTTTTTTCTCCTTTTGCTCAGCCATCTCAACCAGCTTCTCCTGATAATCCACCCATATATCTGCCGGTGCCTTGCTTCGCTCGAAAGCCTCGTAGACTTCACCCGCCTGTTGAAAACAATAGTTCGCCTTGGCTTCCTGCCCTTCACCCAAATATTCCTTACCAAGTAAATACCAGGCCATTTTATTATCAGGATGTTTCTTTACATATGTTCGTAGGTGAGTATTTTGCATCCGATCCTCCATCATTTCGCCTTTTTCCGTTTCTATATATATCGGCAAATGATGACAAGAAATCCATAGGACTTGAGTACCCGGATCTAAGCCTCAACATTCGACAAAAAAAGCACATTCGACTGTCCCAATGACAGAAGAATGTGCTCTTGTATGTTCATATGAAAGGAATTAACCTTCTTTGTTGAAAGGTTCATCCGCAACTTTAATGGAGTCCGTAGGGCAGCCGTCGCAAGCATCCTGCATGTCGTCGAACAAGTCATCCGGAATTGCTTTGATCCCTTTGTTGGCATCTCCATCGAAGATCACTTCTGCCAAACCTTCATCATCATAGTCATAAATGTCTGGCGCCGTTGCTCCGCACGCTCCGCACGCAATACATGTATCTTTTTCTACCCAAGTAAATTTACTCATTACCAATCTCTCCTCCTATTATTCAAAAACGTACAGTATTTTTATCTAGAAACATATTAATACAAAGTAAGAGTTATTACAAATAATTTTAACAGCCTCAAGACTCCATTATGCCCTATTTAATCAAGACTTTGCAAATTATCTTTTTGCAGCGATGTTCCCCGGACTTTATGATTGCGCAGTAATACGGAAGGATCATCCCCCAGCATGCCAGCTGTAACGACAGCATTCTCACCAAATTTGTCACGTAACTGATCCATAATGCGAATCAGGTTTTCCTTCTTCGGTTTCTGCTCATATTCAAACAGATCAAGCTGTATCGCTGACTCCTCACGTGGAATCAGCGTTTGGAGGGTCACACCCAACATACGAACAGGCTTCCCGCCGCGCCAATGTTTCGCAAATAAAGTACAGGCCTCCCGGTATATGATGGATGCATCTTCAGTAGGCACTTCCATCATCCGTGATCTCGTAATCGTCTTCATATCCGGTGTACGAATCGTAATCTGAATGCCCTGACTGAGCATTTCGTGCTTGCGCAACCGCCTGGCAACCTGGTCACTTATATTCAACAACACCCGATGTACATCATCCATTTCAGATATATCCGCAGGCAGCGTTGTTGTGTGTCCGATCGATTTGTTCGCTTCACGTTCAGCCTGAACTGCAGAATGATTAATGCCGTTTGCTGAATTTTTTAACCAAGAACCATTAATACCAAACACATCGGTTAACATCCGCTCGTCTGATTTGGCCAGCTGGCCTATTGTTTCAATGCCCAGCTTCTTCAGTTTTTCCGCTGTCTTTTTGCCAATCCCAAACATCTCGTTGCAAGGTCTATGCCATAAAATCTGAGGTACATCCCTCATCCGCAAAATCGAAATGCCATTAGGCTTTTTCAAATCAGAGGCCATCTTGGCAAGCAGCTTGTTGGGTGCAATTCCGATCGAACAGGGCATCCCCAGCTCATCCCGGATTCTGGTCTGAATACTTTCCGCAATCTCCAGCGGTGTACCGAACTGTCTGGACCCCGTAATATCGAGGTAACACTCATCGATTGAGGTCGCTTCAAGCAATGGTGTATAGCTGTAAGCTATTTTCATGAATTCTTTCGAATATCTACGATATAAATGAAAATCCGGACGAATCACAATTAAGTCAGGACATTTCTTCAATGCTTGATGAACGACCATACCTGTGGAAATACCCCTGCTTCGTGCCGTGTAAGAACAAGTTACAATGACACCTTTGCGCACTTCACTACTGCCAGCAACGGCCGTCGCTTTTCCTCTATATAATTCCGGTTCCTCGGCTTCATGTACAGAGCAATAAAAAGCATTCATATCGACATGCAAAATCACTCGTCCGGCGGTAGGATAATATCGATCTACATTAATGTTGTTATGCGTTTGCTCTGAAGACATGATCCACCACCGCCCTTTCGTATACACAATTCCGTTACATGCAATCTCTACTCTATTATATCAAATTCCCTTATGTAAAAATCATTTATATCCCCTTATTATCGGCCAGATTTAACGATCGATCGAATGATACCCCACACGGCAACGACGATAATAGCAATTATAATGAATGAAATAATTGTATTCTCCCACACAAAATGCATCCTCTTCCCTCCATTTATAAAGACAGGATTTGAATCCCTATGCAATCCTGGAATACTTGTATTTAGATGAAGCATAACATATTACAAGACTACGTTTACAGCTCACTTAACTCTACAATCCATCATTTGTTACACCAAATGGTGAATTCGATGTAGCATTTGGCGATAATGGTGCTATAATAATTAATTATACAAATTCACGATTTTAGGACAAATCTACACTTTGAATTTAATACAGTGTAGCGGTACAGAATCGAAGGATTCGTCACCAACATGCCCATATGTTTTTTAAACACACCATTAAACTTTCTAAAAAAAGCGCTTCATCTTAAAGGAGGATCTTCATGTCAAAGGCCATCTCCATCTTCGATACGACTTTACGTGACGGCACACAAGGGGAGGGAGTCAGCTTATCGGCAGATGACAAGCTCAAAATTGCCAAGAAGCTCGATGACCTGGGTGCTCATTATATTGAAGGCGGAATTCCAGGCAGCAACACCAAGGACATTGAGTTTTTCAAAAGAGTCAAGGAACTGAACCTGAACGCGAAGGTTGTCGCTTTTGGTAGTACGCGTCGTAAAGGTAGCATCGCCAGTGAAGACGCCAACTTGAAGCGCATGATTGAATCCGGTGCTCAGGCAGCGACTCTGGTAGGAAAATCGTGGGATTTCCACGTACACACTGCTTTGCAGACTACTTTGGAAGAAAATCTGTCGATGATCTACGACTCCATTGCCTATCTGAAACAAAACGATATGGAAGTCATTTTTGATGCAGAGCATTTCTTCGATGGATTTAAGAACAATCCAGAATATGCACAGGCTGTATTGACCAAAGCCCATGAAGCTGGAGCGGACTGGCTTGTAATGTGTGACACCAACGGTGGAACGATGCCGCATGAAGTGTACGAGATCGTGTCCACTCTCGCTGGACGACTTCCGCAAGCCCATCTGGGCATTCATACACATAATGACTGTGAACTTGCTGTAGCCAACACCTTAAGCGCTGTACAAGCTGGTGCCAGACAGGTGCAAGGTACGATGAACGGTTATGGAGAGAGATGTGGTAATGCTAATCTGGCTTCCATTATCCCTAACCTGCAACTGAAGCTTGGATATGAGTGCGTTTCTGAGGATTCAATGAGACAGCTCACGAATGTTGCCCGTTATGTCAGTGAGATTGCCAACGTAAATATGCCAATCAACCAGCCTTATGTCGGAAATGCTGCTTTCGCTCACAAGGGCGGTATTCACGTCTCTGCCATCTTGCGTGATTCCCGAACTTACGAACACATCGTTCCTGAGTTGGTTGGTAATAAACAGCGTGTGCTCGTCTCCGAACTGGCAGGACAAAGTAACATTGTGTCCAAAGCACAGGAACTGGGTCTTGAATTCGATCCAAGCAGTGCCAACTCACGTCAGATCATTGAGAAAATCAAAGATCTGGAACATCAGGGCTATCAGTTCGAAGGCGCCGATGCCTCTCTTGAATTGTTGATTCGTGAAGCCAACGGTGACATGAAAGAATTGTTTACCTTTGAATCGTTCAAGATGCTTGTTGAAAAAGTGGCTGGCAAGTCTGTTGTTTCGGAAGCCTTTGTTAAACTTAACGTAGGCGGAACAAGTGCGTATACCGCAGCTGAAGGCAACGGTCCGGTTAATGCACTGGATAACGCACTTCGGAAAGCACTTGTGCAGTATTTCCCTTCCCTTGCCAACATGCATCTGTCCGACTATAAAGTACGTGTTCTGGATGAGAAAGATGCTACTGCCGCAAAGGTTCGTGTATTAATTGAATCTAAAAACACGGAAAACACGTGGAATACAGTCGGTGTATCCGAGAACGTGATTGAAGCGAGCTGGGAAGCCCTCGTACACAGTTTCCGTTATGCCCTTCTTCAAGAAAAATTGCAGGACGAGCCTGGCGTAGTCAACATCCCTGCTCACGGACTAAGCAACCATTAATGCATATTTCCCGGAAAATAAAAGAAGCGTCTGTCTCCAAAAAACATTGGATGACAGGCGCTTTTGCTTCTCGCTTGACTAGCTTCTTGCTTGGTTAATCCTCAATTAACTCCTTGATTTTGCGCTCCAACTCTTTCTCAGGCAAAATCCCCAAGATAATTTCCTGAACGACTCCTCGGGAATCAATCAGTACATTCGTTGGAAAAGCTAAACCGTTATATTTGGCATATGCTGTTCCGTCTTCATCGAGCAGAATAGGGAACGTCAGTTTGTATTCATCTACAAAAGCTTTGGCATCCCTGATTTTATCGTACGTAGTTACATTCACACCGTAGAGATCCAGTTTATCCTTGTATTTCGCTGCTAATGTATTGAGCGCAGGAGCTTCCTGCTTGCACGGTTCACACCAGGATGCCCAGAAACTGACGAAGATGGCCTTTTCCTTGGCCCCACCTACAGCGTAGGTTTTCCCATCCATGGCTTTCAAAGAGAATGCTGGTGCCAGTAAACCCGCTTTAGGCCCCGTCTCCGTCGGCATTGGCTCCTCTTGCTTAAACACGGCTGCGATTCCGTTATCTGCATTTTGGGCCAAAGCAATGCCAACAAGCAAAACAACACCCAGCAGTATGTATATATTTCGTTTCATGACCAGCCACCCTTTTGTATAATCAAACATATTGAGATTCACGCTCTTCTAACATGTGAGATATTTCAAGATCTCTTTCATATTGTACCCTTTTCCTTTAAAATTTTACAATCCGAGTCACACAAAATAAAATAAAAAAAGGACTCCTGCCGAAGCAGGAGCCAAAGAGAGAGGGGTGAATACAAATGGCAGCACTTCACGGGCAGCAAAACACCTTATACATCCCTTCCTCCGTAGAACAGGAGATGTCTAAGTACATGTTCGCTTCACTGCCACAGGAAACCTGCGGGGTTGTGCTGGGTGAAGCCGCAGCGGGCGGCATACGAATCAGTCGGTTTCAGCCCATTCGTAACGTAGCGCCTGACCCGCTGCACCATTTTGCATTGGATGATGCAGAATGGATCCGGTGTGTGTTCAATGAGCCACAACTTATCGGACTCTTTCACTCCCACCCCCGAACCACTCCCGTACCTTCCAATGAGGATCTGCGTAACCTACCGATTTTCGCCAGACTACTCCAGGTATATTTTATAGGCTCGCCTGATCAGACAACTGGTACACAATCAAAGATGCTTCTAAATGGTTATCAAATTCATTCAAATGTTGATTCAAGCATTGGAATGAGCCATGTCCAATCATACAGCTTACAGCCCGCCCAGCTATGCGTGACTTAACTGGGTGTACAGATCACCCAATGTTTCTACATTTTTGCGAGACATATCCTCCAGGTAACAGGACCATAACTGTGCAGTCATTTTGGCGTCCTCCAAAGCGTGGTGGCGTCCATAGATCGGAATGCTTTTGGATTCCAGCAATTCATCCAGACCATAGCCCGGCCTGTTTGGTTCTAGCCAACGTGCCAGCATCATCGTATCGATGAGCCGGTGCGTTAACCTTACTTTGGATGTCCGCCACAAGGCCGCATTCAGAAAAGCCCGATCATGCGCGCTTGCATGGGCAACCAGTACACTCCCGCCAACAAAAGACATGAAGTCATGCAAGCCTTCTAGCAACGACGGAGCATGCATCGTCATTTCCTGAGTAATTCCCGTCAATTCAGTAATATGTTCCGGAACGGAGACTTTGGACTGAACCAACGTATAGAACTGCTCATTCTCCAACATCACACCGCCATTAATACGCACCGCCCCAAAGGAAAGGATCTCATCCCCATGCTGAGGAGAGAAGCCCGTCGTTTCTAGATCGAATACGACAGCATTCAATTCGTTCAAGGGTGTGTGCAGTACCTCGGGTCTGCGCTGTTCTCTCATCATCGAACGGATGAACGCCATATGTTGCGCCGTAGGGGCTCCCATTATGGAAGCGATGGCGGAAGGAACCCCTCCCTGGCGCAGCGAATTCCAGAATCCAGTATTGCCCCTTGCCGGCTCTCTCATGGACGTCTCCTTTCTGCAAAACGAAGTTGTCTTTGCAGCGCACGATGTACTCGCCGCACCAACCCTAACGTATCCCGGAGTTCATAAAGCATTTGTTTTTCCTTCAACTGTCTCTCATTTAGGAAACCACCGCTATGCTGTAACCCCTGTTTCATCACAACGGGTGTACTGCGTCGCAGTTTCAAAGCCGTCATAAAGGCTCGCTGAGCTGAATCCAGCAAAGTAAGCGGAACTGCTTCGAGTGATACCAATCTCTGAATCCGCTTGAGCGTGGACGTTTCTTTGATACCGTGCTGTAAAGCCAGAAAACGCGCACTGTTCACCAGCGGAATATACAAGCCGTATTTCACATCGAATCCACCTGCATGTTCACCGAATCGTTCGGTCACTACCCTTCCGAGGATGTTCAGTGTTGCCTTATGTTTAACGGTATTGCGCAGCACAGCATCAGAAAGCTCAGGAACCGATCTGAATCCTTCGTAAAATGCAGAAATCCATTCCTCCGCAAGCTGTGGCTCACCTGCAACAAAACGCATGTCTGAAGCGATAATCAGATTGCGAACCGGCTCCCATGACAGGTCCGATCCCCATGCTTTCAGTTGTTCCTTCCATGACTCCAGCGTTTTCCTCCATAAAGGCTCCGAGCACATCACTTTGCCTTCACATTTGGCGTAGCCAAGTGCCTCCAACATATCGGTCATTCGAAGTCCAAGTTCGGCAAAATATACCTCTTTCCCCTCATCCGGGGTATCGCTGATAATCATGCCATTATCCTGATCACTCCATAACGTCGCTTCTTGCCTGCCGGAACTGCCAAATACGATAAAGGCATAGGGGACGGGAGGTCGGCCTAAGCCTTCCTCTACCATCCCCTGGATGCATAACTCTACTGCCCGCCGAGCAACCCTGTCATGCAGTTCATTTACCGTCTGGTACCATTCAATCGGCGACAAGGAAGCGGACAACAGTTCCTGGAGCTCATTCTGCAATATCACACGTGCCTGGCGCAGTTCTTGAGAAGATGCCGCACCATCTATTCCCTGATAGGACCAGGATTGATTTATATACGGGATGGGTTCCATCATGTCCAGCCTCCTTGAAGCATGATTCAGCAATCATTCCTCTTAGGAGCTGAACGTACCGCCATTGGATTTAGTTTCTACATTTTTCATTTGTTCAGGGTACCCGTAAGTACCATGCTCACTTAAATCCAGACCCATCGTTTCTTCTTCTTCCGTTACACGGATTCCCATGATAGCTTTCATACCACCGAGAATAATGAAGGACATAATCAGTACGAAGGCAAATGCGCCTGCCAGACCCAGAAGCTGAACGCCCAGTTGGTGGAAACCGCCACCATAGAACAGACCCGCTTGACCTACGCCTGCATTCTCAGCCAGTTCTGGTGTTGCAAACAAACCTGTGGAGATCGCTCCCCACATACCGGCAATACCGTGTACAGAGAAGGCGTAGATTGGATCATCAATTCCTTTACGCTCAAAGAATTGAGCAGTGAAGAATGTGATAATACCTGCCAGAGCACCAATAACCAGCGCTGCCCATGGTTCAACGAAAGCACAAGCACCTGTGATGGCAACGAGTGCCGCAAGCACCCCGTTCAGCATGCTAGGAATATCAGATTTACCCAATACAGCCCATGAGATCAACAGTGCTGCAACACCACCAGCAGCCGCAGCTACGTTTGTAGTCAATGCTACATAACCGAAGAATCCATCACCCATGGCAGATAATGTACTACCTGGGTTGAAACCGAACCAACCGATCCAAAGGATAATTACACCGAGTACAGAATAAACTTGGTTATGACCTGGAATGATGTTAGGTTTACCATCTTTGTTATATTTTCCGATACGCGGCTTCAACAAGATGGTAGCTACCAGTGCGGCAGTTGCACCTGTCAAGTGGACAACCGTCGAACCTGCAAAGTCTTGCATACCAAGCTCAGCCAACCAGCCGCCGCCCCATACCCAGTGAGCAACAACCGGATACATGATAATGGTGTACAGCGTACCGAAAACGATATATACACTCATCTTTGCACGTTCAGCCATACCACCGCAGGCAATGGCCAGGGATACTGCTGCAAAGGCAAGATGGAATACAAACTTGATTGTTAGCGGAACATCAGAGAAGGCCAGTGATTCGAACGAAGCAGCCATTCCGTCCCCACTCAGGAAAAATCCGGTTGTTCCGAAGAAACTGTTACCATTACCGAAACCAAGACCGAAGCCTAGAGCCCAGAAGGCAATAACTGAAATTCCCAATGTCAGGATTGTTTTACCCGCAATGTGTCCTGCGTTTTTCATTCGAGTTGAACCCGCTTCAAGTAAAGCAAATCCCCCTTGCATCAGGAAAACCAGCACAACAGCCAGAAACGTAAAGGCTGAGTTCAGACCGCTTTGAAGTTCGATGTTAGTCGGCCCCTCCGCAGCTGCAAATGCGCTGACCGGGAAAGCCAATAAAGTAAGCATTATTAACACCGAAACCAACCATTTCTTTCTCATATACCCCACTCCCTCTTATGTTAAGTTTCTTCACATATCGTGAAACTCTTAATGCCATTATAAGCAGAAGACAGGAAAGTTGACAAGAGTATTTTCAGCAAAATTGAAAAATATTTCTGGGAATAAAGTCATACGTCTTTTTCTTGCACTTAAGTACATAATCATGTCCCATGAGTACATAGATATAGAAACGCAGCTTGACAGCCGCCAAAGCGTAACGTTTGACTGTATGGTTAAAGATCATGTATCATAACTAATAGTAAGAAAAAAATTGGGCGGGTTATGCAAAGCCGCAACTGGAATCTACAATTCCCTACATTTGAACTTGCAAGCGAGGTGAATATCATTGGGGATATGAAATTGTTTCGGATTGGCGAACTTGCCAAAACTGCAGGTGTGAGCGAACGGACGATTGATTATTACACAAAGCTCGGTCTCATCGCTCCTGAAGAGCGCACAGAAAAAAACTATCGTCTTTATAGTAATGAAACTTTAACCAGGCTCGAACGTATTGTACACATGAAACAAGAGAAATATAGTCTCGACGAGATTAAACAATCTCTTGAGAAGTGGAGTCTGGTGAGCACGGAAGAACAGGTTGCCAGCAAACTGACAACATTGGAGCTCCACGTGCAACAGCTGGAGCGAGAGGTGAATGAGCTTAAACCGCTGCTAGGCGAGATGAAACCTGTACAAGCACGCAAGATGATGGCCGGACTGCTCACCAAAAGTGCTGGTACGATGGAAGCTTTGAAAATCTTGCTTGAGAACACCATGATGTAGCTTATTATTTAGAAAGCGGAGGAATGAATATGAGTTTTAATAACGGTATGTTCGTTTTGATCATTATCGCCTTTTTGCTCTCCTTATGGGCGCAATTTCGCGTTAAGAGTACATTCAATCGTTGGTCTAATGTTAAAAACCTGAATGGAATGACCGGTTACGATGCTGCCCGTCACATGCTTGATTCCAATGGCCTACACGACGTCCCTATTGAACCCGTGCGTGGAGCACTCTCCGATCACTACGATCCAATCAATCGTGTCGTAAGGTTGTCTGAGCCTGTATATTATGAAAATTCAATCTCAGCTGTCTCCGTTGCGTGTCACGAAGTTGGCCATGCGATCCAGCACAAGGAAAGTTATCCAATGTTGGCACTACGTCACCGGATTTTCCCGATCGTCAACTTTGCATCTGGACTTGCGCCCTTCTTGCTCATTGCCGGATTCATCTTTAATGCAATGAACCTTGTCGGTATTGGTATTATTTTCTTCTCCGTAACCGTTGCGTTCCAACTCATTACGTTGCCGGTTGAGTTTAATGCTAGTAATCGCGCAAGAGAGATTATGGTATCGGAAGGTTATATCCGGAACGAAGAAGAAAGAGGCGTCGCCAAAGTATTGAATGCCGCAGCATTAACTTACGTCGCTGCAGCGTTAATCTCATTGCTGGAACTGGTTCGTTACATCGGAATTTTCAATAGCCGCGACTAATTCAATACAAAAACAAAAAAACAATACCCCACCGTTAATCGGATGGGGTATTGTTTTGCTGTAAACCGAAATAATTAAGCAAGAATGAACGAAATGACTGCGCAACAAGCGGAAGCTTGTCATCCGCTCGATGGATCAACCCAATCGTACGCGTGACTTTGGGATGAGAAATGGCTACATGTGCCGGTTGCAGCGGATTCGTCTGGAAAAGGGCCATTTCTGGCAGTAAACTCACTCCCATACCAGCGGCAACCAGCCCACGAATGGTATCCGTCTCTTCACCCTCAAAAGCAATCTTGGGCGTAAACCCTGCTTCAAGACATGCGTGCCAAACAATCGGACGCAGAGAATACCCTTTACTGAATAATACAAACTTATCATCTTTAAGTTGCTCTAACGCAATGCTCTCTTCACCAGCCAATGGATGATTGGGCGGAAGGATTGCATGCAGTTCTTCCGTAAGCACAATGTCACCATCTACCTGGTCGTGCTTTTCCGGAAATGGAGATATAAATGCCAAGTCCACTTCAGCCGATAACACATCACGAATGAGCGTTGGGAACATGCCTTGCTTGAATCTGAATTTGACGTTAGGATAACGCTGACGGAACGCTGCTACAACCGAAGGAATCAAGTGAATACCGAGACTATGAGGAAAACCGATACGAATTTCACCATGCTCCGGGTCGAGAAACTCATGAACCTCCCCGACCGCTTTGTCCAGATCTTTCAATATACCTTCAACCCGTTTGCAAAAGAGCTGCCCAACGGCGGTCAACTGCAGATTTCGCCCTTTTTGCATAAAGAGGTCTACTCCCAGTTCTTCCTCCAGCTGATGAATCTGACGACTCACCGCAGACTGCGCTACGTGCAATTCCTCCGCCGCCTGCGTAACATGCTCCTTCTGTGCCACTTTCAAAAAGTAATGCAACTGTCTTAATTCCACTGCCACTGATCTCTCCAATCTGCTATACCCTACTTATCCTTGATTGCATTCCGTCTTCAGATCAATCCGACTACTGCTTAAAGCTGCGGGGTTTCCACAAGCGGATGAGAAGTCCATAAATGAAGAATCCACCTAACAACCCACCCAAATGCGCCATCCAGTTAATGCCTGTCATGGCAAAGGAAAAAATAATTCCGAATACAAGCAGTGTATACAACGTTTTACGTGAGGTCTCGTCCATCATTGTCCGCTGGAACAAAGCTACATACAGAAACGCACCATAGATTGCATAGATTGCTCCTGAAGCACCCACCGAGATTGTCGTCGCTCCAACCGAGTTATACCACGCAACAGCCAGAATGTTGCCCAGAATGCCTCCACCCAAGTACAACACACCATATCTTACCGACCCAAGCAGCCGTTCCATTGGTGGTGCAAATACGATGAGAGCAAAGCTGTTAAACAACAAATGACTGAAACCAGCATGCAAGAACATGGACGTAATGTAACGCCACCAATCTGCTGCAAATAACTCGTGGTTAACAAGCGCTCCAAACTTAAGCAGCGTCATACTGTTTGTGGAACCACCGTTCAAACTCAATACAATAAACATAACAACATTGGCAATTAAAAGAATCGACGTCAAAGGAAAAAATTTCAAATAACTTTTCCAGTTCTCATACCTTATAAATATCATAAGTTTCTGCTTTCACTCCACCCTGTTCAGATCGGCCTGTAAGTCTGACCCATTCTAATGATCCTTCGTCCGAATTGGACAATGCCTTTCATAAAAGATTATAATGGATTTTGGCACGGATCACCAACTTATAAGGAGGAACATTATTATGGCACAAGAACGTACAGGCGCAGCCACCTTTAAAGGCAACCCTATTACATTGATCGGACCCGAATTGAAAGTGGGCGATCAAGCACCCGATTTTACACTGAGTAAAAACCTGGTTGAAGATGCATCCTTGAAAGACTTCGCAGGTAAAATCAAATTAATCAGCGTTGTTCCTTCACTGGATACTGGCGTATGCGATGCCCAAACCCGTCGCTTCAACGTTGAAGCAGGAGATCTTGGAGACAATGTTGTCGTATTGACAGTAAGCGTTGACCTCCCATTTGCACAAGCACGCTGGTGTGGAGCAGCCGGAGTTGATCGCGTCGTAACACTGTCTGATTACAAAACACGTTCATTCGGTGAAGACTATGGTGTTCTGATCAAAGAATTCCAATTGGACATGCGCTCCATCTTCGTGCTGGATGCTGAAGACCGAATTACATATGTGGAATATCTGCCTGAAATGACAGACTCCCCTAACTTCGAGCAAGCGATTTCCGCTGTAAAAGCCTTGCTGTAAAAGGTAGTTCACGTTCAGAACAAAAGCGAGGAAGGTTAACCTTCTCTCGCTTTTTGTTATTCACCCATCTATTTCAATCATTTGACTTATACTTACTTAGCTTCTTATCCAATACGGAGAACAAGTTCATGATCGTGCGATAATTAGAACCCAGATCTCCAAGTGAACCACGTGAAGCCGAATACATATCGACCGCACTGCGTACAGGACTTACCGATATAATGGAAACCGTAATATCCATCGTCCGTCCAAAGGTAGTCCG
Source organism: Paenibacillus sp. 276b (assembly GCF_900107875.1). Classification (NCBI taxonomy): domain Bacteria; kingdom Bacillati; phylum Bacillota; class Bacilli; order Caryophanales; family Paenibacillaceae; genus Paenibacillus; species Paenibacillus sp. 276b. The sequence continues at coordinate 81,432 of NZ_FNRR01000001.1, read as the reverse complement.
CTTCTCCAGTATGACCTCTCCTACAGAAGGCACTTCATGCAGCACTTTATAACCCGGAATTTTTTTGAGTGTCGAAGAAACCTCTTCCCAGGCTCTGTCTTTGGATAAGTTATAATACCGTGTTTTTAATTTGGGATCCTTGGCTCGATCGCTGGTTCCCTCCATGCTGCGGATGATACCGACGAGCGTTCTCTTTAAGGTCAAGACCCTTCCTCCTTTGAATGTAACCGTTCCATTTATGTATACTAGTGTAACATTGTTCATGTAGTAACAAAAGGGCAAGCGACACTTTTAACAAAATACAGCCTATTCAACAAAATAAGCTCAAATAAAAAGCACCCTGAAATTCCTCGATTAGAGGAAAGAGTCAGGGTGCTGTACATGATAAAATAGGAACCCGCCTATGCCGTCCGGCTACATTGTCTTATGAACCTGCTTGGCAGGTGGGTGGCCGCAAAAATGTTTTTTGAAGTCCCCATGTCATATAGACAGGGCGTTTCAGCAACATTCTGTATTGATCTCCCGAAGACATCATCATTGGTTCAAAACAACGAATAACCGAAACGTACATCGCAGGATGTACAATTATTATATCCCTAACTGTGTAAAAAGTAAATGGTGACAGCTCATGTTTTATTTTTGGAGATTATCGTGTTTTTCGTCAGATGATTTAAGCTCAGATGGTTCAGCCGTCTCTATCGTCTCAACTGACTCCCCTGCCTGTTCAGCGGCTTGTGCAGCTTCCTCTTCTTCTTTCTTCAGCTGCATCTTCTCCATCTGCTCCTGCATCTTATTAAACGTTGCGTAGAAGTTGAAGAAAGCAAACCAGGCAACAATACTAATAATGAAGAAGATGAACAAGACCGGATAACGAAAACCGATATAGAACAACAATCCACTTCCCAACAACGTGGAAAATACACGGAATGGTCTAATCAGCGTCAATAGAACCGCATTTTTGATAATCAATCCGATGGACATGTGGTAATGTACAACCATCGAGAAGAAGTTAAAGAGAGAAACAAACAGCAGCAGCAACAGTACGAGCATAATAATTCCAACCAGCTGCATATTCTTGAATTGTGTCATGTATACTGTGTAATCCAGATACATGATGGCAAACAGCAACGTATAGAAGATGCCTCCGATTAAACTCTGCTTGTAGTTCTCTTTGTAACCTACAAAGAAAGTACGGAAGATCGGCACGTCCGTATCACCCATATTCCATTTACGAACAACCGTAAACAGCGCCGACGTTGCCGGGAATAGTGTAAGCGGTGCCACAATGGCTATAGCCCAGTTCATTTGTAGTGATTCGTTAGCCAGGTTCTGCTGCATCACGAGCAGTTTCATAAACAAGAAAAACAAGAACGGAGACGAACAAATAGCCCACAACAGATTGGTTGCGGCCAGTCTCGTAATCCACTCTGTAAGTCGGTAGATCCCACCCATAGCTCCTTTAAATTCCAAACAATTCTCCTCCTCCGCAGCCTTGCGTCTAGCCTTAATTCTAATAATATTAATATACCTTATTATAGATAGGAAAAGCCAGCCCTTCCCGAAAAGAGATCGACGGCTCACTGGTTTGGCATAATCTGCACATAAAAAAATGGAGCAGTCGCCCTGCCCCATTTTCCAGTTCACACTTGTATATTATTCGAAAGAAGAATCTTTGGCAGGACGACGTCCTTCGTTGTTGCTTGGACGCGGTTTGCGGTCACGGTTGTAACCACCTTCTCTGCTTCCACTTCCACTTCCTGTTCCACTGCTGTTACGATCGCGGTTGTATCCACCACGTCCGCCGCCACTGCTGTTGCGATCACGGTTGTAACTACCGCCACCACCACTGCTGCGGTTGCCGCTGTAACCAGATGGTTTGCGTCCGCCAGAGCGAACATCCGGTTTACGACGTTTTGCACGGATCGGATCTTCAGGAGTCAGATCAACTTGAGCATCTTTTTTGTCACCTGTCAGGAGCTTCAGAGCAGCTGACAACAGTTGAACAGAATCATATTGCTCAAGCATTTGAATCGCGATACCTTTGTATTCGTTCAGTTCGCCAGATTGTACGATTTCGAGCAAACGCTCAGCTGTCAAACGTTGTTTTCCTTCTACAGCCTCAGCCATTGTTGGCAGTGGTTTGCGCGGAATACGGTGACGTGTTACACGCTCGATAAAGTGCAGGTGGTCGATCTCACGCGGAGTAACGAAAGACCATGCAGCACCCTCTTTACCCGCACGACCTGTACGGCCGATACGGTGAACATAGCTCTCCGGATCTTGCGGAAGGTCAAAGTTCACAACGTGAGTTACGCCGGATACATCGAGACCACGTGCAGCCACGTCTGTTGCAACGAGAACGTCAATGCTGCCGTCACGGAACTTACGCATTACCGCATCACGTTGATTCTGGGACAAGTCACCATGAAGACCGTCTGCAGAATATCCACGTTTTTGCAAAGCTTCAGCCAATTCGTCAACACGACGTTTTGTACGTCCGAATACGATCGCCAGCTCAGGAGATTCCATATCCAACAAACGGCTAAGTGCTTCGAATTTTTGACGCTCAGGTACTTCGATATAAGATTGGTCAATCAATGGTGCACTAACATGTTTCGGGATCACAGAAATGTGCTCAGGATTGTTCAAGAATTGTTGTGCCAATTTTTGAATGTTAGGAGGCATTGTTGCTGAGAACAGCATTGTTTGGCGCTCGTCTGGAACTTGTTTCAGGATGGATTGAATATCCTCCATGAAACCCATGTCGAGCATTTCATCTGCTTCATCCAATACAACAGTTTGTACATCATCAAGTTTGATTGTTTTGCGGTTGATGTGGTCAAGGAGACGTCCAGGTGTACCAATAATAATCTGTGGTTTTCTTTTCAATGCACGAATCTGACGAACGATATCTTGTCCGCCGTAGATTGGCAGGGAGCGCAGACCTTTGAAGCGAGTGAGTTTTTCGATTTCTTCAGCAACTTGGATTGCAAGTTCACGTGTAGGTGCCATAATGAGGGCGCGGATTTTCTCGTCACTTTTAGTGATTTTGCTGATCAACGGAATACCGAATGCAGCTGTTTTACCCGTACCTGTTTGTGCTTGACCAATCAAATCTCTGCCTTCGAGTGCCAAAGGAATCGCTTTGGATTGGATCGGTGTTGCTTCTTCAAACCCGAGCTCAGTGATGGCTTGCAGCACCAGTGGTTCAAGATTGAAATCTGTGAAATTTAAATTTGTCAAAATTATTCATGCTCCTTTTATATGGTGGACATGGTGGACAATCCACTTTGTTGTCTGTATTCTTAAGTAGCGTTAATATTTATAGGGTATCCCATCAAGCCAAATTATTTTCACGAACGAATATAATTCCATGAATGGGTCCCAAACATAAGACTAAAACTACATACATGTGTTTGAAACATTTCAAAATTTTATTGCTCCATTTAGGAAAAGTTTCCTACTCAAGAATATCCACAAATTATTATATCACAAAACAATTCAAGATTACCAGCAATCTGGCTTTAAATATAAATGAGGTGATTAAATTGCCCAAAATGATTTGGCACTTTTTAGTGATCGTATTGGGTGCTGCAGCTATTGCCTGCGGCTTCAACTGGTTTTTGGTTCCCCATCAGCTTCTTAGCGGCGGGGTATCCGGTATTTCCATGCTTCTCGGCTATTTTACGAATTTGAATCTTAGTATAATGTATTTTGTTCTGAACATCCCTCTGCTCATTGCAGGTTGGTTTATTCTTGGACGACGCTTCATTACATTAAGTATTGTTTCGGTAGCAGCCACTTCATGGTTCATCGCGCTTCTGCCTGTTTTTGCTGTGGCAACAGACCCCCTTCTGAGCTGTGTATTTGGCGGCGTGTTAGTGGGACTGGGTACCGGAGTTTCTTTCCGAGTCGGCGGCTCGACGGGCGGGCTGGACATTGTTGGTTCCATTTTCACCCGTAATCGTGATTTCCCGATTGGTACGGTAATGGCTGGCATGAACGGAGCCATTATTATGCTGGCAGGATATCTGAATGATGACTGGAATATCGCGCTTGCCTCCATGGTATCGATCTATATCACCGGTAAAGTGCTGGATCTGATTCATATCAGCCATGTCAAAGTCACATTGTACATTATTACCAATGAAACCGAAGCGATGTTGAAAAAATTGCTTGTTCGCCCTCGTGGGGTCACCAAAATCAAAACCCAGGGAGCATATACAGACATCGAAAAGGACATGTTAATGACAGTGACTACTCGCTACGAACTCGTTGAAATCAAACGAATTATCAAGGAAACGGATCCGAACGCCTTTGTTAATATTGTGGAAACGGTTGGAGTTATGGGCTCTTTCCGCCGAAGTTGAGACAGATGTACGGTTAACAATTCTAAACATTGTGGTATAATAACGGTGTACGGCTCCTAAATATGTTGTATAGCAGAATGTGCCCTTCAATTTCACAGAACCATGTGCTTTTCCGAATCGCGCCGAATGACTTACCATTTTGGAATTCGAGTAGGGAAGGGTGATTATTGTGGATATGGAAACGGTAAAACTGTTTGAAATCGTCAACAAATGGTGCCCGGAAATGCTCCCTTTCTTAAAACCGAATGAGCTCGACTCACTGATTGTTCTCCGGGATGGGCTGGGCATCCTGGAACAGGGAGACGCAATGGAAATCATTCAGTACAGTATTTGTGAGCATCAAAATGAGATCTACATTCAATAATTTTTTTAGATTGATCACGCCGCTTCTTGTGGGGGTTACCCCTCAACAGGAAGCGGTTTTCATTTTCCCCATGTGTTTCATCACTTGAATAATATGGTTAAAAGCCCAGAGGCTTTATTGTATAATTCAAACATGGAATGCACATAGGGGAGTGGAAATGAATGAACATGTTTTGGGCTTTACTGGCTATGGCCTGGGGAACCTTCAGTGGTACACCAGCTACAGCTGATCAAGGGAATCAACCCTTTCAATCATTAACAAACAGTTTCAACACCGCCATCATTCAATCTCAAAAAGATCAAGTCGTTATTGATGCGGATAACCCACCTGCCAAAATTGACCCACAACCCGATGCACCCGTTGTCAAAGGCATCTATGTGACGGCTTACAGCGCCGGTGGTGCACGGATGACATCATTACTCGATCTAATGGATAACACAGAGCTCAATTCCATGGTCATTGATATCAAGGACGATCTCGGATACATAACTTACCCTACGGAGAACAAGACGTTACAGGAAATGGGCAAATCTCAGCCTTTTATCCGTGATATTGATGCCTTGATGAAACGTCTGCAAAAACATGATGTTTACCCGATCGCACGAGTGGTAGTATTTAAGGATACGATTCTCGCCAAGAAAAATCCGGAGCTCTCTTTCCGCAATAAGGACGGTTCTGTATGGGCCAATGGTAAAGGCGACAGCTTCGTGAATCCCTACAGCAAGGAAGTATGGGATTACAATATAGAGATTGCCAAGGAAGCTGCTAAATTGGGATTTAAGGAAATCCAGTTCGACTATGTTCGTTTTCCGGAAGGTTTTGAAACGCGTGCAGACGCATTGAAATACACCAAGTCTGAAAAGTCCCGGGTCGACATTGTAGCCGAATTCGTGCAGTATGCACGCAAGGAGCTCGCACCGCTGGGTGTTCGAGTCTCGGTTGATATATTCGGTTACGCCGCCTCTGTTCCAGCAGCCGAGGGTATTGGACAGGATTTTGTGAAGATATCTGAAAACGTGGATGTCATCTCGCCGATGGTTTACCCAAGTCACTACTCCACCGGCTGGTACGGTGTGAAGGACCCTGACAAAGATCCCTATACAACCATCAAAGGCTCCATGAAAGATACACATAAGAAACTGGATCCAACCAAGGAACTGAAACCCGTTATCCGCCCATGGATTCAGGACTTTACAGCGAGCTGGTTAGGCAGTGGACATTACATCAAATACGGCAAAAAACAGGTAGAGGACCAAATTCGCGCGATGAAAGACATGGATGTGGATGAGTACCTGCTCTGGAATGCCTCCAATCGATATACACCAGATGTAAACTATAAATAATGCACTCTTTTTTTGTTCACTTTACTCCAATAACCTCGTTCCATATTCTCTGGAACGAGGTTTTTTACTATGCTCTCAACCTTACCTTCCACACAACCACGTTCCCCTCCCTATTCAAATCGGGCAAAATCTACTACAATAAATAGCTGTCCGTACATGACAGTTTAGTGATAACTCTTAAGAAGTGAGGCACTGCCAGTGAACATGACCACCACCAGCTTTTCTCAAAAAGTAAAGCAATTCCTGATTATATTTCTACCCATCTTCACCACACAAATCGCCCTCTCTGCCATGTCGTTTTTCGATACCAATATGTCAGGCAAGTTCTCCCCTGCTGATCTCGCGGGTGTCGCCATTGGCACAAGTCTGTGGTTGCCGGTGCAGACAGGACTAAGTGGTATTCTGATTGGCATTACACCTGTCGTCTCCCACCTGCTCGGTTCGAAGCGTAATGACAAGATTGGTCATAGCGTCATTCAAGCCTTATATCTCGGTGTGGCGGTCGGAATCGCCGTTCTTGCAGCAGGCACATTGCTGCTCAGTCCGATTCTAAACGGAATGCCTTTGGAGCCCCGAGTTGCCCAAGTCGCCTTCTATTTCCTGTGTGCTTTGGCTTTTGGGGTTATCCCCCTTTTCGGCTACACTGTGCTGCGGAGTTTTATGGATGCACTGGGACAGACACGGATCACCATGATGATTACGCTGGTTTCGCTGCCAGTAAACATCTTCCTGAACTATTTACTTATCTTCGGACGTTGGGGCTTCCCACAACTGGGAGGTGTTGGAGCAGGTGTGGCTACAGCAAGTACATATTGGCTCATTTTTCTCCTCAGCCTCTTTTTCGTACACCGGATTGAGCCCTTTGCCCAATATGGTATCTTTCGGAAAATGCCCAAAATTTCATTGACCAAATGGAAAGAGCTGCTCAAGATCGGCGTTCCCATCGGTTTCGCTACTTTTTTTGAAACTTCCATCTTTGCAGCAGTCACATTATTAATGAGCCGGTTCGACACTATTACGATTGCTGCCCACCAGGCAGCCCTGAATTTCGCTTCTACGCTGTATATGCTGCCTGTGAGTATATGTATGGCCCTTACAATTCTTGTGGGCTATGAGGCGGGTGCAGGGCGTGTGAGAGACGCAAAGCAATATAGTCTCCTGGGTATCGGAGGTGCCATTGGGCTCTCTCTGTTAACAGCTGTGGTATTACTGGTATTCGGGGAACAAATTGCAGGCGTGTACTCGAATGATCACGAGGTTATTGCTTTGACACAGCATTTCCTGATTTACGCCGTCTTCTTTCAAATCTCTGATGCCATTGCCACCCCAACGCAGGGAGCACTTCGGGGCTACAAGGATGTGAACCCTGCATTGATCATAACGTTTGTCGCGTACTGGATCATCGGTCTACCTGTCGGCTACATCACGGCTACGTATACTTCACTCGGTGCCTTTGGATACTGGGTTGGACTCATTGCCGGCCTCGCCGTTGGAGCAACGGCGCTTCTCTGGAGGTTGTTCCTTGTGCAGAAGCAAGCCTCGGTTCGTATGGCTGAAAATAAATAATGGAAGTATAACAAAAAAGAGCACAGCCCGCTGTAAATCGGGACTGTGCTCTTTTTGTTTTGAACTTTTGATGATAACTGGATTATTGGGACAAACGCTGTGCAAGCTCGTAAGTCACCATATCGAAGTCTTTTTTCGTATTAACAACTTTATCAATATCGGTCAGGGTCAGTTCTCCCTTGATAATACCGCAACCTTTGTCTGTCTCACCTGCAATCAGACTGCGAACAGCGAAATCTCCCAGACGACTGGCAAGGTTACGGTCAAACGGAGTTGGCGTACCTCCACGCTGAATGTGACCCAAAACAGTTACACGTGGCTCATATGTTGGGCAGCGTTCCATCAGTTCTTTTGCTACATCCTCACCTTTGCCCACGCCTTCAGCAACGATGATGATACTGTGGCGTTTGCCATGTGCAAAGTTGGCTTTCATGCGATCTGCCACCTCGTCCATGTCAAACGGGACTTCCGGTACAAGAATGGTTTCTGCACCCGATGCGAGTCCTGCATGTAAAGCGATATCGCCACAGTGACGACCCATTACTTCAACGATGGAAGAACGTTCGTGTGAAGACATGGTATCGCGCAATTTGTTAACTGCATCTACTACTACGCTTACTGCTGTATCGAATCCGATCGTGTAATCGGTGAAAGAAACGTCATTATCAATCGTTCCCGGAAGACCCATCGTGTTGATGCCCAGCTTGCTCAGTTTGTTGGCGCCGTTGTATGAACCGTCCCCACCAATAACAACCAGCCCGTCAATGCCGCGTGCACGCAGAATGTCTGCACCTTTTTGCTGACCTTCAGCGGTATAGAATTCCTTGCAGCGTGCCGATTGCAGAACCGTTCCCCCACGCTGGATGATATCCCCTACACTCCGCAAGTCCATTGGGAAAATATCGTTATTCAAAAGACCCTGGTATCCACGTTGAACCCCGTACACTTCGAGACCGTGAAACAGTCCGCTGCGAACAACCGCACGAACAGCCGCGTTCATCCCTTGTGAATCACCACCGCTCGTTAAAACTGCGATTTTCTTTACTGCTGTCATGATGTTTCTTCCTCCTCTAGTTTCACTTCAGGCTCCCACCACAATACGCCTGACTTACATATGCTTACGAATCCAGCGGCTAAAGATAAAGAAAAATACTCTTGTCATCGGACTATTCTTCATCAAACGCTTGGAAACGACGCGAACTTCCTGTTGTTCGCTGACTTTGGGATCAGACAGGTAAATGGCAAGCAGTCCTTCGATAATCATCCGGTGAAACGCACTTCCCGGAATCTTCTGCACATCACTGCGGGCCATCTCCACAATAAAAGCAATTCGGTCCAGCATTGTCTCCACATTCTCATAATAATTGCAGAAGTTGAGATCTCCTCCGATGCGATCTTCATCCTGATCGATTAAATAATCGAGCATAATGTGCAATGCGCATACATGAGGAAAATAGGCAGTGTGGATCGAAGCCGCCTGCTCTTCTGTCAGATGATCATCACTCGCAGCCAGAAACAGCATGAATACGCCCAGCGTAGAGCCGGTAGCGGCGGCAAATTCGTTCCAACGGAACTGAGGTGTGCGGTGACGATGTTCCGACCACCATTCCAGCAATGCCGTTTCTCTCAGTTCCGGCTTGATGTGCTTATATACCTGCAGGTCCGTGTATAGGCCTGCCAGATCCTGAATTTGAGGCTTGGCGGATGCATAGCCTGGCAGCTGACGGGTCAGCTCCTGACATGAGGTCACCAGATTCCTTAGGTATCCACCATCATCCTGCTCCTCACGGAGCGCGTAATAATTGACAGGGGTTGCTTCGGGATCTACCGCATCAAGCATTGATTGATGGAGAAGCCGAAAGTCATTCGGGTCCATCGATGTACTGCGATCACACAGATTGTCCAAATAATCACTAATAGTCTGATATGAAACGATCAGTGGAATCAGAATGTGCCTGTTCGGCAAATCAGGTAAAGCATAAACGGTCCCGCCTTCACAGTGGAACTGCTTGTCCCTGAGACTGGCCAGTGCCTGATTGCGCAATTCCTCATTCGGAATTTTCTCAGCCTGGGCACGCCATCCATCCAATTCCTTCCGCGTTTCCGGAATGGTGTATTTGTACACCCCTCTCATCAATGCCAACGGTCCACGCGGATATTGATGACGATTTCGATTTGATTGGCTCAAAATAAATGTGCCTCCACTTGGTTGAATACGTATTAGAGCGATTTTTAACCAATCCTATTATAATATGATCCCCTTAATTGTACAAATGATCTCCCGCATATTCCGCACAAAAAATCGCATCCGCTTCCAAGGCTTTGTGATATACTAGGCATATTTCATCCATCAAAGGAGTCGTTGACATGACGTCAAGTGAACCACTTTCGTGGAGACGGTTATTTGCATTTTTTGTGCCGCTGGGCATATCCGCCTCTCTCGTTACCATCTCGCACGTAATCATTAACAGCACACTCGCACGTTCTGCTCATCCCGAGACGGTCATTGCCAGCTACGCTATCGCCGGTAGCCTGCTAACTCTCACCGAGCGCCCTTCAACCCTGCTGCGTCAAACCTGTTCGGCGCTGGTTCGGGATCGCCTTTCCTTTCAGGCCCTCACGTTTGTGACCAAAATATTTCTCGCTTGTGTACTTCTCATCGGATTTCTCATCGTATATTCTCCCATTGGAACAGGTGTATTCAAATATCTGTTTGGCGTAAGCCCGGATCTGTTATCCAAAGTGATCGACGTCTACGAGATTCTCATGTATGTCAGCATCTTTTCGGTCATCCGCAATATCTATCAGGGCATCATTATTACGAATAACCGTACAAAATGGCTGACGATCGGCATGTTATTCCGTCTTGCCGGCATGTATGGCCTGTCCTTGTATTTCATATATACAGACAGCATTGACAGTGGACGTGTAGGCGCTATCATTTTTGCCGCGGGTATGATGATTGAGGCTTTGGTCAGTTTTCTTGAAGGTAACAGCATCAAACGCAAGATGCCAGCCAAGTTGGAGGATCATCCCGTTGAAAACAAGGCAGACGTCTTTCGCTTTTACAAGCCGCTATTATTATCCAGTTTCGTGGCCCTGTTTATCGGACCCGTTATTAATATCGTTCTTGGCAAAACGACCGGGATTGCTCTGGCCATCTCTTCCTTTGCCGTTGCGAGTAGCCTGATGCAGCTGATGCTAAGCTTTTTTACATACATTCACCAAATCGTGCTGAATTTCTATCTTGTTGATGCCAAACTGGTGAAGAAGTTCGCTCTGGTCACCGGATTTGTTCCTTTTGCCATGACCGTATCGATTGCTTACACCCCGATTGGACCGTGGGTATTGGAAAATGTAATGAGCGTTCAGGGCAATCTGCTACAGCAAAGTTTGTGGACGCTGCGTGCGTTTGTACTGTTTCCGCTGATTTCACCTTTTCTCGACTTCAGCAATGGTTTGATTCTGCTACGCGGACAGACCAAAACGATGTTCCGCTCCCAGACGGCCAATGCCATATGTACGGTGATCGTCCTGCTCATTCTGGTCAGTATATTCCCTGCGTGGAACGGCATGATCGGTGCAGTGGCTCAATCCATCGGACTGCTTGCCGAGCTTGTCATTGTCTGGCTTGTCATCCGGCGTACACAGAAGGAACCTACCATGTCTGTACCCTCATCCGGAAAATCATCTTCCCTCAAGGGATAATAAATTTGAACTGTAATCAAGAATGGAGCTTTCATCATGAAATCAAGTCATACCGCCCGGCCAGATCAAAACTGGCTGCGGGCACTTATGTTCACCATCTTCGGTTCCACCGTTTTGGTGGTATCGTATTTCCAGCTTTACTTCAGTCATCTAGGATTCAGTCGGGCCGAAATCGGTTACCTCTACGGAATCGGTCCTCTCGTCTCCGTATTCTCCAACATGTTCTGGAGTATGGCCAGTGACCGCTACAAAACTGTACGCAAAGTGATGATCATCTTGCTTGCCGGGCAACTGATCACAGGTGCCATGCTTGCCAATGCCACAACCTTTGGTCAGGTGTTTGTACTGGTGGCCCTGTTTTACTTTTTCTACTACCCGGTTTATCCACTTTCCGATACGATGGCGATTACAACCGCGAGCAAATATGGACGTAATTTCACTTCCATTCGTGTATTTGGCTCGATCGGATATGCGTTCTTTGCGTTAAGCATTGGATATTTTCTCGGATCTTTCGGACCGGGATGGACGATGTGGGTATGTATCGCCCTGGCCGCGACTACTCTTCTGATCGGTTTTCGATTAAAAGAGCAGCCTTCGGGCAGCAGCACTAAAATGGATCTTTCGGGTCTGTGGTCCATCTTGAAACGAAGGGATGTCCTCACCTTTTTCGGTTGCGTTTTCCTGCTCGCTCTGGGTCACCGGATGAATGAAGCCTTTCTTACCATTACGCTGAAAGATCTAGGTGCCAGTGAAGGGCTGATCGGCTGGTCCCTGTTGATCTCTTCGGTCAGTGAGATTCCAGTGTTTTTGCTGCTAAGCAGATACGGCAATCGCTACAAAGAACTTCCTTTGCTCACGATCGCTGCACTGATGTATACGATTCGCTTATTTCTGATGTCCATCTCAGATACACCCGCGGCAGTCGTTGCTATTCAGACGATGCATAGCGTGACCTTTGGCATCTTCTACGTGACTGCAGTCCGTTATATTACCCGCCTTGTTCCGGATGGCTATCGCGCCACTGGTATGGCCTTGTTCACCATTGTGTGGTCCAGCGCTTCCGGTCTGCTCAGCGGAACACTGGGAGGATTGCTGCTGGAGCATACCAACAGAAACACCTTCTATCTCACTGCGATGGCGTTTTCCCTGGCCGCACTTGTTGGATTTTCCATGAAGCTTTGGTCAAGCATGACTAGCCGCACATAAGCATCCAACAAGGATTTCCCTTATGGATCTCAACATATCAAAACATATCAAAAAAAGCACAGCCTCCCATGGGGGGGACTGCGCTTGGGTTCATATATTCAGCTAGAAGCCAATCATTTATAAGAAATCCGTTTAACCGGAAATATTCTTACAATTTGTTTACGTTAGCTGCTTGAGGACCACGGTTTCCATCAGTAATTTCGAATTCTACCGCTTGACCTTCTTCCAATGTTTTAAAGCCGTCGCCTTGGATTGCGGAGAAATGTACGAATACGTCCTCGCCGCCTTCAACTGAAATAAAGCCATAGCCTTTTTCTGCGTTAAACCATTTAACTGTACCTTTCAAATGAACAACCTCCTAAAAATATCGCCATCTATGGCGAATACCCTTATTATACTGTATGACCTCCTACATTGCAATTTATCTTTTCCATAAAAGTCGAAAAAATTTGCTTTGAATCCAAGGGTACGGTATCATTTTACCAAAACCGTTAGTTTGGAGACTACCTATGATAAAAAAACATGAAATATACAAAACAGACAAGTGGAATATGATGACCGTAGAAGTTCAAGGCAAATATCTGGTGCTTCGTGAAATCTCGGAAGAATGGGGAGAAGAATGCCATACATTCCTCAGCCGTCCTGCGTTGATGCACTGGGCTGAACGTCGCTTCCCGAAAGAAGATTTTGAGAACCGCGAGGACGAATGGCGTCAACTGATGGCTGCCTTCAAAGGGGTCTAGCCCATGCAGCTTGACTCAAGCAATGTTGTCATCTTTATTATTCTTGCTTTTTCCCTAGGAATCGTGCTGATTCTGGGACGCAACTCCATCCCGGATCGTTTAAGACGGGGCATGGCTCTGATTGCCACCCTGCTGATTTGTTTCGCATTTTTCCTGATCGTTTACTTTTTGGTCAATATGGGAGCCTAGCTTCTTTAAATATTTCAATGCCCCTCAGGTCATACTATACGGGATTATTCGTATAGTGAGGAGGAAGGCCGTTGAAATACCGCAAATCGCTGTTCATTCTGCTGGTACTTAGTCTGATTCCTTCGTCTCTCTCCGCACAAGCGAGTGGGACGAAGGCAGCTTCGTCTATATATTCTTTACTTCATCAAAGGAGGATTCCCATGAGTCAACTATTGAAACGTTCCGAGGTACCTACTGAACAAACATGGAAACTGGAAGATCTATTTGCCGATCAGAAAGCTTGGGATCAGGAATATGAAGAAGTATCGTCTTTGACCAAGAAAGCCTCCGAATTCAAGGGCAAACTGAACAAACCTGAGACACTCAAAAGCTGTTTTGAACTCGAAGATGAGATCAGTCTCAAAACCGAACGCCTCTTTGTGTATGCACGGATGCATCAAGATGAAGACACAGCTAACCCTACATATCAAAACCTGTCCCAAAAAGCACAAAAGTTAAGCGTGCAGGTTGGTGAAGCACTATCTTATGTTACACCCGAAATCTTGTCCCTTCCGGATGATCAGTTGGATGCCCTCATCTCCAACGAGAAACTCTCTGCCTATAAGTTCACATTGGAAGAGATGAAACGTGAAAAGGCTCATGTACTGAGCCAAGCCGAGGAAGCATTGCTCGCACAGGTGGGTAACCTGTCCCAGGCACCACAGACCATCTTTAGCATGTTGAACAACGCAGATCTCAAGTTCCCGAAAATCAAGGATGAGCATGGAAACGAAGTGGAACTGACTCATGGCAGCTATATTCAGTTCTTGGAAAATCCGAATCGGGAAGTTCGCGAACGTGCCTTCAAAGCGGTGTATGAAACCTATGGCAAGCAAAAGAACACCATTGCTGCAGCTCTGAACGCTAACGTAACTAAAAACATGTTTTATGCCGATGTTCGGAAATACCCTTCCGTCATGGAAATGTCCCTTTACGGCGACAACATTCCGAAGGATGTCTATACCAATCTTGTGGATACGATTCATGAGAGCCTTCCGCTGTTACACCGTTATATGGACCTGCGCAAAAAATTGCTCGGCGTAGATAAATTGCATATGTATGACCTTTTCGCCCCACTAGTGGATGAATACAAAATGGATATTACCTACGAAGAAGCAAAACAAACGGTTAAAGATGGACTGAAGCCGCTTGGCAAGGATTATGCAGACGCATTGCAGGCCGGCTATGATGATCGCTGGATTGATGTATACGAAAATGAGAATAAACGTTCAGGCGCATACAGTTGGGGAGCCTACGGCACCCACCCTTACGTCTTGTTGAATCACAAAGATAACCTGAATAGTATGTTTACACTGGCACATGAAATGGGCCACGCACTGCATTCCCACTATTCGGACACTACACTTCCGTATCGTGATGCACAGTACACCATTTTCCTGGCTGAGGTTGCATCCACAACGAATGAAGCCTTGTTGATGGATTATCTGCTCAATAAATCGACGGACCCCAAGGAAAAACTGTACTTGCTGACGTATTATGCAGATCAGTTCCGTACCACCGTATTCCGTCAAACCATGTTTGCAGAATTCGAAAAAATTATTCACGAGCGTGCTGAACAGGGTGAAGCTCTCACACCTCAACTGCTTTCGGAAATTTATTATGACCTTAACGTCAAATACCATGGAAACAGCATGGTGGTGGACAAAGAAATTGAAATGGAATGGGCGCGTATTCCCCACTTCTATAACAGCTTCTACGTGTACAAATATGCGACCGGCTTCTCAGCAGCGACCAGTTTCTCCAGGCAAATTCTGGAAGAGGGCCAACCTGCCGTGGACCGTTATCTTGGATTCCTCAAGAGCGGTGGCAGTGACTATTCCATCAACATCCTGAAAAAAGCAGGAGTGGATATGTCTACGCCAGAGCCGATTCGCGAAGCTATGAGTGTGTTCAAGGAACTGATTGAGCAAATGGAACAACTAACGAAATAAGGTTGCTTTCTCGTCCATGTGACCTGATCCCTTGCCCAAATGGGCAAGGGATTTTATAATCAAGCAAGATGCAAGCTCCATGAATTAGGGTAATTGCTTACATAGTTCTGAATTGTTCAACAAGGAGGCACCACCATGAAAATGCAATGGGCACTCATCGCAGGTCTCGTTTTTGCATTACTTACCGGAATTTTTGCGGTCATTAATGTGGATTCCGTTCAAGTCAACCTGCTATTTAACACGGTTCAAATCCCGCTGATTCTGCTCATTCTTGGCTGCACCCTAATCGGTGGAATCATTGTAGGGTCTTATGGCATCTTCCGCCAATATCGACTGCAACGCGAGAACAAGCAATTGAAGCTGCGTGTATCCGAATTGGAAAGCTCCGCAGCAAGCAGCTCTTCCTCTTCACTGGATTCGTTTAAATCGATGGATACATTCGGAACGACCGATTCGGACAACGCTTCTGTGGAGTCCGATTCCATTCAGAGTCAACGAAAAGGAAATCCTTCGGGTACGCTGTAACACATCAGAGGCAGCCTGCTGGCTATCGAGAATGGAATTGTACATTCTGCCAGACAGGCTGTATTCTCTTTTTAGAACAACTTTCTGCATATTTATTAACGAGGAGGAAATTTCTATATGAGTTTTACCATTGACGAATCCTATGTCCTATCTTTTCTGAAAAAGTTACTCGATACTCCCAGCCCTAGTGGCTATACCCACGATATTATTGAGATGATCCGCAAGGAAGCTGAATCACTTAATATCGCTTTTGAATTGAACAACAAAGGCGGAGCTGTGCTCACATTGCCTGGGCAGGATTCTTCCAGAACGATCGGACTGAGCGCACATGTGGATACATTGGGAGCCATGGTGCGTTCCATCACTTCCTACGGCACACTAAAGCTCACTTCTGTCGGTGGGTTTACCATGAACAGTATCGAGAATGAGTATTGCACCATCCACACACGTGATGGAAAGACCTATACAGGCACCATCCTCTCCCTGCACCCATCTGTACACGTCTATCCAGATGCACGCACGTTTGAGCGAAGCGAGAGCCATATGGAAGTGCGTATTGATGAAGTGGTCTCTTCCAAGGAAGATGTTCTAGCATTGGGTATCTCTGTAGGGGACTTTATTTCCTTCGATGCCCGTGCGGTCATTACCCCCAGCGGATATATCAAATCGCGTCACCTTGATGATAAAGCCAGCGTAGCTGCCTTGTTCGGTATACTGGAATCTGCACATCGAGAAAACTGGAAACCAATACATAACGTTTCGCTACTTATCTCGAACTACGAAGAAGTTGGACACGGAGCTTCTTATATTCCTGCCGAAATCAGCGAATTGATTGCTGTAGACATGGGCGCAATGGGTGACGACCTTAGCTGCAAAGAGACGGATGTATCCATCTGTGCCAAGGATTCGTCCGGACCATATGACTACGATATGACCACTCGACTGATCGAACTTGCCAAACAAGCAAACCTTGATTATGTTGTTGATATTTATCCACAATACGGCTCCGATGGCAGCGCAGCATTACGTGGAGGAAATAACATTCGCGCTGCGTTGATTGGTCCGGGCGTTCATGCTTCTCACTCCATGGAACGTACGCATAAAGACGCTGTCCTGAATACAGCGAGACTGCTCGCTGCATATATTACAACCAAGTAAATTGTGAACACACACATGGACAAGTAGAATGGCAATACAGCATTTGAATAAATGATCAGAGTTGTGATCTCGATCTTATTGGGCATGCCGACATGGATCATCTATAATTCACCTATATCATATAAAAAAGGACACTTCAGCTTCTCCGTTTAGAGGCAAGCTGGAAGTGTCCTTCTTCTTTGAGATGGCTTAATTCGCTCGTTCAATATGTTCGCAATACCTACGTTCCAGAAGTTCCAACATCACCTTGTGCTCCCGAATCTGATTCTTCAGTACACGCATCGTGCTTCGCACTGCACTCAGTCCATCCTTCACCTGTGTTTCTGCTTTGCGAATTTTGTCTTGAACCATCCAGTCTACAAAGAGATTATCGAAGAAATAGTCTGCGAATGAAAGCAGGCCTCCAAGGTGTAATTCCGTGTTTACAGCCATCTTCACATCCTCTAGCTCCTTCTGAAATCGGCGAAGACGTCTTCCGGCATCCATAATGGCAACCTGAGCATCATCCATTCTGCTGCGCTTAATATGAGTCGAGATCATACCCCCACCCATCATGTCGTAAACTCCCCAATTTCCCGCAGAGGACAAAGCCTTTTCAGCGCGTTCAAGTGCATCGAGCAGATACTGCCCCTCTCGATCCGCCTCATTCAGCTCCTGAAGCTCTCCTGAGAGATGTTCCCGATCCTCAGCCATTTGCTGCAATTCTGCATCTTTCTCCAGCAGATCGTTTTCCTTTTTGCCCCATAACACCTTGTAATCACTTTGCCAGAATTGATATTGCCGCTGTCCGTCCAGCTCCTGTTGCACACGCGAACGCTGCTCCTGGATATCCATTAACATCTGGCTTGCTGTATCGTACTCTGCCTTACTTTCCATCAACTCCAGTTCTTCTTTCTCCAGTCGATCCTCTTTTTTGCCGATTAAATGATAAAAGAATGCTGATAAAGTCATGCTGTTGAGTCGATCAACATCGTTTTGTTCCTTCTGTAGGTGCTCCAGACGCTGCTGTACTTTCGTTTTCCATTCCGCTTCCTCCTGATTCAGCTTCTCCAGCCGATCATTCCATTTCTCGTACATTCTTCCCTTTTCCTTGATCACTGCCAATTGTTCATTCAGTTCTCTGTACATGGATGTGGAGTTCTCCCCCTTCTATGGAATTCTTTATTTAATAAACGGTTTGAATATGGTTAACGTTTCATATAAATTCATTTACATCAATTCAAAAAAAATCGCCCTCCCCCAAAAGACAACTGCAAGTCGCTTTTGAAGAGAGGACGATTCAATAAAATATACTTTAAGACTTGCTGTTTTCAATCTGTTCCGCAAGCTCATTCAGAACGGTCCAGCGTTCCATCAGTTCATCCAAATGACGCTCCGCCTCCGCCTGCTCTGCCATTAACTCCTGCAGACGAGCTGAATCGCTGAACGATTCTTCCATCTCTTTATTAATTCGGGCGAGATTGGCTTCAGCCTTCTCGATATTCTCATCAATCTGGTCATATTCACGCTGTTCCTTGAAGCTGAACTTCAGCTTAGGTTTCGCCGCCGAGGCAGCAGGTTTACTTTCCACCGTAGCCGGTTTCACTTTAGCTGCTGTTCCCGTCGCACTTTCCTGAGAAGATCCAGGGGCATTTTTCAGCATCCATTCTGCATATTCACTATAGTCCCCGACATGTACACGCACAGCACCGCCACCTTCAAAAGACAGTACTTTATCCACCGTCCGATCCAGGAAGTACCGGTCATGGGATACGACAAATACAACACCCGGGAAATCATCCAGGTAATCTTCGAGTACAGCGAGTGTCTGAATGTCCAGGTCGTTTGTCGGCTCATCCAGTAGCAGAACATTCGGTGCAGCCATCAGTACACGCAGCAGGTATAGACGACGCTTTTCTCCGCCAGACAGACGGGAGATTGGTGTCCACTGTGACGCAGGGGTGAAGAGGAAACGTTCCAGCATCTGAGCTGCAGTAATGAGAGATCCATCGGCCGTTTTCACATTCTCAGCCACTTCCTTGATGTACTCAATAACCCGCAGAGATTCATTCATCTCCTGATGCTCCTGAGTGAAGTAGCCCAGATTAACCGTCGCGCCCACAATAACCTCCCCGGCATCAGGTTCAAGCTTGCCGGAGATCATTTGCAGTAAGGTTGATTTACCACTGCCATTCGGACCGACAATACCTACCCGGTCACCAGGTACCGCAATGTAACTGAGATCTTCAATCAATTTGCGGCCATCTGCCGATTTGCACAGATGCTCGATCTCCAGTATTTTTTTACCCAAACGAGTGGAACCCACCGATACCTCCAAAAAGCCTGACCGATTTGGTCCTTGTTGATCCTTTAACTCTTCGAAACGATCAATTCTCGCTTTTTGTTTCGTGGTCCGTGCTTTTGCACCGCGACGAATCCAGGCGAGCTCCGTACGCAGCAGATTTTGCCGCTTTTGTTCAGATGCGGATTCACGCTCTTCACGCTCAGCCTTCAGTTCCAGGAAGCGAGTATAGTTGGCCTCATATCGGAATAAACGTCCATGATCCAGCTCCAGCATCACATTTGCTACACGATCCAGGAAATACCGATCATGCGTGATCATGAGCAGGGCGCCGCGTCGTTTTTGCAAATACTGTTCCAGCCAAACTACGGAATCATTATCAATATGGTTCGTAGGCTCATCCAGAATGAGCAGTTCGCAGGGATGAATCAGTGCAGAGGCAAGCGCTACCCGTTTGCGCTGTCCACCAGACAACGTACCCATCAGCGCATCGAATTGACGAATACCCAGTTTGGACAGAATGCTCTTCGCTTCACTTTCCATCTGCCAGACCTGAAGCTGCTCCATCTCCTGGTTCAAGCGCAGCAAACGCTCTTGCAGCGCCGGATCGGAAGGATTAAGTTCCAGTAGCTCCATTGTTTCTGTATACTCACGTACCGTTTTCATCTCCGGGCTGTCGCCCTCGAATACTTGTTGCAAGACCGTATTATCCGGGTTAAACTGCGGATTCTGTGCCAGGAACTGTATACGCACGTCATTACCAATCGAGATCTGTCCCTCATCCGCTGGCTCCATACCTGCAATGACACGCAAGAATGTGGACTTCCCGGTTCCATTGACACCAACGACACCAATCTTGTCCTGATCGCCCATACCGAATGAGGCGTCTTTAAACAATATTTTCTCGCCATAGCTTTTCGCAACTTGCTCTACCGTCATTATGTTCATTGGTCGTAACCTACTTCTCTGTAAAATAAATTCAATATGAAGCTGCACTTAAGATGCAATGCATCTACGCTCACTCACGCTATACTTGCAAAAAGGAACGACATCCGTCCAGAAACAGAGCTGCTGCAAAGGCAATTCGTTTGTTCAGATGTTCCTCGTTAAACTCTGGATTCAGCATAATATCCATCTTTAGCCGATCGAGAATCCCGATATAAGCTTCTGCAAGCAGCACAGGCTCAGGTACGCCAGCATTCTCTAACACCTCACGCACCATGCTCATATATTCATTCATAAATGCCTTCATGAATTTCATCAGATCCGGATCATTATTGGGTGCCATGAAAAACATCTTGGTATGATTGCGACGCTCATAATAATACGTCAGGTGAGTCTTGGCTATCGCACCGAGCTTATCCCCCGTACTCTGATGTGAGTTTAACGCATAAACCAGGCGACTGATAAAATTGTCGCAGTCACGCTTGGATACAGCAACAAATAATTGTTCCTTATTTTTAAAATATAAATAAATGGTGCCTTTCGCGATGCCCGCTTCGTCCGCAATATCGGACATTTTCGTCTCATAGAATCCTTTTGAACCAAAAATACCGTAAGCTGCATCCAGAATAGCCTCCGATTTGTCTCCTTGCACAGTGCTCAAATGCACTCCCTCCCTACGACGCCAAAATGATACCCAAACCGATCGCCAAACATCCGCCGATCAACGAACTGAGCACGTTTACCAGATCATTACTCATCCAAGACCAACCACGCGATCGAACGGTTTTGTGTCCACAATGCTCACTTACCTCGACCTCACGGCCGCACACAGTACAACGATACATATACTGAACCGTTGCGCCCAGATAAGAATCGGCAAAAGCTCCTGCCAATCCGCCGACAAGGCCGACACACGTCCAGCTGAGCAGACTCAAGCTTCCAATCCCGGCAATCCAGGAAAATAAAAACGCACCCACGCCGATTAAAGCTCCACCTATGGCAGCAGCCAGTGTCCCAAGTAATGAAACACCTCCAGAGGTACCTGGAGTCAGCACCTTCCACGTCACGACAGAGCGTGGCGGCTTACGGCTGAGACTTCCCCACTCGGTTGCCCATGTATCTGAAGTAACGGTAGCCATGACACCGATAAAAGCATACATCCAAGCTGGGTGTGGGAGGACCCAGTTCCCCAGAACAAGAAACATGCCGATTCCACCGTTAGCCATAACCTGTCCAGCATCACGATTACCCGTCTTGGCATACGATTTCTCAAGCTCCTGCTTGCGATCCTTGCGAAATTTGGAGAACAGCGTTGAGGTAATGAAAAACAACAGCAGTGTTCCAAACCAGAACAGGTTGCCCGCTCCGTAATATATCGTACCCATGATCACAGCCGCCAGGCAGCCGGACAGGGTTAGCGACTTCTTCGCGTAGGCAGCACCCGCCACAATAAAAGCGCATACGGCGCCAATAATCCAGTCCATAAGTTCTCCTGCATGTGGCAGCATCCATGGCCCACATGACGTTTTATATTTTTGAAATTCAATTATACCACGGTTTGATCCCAATGCCGAAACTCCCTAGCCCCGCATACAAAAAACCTGATTCAGCAGCTTTGAAAGCTACCAAATCAGGTCTATGATATTGCGATAAAACTGAGATGAGTGGTCCTTCTTCCGTTTGACCAAGTATTCGAGGATTACATCACCTCAAGTTCCAGTTCAGACCCGCTTCGTTCCACCAATTACACCATAACGGTAGAGCACGCTGCGACCAAACCAATTGAACAACCGATCGGTGAGGAAGCCCATAAAGCCCAGAGAAATCAGGCCGACAAAGATCCAATCTGTGCGAAAGAATAATCGGGAATTCCAGATCAGATAACCCACGCCTTCATTCGCAGCAATCATCTCTGCGCCGATAATAGCCATATAGGAAGTGCCCATTGCCAGTCGTACCCCCGTGAAGATATAAGGAGTCGTCGCCGGAACAACGACATGCAGCAAAATCTGCCATTCGTTGGCTCCCATACTGCGGGCTGACCGGACCTTGTCTTCTTCAATGGAGAGTACACCTGTCAGCGTGTTTAACACAACGATGAAGAACGTTGCATACATGATGAGTGCAATCTTCGATTGCTCCCCGATTCCGAACCAGACCAGGAATAGAGTAATGAATGCAATCGGCGGAATAAAGCGGATAAAATTAAGGAAAGGTTCGGCAAACAGCCGGATCATATGAACCTTGCCGATAATCAGCCCTACCGGGATCGCTATCACACTGCCAAATACCCAACCCGCAAGCACACGTGTAAAGCTAATTCCGATATACTGCATCAGTGTACCGTCAGCAATCAGTTCGCGAGCACCAAGAATCGTATCCCAAGGACCGGGAATCACGTCGGGTCCATAGAGCATGGCTCCAAGCTGCCAAATCAGAATAACCGTCACCCACAATAGAGGGATAGACACCCACTTCTTCTCCAACCATCTCATCTTGCTATCACCTCAATTATTCTTCAAAATGGCTTTGAATCTGATCATATAGCGTGTTGAACTCAGATGAGGCAATGTTCCTTGGATAAGACAGAGTATTGTCGTAAATATCCGTTATCTTGGAAGAAGGCCCTACTGACATAATTCCTATCCGCTGACCCAGCAAGAGCGCCTCCTGAATATCATGAGTGACAAAAATGACGGTTTTGTGGGTTTCCTGCCAAATATTGACCAGCTCTTTCTGCATCGTACGCCGAGTCATTGCATCCAACGCTCCAAAGGGTTCATCCATCAACAGGATGGCCGAATCGTTGGCTAGCACCCGGGCCAATTGCACCCGCTGCTTCATGCCACCTGACAGCTCCTTCGGAAATTTGGCTTCATGACTACCCAGTCCAACAAGCTCGATGTATCGGTCTGATATCGTACGCCGCTGAGATTTTGGCACCTTGGACATCCGAAGTCCAAACTCCACATTCTCCCTTACGGTAAGCCACGGGAAAAGAGAAGAATCCGCCTGCTGGAATACCATGGCCCGATCTTTGCCTGGCCTATCAATCTCCTTATTATCCACCTTGAGCTGACCGCCCGACTTAGAGATAAAGCCTGCAATCATATTTAGAAGCGTGGACTTGCCACATCCGCTGGGACCGAGCAGGACAAAGAATTCCCCTCCCTTGATGACCAGATCGACATCCTTGATAATATAGTGTACATCCCCATGGGTGGGGGCATTGTATGTTTTACGAAGCTGCTCAATACGAATCGTATGCTGATCTGCAGGTAAGGACATGAGAACACCTCCAATGCAATTTGCGAGTTATTTGCTATAAGTCACTTTATCTGGCAGTGCCTGCTTCAGGAGCTCCAGGTTCAGTTTGTTATCGAGATCGAAATCGTGTTCGATGATCCCGTTATCCACCATATATTGCTTCTGCCCTGCCAGACTGTCATAAGCTGCCTGGGTAAATCCAACTTCCCATGGATTGATTGGCAGATCCTTCAATGTGGCCTCCTTAGGCTGCTTGGTTTCCTTATACATCAGGTCTGAAACCTCTTCAGGATGTGCCTGGGCATACACGGAGGCTTCATTCAGCGCCGCGAGAAAACCACTCACCGTTTCAGGGTTCCCCTGGATGAATTCATTGCTTGCTACGAGCCCCATCCCAAGACGTACAGGGGTTTGGGACATATCGGTGAGCTGATGCACGCCTTCAAGCGCATCGAATTTATCAGTCAAGGCGGAACCAATGACCCAGGTTGCATCTAGATCACCCTGCTTTAGTGCAATGTAGGCTTCGTCAAATGCTCCCTGACCCACCTGGGTTACATCAGTTAGTTCCAGTCCCTGGTCCTTCAAATATTCATCCCACAGATAAGGAATAAACGTACCGCGGATGAAACTTACTTTTTTACCTTTCAGATCGGCTCCACTCTGTATATCATTCTTGGCATACAACTTCCACGCAGCTGCCGCTTCATTCGTAGCCTGACCTGCGGAAGCAATGACAGAGTAATCCCCTTTTGCCAAAGCATTCAATACAGGAAAGTCAGCTCCGTACGCAATATCCACCTGCTTGATAAACAGTGCATTTACACCTTCCGCTGGCGAACCAAACGTAATGCTCTCTGCATCAATGCCGTGGTTTGCAAAGAAACCTTTGGCAATGGCTACCCTGAATGTTGGGTTCGTACTTGTATCTGCGATCCGGACTTTCACTTTTTGGGCCTCTGTGCCGGAGGCACCCTTTGCTTCGGATACCGATTCGTTTGCAGAACATCCCGATAATATCAATAACATGGATAAGAGCATTAATAACGCACCAGTTAAGGTGGATGGTTTTCTCACAATATGCACCCCATTCGTTCTAATCATTGTTCATCGCTCTTCGCCACCTTACTTGCCTTCATCTGACGTTGCCACACAGGCTGCACCTTCAACAAACGGCAGTGTTATCTCAACACTTACAACGGATGAAGAACCTTTGGGTGCTGCTCCCGGCACTCTGTAGTCGGAAACATCAATGGCTTCAATAGCAACCTCTTGCGGCTTCTCCAGCTGTGGTACCCAGTGATAAGGCACGCGATACGAACGATAGACCATATTGGTGTTCCGTCCATCCTTATAAGGGGATACATATTCCCACACTAGCTCATACTCGGATGTAACCTCGAACAGTCTGCCATTGGAACCTTCCGTAATTAGCGTGTTTCCATTAGGCAAGCGCTGAGCGGAGCTGATATACGGACTATAAAATTTATAGGAATCTGTCGGAACGGAAAATCCGGCTTCTGCGGATGTATATTGCCAAACGATCTCCAGGGTCACCGGATTGATCTCCAGTACGCGTGAATGATCGCGAACGGCGTGTTTCAAGCCGTATGGAGAAGCCGGATTGGGCAGGCCATAACCGGCCCAGCCGCCATTGTCGAATACCAGCAGATTCCCCTCTCCAGGCAAACCTTTGGGAATGATATGTGCATGGTGCTGTCCAATAATGGTGCCAATATGCTTCACTTCAGGCAAAGAGTAATCCGGCCCTAGTCTCCATACGATCTTTCCACTCTGTCTGTCGGTTATTGCGATAATATTTGCTTCTCTGGCATCCCAGATAATATTGTCGGGATGGAACCGCTCGTCTCCATTTTCATAGAAATGGTTTGGACCAACATAAGAAGCTGAATTAATATGTAGCCAATCCCCCACCCCACCACCGAGATGTCCAAATGAGCGTGTGTTCGGGTCACGGAACAGAACATTACGGGCGGCCTCATCGAATCCAAGTTCCTCAAAGTGCTCGTTCGGCAGCCATTCCCATAATACATTGCCCTCCCAATCCACTTCTATAATCGCATCATCGAGCAAAGGCTTATCCGAAATGGACGGGTTGTTCACATTTTTATGAGCAAGAATCAAAGTCTTCCCGCTCTGTGTCTTTGGTGCAAGCCCGGGGGCGTAATATCCGACAGGATTGCCTTCACGCTGGAAATCATGGTGCTGACGTGCGTACCACAATGGTTCATATCCTGGATCTTCAATGTGTTCGTAGCTGTTGTATTTCCATACAATATTGCCTTCCCAATCCACCTGAACCAAATCGACGTTGTCCTGGATACCAAACTTCGGATCTCTTCGCCCCGTGCTTCCCAATACGAAGCCACCGGGGAAAACTTTGGCCGGAAAGCCCAGCAGCCCCTTCCACAGGTGAACCTCCTTACCATTCATATCAATCAGTACAACACCTTCCTCGCCTGCCTGATAGACGGTATAACCGCCCCAAGCCTTATCAGGGTTATATACGGTTGCCCCGGTTGGATAAATTGTTGAATGCCCCATTGATCATCTCTCCCTTGGATTGTTTGTTTTCACATTGGATCAAACGTTAATAACTGAGATAATTGCTCTTTCCGGTATTCTCCCTCTGCTTCTGTTCAGGGTCACTTTTGATGGACGGATCGTGGTCCTGCTTCCCGTTGTTCTCTGCCAATTCCAGCAGCGTATTCGAGAACCCCTCCAGATTCGCTATTACCCGCTCATAAAATTGGCTTTGCTGCTCCAGTTCCTCCGTCGTAAAGCCCTCAAACAGAAGCGTGATACATCGAGCACCGATATTACTGTTCCGTGC
The DNA here is from genome assembly GCF_900107875.1 of Paenibacillus sp. 276b. Classification (NCBI taxonomy): domain Bacteria; kingdom Bacillati; phylum Bacillota; class Bacilli; order Caryophanales; family Paenibacillaceae; genus Paenibacillus; species Paenibacillus sp. 276b. Next base: position 54,922 of record NZ_FNRR01000001.1, on the reverse strand, counting down.
AAACATCTCCCGCCCACTAGCAGTAATGTCGAGCAAAACCGTCCGACGGTCATCTTCCTTGCGTCTGCGGATCGTAAGTCCCTTTTTCTCCAACTTGTCTGTTAAAGCTGTGATGGCACCTGAAGTGAAATCCAGTTGTTCGGCCAAATCCCCCAACCGCTGTTCCCCTTCACGAATGATTTTGTGCAGGATGAGCATACCCGGTAAACTGACCCCCTCTACCGATATGCGATCTCGTTCTTTCACGAATCGTCTGACCATTTTACGAAACAACCAATCTGTCTTCTCCAACGCTTCCCAGTCGTTATTGCTCATTTCATCCTCCTGTCTAACTGAAACGACAGCAAATACGAAAAAAGGCTCCCGTGGACATTCCATAGTGGAGTAGTCCCGGGAGCCTTTGGTGGTCCAATCAGCTCGCTTCAGTTCAAATTATTTCACTGTTCATTTAATTAGTGTTAAAATAATTGAGTTCATCATATAACCCACTAACCCAACCTGTCAAGTGTGAAATTAAATTTGTTTTTTCGTAGCCAGATGTCCCTCATATTTATATAACTTATCCGGTTTTAAGTTTCACTTCAGCTTTCCCGGTTACACTATCCTCAGAGCGTTACATCAAACCAGCTACGATTCAGTTCGTACTTAACCATAGAAATGAGGATAACACATATGAATATGAAGCGCGTAATCATTGTCGGAACAATGATTGTTACCATGTCCTTCGCCGGAACAGCCTGGGGCAGATCAGCGATATCCCCAATACCTTTGACGAAATGGTCCATCGTTAACATCGATACCAAAGACGAGAGCGGAGATGAGTTGCTGAGTGCTCTGAATCAACAGTCGGAAGATGACTTGGTTCAGGATCTGTGCGCGGGTAAATCGCTGAGGATGATTGCAGATGAAAATGATGGTGATTTTAACGAGGTTGTCGCATTGCAAATAAGGCAGCTCAGGGAGCAATTAGATCAACGACTCGCAAGTGGAAGTATTAGCGCGGAGCAACACGCAGTGCAAAGCAGTGAACTGGAGGAGTTGGTCACGGAGAGTGCCAATACAGCCTACAACTTGGCGTAAATGAAAAGTCTCCCATGTGCTATGGCAGAGAATGAGGGCATGGCAAAAAGGAGCGTCGAAGCGCCCCTTTTATCTGTTTCATATTTGCTCTAAGTAAGCAGATTGATGATGCATGATACTTACTGAACTGCTGCTGCAATCGTGCATTTACCCAAAGGTTCTCCGTCCCAGGCCAGTTCAAGCACATCTCCTGCTGCCGTTGGTCCAACCCCTTCTGGTGTACCTGTAAAGATGACATCTCCAGGTCCCAGGCCGTAATGATGACCTACATAATCCACAATGTCCTGTAGACTGAAGATCATGTTACGAATATTGCCACGTTGGACCTCGGCACCGTTCTTGGTGAGTGTAAAGTCTTTCTCAAGAAGAGCCTGGGCCCCCGGAAATGGCTGGAATGCAGTAACCGGAGCCGAGTTCTTGAACCCTTTGGCCGCTGTCCACGGATGGCCCTTTTTTTTAATAACCGTCTGTACGTCACGTAATGTAAAATCAATGCCAAACGCATACGCGTCAACCAATTCATCCACTGCCATACCCGGCTCATAACTCCGCCCGATTTGAACGACCAGTTCAGCCTCATAATGAACTTCGCCCTTTGTCGCAGGCAATTGCAGCGTTTCACTATTCAAGGCCACAACCGCATGGGAAGGCTTCATAAAGATCATCGGTTCATCCGGAACCGCGTTACCCAATTCTTCTGCATGAAGTTTATAATTTCGTCCTACACAGTATACATTTCGAATGTTTGTCAGCATGGGTTTACGACCACCTTTATCGGATTCATTAGCGTATATGGATCATGTTCATCTTTTTATTATATAAGTACATATCATATTTTCGCTATTCAAAAAATTGGAGTTTATGGTCTGAAAAATCGGCTGCTCGTTTCCTGAAAAGCCTGTTCCCACACATCAGGCCGGTTTGTACATAACATCAGCTCCGGATCAATCGCCGCAAGCCGCTTCATGATGATTTTGTCGTCCACTGTCCAAGCCATTACCTGAATGCCTTCCATACGCATCTCACGCATCAGCGATTTGTCCACATTGGTGTACCCGATGGAAAGAAAACTGCAATTCATCTGCCGCAGCACTGCTGCCAGATCCCCTGGCCGTGCATCAATAATCAAACCTGTTTTGAACTCAGGGGCCAGTTTCTTCACTTCAACCAGAGCCGCAGGTTCAAACGAAGTGATGACCACATCATGCTGCATATGTCTCTTCCTCACCTCATGAATAACCGCTGCCGGCAGACCGGGATACATATTACCTTGCGTTTTCAGTTCGATATTCAATCTCACTTTGCCACAGGTGCGGTCCAACACTTCACTAAGCGCAGGAACACGTTCCCCTTTATAGGCTTTTCCTTTCCATGATCCCGCATCCAGCTGCTGTATATCTGCCCAGTCCTTTTCTCGTACGAAGCCTTCACCGTTCGTGGTCCGATTTAACGTAAAATCATGAATAACAACCGGCACACCATCACGTGATAACTGTACATCCAGTTCCATCCACTGAACCTCTGGCTGTTCCATGGCAAGCAGAAATGCAGCCATCGTATTTTCTGGTGCAATGGACGAAAATCCACGGTGCGCTACACAAAGGTTGTTCATTCCATCCCCTCCTCAAAAAAATGCATCTTAATTTGGCGATGCGAATCCGTTCGCATCAAAACGAATACCTGGCGAGAGCTGGGCCATCTGCTCCAGTAGCAATTTGTTGGCTTGATCCACCATCGGAATGGCCTGACCCAACCCCGCTTCATAAGGGATAACCTTCATGCTGCATTTGGCATCCTTACTACAACTCGCCTGAAAAACCGCTGTTTTCCACGTTTCCTCTGTCGTTGATTTCGAGAAAATAAAGTTGCCTGTACTATATGCAATCCATTTGCCTTTGTAGTACTCTACCCCTTGCAAGACATGGGGATGCCCACCTATGACCAGATCGGCTCCGGCATCTACAAATTCATGAGACAGTCGAGTCTGATCATTATTTGGAGTGCTGACCCTTTCCTCTCCCCAATGTGCAACAACGATAACCAGATCAGCTTTTTCACGGGCTTCCTGAATCGCCTTTACTGCACCTGTAGAATCGTAAGCTTCGGCAACACCGGCCCGATTCCCTTCCGCTTTCCAGCTTGTTTCAGGTACAACCCGGCTGAATCCAAGCAGTGCAATCTTCATGCCTTTGCGTTCCAGATATGCAGGTGCATAAGCCTCATCCCTGTTCATACCGGCTCCTGTGTGCGCTATACCATATTGCTCAAGGTAAGTTAACGTATCGACCAAACCTTCTACACCTTGATCCAAAATATGATTATTGGCCAGATTTACAGCATCAAATCCTGCTGAAGCCATTGCTTCGAGCGCCTTTGGCGAAGACTTGTATACATAGGTTTTGTCTGCAGCACCAGTTCCACCAAGGGTTACGGGAGTTTCAAGGTTTCCAATGGTCAGATCATCTTCCTTGAACAAGTTGCCAAGCTTTGCAAAGGGGTAGTCATAACCGTTCTTCTCCAACAATTCAGCCACTTTGCCGGAAAACTGAATATCCCCAACAAAGTTAATGGTTACATCCTTCGCCGAATGAGATGGCTGTGTCGCCCCAGTTCCGGCACCTTCGCTTCCCTTTGAGCCGGAAGAAGCGGGAGTATCCGTCGGTTTTTTCGTTCCCGTATCTGTCTTTCCATTTACCTTGGAGTCTGTAGCATCAGGCTTTTTCTCACCCGACGTACCGCCGGAATTTTCAGTTACCTGTTTATCAGAATCCTCCGATTCTTCATCCGGGGTATTACTTGCCTCCGAATCCGTGTCAGGTGAATTCACCTGATCACCGCCCTGAGGGCCCTCTTCATTCACAGGTTCCTGATTCACAGCCGTTTCTGTCACCGCCGGGTCTATTTGCTGCTCCTGCATGCCTACTGCGTAATAGATGCCGACGAGTCCAATTGCAGCAATCAATACCAGATTAATGATCCAAATCCGGCGTTTTCGGGCACGTTTCACTTTTTTCTTTTGTACACTTCGTTTTGATCTTGGGGGATACATAGGCAGCTCCTCTTCTTTACAGCAATCCTTATCATATTATATCAGGCATATTCTGGATTTCCATCATTCCTTGGAACTGCAAATATTGAAAGAGTTCAGACCTCTCCCCTTTTCGCTTTATGGTGCAAAAAAGGCCGTCTCCCTGTAGAAAAAATCTACGTTCGAGACAGCCAAATACGTTAATTACTTTGCAGCAATCAATTGCGTAGCTTGAACTGACATTTCCTTCGCCTGTTTGATACAGTCAGGCAAGCCTACCCCTTCATAACCAGCGCCGGCAATGTATACCCCCGGCAATTTGCTGCCAAGTTGTTCGCGCAGTGCTGCAATCTGCTGCAGATGACCTACCGGATACTGTGGCATGGATTTGCGGAGCCGAGTAATTTCCGAGAAGATCGGAACGGCCTCAACGCCCATTGTTTCACGCAAGTCCTTGAGTACCAGATCTGTTAGTGCATCATCCGGGAGCTCCACATTCTGTTCGTCTCCGGAACGGCCAACATAACAGCGAAGCAGTACTTTGTCATCTGGGCTGGTGTGCAGCCACTTGGTTGATGTCCAAGTACATGCTGTAATATTTCGACCTTCCTTACGCGGAACGAGGAAACCAGACCCATCAAATACATGTTCGATATCCTTTTTCTCAAAAGCCAGCACCACATTCGCTACCGATACGTAATTGATTGCATCCAGAGCCGCTGTATCCACATGTGGTTGCAGCAGTTCAGATGCAACATACGTAGGCACGGTAATGACTACATCATCTGCTTCAAGACGTTCTCCGTTATCCAGTTGAATGCTATACTTGGCCGCATCTCCAGTCTGAACCTCCAGAGATTTCACGGAAGTGTTCAGCCGTTGATCCACGTCCTGCAACTCATGTACAAGCGCATGAACCAGGCTCTGCAAGCCCTGACGGAAGTTCAGAAAAGCACTTTTCTTCGTTCCCGTATGGGTCTCTGTCGGTTTGCGGCCCGTCATCATTCCTCGGATCAAACTACCATAATCCCGCTCCACTTCACCGAATTGCGGAAAGGTTGCCTGAAGACTCAATCGCCGCATATCACCTGCATAGATGCCTGCGAGCAACGGTTCAGTCAGGTTTTCCAGCACTTCCGCTCCAAGGCGGCGCTCAATCATATAACCAAGCGATTCATCCTCTGTTGTACGACGGGGAGGGATGACAAAATCCATTAATGCGCGCAGCTTGCCTGCCGGAGATACAAGACCACTTCTCAGAAAAGGTCTCAACTCCGTCGGAATACCGAGAATGAGTCCTGCCGGCATAGGATGCAGCTTGCCACGCTGCATGATGTACGTTTTTTTGGATTCCGGATTTTGGCTGACCAGTTCATGGTCAATTTCCAGCTCTTTAGCCAAATCAATCATCGCCGTTTTGCGGGCAAGGAAAGAATCTGGTCCCTTCTCAATGACGAACCCATCCCGGTGCAGCGTTTCAATCATGCCACCCATGGAAGAACTCTTCTCAACCAAGGTGATGACAGGTTCAACCCCTGCTTCCCGGTAATGCTTCCGAATATAAAATGCCGCGCTTAGGCCGGTCAGACCTCCGCCGACAACAACGACACGACGTTTATGGTCTTCCATTACTCATCCGTTCCTTGCTGCCACTTGCTAATAATGACGTCACTTAACGTTTCCATGTAAAGTGGGTCACTATTGAGAGAATCGATACGCATAAGGCGCATGTCGATCTCTTTGGCAATCGCTTTAGCTTCAATATCAAGATCATAGAGTACTTCCAGATGGTCCGATACGAATCCAATCGGTGCTACAAGCACATCTTCCACCTGTTCACGAGCAAGATCCTGAAGTGTGTCCAGAATATCAGGGCCCAGCCACGGCTCCGCCGTCCGCCCCGCACTTTGCCACGTGAACTGCCAGTTCGTAATTCCTAAACGGGAAGCAATGACTTCCGAAGTCTCCAGCAGTTGCTGCGGATATGGATCACCGATATCTACAATTCGCGCAGGCAGACTGTGTGCACTGAACAGCACTCGTACATCCCCGCGCTTGGCCCCCGCTTCCTCGAAAGCATCCAATTTGGCGCTAACACGTGTGGAGAGAGCCTGAATCAATTTCGGATGCAGATGATAACTCTCAATGAATGACATCTGGATACCGAGTTCTTCCGCTTTCTCACGAGCACGCTTGATGTAGCTCCCTACACTCATCGTGGAGAAATGTGGTGCCAGTACGATGCCTATTGCAGTCTGAATTCCATCCTTCGCCATCTGTTCCACGCCATCCTCAATGAACGGATACGCATGCTTCAACCCTTGATAACAACGGAATTCAACCTCATTGGAACGGTCATCCTTGTTTAACGTCTCCTGGAGGGCCTTAACCTGATTATCCGTGTTTTCTCGAAGAGGGAATACACCCCCAACGATCGCTTCATAACGGTCGGTTAATTCCTTCAGTTGTTCCGGTTCAGGCGGACGTCCTCTCCGGATATGTGTGTAGTACGCTTCGATACTTTCCATATTCTCAGGTGTGCCATACGACATCACCAGTACACCTACCGTATTAGTCATTAGTAACCGTCACCCCAGTCTTCAATGCTTCAGCGGAATATTCATGAATATACGCCGTGAGTTCTCTTAATTTATCCAAAGACGCTTCAGGAAATAGTCCGTGCCCCAGATTGAAAATATACCCTGGCTCCTTGATACCTTCGTCAATAATCAATTTGGCATGCTGCTTGATCAGATCCATCGGTGCAGTCAGCACATAAGGGTCCAAGTTACCTTGCACAGCAAATTTTCCGCCCAGTCGTTTACGTCCCTCGGAGATCGATACTCTCCAATCCAGCCCAATCACATCAGCTTGCAGATCATGCAGGGTTGGCAGCAATTCACCAGAAGCCACACCCGGGAAATAAATTTTCGGTACATTCAAATCCGATAATTCGGTAAAGATACGAGTAATCGTCGGCAACACATACGTTCTAAAGTCGTTTGGCGAAAGTGCGCCCACCCAGCTGTCGAACAGTTGGAATGCCTTGCCGCCGTTCGCAATGTGAGCACGGACATATGTAATCACCATATCGCCCAGTTTTTGCATCAATTTATGCCACACTTCCGGTTCACTGTACATCATCGTTTTGGTCCGTATGTACCCTTTGGAAGGTCGGCCTTCAATCAAATAGCTGGCAATGGTAAACGGTGCACCGGCAAACGTAATCAGGGGTACATCCAGTTCCTTGTCCAGAATTCGAATCGTCTCCAGAATATGAGACAGATCTCCTTCAACATCAATGGGACGCAAACGATCCACATCTGCCGCCGTGCGGATTGGATTGTCTATAACAGGTCCAATATTTTTAACAATATCAAAATCTATACCGAGGGAAGCAACCGGATTCATAATATCGGAATACAAAATAGCCGCATCCACACCGAGTTTACGTACCGGCATGAGTGTAACTTCAGCTGCTAGCTCAGGTTGACGGCAAATTTCGAGCAAAGAATACTTTTCCTTAATCTTGCGATATTCGGGATCATAACGCCCAGCCTGACGCATGTACCACACGGGAACACGGTCCACCTGCTGTTTGAAACTGGCCTGAATCAGACGATCATTATAGCTCATGTAAGAAGCCTCCAATAGTTTTTGGACTCATAAATAACATTATGCCCTTTTTAAAGAGCGGTAACAACCACGTGTCGATCTGTTCCGATGACAATACTATGACATTCCTTACATCCCCTCATCTATATGCAAATTATGTTATAATGAAAGAATCGTGTTTTTTTGAAACGTTGCAGAAACGATCGGAAAGGAAGTGAAAGCACTTTGAAAACGTGGAAAGTAAACCTCATTGTGCTTTGGTTTGGACAATTTCTGGTCAACTCGGGCATGACCATGATTACCCCGTTTTTGTCCCTTTATCTCGCCAGGGATCTTGGCGTGGTTGGTGAGCATGAAATTGGCATATGGGCGGGATTTATATTTGCTGCCAACTTCCTCACCTCATTTTTGTTCCAGCCCTTGTGGGGCAAATTGTCTGACAAGTACGGACGGAAAATTATGTTGCTGCGTTCCGGATTCGGGATGGCGATTGTTATTGCCTTGATGGGTTTTGCACAGAACCCATGGCAGCTCCTTTTATTACGACTGCTCAACGGTACGATCTCCGGATTCAACCCGGCAGCAGTTGCATTGATCTCGGGTACAACGCCGAAGGATCGCATGGGTTTTGCCATGGGCATCAGCCAATCCGGCCAAGTGGCCGGTACGATTCTAGGTCCGCTGATCGGCGGTTTGCTTGCTGATGCAGTGGGCTTCCGCCCTATCTTCTATATTACTGGCGGACTGATCTTTGCGGCTTCCATGCTCGCCATGTTCCTGGTCAGAGAGAAGTTTGACCGCAAGGAAGCGGCCAAACTGCCGGAACAATCCGTATTGTCCGGTCTGAAGGAACTGAACAAGTCTCCCCAGTTACCTGCGCTATTCGCTGTAACATTCCTATTGCAATTTGCCATGATCAGCCCGATGTCACTCTTGCCGCTGTATGTACAGAAGTTACACGGTTCGGATGTCAACGTCGCCTTCTGGGCAGGGCTTGTCGGTGCAGTCACGGGACTATCTAACATGGCCATGTCCCCGATACTCGGGAAACTCAGTGACAGGGTAGGTTCACACAAGGTACTTACCTTCTCTCTCATAGGAACAGGGCTCATGCTTATACCTCAAGCTTTCGTGCAGACGGTATGGCAGCTCATCATCGTCCGTTTCATGATGGGTGTGTTCATGGGCGGCCTGCTTCCGAGTGTCAACGCGCTCATTCGCTCCTATACGCCAGATAGCATGATTAGTCGGGCCTTCAGCTTTAATACGAGTACACTCGCGCTCGGTAACATGCTTGGAGCCGTAATCGGTGGCTTTATGGCCGGGTTCATTGGCATCGAAGGACTGTTCATCGTCTCTGGTGGGCTGCTGCTGCTCAACATGGTGTGGGTAAGACTCAAGCTGTACAAAAAGCCCCCTCTGATCAGAGAATCCTGACGCTTGGATTCAATGTTATTTGTTCTTATAAAAAGCCGCTTTCAGCGCCTATTAGGCATGAAAGCGGCTTTTGGCATTCATTTGTTCAAACCTTAAAATTGATTCATTGAGTCATTAAGTCAGATGGCTTGTGAATTGAATCGGGTATTCTTTAACTCCAAATACAAAAGCACTTTGAATCGGCTGCAGAACGGTTTCCGGCACAAGCTGAATGTCTTCCATTTGCCGAAGCATCGTCTGAAGTACAACCCTCGCCTCAAGTCGTGCAAGCGGCGCACCGAGACAGAAATGAATACCAAAACCAAAACCCATATGTCTGTTCGGCTTGCGGTCGGGCACGAACTTCTCTGCCTGATCGAATTGAGCGCTATCCCGGTTGGCCGATCCTACCCAGGATATCACCTGTTCCCCCGCCTGAATCGTTTGTCCGTTCAATTCTACGTTTTCTTTGGCAATACGCCCTATAGCCACAATTGGCGGATAATAACGCAACGTTTCCTCTACCGCAGTGGGGATAAGTTCAGGATGTTCTCGCAGCTGCTGTTGAAGCTCAGGCTGCTCTAACAGAATACGAACGGCATTGGTAATCAGATTGGTTGTGGTTTCATTACCGGCAGCAAGTAACAAGATGCAAAATCCGACCACTTCCTCTGCCGTTAGCTTCTCCCCTTCAATCTCTGCAGCAAGCAGTATAGAGATCAGATCATCCTCTGGTCGCTGACGTCTTTCTTCCATTATGGCCGTGAAGTAGCTCGCCAACTCCTGCTGGTTCCGTTTCTTTTCTTCCATCAATTCCTGGAAAGCTTCGTCACTGTCATCCCGCGCCCCCTTCACGAGTGCATCAGACCAGTCTTTGAACTTCTGGCGATCCGTTGCAGGGACTCCAATCAATTCGGCGATCACGATAACTGGAAGTGGAGTAGCAAGATCATCGATAAGACGCATACGGCCTTCTGAAAAATGCGGACTTAATAATTCATCAGCGATTTCCTGAATACGCGGAGCTAACGCTTCGATCGCTCTAGGTGTGAACGCCTGATTAACCAGATCCCGTAGTTGTTTGTGCTTCGGCGGATCTGTAGTAAGCATGCTGGCGTTTGCGCGATCACGTTCAGAAGAGAACAGTTTAGGATTTTTTAACACATATTGCACATCTTCATAACGGAAAACATCCCAGCATTCTCGATGGTTGTCATAGCGGACTGGAGTATTGTCACGAAGTTCAGCGTACACCTGGAAGGGAAATAATTGCTGCTCCACCGCCTCCAGCTCCCGGATCGGAATGTAATTGGCATACTTTCTGGGTGCTCGGTTCATCGTTTCTCCTCCAATCATTAATATATATTTATTTACATATTTAAATCACCATATATTATAGACTCAACACTGCGGGCATACAAATATTTGGCAATAATTGAGCCTCTTTTCCTAGAACGTATTACAAAAATCGTCAAGACTTGCTAACTAATACCCCCGCTATTCGTTTTGGATAAGATCACTTCAGCTATGGACGATACTGCAACACTTCCCCAAAGTTTCCTTCTAAATCTATCAGGTCAAAAGACTCAAATGTAATAAAATATGACACAAAAGTTTATTTATTATGATTTCATATTCCTCATTCTCTTTTTTACCTTCTCATATTTATCCATAAAACCTCATAAATACGCTATATACTCTACATTTCTATCAATGTAACCGATTACTCTATCTATATCTACAATTGTCATATTATTTAACATGAAATACAATCAATTTGAATTCATATACATATCATCCTCAACAAACATCACACGAAACTAACCTGAAGGAGAGTGCTATTCATGAAAAAAACTTCAAATCTTCGTCCTTGGGCTGTATGGAGCACAGCCGCTTTGACAGCTCTGACCATTTCCCTGTCCCCCATCGGGACCTATGCGGCTCAGGCGGCTACGGTAGAAGTGAGCGGTACAACTAGTGCGGTTCAGGCCGCATCATCCACTCCGGCTCGCAATACGACCATCCCTGCTCTATCAGATTCGTTCAAACAATCCGCTCTGCCTAATGTTCTGGTCATTGGAACGGGTGGTACGATTGCAGGTCAATCCGAGGATGCAACCAGCTTCCAGAACTATAAAGCTGGCACACTCCCGATTGGAGAAATGGTCGACGCCTTACCGGACAAACAGAAGATTGCAGATGTTAGCACACTCCAATTCGGAAATTCAGGTTCAGGTTCTTATACCATGGCTGATCTCTATGACTTATCTCAAACCGTAGACAAGGCTCTGGCTCAGTATGACAGCGTTGTAGTTACCACCGGTACAGATACCATGGAGGAAATCGCCTACTTCCTTGACATGACCGTACAAAGTGATAAACCCGTCATCATTACAGGGTCCATGCGCCCTTGGACAGTTATCGGCTCAGATGCACAAGCCAATCTGTACAACGCCATCAAGCTCGCAGGCAGCGGGCGCACCACTTCATTTGGGACCGTGCTAATGTTGAACGATACCATTCAATTGGCACGCGGCGTGACCAAAACGAATGATTATCGAACAGACACGTTCGAAACTCCGATGCTTGGTGCAGTAGGTTACATTGATGAAGAAAACATTCGAATTTACCGTGCTCCTGCACGTGCCTTGAAGCCTGAAGGTACATTGAAACCGGCATTCGACCTGAGCAAAATCACGAAGGCAGATCTCGCCAAGGTGGAAATTGCGATTTCCTATCAGGAAGCTGGCGGCGAAGCTATTGAAGGATTTGTGAAGGGCGGCGCCAAGGGGATCGTAACGTCCGGTACCGGAGCTGGCGGTATCTCCAGAGCGATGGGACAAGCACGTACCAAAGCGGTCGAGGATGGCGTAATCTTCGTAACGACCACTCGGACAGGTTCAGGCAGTGTATATGGCGGTGGGAAAGGCGTTATTGCCGGTGACAACCTTAGTCCTCAGCAAGCACGCATTTTGTTGATGCTCGGCCTGTCCTTTAGCGACGATTTTGACACGATCCAAAAATGGTTCGAGACTTACGGAACGCCGGAAGTTTAATAAGGCTCTCATCACTTCACTCCAATAAGCAGAAAGAGACGATAATACTCTGAGATTCAGGAGTGTTATCGTCTCTTTCTTTTCGAATTGAATGCGCATTCCATCCGTTTTAACGGATCTGCATCTTTTCTTACTTCACCCAGGCCAGAGCCAGACCATCATAATCCGGCAGCATCGTTGTTACGAGGCGCGGGTCACTGGCCATCTGCTCGTTGAAGCGTCGAACCGCGAGGACAGCCGGACCCTGCTTGTCTGAATTCAGCGTACGGCCGCGCAGGAAACAGTTATCTCCCACAATGACCGCCCCGGGCCGCGCGAGCTTAATGGCGTAATCGAGGTATACGGGATAATTCTCCTTGTCTGCATCAATGAAGAAGAAATCGAAGGTACGTCCTTCCTGTGCCAGCTGCTCCAGACTGTCAGCTGCGGGGCCAATTCGATATTCGACTTTATCCCCAAAGCCTGCTTCCTCCAGATGACCACGAGCCATCGCTGCGTATTGCTCTTTTAGTTCAAGCGAAGTCAGGGTCCCCCCGTCACTTAAACCGCGAGCAAGACAAATTCCGCTGTATCCGCCCAGCACGCCAATTTCGAGTACAGCCTCCGCTTTCGATGTCTTCGCGAGAAAAGTGAGCAAACGGCCATAAGCCGCTGCAACCGAAACTTCCGGCATGCCGTTCGATCGGATGGCTTCTTTTACCTTTAACAAGAGATCATCCTCTTGAAATAATTGATTTACATATTCGTCAGGGGTCAGATTCACCGCTAAAATCCTCCTTGGACACTTGGACTGCTTTCCATATGGATGCCAATGTTCTATAATAAATGTTTGTTGTCAAACACAGGCGGTTGAACTGCTGCATCGGCTCGAAAGATGAGTGCATTAGCTCACCGCATTTCTCATTGTAAGTTTTTTCACGGAAAGCGGCAAGGCCGCACCGTCACTATACAGCTGAGAGAAGGATATTCCTTCCCCAGCTTGAAATGGAGTTGAAATGAATCACATGGCTCAATTGCAATTGATTGCGACCTCGGCGATGGGACTCGAGGCTGTTGTCGCCCGGGAACTGAAGCAACTGGGGTATGAGGATGTTACGATCGACAATGGCCGGGTTTTCTTCACTGGAGATTATATTGATATTTGCCGGTGTAATCTGTGGCTGAGAAGTTCCGACCGGGTGTTGGTCAAAATGGGTGAATTCCCGGCGACAACTTTCGATGAATTATTTGAAGGTACCAAAGCATTACCTTGGGAGGAATGGATTCCAGCCGATGGCGAATTTCCGGTTGAAGGTCGCTCCCAAAAATCTCAGTTGAGCAGTGTGCCTGCATCACAAGGGATCGTGAAGAAAGCAATCGTAGAGAAACTGAAGCTGACTTATGACACGGAGTGGTTCCCAGAGGATGGGTCTCGTTATGTGATTGAGGTCATTCTGCTGAACGATCGCGCCCTGCTTACTTTAGATACGACGGGACCAGGTCTGCATAAACGGGGTTATCGTAAACTCGTAACCGAAGCACCACTCAAAGAAACGCTTGCTGCGGCACTTATTCAGCTCAGCCGCTGGAATGTTTCCCGTCCATTCTATGATCCATGTTGCGGTTCAGGCACCATGCTGATTGAAGCCGCCATGATCGGCTGGAACATTGCACCTGGACTTCGTCGAACCTTCAACTCCGAGAACTGGGCTGTCATTCCTGAAGAATTGTGGGAACAGGCGCGCGAAGAAGCATTTGACGCGGTTCGCGACGATATTCCATTGCAAATTTCGGGCAGCGACATCGATCCGGAAGCTATTGAAGTAGCACAGGCAGCAATCAAGAGTGCCGGCTTCGCCAAAGATATTGAAGTCAGCGTCCTGCCCGCTCATCGTGCAAGACCACAGGGCGAATATGGTGTCATTATTACCAACCCTCCATATGGTGAACGTTTGAGTGAAGAGAAAGAAGTGCAGAAGCTGCTACGTTCTTTAGGGCGCAGTTACCTCGATTTACCGACATGGTCCTTTTTTGCCATCACGTCGACCAAATCTTTCGAGGAAGACTTTGGACACAAGGCAGACAAGCGCCGTAAGTTGTTCAATGGACGCATTGAAACCCAATATTATCAGTATTTGGGCCCACTGCCTCCACGTAATAAAACACCACAACAATAATAATATTGGAATGATCAAGCGCTCCTGCCGTTCACGGCTGGGGCGTTTTTTTGTATGTATTTCGGGAGACTTATGGATGATCTTGTTAACATTGCTTCCGCATGAAGATTTTCTCCCCTGGGCATAGTTGAAAAGCCATGACACCACGCTATAATGGATAAAGTCCTATTTTACATTCCGTTAACAAAACCATTCATCAGGGAGGAGACATATATGTTTGTCACTAAGCCAACACGCAGCCTTACGCCGCGTGGGCTTCTGAATCATCCACTTACGTTATATCTTATTTTTCTTGTACTCATGCTGCTCAAATTAATGTGGCTCCACCACAATCTGCACGCTTACAACATTACGATGGGTCTTCTGGACAAAGTGATTGCCATCGGTTCGCTGCTGCTTCTGTCCTTCTGGACCTGGTGGCTGCCTCGCCGGGGCATGATTATATCACTCGTTATACTCAATCTGCTGCTCACTGCACTGATCTATGCGGATATGGTTTATTATCGCTACTTTCAGGATTTCCTAACAATCCCTGTGCTGATGCAAGCCAGACAGGTTGACGCTTTGGGAGACAGTATTGCTACGCTTATTTACGCCAGTGATCTGTGGTTCTTCGTCGATTGGCTGGTGATTATCCCATACGCAGCGATCCTGCTGTTCAGCAAACGTAACCGTCGTGGACGTTCCAGCGCATATTCGAACGGGTTGAACTCCTACTCGTCAAATTCAGGCAAATCAAGTGTGCGTCGTCGACTCACCGCAGGCAGCATTGCTCTGGTATTGGGTCTGGGGCTCGCGGTTGGTCCGATATATTTTTATAGTAAAACCTGGGCAAAAGGGTTGTTCGATAACAACTGGTGGAACGTATCCATGTACAATGTTACCGGACTTCTTGCTTTTCATGGCTATGATCTGTACAACTATGCCAAAGACCAGCTCGGCTCTGGACCGGAGGTCGATCCTGCCGATCTCGAACAGGCGGAAGCTTATTTCGCCAGCAGACAGCAGGCTGATCCACTGAAGGATGAGATGTTTGGCAAGTACAAAGACAGCAATGTGATCATTGTCCAAGGTGAAGCCTTCATGAATTTCATGATTGGTCAGAGCATTGGCGGACAGGAAATTACGCCTCATTTTAACGAGCTGATGAAGGAAAGCCAGTACTACAGTCACTTTTATCACCAGACAGGTCAGGGGCGAACATCGGATGCTGACTTTGGGGCCAATATTTCATTGCATCCACTGTCGGTTGGATCAGCGTTTGTCCGTTACGCAGACCACAGTTATGATTCTCTGCCTTCTATCTTGAAGGATCATGGTTATAGTACGAATGTATTTCATGCCTATGAGAGCGGATTTTGGAATCGTTATACGATGTATCAGAATATGAAGTATGACAAGTTTTACAGTAAAAATGATTTTGAACAGGATGACCCGCTTGGCTGGTCGCTGTCGGATGAGTCCTTTTTCCGCCAATCGGTTGAAAAAATGAGCAGTGAGGTTACAGAGCCCTTCTACTCATTCCTCATTACGCTCAGCAGTCATCATCCATACGCGTTACCCCAAGATAAACAGCAGCTGGATGTGGGTGAATTCAAAGGAACGATGTTTGGCAACTATCTGCAATCCGTTCATTACGTGGATTCTGCGCTCGGTAACATGGTGGAAGACCTGAAAAATCGGGGATTATGGGACAAAACGATCTTCATGTTCTATGGGGATCACGATAATTCCATTAAGGAGCAGCCACAATACGAGAAATTTCTCGGACGTTCACTAACTGATCTGGATATGGAGCAGATTATGAACGAAGTGCCTTTGCTGGTGCATCTGCCTGACGGAGCCGCAGCGGGAACGATTGACGAGCCTGCCGGACAACTGGATGTTACACCTTCAGTACTGCATCTGCTCGGTATTTCAGATCAATCCTACTACCACATGGGCAACGATGTGTACGACGGTTCCTCCCGTATGGTGGTATTGCGCAGTGGTGCATTTACAGATGGCTCCCTGTTCTATATCCCTTCGGATGATTACATCTATGACAGCGGCTCCTGTTACGATCTGTCTACTGGTACCAAAACGGATATTAATGCTTGCCGATCTGGTCATGATGAAGCAACAAAGCGACTGCATGTGTCAGATACGGTTAATACGTTTGACCTGATCTCGCGTTTTCGCGAGGAGCAAGCGCCTGCGTCCGAATCCTAACAGATATGGAACGGTAGCTGACGGAACTGTATAATTCATTTTTCAAAGTTAACCCGATACTACAATGAAATGGAGCTAATGCATGACCATGACGTCACATCCTAACCAATTCAATATCGAACAAAAGCTGTTCGAAGAAGCTGCAAACTTTGTCAAACATCGCTACCCTCAAGGGTGGGGCGGCGCAGCTGCTGTTTATACCGAAGCTGGATCGCTGTTAATCAGCGTAGCTCCAGAAGTGATTAACGACGCCACGCACTTATGTATGGAAACAGGAGCCTATCTAGAAGCACACAAATTAAACGAGCGGGTCACCCACTCGATCTGTGTAGCACGGGACGATGAGCACACAGAATTCAAGGTCCTCACCCCTTGTGGTGTGTGCCAGGAACGATTGTTTTTCTGGGGAGAAGACGTGAAGGCTGCCGTGTACGATCCGGATGGAGCTTTAATTTACAAACGATTGGACGAAATTCAGCCTTATCATTGGACCAAAGCATACCGGGATAAGTAAGAAGTTAAATTATAAGTGTTGAGGCTGCAATCCATTGCATGCTTCGGCACTTCTTTTTTCGAGGCTGGTAATAACCACAACCTTGCGAATGATGGAAAGTCGCTATATAATTGTAACTGTATTGGTTTCATTTATAGATGATGGAGGTTTTAATGAATGAATATTGAAATATGGTCCGACTTTATGTGTCCTTTCTGTTATATTGGCAAACGTCGTCTTGAGAATGTACTCGCACAATTCCCCCACCGCGATGATGTGAAATTACAGTTCAAAAGTTTTGAGCTCGATCCAAATGCTGAATTGAATAGTGGCAAAACCAACGCAGAATATCTGGCTGCCAAATACAATATGAGTGTGGAGCAGGCACGCGGCATGAATGCCCAAATGAATGCCAATGCTCGTACGGCTGGACTGGAATACAACATTGATGAGATGATCCCTACCAACTCCTTCTCTGCTCACCGTCTGACGCATTGGGCAGAAACACAAGGAAAAATGCTTGAGTTGAGCGAACGACTATTTCAAGCGATCTTCATCGAAGGTAAACATGTCGGCAATTCCGATGTACTGATCGAGTTGGCTGAAGAAGTAGGTCTAGATCGCAATGCAGCAGCAGAAGTGTTGTCCAGTAATCAATTCGCAGAACAGGTTCGTGCCGATCAAGCCGAAGGCGAACAGTTAGGCATCCGAGGTGTACCGTTCTTCGTATTTGATCGCAAGTTCGCTGTATCTGGTGCTCAACCGGATGAGGTGTTCCTTGACGCTATCCAGAAAGCATGGGACGAGCGTTCCCCCTTCACAATGGTAGAGTCCAACACCACTGACGCAGATGGCAGTGGAGTATGCACCGAAGACGGCTGCGAGGTTCCGCAACCGGACCAATCCAAATAACACAAAAGCAGCAGGATCAAGGGTTATCCCCTGAACCTGCTGCTTTTCACTTTTCCCTTTTAAATCCATCCACTTAAGATGAACTCATAATTTACACTATAACGGAGAGGGCAGAACAAATCTGGAGAAGCGGCGCTAAAAGCTTTCTGAAAGAAAGCTGCAACGGAAGCATATACTTCGCATTTATCACTGGATTTTACCCTTTGAAGATAGGGAATTCCAAAAAATCCGGGGATAACGGCGATCGAAAGATTGTTCTGCACACGTAGTGGCCTACTGTAAAGGATTATGCTTTCATTTTATATCACGAAGAATGATCCGTATCCGGAACAACTCCACGCAGATCATAAAACACTCATTTTGGAATTGAGCTACACGCTCAATCCCAAAACAGCTGATCCGGATGTGGTCCCGTCCGTTTATCCGAATCCAGCGCATCAATCAGTTTCAGCTCATCAGGAGTCAATTCAAAATCAAAGATGTCCGCATTCTCGCGAATTCGCTCCGGGGTAACCGACTTCGGAATCGTCACGATCTGGTTCTGAATATCCCAACGCAGAATAACCTGTGCGGGTGTTTTTCCGTATTTCTGGGCCAGACTTTTCAAAGCCGATTCCTTGTTCAGTTTACCTCTCATAATGGGGCTCCATGCCTCCAGTTGAATGCCCTGCTCCCCGCAGAAATCCTGCAGTTCCTGTTGAATCAGACCTGGATGCAGTTCCACCTGATTCACCGCAGGTACCGTTCCACCTTCATCTATGATATCGCGCAGATGGTGTACTTCGAAATTACTTACACCAATGGCACGTACACTTCCTTCGCTATATAGACGTTCGAAAGCTCTCCACGTCTCCTTATACTGGTCTCTACCAGGCCAGTGAATTAAGTATAGATCAATGACATTTAATCCAAGCGCCTTTTGACTGGCCTCAAATGCTCTCAAGGTCGAATCAAAGCCTTGATCCTCGTTCCACAGCTTGGTTGTCACAAACAGCTCATTCCGAGCAACACCACTGCTCGCAATAGCTTGTCCCACTTCTTCTTCATTTCCATAAACGGACGCCGTATCAATACTCCGATATCCGACTTCCAATGCAGTCTCCACTGCTTGCTGTACTTCCTTGCCTTTTGCTCGATAAGTCCCAAATCCCAGCCATGGCATCGTCACTCCGTTGTTCAGAATCGTACAATCTGTAATATGTTTTGTCATTCTGTACCTCCTGTGTGAAATTTGCCTGCTCTTGGTCTATTAACCTTCTCACCAAATTTTAAGCGGCACTTTGCATACAGTTTGGCTGGATCCACTTCTTGGGGTCATTCAAAAGAGACATGAATAACCCGCAAAGCACTGCTGGTCTGCGGGTTTCTGGTGTGACAGGAACACCTATAGATCCCCTTGCCCATTCTGACTCTGGATCGAGTTCAATCTTCTCTTCTCCTCAATGAACATCTCTTCTGCCAGCTCAACGCCCTGACCTCCAAGCGAACGTTCAGCTTGACGCATAGCCTGCTCGGTATGCGCCAAACGGCGTTCTGCCTGTTCAATGGTCTGTTCTGTTGGATGTGACATTGCCTGTGAAACGGCATAATGAAGTTTGTTCACTGCATTCTGCGCCTGGGATACGGTCGTATCGGCTTGCAAACTGGAATCATAACGCTTCGGCATGAGTATTCCTCCTTGGGATCATGTTCCTGTTACCCCATTAGGATGGTTGACATCGGCCTTCCTTATTCTTCTTTTGCTAAAACAATGACGGATCGCTTCACTGTTCCCCTTAAACGATTAGTAATAAATATCATGATGTGTATAACCTTTTCCGGTCTGACTGTGTTTATTTGATAAGTACCTTTTCACAAGGAGGCGTGTGTTTGAAGAACTTTGGGATTATGTTCATACTGCTATCTTTATTGCTGCTCATCAGTGGCTGTACACCTTCGACGTATGAAATAACGGGATATACAGGCTCCTCTATTAATAACGAGATTCCGGTCCCCGTGAATGCAAAGCAGCTGAGCGTAACGACACATTCAGACAATCCAAACATTCAAACAGGCATTAAATATGAATTGAAACATATCGGGGGAGAACAGGGATTATATGTACCCTCCGATTATTTTGAGAAATTATTTGAAGCCGGATGGGTTGAAGTGGAAGAAGAGCGTATGGGGAATGTTCATTATTTTAAAAAAAGCGATACGATCATCGCCATTGAGATTCAAGAGGATACCTTTAAGATTTTTGAAATGATGCAGGGCTTTACGTTCTAACCCTGTACCGTTCCTAATCACAACTAAAAAAAGAGAGGCCGCGGCCTCTCTTTTCCGTTCGTGGACAAGTTTGCCCAATGTAAATTCATACAATTACTTTACGAATTTCGCTACTTTTGCAAGCACTTCTTCTTCTGACGGAGCACTGATGTACCTACCGTTGATGAAAACAAAAGCACGCTTCGCGCAAGGACCGCAATACGATTTGCAACCAATTTTGATCTCCGTATCCGGAGCCATTTTCTCCAACTTGGCTACAATCGATTTTAGTCTGATATGATTACATTTTTCGCATACGCGGATATCGTTAGCCATGAGTTCCCCTTCTTCGCTCCCTTAGTGGTCGCCGTGGTTGCCTTGGGATGGGTTCGTAATAACGAAGCCTTCTTCAGGGAAGTAAAGGTAATCAATTTTAACGCCATCCAGCAAAGGCTGATCATTCTCAAGAATAACGTCGATCTCTTTATCGGTAGATACAACCGTATCATTTTCTTTTGGCGTATCGATATCGAGTCCGTAGTGGGCATGATCTCCATGTGCATGTGTGATCACAACGCGCAGCAATTTACCTTCGTTCTCAGGCTTGTCCAGTTCAAGTTTTAATACTTTCGCGGCATTACGTGTAATTTTGCAGTTCATTTCATTCATCTCCTATATCGTAATTGCTGGTTCCAACAATTTTTCAGTATTTCTAAACTCCAGCATCTATTGTAAAGAAAATTACTGCGCTTCGCAATAACATTGATGCAAAATCGATGTTAAAACCACCCATTTTGTGTCGGATTAAGACGACGCACCCGCTGTAAGTACCGGATATTTGCGCTCCGCACGACTTACAAACCAGTTCATCAGCAACAACGTAACCCCGATATCATCTATAGGCATAAACGGCATCACGTCAGGAAGCACCCAGTAGAGCAGCGCCGGGATGATGAACAGCAGCTTCTCACCCAAAGGGATCTGAGGAGCCCGCAACAGACGCGGCAGCCGTTTGAATACTTGTGTCCATCGTTTGAATGACAGCAGTCTTCTCCACTTCATATGAACCCCTCCGTATGATTATTGCACTGAAATAAAACAGAACACGTTATAGTCACACCCATCATTACCCGTTCCAGAGCGATCCGGAACGAATGATGCAATATGCAGATTAAAAAAACGAACGCCGGTCACAGCGCCCGTTCCTGTTATACGAGTGGACAACCTTTAAGTTTCATGTCTTCCCATCCAGATTATGTGAAGTCAGATTTCATGGATTCCCGGTCTTCCCTGTTAGTGCTCTCGATCTGTTAATAATTCAGCCAACAGCATGCCAACCTCTACGCAGATGTCATCGAACTGATCCATGGGCAGCGGGTTGACCCCAAGTCCCACTTCTACCGTGAAGCCGGGCTTTCGAAACTTCTGAATGAACCAGTCTTTGTACCCTGCATCACTTCCACCCAGCTTAACTGCCTTGTATCCCGAAGCCCTTGCCAGTCTGCGTGACAGCGGGGCACTCTCCTTTGGCTCCAAATCTCGGTAGTTCCAATAAATTTCTTGTCCCTGACTGTGCAGCGAAACGACAGCATCGAAATGATGTTGCTCGGTCCACTGTGCAAGTGCCCATGCCTCCGGTTCCGATAAGGGAGCGGTTCCTGCATAATCTCTGGGCCCTGGTGTCGTTATCCCTCTTCTAGCTGCTTCTTCCTCCCAATAAGCCGGGAATTGATCGTTAAGGTCTACTCCCCTGATATTAGACTTCCAATGCGTAAAATGGGAGCGTCCAGCATTCCATGCCAGCAATTCTTCTGCATGGGGATGATCATTGACCACGCCCTCTTGCACCAATTCAACTCCATCCGGGTTGACCATGGGCACACCCCACAGCGTAGTTTCCTGCATCCAGCGTTCCGTCTGGAATTGATGCCATGGCGTATGTGTACTGTAGGCCTTCGCATATTCTTCAATGAACCGCATCAGAACCGCCGTTGTCAGCCACTCATTTGCATGAACTGATGCGTTGACATGAATATGTCTGGGGCCTTGACCCAAACGCAGATAAGGCAAATCCTTGCCCATAACACTGCTGCCTATCGAGCCAATCTCGATAAATGGATACTTCTTTTCCAGCAAACCGATATCACGGCTCATTTCACGATAACCATACTCTCCCTGCAACTTGACGATAGTTTTTCCATTTGAATCTGGAATATGAATACATCGTCCGCACCAGTCCGGAATGTTCGCTATTTCTGGGTTGGCCTCGCGCAATTCTTCTTCATTCATTCCAAAACGTAATGCAATCACAGCCACTTTCTCCCCTGGTTGCACTGCATACCTTCGTCCCATTCCCGGCGTAATGCGCAGCATCTGTCCTGTTAGCAAATAGGGCTGGGACGCTGCTTCAGGGTTGAGAGCAGCCAGTAACTCCTTCGTCATATGGTTCGCTGCCGCAATACGCGACAAGGTATCTCCCTGTTGAACAATAATCCATTGCAGCTCCATGTCGATCTCCTTTCCCTTAGGAAATTGTGTAATCTCCCGTCCTTTTCTCGCCTGTGTCCTTACTGTATGTAATATGTATGCGGGTCTGGTTGTCCGTCATGTGACATGAATCGCGTAAATCCCTCCAACATAAGAAAACGTGATGATACATCTGAGCTTCTTATACTTTCGGATATAAACAAAAGAATCCCGGAACACTTAGTGTTCCGGGATTCTTATAAACATTGAAATCAAAAAAAGTTATGGTAATTGGGTAACCTGCCACACAACTGGCGTTTTGGAGATCTGCTCTCCGAGCCATTGGCGGGTAATATTCTGGAACATGCGGGGGTCCCCTGTGCAAAAAAACTGATGGACCGGCGTCTCATCCCCACTGGCCAGCTTTCGTTTATCATACAAAATCGTACTGATTTCCCTTGCCGTTTCATCTGCCGAACTAATCAGCTTCACTTCCTGCCCCATAACCTCCTGAATGGTATCCATGAGAAAAGGATAGTGCGTACAACCCAGAATAAGACAATCAATCGGCTGTTGTTTAATCTGGCCTAGAGATTGCTCCACCGTACTTGTCGTTTGCTTGGAACGGAATTCGCCTTGCTCCACCAGTGGCACAAGTGCCGGACAAGCCTGACTGACCACATCAATATAGGGAGACAACTGTTTGAGTGCAGACGTATATGCACCACTTCCAATGGTCCCCACGGTGCCAATGACACCGATGCGTCCTGTGCGTGTCGCTGTGATGGCTGCTCGTGCTCCAGGATGAATGACACCAATGACAGGCACATTCACCTTGGCTCGAATATAGTCGAGCGCTGCTGCCGTAGCCGTATTACAGGCGATAACGATAACCTTCGGATCGAACTGGATCAAGAAATCAACGATTTGTTCCGTGAATTGTTTAACTTGTTCGGACGAACGGGGTCCGTACGGTGTCCGGGCAGTATCTCCAAAATATATGATCTTTTCCCGTGGGAGCTGACGCATCACTTCCTTGGCGACCGTCAATCCCCCTACACCGGAGTCTAATATAGCGATTGCTTGCTGCACGAACACACCGCTTCCTTCTTCATTGAATTGGTTCTGTTAACATATTGGTTCCCAGAGCTTTCTTCCTACCGTATGAATTTTCAGGCAAAAAGGTACCTACATCTTACCCGATTTCATCGCAGGGTTCAAACAAAATGCCGCATCGTACAACTCCTACACGACCACGCACAACAAAGCAGGCTCCCCTCCAGATGGAGGAAAGCCTGCTCGCGTTCAAGCTTAGCTTTAGATGTTATCTTTGGAGTCGTCGGTAGGAAGCTTCGCAATGACTTCAATGCCAGACTCATTTGCTGCATCTGCATCGATGGAAGAATCGGAATCAGTAATGACGGCGGATACGCGCACTTCTTTACCTTCAGCGCAATTGCGCCACGATTGGATATCCTGGATAACGACATCTGCCGTCTCTTTTACTTTGGATACGATCTGTGCACTTTGTTCTCCTACCTTGCTAGCCAGTTCCTGACCCTTCTCACTCACCTGACGTGCACCTTCCGAAATATCTTGACGAAGTTCGCGTCCGGATTTTGGCGCCAGCAGCAAAGCTGTCACTGAACCTACAACCGAGCCGATTAATGCTCCCCACAACAAACTTTTGTTAGAATCCTTCACGTCTCATCTCTCCCTTTACCTTAAATGAAGTACCGAATAACTAAGCAACGGCCTGTTGCTCGTCAATCCGGGCGAATGCCTACTCTGTTGATGCAGTATAAGCAGCAAGGGCTTGACCTGACACTCGGATACCAAAAAAAATTCTGGATGTCGTCTTCGCACCTTCTGACGTTATCGAGATATGTCTCAGGTCTGCCGCGCCGGCTCAAGCGGAGCAGCAGCATGTTCATCACCCGGGTCCAGATCAATTACATATCGTCCTGGTGCAATCAACGCCGCCTGATGCTCACAACGCCAGCGTCGTCCGCCGGAAGATCCCAGCGTCTGTCCATCCTGTAGAACATCTCCCTGATCAAATATGTAATAGGCGGCACCCAGTAATGTCTGGGCTACCGTATCCGGATCGAGTCCAATAAAATGACACTGTACATCAGGCACACCAAGTGCTGACAAACCTACCGTGTCCATAACCAGCTGACGCTGTTCCTCCGTGCCCCCAGCCTGATACATCCGCACATTCATCGCAGCGTAGAGATGCTCCTCACGCTCCTGTGACAGCACATAGGCTTCTGGTTCAACTAATTTGTCACTTCCGTACCAGTATAACGCCTCACAAGGCAACACTTCCATGACAGCCTGAATCGTCTTTTGGAACAATTCGAGTCGTTGTTTGCGCGGCATGGCAGCAGTGAACATATCATGAAGTCGGATAGAATATTGGATCGTTTCCATAGCTTGTCCTGCTTCTGGCCAATGCCAGGCTTGCTGTAAAGCCCCTCCAAAGCGGGCACGATCTACAATTTCAGTAATGGGGAGCATGCAAGTCTGTGCTGGAATATTACCTTCCTGAAAAGAAACCTTATAATCCAGGTGGTAGAAAACCAGCATCTCAGGATTATGCTCCTCATTACCCTGCTTCACGTCAAGCCGGACTTGTCCGGTATGACGGCTCAGTGCATCATGCAAACGCCCCTGATCTATAACGGGACGTTCCTGAAATAACAGCTCAATCATATATACCGGATGAAACCCGGAAGGTATGTCATTCGTTTCATTATTTACTTCTCGATCTTCTTTCCGTTCGTTCGTCATGCTGTTTCCCCTCATTCCTTGCTCTGTCCCTCGGCCTGTGCAGTCTGGAAAGGTCCGAGTTCTTTTTCCACATAGGTATTGACCTGATGGGAAAAATGTTCAAGCACGCCCGGCAAGTCACTGCTCAGCGGATGCAGTTCAGACCGCTCCCAGCTGTAATAGTCCTGAACGAGCGGCTTGCGCAACGATACGAGGCGACTAAGCACCTCATAGGTTGCATGATCAAAAACTTTCTCTTCGTGGTTAATTTCAATAATATCGTCATAACTGCTCGCATCACGCATGATGAAGCCATCAATGAGATAACTCCCAACATCCGTAACGATTTCAATCGCCAGATGAAGACAGCGTTCCTGTACCAGACCCAGCATGAGACTGCCATCCCAAGCTTGTGACGCGCGACGAAGACCTTCGGCCACCTCCGGTACGGCAGCAAGCCGGCGGGCAATCTGTTCTCTGTTTACGTAATACAATGTGTTCACTTCCCGTTCAGTGAATTATCGGTTCCTTTTCCCTCTTCGCTTCAGCCAAAATAACATCACAGGACAAGCGATCAGAAACACGACAAAAATATATAAAAATTCCATAACGTCTCTTAAATCGCTCATGCAGAGTCCCCTTTATCCAAAGTAGAATGAATAACAGATTAGATTTCGTAGTCCACTGCAATCGACTGCTCTCTGACCTCGTTCATATACTTGATGACTTCTTGATGCAGCGGATGCACCTGATATGCCTGAAGATCTTCCAGTGATGCAAATTCTGCCGTAAGTGAGATGTCAAAAGATCTGTCCGAACGAAGCACGTCGATACCCACTTCAAGCGAGACCAGAACATCAATTTTCCCTTGCAGATTGCGAAGAACATTCGCAGCCGCTTCGATACTTTCAGGAGAACGATCTTTCATTTTAAACAGAACAATATGTTTAATCATCAGACAAGCACCTCATTTTAAGTATAATAATTGGTATGATTGAATTTTCTTGTATCCAAAATATATCATAACGTCCTCTATTACGAAAGGATACTTGGAAACGTTCTCTTCAAAGACAATCTAATCGGGGCTGCTTTCATTCGCCTTGGATTTCTCCTGAGACATATTATCCGTCTGTTCACTTTGGTTTGTCTGTTTTTCCGGTACGACTTCTGCTGCTTGTTCTTTTGTCTCCTTATTCTCCACGTTTGGCTGTGGTTGAGGCCACTCCCTGTCAGACAATCCCTCCTGTTTTTTCAGCACCGCTATAGCCTGTCTGAGCTTGTCAGGCAATGGAAGCCCAATGCGGGCATAATTTTCGGTAATGGATATCAGCTCATTCACCAGATAAAAGTATATGGCTCCCCCTTTAATGATGTCAGTTCCCATGAGCATGTCAATTCGGTGGGCAAGCAGAATAACCGTCAGCATGAGACCTTTGCGCGCGAGTCCCCAGAATCCAACATTACTATTCAATCCTTTTCCCGTTCTTACTGCAGCAGCGAGACCCGTAATATAATCCACAGCCATTGCAACCGCCAGCAAGCTAAGCAACTGATCCCATCCACCAAAAGCAAACGTCATGAACGCCCCTGAAATGGCAGCAAAGGTACTTACGGATGGACTCACGTTTCTCACCTCTCCCTCTCACTTGATCTCCATACAAGATATGTAAGAATAAGAGATTTTGACAGTCCACATGCCTTGCTGAACACGCGGATTTCTAATTTCAGATTTGTGCACATTGGAAATGGGTTCCTTTAACGGGAATCGAATATTTATGGGTAAATCAGGGAAATAAACCGCATCATATCAACAAAAAATAGATAAAAGTACTAAAGTCCCACTAATAGGTAATTAGACTCATTTTATTTTTATTCATTATCTATTTGATCCCTTAAATTTAGTGAAACATTGTAATCTAGGAATATACTAGGATGTGAATTGCGTCTGGTCTAGTTCATAATTCCTCCTTTGTAGCGGATTCGCGCATCCACTCATTTGAAACAGGTGCACCCGGCACTTGAAAGTACCCCCGTACTTATTGTAGTATTTGGTTAAAAAAATCGGAGGAAATATGCCTAATCAACCAGAACAACATTCCATCCAGGCGTGGTCTCTGATCAACCGTAAATATTTGGGAAAAGGCGTCCGTGTTAAACGATTCCGAAAACCGACACGCTGTCAAATCCGCAACCGTGTTCTTCTTGCCGTGCTGATGGCCAATGATATCAAGTTGTCTCAGCTCGCCGAAGATCTATCCATCTCTTCACGCAGCGTCAGCGCGTGGGTGTATGAAGGACGGATACCCGGCAGTACCAATTTGGACAAGGCATGCCAATTGCTCGGCTACCCGCGCCACATTCTTTTTAATGAAGAAGTGGTACGCAAAAGCCCTGTCATTTGTCAGCCCGAGCCTTCCCGCTTCATGAAGCGTACGGTGACCCGTTCTCCGGTTAGCAACCGTATTCTGACAGGCTTGTGTATGGTCCATGATTTGTCGGTGACAGATGTCAGCCACTGGATCGGGGTTCACCCCGGCACTTTCCGCAAATGGCTGCATCAGGGAACGCTGCCTTCTGCTGCGTTTCAGGAACAAGCGGAACAATTTTTCCGCATCCCGAAAACTATTTTGTTCGCAGATGTCATCTTGAAAGATCGCCACAATAACTAAATTAGCGAACTACCAAAAGGCTCTGTCCTCTCCCCATTGGGAAAGACAGAGCCTTTTTAAAATACCACTTTCATCGCACAAATTTTATTAGGTTACCATTTCTCCAGTCGGGTGTACTCAGCATCGTCTCTCAGGGGCGATAAGCGGCCCTCCTGCCCTCCAAACAGCTTTGGATGCATCATTCCTTCATTCCCAGTCACTCCTTAACCTGGGCCGGTACAGCGTGCTCTCTGAACGAGGCGAAAATCCCATTGTCGAAATGCGTGACGACTTATACCCATATGTACCTCATTGATGATAACCAACCAGTCCATTAAATCATGGATCATTTAAAGAAATATAACTTCGTCGTTAGCTTCATTTTCATAATATATTTGTACGAACAATTTAACCCAACACTTTATATGAAGTATAAAAAAAAGCCTGTCCCTTAAGGGAGTAGGCTTAATTCAAACTCTAATTCAGCTCGTATAACATTTGGTTCGATCTATCCTTATTCACTGTATGACTGTGTTTCCCAAAAATTCATGTGATTTGTTGCTATCGAATTAAGCACAAGCACCTCTAGCGTAAACAACAACACTTCCTTGTCTCGTACATTACAGGATTCGCTCATAATTTGTACGTACAACTAAATCCATAAGATAACACTTGTTCATATTATTTTTCCCATCCTTATTTCGAACCCACGTTTAGAATCTCGTTGATATATTTCAGTCCCGTATAACGATCACGAAGCAAATGAGCTGTGTTGGAAGCATGTTCCACCATCTCCATGGATACACCTAGTTGTTCAGTCGTTGTAGGTCCCCCAACTTGCTCAAGCCAAGCTATAAGCTGAGATGCATCCGGCAGATTATTGTATACATGGAATACCGGCTCGTCGGATTTTTGTGCAAGATCTTTGTATTTTATGGTAAGCAGTACACAGGCCACTCCCACCTTGGCACCATGCAAAACAGGCTTGTGCCCTGACTCCATCAGATCCATCTCCCACCGATGAGACAGATGATGTTCTCCACCAGATGCCGGGCGGGAATGATCAATGATTAGCATAGAAATGCCGGAAGCAATCAGCGCATCCATCAATACACTCATACCATCGGCCCGTCCTTCAGCGATACCTTGTACATGCTCCACACAGGTCGTTAGTGCTTCTTCTGTCATGCGATAAGCTACGGGGCAGAACGGTTCTCCACCCAGATCCCTGGAAACCACCCAGTCCGCAAGTGATGTATATTTACCAAGCATATCTCCGAATCCGGCAGCATTCATCTCTTGAGGGGCTTGCTCCAAAATATCGATGTCCGCAAAAATAGCTTTAGGCGGTACCGCCTGGAAAGTCTGTTTGACGCCGCTTACAATAAGAGGTGCACCCGCTGAGGTAAATCCGTCAACCGAAGCTGCTGTAGGCACTGACAGAAAGGGCTTGTTCATTTTGGAGCAAACAAATCGCACCAGATCATGAATGGTCCCTGAACCAGCAGCAATGATCGCCTGACTTTCTTGTTTCACACCGAGCAGTACCTGCACAATCCCACCCTCATCGGCGATCACGTCGCCTGCTTTGTTCTCTGGCATGCATATCTCATCCACATGAACGCCCGCTTCTCGGATGTTCTTTACCACCTCGTGTCCCGCTGCCGGACCTGTAAATCGATCATATACCACTGTTACATGTCTGTACCCTTGCTCGGACAAATAGCCAGGTAACCGCTGAATAGCTCCATGCTCCAGATAGACCTGCATTTGCACCAACCGATGATCATGCCCACAAGTACAATTTTGCGCTTCTTCGTTCCATACGGCAATTCGCTTGTTCATATTCATCCGTTTTTAACCTCCCTTAAGAAATATCATGCATAATTACATGGTTAAAACCACAAAATGAAAAAAGGAAATAAAATGTGAGTATTTTCCTGATCACACTTTACTTCCTGTATTAAAAATTTGCAAACCCCAAACTCACATTCCCAAGCAGGTGAACCTATGAAATTAACCAAAGAAATAGGAATTTCTCTCGGATTTCTCGCAGGAACGACATTTGGCAGCGGCATCGCCTTTTTGTTTCGCTTCCAGGCATATGAGGTGATGGCAAGTGTTGCGCTCTTTGGTATTGCTGGAGCGATTGCAGGCCTATGTGTGCAACAATTCATTTTCAATAAATAAAAAAAACAAAAAAAGCTCGCGAATTGCCTTTAGAGCAATTTTGCGAGCTTTTTTCTTCGATGCGGTCGAGAGGACTCGAACCTCCACGGGGGTTAGCCCACACGGACCTGAACCGTGCGCGTCTGCCAATTCCGCCACGACCGCATAATATGTATCTTCTCATCATGGATGAAAAGTACTCCGGTCAAGCAATTTCTTGTTTTACCGTAATTAAGAGTATACATGCTCTGAAATAAGTTTGCAATACCTTTTTTCCAAGCTGCAATGAATAGGACATATGTCCTTTTTTAACCCCATCAAACTCCCTATCGTAGACATTAAGCAGATCAAGTGTCCTGTTGGACAAGCTATACCTTGCATAGAAAAGGGGAGTTTTGCATGACGATCAAGAACACAACACATGAACGTATTGAAGAAGGAAAACGCAGCATTCACTGGACGGAAATGCATATGCCCCTGCTCGGGGAATTGAAATCCCATTTTGCCAAAGAGCTGCCTTTTGCTGGTTTAACCATCGGTATATGTATTCATGTAGAACCTAAAACAGCTGTATTATGCCGCACACTCCAAGCAGGTGGAGCCAACGTTGTATTGACTGGCAGCCCGGGTACAACCAAAGACGCCGTCGCAGCAGCTCTGCAAGAAGAAGGCATCACGGTATATGGTCAACGTGCGGACAGGCGCAATGAGCACCTGCAAAATATCCAAAGTGTACTTGGTCACCAACCCCATCTCCTCATGGATAATGGAGCTGATCTGGCGCGTACCTTCATTCAACAGTATGATACTAACTCTCTTATTGGTGGTACGGAGGAGACAACGACCGGGGCCAATCTTCTGCGTGAAGAGACGGATGAGAACATTCCTTTCCCCATCATTGTTATTAATGATAGTCCACTCAAACGAATCATGGAAAATGAACATGGTGTCGGACAGACCATTATTGAAGGTTTCATGCGTACTACAAACCTGATTCTGCCTACACGTCGTTTCGTCATCGTAGGTTATGGAACCTGTGGACGAGGCATCGCCAGATATTTGCGGAATCTGGGCAGTCAGGTCGTCGTTGTTGAAACCGATCCGATTGCCGGTCTGGAAGCGGCGCTGGATGGGTTCAGAGTGGCACGATTGGAGGATACATTTGCATTTGCCCAAGTGTACATTACTGTCACTGGCCGTCCTAACGCCATTCTGAAGGAACATTTTAATCAAATGAATGATGGAACGATCCTCGCCAATGCCGGACATTTTTCTTGGGAGATGGATCTGGAAAGTCTCCGTCAGGAGGCGGAGCATACGGAACAACTGACAGCGGATATCGAACAATTTACATTAACCAACGGACGTCGACTCATGCTACTTACTCAAGGCGAGATGCTGAACCTGGCTGGTGGCAGCGGCAACCCTGCCGAAACGATGGATCTAGGCTTGTCCCTGCAAGCCGCCTCCCTCCTATATCTTGTACAGCAACGCCAACATCTCACCCTCGGACCACAGCCGGTTCCTCATAGCGTTAACAACACCATTGCCGGACAGATGCTGAAGCATTTAAGCTACAAAATCTAATCAGTGTGATTGGTGATCTGCATTTAAAGGAGAGGTTCACATGAAAAAAGCGAAACTTTGTTTTATCGGTGCAGGATTCCATGCATCCACGAATATATATCCTTCTGCTATTGAAGCAGGAGCAGATATTCAGGCCATCGCCACTCGCAGTATTGAACGGTCCGAGGCAGCTCTCCTTCGTTTTGGGAGCAGCGGGAAAGCCTATGACAATACTCAGCTGATGCTGCAGAATGAAGACTGTGACGGCGTCGTTGTTGTGGCGCAACCAGAGGATCAGACAGCACTTGCCCTTGAATGCATCCGGGCTGGCAAAAATGTATACGTGGATAAACCCCTCGGATGGAACGCTGCCGAAGCTGCTGCTGTGGCTGAAGCTGCCCAAAAGGCCGGTGTGGTTGTTATGGTTGGATTCATGAAACGATATGCGCCGGTCTACATGAAACTCAAGGAACTGATTGATGGTGGATCATTGGGGAGAGCACGTTCTTTCCAAATGAAATTTGCTGTAGATAGCACACCATTCTGCAAGGATGAGGAACAATTCATGAAGCTCGCTGCCATTCATATGGTCGATCTGATGCGTTTTCTGTTCGGGGAAGCCGTACAGGTCACAGGCACAACGGTTAAGGACGGACAACATATTAACCAGGGCATTTCCCTGAAATTTGATCATGGTGTGGTGGGCAGTGCCTACTTTGTTGGCATGAGTGCATGGTCACGCGAAAGCGAAAGTGTACTAGTCACCTTTGACGACGGATTTGCGTTAGCAGATGAGATTAATACACTTACGGTTCATCAATCTCGTACAGGGGATAACCTTCCCTGGAAATCCCTTGAGGAGCAGGATACTGTTTTCACTCCCTCCGGCTCTCCTATGTCAGGCGCTTATCGCGACCTCTACTTACGAGGATTTGTAGGGGAGATGGCTCATTTTATGGAATGCTGTCAGAACAAATCTGATCCACATTCCAGTGGTAAGGATAATATTGAAACCATGGCGTTATGTGATACCATTCTGGCGTCGCTGATCTGACATTCATACGATATAAGACCAATCATTTTATACAACTAGAGAAGAGGAAAGAAGCACATGTTAGACGCCGGATTACTTATCATTCGACTTGTTATTGGTTTCATTATGATGGGTCATGCATGCAAGAAACTGTTTGGCTGGTTTGGTGGAGAAGGCATATCAGGAACAGCCGAATTTTTCGGGGCGATTGGTCTGAGGCCCGCAAGAGTTATGGCTGTCTGTGGAGGCCTTATTGAGTTGATCGGCGGATTCCTGTTTGGAGCAGGTCTGTGGACTGGTTTTGCTGTCATTTTGCTCATCATCCCTATGGTTGTTGCCATAGCAAAAGTTCATGCAGGTAAAGGACTTTGGAATCTGAACGGAGGATTCGAGTACAATCTGGTTATGCTCGGATCACTGATCGGTGTTGCACTTGCGGGTGCAGGAGCTTACTCCCTGGACACTTTATTCTAATCAAGCCTTTCATTCCTGAGAACCTCGGTGTTTCGTGATACGAAACCGGGGTTCTTTGTTATTTTATCTTCATGCAGATGTATGGGATGGGGTTTATAATCCAAGGGAGAAGTGATATGCTCATAGATGAGTGATATGTACATTTATGTGCTGTAGTACTAAAATTGATACTATAAATAACCACCACGAACTGGAGGTGCAATTATAATGAGAAAAAACCCGGCCGATGGGTGCCCCTCGCCTTATGGCTGTTCCGTCGAAGTCACGCTGAGCGTCATTGGAGGCAAATGGAAAGGTGCGATTCTATATCACCTATTCTCCGGCTCGTTAAGATTCAACGAGATTAGAAAGTTATTCCCTGATATTACTCAGCGGATGTTAACTCTCCAATTAAGAGAGCTGGAAAGCAGCGGAATTGTTCACAGGGAAATCTATCCTCAGGTTCCACCCAAAGTGGAATATTCGCTTACACCGTTTGGAGAAACGCTCCAGCCGATTATTTACAGCATGCGAGACTGGGGAGAACAGTATACAAATGAAGTCCAGGCCAGATCACAAGATGTCTAAACAAAAGACAAAAGAAGCTATCCCTCTCTTAGATGGGATTAGCTTCTTTTGATTTCGAAATGAAAGATGAGTAAACCTTATTTTATGACCGTTTGAATGGTAATGGTCCGATTACGTCCCTCTTCCTTGGCTTGATATAACGCATTATCCGCCAAATGGAACAACTCCGTCGCCGTTGTGGAATGCAGTGGATATTCGGCAATGCCTGCCGAAATGGTCACAGAACGATCAATGGGCAATATACTTTGTTCCACCGATACACGGATATGCTCGGCAATCTGATACGCTGTTTTGGAATCTGTATGTCGCAATAACACAACAAACTCCTCCCCGCCAAACCGGGAACATATATCCTGCGTCCGAACTGACAGTTTAATGATATTCGCGATATGCTTCAGAACCTGATCCCCCGCATGATGCCCATACGTATCGTTTATGGATTTGAAGCGATCAATATCCAGTACCACAATGGAGAACGGAACTTCTTCATCAATCCACTGCTGAATGACTTCTTCAAATGTTCTACGATTGGTCATTCCGGTTAATACATCCGTTCTGGCATCATAAGTAAGTTGATCCTTCTGCTTGCGAAAATTCGCCAATGCAGTCAGCACAGTTCGTGTTAACAAGTCCGCTTCCCTGTTCCAATGCGGCTTCATTACAGGCAGATCTACTTTACCCTGATCCACCTGGTTAACCAGGTCCGCAAGATAAACAAATGGACTGGCCAGCTTGCGCGCTACACGAATAACGATAAGTGTCAGAATGATAAACGGAATTGAGGTGTACAGCAGCAACATGCGAATATGTTGATTCAGCTGATCGTATACCATCTGGGTTGGAGATACAACGACAACTCCCCAATCTGTTGTCGGGACCTTATAATAACCTGCGAGTGAATCCACACCCGCCAGATTCTTATATTGTTCTTTGCCCGTATGGTCGTTAAGCAATTTCTGCACCACTTGATTTTTGCTTAGATTTTCACCGATTCTTTCCGTATCCGGGTGAAACAACAACGTCCCGTTGGCATCCACAATATAAAAATAAGAGCCATTACTGGTCCTCAGTTGGCTGCCAAATGACAGATTCAAAATGTTATTTTCCTGTAGATAGATGCTCCCACTAATTAAACCTTTGAATTCACCTGATGGACTGAAGATCGGTTCACTCACAAAAACGACTCTGCGATCCGAATAAGGCGCACGATACGCTTCGGATATATAGGAAGACCTCGATTTAAACGCATTTTTCGCTGCATTAGAAGTTATAGGCTGTCCGAGGCTTTTTTCCAAATAAGGAGATGAACCCCGGATTATTCCCGATTCATCTATCAGAGAAACCGAATTGAAATAATTACTGCTGTTTCGAATCAAATCCAGTGTGGGATCTAGTTTTTTGGCGTCTGCATAGTCTATATCCGGAAAATAGTTGGCTGAATACTTCAAACTGCCCTGCATGGATTGAAACAACGAGTCCAGTGTTTGGCTCATCTGCACGGCACTTGAATAATTAAGTGAGAGCGTATTATCAATCAGCGATTGCTTCTGGGATGTATAAGACGAAATAAACATAATGGTCAATGTCATCAAAACGGCAATGGTGACCAATCCACTCAACAGAGCGGTAAGGCTGATTTTTTTGATCTCCCTTACTTTTCTTCTTAATCTGGATGTTTTATTCTTTGCGATCATTATTGCTTCCCCCGGTTTTTCATGAAAAGGCATATTCCTTCTATCTTATATGAAAGTTGTTAAGAAGAAATAAATAGTTTGTGAAGTTCGAATAATTACATAGTAAGATTGACGATTTAATGACAATTGATAACATGATATGACACTTTTCTTCGAAATCATCTTTAACTGTATTTGAGATTAAGATTCATTTGAATCCACAATAACATATCCCTCGCCAGGCTGCTGTTCTACAAACCCAGCCATATGACGCGTTTGAAATGAAATCGGTCCGTCACAACCGACCAAAATACGATTTTGGACTTCATCCGTTGTTTCAGCTGGCAATGCAAATGAGCGCGTATAAGCGAAGTGTTCCTGTAACGTGGTATGAATCGCATTCACCAGTCTGTCATTGCCCGCACGCCCAAATACATTCAGCAATACGATACCACCAGAATGCAATTTGTCCTTTAGCATCGTGAAAAATGAGCTTGAAGTAAACTGTGCAGGTGTTCCCGCAGCCGTAAAAGCATCTACAATAATATAATGGTATGAGCCTGATGCCTCCTGCTCCAATAGTTCACGACCGTCACCAACCAACACATGATCTCCACGATATCCAAAGAAAGTTCTGCTGAGCTCAATGACTTCCGCATCGAGTTCAGCGACTTTTAGTTGACGGTTAGACAAGTAGCTTGATAGGGTTCCGATGCCGTGTCCAATTATAAAAACCGATTCATAATCGGGATTATTTCGTTCCATCAGGTGAACCATCGCCCTTGGATACTCCAGCACCATTCGGGATGGCTCGTCCAGATCCATTGCCCCCTGAACTGCTGCATTGGAGAATTCTAGCACACGAAATCGGCCCTTATCTCCATAAAGCTTGGATGTATCATATATCGTCAACTCATGCTGTTCACTCTTATTTCGGTATAAAACACGCACTGACCGTTCTCCCTTCGTACTTTTACGCAATGATTATAAGTATAAGTGTGTTTCTAAAAAAAAACCGACTCCGCTGGAACGGAAACGGTTTTCCCATGACCATTTAGGATTGAATCGCCTCATGCAGAGCCTGGACATACTCCACGCCCAGATTGGAAAGCGAAGCATTCTTATGGCTGATCCAGCCAACATTAATGGTCTCTTCACACTCCAGCGGGACGGGGATAATCTCATTCCCATTCAGGTCGGCACTAAGCACACCTGTTGAGATGGTGTATCCGTTCAAACCGATCAGCAGATTAAACAGCGTGGCTCGGTCGTTAACCTGTATGCTTTTGGGATGAGAAAGCGTGCTTAGGATCTCCTCTGAAAAATGGAAGGAGTTATATTCCCCCTGGTCAAAGGACAGGTATGGATAATCCTGAAGCTGTTCAATCGCAACCGATTCCTGCTTCGCCAGCGGATTTTGCACACTGATAAAAATATGCGGCTTGGCAACAAACAGACTGTTGAAGACCAGCCCCGCATCCTTAAGCAGCTTGTTAATAACCTTGGAATTGAATTCATTCAGATATAGTATGCCAATTTCGCTGCGCAGGCTTTTTACATCCTGGATAATCTCATACGTTTTCGTTTCCCGCAGAGCCAGTTCATATTCATCCTGTCCATACTGCTGCACCAGCTTCACGAAGGCATTTACTGCAAACGCATAGTGCTGTGTGGAGACGGAAAAATGTTGCGGAGACGGCTTCGCGTTCAAATAACGATTCTCCAGTAATTCCGCCTGCTCCACTACCTGGCGTGCATAACTTAGAAATTCCACGCCTTCTTTGGACAAGGTTATCCCTTTATTCGTGCGTTCAAAAATGGTAATCCGCAGCTCCTGCTCCAGATCCCGGATGGCATTCGACAGGCTGGGCTGGGAAATAAACAGCCGCTTGGCGGCTTCATTCATCGAGCCACGCGTGGCGACTTCAATCACATATTTTAGCTGTTGCAGCGTCAATGTATTATTCCCCTCTCTGGTGCGTTACTTGATCATACTATACCATATTGTAACCTAGACGAGCTCTCTTTCAGGGTACAAAAAGACGCCCCAACCCATTCATATGGTTGTGGACATCTTTAGTGTCTTACCGCGAGATTTAAGCCATGCTTGCTGTGGGTCTCACCACGATTTCATTCACATCCACCTCAGCTGGCTGGTTGATCGCGTACAGAATGCTCTGAGCAATAGCCGTGGCCGGAATGGATATGCGCCGATAATCTTTCATAAGCTCGCGTGCTTCATCATCAGAGATGGATTCGGCAAGTTCGGATTCAGTCACACCTGGCGATACAAGGGTCACGCGGACATCTGCGCCTACCTCCTGGCGCAGACCCTCCGAGATCGCACGGACTGCGTATTTGGTTGCACAATATACCGCGACTGTAGGTGTCACGGCATAAGCTCCGATGGAGGCGATATTAATAAACTGGCCGGAACCCTGCTCTTTCATAACAGGCAGCCCAACGGCAATGCCGTGTAGAACACCGCGAATGTTAACATCAATCATACGATTCCACTCGTCCACTTTTAGTGCTTCAAAGGGTGATAGCGGCATGACTCCCGCATACGCCGTTGCCTCCCCAATTCCGCTGCTTGCACCAGTGATCACAACGACTTTCCCTTTTATATTTGACATGTTGATTTCTCTCCCTATTAGATAATTTATTGTGCATTTTCTCTGTACAAAATCATGCCCGCATGATAAAGCACGCCGTCCTTAAAGTCTCCATCTACGGTAAAGCCAGTATCATCGACATATTCAATATGGTCTCCATCGACTACATATCGTCCTTGATATGCACTTTGCCTATTTCCCCGCGCTTCATCATAGCGACCGTCAGGGAGAAGCTCATGCCTGATGTACCCATCCTTCGTCACCCACATCCCAACATACGAGTGCTTCACTTCTTGTCTATCTCCTGATCTATTGCCTACCATATTTCCACGACACTCCTTTCTATTGCCAACAGATTCAATTTCTTGCCTTCATTATGTAAGGAATCAGTCTCTATCCGATAGAAGAATCCCACAGTATTCTTGCCTATTCCTCCAGCACATTCTAAAATAGTTAAACGAGTAAGAGGAAAGGAGGGCCAGCAATCCATGCTTTCAAAAATGGAACAGGATACATCTATTATTCAGCAGCAGCAGGAATTGGCTCGCTTAATCGGCCGTTTCACCCACGAAGACGGGATTCATCTAACAGCAATTCCTTCGCTTGATTTGATTCGTGCTTCCCATGTTTCAGAGCCCATTCATGCCGTACACGAACCCGCCCTGTGTATTGTGGCCCAAGGGTCCAAACTGGTTATTCTCGGACAAGAGAGCTACACCTATGACTCTTCACAGTATTTGGTTGCTTCCATAAACTTGCCTATTTCAGGGCAAGTTGTACAGGCTACGACAGAACATCCCTATCTCTGTCTGCGACTTGATTTTGATTCAGGTCAGATTTTTGATCTTATTCAGGATTCTCCCTCTACACAGACCAAACCTGACAATTCAACACGTCGTGGGTTGTTTGTAAGTTCAACCAAACCTCCGCTTCTGGAAGCTGTAATCCGATTGGTCAGGTTACTGGATACACCTGAAGACATTCCCGTACTTGCACCGCTTATGATCCGCGAGGTTCTATATCGCCTGATTCAGGATGAAAATGGACATTCCATCAGGCAGTTTGCAGTCCAGAACAGTCACGCACAGCACATCGCTCAAGTCATTGATTTGATTCAATCAGAATACGCCCATCCGCTACGAATCGAGCAATTGGCTTCCATGATTAACATGAGTACATCCTCATTGCATTATCATTTCAAAGCCATTACCGCCATGAGCCCACTACAATATCAAAAACAGATTCGATTGCAGGAGGCACGGCGAATGCTGCTTGCAGGTTTAACCGATGCAGCCGATGCTGCATTCCAGGTTGGGTACGAGAGTCCTTCCCAATTCAGTCGGGAGTACGCTCGCATGTATGGTCTTCCTCCCAAAAGTGATATCAAACGCCTTCGCCATATACTCCATATCGAATGCTAAATATAAGCAAAAAAACCACGTCATCATGACGTGGTTTTTGGGTTCCGCTGGCTAGCAGCGCTCAGGAGAAGATGTTCTTCTTTTCAAATACAAACATCTGATTCTCCCCGGTAATCGGGCACTCATCCGGAAACA
The DNA here is from genome assembly GCF_900107875.1 of Paenibacillus sp. 276b. Classification (NCBI taxonomy): domain Bacteria; kingdom Bacillati; phylum Bacillota; class Bacilli; order Caryophanales; family Paenibacillaceae; genus Paenibacillus; species Paenibacillus sp. 276b. The sequence goes on along the minus strand of NZ_FNRR01000001.1, from coordinate 15,166 downwards.
TGCTACGCTTCTCCATCTTCTCATCGATAAAATCGACGATCTGCTGCAAGGATGCAATCTGGGCTTCAATCTTTTTCCGATGGTTCAGCAGCATTTCACGCTCATCCGGGAAATCTTCAAGGTCCGAATCCATCGACATCTGTAGATAAGGCTTCATCTCCTCCAGAGACATGCCTGTTTTTTTCAAACAAGTAATAAGCTTCATTGTCTGGATGTCCTCCGGACGGTATACCCGATGGCGATTGGCCTTGCGTTCAGCCCGGGGAAGAAGTCCAATCTTCTCATAATAACGAATGGTGTCTTCCGATAGCCCGGCCTGTTCTGACGTCTCTTTAATGGAGAACACTTCAGTATCATTCATCATAGTCGACCTCCTCCGCCTTCATTGATCTCTATCTTACAACTTGGAGTCAGCTCCAAGTCAAGGTTGTTATGCGTTTATAGATACCGCATCCAAAAAATTAAAATATAAACCAACAGCACGCTTGACTTGGAGTCGACTCCAAATTGTAGAATGAGCGCATTAGACAGATTGGCCCTGTCACACCATTCACTCAGGAGGTATTTATATGAATTCAAACCATACACGTCGTACAGCCCTAATTACAGGATCAACTTCGGGAATCGGTCTTGAACTGACCCGCACCTTGTTAGCGGAAGGCTGGCAAGTTATCGGCCTTAACCGTTCCGCTTTTCCGAAGGAAGACAGTGACATTCAGGACGGATTGCGCTCCGGTCAGCTCCGTTGGGTTCAAGCTAATCTTACTCAGTACGATAATCTGAGAAAAGCACTGAATCAAATTAAATCCGAAACGGATACCATCGATGTGTTGTTCAATAATGCCGGGGGCAGCGGTTACGATCTTCGTTTGTCCGATCAGGGACATGAAATGCACTTTGAATTACAGACCGTGGTGCCGTACATCATTTACATGGAACTACAGGATCTTCTTCACAAAAGCACCTTGAAAACCGTTATTAATACATCCACCAGTGCGTTCAATATGGTTAAACAGTTTAACCTGGACATCCTGGAACATCCAGCCGAGTTCAAAAAACTGTTCGGTCCTTATGCGACTTCAAAGCTCGCACTGTCTTTATGGACACGCGAAGCTGCTTCTACCCCTGCGGCTAAAGGAATTCGGTTACTCAGTGTGGACCCCGGGGGCAACAATACACTCAGAGGTAATAAAACATCTGGACTGCCCTTTTATATCAAACCAATCATGAAGCTGTTCTTCCCACATCCAAGTCACGGAGCTTCTCTGCTTTATAACGCTGCCATTGCGCAAACCAAACTTACATCCGGTACGTTCCTGATGAAAAACAAACCCACTAATCTCCGGTTTACGGAGCAAGGCCCAGCCATTCTGAACAGAGTGCATGAAATTTATGAGCATGAATTTTTGCAGCTTGACTCCAAGACCGATCCCGTAAGCAAAAAAAGTGTCTGAGCTTTCTTCAAAAAGACGTGACCGAGCGTATCGGTCACGTCTTTTTGTTGTTCCTTTGGATTCATTTTACTCCTTACATGTATGGTATCCAGGCTTCCTATTGTATCCGAGCGACCGGAGGTACTTCATATTCCCCTTCCAGCATGGATGGTTTCGGAGCAAACATCCTCAGCACCAAATTGAAGTCTCCTGGTGGTGCAGGAAGCCAATTCGATTCCTTCCCTTCAGGAGCAGACTGCTGAATATAAAGGTCCAGTGAACCATCAGGATTGTACAGCAAACCTTTCGTCAAATCTCCAATCGAATATCTGCCAATGGCATTATCGACCAGATAAAAATCGGAGTCATACAGGGTGAGAGACCAAAATCCGGTCACCTGCGGAAGATCATTCTTGTTAAAATGCAACACATAACGTTGCTTGCCATGCAGCTTTTCCCCATTTTGATCTACAAATGCACGTGCATATAGCTCTTCCTCCGGGACATTGGCGCCCAAACCGGAATATGCAACGACAGCTCGCAGCAGAAATTGGGTACCATAGGTTCCAATATCATGGCCGATATACCATCCATTGGCGGTCGGAATCGACTTGACTGAATTTGCAATAATACGTTGCGCATCCTTTGCGGCACGCAACAGTCCGGCTTTCGTGGCAGCATTCAGATCAGCTGATTCAAATCCCTTGGCAGGATCAATGCCGATTAGCTTGAACTGATCCAGCAGAACTGCATCACAGGCGGGCGGAGGATTTTGCCGAATCTGTTCCGTCATGATTTTATAGAAAGCAAACGGGTCGTTCTTCATGGAAGACATCTGATTCGAAGACGAACCGTCTGTTATACCACTGGAAGGATTACTGGTTGGCGTTGACAGGGTGAATTGTTTCTCGAAAGCAACTGCATGGTTCAGATCCTCTTTACCATTCACTTGCACACGTCCGAGCAGCCAAACGATTGGCGTTGGGGCATGGATGGACGCTTTGTTGATATCACTGCTTCTACCCGGTCCAACGATGGTGAACTGCCCTGCCTTGTTTTCTGTCGTACGATTGGACACATTCCTGAACGTATTGGTATACGCATCAATCATTTGGACGGTGTAATAACGGTCATCCTTATTAGCCGGAACGTTCAGGACCACCGGACCTTTGGAGAGATCCAGCCAGGCGCTAAAATAAAGCGTATTGCTATTAGGAGTTACAATATCGTGATATTGCTGAGAAGCCAGCATGCTGGAGTAATAAAACTGATTGAGTGGAGCCCTTGTTTTCAGAGCCATCTGTCTCGTTTGTTCCATAACTACCAGCGGATAGCCATATATGTAAGCCTGAACCCCAAGCGAATAAGCCAACTGTTCCTGTGAAGAAGCTACATTGTCTTTCCTTATGTCATCCGGACTGGCCAGAACCTCCAGTGGCATCGCAGCGATTGAAGAAGCGACAGTCCCAAGAATGAAACAGATGTAAAGCAATAACCTGAAACGTTTACGCATTCCTCTCACCACCTATCGTGAATTTTCACGTTATTTTCCACTTCGCCAACGCAGATTATTCCCGTCCCTCATAATTGCCAGGCTCTGGTTCATAATCTTCACTATACCGACATCTGTCATGGGACGAAGTGATGAACTGGAGGAATCTGCATATGAAAAATGAAAACAACAACAATGGCAAGCCATTAATTATACCGCAGCCGATACGAAAAGACGGTGCCGGAGGTCCGGATCTGGGGCCTCGGGATGTGATGAGAGATCTACAAAATCCGGATATGCTGGTACCTCCGGTAACCGACAACGGCTTATTACCCAACCTGAGAATGTCTTTTTCCGATACACATATGCAGTTGAACCATGGCGGCTGGTCCCGCGAAATTACGGTACGGGATTTGCCCATCGCTACGACACTAGCTGGTGTGAATATGAGCCTTACACCTGGAGGTGTACGGGAGTTGCACTGGCATCAGCAATCGGAATGGGCGTATATGATCTGGGGTACGGCACGAATTACGTCCGTGGATCAGCAAGGTCGTAATTTTATTGCAGATGTGGGACCGGGAGATCTGTGGTTTTTCCCAAAAGGTCTGCCCCATTCCATTCAGGGCTTGGCCGATGGATGTGAGTTTTTGCTTGTATTTGATGATGGGTCCTTCTCCGATCTGAATACATTATCCATCTCTGATTGGTTTGCGCATACGCCACCGGAAGTGTTGTCCGTCAATTTTGGCATACCCGAATCCGCGTTCCAATCCATGCCAACAGAACAGGTTTACATTTTTCAGGATCAGGTCCCTGGTTCCCTCGCAAGCCAGGAAGTGCAGTCACCCTATGGCACGGTTCCGCTCTCCTTCAAACATCGGCTGTTAGCCCAGAAACCGATCGTTACACCGGGAGGCAGTGTGCGCATTGTGGACTCCACCAACTTTCCGATCTCAACAACCGTTGCCGCAGCACTCGTGGAAATCAAGCCTGGAGGTATGCGCGAACTTCACTGGCATCCCAATGCGGATGAATGGCAATACTATTTGACCGGGCAAGGAAGAATGACGGTTTTTGGAGGGAATGGCCTTGCACGCACATTCGACTATCGGGCTGGAGATGTTGGATACGTTCCTGTAGCCATGGGGCATTATATTCAGAATACGGGCACCGATACGTTATGGTTTTTGGAGATGTTTAGAAGTGACCGCTTTGAGGATATCTCCCTGAATCAATGGATGGCATTAACCCCGGAAGAGCTAGTGCATGACAACCTGAACGCTTCCCCCGAACTGCTCCATTCGTTGCGTAAAGAAAAATGGCCTGTTGTTTAATAGGAATACATCTAGGAGGAATATGAAGATGAAAGCTGTTACTTTTCAAGGAACCAAGGATATTCAAGTCAAAGAGGTGGAAGATCCACGATTGCAGCAAAAGGATGACATCATCGTGCGTATTACTTCTACAGCCATATGTGGATCAGATCTTCATATTTATCAGGGAGCTCTGCCAGCCCAGAAGGATTATGTCATCGGCCATGAGCCGATGGGCATTGTTGAGGAAGTAGGACCTGAAGTGACGCGAGTAAAAAAAGGAGATCGTGTGGTGTTGCCTTTTAACATCTCCTGCGGCGAATGCTTTTATTGCAATCACGACATGGAGAGCCAGTGCGATAACTCAAACCGCAATCCGGAGGTTCATACCGGAGGTTATTTTGGCTTCACGGAACGATACGGAAATTATCCGGGCGGTCAGGCTGAATTTTTGCGTGTTCCTTATGGGAATTTCATGCCTTTTGTGATTCCCGAATCATGTGAGCTCGAGGATGAAGCCCTGTTATTCCTGTCCGATGTGCTCCCTACTGCGTACTGGAGTGTTGAGAACGCCGGGGTGAAGCCGGGAGACACTGTAACTGTGCTTGGCAGCGGGCCCATTGGCCTGATGGCACAAAAATTCGCCTGGATGAAAGGTGCCAAGCGAGTCATTGCTGTGGATCGTCTTCCGTATCGACTGGACAAAGCCAAACGAATGAATAATTCCGAAGTATTTAATTTTGAAGATTACGATGATATGGGTGAACATATTCGCGAAATAACCCAAGGCGGAGCGGATGTTGTCATCGACTGTGTAGGCATGGATGGCAAGAAATCCACTTTGGAGGAAATTGGACAGAAGCTGAAAATTCAAGGCGGTACATTAAGTGCAATTGAGATCGGTATCAAGGCTGTGCGCAAATTCGGGACGATGCAACTGACGGGTGTTTATGGCTCGACCTATAACATGTTCCCCCTAGGCAATCTGTTTGAACGAAACATCAACCTGAGAATGGGACAAGCCCCTGTTATTCACTATATGCCGGAGCTTTTCCGCAAAATCACGGCTGGCGAATTCGACCCTACCGAGATCATCTCTCACCGCATTGCGCTGGAGAATGCGAAGGAAGCTTACCGGATTTTCTACGAACACGAAGACGAGTGTACCAAAGTTATACTGAAACCTTGATTATGTGACGACGATCTAAAAAGGCAGATGTCCCTTATGCGGGCCCTCTGCCTTTTTTGATTTTGCTTTTGCCCACTTAAACGAATTAATTAATGATGGCGAAACCTTATTTTCCTTTTACCGCCTGAATATATACACTCTCTCCTTTGAAGCTGACGAGTCTGCCAGGCTGTGCCACTTCAAAATTGAAATACTTCTTAATTACAGATGGCGCGCTCAACATGCTTGCTTCAAGCTCTCTACTTTCCGGCTCCGGAAGTCCAGCCCTGTTGCACCAGTCTTCAAATATAAAGTGTTTCTCAAAGGAAACCATCGTTTCCATTCGAAATCCGGCAAGCTCCAACATCCGTATCCATTCCGTCTTACGCCATGCCCGAACATGACTTCCATCACGCCACTTCTCGATTTCATTGTAAAATTGGTCATTCTCATCACGTTCAGGTGCCACATTATCAATTAATAACAGTCTGCCACCAGGTTTCATTACTCGAAGCGCCTCGGATACAAAGGAAGATACGTCTGGAAAATGGTGTGCAGCAATGCGACAGGTCACAAGGTCAAAGAAATCATCCTCGAAAGGGACGTGTTCAGCATCTCCTGCAACAAAATCCACATTCTGGTGCCCATTTCCCCGGATAAAATGTTCAGCCACTTGTAACATCTCATCCGTTAAATCCAATGCGATAACCTGCTCCACAAGCGGAGCTAATGCATTGGCAACATGTCCTCCGCCAGTGGCAATATCCAGCACCTTCATATCCAAGCTTGCTTGAGATGAAGCCACAAGCAATGCCAGATCATCACCTTTGGCATGACCGGCACTAGTCACATATTTCTCCGCATTTTTCGCAAATTGTTTGCGTACCTGTCCTTTAATCTGATCATTAGACATGCTGTTCCCTCCTTATAGTTTCATTAGATGAAACGTTGTTTCATTAATTAGATATTATTTATCTTATCACAGAATGACCTGCAGCGAAATAAAAAAGCATCTCCCCAGTGAATTTCACTGAGGAGATGCCATCTTATTTTAATTAATCTATGAGATAGAGATTGTTTATAACTTTTAGGGAAACTTTACCCTTTGACTTATTTCACAACGGTCGGCGATTTTTTCCACAGTCCGAGAATCAGACCGGAGATTACTGCACCGATTGCTACAGCAAGCAGGAAGAGTAATGCGTGATTCGCCAGTGCCGCAACGAAGATTCCGCCATGCGGAGCAGGTACGTTAATGCTCCACAGTTGAGTCAGTCCACCTGCAACAGCAGAACCGAGAATACAGGATGTCAGAACACGCAGCGGGTCAGCCGCAGCAAATGGAATGGCGCCTTCCGTGATGAAGGAAAATCCGAGCACGTAATTCGTCAAACCTGATTTGCGTTCTTGCTCCGTAAATTTGGATTTGAAGAACGTTGTAGCGAGTGCAATCGCCAGTGGCGGTACCATACCGCCCGCCATAACAGCTGCCATCCAAGCACCATCTGTATTGCCGCTGGATGTGAATACACCGATAGCAAATGTATAAGCCGCTTTGTTAAACGGTCCACCCATATCGATGGACATCATGCCGCCAAGCAGCAAGCCAAGCAATACAGCATTTCCGGTACCCAGGTTTCCAAGTGCATCTACAAGCCATGTGTTAAGGGAACCGAAGATTGGATCAAAGACATAGAAACTTATTGCACCAACGATAAGCAATCCGAACACAGGATAGAGCAGGATTGGTTTCAATCCGTCAATTGCTTTAGGCAGTCCTTTAAATAGTTTGCGCAGACCAATTACTACGTAACCTGCCAGGAAACCGGCAGCCAGACCACCAAGGAAACCGGCGTTCGAATTCACAGCCATCAATCCACCGACCATACCAGGCATCAGGGCCGGACGATCACCAATACTCATCGCAATAAAACCGGCAAGGACAGGAATCAGGAAGTGGAACGCTCCGGTCCCGCCACCAATGGTCTGCAACAATTGCACAATAGGATTGTCCGGACTCGCAATTTGTTCAAACAAGAAGGATATGGCGAGCAAAATCCCGCCACCTACAACAAATGGAAGCATATGCGAGATCCCGTTCATTAAATCTTTATAAATCTTGCTGCCCATGCTCAATTTGCCTTGGCTTTCTCCTTCAGCCTTCCCACCGTTGCCGCCTTGGCTTCGGTAGATCGGAGCGTCCCCGTTAACTGCTTTGCGAATCAGTTCTTCGGATTTGCGAATGCCATCGCTTACGGGTCTTTGTAATACCGGTTTGCCATCAAAGCGGGCCATTTCCACATTTTTATCTGCCGCAATGATAACCCCTTTGGCACGAGCGATTTCATCAGCTGTCAGTACGTTCTGTGCTCCTTCGGAACCGTTGGTCTCTACTCGGATATTAATGCCCATTTCCTGTGCTTTCTTCTTGAGAGCGTCTTCAGCCATGAACGTGTGAGCAATACCTGTTGGGCAAGCGGTTACTGCAACGACAAAATCTTCAGATGCCGCATCACCAACAATAAGGCCTGATGTATTCTGCTTCTGTCCATTCGCATTGCCCGCGCCAGATACAGCGTTTGTTCCATTTGCAGCATTTGCTGCTTTCTCCGCTTCGGCTTTTTCTTTGGCAGCTTTTTTCTCCGCTTCTTCCGCCTGTTTGGCATCGAATAATGCAGTCACTTCTTCAGGAGTGTCCGTGCTCATTAGCTGCGAGATGAAATCGCTATCAATCAACAGCCTGGAAAGAGCCGCAAGTGTACGAAGATGTGTATTGGCAGCCCCCTCTGGAGCTGCAATCATGAAGAATATATGAGCCGGTTCATCATCAAGCGCTTCAAAATCAAGTCCTTTCCGACTCTTGGCAAATACAACTGTTGGTTCATTTACTGCTGTTGTTTTAGCATGAGGCATGGCAATACCGCCACCAATCCCCGTGCTGGATTCCGCTTCGCGTTTGTAAATCATTTCCTTAAACAGAACCGGATCATTAATACGTCCGCTACGGTTTAAACTTGCAATGAGTTCATCAATAGCCTCTTCTTTCGTCGTGGCTTGCAGGTCCATGATCATCGTTTCCTGGATCATCAGGTCTGTTATTCTCATTTGGTACACTCCCTTAAATTCAGTCAGCCTGCGTGATACAGACCGACTTATAATTATACTTCTTACGCTGTTATCTGCTATTAACTGAATCCCCTCTTCTAAAAAGGGGCCTGTATTCCATTCATTTTGTACGGACTATATTTTGGTTATGGTGACTTGAGTACGCAGCTCTTCGATGAGTTCACGTGTCGCCAGATCATCTGAGAAAGCCGTTGCACTACCCGAAGCAACACCCGTTCGGAACGCTTCAAGCAGGTCTTCGTTTAATCCAAATGTACCTACGAATCCACCGATCATGGAATCTCCAGCACCAACCGAGTTTTTCACGACACCTTTTGGAACGCTCGCATGGTAGACATCTGTTTTGGTAATCAACAGCGCTCCTTCTCCTGCCATGGAGATCAACACATGTTTGGCACCTGCTTCCAAAAGCTTGCGACCATAGGTCACCAGTTCCTCTTGAGTGTCGATGGTTACTCCGAAAAGTTCAGCTAGTTCGTGATGGTTCGGCTTCACCAGCAGCGGTTCATGTACCAAAGCATCCATTAAAGCGGGTCCTGTCGTGTCGATTACAAATTCGGCACTCGTTTGTTTGCACACGTTGATCAGACGATCGTAGAACTCAGCTCCCAGTGAAGGTGGTACACTTCCCGAAAGAATGACGATATCTCCTTTTTGCAATGCGGATAACTTGTTAAGCAACCCTTCTGCTTCCTCTGGTCGAATGGCTGGTCCCAGTCCGTTAATCTCTGTCTCTTCCCCATGCTTCAGCTTGATGTTAATTCGGGTATCATCTGCGATGGTAACGAAGTCCGTCAGAATCTTGTCTTCCTGCAATTTGTCATTAATGAAACGGCCTGTGAACCCTCCCAGAAATCCGAGTGCAGTGTTTTTGGCTCCCAGTTGATTAAGCACTCGCGATACGTTAATGCCTTTGCCTCCAGGAAGTTTCAGGTCCCGATTCATACGATTCAAATCACCAAGCTTCAGATCATCCACTTCCACGATGTAATCAATGGAAGGATTAAGTGTTACGGTATATATCATGGCTATCCCTCAATTATTTTAGTTTTCTGGGCGATTACAGAGCGCCAGTGTTCCGGCATACGTTCTGTGATCAAGTCTGCCTCCTCAAGGTCAAACAGTTTGGCAAAAGTAATTTCCCCAATTTTGCTGGAATCAGCCAGCACGTAAGATTTCCCGGACAATTGATGTGCACGTCTTTTAATCAAGGCTTCCTCCGGATCGGGAGTTGTATACCCCATTTCGGCATCCACTCCGTTGGTTCCGATAAAACATTTATCAAAACGGAAGTTGTCCATGTTCTGTAATGCGATACTGCCAATCACGGCTTTAGTGTGGATTTTCATCATTCCGCCAAGCAGATAGCTGCGTATTCGTTTACTTACCAGCGCTTCTACATGAGAAAGTCCGTTCGTCACTACCGTAACGTCCTTGGCCTCAATATAGGCAATCATGGCTAATGTCGTCGTCCCTGCATCCAGATAGATACATTCACCATTGTTGATTTCCTGCGCAGCTAAACGAGCAATCGCCGTTTTCTGTTGAATGTTTTTGAACGTTTTTTCTTCCATACCGGGTTCCGGCGTCTTTTCATTCACTAGAGCAGCACCACCATGTATGCGTTTCAGCATCTGACGACTCTCCAGATCAATCAAATCGCGCCGTATCGTTGACTCAGAAGCACCCAGCACATCGACGAGCTCTTGTAGTTTCACAATGCCTCTTTCGTGTAAGCGCTCTATAATTGCAGCATATCGTTCTTCAGTTAGCATTTTCATTCCTCCAACTGCTTTTATAGTAACATAAAATCCTCAAAAAACAATCATTTTCATTCAAATTAATTTAAAAACATTCAAAAACCATCAACATTCGACATTTTATAGACATCAAACATCGCATTCAACCCTAAATATCGTTCAAAATCATTCAAACCTTATTTCTTTCTCAGATTGTCCATGTCCTCTTTCGTCTTCCATGCATTTGATAATATCGAACGAATGATTTCGTCTCTATTTTCACATGGGAGGTGGCCGTATGGCGAATAATCGAAACAAACGCCGAAAACCCTGTATACCTCATACAGGCAAAACAAATTCTTCACTACGCTTCGGGTGGATTTCCTCCAACTGGAGTGGTTATGCCCGAGCGGGTGACAAAGCTGAATTCAGACGTATCTCGGCTGAATGGAACGTGCCCTTTGTTTTACCATCGTCCAAGTCCTCATACTCCTCAGCCTGGATCGGAATTGATGGATACGAGAATTCCAATCTCATTCAGACTGGAACAGGCCATGATTGGGTTAACGGCCAAGCTAGTTATTATGCCTGGTGGGAAATTCTTCCGGACGTTGAAACGATCATCCCTTTTCCTGTATCACCGGGAGATCGGATGAGAGCGGCCATTTACAGAATCAATCGAACTCGCTGGTGTATCACACTTCATAACCTGACCCAAAATTGGACTTTCCGCACCGTTCAGCAATATGCAGGCCAGCAATCATCCGCGGAATGGATTGTAGAAGCTCCATCATTGGGAAACACCATCTCCCGGATGGCAAAAATCACGCCTGTCACCTTCAAGTGTTGTCGCCTGAACGGTCGCTGCCCCGGCTTCATCGTCAAAGAGAAAGGCATCATGATTCAGCAAAAACAGGTTGTTTCCATTCCAGGAACACCGGGACCAAGCGGAGACTCTTTTGTCGTGAAACGAAACGGCTGAGACTTCTTCGTAGACAGTTCGTTAATGAAAAAAACTGCAATGTGCCGTATTCGGCGTACCATTGCAGAATGGATATTCGGTCATTATGGAATTGACACGAGTCTCTTTTTTCAATTATAGGAATAGCTCAGCCCTGTCAGGTTTGGGTTTTACCCAATTTCCTTCTTCATTAATAAATGCACCCTTGAAACGCCCCATCTCCAATTTCTCTACTAGCTTCATCTCATCCAGTACCAGAATTTCAGACAACTGCTGCAAACTATAAAAATCACTTGGATCATAATCCAGCAGGATTGGAACAGCCATGTCGTACAGTTCTTTAATTAGATTCTCCAATGAATGACGGCCGAGGTTGTCCATGGTTTGGAAATACTTCAGATCATGGGACACCAGATTGCGGAACGATTTATCTTTCAAGTTCATCCACAGCGTATTACACGCCTGAACACTCATATAGTTCTGCTCTACATCATAATATTGGATCTCTTCAATCTTCATATACTTTTCCTGAAAAGCTACAATTTTGATCAAGGGTTCATTTCGTTTGCGTGACGCTTTCTTCAAATGGGTTCTGAACCCCTCATAATCCATGATTCTCACAATAATCTATCGCCTGCCTTAACGCTGTATAATTCGATATTTTACAGCATTATATAAGCACCCGTAAATGTAACTTTAGAAAAAGGAAAACCGTACAGCATCTTACCCCGCTGTACGGTTATTTTGAATACTCAGATTCCAACTTCACTCTTCACCCAACTCGCAGTAAATTCCTGCTCGTTATACTTAAAAAATTGCTCCAAGATCTGTTCCCGGTCATCTAGGAAAAGCTGGTCGGCTACAGCTGAAACCAACTTCGGCACAGCATTCTTTGTCCCCGATATTGCTGAGGCGGACAGGCCGCAACTTGCAAGTGCAGAGTAGTTAAAGACAAACAACCCACGCAGCTTATCCTGCCCCTCCTCATCTCTGCTGGTCATTGCAAACCCGGGACTAAGGTAGGGATGTGCGTCAAGCAGTGCATTCCTCTGTACCGTCGGAGCTTGAAAACGGTCTGCCCAGCGTGCAATATGTGCCTCCACCATTCTGAGCTCGGGACGCAGTGACGGATTACTCACCATCCCCGTACTTATGACCAGAAAATCAAAGGAGTGCTGTCCCTGTGGCGTAGTCACTACCGCTTTCCCATCCTTCATCTGTATATCCAGCCAAGGCGCATGAAGATGTAATTGGAAGCCTGGCCATGCAGCGGCTCGGTTGAAGGTATCGTTGGTTGGTGGCTGATTGTATTTGAAAAAATGGGAAATGGTCGCATACTTATCCTCGTCCGACAAAACGTGAAACCGTTCGATCATACCGGATTGTTCCATCTGACGTATCGGGTTAATGCTCGGCAATTGTTCCCGCCGCACAAATACGTGGGCCTCAGCCACACCTGTGGCTAGTGCAAAGTTGGCATTATCAAAGGCTGAAGCTCCGCCGCCAAGTATGGCAATCCTTTTTCCTCGTAACCGTTCAAAATCAATCAGCTCCGACGTGTGAGCGTAAAGATACCTAGGTACTTTCTCAGCGATCATCGGTGGTACATGCCACTCTCCACCACCCTGGATGCCCGTAGCCAAGACAACCTTTCGTGCCAGCAACATATTACTTGGAGCCCCTGCACCCGTAATGTGCAGCCGGTGTAAGCCTCCATCTGCAGGTTCAATCAGTCTCAGTTTTACTTCATTCATGACAGGCAGATTAAGCACTTGCCTGTACCAGCGCAGATAGTTCATCCATTCGCTGCGCGGAATTTTATCAACCGCATCCCATCCGGAGGAGCCTGATTGAGCCTCCCACCATGCTCGAAACGTCAGCGAAGGAATACCGAGATCAATGGAAGTCAGGTGTTTTGGTGTACGTAACGTGACCATACGCGCGTAAGTTTCCCAAGGTCCCTCCAACCCTGCGGCATTTTCATCAATGACCAGAATGTTGGATATCCGCTCACGCAGGAATCCAAAAGCAGCCCCCAAACCGCTCTGCCCACCACCTACAATAACGACATCATAGATATGGCCTTCGTCATGTTCGCGTGGGCGAATCCAATCCGCACCTCCATATGCGAGATAAGCCAGATCATCTTGTACTCGTTGGTTTAATGTTTCAAGGCTCATCATTCATCAACCCTTTCAACGTCCACTCGTATACTGCTACGAACCGCTCGTTTAATGTTATGTTTGTGTAATAATTTGTTTTGTGGATGGATATTCTGCAAGTTCAAAGCAGCCTAATTCGTTTACCATATGGATAAAGACGATGATTCCGTCTCAATCCCTTACATCATTTTCATAAGGATTAGCGTTATTATATGAGTTGGGGTCATTTTTTTGAATATCACGACAGATTTCTTGTCATCAGACCTAAAAATATCTAACATGCTTGTTAACTATAACGAAACCAAATTTTAACGACTTCGTCCTGTATGTAAAAAAACAGATCAGGTTGGATATTAACGATAGATCCAACCCGGATCTGTTTTCGTGTTGTCTTATTTTTAAATAGGTGGGGTGCTGAAGAATTAATACCTCATGTCAATTCGTGTACTGACCATACAATACCGTTCGTTGCTCCAATCCCCAAGTTCAGAGTAATCGTTAATCCATTCGCTGCGTAAAACAACCCAATCACATCGCCTGCATTCAGCGTAACCTGCGCCGCTAGCGTTACGGCTCCACTACCAAGAACTGCCCGCAACGTAAGTAGCGTTACGCTGATATTCAGGATTGGCAATAGTCCATTGACCAATGTTGTCGTAGTGGGGGATGTTCTTTGCACCAGAAACGCTGGATTGACCCCAGCACCCAATGAGATGGCGATTGCGGCAGTTGTAGAAAAATTGATTGTTGCCACAATCGAGTAGGTCCCCGTATTCGGCGCCGTGTAATTGCCTGTAGTTGCATTAAAATTTGCATTACCATAGTAAGGACTTGCTGTACTCCAGTTGGTTAACTGTGCACTGGTTGTTGTTGATAGGTTAGCCAAAAATGCAGAAAATCCTTGTGCAGCTAGATTGGGCCCTGATGCACCCGTAGCCCCTGTGGCTCCCGTGGATCCAGTAACTCCAGTAGCCCCGGTAGCCCCAGTTGCGCCTGTTGTTCCCGTTCCCGTTGCTCCTGTCGCACCAGTTGCACTCGTTACACCCGTTGAACCCGTCGCGCCGGTGGATCCGGTTATACCTGTTCCCGTTGCACCTGTCACTCCGGTTACACCAGTAAATCCTGTGGCGCCGGTTGTTCCCGTTGTTCCCGTTCCCGTGGCTCCTGTCGCACCTGTTTCACCCGTAAGTCCTGTTGCTCCGGTAGCTCCAGTCGTTCCTGTTCCCGTTGCACCTGTCACACCAGTTACACCAGTAGGCCCCGTTGCACCTGTAGCTCCCGTAGCTCCTGTTCCGGTGGCACCTGTCACACCTGTTACCCCAGTAAGACCCGTTGCACCTGTGGCTCCCGTAGCTCCTGTTCCCGTTGCCCCTGTCACACCAGTTACCCCGGTAAGACCCGTTGCTCCTGTGGCTCCAGTTGTTCCTGTTCCGGTTGCACCTGTCACACCAGTTACACCTGTTACCCCAGTAGATCCTGTCGCGCCGGTGGTTCCTGTTGTTCCCGTTGATCCTGTCGTACCGGTGACCCCAGTTAAGCCCGTTGCACCAGTGGCTCCAGTTGTTCCTGTTCCGGTTGCGCCTGTCACTCCAGTTACACCCGTCGCACCAGTGGCTCCGGTTGTTCCTATTCCGGTGGCACCTGTCACACCTGTTACCCCAGTAAGACCCGTTGCACCAGTGGCTCCCGTAGCTCCGGTTCCGGTTGCGCCTGTAACACCAGTTACTCCAGTAAGACCCGTTACTCCCGTGGCTCCGGTTGTTCCCGTT